>NZ_LFLS01000001.1 GCF_001189915.1 Herbaspirillum autotrophicum
CGCCTGCGCGGCTCACGGCGGGGCTCGAAGGGATTCGCTTGCAAGCGAATCGGCGGCCCGCAGAATGTGGGCGAGCCCCATCATTCTCCGTCCATGCAAATCCCCTCGAATGCAAATCTTTCTGCATATTCATTTCAAATCCCCTTGACCCTCTCGTAACGTCACAGTCTATGATCGCTGCAACTGGAGGAGCGAGACATGCAGTTCAAGATTGGCGAGTTGGCGCGACGTAGCGGACTGAGCGTACGCGCGCTGCGACATTACGATGACATCGGTTTATTGAAACCGTCGGCACGGGCCGCGAGCGGATACCGCCTGTATGGCGCCGAAGACATCGCGCGTTTGTATCGGATACAGGCGTTGCGGCGGCTGGAGGTATCGCTGAAGGATATCGCGCTGATGCTTGACGATGACCCCGACGGATTGCGTGATGCCGTGGCCCGGCAATTGTCATCGCTGGCGCAGGAAATTCGTCAGGCGACGGCATTGCAAGCGCATCTCACTGATTTGCAACGTCAGTTGGAAGCCAGCACCGCACCGACGGTCGATGATTGGCTGACGGCGCTGGAGAGCATGGTCACCGGCGCGAAGTATTTCAGTCATGACGAGTTGACCAGGCTGAAGACGCAACGTGCTGCGCCGACCGCCATGCGCCAGCGCGAGAAAGCCGCGTTGAGCGCAGATCTGAAACACATGCTCGATACCGGCGTGGCACCGGAAAGCCGCGCCGCCATGAGTCTGGCCTGCCGCTGGATTGAGTTGCTGCTGGAAGAAACGCAGGGCAATGAAGCCATGCTGATGAAGCTGCACGCCATGCACTGGCATGAGCCGGCACTGCATGCGCTGACCGGGATCGATCAGGCCGGCATCCAGTTCATCGCGCACGCCATGGCGCACAGCCGGCTGAATTTGTATGCCGCCTATTGCAGTCCCGAAGAGATGGCAGTGCTGCGCACTCATTACGTCAATCAAACCGATGCCTGGCCGCCGCTGATCGGCGCGATGCGCGACGGCATGTTGCGCGGCCTGGCGCCCGACAGCGCTGAAATACAGGTGCTTGCGCGACGCTGGCAAGCACTGTCGCTGGCCAAGGCCGGCGGCGATCTCAAGCTGCATGCGAAATTGCAGCACGCATTTCAACAGGATGCGGCACTGCGTCTCGGTTCCGGCATCGACGCGCCCCTGATGGCCTATGTCGGCGCCGCCATGCGCAGTTTGCAACTGCACGATACCAATTAAAAAACACACAGAAAAGCCCATGCACCCACCGCCGCCTGCGACACAGCATTTTTTCACCGGCAACTATGCCCCGATCAATACCGAACACGATATACCGCTGCTCGACGTCAGCGGCCACATTCCTGAAGCATTGTCCGGCGCGCTGTACCGGGTCGGCCCCAATCCACAATATGCGCCGCGCGACGACAACTACCACTGGTTTTCCGGGGATGGCATGGTGCACGCATTTTTCATCGCCAACGGCCAGGTTTCCTATCGCAACCGCTGGGCTCGCACACCCAAATGGGAACTGGAACATCAGGCCGGGCGGGCGCTGTTTGGCAGCTTCGGCAATCCGGCCACCAGCGATCCCGTCGCGCTCGGCAATCACAGCGGCACCGCCAATACCAGCATGGTCTGGCATGGCGGCCGTTTGTTCGCACTGGAAGAATCGCATCAACCGTTCGAACTCGACAGCCAGACGCTGGCATCGAAAGGACATCAAAGTTTTGACGGGCAAATCACCAGTCGTTGCACCGCGCATCCGAAAGCCGATCCCGCTACCGGCGAACTGCATTTCTTTGCCTATTCAGCTGAAGGTCCCGGCACCACCGGCATGCTTTACGGCGTGCTGGATCAGCATTGCAAGGTGCGCAGCCTGCAGGCTTTCGATGCCCCCTATGCCAGCATGATGCACGACTTCATGTTGACGCAGAAACATGTACTGTTCCCCGTCATGCCGCTGACCATCAGCGTCGAACGCGCCATGCAAGGCAAGCCGCTGCTGGCGTGGGAAGCCGGCAAGCGAACGCATGTGGGTGTATTGCAGCGAGGGCAGCCGGTCGAGACGTTACGCTGGTTCGACACTGACGCTTGCCACGTATTTCATGTCATGAATGCCTGGGATGACGGCGAAACTGTCGTCGCCATCGTGATGCAGGCCGAAGTCGCCCCGGGCTTGCCCGACGAGCAGGGCAAACCCGGTGATCCGCAAGCCATGGCAGCCCGTCTGTGTCGCTGGACCTTTGATCTCGCCAGCGCTGGCCGGGATTTTCAGCGTGAGTATCTGGACGATCTGGTCGCCGAATTTCCGCGCATTGACGAGCGCTACACCGGCAGGC
This sequence comes from Herbaspirillum autotrophicum, assembly GCF_001189915.1. GTDB lineage: Bacteria > Pseudomonadota > Gammaproteobacteria > Burkholderiales > Burkholderiaceae_D > Herbaspirillum > Herbaspirillum autotrophicum. Next base: position 2,340 of record NZ_LFLS01000001.1, read on the forward strand.
GCAATCGCTACGGCTTTTATATTTGCCACGCCAGCGCATGCCCCAGAGACGACGCCGAAAGCATCCTCTACGACAGCCTGGCCCGTTTCGATTTCGACACCGGCCAGCGGCAGATCTACACACTACCGGCCGGCGACGTGATCTCCGAACCGGTGTTTGTGCCGCGCGCCGACGATGCGCCTGAAGCTGACGGCTGGCTATTGGCGGTGGTGTGGCGTGCCACAGAGAACCGCAGCGACTTGTTGATCTTCGATGCCACGGATATCGCAGCAGGACCGCAAGCGCTGGCGCATTTGCCGCATCGGGTGCCGTTTGGGTTTCATGGGAGTTGGCGGAGTGGCGAGGCTGCTACGGGTGGTGCCAACATTTGAATACACCTCCATTCGGCACTATATCAATGCTCGCTATGGCGGGCATTTTCAATTGCGGCGTTGCTATGGTTATTAGCGCCGGATTGATAATGATCAATTCTCGTCAATTTAGTTACTAATACTAGAATTTATTTGGCATTATCTAGGCTCTGATTTCAACGATAGCCACTACGTGATGACCACCTGGATTTTTCAAGGCAATCCATCCATTTTCGATTTCGCTGCGTATCTGCAGTCAACGCCGGGAGCAATCACTTGGTTCGTCGAGTCGGATGCGACAGAGATGCGCTGCGGCGATAGTGTTTTTCTGTGGCGTTCCGAAGGCGTAGGGGAGAATGCCAGCGATGCGGGCGTAGTCGCTTATGCTGAAATCATCTCAGATGTATCGCTGATGCCCGAGGAGCCAGAGTCGGTGCAATTTTGGAGAGACACGTCGAAGCTGGGTATTGCACAGTCGAGAGTATGGCTAAAAATCATTCGTGCAGCGAAATCAAAAGAGGTCTTAAAACAGGAGTGGTTGCGTGAAGATACGCAATTAAAAACCATGCTGGTCTTGAAGCAGCCGGTTGGTGCCAATAGCAAGTTGACGCAGATCGAAGCAGATCGGCTGCAGAAAATGTGGTCCCGGGTCGGGCAGAATTGGAATCGTAGCGAATCAATTGCGGGACTGTGGGCGTATGTGGAAACCTACGGCAAAGCCGTTTCTCGATTAGCTGGTTCGCCTGTTGATAAGGTGTCGGTGTTGACTGGACGCGCAATCAGTGGCGTCTATAACAAGCTCATGAATTTTCGCAGTATCGATCCACGGGACCCGCGCAAGGGCATGTCTGGCGCGGGGCAGATGGATCGTGCGGTATGGTCCGAATTCTTTGATGCGACGATGCAAACACTGGACGACGCAGCTATTCGAGCCGAATTTGAGCGTTTGTGGGGAGTACTTCCGGCCGCTGCCATTGATGTCTATGCAGATCAACGCGCAGAGTCAGAAGTGTTTGGCGCGGAAGTCGAGAAATTGCTTACTCGTAGTTTGGCGTCGCTCATGGCTGCCTATAACAGACAGCGTCAGCAGCCCAAAGTAAGAAGCGATGGCAAACCAAAAACACGGACTGGGCGTACTACCTTGTATGACCGTAATCCCTTGGTGGTCGCGATTGCGAAGATGCGGGCCGAGAGTCAATGCGAGGTGGCAGACTGCGCGCACGATCTATTTATCGATGCCGCTGGCCAGCCATATTGTGAAATTCATCACATCAATCCGCTTTCCGAAGGCGGCGCGGATGATATTGAAAACGTCGTCTGCGTATGCCCGGCACATCACCGCGAAGCACATTTCGGCAAGAATGCGCAGGCACTTCGAGTCTCCTTTTTTGAAATGCGTGCTAAAGCCCGATAGGTTCTTCCAGCCGAGGTACAGAATCTTACGAAAGAAAAAAGCCGTTCAGTTTTTAGCTGAACGGCATTTTTCTTCAAGCAAGTATTTGCTTCACCACCTCACCATCAAAGAAACCCAATAGAAATCCAGGGAATGAACGTAATCGCAATCAAGCCCAGCAACAGCATCCCCAGATACAACCAAATCCGCTTGAGCGCCACTTCCGGTTTGACTTCGCCGATGATGCAGGCGGCGTAGTAGCACAGGCCGAACGGTGGGGCGAAGACGCCGAGGCCCATGGCCAGGATGACTACCATGGCGTAGTGGATTTCATGGATGCCGAGCTGGCGCGCAATCGGGAACAGCAGCGGGCCGAACAGGACGATGGCGGGGATGCCTTCGAGTACGCTGCCGAGTACGATGAAGGCCACAATCGAGACCAGCATGAAGCCGGTAGCGCCGCCGGGAACCACGGTCATCAGTGCTGCCAGGTCATGGGAAAAGCCTGATTGCGTCAAGGCCCAACCCATGGCGCTGGCGGCGCCGACGATGAACAGGATCGCGCCCGAGAGTGCGGCGGTCTGTACCAGAATCGGCAGGGCCATGTGCCACTTCAGGCTGCCGCGATAAATGATCAGGCCGACGATCAGCGAGTAGGCAATGCCGATGGTGGAGACTTCGGTGGCGGTGGCGACGCCTTCGACTACCGCGGTGCGGATCACGAACGGCAGCAGCAGCGCCGGCAGGGCAATCGCGAACGTCTTGAGCACCGTTTTGAGTGGGGCACGCTTGGTTTCGACGTGATCCTTGCCGGCACGCCACCAGGCTACTACCGCCAGCACGATGGCGAGTACGAAGGCCGGCAGGATACCGGCGGTGAACAGCGCCGCAATCGAAATGCCGGTGACCGAGGCAATCGCGATCAACACCAGCGACGGCGGGATGGTTTCACTCATGGCGCCGGACGCGGCCAAGAGCGAAATCAGTTCGCTGTCTTGCATGCCGCGCTTGCGCATTTCGGGAAACAGGACCGGCGCCACGGCCGCCATGTCGGCGGTCTTCGATCCGGAAATGCCGGACACCAGCAGCATCGCACCGAGCAGTACATACGACATGCCGCCGCGCACGTGGCCGACCAAAGAGGCCAGGAATTCCACCATCACCCGCGCCAGTCCGGTGGCATGCACCAGTTGCCCGAGCAGCACGAACATCGGTACTGCCAGCAGAATCAGGCTGCTCATGCCTTCATCCATGCGACCGACGACGATCACGACCGGCGTCGAGGTGGTCGTCAGCAAGTAGGCACAGGTGGCGATGGCAAAGGCGAAGGCAATCGGTGCTCCGGCCATGACTGCTGCACCCAATACGCCGATAAAGAAGATCGGCAATGCGCTCTGGCCCATCGCCGTCAGCACTGGCGCGCCCAGATAACAGGCGCCGGCAATCACTGCCAGCAAGGCGCCGACAGTCAGCATGTCGCGCTTGTCGTGGTGCATCAGCCGCAGTGCGCAACTGATGAAGGCAATGATGAAGCCGACCGGCAATGCCAGTGCGCGTACCGTGCCGCTCCAGCCGAGCGCCGGGGTTTCGACGAAGCCCTGGTCTTCGACATAGTCGAAGCTCGGATGCAGCACGATGGCCAGCAGCACGGCGGTGATTCCGACCGCCAGCGTTTCGGTCCAGGCTTGCGCCCGTGGCGACAGCTTGGAGACGAAGAAGGTCAGCCGCATATGGCAAGAGCGTTGTACCGCCAATGCGCTGCCCAACATCGCCAGCCACAGGAACAGGATCGAGGCCAGTTCGTCGCTCCAGATCAGCGAACTGTGAAATACCGAGCGCGCGATAATGCCGACGAACAGCAGCACCACCTCGGCCACCAGCACGCTGGCAGTCACCACCTCGACCGACTTTTCCAGCCATTGCTGGATGCTGGTCAGCAGGTGGCCGGCGGGGCCTTTGAATGGCATCGGTGCGCTCATGCTGTGGGCGGCGCTCACGACATTTTTCCTACAGTGGCCTCCAGCGCAGCCCATGGCGCGGCGCCGAACTTGTCGCGCCACTCCTTGTAAAAGCCGGCGTCAGACAAGGCTTTGCGGAAAGAGTCGCGATTGGCCGTTTCGAAAATGATGCCTTTCTTGCTCAACTGGTCTTTGAGGGTGGCGTTGAGGTGGTCGACATCGGCCCGTTGTTCCATGTTGGCGCGGTCGAATTCGCGCTGCACGATTTTCTTCAGGTCGTCCGGCAGATTGGCCCAGGCGCGGCGGTTGCCGAGCAGCCAGAACGGGTCCCAGATGTGATTGGTCTGGCTGATGTATTTCTGGACTTCATACAGCTTGCCGGCTTCAATCGCCACCAGACCGTTTTCTTGACCGTCGACCAGCTTGGTTTGCAGCGCGGTATACAGTTCGTTGAAATTGATCGAGGTCGGATTGGCGCCGAGCGCCTTGAACAGCGAAGTGAACATCGGCGATACCGGCACCCGGATACGGTAGCCCTGCAAGTCGGCCGGGGTCTTGATCGGTTTCGAGGCCGAGGAAATCTGGCGGAAGCTGTTGTCGCCGGCTTTGGCCACCGAAACGAAACCGCTCTTGTCGATCTGGGCCCGGATCAGTTTGCCTAGTTCGCCATCGACGCTGCTCCAGACTTGCTGATAATCGGAATAAGTGAAACCGACGTTGGTGATCGCCGTCAGCGGCACCACGGTCGACAGCACCGAACCGGCGATGTTGAGAAATTCGACGCCGCCGGAACGCACCTGGGTCAGCAGATCGGTATCCGAACCCAGCTGGCTGGCCGGGAAGAAACGAATATCGACGCGTCCGGAACTGGCTTCGCGGATGCGGTCGGTGGCTTGTTTCAGGCGGGCATTGATCGGCTGGTCGAGCGATTGGCCGGTCGCCAGTTTGTAATTGAATTCGGCGGCGCGGGCCGGACCCGACCATACGGTAAACAACGGCAGCGCCGCGGCGGCCGTCAACAGACTGCGGCGGGTGGCGGATGGCGGATTCGACGACAGGGTCGATGGTGAAGCGCCGCGTGGCGGTTTGACTGGTTTCATGCTCTGGTCTCCAATTTTTATAGGTCAGTATCCGGCGCAGGGGCCCGATGCTGGCGTCCGATATATCCGGTGCAGCCCTGATCGGCTGCAGCAACCGGATAAGCCGACACCGGTTGCTGACGAGTTTTACCTTACCTTCTGCGAGGCTGAGTGCGGTCTCGGTGATTGAATGTAAAAGCTTTGTTGGTGAAGTACAATTAATTTATTTTTCTCTATCGTGTAGAAAATTTAAAGGGTTGCTGCCATGTACCTGCCGCTTCGCTCCATCAGTGTATTCAACGCCGTTGCCCGTGCCGGCAGCATTTCCAGTGCCGCCGAAGAACTCAATGTGACGCCGTCGGCGGTCAGCCAGCAAATCCAGGCGCTGGAAACCCATCTCGGCACTTCCCTGATGGTCAAGGTCGGGCGCGGCGTGGCGCTGACCGAAGCGGGTGAGCGCTACTTCTCGATGATCGCCGAAGAAATCGACCGCATTTCCGAAGCCACCCAAAGCATCCGCGGCTTGCGGCCGGTCACCTTGCTGACGGTGCGGGCCACGCCGACTTTGTCGAGCAAGTGGCTGTTGCCGCGACTGCGTTCATTTCTGGATGCCAATCCCGACCTCGAAGTCCGTCTCAACGGCACCAATGAAGTGACCGATTTTACGCGCGAAACGGTGGACGTTGAAATCCGCCATGGCCGTGGTCAATGGCCCGGTTTGTACACCGAAGGCTTGACCGAGGAATGGTTTTTTCCGGTGTGTCGGCCCGATTATGCGGCCGCCGCCAGCCTCGATGCGACCGAAGTGGCGCAGCACCGCCTGATCCATTCGGTGAAGTCGCAGGTGCAGTGGCCATACTGGTTTTCGATGAGCAAGGTGACGCCGCCGAACCAGATCCGGCGCGTGCTGTTTGACCGCAGCCATATGGCCATCGACGCCGCTGCCGATGGCATCGGGCTGGCGCTGGAAAGCAGCCTGATGATGTGGCGCGAACTGCGCGAATGCAGTCTGATTTGCCCGGTACGCAAACCACCGAGGATTTCCCAGACCACGCAATGGATTGTCTGTCCGGTCGATCACTTGCGCAAAAACAAAGTCAGCCTGTTCATCGATTGGCTGCGGGCAGAGGTGGCGCAATGGCAGGCGGAGCAGGCGCAACAGGTGCAATTGCCGTTTGCGAAGTAGACCGGTATGACCCGGCCGCCCATGGTATGGATTAGAAAAACTAAGTTGTTTGATCGTAAATGTTAATTGTTTTAACAGGACGCGCTGAGTAAACTTTTTACACGCATCGGGTCAGTGCAAGCTGCAAGAGAAGCAGTTGATCCGCTGCGCAAGAGTCTGTCGTCTGGTAGTTGCCTGAAGGTTGCGCCGGTGTCTGCATGACCCGGTGAACCCGGCAGGCAAGGCGGCAATTTCACGCTTCCGGCATCGCACCCAAAGCCTAAAACGCGAGAGACAAGTGCGATGCCCTCTGTTAATGACATGAAGGATCAATAATGAATCTGTACAGCTTGCTGCGTGAACGCGCGGCCGCCGGCCGCCCGGTGCGCGTCGGTCTGATTGGCGCCGGTAAATTCGGTTCGATGGTGCTGGCCCAGGCGCAACACATTGAAGGCATGCACATTGTCGGCGTCGCCGATCTCAATGTGGAAAAAGCGCATGCCGCGCTGCAACGGGTGGGCTGGGCGGCTGACAAATACCAAGCCAAAACCCTCGGCGATGCGGTCAAGAAGGGCACCACCTGCGTGCTGGAAAACGCAGCGGCGCTGGCCGAGTGCGACGAAATCGAATGCATCATCGAAGCCACCGGCCATCCGATTGCCGGCGTGCGCCATGCGCTGGCCGCGATTGAGGGCGGCAAGCATGTGGTGATGGTCAACGTCGAAGCCGATGCCATGTGCGGTCCGCTGCTGGCGGCACGCGCCAAGGCCAAGGGCGTGGTGTACAGCATGGCGTATGGCGACCAGCCGGCGATCATTTGCGAATTGGTGGACTGGGCGCGCTCGTGCGGTTTTGAACTGGTCTCGGCCGGCAAGGGCATGAACTTCGAACCGCGTTATCGTTATTCGACACCGGATACGGTGTGGGGCTTTTTCGGCTGGACCGATGAAGAAGTGGCGGCCGGCGACTTCAATCCCAAGATGTACAACTCGTTCACCGACGGCACCAAGGCGGCGATTGAAATGGCCGCCGTGGCCAACGGCACCGGCCTCGATTGCCCGGACGATGGCCTGGCATTTCCGCCGACCGGTTTGCATGATCTGGCCAGCGTCTTCCGGCCGGCCGCCGATGGTGGTCGTCTGGCGCGCAGCGGTCTGGTCGATATCGCCGCCAGCCAGGAACCGGATGGCCGCGAAGTCTTCAACAATATCCGCTATGGCGTGTTCGTCACTTTCAAGGCCCCGACCGAATATGCGCGCGCCTGCTTCAAGCAGTATGGCTTGCTGGTCGACAAGTCGGGTTGGTATGGTTCGATGTGGCGGCCATTCCATCTGATCGGTCTGGAAACCAGCATCAGTGTGCTGTCGGCGGTATTGCGCGGCGAAGCCACCGGCTGCTCGAAGGAATTCCGTGGCGATGCCGTCGCGACCGCCAAGCGCGATCTGAATCCGGGTGAAATGCTGGACGGCGAGGGTGGTTACGCGGTGTGGGCCAACGCCATTCCGGCCTCCAGGAGTCTGGCCGTGGGCGCGTTGCCGATTGGTCTGGCGCATAACGTCAAGCTCAAGCGCGCGGTCAAGAAAGATGCCGTGGTGCGCTTTGAGGATGTCGAGTTGGCGCATGATCTGGATGTGGTGGCATTGCGGCAGGAAATGGAGCGTCATGCACGCACCAATCCGGGCGGCAGCATCTTGTTGCGCTAGGAGTGACGATGACGAATGCCAGCGCGGTATCTGTGGCACCTGCCGCATCTGTCTTCGTCGTGATTGCCGAGTTCGAGGTCAAGTCCGCCGCGCTGGCGGATTTCCTCGCGCTGGCGCATGACGACGCCCACCATTCGGTGACTGATGAAGCCGGATGTCTGCAATTTGACGTAGTCTGTTTTCCCGATTCGACGCGCGTGCTGTTTTATGAAATTTACCGCGACCGCGCCGCGTTCGATGTCCATCTGAAGACGCCGCATCTGGAACGTTTCAGAGCCGGTTTCCCGGCCTGTATCGAACGCGAATTGCCGGTGCGCTTCGGCTTTCGGGATGGCGGAGCAGTGCAATGACGGCGCCGCTGACCATCGGTTTTATCGGCACCGGGATCATGGGGTTTCCGATGGCGCGCCATCTGGCGCAAGCCGGCTACCGGCTACAAGCCTGGAACCGGACGCCGCACAAAGCTCAGCGGCTGGCGGCATCCGGGGTAACGGTTGTGGCTGAAGTGCAAGAGGTGGTGCGCGCTGCCGATGTGTTGATTTGCATGCTCAGCTCCGGTCCCAGTTGCGATGAAGTGCTGCTCGGTGAGCAGGGCTTGATTGCTGCCATGCGGCCCGGCGCATTGCTGATCGTGATGAGTTCGATCCCGGTCGAAACTGCGCGCCATCAGGCAGTACAGGCGACGTTGCGTGGCATCGCCTATATCGATGCGCCGGTCTCGGGCGGTGAAAAGGGCGCGACGGAAGCGACGCTGGCGATCATGGCCGGCGGCACCCCGCAGGCATATGAACAGGCGCGTCCGGTGCTTGAAAAGATGGGCCGTCCGACCCACGTCGGACCAGCCGGTTCGGGCGAGCTGGCCAAGCTGGTCAATCAGATGATGGTCGCCAATACGATTGCCAGCGTGGCCGAAGCGCTGTTGCTGGCGGAACGCGGCGGCGCCGATCCGGCCAAGGTGCGCGAAGCCTTGCTCGGCGGTTTTGCCGACTCGACCATCTTGCGCCAGCATGCCTTGCGCATGATCGCCGGTGATTTTGCACCGGGCGGGCCGGCGCGTTATCAGGTCAAGGACACCAGCACGGCGATCCGTTTCGCGCACAGCGTCGGACTCGATTTGCCGATGCTGAATCAGGCTGACCAATTGTTCGCCGCCATGCTGGAACATGGCGACGGCGATCTCGATCACAGCGGCATCATTCGCGAATTGCGGCGGCATAATCAACTGGCGGTGTGCGTCAGCAGCACTGCAGCAGTACCGTAGTGCAGCGGCGCAGCAGATGGCGATGTCTGCATTCCTGAAAAGCCAATGCCCGCATCGGCGGGCATTGGCTTTGTGCGCAAGCGCCAAGCAGAATTACTTCACGAACGGCTTCAACGGTGCGACCTTGGTATCCGGATTTTCGGTCCGCACGCCATTCATGATGATCGCCAAAAAGTTGTAGTAACCGTTGACGCCCAGCATGTCGATGACCCCGGTATCGCCAAAGCGGGCCTTGGCACGGTTATAGGTGACGTCAGACACGCCCTTGTTGGTATTGATCTCGGTCGAGAAGTCATACACGATCTGCTCGTCCTCGCTCATGCCCTGCGGTGTGCGGCCATCGGCGATGGCATCGATGACTTCTTGCTTGATGCCGACCTTGAGCGCAATCGGCTGATGCAAATACCATTCGACTTGCTGGGTCCAGTGCCGCGCCACGATCAGGATCACCAGTTCCGACAGCTTGGTGCCGATGGCGCTCTTGTAGCGCAGGTACTCGCCCATCTTGGACGAGCGGTCCATCAGCTCGGGACTGCGCAGCAGCGGAATGAACGGACCATACAACGCCTTGCGCGGACCATCGATGATGTCCTGTGCCGCCTTGCGTTGGGCGTCGTTGAGCTGGTCCATCGCCGGTATCGGCATTCTGTCTTGCGCGTTGACTTGCATGCAGACGCCGAGCAGGCACAACAAGGACATCAGTTTCAGTATTTTCAAGCTACGTCTCCCAAGGATTGATTGTCATTATTGATGTCGCCTCTGCTTGCCGGCAGTTGCGCGCATCGATATTACTCTCAATCGCGAGGGGGATTTACCATTTCTTGCAACGGTAAAATTGCATCTTGACCGGTTGCGGCCTGATGCACTGGATTGCTTCAAGCCAGCGATACCACGACCTTCTTGTCGATGCCGCGCTCGCGGACATGGATGGCGGTGGAATAGGGCTGGCGCTGGTGGCCGGCGGCGAGAATTTCCGGCACGTTGATGCCTTTGTGGGTCAGCGCGCGCAGCGCCGTGCCGGGCATCAGCAGATTGAGCAAACGCAGCAGAAAGAACGGTACCGTAAAGGTCGTCTCGTGTTTGCCATCAATGAATTTTTCGATTTTTACGGTTGCCATTGCCAGCCCTCGATGCGATGCAGAGCAGCGATTCTAGCAGCGTTTCTGCTGCATTCTGCATGGCTTGCAAGAATGACAATGCGGGGTGCGCCAGACGTCAGTCCGTTCGCCTCATCTTCCGTCATATTGCATCGGTACAAAACAAATGCCGTTTTTCTCGGCCTCAGGACCCGTCGCGATAAAGCCCAGGCGCTCATACATGGGGACCGCAAACACCGATGAATTGACGCTGAAACCACCGGCATGGCCGTCATTTCCGGCGGCGTCGCGGGCGTGTTGCCACAGGGTGCGGGCGACGCCTTGCCCGTGCAGTTCCGGCGCGACAAACAGATGATGCACGTGGTGCCGTGCCGGCAACTGACGCAGTGCGATGACTCCCGCCAGCGCGGGGTTGCCGCCATGGCTGGCGACGTAATAACGGCAGGCCGGATTGTCGATCAGAGCGCTGATCGCAGCCGGTGTGACCGATGCCAGAAAGGCCGCCGCGCTGTCGTGTGTCGGGTCGGGCACGAAGTAGCCCGCCAGCGCGTTGATCAGCGCGCTGATGTGCCCGGCCTGTGCGGGCCTGGCTGTTGCAATGTGTAACGAGGGCATGATGGTTAAGGTGTGATTGATGGTGTGTGGCGCTGCCGGTGTCAGGCCGCGCCGCTCAAATGTTCATAGAGTATCGTCGCGCCGACGCCGATCAGGACCAGCCCGCCGATCATTTCGGCACGACGGCCGATGAGTTTGCCGAGCAGGCGTCCGAGCATGATACCAATCGTGACCATCAAGGTGGTGGCCAGACCGATGGCCAGCGCCGCTTCGATAATGTTGACATTGACGAACGCCAGTCCGACGCCGACCGCCAGCGCATCGATACTGGTGGCGACCGCAGTCAGCGCCAGCATCATGAATGACTGTTGCTGCGGCTTGGCATCGGCATCGGGCTGTTCTGCTGCCAGTCCGACCCAGATCATGCGCAAGCCAAGACCGACCAACAGCACGAAGGCGATCCAGTGGTCCCACTCGGCGACGAAGGTGGAAGCCATGGAACCGATGGCCCAGCCGATCACCGGCGTGATGGCTTCAATCACGCCAAACAGCAAACCGATTCTGAGCGCCTGAAAAAGATGCGGACGTTGCAGGGCGGCACCCTTGCCGATGGCAGCAGCGAAGGCGTCAGTGGACATGGCGAAAGCCAGAAAAACGATAGCGGCGAAGTTCATGAGGGGATTTCCGATCGGGCAGGCGTCAACGACACAGCCGTGCGCCCGAACTTTGCACGGCCATATCGTTGGTCTCGCCAACCATCGTGCCCGTGACAGGCGCTGGCTACCAGTACCACGACCGCAGTTGAATGCCGTCGATGATGTTGATACTGGCTCTCCCGCATTGCGCGGAAGCAGGCTACTCCCCAAAGAGAGTCGCCATTGTAAAGGGATATGGCGACCAGCGCAGCGAAGTTTTCATGTTGTCGAATCCTTGCAACGCTGGCCCGTGAGCGGTTGCGGCAGCCGCTCTGGAAACTACGGTGTCAGCAAGCTTCGGCGGCCATGCTGTTGCGGCGCGCAGCCTGACGGCGATCCAGTTGCCAGCTGATGGCTGCCACCGCCAGACCGCTGGCGGTAACCAGTGCCGCTACCCACGAGACAGCATGCAAGCCGGGACCGTGATCGATGGTGACACCGCCGAGCCAGGCACCGAGTGCATTGCCGAGGTTGAAAGCGGCGATGTTGGCCGACGATGACAGGTTCGGTGCGCCAGTGGCTTTTTCCAATACCCGCATTTGCAGCGGCGGCACGGTGGCGAACGCGGCCATGCCGAGCAGACCGACCGTGATCACGGCGGCGATGCGGAACTGGCTGGTCCAGGAGAACAAGACCAATACCGCCGCCAGCAATGCCAGACTGATCATCAGGGTCGGCATCAGATACTTGTCGGCAAACTTGCCGCCGAGCAGATTGCCGATCACCAGACCGACGCCGAACAGCAACAGGATCGGCGACACGGCAGCAGCCGGGAAGCCGCTGATATCGGTCAGAATCGGCGCGATATAGGTGAATGCGGTGAACACGCCGCCGAAACCCAGCACTGTCATCAGCAAGCCCAGCATCACTTGCGGCCGTGCCAGCACGCGCAACTCATGACCGAAATCGGCTTCTTGCTTGCTGTCCGATTTCGGCACCAGCCAGGCAGTTGCCAGCAACGCCACCAGACCGATCACGCTGACCGCCCAGAACGTGGCGCGCCAGCCGTAGGCTTGACCGAGCCAGGTGCCGAATGGCACGCCCAGTACGTTGGCGACGGTGAGGCCGGTAAACATCAGGGCGATGGCGGACGCTTGCTTGTCCTTGGCGACCAGACTGGTGGCGACCACCGAGCCGACGCCGAAGAACGCGCCATGGGCAAATGATGCAATCACGCGGGCGATCATCAGCGTGGCGTAATCGGGGGCCAGCGCACAACCGAGGTTGCCGATCACGAAGATCACCATCAGGCTGACCAGCAAGGTCTTGCGCGGCAGCTTGCCGGTGGTGGCGGTGATCAGCGGGGCGCCGACGAACACGCCGAGGGCATAGCCGGTGACCAGCAAACCGGCGGCCGACAAGGTCACGCCGAGGTTGACGGCGACTTCCGGCAACAAGCCCATGATCACGAATTCCGTGGTGCCGATGGCGAATGCGCTGATGGTCAGCGCCCAAAGTGCAATTGGCATAAAGCCTCCAAATTGAAGAAGGTGCCATTGTGCCCGTCTATTTTGTTGAGAAAAATACCGGTAAAATCAAAAAATATTTGATTTGGAGTCAACAATGGCTATGCAATCGGATGAATTGCGCATCTTCATCGCCGTGGTCGAAGCCGGTAGCCTCAGCGCTGCTGCCGAAGCCCTGGAGCAAACCACGTCCGGTGTCAGCCGCGCCTTGTCGCGGCTGGAAGAAAAACTCGGCACCAGTTTGCTGACGCGCACCACGCGCCGCATGGAACTGACCGAAGAAGGGCAGGTATTTCTGGAGCAGGCGCGCGATATCGTGGCCGCCATGGAACGCGCCGAAGATACGATTCGCATCCGCAGTCAGAAACCAATTGGCAAATTGCGGGTCGATGCTTCGGCGCCGTTCATGTTGCACTGTATCGTGCCGCATGTCGGCGCGTTTCGTGAGGCCTATCCCGAGATTGAACTGGAATTGACCACCAATGACCGTTTCATCGATCTGGTCGAGCAGCGCACGGATATTGCGATCCGCATCGGCGAATTGCAGGATTCGACCTTGCATGCCAAGTCGCTGACCTCGGCGCGGCTGCAATTGCTGGCCAGTCCGGCGTATTTACGCCGCCATGGCCATCCGAAAAATGTGGCGGCGCTGGCACAGCATCAGTTGATCGGATTTACCCAGCCCGACAATCTGAATCACTGGCCGTTGCAATATGAGGAGGGCGACCGTTATCCGGCGCAACCCGCGTTGCGCGCCTCAAGTGGCGAGACCATCAGGCAATTGGCGTTGCACGGACAGGGCATTGCCTGCCTCTCCAACTTCATGTCGGATGAGGATGTGGCGCAAGGCCGCTTGATAAAAGTACTGGAAAAATCACATACGGCCTATCGCCAGAAGGTACATGCCGTTTATTATCGCAATACGCAATTATCCAGACGCATCAGTTGCTTCCTGGATTTTCTGCAAGACAAGCTTTGACGCCGGACCAAGCAACCGGTGGCAAGCAAAAAGCAGCAAGCAAGACTGTCGCAGCAATTAGCGATAACAACGAATAACACATAACAACGTAGTGGAGCAGGAATGAATTTGACTCGCCCGACAGCATATCTGGCCTTGGCCGCAGCGATTTTTGGGGGAATGGCGCAGAGCGCCGCAGCGGCCAGCATCACCGCTTTTTCACCGCAGGGCGAGGTGGCCCAGATCCGGCAGGTAAGAGCGACGTTCTCGGAAGCGGCAGTCAAATTCGGCGATCCCAAGGCCGGTTCGCCGTTCGATGTCAATTGCGCCGTCGCCGGTACCTCGCGCTGGGCCGACGACAAAAACTGGATTTACGATCTGGAAAAGGATTTGCCGGCCGGCACGCGTTGTTCATTCACGCTCAAGCCCGGCTTCAAGACGCTGGCCGGCAACGTGCCGGCTGGCAAGAGCACGTACCAGTTCAATACCGGCGGCCCGGCCATTATCCGCAGCCTGCCGTACAGCGACAATATCGAAGAAGATCAAGCCTTCATCCTGGTGCAAAATGGCGCCGCCACCCAGGCCAGCATTCGCGCGCATCTGTATTGCGAAGCGGAAGGCATCCATGAACGGATTCCGGTCAAGTTCGTGGCAGATGACATGCGCAAGGCCTTGCTCAAGCAATTCGAGCCGCAATCCGATCCGGCCAATGTGACCATCGTGCAGTGTCAGCAACGGCTGCCGAATGACGCGGCGGTCAAGCTGACCTGGGATCGCGGCATCATGACGCCGTCCGGCATCGCCACCTCGCAGCCGCAGACCCTGACCTTCCACGTACGCAAGGAATTTTCCGCCAGTTTCAGTTGCCAGCGTGAAAACGCCAATGCCGCCTGCTCGCCGATCTTGCCGGTACGCCTGACGTTTTCGTCGCCGGTGTCGCGCAAAGTGGCCGAGCAAATCGTGCTCAACGGTAAAAGCGGCAAGATCAAACCTTCGTTTGATGCCGATGACGACAAAGACCTGACCTATGGCGTCAAATTCAAACCGCCGCTGGCAGAGTTGTCTGACTTCACGATCAGCCTGCCATCCGGTTTCAAGGATGACAGCGGGCGTCCGCTCAGCAACGCGGCCATGTTTCCGCTGACGTCGCGTACTGCCGACTACCCGCCGCTGGCCAAGTTTGCCGCAGCGCCGTTCGGCATCATCGAACTCAATGCCGATGCCGCGCTGCCGGTGACCCTGCGTCGCGTCGAAGCCGGCCTGATGGTGCGCGGTGTCGATGGCAAGGCTGGCCCGGGCAAGGTGGCCAATCTGAAAATCGACAGTGATCGCGGCATCATCGAATGGATGACCAGGCTGAACCGCTTCCATGAACGCTGGGGCAGTGGCGACAAGAAACAGATCGACTCGCGCAGCGTCAGCTTGCTGACCAAGGAGCCGGGCGTCAAAGTGTTGAACCTGCCGGCCTTGCCGGAAGCCAAGGATGGCGAACGGCCGTTCGAAGTGGTCGGCATTCCGTTGCAAGAACCGGGTTTCCATGTGGTGGAACTGGAATCGCAAAAACTCGGCGCGTCGTTGCTCGGCAAACCGGTGCCGATGTATGTGCGCACCAGCGCGCTGGTGACCAATCTATCGGTGCACGTCAAGCTGGGCCGGGAGAACGGCGCAGTGTGGGTGACCACGCTGGACAATGCCAAACCGGTGCCGGGCGCCGAGGTGCGCATCTCCAATTGCAAGGGCGATGAAATCTGGCGCGGCAAGACCGATGCCCGTGGCATCGCCATGCTGCCCAAGCCGCTGGAAGATGAATGCCGCAACAATTATGTCGATGGTCGTATCAGCGGCTTTTTCGTGAGCGCCCGCAAGACCGATGAAAAAGGCCGCGCCGATATGGCGTTTGCGCTGACCTCGTGGAACGAGGGCATCGAATCGTGGCGCTTCAATTTGCCCACCGACCGTTCGCAGACCGCGACCGTGCGGGCTCATACGATTTTTGACCGCACCTTGTTCCGCGCCGGCGAGACCGCGTCCATGAAGCATGTGATCCGGGCCCAGAACATGCAGGGTTTCAGCCTGCTCGACAGCGACAAGCTGCCGACCCGGATTCGCATCATTCATCAGGGCAGTGGGCAGGAATTCCAGTTTCCGCTGGCATGGCGGGGACAAAAGAATGCCGAAACCGTGTTTGCCATTCCCAAGGACGCCAAGCTTGGCGTCTATGACGTGATCCTCGATCGCGGCCGGGTGAAGGGGAGCGACAGCAGCGATGACGGCGAAGGTCGCGGCTATTACGGCGGCAACAGTTTCAACACCGGTAGTTTCCGCGTCGAAGAATTCCGCCTGCCCTTGATGCAGGGACGCATTACGCCGCCCAAAGGCGTGCTGGTGGCACCCAAGGAATTGCCACTCGATGTGCAGCTCAATTTCATCAACGGCGGCGGTGCTTCCGGTCAGACGGTGCGCGTGAGCAGTTTGTTGCGCAGTCGTTCGGTCAGCTTCCCGGCCTATGACGGTTTTTCATTCAGCAGCAATGAAAGCAGTACCTACGATGAAGAGGGCAACCGCATCGTCAGTGAAAACGATCAAAAAATCGTCGCTGATAAATTGCCGGTGACGCTGGACAAGAATGGCGCCGGCAAGACCACCATCAAGTCCTTGCCGGCGCTTGCCAGCGCCAAGGAATTGCTGACGGAAATGACCTACAGCGATCCCAATGGCGAAATCCAGACGGTTTCCGGTGTGACGCCGGTGTGGCCGGCAGCAGTGGTGGTCGGTCTCAAGTCCGGCAGCTGGGTGTCGGTGAAGAAGAAAACCACCTTGACCGCGGTCGCACTCGATACTACCGGCAAGCCGCAGGCGGGCGTGCCGATTGAAATCACTGGTCGCGCATTGCAAACCAATTCGCATCGCAAGCGCATGGTCGGCGGTTTTTACGCCTACGAAAATTCGAGCACGGCGACCGATCTCGGCAAGCTGTGCTCGGGCAAGACGGATGACCACGGCATGCTGTTTTGCGATGTGTCGCTGACCGAAGCCGGCAATGTCGAACTGACCGCCAAAGCCAAGGATGCCAAGAGCAATGTAGCGACGGCGGTGTCGTCGTTGTGGGTGACGCGTCAGGGTGAGTTGTGGTTCGCGGGTGAAAATCAGGACCGTATCGATATCCTGCCGGAAAAGAAAACCTATCAGGCCGGTGAAACCGCAATCTTCCAGGTGCGCATGCCATTCCGTTACGCGACTGCCCTGGTGGCGGTCGAGCGCGAAGGCGTGATCGATACCCAGGTGGTGCAACTGAACGGGCAAGACCCGACCATCAGCGTGCCGGTCAAGGCCGCTTACGGACCCAACGTGTTTGTGTCGGTGCTGGCGGTGCGCGGTCGCATGCGCGAAGTGCCGTGGTATTCGTTCTTTACCTGGGGCTGGAAAGAACCGCTCAACTGGTGGCATGAATTCAAGGAATATCAGGCTCCCGGCACCATGGTCGATCTGTCCAAGCCGGCCTACAAATTCGGCATCGCGGAAATCGCCGTCGGCAACGCCGCGCATACGCTGAAGGTGGCGGTGACCAGCGACAAGCCGACGTATCCGATCCGGGCCGTGGCCAAGGTCAATGTCCAGGTCACGCTGCCGGATGGCAAACCTGCCGCTGGCGCCGTGGTGGCATTGGCCGCAGTCGATGAAGCCTTGCTGGAACTGGAACCGAACAACAGCTGGAACCTGCTGGGTGCGATGTTGCAGCGGCGCAGCTATGGCGTGGAAACCGCGACCGCGCAAATGCAGGTGGTCGGCAAACGCCATTACGGCAAGAAGGCGACGCCGGCCGGCGGCGGTGGCGGCAAGTCGCCGACGCGCGAATTGTTCGACACGTTGTTGCTGTGGAAACCGAATGTGGTGCTGGATAACAATGGCCGCGCGCAAGTCGATGTGCCGCTCAATGATGCCTTGACCGCCTTCCGCATTGTGGCGGTGGCCGAGAGTGGCGTCAGCCTGTTCGGCACCGGTACGGCCAGCATCCGGTCGACGCAGGATTTGCAAATCATTTCCGGTTTGCCGCCCTTGATTCGTGAGGGCGATCAGTTCAGCGCTGCCATCACGGTGCGCAACACCACCACCCGCAACATGCAGATTCGCGCCAGCGCCAAGACCACTGGTGCCGGCGCTGCCGACAGCGGATTGCCATTGCCGGATCGTGATGTGGCGATTCCGGCCGGCGAGTCGCGTGAAATCGTGTGGCCGCTGACGGTGCCGCTCGATGTAACGCAACTGACCTGGGATATCAATGCACAAGAGCAGGGTGCCGGTGCGGCTGCCGTCAAGGATAGCCTGCGCGTGACACAAAAAGTGGTGCCGGCAGTACCGGTAACGGTGCAGCAGGCCACTCTGTTCCAGCTCGACAAGGCGATCTCGCTGAATGTGGCGCAACCGGTCGACAGCGTGCCGGGTCGCGGTGGTCTGAACATGTCACTGAAGCCAAGTCTGAGCGGCGGCAGTGAAGGTTTGCGTCGTTACTTTGCCGAGTATCCGTTCTCCTGCCTGGAGCAAAAGACCTCGCGCGCCATCGGCTTGCATGACGACGCCATGTGGCAACGGATTGTCACCGAGTTGCCGACCTATCTGGATGCTGATGGTCTGGCGTATTACTTCCCGCCGAGCGAATCCAATGCGCGGCGCGGCAGCGATACGCTGACAGCGTATTTGCTGGCCGCCACCAATGAAGCCGGTTACGTGATCCCGACCCAAAGCCGGGACAAGATGCTGGAAGGTCTGGCCGCATTTGTCGATGGCAAGGTGATGCGGGATTTCTGGTCGCCCAAGAAAGATCTGGACGTGCGCAAACTGGCAGCATTGGAAGCCTTGTCGCGCTTCAACCGGGTGCAACCGGGCATGCTCGGTTCGATTCAGATCAATCCGAACCAGTGGCCGACCTCGGCAGTGCTGGACTGGATTTCGATTCTGCAACGGACCACGGCCATTCCGGAACGCGACAAGCGTCTGGCGGAAGCCGATCAGATCGTGCGTGCGCGCTTGAATTATCAAGGCACGCGCATGGGCTTTTCCAGTGAAGAAAGCGATTACTGGTGGTGGCTCATGGCCAGTGGCGATACCAATGCCAGCCGTCTGATTCTGGTGATGCTGAATAATCCGGCATGGCGCGACGATATGCCGAAGATTGTCAGCGGTGCCATCCAGCGTCAGCAGCGCGGTCATTGGAGCACCACCACGGCCAACGCCTGGGGCAGCATCGCACTGGATAAATTCAGCAAGAAGTTCGAAACCGAAAAGGTCACCGGCAGCACCCGCGCCGCAGTCGAGCCGGGCAGCGCGGTGCAGACCCATGCATGGAGCGGTGCCGGCGCCAATGGCGGCAAGCTGCAATTGCCGTGGCCGCCGGCGGGGACGCAAGGTGCCGTAAAGTTCACGCAAGAAGGTAGCGGCAAGCCGTGGATCACGTTGCAAAGTCTGGCGGCAGTGCCGCTCAAGACCGCGTTCTCGAGTGGTTACCGCATCACCAAGACCGTGACGCCGATTGAGCAAAAGCAAAAGGGCGTATATACCCGTGGTGATGTCTTGCGGGTCACGCTCGATATTGATGCCCAAACCGATATGTCGTGGGTGGTATTGAGCGATCCGGTGCCGGGTGGCGCCACCCTGCTTGGCTCGGGACTTGGCCGCGATTCAGCCATTACGCGCAGCGGTGAAGATGACGGCCGTTCGCGCGGCGATGCCTGGCTGGCCTATGAAGAGCGCAGCTATGAAGCCTATCGGGCATATTACGAACGGATGCCGAAGGGCAAGAGCAGCATTTCCTACACGGTGCGTCTGAACAATGCCGGTGAATTCAACTTGCCGCAGACCCGGGTCGAAGCAATGTATGCGCCGGAAATGTTTGGCGAGTCGCCGAATCCGAAGATGAGCGTCAAGGCGGCGCAGTAACGGCTAGTGGTATGCAGCAAACGCGGCCCGGTCTGATCGTCAGGTCGGGCCGCGTTGTCTGGATGACGAAATGCAGCAGTACAGATCATCAGTGAACCATCAATGAATTACCAATGAACCACATGCAGTTATCCAAAGCAGTACTCTCAGCGCTGTTGGCGCTGAGCTTGTTGTGGGCCGCACCGGCCAAAGCGGTACCGAGTTTTACCGAAGTGCAGCAAAATTTCCGTTCGTCCGAAGCCAGCCTGTATGACCGGCATGGCGTACTGATCCAGCAGATGCGCCTGAATCCGAATGAGCGGCGCCTGTCGTGGATCAGTCTGGAAGATATTTCACCCGCCTTGCGCAATGCCTTGATTGCTTCCGAAGACCGGCGCTTTTATCTGCACGGCGGCGTCGATTGGAATGCCGTGGCGGCGTCGGCCTGGGGCAATTTGTGGAATACCAGAACGCGCGGCGCCTCGACCTTGACGATGCAACTGGCGGGCTTGATCCACGATGACTTGCGGCGCAAATCGTCGGCGCGTTCACTCAGTCAGAAAATCTCGCAGGCCTTTGTAGCTCAGGCGCTGGAGCGTAACTGGCGCAAGGATCAGATTCTCGAAGCCTATCTGAATCTGGTTAGCTTTCGCGGCGAACTGGTCGGCGTGCATGCGTTGTCGCGCGTCATGTTCGGCAAACATCCGAGCGGTTTGAATCAGGGCGAGGCAGCAATTGCAGTAGCCTTGATTCGCGCGCCCAACGCCAAGCCGGCCAAGGTCAGCGAACGCGCTTGCGCGATTCTCAAGGATCAAAAAGCGCCGCAGGAATGCAATGGTTTGCAGGGCCGCACCGAACTGGCGCTGGCGCGCGCTTCGTCCAAGGCCGAGTTGTCTGGCGCGGTGGCTGACGGTGCGCCGCAACTGGCGCCGCATCTGGCGCGCAAATTATTGAAGCAAGCCGGGCAACCGGTGCGCTCGACATTGGATGCCGCGACCCAGCGCTTCGTCAACGATGCCTTGCGCCGGCAATTGTCAGCCTTGGCCGATCGCAATATTGAAGATGGCGCGGTAGTGGTACTCGATAACGCCAGCGGCGATGTGCTGGCCTGGGTTGGTTCCAGCGGCTCCTTGTCGGCGGCGGCACAGGTGGATGGCGTGGTCGCCTTGCGTCAGGCCGGTTCCACGCTCAAGCCGTTCCTCTATGAACTGGCGATTGAAAAGAAATGGCTGACGGCTGCCTCGCTGCTCGATGATTCGCCGGTCAATCTGGCGACCTCGGCCGGTTTGTATATTCCGCAAAACTACGACAAGCAATTCAAGGGGTTGGTCAGCTTGCGTACCGCACTCGGTTCTTCGCTCAATATTCCGGCGGTGCGGACCTTGGTGATGGTATCGCCGGAACGCTTCTTTCAGCGCCTGCAAAACCTCGGTTTCAATTTGCGCGAGCGCGGTGATTATTACGGCTACAGTCTGGCGCTGGGTAGCGCCGACGTCAGTTTGCTGGCGCTGACCAATGCTTACCGGGCACTGGCCAATCAAGGCAGTTTCAATGGCGTGCGCACCAGCAGCACCGATGCGCGGGTACCGGCACGACAAATCATGGATGGCGCCAGCAGTTTCATTGTCAGCGACATACTGGCCGACCGCAGCGCCCGCGCGCGCACCTTCGGTCTGGAAAGTGCCTTGTCGACGCGCATCTGGAGCGGGGTCAAGACGGGTACTTCAAAAGACATGCGCGATAACTGGTGCGTCGGCTTTTCGGATCGCTATACGGTCGGGGTCTGGGTCGGCAATGCGTCGGGCGAACCGATGTGGGACGTTTCCGGCGTCACCGGCGCGGCGCCGGTCTGGCAAGAGGTGATGCAATATCTGCATGCGCAGCAGCCGGCCCATGCACCGCTGAAACCCTCCAATGTGAGCGCGCAGCCGATTACCTATCAAGGCAATCTGGAAGCGCCGCGCACTGAATTCTTTTTGCCGGGTACCGAGCAACAGGTCATCAGTGTTGCCCACACCAATGACATCGTGCCGCAAATCACCTATCCGACGCCGGGCATGCTGGTGGCGATTGATCCCGATATTCCGCCCAACCGGCAGCGCATGCACTTCGCGGCACAAGGCGTGCGCGATGGCGTCTGGGTTCTCGATGGCAAGCCTTTGCCGGTGGTGAAGGGCAAGAAAGCGGCCGCCGATCTCGGTTATGACTGGATGCCGTGGCCGGGCCGACATTTGCTGGTATTGCAGGATCGCAAGGGCAAGGTGCTGGATCAGTTGCGCTTTGAAGTGCGCGGGGCGGTGTCCAAACCACCGGCTGCGGCGCGCAAGGAAAAGAAATGAGACGGCATGTTGAACACGGGAAATGTTTTATTGGCAATTCGTGGCGACTTGCCGACACTGAAGCCAGCCGGGTTTGACATGGGCATCACATTTTCCGGCGCAGGACTATAATCGGCGGACGTACCATTCAGTACTTTCGGGGCGATCAGCATGGCACTTACCGGCATTTCACAAGCAACCGACCCGAGCGCGGGTTACTTGCCCTATGTGCCGCCCGCTACCAACGTCAGTCAGGCTGACGCCGGCACCGTCAGCGATGCGGTCGATCTGGCCGGCATGGCCAGCATTGTTTCCGGTTTCGGTAGCCGCAATACCGGCGGCGGCACTTATAACGCCGTCGGTTTGCTCAATGCGATAGAGAAGGCCGGGCAGCCATCCTCGGCGACGCCAACGATTCCAGCCGTCGGTCAGGATTCACTCGATGCCGCGGTAGTCGGCAGCTTGTCGGATTCGTCGACGGCATCTGGCATTTATACCCCCACCGGCGAGTTTCAAAACCTGTCGTCGTCGACCACCCAAAATTATCAGGCATTACTCAATGCGAATCCGGACCTGGCATCGGTATTCGGCAGCGACTCGCTCGACAGCGGCATCATCAATACCTTTGCCTGAACCAGCAGCGGGCAGGCGGGGGCGATTCCCCGGTTCCTCCAACACGCAGACAACAAAAAACCCGTTTAAACGTAAAGTTCAAACGGGTTGATGTTTGCTGCCATTTCTAATGCTGGTGCCCACGGAGGGACTCGAACCCCCACACCTTGCGGCACATGGACCTGAACCATGCGCGTCTACCAATTCCGCCACGTGGGCCTGAAAGGATGCAGAGCAATTGCACTGCACTTCCGACGGGCTGAATAATACTTCTATTGCGAACAGCGGTCAATGAAAGATTCTGTCTGTCATCAAAATGTTTGTGACCGGTTCGCGGCCGTCATGGATGCGGTTACCATGCCGTGAGAGAAGTGCGGTAACAGTTAACTAAAACAAACGCATTCTGCATCTCCAACTTCACACCAATATTTTGGTTTTAATGCGATGGCAAACGATCCTGAATCTTTTTCGCCGTTTTCCTGGCGTCATTGGCTGCGCAGCATTTTCCAGTTGTCGGCCAGTCCGTGGCGCTGGATGGTCGGTCTCGAAGTGGGCATCGCGTCGCTGTTGTTGCTGAGTCTGTTTACGCTCAGTGGCTATCAGCCGCTCGGTTTGATTGCCACGCTCGGATCGTTCACCGGTTTGTATGGCGGCGCCTTGCGCCGGATTGATCGCATGCGCCTGTTGCCGCTGGTCGGCCTCGGTTTCATCGTGGCCTCGGCGGTTGGGGTTTTGTGTGCCGGCAGTATCTGGGCCACGGTCGCTTGTCTGATCGTGATGACGGCGCTGGCGTGCGCGGTAGCGCTGGGCTGGGGCCTGGGGCCGCCGGGGGCGATGCAGTTCGTGCTGGTGGCAGGCATCAGCGGTCATATGGTGGCGGCCTTGCGCAGCGAGGGCGGGCCGCCGGTATTCTGGATTCCATTGCTGGTCGCGGCCGGTGCACTCTGTTCTTATCTGGTGGCGATGGCGCCGCTGCTGTTGCCGGCGGTGCGCGCCAAAGGCGTCAGCGGCAATACGCTGCGCCAATTGTTTCCGCAATGGCGGTTCAGTCCGGAAACGCGCATCATTTTCCGGCGCGTGATGGTCTCGGTGACGCTGGCCAGCGCCATCAGTTTGCCGTTGGGCATTGACCGCATTTATTGGGTTGTGGTGGTGGCCGGCGTGGTGCTGCAAGTCAGTCATGCGGCGCGCGTGTCGATTGTGCGGGCGGCCAATCGGGTGCTGGGAACCGCGCTGGGGTTTCTGGTGTTCGGTCTGATCTTGTGGCTGCAACCGGGCGCCATGTGGCTGGTGCTGGTGGTGGCCTTATTGCAGGCGGCGGTGGAAGTGGTGGTGGCGCGCAATTATGCGCTGGGTCTGATCTTCATCACGCCGGTGGCATTGACGATTGTATCGGCGGCGCATCAGGTAGAGCCGGCGTTGATCATGCGTGATCGTTTTCTCGATACGCTGCTGGGAGCGGTGATTGCGATTGCGGTATTGCTGGCAGATAAATGGCTGGAAAGCCGGCGCCGCTGAAGTCGCGGCGCCGGTGACGGCGGAAAATCAGCCGGCGTGTTTCTTGACCCAGGCGACATAGCGGTCCATCCAGCCTTGCAGGAATTTCTGGCTGTCCGGACCGATGTTGCCGGCGGCGTCGAACAAGCCATCCTTGACGTGAATGAAGGCTTCCGGTTGTGCCAATGTCGGCACATCGAGGTAATTCAGCACATTGTGCAAATGCTGCTGCGCCAGTGCGGTGCCGATGGCGCCGACCGAGGCACCGAGCACACCGGCCGGCTTGCCTGACCAGGCGTTCTGGCCGTAGGGGCGGGAAGCGTGGTCGATGGCGTTTTTCAAGACGCCGGGGAAAGAGCGGTTGTATTCGGGGGTGACAAACAGCAAGCCTTGTGCCGCCGTGATGTCAGCTTTCAGGCGTTTGACGGCAGCGGCCTGGTTGCTGTCGTCATCCTGGTTATACAGCGGCAGGTCGCCGATTTCCAGTTGCTTGAAAGTGAATTCCGCTGGTCCGAGGCGGGCAATGGCGGTGGCCAGTTTGCGATTGAATGAGTCTTTGCGAAGGCTGCCGACGATGACGGCGATTTGATAACTGCTCATGTTGATTCCTTATGAGAGTAAACACTGCGGAGGGGGATGGCGCGGATCAATTCTACTGTATCTGCCAGATGCATACATGGCATGGCGCTCTGCGCATCATGGCAAATGTTGCCGCAGTACGGCCGCGCAGTAAAGGCGAAGCAGTAACGGGAAGAACGGTACAAAGGAAAACAGTGCAGGGAAAATGCTGAGGTGCTGCCGGGGAGGGGGAAGCGAAGATGGTCAGTTCAGTGCATCCTCCGGTCAGTACTGGCATAACAACATGCCGACTGCTTGGTAGTTCCGGAAGTGCCTTGAATGATTGAAGCGTTGCAAACAAGACATCAACAACGCAATCCGGATGATTTCGGATCAAGCATCGATTGTTGCGATCATTTGCAAATTTCTCGCGTAGATTGCTGGTGCCCACGGAGGGACTCGAACCCCCACACCTCGCGGCACATGGACCTGAACCATGCGCGTCTACCAATTCCGCCACGTGGGCAATAACGCGAAAGACCGAGATTATAGCCCAATCCAAAGGGAAGTCAATCAATTCTGCGATTCGCTGCGTATTTATTTTCAGCGTGCTGCATCGCAGCTATTCAGTCTGCCGGTGACCGGTCGCCAGTTAGGTAAATAGCAGCAACCTCCGTTACACTAGGGCCTGTTGCCTTGTCTTCGTCGTTTGTCGCCCTGGTGGCGCGAGGTCGATTCAAAGGCAATAGCGGGAATAGAGTCCCGGGGCCGCATGTTCCGGCGATACTGATGAACAATCACTTACCCAATTACACTTTTGAGCCAATTTCCATACTCGATTCCAAGCCGCGAAGAAATTCTCGGTCTCCTGCGCACCTCATCCGGACCGCAAAACGCGTTGACACTGGCTGCCTCTCTCGGCGTCAAGCCTGAAGAAATGGATGGCCTGACGCGTCGTCTGAATGCAATGGAGCGCGATGGTCAGATCAAGCCGGATCGCGGCGGCAATTATCAGTTGACGCATTCCCCCAGTTTTATCGAAGGCCGCATCAGCAGCCACCGCGACGGTTACGGCTTCTTGCTGACCGAAGACGGCAGCGGCGACATCTTCCTGCCGGAAAAGGAAATGCAGAAAGTGTTGCACGGCGACCGGGTGCAGGCGCGCATCATCGGCACCGACCGTCGCGGCCGTCCGGAAGGCACGATTGTCGAAGTCATCTCACGTGCCAATACCCATGTGATCGGCCGTTTGCTCAATGAAAACGGCGTCTGGGTAGTGGCCCCCGAAGACAAGCGCATCGGTCAGGATATCTTGCTGGCGGGACCGCCGGGCAAGGCCAAGACCGGTCAGGTGGTGAGTGTGCAACTGACCGAACAGCCATCCCGTTACACCCAGCCGGTGGGCAAGATCGTCGAGATTCTCGGCGACATCGACGACCCCGGCATGGAAATCGAAATTGCCGTGCGCAAATACGGCGTGCCGCATGAATTCTCGGAAGCCGCCAAGAAGCTGGCCGCCAAGTTGCCGGGCGAAGTACGTGCCGCCGATCTCAATGAACGCGTTGATTTGCGTGACGTGCCGCTGGTCACCATCGATGGTGAAGATGCGCGTGACTTCGATGATGCCGTCTATTGCGAACCGGTCAAGATCGGCCGTACCAACGCCTACCGCCTGATCGTGGCGATTGCCGACGTCAGCCATTACGTCAAGCCGAACGATGCACTCGATGTCGATGCGCTGGAACGCAGCACTTCGGTGTATTTCCCGCGCCGCGTGATTCCGATGCTGCCGGAAAAATTGTCGAACGGCTTGTGTTCGCTGAACCCGGATGTGGATCGCCTGACGCTGGTGTGCGATGCCGTGATTACCGCCAAGGGCGAAATCAAGGCCTACCAGTTCTATCCGGCAGTGATTCACTCGGCCGCGCGTCTGACCTATACCGAAGTGGCCGCGATCCTGACCAACACCAAGGGGCCGGAAGCCGCCAAGCGCATTGCGCTGGTGCCGCATCTGCTGCACCTGAATGAAGTCTACAAGGCGCTGCTGCAAGCGCGTCACGCGCGCGGTGCGATTGACTTCGAAACCACCGAAACCTATATCGTCTGCAACGCCGCCGGCAAGATTGAAAAAATCCTGCCGCGCACCCGCAATGACGCACACAAGGTCATCGAAGAATGCATGTTGGCGGCCAACGTGTGCGCCGCCGATCTGTTGCAGCGTAACAAGCATCCCGGTCTGTACCGGGTGCATGCCGGACCGACCAAGGAAAAGCTGACGCAACTGCGTACCTTCCTCAAGCAGATCGGCCTGCATCTGGGCGGCGGCGATACGCCAAGCGCTTCCGATTACGCCGAGCTGATGCCAAAGATCAAGCCGCGGCCGGATGCCTTGCTGATCCAGACCATGCTGCTGCGCTCCATGCAGCAGGCAGTCTACGCCCCGGAAAACATCGGTCACTTCGGTTTGTCGTATGAATCGTATGCCCACTTCACCAGCCCCATCCGGCGCTACCCCGATCTGCTGACGCATCGCGCCATCAAGGCGATTCTGCAAGGCAAGCGTTACGAGCCCAAGGGCATCGAAATGGGCGGCCTCAACACCATGATTTCACCGGCGGCGCGCAAGATGCAGGCGCAAGCCAAGGCCGATGACAAAGCCAATGGCCGTACCACCAAGAAAGCCGACAGCGGTGTCGCCATCTGGGAAGCGCTCGGGATTCACTGTTCCGCCAACGAACGGCGTGCCGACGAGGCGTCGCGGGATGTTGAAGCATGGCTCAAGTGTTATTTCATCCGCGACAAGCTCGGCGAAGAATTCACCGGCACCATTTCCGGTGTCGCCACCTTTGGTATTTTTGTGCAACTGGATGCCTTGTATATCGAAGGCATGGTGCATGTGACCGAACTCGGCGCCGATTACTTCCAGTACGACGAAGCGCGGCATGAATTGCGCGGCGAGCGTACCGGCATCCGTTATCAGCTGACGGACCGGGTGACGGTTCAGGTCAGCCGCGTCGACCTCGATGCGCGCAAGATCGATTTGCGTCTGGTGACCGAGCCGGGTATCCATACCTTGCTCAAGAATGAAGCGCGTCGTGCTGACAATGCACAGCAGGCGCGTAACGGCGCAGGCAAAGCCAAGCCCGGCGCTGCCGGTGCCGGCAAAGCAGGCGCCAGGGCGGCACCGGCCGCCGCCAGCAAGACTGGCAAAACCGGCAAGGCTGTCAAGCCGACCCACGCTGCGCGCACCAATTCGGGCGCCAAGCCTGAGCTGGAAAAGAAGCGGGCAGCAAAAGGATTTTCCAGACCCAGCAAGAAGAAACGTTAAGAGAACATGAAAAGTAAAATGATTTTTGGCTTCCACGCCGTCACCTCCCGTTTGCGTCACGAGGCGTCGTCGGTGGAAGAAATTTACGTCGATGCAGAGCGTCATGACCGCCGCATGCTGGACTTGATCCATGCTGCCAAGGCGGCCAATGTGCGCATCATCCAGGCCGATGATCAGCGCCTGTCGAATATCGTCGGCACCCGTCGTCATCAAGGCGTCGTGGCCAAAGCCGGCGAAATTTCGCTGGCCCGCAATCTGGATGAATTGCTGGATGCAGTCGATGGTCCGCCATTGTTGCTGATTCTGGATGGCATTACCGATCCGCATAATCTGGGTGCCTGCCTGCGCGTGGCCGATGGTGCCGGTGCGCATGCCGTGATTGCGCCGAAAGACCGTGCCGTCGGCCTCAATGCCACGGCGGCCAAGGTCGCCAGCGGTGCTGCTGAAACCGTGCCTTACATCACCGTGACCAATCTGGCGCGCACCATGCGCGACCTGAAAGAACGCGGCGTGTGGCTGATCGGTACCACCGATGATGCCGACAAAGATCTGTATGAAGGTGATTTCTCCGGCCCGACCGCACTGGTCATGGGTTCCGAAGGCGAGGGCATGCGCCGTCTGACGCGTGAAACCTGCGATGTGCTGGTCAGCATTCCGATGTTCGGTTCAGTCGAAAGTCTCAATGTTTCCGTGGCTTCCGGGGTTTGTCTGTACGAAGCCCGCCGCCAGCGTCTCCCCAAGTAACGATAAATACCTGCGATCAGCGGGCAGAATCAAGGTCCTGAAGCGACCTTCGGCGACTTTTGATTCTGTGCGGCAAGACGTTTTGCAAATGTTGCGACATTCTGCAGGACGCGCCGTAACCGTTTAAGATTGCACTTCTCCGCTTTTACGCCAGATTGTTATGTTCAGCAGAATTCGTGAAGACATTTCCAGCATCATTGACCGCGATCCCGCGGCGCGCAATGCATGGGAAGTCCTGACTTGTTATCCCGGCCTGCATGCCGTCGTCCTGCATCGGGTAGCACAATGGTGCTGGCTCAGTGGCTGGAAATGGCTGGGGCGTTTCATTTCGCAACTGGCGCGCTGGTTTACCGGGATTGAAATTCATCCGGGCGCCACCATTGGCCGGCGCGTGTTCATCGATCACGGTTTTGGCGTGGTGATCGGTGAAACCGCAGAAGTCGGCGATGATTGCACCATCTATCAGGGCGTAACACTCGGCGGCACGTCGCTCAACAAGGGCGCCAAGCGGCATCCGACGCTGGGCCGTGGCGTGATCATCGGCGCCGGCGCGCAAGTGCTGGGCGGGTTTACGGTCGGCGATGGCGCCAAGATCGGTTCCAATGCAGTGGTCGTCAAGGAAGTGCCGCCGGGTGCCACGGCAGTCGGCAATCCGGCACGCGTGGTACTGAAGTCGCCGCAGGATTCGCGCGAGCAGGCAGCGGCGCGCCTGTTTGCTGCTTACGGCGTGACTCCCAATGGCGACGATCCGTTGTCCAAGGCCTTGCATGGCTTGATCGATCAGGCGGCAGCGCAGGAGCATCAGATGGAAGTGATTCTGGCGGCGCTGAAGTCGGCCGGCATTGGTTGCCAGCGTCTGACCGAGCAGGATAAATTCAACCCGGAACAATTGAACAAACTGGTGGAATAGGGCGCAGCATGACCACGCCGGACGTAAAAAAATCGGTCGCCCGTAATGAGGCGACCGATTTTTTTTGTGCCGCATAGTGCTATTCGGCGACTGGCGGCAGTTCGTTGCCGTCGCCGTCGAAACGATGCAAGACGCCGTCGCCGGTGATGCTCATCCAGCCGCCGCGCACCGGTGCCACGTCATATTCCCAGTCAGGCAAGACATAGCGCAGGCGGCGGTCATCGCCGCTGCCGCAGATGTGGCAGGCTGGCCGGTGGGTGTGGCCGTGAATCAGGATGCGCGAACCGGTTTGCTCGAACAGTGCAGTGATGGCATCGGGGTTGACATCCATGATGTCGTAGTCCTTGCTCTTGTTGGCTTCCTGGCTGTTCTTGCGTACCCCTTCGATAATCGCCTTGCGCTGTGCCAGCGGCATCGCCAGAAATTGCTGTTGCCACGCCGCTTGCCGCACCTGGGCGCGAAACGCCATGTAGGCCACGTCGTCGGTGCATTGCGCATCGCCGTGGGCCAGCGTCAGCTGGCGTCCGGCAATCGTCACTACTTGCGGATCGTCGAGGAATTGCAAGCCGGCGGCCGCTGCAAATTCCTGGGCCACCAGAAAGTCGCGGTTGCCGCTGATCCAGAACAGCGCCACGCCGCTGTCGCTCAACTGCCGCAGCGCGGCCACGATGTCATGGTTGTACGGCGTGACCAGATCATCGTCGCCCGCCCAGTATTCGAAGATGTCGCCCAGCAGATACAACTGCGACGCATGGCGTGCCTGCGCTTGCAGAAAGTCATGAAACGCTTGCGTGGTCAGCGGCAGTTCGGCGCGCAGATGCAGGTCGGAAATAAAAAAAGCAACCGTGCCAGGCAGCGGTTGCGTTTTTTGGATTGATGTCGCTGTGGTCATCCGGGAATCAGATTACTTCAGCCTTTTCGATGATCACATCTTCCACCGGCACATCGGCAAACATGCCGGAGCGGGTGGTTTTGACGGCCTTGATCTTGTCGACCACGTCTTTGCCTTCGGTCACGGTGCCAAACACACAGTAACCCCAGCCATCCTGGCCCGGATAGTCAAGGAAGCTGTTGTTCTTGACGTTGATGAAGAATTGCGCCGACGCCGAGTGTGGCGCCGAAGTGCGGGCCATGGCCAGCGTGTACGGCTCATTCTTGAGGCCGTTCTTGGCTTCGTTTTCGACTGGCTCGTTGGTGGCCTTTTGTTTCATGCCTGGCTCGAAGCCGCCGCCCTGCACCATGAAACCGTCGATCACGCGATGGAAGATGGTGCCGGTGTAGTGACCCGAATTGACGTAGGCCAGGAAGTTTTCGACTGTCTTCGGTGCTTTTTCAGCTTCGAGTTCGACAGTGAACGTACCGTGATTGGTGGTGAAGAGGACAGCCATGAGAATCCTTTGTTGGATGTTGAAGAAATATTGTTACTTGACCAGTGTCGCCGATTCGATCACCACCGGTGTGACCGGCACGTCGCCGCGCCCGGTCCTGACCTGCCTGATCTTGTCTACCACTTCAGTGCCTTTGACCACCTTGCCGAATACGGCATAACCCCAGCCATCCTGGCTTGGGTAGTCGAGCGGGGTGTTATTGGCGACATTGATGAAGAACTGGGCCGTGGCCGAATGCGGATCGGAGGTGCGGGCCATGGCGACAGTATAAACCGCGTTTTTCAAACCGTTCCTGGCTTCATTCCTGATCGGCGGCGAAGTCGGCTTTTCGCGCATGTTCTTGTCCATGCCGCCGCCCTGAATCATGAAGCCGTCGATGATGCGATGGAAGATGGTGCCGTTGTACTGGCCACTCTTGACGTAGCGCAAGAAATTGTCAACCGTCAGCGGGGCCTTTTCGGGATTCAGTTCGAGCTCGATGTCGCCCATGCTGGTTTTCAGCAAGACGTGCGGCGCATCGGCGGCGCTGGCCAGCATGGCGCTGGCGGAGAATGTGAGTGCTACGATGCCTTGCATCAATGTACGGCGAGAAATCATCAGGCGTTACCTTCGTAAATAATTTTCCATTGCGAGCCTTCCTTGACCCAGTACTGGCGTTTGCGGACGGTGTTCTTGGCCTTGCCGATCGAGGCTTCCTGCACGAATGTGCTGACGATCATGTCTTCGCGTCCCGGATAGCGGAACAGGCTGACGTCGCGCAGTTTGACATTCGACAGGCGGGCGCCGTTCAGACTTTTTTGCTGGCGCTGATACCAGGTGCTCAGGCTTTCGCCGAGACTGGAGCGGAAGCTGGCCGAATAATTGGTCAGCAGCTTGTCGGCGTCGGGGCTTTCCATATCCTGCTGCCAGCGGTCCAGCAACTTGCCGGCGGAATTGCGTTCCTGATCCCATTCGGCGCGTTTGATGAATTGCACGTTGTCGCTGATGACCACCACTGTCTTGCCGACTTCGGCGGTGGCGTACAGGCTTTGCAGATCCGGGTTGGCCAGTACCACGCAGCCGTCAGACGACAACGGCGGGCGGCTGAAATTGTCGGACGGCGTGCCGTGCAGCCAGATGCCGGAGCCGCTGCGGCCGTTGCGCTTGTCCCATTCGTTGGGATAATTGATCGGCAGCGCGCCGGTGCCATAGAAATCGGGCAGCTTGGGGCCGGGAATGCGGGCGTTGACGTAATACACGCCGAGCGGTGTGCGCTGGTCGCCTTCCTTGGCCTTGTTGACGCCGTAACGACCCTGCGACACATAGTAGTCGGTCATGAACTTGAGCTGACCACCCTGATTTTCATAGACATACAGGCGTGAGCGGGTGGTGTCGACCACCAGCACATTCTTCTGGTCTTCCGCCATTTGCAAGACCGGGCGCGGGATCATGGCCGGATCCGGGCGTTCCTGCAAAGACTTCAGGCGCACCATGGCTTCAGCGCGCAAATCTTTGAGCTTGTCAGTGTGTCCGTCCGGAATCGCGCCGAAGTTGCGTACCGGACGCGCATGCATCAGCAACAGATCGCCACGCACCAGATGGCCGAGGCGGAAATTCGGATAAGCGGCCACCAGGGCGTCGGCCTTGGCTTGTGCCTGTTGCAGGCGGTTGCTGCCGAGATCCTTGTAGACCTCGATCAGCAAGGCTTCCGGATCAGGCTTGTGACTCTGGATCGATTGTTGCGGCAGCGCCGACGACGAGGCGGCAGCGCTCAGTGGCAAGCCGCTCAGGCTCGCCAGCAGCAGCGCACCGAGCAATGCCGGCGCATGCCGTGCAAACGGCGTCGCCATGGTTGTCGTGAAAGTTGCTTTGCGAATCATTACCCTCCCGAGCGCTCCTGTTTGATCTGCCACTTGCTGCCTTGCTTGTTGAGGATCAGCGTCTTGCGGCTGTTGACGGTGAGGCGATTCGAATTATATATCTGACGGAAGCGGACAGTCGCAGTATTGCCCTTGATGCTGACTTGCGGGCTGTCGACCTTGACGCTGATATGACCCTTTTCCTCGATCCGGGCGCGGCGTTCGTCCGCCCAATCCTTGCGCGACTCGCCCTTGGGTGTCTGGAAGTCGCTGGCGTAATGACCCAGGTAGTTCTTGACGTCCATGTCGCTCCAGGCTTTGGCCCAGTTGTTGACCACTGCCAGCACGGCAGTCTTGTCCTGCTCGGCTTCGGACCTGGATGGCTTGTCGCTGCCCTTGGCCGGTTTTTCAGGTGCTTTGTCGGCAGGCTTTTCGGCCGGTTTCTCCGCCGGCTTCTCGGCGGGCTTTTCAACCGGCTTGGTTTTTTCCGGCTTCCTGACTGGCTCCGGCGGCGGTGCGACTGGTTCCGGCTTCGGCGCAGGCACCGGGTCCGGTTTGCGTTCCGGGACCGGGGCAGGTGCCGGCGCGGGTGTCGGTGCCGGTGGTGTCACGATGACGGGTGGCGTGGCCGGTTTGACCGGCGTGGCACTGGCCAGCTTCGGTATGGTGCCGCCGGTCAGATTGCCGCCCAGTGTTTTCACCAGTGTCAGTTTGGGCGGCGGTACGCTGTTGCCGGCATTGCCGCTATCAATCTGCAACGCCTTGTCATAGGCCTGGCTGGCCAGCCTGGCGTAGACGTCACCGAGATTTTCGAGCGCCGTGGCGTAAGTCGGATTGGTGCGCATCGCCATGTCCAGCGTGGTGCGCGCCTTGTCGTACTGACCGTTGGCAGCGTACAGTACTGCCAGATTGTTATACGGCTCCGGCAGATCGGGGAAGTCTTCGGTCAGTTTGCTGAAGATCGCAATTGCTTCGGCTGACTTGTTCTGTTCTGCTAAGATCAGGCCTTTGGTGAAACGCATCTGGGCATCGCGCGGATGTTTGGCCAGTACGGCGTCGGTTTTGGACAGGGCAGCGGCATATTGTCCGGAACGCATCAGTTTATTGATGTCGGCAGCTTCGCCGGCGATGGCGGGAGGAATACACAACAGGCCCAACAGGCCGGATAAAATAACGGTCTTGCTCAACATGCCACGCAAAACAACGCGGGAGGTGTATTGAGATGCAAGGAGCATGGTTTTCATCAATGCTATACTCGGGCGAAAAGACGCATTTTATCAAAGAAGGACCATAAAAAGGGTTTTGACGATCGTGTTGCATTCATGTCTGCATTCCTGTCGGTGTCGATGTCTGCGTTCATGTTCACGCCCATGTCGTATACCGTAAAAAAACAAGCAGTATCGCTGCGAGCCTGATCGCTGCTGAAGCATGAGGTTGCATCCCGGAAGCGGGGGCAGATTGTTGACGTAACGCCCGCAACCGCGCATCGCCGTAAACGCATATTTTCCCATTCATGAGCACTCTGAAAATCTACAACACGCTGGCGCGTGATAAGCAGGTCTTTTCCCCAATTGAAGCGGGCAAGGTTCGCATGTATGTATGCGGCATGACCGTCTACGACTATTGCCATCTCGGGCACGCCCGCGTGATGGTGGTGTTTGATGTAGTGCAACGCTGGCTGCGCAGTTCCGGTTATGCCGTCACGTATGTGCGCAACATTACCGACATCGAAGACAAGATCATCCGGCGCGCGCAGGAAAACAATGAAAGCATCGCGCAGCTGACGCAACGTTTCATCGATGCGATGGATGAAGATGCTGCCGCCCTCGGTGTGCAAAAGCCCGATCTGGAACCGCGCGCGACTGCTTACGTCCCGCAGATGCTGGACCTGATCAGGAAGCTCGAAAACAATGGCCTGGCGTATCAGGGCACCGATGGCGACGTCAATTACTCGGTGCGCGATTTTCCCGGTTACGGCAAATTGTCCGGCAAGTCGCTCGACGATTTGCGCGCCGGCGAACGGGTTGATGTCAGCAGCGGCAAACGCGATCCGCTCGACTTTGTCCTGTGGAAAGCGGCCAAGGCCAGCGAGCCGGTGGAAGTCAAATGGGATTCGCCATGGGGCCAGGGGCGGCCGGGGTGGCATATCGAATGCTCGGCCATGTCAGGTGACCTGCTCGGTGAACACTTCGACATTCACGGTGGTGGTCAGGATTTGCAATTCCCGCATCACGAGAATGAAATCGCGCAGTCGGAAGGCGCGCACCGGCATCCTTTCGTCAACTACTGGATGCACAATGGATTTGTGCGGGTGGATAACGAAAAGATGTCGAAGTCGCTGGGGAATTTCTTCACGATTCGCGATGTGTTGAAAAAATACGATCCGGAAGTGGTGCGGTTTTTCATTTTGCGGGCGCATTACCGCAGTCCGCTGAATTACTCCGATGCCCATCTGGATGATGCCCGTCTGGCGCTGGCGCGCTTGTATACCGCGCTCAAGGACGTGCAGCTTGCTAGTGTTGCGGTGCCGGATGTAAATAACGCTTACGGCTTGCGTTTTGCCGAAGCAATGAACGATGATTTCAACACGCCGGTGGCGATTGCGGTATTGTTCGAGCTGGCCAATGAAGTCAATCGCAGCAAATCCCCGGAACTGGCAGCACAGTTGCAGGCACTGGCCGGCGTGATCGGCCTGTTGCAGCGGCCGCCCGAAGATTTTCTGAAGGGCCGCACAGCCGCGGCTGGCAGTGATGCCGACAGCGCAGCAGAGACCTGTACGGAAGCAGGAATAGAAGCAAAGATTGCCGCGCGCAGCGCTGCAAAAAAAGCAAGGAATTTTGCCGAAGCGGATGGCATACGAGCTGAACTGGCCGCAGCCGGAATCGTGCTCGAAGACAAGCCGAATGGGCTAACCGAGTGGCGTAGAGGCTGAGGACGATGATAATAAAAAGTATTGCCGAGGAAGATACGGTAGTGACCGTGCCCGGTTATTGGGAAGAGGCGAAGGCCGAGCTGATGAAGCGCGACCGCATCATGCGCAAGCTGATTCCGCAGTTTGGCGATTTGCAACTGACGGGCCGGGGTGATGCGTTCACCACGCTGGCGCGTTCGATCATCGGCCAGCAGATTTCTTCCAAGTCGGCGCAGGTCATGTGGCAACGTTTCCTGGAAGCATGCCCCAAATGCACGCCGCTGCAGGTGATCAAGGCCGGCAATGAAAGTCTGGCGGCCTGCGGGTTGTCCAAGCGCAAGTCGGAGTACATCCTCGACCTGGCCAATCATTTCAAGGCAAAAACCGTCCATCCTGACAAATGGACCGAGATGGCCGACGAAGACGTGATTGCCGAAATGCTGCAAATTCGCGGCATCGGACGCTGGACAGCCGAGATGTTTTTGATATTTAATCTGCTGCGCCCGAATATTCTGCCGCTCGACGACCCCGGGTTGCTCAAGGGCATCAGTGACAGTTATTTCTCCGGAGAACCGGTCTCGCGCAGCGATGCCCGCGAAGTTTCTGCCAACTGGGAGCCGTGGCGCACGGTTGCCACCTGGTACATGTGGCGCAGCCTGGACGCCGAAACGGTCAATTAATTTACACCCCGGGCACTTGCCGACATGCAGTCGGATGCGGCGCGGCTGCTATACTGCCGAATGGCTGGTGCTTTTGTAAAAAGGAACACGATGAGTAAATCGACAACGACATTTCTGGGCTTTGAACAAGCCATTGCCGAGCTGGATGCAAAAATCGAAGAATTGCGATTTGTGCAAGATGACTCGGCAGTCGACATCTCGGAAGAGATCGAGCGGCTGGTCAAGAAAAGTCAGCAACTGACCAAAGATATCTATGCCAAGCTGACGCCATGGCAAGTGTCGCAGATTGCACGTCATCCGCAACGTCCTTATACGATGGACTACGTCAACGAAATCTTTACCGATTTCCACGAATTGCACGGTGACCGCAGTTACGCCGATGACCTTTCTATCGTCGGTGGTCTGGCCCGTTTCAACGGTCAGGCTTGCATGGTGATCGGTCATCAAAAGGGGCGCGACACCAAGGAACGCGCCTTGCGCAATTTCGGCATGCCGAAACCGGAAGGCTATCGCAAGGCGATGCGCCTGATGAAGGTGGCCGAGAAATTCAATTTGCCGATCTTTACCTTTGTTGATACCCCGGGTGCATTCCCCGGCATCGACGCCGAAGAGCGCGGACAATCGGAAGCCATCGGTCACAACCTGTATGTCATGGCCGAACTGAAAGTGCCGCTGATCGCGACCATCATCGGCGAAGGCGGCTCCGGCGGCGCGCTGGCGATTGCCGTCGGCGACTCGGTACTGATGCTGCAATATGCAACGTATTCGGTGATTTCGCCCGAAGGTTGCGCATCGATTCTGTGGAAGACTGCCGATCGCGCTTCCGATGCGGCTGAAGCGCTGGGTCTGACGGCACATCGTCTGAAGGCCATGGGCCTGATCGACAAGATCGTCAATGAACCACTGGGCGGCGCCCATCGTGATCCGAAGCAAATGGCATCGATGCTTAAGCGTGCACTGGCCGATACGCTGCGTCAGTTCCAGGGCGTCAAGACCAAGGACCTGATGGCGGCACGCCATGAAAAACTCATGAGCTATGGCAAGTTCAAGGAACTCAATTCTTCTGAATGAGCAATCTCACTGGCGCCGGTTCGCCGGCCCGGCATAGCGTGCATCAGCTCGACGAATTATTTGTACAGGCAATGACGCGCTTGCAAGGCGCTGCATTGCCTGTTGTCGTTGCGGCCGATGTGACACCGGCATCGATGGCGGTCGCCTACAGCGGCGGCCTCGATTCTTCGGTGCTGCTGCATCTGGCGCATGCCTGGGCGCAACGCCACGGCATCACGCTGCATGCCTTTCACGTACACCATGGATTGAGT
This sequence comes from Herbaspirillum autotrophicum, assembly GCF_001189915.1. Lineage (GTDB taxonomy): Bacteria > Pseudomonadota > Gammaproteobacteria > Burkholderiales > Burkholderiaceae_D > Herbaspirillum > Herbaspirillum autotrophicum. The sequence goes on from NZ_LFLS01000001.1 coordinate 40,039, forward strand.
CCGAATGCCGATGCCTGGTTGGCCCATTGCCGTCAGGTCAGCAGCGCATTGGCTGTCTCTTTCGATGTCCGGCATATCGATCTGAACGCGCGTGACAATGTTGAAGAAGCGGCGCGCATCGGTCGTTATGCAGCACTCGGCGAGATGTGTCGCCAGCATGGTGCGACCACGCTGCTGACTGCGCACCATCAGGACGATCAGGCCGAAACCGTGTTGCTGCAATTGTTGCGCGGCTCCGGGGTGGCCGGTATGTCAGGCATGGATCAGGCCAATACTGCACCCGCTCTGCTCGGCGATCCGACGCTGGTGATTGCCCGGCCCTTGCTGGCCGCTTCCCGTGAAGAACTGGAAGCCTGCATCGCCGAACGTCAGATTGCCCATATCGAAGACGAATCCAATCACGATCCGCGTTATGCGCGCAACGCCTTGCGACTGCAAGTGATGCCGGTATTGGCGCAATGTTTTCCCGGTTATCAGGAACGCTTTTCGCGTGCCGCCCGCCATGCGCAATCGGCGCAACGCTTGTTGATCACACTGGCGCAACAAGATCTGGCGGCGTGTCTGCAAGGCGAGTATCTGAGCTTGCCGGTATTGCGGCAACTGGATCCGGACCGGATTGATAATTTGTTGCGCTACTGGTTTGGCACGCGCCACTTGCGGATGCCATCAGCGGCGTGGTTGCTGGAATTGCGTACGCAATTGCTGGAAGCGAAAGAAGACGCGCAATTGTGCGTGACCCATCCGGCCTGTCATATCCGGCGGTATCGTGAACGCGTATTTCTGACGCCCAGAAGGGCGCCGCCCGATGACGATCTGGGACCGCAGCCATTTGTCTGGGACGGCGCTGCCAGCATGCACTTTCCGGCATTCGGCGGCACCCTGTATGTGGAGCCGGCCAGCACCGGCGTCAGCCGTGAGTGGTTGCGTCAGCAAATCCTGACTATCGTGCCGCGCAGCGGCGGCGAAAAATTGCGGCTGGCGGTCAATCGTCCTGCCAAGAGTTTGAAATATCATTTTCAGGCAGGCGATGTCCCGGCCTGGGAGCGTCCTTATTTGCCTATCGTGTTCGTCGGTGAACAGCTACTGTATGCCGCCGGCATCGGCATGGATTGCCATGCCAGTGACAGTGGCGAGGGGCGTGTCATATTGCGCTGGCAAGCCGATCTGCAATAGCGCTGTCACTGTTTTCATTTTCGTTGCACGCAAAAAAACTGCCGCTCAGATTATCTGTGCGGCAGTTTTTTTTGATCGCGCTCAGTGCTGGCTGGTGTATTACTTGGCTGCTGGTGCTGGTGTTGCGGCAGGTGCTGCCGGTTTTGCTTCGGCAGTCTTGTCAGCCTTTTTCACGGTGCTGTGCTTGGCGGTCTTGTGCTTGGCAGCGTGTTTGGTGCCGGTCTTGGCTGCATCAGCCTTGGCCGCGGCAGGTGCCGGCGTTGCTGCGGGTGCAGCGGCAGTGCCGGTTTGGGCGAACACTGGCAGCGCCAAAGCGGACAACAAAGCGATTGCGACGACGGATTTCGAGTTCATGGTAATTCCTTTAAAGAGTGGGGCACCGTGATGGTGTTTTGCCGCAGGCTTGATTCAAGCCTGCTGGCGTATGACGGAACGGATTACTTGCTTGCTGCTGGTGTTGCGGCCGGGGTGGCAGCTGGTTTTTCTGCAGCGGCCTTGTCCGTCTTTTTCATGGCGCTTTGCTTGAGTGTCTTGTGCTTGGCGGCATGCTTGGTGTCGGTCTTGGCAGCGTCAGCCTTGGCAGCGGCCGGCGCCGGAGTTGCCGCAGGTGCGGCAGCAGCACCGGTTTGAGCGAATACTGGCAGAGCCAACGCGGACAACAGAGCGATTGCGACGACGGATTTCGAGTTCATGGTATTTCCTTTGCAAGGTTGATTCATTCTACTGCTGTGGCGACGCCGGCTTCAATGCGGCGTCGCGCGATCTGGTGTGGCTGCGCTGCTTACTTGGCTGCTGGTGCCGGTGTTATGGCAGGGGTAGTGGCAGCAGGTTTTTCTGCGGCCGACTTGCCAGCTTTTTTCGCAGTGCCGTGCTTGGCAGTCTTGTGCTTGGCAACGTGTTTGGTGGCGGGCTTGGCGGCATCGCTCTTGGCTGCGGCGGGTGCTGCTGCAGGTGTTGCCGGAGCAGTCGAAGCTGCAGGAGTGCCGGTTTGGGCGAATACTGGCAGGGCCAAAGCGGACAACAGAGCGAGTGCAACGATCGATTTCGATTTCATGATGTTTCCTTAAAAGAGATGTTCACCTTGGCGGTGTGTCTCGGCGCTGGCTTGAGTGCTGCGCCTTACTACCATTAACGACGCTGCCGGCAATGCGACGACACGGAAGTGTTTCAAAACCTGACAGAGTTGTAAGCAAATATATTCGGCGCGGAAACATGTCAACGCGCACCATGCGCGAGGGTGACCGATGCGATCAGCAAGCACCTGATCCATGCATGGCATCGCGCAGGTTCAAGCTGCGGATACTGATCTGTAAAGCGGTCGCCGGTGACGCACAGCATCGGTGTGCGATTAAATTTATAATGCTGCTTTCCTGTTTACCAAATACGCAGAAAGTGGTTCATGGCATTTGAAACCTGGTTGGCTTTTTTTCTTGCAGCATGTCTGATTGCGATTTCTCCCGGTTCGGGCGCAGTACTGTCGATGAGTCACGGACTCAGTTACGGCGTGCGGCGCACCAGTGCCACGATTCTCGGACTGGAAATTGCACTGGTGGTGATTCTGGTGATTGCCGGCGCCGGCGTCGGCTCACTGCTGGTGGCGTCGGAAGCGGCATTCAACACCATCAAGGTATTGGGCGCGGGCTATCTGATTTATCTCGGTTGGTCGCAGTGGCGGGCGCCGGTGCACATTGATGCGCAGCGCAGTACCGCACTGGTGGCGCAAACCTCGTGGTGGCGTCGTTGCATGACCGGCTTTCTGACCAATGCCACCAATCCCAAAGGCATTGTGTTCATGGTCGCGGTGCTGCCGCAGTTCATCAATCATGAGCAGCCGCTGTGGCTGCAACTGTTGCTGATGGCGATCACCATGGTGGTGGTCGATCTGGTGGTGATGCATGGCTATGCCTTTGCTGCCAGCCGCATGCAGCGTTTTTTCCGCGATGCGCGTGCCGTGAAGATGCAGAACCGGTTTTTCGGCGGCGTCCTGATGCTGGTCGGTGCCGGTCTGTTCTTTTTCAAGCGCAGCCAGCCGTGACCGAACCCGATTGACCGGTTGCGGCGGACGATCCGATGCAAGTGGCCTGCCGGCCCGGCATCAATTGGTTGGTTCTGCATCACCCTGGCGATCTACCATGGCATGGATTTGAGAATGAAGAATTCTCAAATCCATTTTAACTTTTGGAAGAGAAACAGATGAACGCTGATCAACGCGCTGTGGCCGTGCGGGCCATTGAGGAAAATGATTATGAACAATGGTTGCAGCTGTGGCTGGCTTATCAGGATTTTTATCAGGTCACACTGAGCGAACAGATTACGCACGCAAGCTTCAAGCGTTTTCTGGATCCGGATGAACCGGTATTTTCTGCGGTTGCGGTGCAAGATGGCCAATTGTCCGGTTTGGTAAATTCGGTTATTCATCGCTCGACATGGTCGATAGCGGATAGTTGTTATCTGGAAGATTTGTATGTGGCTCCGGACATCCGTGGCGCCGGCACAGGAAGAGCGCTGATTGCATGGGTGCGGGAATTTGCCCGGCAACGTCAGTGCGCGCGACTGTACTGGCACACCCATGCGACCAATCAACGGGCCCAGGCACTCTACGACCGGGTTGCCCAGCGTTCGGGTTTTATCGAATATCGCATGGATTTGTAATGCACCTGAGCCGGATGAATCGCGGGCGTGCAAGTGCCATGACATGACAAGCAACTTCGAGCTGGATAGCCTCAAGATAAGCATGGCCGACCCCAAACTGGCGTCGCTGGAATTGCGTGTCCGGGTGCAGCGGGCACTGCGTCAGCTGATTCGCGAGGGGCGACTGGCACCCGGGTGCCGGTTGCCGGCTACCAGAGCACTGGCGCAGTCTTTGCGCCTGTCGCGCGATACCATCGAGATGGCCTATGTGCAATTGCAACTGGATGGCTATCTCTGTCGACGCAAAGGTTCCGGTAGTTTTGTTGCTGACAGGAGCGGGTCGAGCTTGCTGGGTGCGGCCGTCGGTAAAAATCATTTGTCTGCATCGTTGCGACCGCAGCCACAGGCTGCGCCGGTGCTCAGCGCGCGGGGCGCAGATATCCTGGCCGGCGGCGGTGTGGCCGACCAACAGCAGGTTCGTGCTTTTGCTACCGGCTTGCCCGAAACCCGGACATTTCCCCTGGCTGTGTGGGAGCGTCTGCAGCGCCAGGTCTTGAAGGACTATCGGTCGAGCGTACTGTTGCATGGCGACCCGCAAGGTGCCGAACCGCTGCGCCAGGCGATTGCCGACTATCTGAATCTGGAACGCGGTGCCAGAGTGACAGCAGATCAGGTGCTGGTGTTGAGCAGCACCCGTCAGGCCCTGTTTTTGTGCGCCCAGATGCTGGTCGATGCCGGCGCCACCATGCTGATGGAAGATCCCGGTTACTTCGGGGCGCGCAAATCGTTCGAACTGGCTCAGCTCAAAATCGCACCGATTCCGGTGGATGCACAGGGTTTGCGCACTGATTTGCTGCGTGCCGACCGAAGCGGCGCCAACACCATTTACGTGACCCCCTCACATCAATATCCCACCGGTGCCACGCTGGCCCTGAAGCGACGGTTGGACCTGATTGCCTGGGCCGCAGAGCGTCAAGGCTGGATCATCGAAGACGATTACGATAGCCAGTTTCACTATGAAGGTGTGCCAACTGCCTGTGTACAGGGGCTGGATCAGTTTCACCGCACTATTTATCTGGGAACGTTCAGCAAGTCGCTGTATCCGGGCCTGCGCATGGGGTATATGGTGCTGCCGCATGAGCTGCTCAAGCCCATGCGCCATGCGCGCAGTATTCTGGATGGCCATACTCCGCAGATTGCGCAGCTGACGCTGGCCCGCTTTATGGACGGCGGACACTTTGCAGCCCATATCCGTGTCATGCGAAAAATTTATGCGCAACGCCGGGATGCCATGGCGGATGCGGTGCGACGCCGTCTGGACGGCATCGTGACGGCGCATTTGCCGCCGGGTGGCTTGCAGTTGCCCTGTCTGTTGACAGCAGGACGCACTGAAGCCGAGACGATCCGGCAAGCGGCGCGGGCGGGCATCCAATTGCCGGGACTCAGTCGTCTGTACGCCAATCCGCCAGCGACCGGCGGCTGGTTGCTCGGGTTTGCGGCACTCAGTCCTGAAGAAATCGAAGCGGCGATTCAGCGTCTGGAAAAAGCCATCAGATAAAGCCGGTACGGCAAGGGCAGTGCTGATTGCCGAATGGTCTGCCGCCTCCGCGTAAATTGGCCGGTCCGGGGCGCTGCTCCGGGAGATACGCTGTTAGCTGTCAGCAGGGATTTGAAGCGGTTTTTCCCTGCAACTTCCAACCTCTCTGCAAGGATATATCTGCGTGTCCCATTTACCCGCCAGCGCGCCACGAAAATTGCAAGCGCGCGACCTGATTGCGCCCGCCATCGCTGCGCTGATTTCGGTGATCGTCAATTACGGCGGCACCTTCGTTCTGGTGTTTCAGGCGGCGCAGCTGGCGCAATTGAGTGCCGCCCAGACCGCCTCCTGGGTATGGTCGGTGAGTATCGGCGTCGGCCTTACCGGCGCCTGGCTGAGCTATCGTTACCGGGAACCGATCATTACCGCCTGGTCCACGCCGGGTGTTGCCTTCCTGGCGACGGTCATGCCATTGACGCCATATGGCGAAGTGATCGGGGCTTACGTCATTTCCGCTCTCGGCTTCATCTTGCTGGGTTTGTCGGGGGCGTTCGAGCGTCTGGTGCGCCTGATTCCATCTGGTATTGCTGCCGGCCTGCTAGCCGGCATCTTGCTGCAATTCGGCGTCAATGCATTCGGTGGCGCCGCTGCCGACCCGTTGCTGGTGCTCGTGCTGCTGATTTGTTATGCGGTGCTGCGCCGTTTCACGTCACGCTATGCGGTAATCGGGATGTTGTTCATCGGCATGCTCATGCTGCTGGCGCAGGACAGGATCGACATGCGGACGGTGCACCTGACTCTGGCGATGCCGGTTTTTGAGATGCCGCAGTTTTCGCCCGGCTCCTTGTTGGGAGTTGCACTGCCGCTGTTTGTCATCACGCTGACCGGGCAGTATATGCCGGGCATGCTGGTGTTACGCAATGACGGCTTCAAGACGAGCGCCAATCCGATCCTGACCATCACCGGACTGGGTTCGCTCATCATGGCGCCGTTCGGTGCCCATGCCTTCAATGTCGCGGCCATCACGGCGGCCATCTGTACTGGCAAAGATGCGCATGAAGATCCGTCGAAGCGCTATCTGGCCGGTCTGGCGTGCGGTGTGCTGTACGTCACGGTCGGTATTTTTGGGGTTACGCTGGCGAGCCTGTTCATGGTGTTGCCGCGTGTTTTCATCACTACGCTGGCAGGGCTGGCTTTGCTGGGCGCCATCGGCGGCAGTCTGAGCCATGCCATGGCCGATGCCCGGACCCGCGAAACGGCCCTGATCACGTTTCTGGCCACGTCGGCCAATGTCACCATGCTGGGTGTGGGCGGGGCATTTTGGGGACTCATCGCGGGACTGGTGGTGCATGTGCTGATCCATGGCGGACGCAACAGGCTTGCGGAAACGTCGGCTGCCGATTGAACCATGCCGGTTGGCCTGTGTGGCAAAAAAAAGCCACGTCGGACCTCTCCGGCGTGGCTTTTTACTGGCTGAAACAGACTGCGCAGACTGAGATATCCGGTTTCAGGATTTGTCTTTTTTCAGGCACTGGCTCATGAAGGCCTTGCGATCATCGCCTTTTTTGCCGGTCGCATCTTTGTTGCACATCTTCATCTTGTCTTGTTGCGTCATTGGCGCAGCGGCGGCCGGTTTGTTGGACAGGCAGTCTTTCATGAAGGCTTTGCGTTCGTCGCCTTTTTTACCGGTAGCGTCCTTGTTACAGGAAGTCATCTTCGATTGTTGAGCGGTTTCAGCCATGGCTGCCGGGCTGAGCAGAACCGGAGCGATGAGGGCGATTGCAGCGAGCAGCTTTTTCATAAGATTCTCCAAGAATGGAATACCGGGTTGCGCGGCGGGAATAATGGTGTCCTTGCGAACAAGTGCATTACAACACGGAAGATAACGTCTGCCAATTCGTCTGCGTTGACAACTGTTCCCCGTAGTTTGCTGCGGAAGCCCGGTCAAAGCGCGCTCCATCCCGGCTTAATGCGGGCAATTGCTGTCGCCTTGGGCACAATTGGCCAGTTTATTGAGCTCCAGCGTGCGTGAGCGGGTCTTTTCTGCCAGGCAACTTTGCAGCGCCATGCTGTGCAGCGAACCGCCGGTGCTGCTGACGCTGTCGAACTTGCACGCCAGATCGCGGTACTTGATCCAGGCCAGCTGCACGTCGCGCAGCTGATTCTTTTGCTGGGTATTGAGTTTTTCCCGATAGGCAAGATATGTGGCATTGAGATCGCTGTCAGCCTGATTGAGCGCCTCGGCGGCGCACTGATTCATCTCGGCCTGGGTTTGTGCCTGATCGCAGCCGGCGGCGTAACTGTCGAGACCGATGGTTGCCAGAACGACAGCAACAAACAAGCGGCGGCAGGTAACTTTCATTGTTCTTTCTCCAAAACTTTTCATGGTGAGGGGAATCCATCTGTTGCGCATGCGCTGAACAGGCAGATCGCCGATAATGCGGTGTTGGCATCTGTTCAAGAATTGCGGCGCCGCTGGCACCAGATGTTTCTTGAATAAGATTCTTAGAAGGTGAATCGTCAATTGAGTTCTACAGGAGGTTAAAGATGCCCATCAACTGGATTGCTGCAGTCAAACTGATACCGTGGGCCGATGTCGTGCAGGCCACGCCGACAGTGGTGCGTGGCGCCAAGGACTTGTGGTCGCGTACCAAAAAATCAACTGCCGCCAGACCGAAAGACGATGGCATGACAGTGGTGCCCGACAGTCTGCCACATTTATCGGCGCGGGTCGGGCAGCTGGAGTCGGAACAACTGGAAGCGAGCGCGCTGATCACGGCGCTGGCCGAGCAAAACGCACAACTGGTGGCGGCGCTCGATAATCTGCGCACCAAGATCAAGATCTTGCAGGCGCTCGGCATTTTGCTGACGCTCGGTGGTATTGCCTTGTATTTGCGCTGACACCGGCGCTGAACATCGCGGCCATAGTGGCAATAGCGGGCAGCGTTGACAGATTCTTCCGCCTCTAACCGAAGCCGCTCAACCGGCCTTCAATCAATCTCAGGGATAGCATGGTTTTATTTTCGTTGCGGATGACGCGTCGCGACTGGCGTGCCGGTGAATTGCGGTTTTTGTTGCTGGCCTTGATCGTGGCGGTAGCGGCATTGTCGTCGGTCGGCTTCTTTGTCGATCGCATGCGCGCCGGTCTGACCCGCGACGCTCATCAATTGCTCGGTGCCGATTTGCTGGTCGGTGCCGATCAGGCGCTGGACCCGGCCTGGCTGCAACAGGCCGGACAACAAAAGCTGACTACTGCGCAGACCGTGGTGTTCCCGAGCATGGCGCTGGCCGGCAGCGGGGACGCTGCACGCTCGATTCTGTCATCGATCAAGGCGGTCTCGGATACTTATCCGTTGCGCGGCGATCTGCGTATCGCCGACAGCAGCAATGGTGCGGACCGCCTGGCGGCCGGTGTGCCGGCAGCGGGTACCGTGTGGGTTGATCCGAATATCTTGTCAGCGTTGCAGGTCAATGTGGGCGACCAGCTCAAGCTCGGTGACCGGCAATTCCGGATCGCGGCAGTGATCGCAGTCGAACCGGATCGCGGCAGCGCCTTTGTCAATTTCGCACCGCGCGTGATGTTGTCGCTGGCCGACCTGCCGTCCACCAATCTGGTACAACCCGGTTCGCGCGTGACGTACCGTTTGCTGCTGGCCGGTGCACCGCCCGCCGTCAACGCCTATCAGCAGTGGCTGCAAAAGAATATCGATGACGCCAACCTCAAGGGCGTACGCATTGAGTCACTGGAATCGGGCCGTCCCGAAATGCGTGCCACGCTGGACCGGGCGCAGCAATTCCTGTCGCTGGTCGGCTTGTTGTCGGCGATGCTGGCGGCGGTCGCCGTGGCGATGGCGGCCCGTCGTTTCATGCTGCGTCATCTGGATGCCTGCGCCATGTTGCGTTGTTTCGGCATGACGCAATCGCAAGTCACGGCGATGTATCTGATCGAATTTTTCATCGTTGGCCTGATCGGCAGCGTGCTTGGCATAGTGCTGGGATTTGCCGCACACTTTGCCTTGCTGTCATGGCTGGCGCGTTTCTTCGCCCACGAATTGCCGCCGGCCAGTTGGCTGCCGGCCGTGCAAGGCGTGGCGACCGGTTTGTTGCTGGTGATCGGCTTTGCCTTGCCGCCGATTCTGCAATTGCGCAATGTGCCGCACAACCGCGTGATCCGGCGCGAACAGGATGCACCCAAGGCCATGACGTTGTTCAGCTATGGCTTGGGTGGCGCGGCATTTATCGGCTTGTTGCTGTGGCAGGCGCGCGATCTCAAACTGGGCGCAATGACGGCTGCCGGTTTCATCGGTGGCGCCGCCTTGTTTGCGCTGGTGGCGTGGGGCTGCCTGCAAGGCATGCAAACGATTCGCGGTGTGTTTGACAATCAGGCCTGGCGTTTTGCCGTGACCGGTTTGCAGCGCCGTCCGGCTGCCGCCATCATGCAAATCGTGGCGCTGGCGCTGGGTCTGATGGCCTTGCTGCTGCTGACCGTGATTCGCGGCGACCTGATCGGTGCATGGCGGCAGGCGACACCGGCCGATGCGCCGAATCGCTTCGTCATCAACATTCAGCCAGACCAGAAAAATGCCGTCGAACAATTGCTCAGCAGCGGCGGCGTCAGTCAGGCGCGCCTGTATCCAATGATTCGCGGCCGGCTGGTGCAGATCAACGACAAGCCGGTCACCGGCGATACCTATCAGGAAGATCGGGCGCGACGACTGGTGGATCGCGAATTCAATCTGTCCACGATGAATACCTTGCCCGCGCAAAATACGATCAGCGCCGGCAGTTGGTTTGACGATACGACCCCATCGGCGTCGGTGGAAGAGGGCTTGGCGAAAACGCTCAATCTGAAACTCGGCGACAAACTGCAATTCGATATCGCCGGACAACTGGTGACGGTGCCGATTACCAGTCTGCGCAAACTGGAGTGGGGCTCCTTGCGCGTGAATTTCTTTGTCATCATCAATCCCAAGGCGATGAGCGACATGCCGCAAACCTGGATCACCGCCTTCAACTTGCCGCCGGGCGCTGCCTCGCTTGGCAATACGCTGGTGCGCGATTTCCCCAATCTGACGGTAGTCGATATCGCCGGTGTGTTGAAACAGATTCAGGACATCGTCGATCAAGTGATTGCCGCGGTCGAATTCCTGTTCCTGTTCACGCTGGCATCGGGCGGTCTGGTGTTGTATGCGGCGCTGGCCAGTACGCAGGATGAGCGGGTACGTGAAGCAGGATTATTGCGTGCGCTCGGTGCCACTCGTCGTCAGTTGCAACGTGCGCAGTGGCTGGAATTTGCACTGATCGGCGGTATTGCCGGCATGCTCGCAGCCACCGGCGCTGCTGCCATCGGCTGGGCACTGGCGCATTACATTTTCAATTTCGAGTGGAGCTTCAGCCCCTGGGTCTGGGTATCCGGCATCGCCATCGGCGCTTTGTGTGCATTCATCGGCGGCTGGCTTGGCTTGCGCAATGTGCTGGCGCGGCCACCGCTGCAAACCTTGCGTGAAATATAGAAGACCAGACCCGGAGAGCAGAAAGAACCGATAACAGGACCATGCCGACGCGCTGCCATCGGCATGGTTGCACCAATCTCATTACCTGCAAAACATGCAAATCGAAAATCCCAATCAGCCGACCGTCTTCGACATGATCGGCGGCGCCGAAAAACTGCGTGAAATGGTCGACCGCTTTTATGACCTGATGGACCTGGAACCGGAATTCGCGGGCCTGCGTTCCCTGCATCCGGCCACGCTCGACGGTTCGCGCGACAAGACCTACTGGTTTCTGTCGGGCTGGAGCGGCGGCCCCAATCTGTATATCGAGCAATTCGGCCATCCGCGCCTGCGCGCCCGCCACCTGCCATTTTCCATCGGCATTTCGGAACGCGACCAATGGCTGCGCTGCATGGCCTGGGCCATGGAAGAAACCGGTCTGGATGAAGCCTTGCGGGTACGGCTGATGGAGTCGTTTTTCCAGACCGCTGACTGGATGCGCAACAAGCAGGAATAAACGGTCATCGCCGCCGACGCCGGCCATTGCCGGCCCGGGTCAGTGCGGCGGCGGAGGGCGACATGAATTGCGTTTACTCACACGCCGCAAACGCCTGCGCCAGATCGGCGATCAGGTCTGCCGGATCTTCCAGTCCGATATGCAGGCGCACAATCGGATTGGCTTGCGACCAATCGGTGACGGTGCGGGTCGTGAGCAGATTGGAAATCGTGGCCAGACTTTCGAAACCACCCCACGATGCCCCGATGCCGAACAAGGCCAGTTGATTGACGAAGCGTGCCGCCATTGCCGCGTCATTGCGGGCGAACTCGAAGGATACCAGGCCGTTGGTGCCTTTGCAGTCGCGTTGCCAGATGGCGTGACCGGGATGATCCGGCAAGGCCGGGTTGTATACCCGCGCCACTTCGCTGCGCTGTTGCAGCCAATACGTGATCTGCAAGGCATGCTGCTGATGCATGGCCAGCCGGGCTGCCAGCGTGCGGGTGCCGCGCAACACCAGATAGGCATCGTCGGGGCTGACATTCATGCCGAAGGTGTCGGTCATGTGCGCCAGCGGCAGCCATGCTTTCTCGGTGGTGGTGACGGTGCCCATCATCACGTCGGAGTGACCGCTCAGGTATTTGGTCGCCGCCATGACGGAGATGTCGGCGCCCAGCGTCAGTGGCCGGTATTGCAGGCCTGAACCCCAGGTATTGTCGGCCACCAGCAGCCAGTCATTGGCGCGTGCCAGCACCGACAGCGCCGGCAGGTCGCACAATTCATAGACCAGCGAGCCGGGGCATTCGACATACAGCATTTTGGTGTGCGGCCGGGCGTGCTGCATCACATCGCTGCCATCGGCATTGAAGAAGCTGACTTCAATTCCGAACTGTTGCATGAAGGTGGCAGCAAAATTGCGTACCGGCTGATAGACGCAGTCAGCAATCAATACGTGATCGCCCGGTTTCAGATAGGTGGTAAAGACCATGGCGATGGCGGCCAGGCCGGTCGGAAACAGCTTGGTCCGGTAACCGCCTTCCAATCCGGTGATCACGTCTTCCAACGCGAAACCGGTCGGGTTGCCGCGCGCGCCATAGGTAAACAGGCGCTCCTCGTGGCGACGCGCGCGCATGTCGTTCAATTCTTCGACGCTGTCGAACAAGACCGTGGAAGCGCGCACTACCGGCGGGTTTACCGCAGTGCCGCCGCGATATGCCGGCGCGCTGCCACCTTTCAGAATGCGTGTCTGCGGTCGAAGTGTGGCGGGCAAAGGCTTGGACATGTTTTGCTTTCTAAATGGGAGTAGGGTGGCGACAGGTGGCGGCTGCTCTGGCATGGCAGCCGCCGCAGCCTTTCAATCCAGCTTGAAGGCAGCCAGTTCGCGCTGATCGAGCTGGGCCAGAAGACCTGTTTCCCATTGCAGGTATTGGCGTGCAGCGGCTTTGTTGCCGTCATGCCGGTCATGTACGAAGAACAGGTAGTCAATGCAATCGGCATCGGCAGGTTGTGTCGGGCTGCTTTCGATGGGCAGTTGCGCCGCCGTCCATGCCGCCATGCCGCCTTCCAGTTGCAGCAGTTTGACGTGCGGCGCACTGTCTGCGGCGCGCCATTCTGCTGCCACCAGTGCGGCGACGCCGTCTTCGTCGCTGACCAGCACCACCGTTTCACAGGGACCGGCAAAGGTTGCCAGCGCCGGCAAGCGCGAGCGGATGCCCCAGGTGGCGCCGGCGATGTGGGCCTTGCGATAAGACATGCTGGGGCGCACATCCATCACGCGCATGGCCGATGTCTGCAGTCCTGCCGCCAGTTGCGCGACGCTGATGGCGGCAGGTGCCGGCGGTGTCATGGTGGGCGTCGCCGGCATCGACAAGCCGCTGCGCAAACCGTCTTTCAACACGACCGCGTTATGTCCCAATTGTTTGAGCCAGCTCGCCACTACCGGTGCGCGGATGCCGTCGTCATCGAATACCACGATGCGCGCATGGCGTACGCCGATATACAGATCGGTTGACTGGATCAGTTGGCCGCCGGGTGCCAGTTGGGCGTGGGGCAGGCTGCCTGCGGCAAATTCGTCGGGCGTGCGGACGTCGCACAGAAATACCGAACTGCTGCCGTCGGCAATCCAGGCCGTCACTTCGTCAGCACTTGCCGTGGTCACCCGGTACTGATCGGCGACGCTGGCGCTGGCGCTGCGGGCGCGCTCTTTTGCCGCCTCTGACACGTGCTCCGGGTAGCGGCGCCGGCTGCCGTGTTCCAGTTCAAAGTCTTCCAGATACCAGCCCTGCGTCCCGTTTTCCAATGCCAGCACCGGATTGGGCAAGCCCAGATTGATCAGCGTCTGGGCGCCGATGATGCTGCGTGTGCGGCCGGCGCAATTGACCACGATGGTGGTGTCAGGGCGGTCGACCATATCGTGCACGCGATAGCTGAGTTCGCCGTTGGGACAGCAGATCGAGCCCGGAATGGTCATCTTCTGATATTCGGAAAACGGGCGGCCATCCAGCACCAGCACATTTTCACCGCGACGCAGCATGTCGAACAGCATCGGTGCGCTGACCGAAGGCGTATGCCGTGCATGTTCGACCAGTTCGCCGAAGGTCTTGGACGGCACATGTACGCCGGCGAACAGCGGATAGCCGGCAGCTTGCCAGGCGCGGGTGCCGCCGGCCAGTACATGGACCTCGCTGTAGCCGATGGCGATCAGACGTGTTGCAGCCTGCAGCGCGACGGTCTGATCGTCGTCATACACGACCAGCCGCACCGAGGTGCGCGGTGCCAGGCGCGGGGCATCCAGTTCCAGCCGGCTATAGGCCACGGGGATACCATAGAACAAATGGGCTTCGCCATATTGGCCTTGTTCGCGCACATCAAACAGGGCGATTTCGGCGCCGTCATGCAACCAGTTTTTGAGCGTATTGGGATCGACAAGTTTATGCATGATATAGCTTGGAAAATGAGTTAGTGATGCGGAGTGCTGCACGGTAAAGGCGCGCGGCTCAGCGGCGTGTCTGCACGCCGATGGCCATGGTTTGATAGCGGCCGGTATCGAGATCGAAGGCGATCCGCTCGGTCAGTGTTTCCAGAGCGCGGCCATACATGTGCAAATGGCGAATGGCGATGTCACCCATGATCTTGACCGCGTGGATATCGTCAGGCATCAAGGCGATTCCTTGTCCCGGGCTGACGACCACGGTCTGGTCCAGTTCCAGCGTGCCCACGCCCGGCACCTTGCCGTCATCCGTGCGGCGGTAGACGTAGTTGTGCTCAATCCCTTCGACCGCCGCGATACAGGCCCAGGTAGTGTGGTCATGCGGCACGATGCGTTTACCCGGCAGCATCACGTTCAGGTACAGGGCGTAGGAATGATCCGGATCTTCGTAAATCATGTAGCGGGCCTGCAATTCGCCATCGGCCGGTGCGGCGAACTTGTCGGCCGACCACAGATGCGTTTGCGCGGCGAGCGCTTCAACCGTATTCAGCACTTTGGCCAGCGAAGCGCGGGTAGTGCCTTCGTCGGCAATGGTTTGTTTGATTTGCGCGATGGCGGCGTCGACGGTGATGTTTTGTGGTGTGTTCATTTGTTTGTCTCTCGATTTGTCAGAAAGGTGATGGTGCGACGGTGGGTATCCTGTTTTTGCTGTGCTGTTGCGTGGTTGCCGGTCAGGCCGCCAGCGGCGACATGGTGCAGTCATGCGGGCGCACCACATCCTGCAGGAATTTGCGTGCGCGCGGATGCGCCGGATTGCTGAAGA
Source organism: Herbaspirillum autotrophicum (assembly GCF_001189915.1). Classification (GTDB taxonomy): domain Bacteria; phylum Pseudomonadota; class Gammaproteobacteria; order Burkholderiales; family Burkholderiaceae_D; genus Herbaspirillum; species Herbaspirillum autotrophicum. The sequence goes on from NZ_LFLS01000001.1 coordinate 55,120, forward strand.
ATTGGTCCGGCGGTGCGTCTTCCAGCAGTTCGCCGTTGTCCATGAACCAGACCCGGCTCGACACTTCGCGCGCGAAACCCATTTCATGCGACACGATGATCATGGTCATGCCATCGCGCGCCAGCGATTGCATGACTTGCAATACCTCCGATACCATTTCCGGATCGAGCGCACTGGTTGGTTCGTCAAACAGCATCAATGCCGGTTGCATTGCCAGCGCCCGCGCAATCGCGACACGCTGTTGCTGGCCGCCGGAGAGATTTGCCGGCATGGCATCGATCTTCTTTTCCAGACCGACTTTCTTCAGCAGTTCTTCGGCGCGGGCATTGGCTTCATCGCGACTGAGACCCAGTACCTTGACCGGACCCAGCGTGAGGTTGTTGCGCACCGACATGTTTTGAAACAGGTTGAAACTCTGGAAGACGAAGCCGACGCGGGCGCGCAATTTGTTGACATCGAGATTGCGGGCGTAAATGTCTTTGTCTTCGAACAGAATCCGTCCGCCCTGGATTTCTTCCAGCCGCGTCAAGGTGCGGATCAGCGTCGACTTGCCCGAGCCGGAAGGGCCGCAGACCACGACCACTTCACCTTTGTTGATTTCCGCCTCGACGCCTTTCAGGGCGTGATAGTCGTCATACCATTTATCGATTTTTTCCAGCTTCAACATGAACAGCTCCTTGTAGATTGACACTGTCAATTCAACGATTGAATTCAAAAACCAAATCTCAGGCCATGCCGCGCGTGGTCTTTGCAATGCGGCGTTCCAGCAGGCCGGCAAAGCGCGAGATGAAAAAACACAGCACAAAGTAAAAGCCTGCGAGCACCAGATAGCATTCCAGCGGTTTGGTCAGTGTCATGGTGTTGACCTGCGCGGCTGAGTAAGTCAATTCCGGTACGCCGATCACATAGGCCAGCGAGGTTGCCTTGATGGTCGATACGAACTGGTTGACGATGGAAGGAATCATGTTGGTCAGGGCTTGTGGCAACAGCACGAAGCGCATGCTTTGCAGCCAGGTCAGTCCGGTCGAGCGGGCTGCTTCGTTTTGGCCGCCGGGCAAGCCTTCGAGGCCGGCACGCACTACCTGTGCCAGGAAGGCGCTTTCATAGACCACGATGGCGCACACCACGGTAGTGAAGCCGGAAACCTCGGCACCGACGATCAGCGGTACGCAAAAGTAAGCCCAGAAAATGATCAGCAGCAACGGGATGCCGCGTATCACGCGGGTCCACCATTGTGCCGCGAAGCGCAGCCAGGCGAATGAAGATAACAGCGCCAGCCCGATCAGGATCGCAATCGGGAACGACAGTCCCAGTCCCAGCACCGACAGAATCAGCGTCATTGCCAGGCCGCCCAGCGGGCCGTCGGGATACGCGCCGATCAGGAACAGCGGCAGATAGTTATGTAGAATTTCCAGCATGACTCAAGCTTTCCTGGTGTTGTGCTTGCTGAAATGATCAGCCATCAGCATCAGGGAAATCGTGCCGATCAGATACAGCACCGTGGCCACCAGGAAGATGTCGAAGGTGCGGAAGGTGGCGTTGTCGATCTGCTTGGTACGAAACAACAGTTCATGCACGCCGATGGCCATGGCCAGACTGCTGTTCTTGAACAGGATCAGGGTCTGGTTGAGCAGCGAGGGAATGGCAATGCGGATGGCTTGCGGCAAGATCACGTAGCGATAGCGCTGCAGGAAATTGAGACCGATCGAGCAAGCCGCTTCTTCCTGCGTGCGGGGTATGGCGCGCAGCCCGGAACGCAGATCTTCGGAAATGAAGGCGGCGGAATTCATCGCCAGTGCAATCACCGCGAAGATGAATTCGGTATTGCCGCTGTTGACCATGATGCGCAATGGTTCCGGCAAGGCTTGTGGCACCCCGAAGTACCAGATCAGGATCTGGACCAGAATCGGGACATTGCGGTGATACTCGACAAAGCCGGCCACCAGCAGTTTGAGCGCGCGGATGCCGGACGCGCGCATGATGACCAGGATCACGCCGGTCGCCAGCGCCAGCAGCGCCGACACGGCAAACAACTGCAGCGTCGTGAGTACGCCATCCCGGAGCAGGCCGAGGTAACCGTCTTCGGCCAGGAAGGATAAATCAAACATGGTCAGAATTTCCTGCAAAATGTTGCTGCAATCATTGCCAGAATAGTGGTCGTGTCAGTCGCGGCGAGGAACCGGCTGATCCCGCAACGGGATCCGCAGCTGCCAGCCGGTCGCCTCGTGTTTAGCCTGGATTGATGGCTTCAACCTTGTAGTCGCGCGTCATCTTGTAGCTGGAATTGGTGCCGAGCCATTTATCAAAGCTGACTTGCAGCTCGCCCGATTTTTCATAGGCTTGCAGGATCTGGTTGATCGCGGCCATCAGTGCCGGTTCGTTTTTGTTGATAGTGACGCCGACCCGTTCTTCGAAAATCGACGACGGCAAGAGCCGGTATTGTTCGCCGCCTTTTTGTTCGGCCTCACGCATGAAACGGGTCAGGATCAACTGGCCGGCCACCAGGCCATCGACCTTGCCTTGTTGCAGCGCCAGGAAGCCGGATGAAATGTCATGGAACGTCAGCATGCGCGAGTTGGGCAGCTTGGTGGCGCCGACCGCAGCGGAGCTGGAGCCTTCGCTGGCAGAGATTTTCTTGCCGGTCAGATCGGCGACGGTTTTGATTGGCGAACTGTCGCGCACCAGCACCTTGATCGGCGCCACGAAATACTGGTAACTGAAGTCGACCTGACTGGCGCGTGCCGGCATGTATGCCATGGCAGCGGCGAGGACGTCGACGCGGCGGGTCTTCAGTTCGGGAATGCGGGCATCGGTAGAGACTGGCTTGTGCTGCAGTTTGACGCCCAGGCCTTTGGCCAGTGCATTGCAGATATCGACATCGAAGCCGACGATCTGGCGGGTGTTGGCATCCGGGAAGGCATACGGTTCGCTGGCATTCTGGGTGCCGCAATTGAGACTGCCGCGGGCCTTGATGTCGGCCAGCTGATCGGCGTGCGCCATGACGCCGACGGTGCTCAACAACAGCGCGCATGCGGCGTGGCTAATTAATGCAGACTTCTTCATGGTGGTGTCCCTGTATAAAATTTACGCAAAAAACAAATTCAACGAATCGATATTTCCCGAATATTGCCAGGCGTTCTTTCTGCAATCCAGGGCTTCAGACTATCCAAGAATGACGGCATGAACAATTTAATTCTGCGCGTTAAAATATAAGAAACGTTTATGTTTTAATGTCACTATAGTGGTGCAAAATGCGGTTTTTATAGCGATTCATGCAATTTAACGCACCATTTTGTGCAGTGCGGCTAATTTGTTTTCAACAGGAATGAAAGGCTTGGATGCGAAATCTGGACATGGAGTTATTGCGTACATTTGTAGCAATTTCCGAATTTTCATCGTTTGCCGCCGCCGCTGATCAGGTGCATCGGACGCAGTCGGCGGTGACCCAGCAAATGCAGCGTCTGGAGGCGCAACTGGGCTTTGCCGTGTTCCAGAAAACCGGGCGCAGCAAGCAGTTGACGGCGCAGGGCAGCAAGTTGCTGGAGTATGCAATCCGGATTCTGGCGCTCAATGATGAGGCGCTGGGCATGCTGGATATGGATGACGTCAAGGGCTCGCTGCGCATCGGTGCGCCCAATGACATTGCGGAAACAGTGTTGCCTTCGCTGCTGGCGCGGTTTGCAAAAATCTATCCGCATTTGCGCATGGAAATCCATGTCGGCCGCAGCCCCTTTTTGATGCAGGCATTGCGCCGCGGCGAGATAGATCTGACCTTGTCGACGCGCAAGAGTGATGCCCATCCGGGATTTATTTTGCGTACATCGCCGACGGTCTGGTTATGTGCAACAGACTATGTCCACAATCCGGCCAACCCGATCAAGCTGGTGGTGGCGGATGAACCCAGTCTGTTTCGCGAAATTGCATTGCAGTCGCTCAAGGAAGCCGGGATTGCCTATCACATCAGCTATGTGGCGCCGTCGCTGGTCGGGATCAAGGCGGCGTTGCGGGCCGGTCTGGGCATCACGGCGCGCAGTATTGAAATGATCAGTCCGGAATTTCGCGTACTGGGAGAATCGGAAGGTTTTCCGCGCTTGCCGGATGTGAATTTCTTTCTGTATCTGCGCGATGAACAGGTCGGTACGATTGCCAAGATCGTGTTCGATACCTTGAGCAAAAGCAGTCATGATCACGGGCGCGCATTGTCTTCATCGCTGGCCGTTGCCAGTTGACCTGGCTGATCGCCGTTGCGATGTCCGCCCGCGGTTATTTGCTGCAATGCAATGGATCGGGGCGGAACTGGATATGGTCGAAAACGGAGTGCATTCATGAACAGAAGGAAACCGGATGCGGGCGATATGCATATCCTCTCAAGGCGTTCTCCCGATGAGCGGAATTGCAGATTCAGCGGGCATGGAAGCGGCGGCGTCTTTACAAAAACAACCAAAAACAATATCCTCCGGGCGCTCGCTGCAGGACTGGCTGCGATGGGGTTATAGTGGCGCGGGTAATGCAGCGGCCTGTGGCAGCGGCCTGTGCCCGGCCAGTCACGGCCGGGCCTCTGTATTTCCGGGATCGGCGTTATCCGCATGGGCAGTGGCTGAGGCAGGCGATGCCGCTGAGCTTGCATGGTGGTCAGCAGGCAGGGTCGGGCCGGTGCGGAAACAGATCAGACAAACAGCATAAATGCATGGAAACAAGTCAATGGAAATAACCCTGATGCAATGGATAGTGGCCGGCATGCTGGCGCTGGTGGTGGTATTGCAAATCGTGATCTTGCTGCGCGGTGCGCATGCAGCGGTACCGGAATTCGACATCGATACGCCGCTGGCCGGGCTGAAACAGGAGTTGCAGCGCCATCAGCAGGATTTGTCGGAGCGCAGCGAACGCGAATTGCGCTTGCAGATGCAAAGCAATGCACAAGGTGCGCGGCAAGAAATCAGCAGCAACTTCGGCCAGTTGCAACAAACGCTGGCGGCGCAGATGACCAGTGTGGCCACCTTGCAGAACAATCAGATCGACAGCTTTGCCCAACAACTGGTCAAGCTCAATGCGACCAATGCCCAGCAGTTGGACGGCATGCGGCAAGCGATGAATTTGCAGGCGCAGAGCAATCGTGAAGAACAGGGGGCATCGCTCCAGCGTTTCGGCGATACGCTCAATCAGACGCTGGCAGCGCTGACCGAATCCAATGCGCAGCGCATGGCCGAAGTACGCACCACGCTGGAGGCGCGCATCAAGGATTTGCAAACCGATAACGGGGCGCGACTGGAAGAGATGCGCAAGACCGTCGATGAAAAGTTGCATGCGACGCTGGAGCAGCGTCTCGGCGAATCTTTCAAGCTGGTATCGGACCGGCTGGAAAAAGTGCATCAAGGCCTCGGCGAAATGCAGCAACTGGCAATAGGCGTCGGTGATCTCAAGCGGGTGCTGACCAATGTCAAAACCCGTGGCACCTGGGGTGAGGTGCAGCTGGAAATGTTGCTGGAGCAAATGCTGACGCCCGAGCAATACGCCAAGAATGTGGAAACCGTCCCCGGCAGCGGTGAACGGGTCGAGTTCGCGATCAAGCTGCCAGGCACTGAAGACGGTGCGACGCCGGTGTGGATGCCGATTGATGCCAAGTTCCCGAAAGAGCAGTACGAACGTCTGGCCGAAGCTGCCGAACGCGCCGATGCCGATGGCGTTGCTGCCGCCGGCAAGGAATTGGAGCGGGCGATTCGCAATGAAGCCAAAACCATTGCAGAAAAATATCTGTCGCCACCGCTGACCACCGATTTCGCCATCCTGTTTTTGCCGACTGAAGGCTTGTATGCCGAGGTGATACGGCGTCCCGGCTTGTCGGATGAATTGCAACGCACGCATCGGATCAGCATTGCTGGTCCGTCGACCTTGTCGGCCTTGCTCAACAGTTTGCAGATGGGTTTCCGCACGCTGGCGCTGGAAAAGCGCTCGTCGGAAGTGTGGCAGGTGCTGGGGGCGGTCAAGACCGAGTTCGGCAAGTTCGGCGATGTGTTGGCGGCGACCAAAAATACGTTGGAGCGCGCCGCCAAGAATATCGAACAGGCCGAAACCCGCAGCCGGCAAATGGCGCGCAAATTGAAGTCGGTGGAAGCCTTGCCGAGCGAGGCGGCGCAGAAATTGCTCGGTGCCGATGTGCCGGATATCAGCGATGAAGCAGATACGGTTTAGCGTATCAGCAGCTTCATCAAGGCCTTGAACACGCGGCCGTAAGGTGGCAAAAACCAGCGCATCGGATTGAGCCGGCGCTGGCGAAATACCGGTTTCATATGCGACAAGCTGCGGAAACCGAATTCACCGTGATAAGCACCCATGCCGGAAGCACCGATGCCGCCGAACGGCAAATCATTTTGCGCAATGTGCAGCAACGTGTCGTTGATGCTGACGCCGCCGGCCACGGTATGCTGCAACACCTGATCGATGCGTTCCTGATCGCGTTCGAATACATACAGCGCCAACGGTCGCGGCCGCGCATTGATCATGGCAATCGCTTCATCGAGGCGGTCATAGCTGATCAACGGCAACAGCGGTCCGAAAATTTCTTCTTGCATGATGCGTGCCGTGGCCGGTATCGAGGTCAGTATCAGCGGTGGCAGGCAACGGCTGCCGGCATCGGCGGCCTGCGTGGCCAGCGGCGTGACGCTGGCACCTTGCGCCAGTGCATCGTCCAGCAAGGCTTGCAAGCGCGCAAAGTGACGCGGGTTGATGATGCTCGTGTAGTCGCTGTTGTTCTGTCGTGTTGCGTGGTTGAGCGCCGGATAGCACTGCGCCACGAACTTGCGTGCCGCCGTGATGAATTGCGCTTCCTGCCCGCGCGGCAGCAAGACGTAATCGGGGGCGATGCAGGTTTGGCCGGCATTGAGCAATTTGCCGCTCATGATGCGCGTTACCGCTGATTCGACATCGGCGCCGGGGCCGATGATGGCGGGTGACTTGCCGCCGAGTTCCAGCGTCACCGGCACCAGATTGTCGCTGGCGGCGCGCATGACGGCGCGGCCGGTGGCGGTGGAACCGGTGAACAGCAAGTGATCGAACGGCAAAGCGCAAAAGGCACGGGCGACCTCGGCGTCGCCATTGATCACGGTCACTTCATCGGGGGCCAGCGTGCTGTGCATCCATTGCGCCAGCAACGCGCCGAATGCCGGTGAATCCTCCGACAGCTTGAGCATGGCCAGATTGCCGGCGGCGAGCGCGCAGACCAACGGCGCGATGCTGAGCAGCAAGGGGTAATTCCACGGCACCACGATGCCGATCACGCCCAGGGGCTGCGGCAGCAATTGATTGCGGGCCGGTTGATACCAGAAAGAGGTGGCGCGCCGCTGCGGTTGCATCCAGCGCTGGCCGTGCGCCAGCGCATGGTCGATGGCTTGCAGGCAAGGAACGATTTCCAGCAGCTCGGTTTCATGCACTGAACGCTGACCGAAATCCTGCCCGATGGCAGCGGCAATCGCATGGCGCTGCGCCAGCAGCATGCTGCGCAAGGCTTGCAGCCGTTGCCTGCGCAGCGGCCACGGGGTTGTCAGTGTCGCGCGCGAGCGCGCATGCAGCGCCTGAAAACTCTCGTTGAGCGCGCTGGTCGTCATGACCGGCTCAGACCAGACCGTCGAACAACACGACCTGTACCAGATCGCCGCTGGCGACATTACCTTGGTCATCGTTGAGCACGACAATGCAATTGGCATCCGACATCGACCGCAAGATACCCGAGCCTTGTTCGCCGGTCAGGCGCACACGCCAGATGCCGTCGTCGTCAGCGCTGAGGATACCGCGCTGATATTCGGTACGGCCCGGGCGCTTGCGAATCGCCGAGCGCGAGACCACCTGCAGCCGCGGCAACGGCGCCTGTTCGGCCCCCATCATGTGCAGCAAGGCGTCGCGCACGATGAAGTAAAAGCTGATCATGACCGCCACCGGATTGCCGGGCAAGCCAAACAGATAGGCTTCCTTGTCGCCCGAGGCGATGCGCCCGAATGCCATCGGCCGGCCCGGACGCATGCCGATTTTCCAGAACGACATATCACCCAGTTGCTGCATGATCTGTTTGGTGTAATCGGCAGCCCCGACCGACACGCCGCCCGACGTGATCACGGCATCGGCATCTTCGGCCGCACGGCGGAATGCGGCTTCGAGTGCCGCCGGATCGTCATTGATGACGCCCATGTCGAGCATTTCGCAGCCGAGCCGCTTGAGCATGCCGTACAAGGTATAGCGGTTGGAGTCATAGACGCAGCCGGGTGTCAGCACTTCGCCGACCGAGCGCAATTCATCGCCGGTGGAAAAGAAGGCCACGCGCAGGCGCCGTTGCACCGCGACTTCCGCCACGCCGAGCGAAGCCAGCATGCCGATATCGGCAGGGCGCAGAATCTTGCCGCGCCGCAGGGCGGTCTGGCCGGTGCGCAAATCTTCGCCGGCACGACGCCGGTTGTCGCCGGTCTTGACGGCACCGGCGGGAATCGTGACAGCGCCGTCGGTGGCAGCGTGCGTCAATTCCTGCGGGATCACGGTATCGCAACCGTCCGGCATCACGGCACCGGTCATGATGCGCACACAGGTGCCGGCGCTGACGTTGTGTGCATAGTGCTGGCCGGCGTGAATGGTGGCGACCACCGGCAGCGTGCGTTCGCCGCTGGCGGGCAAGTCGTCGCCGCGCAAGGCATAGCCATCCATGGCCGAGTTGTCGTTGGCCGGGACGTTGATGCCGGACACGATATCCTGCGCCAGCACGCGGTCGAGGGCACTGCGGATCGCCAGTTTTTCGAACGTGGCAAGCGGCGGCACGAAGTCGTTGATGACTTGTCTGGCCTGGGTCACGCTCATGGCGTCCGGATCGTATCCGGACAGGCAACTGATGATGTCGGACAGGTTGGTGCGGGTCATTGCGTATCGGATTCCAGTTGATGCAACTCTTGCAGGGTATTGATATTGCAAAACGCCTGTTCGTCTGGGAAACAGACTTCTGCCGCCGGTACATTGGCAAACCAGCGATCCATTTTACGTTCGCCGGCCTGCAGATAGTGCGTCAGTTGCGGCAGCAGGCTGGTGTGCAGCAAACAAAACACCGGATGCCGGCGCGGCTGTGCCGGATCGCCGCTGACGGCGATGGCGGCATGCGGTGTCGCCGGCGTCAGTCCCGCACGCAGACGGTCGGCCAGATCCAGCGGCAAGAATGGCGAGTCGCATGGCACGGCCAACAACCATGGTGTCTGGCAGTGCGTCAGCGCCGCTTGCAATCCGGCCAGCGGCCCCGGGAAATCCGGTTCCAGATCGGTCCACAACGGCAGGCCGAAGCGCGCGTATTGTTCCGGATTGCGGTTGGCGCTGATGGCCAGTGACCCGACCTGTGCCTGCAGCCGGCGTATCGCATGCGCTACCAGCGGTTCGCCATGTAACTGTTGCAAACCTTTGTCGACCGCACCCATGCGCGTGCCGCGACCGCCGGCGAGGATCAGGCCGGTAATCTGCTGGAGGGCGGGTACCGGGTTTGCCATCAGCCGCCGATATACGACATTTCGACCTTGCGTTGCGTGCTGCTGGTCGGTTTTGCGGCGCTGCGCAGTTCAGAGTAGCGGTCACCGCGCTGGCGCCACAGCAGCGCAATCGCGGACGAAATCTCGGCATCGCTGCGGGCATCGCGCAACAGCGCGCGCAAATCATGACCGTCGGTGCCGAACAGGCAGGTGTAAATCTTGCCTTCGGTGGACAGCCGGGCGCGACTGCAATCGCCGCAAAAGGCGCGCGTGACGCTGGAAATGACGCCGATCTCGCCGCTGCCATCAACATAGCGCCAGCGCTGCGCGGTTTCGCCGGCATAGTTGGCATCCACCGGTTGCAGCGGCAAGACGGCATTGATGCGCCGGATCACTTCTGCCGATGGCACCACTTCATCCATGCGCCAGCCGTTGGAGCTGCCGACATCCATGTATTCGATGAAGCGCAAGATGTAAGGCGTGTCCTTGAAGTGCCGCGCCATGCTCAGGACTTCGTGATCGTTGAGCCCTTTCTTGACCACCATGTTGATCTTGATCGGACCGAGTCCGACCTGATGTGCGGCTTCGATGCCGCGCAATACCTGTGCGACCGCGAAGTCGACATCGTTCATGCGCTTGAAGTTGGCATCGTCGAGCGCATCCAGCGACACGGTGACGCGATTGAGGCCGGCATCCTTGAGCGCCTGCGCCTTTTGCGCCAGCAAGGCGCCATTGGTGGTCAGTGTCAGATCCAGTTCGCGGCCGTCCGGCGTGCGCAGTTCGCGCAGCATGGCAATCAGCCGCTCCAGATGTTTGCGCAACAGCGGCTCGCCGCCGGTCAGACGGATTTTTTCGACGCCATGCGCTACGAACAGGGATGCCAGCCGCGCAATTTCTTCGAAGCTCAGCAGCGAGGCGTGCGGCAGGAAACTGTAATTCTTGTCGAATACTTCCTTCGGCATGCAATAGACGCAGCGGAAGTTGCAGCGGTCAGTGACGGAAATGCGCAGGTCATGCAAAGGCCGCGCCAGACTGTCGGCAAGCATGCCGGTCGGCGTTTCGAGTAAGGCAGGGACTGTCGCCCCGACGACCTGGCGTTGGTCGAGAATGGAGATGATGCGCGTGTTCATGGTGACAGATAAGATAGCACGAGGCCGCATAATGCACAGCCGAGAATCAGTTTTATCGTTCCCGTACGGAAACGAAATACGGCGATGCAGGCCAGCGCGGTAATGGCAATGGCGACCCGGTCCCAGCGCGCCGGTGACAGATCGAGCCGGAACACGTGGTAAGCAAAAAACAATGCCAGGCTGATGATGACGCCGACCACCGCCGCCGTGATCGCATTCAGCGGTGCGGTCAGCCGCACATCGTTGCGGGTGGCTTCGATCAGCGGGCCGCCGGCGAAGATGAAAATGAACGAGGGCAGGAAGGTAAACCAGGTGGCGACACAAGCGCCGGCGACACCGGCCAGCAGCAATTGCCCGGTGCCGAACAATTCCGTGGTCCAGCCGCCGACAAAGCCGACAAATGCGACGATCATGATCAGCGGTCCGGGCGTGGTTTCGCCGAGCGCCAGACCATCGATCATTTGGGTCGGCAGCAACCAGTGATAGGTCTCGACCGCACCCTGATAGACATACGGCAGCACCGCATAGGCGCCGCCGAAGGTGAGCATGGCGGCCTTGGTAAAGAACCAGCCCATTTGCGCCAGCGGACTGTGGCTGCCGAACACTGCCGCCAGCGCGGCCCATACCAGCGCCCCGAGCGCGATACCGGTGATGGCGGTACGCACCAGCCGCGACCATGAAAAACGGGCGTGCCCGGGCGTCGGCGTATCGTCGTCGATCAAGGCCAGACCATTGGCGGCACTGGTGGCTGCATGCTGTGCTGCGGAAGCGGAAAATTGCGCCGGTCGCCAGCGTGCGCCGAGGATGCCGATCGCAGCCGCACTCAAGACGATCAGCGGGAATGGCACGCCGGCCACGGTAATGGCCAGCAGGGCAGCGGCCGCAATCAATATCAAGGCGGTGCTTTTCAGGGCGCGCTGACCGATGCGCCAGGCGGCACCGAGCACGATGGCGACAATCGCCGGCTTGATGCCATACAAGATGCCGGCCACTGCCGGTACGCTGCCGAAGGCCAGATAAATCCAGCTCAGCGCGATCAGAATCAATAATGACGGCAGTACGAACAGGGTGCCAGCGATGACGCCGCCAATGCCGCGGTGCATGAGCCAGCCGATGTATACCGCCAATTGGGTGGCTTCCGGACCCGGCAACACCATGCAATAGTTGAGCGCATGCAGAAAGCGCTGCTCGGAAATCCAGCGTCGCTTTTCCACCAGTTCCGTATGCATCAGGGCAATCTGGCCCGCCGGGCCGCCAAAACTGATGAAGCCGAGCTTGCACCAATAGCGGCTGGCCTCGGCAAGCGAGACAGCGGCAGGGCGTTGATGCAGGGGCACAGGTGTCATGGCGATATGGCTGGACGAGAAATGACGGGAAACGGGACGCTTGGGAGCATCCTCCTGGCTATCTTAGGGGATTGCGCCGCTGGTGGCGCAATACAGGTAGCTGCTGATGACAGTATTACAGACAAATGTCGGGACAAAAATGCGGACAACAAAAAAGGGAGTTTTCACTCCCTTTTTTGCTGGTTCATGCGACAGCCGCTTGCGCGGCATCGCATGAGGTCCGTCGGTCAACGACGCGTTTCGACTTGCTGCAGCGGTTCGTTCGACTGTTGCTGAGCCGGTTTGCGTTCACGCGGTACGCGTGGCGCAACGACGATCTGGGCGGCGGCTTCCTGGGCTGCACGCAGCTTTTCAGGATCGGTGCCGGCCAGTGTCAGTCCGGCTGAGGCCAGCATGTCTTGCAACGCTGCCGAAGTCTTGGCGGCCGGTGCGGTAGCAACCGGTGTCGCGACAGGGGCCGGCGCTGGCACTGGGGTCGGCGCAGCTTCCGGCAACAGACTGATCTGTTGTGGTTGCGCTGCTGGTGCCGGAGCAACGTCGACTGCCGGCGCTGCGGTTTCTGTCACTGCCGGTGCACTTGCTTCCACTTCCGCTGCCGGTGCTGCCACGACTTCTGCCACCGGGGCAGGAGCAACTGCGGGAGCAGGAGCAACTTCAGGTGTCACCTCGGCAGCAATAACCGGAGCAACAGCCTCAGCAACGACTGGTGTAACTTCAGCGGCCGGTGTTTCGGCAACGGTTGCGGTTGTCACGCTGGCAACTGATTCCGTTGCGGCCGGGGCGACAACTGCTGGTGCTGCTGGCTGAGTCGATTCCACGGCGTCGGCGGCGACTGCTTCTGTCGAGGCGTTGTCTGCCTGTTCCAGGCCTTCGCCATCTTCACCGTTGGCACCGTTTTCACCTGGTTCGCGTTCACGACGGTTGCGGTTGCGACCACCGCGACGGCGACGGCGGCGTGGTTCGCTGCCATCTTCGTTGCCGGCTTCAACCGGGTTGCCGCTGACTTGCGCGACTTCACCGTCAGCCGCTGGTGCGCTGATGACACCGGCTGCCAGTGCTGCTTCCAGTGGCAATGCTTCTTCCGGCTTGAGGTTTTCCTTGCGCTCTTCACGCGGGGCGCGTGGCGGACGTGGCTCGCGCGGCTCGTTGCGACGTGCTTCGCGGGCTTCGTTGCTTTCGCGCGGTTCACGGCTTTCGCGTGGCTCGCGTGGTTCGCGATTGTTGTCACGTGGTTCACGTGGTTCGCGCGCTTCCTTCGGTTCGCGTGGCGGACGCGGCGGGCGTGCCGGCTTGCCTTCGGTGGCTTCCGGCTTGCCGGACTCGTCACGGGCCTGACGCGGTGTGTCATCACGTTCGCCGTTGCGGCCATTGCGACCGTTACGGTTGCGCGGGCCGCGACCATTGCGGTCACCGTGCTCGCGTTTCTGCGGCGACTTGGCTTCCACCGGGGCGACGGCCGGAGCCGGTTCCACGGTTTTCTTGCGGAAGAAACTCCAGATCTTGCCCAGCAGGCCGGCTTCAGGTGCCAGGGTCGGCAGTGGTTCCGGTGCTTTGCGTTCCACGATCGGGGCAGGCTGATCAGGGGTGATGCCCTTGACCACGGCTTCCTGACGCGGCTTGACGTCTTCTTTCTGACGCTTGCTGTAACCGATATCGGTTTCTGCCGTTTCGGCCATGGCGTAGCTGGCCTGGGCATCGTCGAGGCGCGGATCGTCGTGCTTGATCCGTTCCATCTTGTAATGCGGGGTTTCCAGATGCTTGTTCGGGATCATGATGATCGTGACGCGATGACGCGTTTCGATCTTCAGGATTTCACCGCGCTTTTCATTGAGCAGGAAGGCGGCGACATCCACCGGCGCCTGCACGTGAATGGCGGCCGAGTTTTCTTTCATTGCTTCTTCCTGGATGATGCGCAGGACTTGCAATGCCGACGATTCCGTATCGCGGATGTGACCGGTGCCGTTGCAGCGCGGGCAGGTCACGTGGCTGCCTTCGGACAGCGACGGACGCAGACGCTGACGCGACAGCTCCATCAGGCCGAAGCGCGAAATTTTGCCCATTTGTACACGGGCACGATCATGATGCAGTGCATCCTTCAGACGCGATTCGACTTCGCGCTGATTCTTGGTGTTCTCCATGTCGATGAAGTCGATCACGATCAGACCGCCCAGATCGCGCAGACGCAATTGGCGGGCTACTTCATCGGCAGCTTCGAGATTGGTGTAGAACGCGGTGGTTTCGATGTCACTGCCGCGGGTGGCGCGGGCCGAGTTGACGTCGACCGAAACCAGTGCTTCGGTGTGATCGATCACGATGGCGCCGCCGGATGGCAGCGGTACGGTACGCGAGTAGGCGGTTTCGATCTGGTGTTCGATCTGGAAACGCGAGAACAGCGGCACGTCGTCGTGGTAGCGCTTGACCCGGTGCACCATGTCCGGCATCACGTGCGCCATGAACTGCTGGGCTTGCTCGTGGATGTCGTCGGTGTCGATCAGGATTTCGCCGATGTCAGGCTGGAAGTAATCGCGGATGGCGCGGATCACCAGTGACGATTCCTGATAAATCAGGAACGCGCCGGAACCGGACTGGCCGGCGCCTTCGATGGCGCGCCAGAGTTGCATGAGGTAATTCAGATCCCACTGCAGTTCATCGACATTGCGACCGATGCCGGCAGTGCGGGCAATCACCGACATGCCGCCCGGCAAGTCGAGTTTGTCCATGGTTTCGCGCAGTTCCTGGCGATCTTCGCCTTCGACCCGGCGCGATACGCCGCCGCCGCGCGGATTGTTTGGCATCAGGACCAGATAACGGCCGGCCAGCGAAATGAAGGAGGTCAGTGCCGCGCCCTTGTTGCCGCGCTCTTCCTTTTCCACCTGGACGATGATTTCCTGGCCTTCGCGCAGCGCTTCCTTGATGGAAGCATTGCGGACATCGATGCCTTCCTTGAAGTAGGTGCGGGCAACTTCCTTGAATGGCAGGAAGCCGTGACGTTCTTCGCCGTAGTTGACGAAGCAGGCTTCGAGCGATGGCTCGATGCGGGTAATCACGCCTTTGTAGATATTCGACTTGCGCTGTTCGCGTCCGGTCGCTTCGATGTCGATATCGATCAGTTTCTGACCGTCGACGATGGCTACGCGCAATTCTTCTTGCTGCGTAGCATTGAACAACATACGTTTCATGTTTTCACTCCGAGGCCCGAAGGCCATCTTCAGTGCCGCTCTTTCTAATTGAAAAGCGTCACAAGTACAGGGATGTACGCGGGAACGAAGTGATTGGGGGAGGGAATTGCCTTACTGTGGGGAGCGCTGCCTGACAGCGCTCATGCACAAGGGGGCGCGGATGTTGTCAACCGGAAAGCCGGGTAGCTCCGTATCCGCACATGTCGTTCCGCAAACGGCGGTCACGATGGCTGCGGACGGTAAGCCAGGTTGTTGAGCCAAACGAAGTATTATTCTAAAGGTTGGCAAATCGGCAATCGGGTTCTACAGCATCAACCGGCAAGCTTATCAACGAGCTTGCCAGACTTTTATCCTGATAATCCAAACAATTCTATTCGACATCCAAGTGCGTTATCCGATTGCAACTACGGTGCAAACTAGACTCGCGCAGGGGTGTTGCGTACACGTTTTTTTGGGTCCCCTCAAATCGTGCGCGGTGCAATTTTTGGCGGTCGACACGTGGCGTACTGCGTACGATGTGCATCAACTGCCGGGATTGGCACCGCGTATTGCGATTTTTAGTGTTCCCCTCCATCTAATTTGCAAATTAGCGAGGCTGACGGAGACGCCTCTGTGTAGAATGGTCTTTTTAATTCTTACACTATGTCGCCGGTTTTCTGACCAGCGTCGAGCGATTATATATTCAAAATGAAGGACTTAGCGAGATTTTCTGGGAAGGCGCCTGAAAAGGCCCCGAGTGCCGCGCCGGCCCAATCGACATCAGGTTCACCGCAAGTCCAGATGGTTACGATTTCGGAAGAAGAAGCCGGTCAGCGCATCGACAACTTCCTGCTGCGGGTATGCAAAGGCGTGCCAAAAAGCCATGTTTACCGGATCCTGCGATCCGGTGAGGTGCGCGTCAACAAGGGCCGCATCGATCAGACCTACCGGCTTGAAGCCGGTGACGTGCTGCGCATTCCGCCGGTGCGGATCGCCGAACGGCAGGCACCGGCCGCGCCCGGTGCCGAATTCAAGATATTGCTCGAAGACAGCTGTCTGCTGGTCATCGACAAGCCGGCGGGCGTTGCCGTGCATGGCGGGTCCGGTGTCAGCTATGGCGTGATCGAGCAATTGCGGGCGTCGCGCCCGGATGCCAGGTTCCTGGAGCTGGTACACCGGCTGGACCGGGATACTTCCGGGGTGTTGCTGCTGGCCAAGAAGCGTTCGGCGCTGACCAACCTGCATGAACAGATGCGTGACGGCGTCACCGACAAGCGCTATCTGACCCTGATTCACGGCGACTGGCAAAATGCGCGGCAACATATCAAGTTGCCGCTGCATAAATACAGTACTGCCGACGGCGAACGCCGGGTGCGGGTACAGGACGACGGCCAGGCCGCGCATACGGTGTTTTCGCTGCTGCGTCGCTATGGCGAATATGCCTTGCTGGAAGCGGAACTGAAAACCGGTCGCACGCATCAGATCCGGGTCCACTTGTCGGCCAGCGGGTTTCCGATTGTCGGCGACGACAAATATGGTGATTTCACGCTCAACAAGGCGTTGCAAAAGGCGGAAGGCGAGCGCATCGCCTTCAAGCGCATGTTTTTGCATGCCCAGCAGATCACCTTCACCCACCCCGACAGTGGCAAGAGCGTGACGCTCAAGGCGGCGTTGCCGCCGGAATGTCAGCGTTTTTTGCAAAGTCTGGAAAAAGTGTCGGCGGCGCAGGGTCAGTAACCCACGGTTGTCTGAATTGCACTGATAATGCCGGTAATCAATACCGGCATATTTTATAAAAGAGAAACATGGCAAGAAAACAATTCGACTTCATTGTCTTCGACTGGGATGGCACGCTGATGGACAGCACGTCCACCATTGTCCGCTGCATCCAGGCGGCAGCCCGTGATCTGGGACTGCCGATTCCCGATAAAAGTGCGGCGTCCTATGTGATCGGCCTGGGCTTGCAGGATGCCTTGCAGGCTGCGATCCCCGATGTCGATCCGAAATACTATCCGCGCATCGTTGAACGTTATCGTCATCACTATCTCGGGCAAGACAAGGATCTGACCTTGTTTGATGGCGTGCCGGCGATGCTCGATGATTTGAAGCAACAAGGCTATTTCCTGGCGGTGGCGACCGGCAAGAGCCGGGTCGGGCTCAACCGGGCGCTCAACAGCACCGGTTTGCTGTCCCGCTTCGACGCCACGCGTTGTGCCGATGAAACGTTTTCCAAGCCGCATCCGGCCATGTTGCAGGAATTGACGCGGGAACTGGGACAAGACCTGTCGCGGACCCTGATGATCGGAGATACTACGCACGATTTGCAGATGGCGATCAATGCCGGCGCCGGCGGCGTCGGCGTCGAATTCGGCGCCCATCCGGCCGAACAGTTGCGCGCGCTCAATCCGCTGTATTGCGCGGCGTCGATCCGCGATCTGCATCAATGGCTCAACGATAACGCTTAGGAGCACGAACATGGGCGACGCCGCAATTCCTGTCAGCATTCCTGTCTGCAATTCAGGCGACATCGCCGAAGGCGGCAAGGGCAAGCGTTTTGCAGTGTCGATTCATGGCGCGGATGCGTCCGGTTTTGTGATCCGCTACGGCGGTCAGGTGTACGGCTATCTGAATCGCTGCGCCCATGTGCCGGTCGAACTGGACTGGGCCGAAGGCGAGTTCTTCGAGTCCAGCGGGCTGTACCTGATGTGCGCCACCCATGGCGCGGTCTATGCACCCGATACCGGCCGGTGCGAAGGCGGTCCGTGTACCGGCGCGCGTTTGCGCAAGATTGAAGCGTTTGAAAAAGAGGGTCATATTTTCTGGTCGCCGGACGATTATGTGCGGCCGGCACCGGACTAGAAGAATCAGCAGCACTGCGACCGGGGCAGCGACGACACCGGTATTAACTGTAGAGTGAAAACCAAATGAGCAACCTTGAAAATCAAGATCCACAGCCGCCAAAAGCGGCCGAGCCGGTAGCCGCGGAACCGCGCGGCTGGGAACGTGATGTGCTGGAAAAACTGGCACTGTTTGCGGTAAAGGAGCAGCGTGCACGGCGTCGCTGGAGCATCTTTTTCAAGATTGCCGGTCTGGTGGTATTTGCCTTTGTGATCTGGTCGGCATTCAATTACACCAAGTCCGAAAGCGAACCGGTCGGGACCCATACCGCGCTGATCGAAATCAACGGCACCATCGAAGCCGAAGGTCGCGGTTCTGCCGGTGCCGTGATTCCGGCGCTCGACAAGGCCTTCGCTGCCGCCGATTCGGTCGGTGTGATCCTCAAGATCAACAGCCCCGGCGGCAGCCCCGTGCAGGCCGGCATGATCAATGACGAAATCACCCGTCTGCGCAAGGAATATCCGAAAAAACCGATCTATGTCGTGGTCGAGGAAATGTGCGCATCGGGTGGTTATTACATCGCGGTCGCGGCTGACAAGATTTACGTCAACAAGGCCAGCATCATCGGCTCGATCGGGGTGCTGATGGATGGCTTCGGTTTCACCGGTCTGATGGACAAGGTCGGCGTCGAACGGCGTTTGCTGACGGCAGGTGAGAACAAGGGTTTCCTGGATCCGTTCAGCCCGCAAAATCCGAAGCAAAAAGAATACGCATTGCAAATGCTGGGTGAAATTCATCAGCAATTCATTGACGTCGTCCGCAAAGGTCGCGGCGAACGCCTGAAAGAAACGCCGGATACATTCTCCGGTTTGTTCTGGCCCGGTTCCAAGGCGGTTGAGATGGGTCTGGCCGATGGCTTCGGCACGGTCGACAGCGTTGCCCGCGATGTGCTCAAGGCCGAAGATCTGGTTGACTACACCCAGACCGAAGGCTTGCCGGAACGTGTGCTGAAGAAATTCGGCGTGGCGGTCGGCAGCGGCGTGGCCAAATCGATGCTCAACAGCAACGTGCTGCAATTGCGCTGATCGCAGATTGATCGGATTGGTGGCGCCGGCCGCTTGGCGGCCAGTGCCGGCGGGGAGGGAATATGCGTTTGCAACGGATACTGCTGTTGATGACGTTCTGGCTCTGCGCCGCAGTTCAGGCGCAAATACGTGAACAAGTCGTAGACATCCCGACCCGCGACGGCGTTATGCAACGCTTCATTTATCTGACGCCGCCGCAACCGGTGGCGACCGTGATCCTGTTTGCCGGCGGTCAGGGCGGTTTGCAGATTTTTCCCAATGGCAGCATGGGGCGCGGCGAGGGTAATTTCCTGGTGCGTGCGCGTCGCTTGTTTGCCGACAGCGGTCTGGCGGTAGCAGTCGTCGATGCCCCTTCAGACCATCAGACGCCACCGTTTCTCGGTGGCTTTCGTCAAACTCCCGAACATGTGCGCGACATTCAGGCCGTGATGGCCTGGTTGCGGACGCAGGCGGCCATTCCGTTGTGGCTGGTCGGCACCAGCCGTGGCACGCAGTCGGCAGCGTTCATTGCCACCCGGTTGCCAGTTGATAAAGGTGGTCCCGACGGTCTGGTGCTGACCTCGACCATTTTGCGCGACAACAGTGGTCGCGCCGTGCCGCAGATGGAATTGCAGGATATTCGCATTCCGGTGCTGGTAGTGCATCACGAACAAGATGGCTGCAAGTTGTGTCCGTTCGGCGAGGTGCCGGCCTTGCTGAACAAACTGGGCGCGGCTGCGCGCAAGGAAGTTATCAGCTTCAGCGGCGGCCTGAATCAGGGCGATCCTTGCGAAGCCAAGGCCTATCACGGTTATAACGGGATTGAGCCGGCCGTGGTGAAAAGCATTGCCGACTGGATCAAGGCCGTTCCCAAGTCTTGATCCGGTGCGCGCCGAGGTTCAGCCGGCCAGCAACAGAAATACGCTGGGCTTCTTGTGAAAATCAGGCGCTTTGCCAGCGGCAATCTCGCTCTTCCATTTGGCAGCGCTTTGCGTCTTGACCGCTTCACTGGGCAGGGTCAGGTCGGTCGCCACGCAGATCAGTGTGCCGGGCTGGCAGGTGTTGCTCAAGGCTTCCAGCATGGCGCCGTTGCGATACGGTGTTTCGATTAGCAACTGGGTCTGCTTTTCTTGTCGCGAACGATCTTCCAATGCCTTGATGCGCTTCATGCGTTGCGCCGCATCGGTCGGCAGATAACCATTGAAGGCAAAGCTCTGTCCATTCAGGCCGCTGCTCATGATGGCCAGCAGCAGCGAGGAGGGGCCGACCAGCGGCCGCACCTGAATGCCGTGTTGATGCGCCAGACGCACCAGATTGGCGCCCGGATCGGCCACCGCCGGCACCCCGGCCTCTGAAATCAGCCCGGCATCAAAACCTGCCAGCAGCGGGGCCAGCAAGCCTGGCAGTGCGGCGGCATCGGTATTCACATTCAATTCGCTGATGTTGATTTCCTGCAATGGCCGGGCCAGCGGATGGGTAGTGTTGATCAGCTTCAGAAACGCGCGCGTGGTCTTGGCGTTTTCGGCAATGAAGTACTCCAGCCGCGCGGCCTGCGCCTGTACGGCGGCGGGCAGGATGGCCGTCAGCGTTTCAGGGGTGGTGCTGTCGGCCGGGCCGAGCGTGTTGGGGACAAGATAAAGAATACCTGGCATGGCGAAATAGATAAAATAGGGACTGGCGCCATTATCGGTGATAAATGCGGCGGCATTGCGCCTGTTTTGCACCCCGGACAATGTCTGATAACGGTCTGGAAAGCAGTTTGTAGTATGGATGTCATCAAACTGTCATGCCAGAGGATTATTGTGACGTTGTGAAGACACGGAAAAGCGTAAATAATTTGCGTATTTCGACGCTGGCTGCTTGTGCGCCGCGTGTCGCGCGCAGGTATCGTTGCGTTGCCCTGTTATACCCCATCGAGAGGGATTGAATGTTTGCAGCAGTAGATCTGGGTTCCAATAGTTTTCGTTTGCATGTCGGCAAACACGAAGGTGATGCGATTCGCGTCATCAAAAGTGCGCGCGACCCCATCCGTCTGGCTGCCGGGCTGGACAAGAATGGCAATTTGAGCGAGCAGGCAATTGCCACTGCCGTCGAATCGCTGGGCCGCTTTCGCGCCATCTTGCGCGATTACCATCTGGATGCGGTACGCGTGGTGGCGACCAATACCTTGCGCGTGGCCAAGAACGCACAGGCATTTTTACCGGCGGCGGAACGCGCCATCGGTTATCCGGTGGAAATCATTTCCGGTGAAGAAGAAGGGCGTCTGATCTATATGGGCGTGGCCGGCGCGCTGGCCTTGCCCGATGAAGAACGGCTGGTGATCGACATCGGCGGCGGTTCATCGGAAGTGATTCTGGGACGCGGCAGCGACATCCGCCGGGTCGAGTCGTTCGGCATTGGCACCGTCAATCAAAGTCTGGCTTTCTTCGGTGATGGTCGTATCGACGCCGCGTCCTTCGAGCGCGCGATCCTGTCGGCGCGTTCGCATGTGGAAGATGGCGCCATTCCATTTGGCGCCGGCAACTGGACCAGCGCTTACGGTTCTTCCGGTACCATGCGCGCGATTGCCGAAACCATTGCGCGCAATCGCATGGGCGATGGCCGGGTAACGCCGCAGAGCGTGGAAGAATTGAAGCAGCGACTGATCGCTTTCGGTCACGTCAGCCGCATTGAACTGGCGGGCATGAAGCCGGACCGGGCGGCCGTGATCATGGGGGGGCTGGCAGTGCTGATCGGCTTGATGCAAGAATTGAATATTGAAGTCATCAGTCCGGTGGAAGCCGGGTTGCGGCTGGGCGTGATGTGGGACTTGCAATTGCGCGCCACCCAGCGCGACCGTCGCGAGCAATCGGTTGATGATTACAGTCGCCGGGTACATATCGACAGCTTGCGCGCGCGCCAGGTGGCCGATACCGCATTGGGATTTTTCCAATTGCTGCGACCGGCCAATCAAGCCTATGCGCAATATCTGAACTGGAGCGCGCTGCTGCATGAAGCCGGTCTGATCGTGTCGCAAAGCAGCTATCACAAGCATTCCTCGTATCTGATTGCGAATGCCGACTTACCCGGTTTTACCACGCGCGAACAGCGCGTGATGAGCGCCATGATTCTGGGGCAGAAGGGCAACTTGCGCAAAATCGGCGAAGCCCTGACCGATGCCGACTTTGCCAAGGCGGTGCTGGCGTTGCGGCTGGCAGTGATGTTCATGCACTCGCACATTACGCTCGATCTGGACCAGATTCGGGTCAAGATGAAAAGCCGTATCGAACTCGAAATCAAGCGCGACTGGATCAGCCATCACCCGACCGTGTCTTACTGGATGCAGAAGGAACAGGAGTGGTGGAGCGCGGCTGGTGTCGAGTTCACCATTCGCATCAACGGCTAAGCATCAGCGGCTGATCGCATCCCGGGTGTGGATGGCGCTTGCTTCCTGCGTCATCCAGTCGGAAAAACTGTGCAGTCGCCGGATGAACCCGGCGACTGCCGCATCCGGATTTTTCGCCTGTCTCAGGAAGAAATCGATCTCGGTTTTCAAGTGCGGGTAAGTCCCGGCAAATTGCAGCGCATATTCTTCCAATTCCTGCGGCCAGCCACGATCGTCATCGGTACGCAGCACATTGGTGGAGCGGATCAGTTTTCTGGATGCTTCCCGCTGCAGTCGCCGGATTGTCGCCAGTGCAGTGGTCTCGCCGGTCTCACTGATATCAGCGAGTCGTTCGGCATAGTTGTCGAGTGCCGCCGCGAAGTCGCCATTCACTGCCAGCGCAATCGCGCGCGATGGCTGCAAGCGTTCAAAGCGGGTCGACAGATCATTGCCCCACAAACAGCGGCAATGATGCTTCAGCCAATAGCCCCAACTGAACCGGTGCGCCGGCAACAGTACCCCGGCACGACTGCCGATATCAAAGTCGATCTTCACTACTTCCGGATGTCGTTGCTCCAGCGCCTGTCGTATGGTGTCGAGTTGTTCCTTGTCGGCTGACAAGGGCGGATGGTGCAGCACCAGGCTCAGATCCAGATCGGATTGTCCCGCGCGGGCCTTGCCGCTGGCAATGCTGCCGTAGAGGTAGATGCCGTCCAGCAGATCTGCTGCCTGCGCACTGAGCGTGTTGCAGGCATCGTCAATCAATGCGGCAAATTCAGGTTGAGCCGGCGCCTGCGGCGGCAGCAGGATGAAACCATCGGCATCGACTCCATCAGGCGTTGGCATAAAGAAGCGGGTTATCCGGGGAAAACCGTCACTGTAGCAGCTTGATCCCGGTTTGCCAGGGCTGATGCCGGTTCCGGCAATTGCCAATCTCGTCTAGTATGTGCATAAAAGTCATTCCAGAAAATACGGAGATGCTGCAATGCGACGAAAAATTCCCTCGACCCAGGCCATGGCGGTGTTTGAATCGGCTGCCCGGCACCAGAGTTTTACCAAGGCGGCCGAGGAAATGGCGGTAACCCAAAGCGCGGTGTGCCGGCAGATCGGCGGTCTGGAAGAGTTTCTCGGCCTGAAGCTGTTCCGTCGTACACGGCGTGGCGTGACGCTGACCGATGTCGGTCTCGGTTACAGCAAGCAAGTCAGCCTGCGGCTCGATGAAATCGAACGCGATGCACTGCAAGTGATGTCTGCCAATGGCCACGGTGAAACACTGGAGCTGGGCGTCATGCCGACCTTTGCCACCAAGTGGCTGTTGCCGCGGCTGCAATCGTTTCTCGATGCGCATCCGGGCGTGACAGTCAATCTGACGCCTCGGGTGCGGCCCTTTCTGTTCGATGAAACCCGGCTGGACGCCACGCTGTATGCCGGCGTCGCCAGTTGGCCCGGCACCGAAGGCATCTTCCTGATGCGCGAAAGCATGGTAGCGGTCGGCAGTCCGCAACTGATCGCGCCGCGCAAGACGGTTTCGGCCACGCAACTGTTGCGCCAGACTTTGCTGCAACAAACCACGCGCCCCTATGTCTGGCGGCAGTGGCTGGCGTCGCAGGGAATACAGGCCGAGAATGACCTGGTGGGACCGCAATTCGAATTGTTTTCGATGCTGACCGAAGCCGCCATTCTTGGCATGGGGGTGGCCCTGATCCCGCGCTTTTTGATTGAAGATGAATTGCGGCGCGGCTTGCTGACGGTGCTGGTGGAGCATGAATACCTGAGCGCGCAATCGTATTACCTGATTTATCCGGAGGGCAAGTCCGAGCGGCCGTTGCTGCGTGCGTTTCAACGCTGGTTGCAAGCGCAGGCCGACACCTGTGGCACACCGTCCGCGCCGGGCTGATATCAACAAGTGCGTTTTTCGCACAGATCAATGCAAACAAGTCGTTTGTTTGCTTTCGTACTAGTCTTTATATTTCCTGCAACGGCGCGTGTTTGCGCCAACCCGCTACTACTTAGACCTTGAGGCCGCCATGACCACATCCCATACTTCCCGCGCCAGCTTTCACTGCGACGATCCCTTGCTGCTCGACGGGCAGTTGACCGATGACGAACGGCAAGTGCGCGACGCCGCCCGCGCGTACTGTCAGGAAGCGCTGGCGCCGCGGGTACAGATGGCGTTCCGCAATGAAACGACCGATCCGGCGATCTTCCGTGAAATGGGCCAGCTGGGTTTGCTTGGTGCCACGATTCCGGAAGCCTACGGCGGTGCCGGCCTGAACTATGTGTCGTATGGCCTGGTGGCGCGTGAAGTCGAACGTGTCGACTCCGGCTATCGCTCCATGATGAGTGTGCAGTCGTCGCTGGTGATGGTGCCGATCAACGAGTTTGGCAGCGAAGCGCAAAAACAGAAGTATTTGCCAAAGCTGGCATCGGGCGAGTGGATCGGTTGCTTCGGTTTGACCGAACCCAACTTCGGCTCCGATCCGGGCGGCATGATCACTCGCGCCCGCAAAGTGGCTGGCGGTTACAGTTTGAGCGGCAGCAAGATGTGGATTACCAACAGCCCGATTGCCGATGTATTCGTGGTGTGGGCCAAAGATGACGCCGGCGATATTCGCGGTTTCATTCTGGACAAGGGCGCCAAGGGATTGTCGACGCCAGCCTTGCACGGCAAGGTGGGATTGCGGGCCTCGATCACCGGCGAGATCGTGATGGACGAGGTGTTTTGTCCGGAAGAAAATGCCTTTCCCGAGGTGCGCGGTCTGAAGGGGCCATTCACCTGTCTCAACAGTGCCCGTTTCGGGATCAGTTGGGGTGCGTTAGGTGCGGCGGAAGATTGCTTCCAGCGCGCGCGTCAATACACACTGGACCGCAAGCAGTTCGGCCGGCCCCTGGCTGCCAATCAGTTGATCCAAAAGAAGCTGGCCGACATGCTGACCGAAATCGCGCTCGGCCTGCAAGGTTGTCTGCGACTGGGCCGCATGCGCGAAGAGGGCAGCGCGGCGGTGGAACTGACCTCGATCATGAAACGCAACAGTTGCGGCAAGGCACTCGACATCGCGCGCGTGGCACGTGACATGCTCGGTGGCAATGGCATCAGTGACGAGTTCGGCGTGGCCCGCCATCTGGTGAATCTGGAGGTGGTCAACACCTATGAAGGCACGCACGATATTCACGCGCTGATCATCGGCCGCGCGATTACCGGTATTGCGGCGTTCTCCAACTGAGCGCCGCGCATGCCGATCGCATTCCATCAAGCCGCCGCGCCGGCTGACGAGGTCCGGCCGCCGCCGCTGAACGGTGTCCGGGTGCTGGACTTGTCGCGCGTACTGGCCGGACCGTGGGCCGGGCAATTGCTGGCCGATCTCGGTGCCGATGTGATCAAGGTCGAACGGCCCGGCGCCGGTGACGATACCCGTACCTGGGGGCCGCCGTATCTGCGCGATGAAGATGGCCGCGAGACGGCGGAAGCGGCCTATTTTCTGTGCGCCAACCGCAACAAGCGCTCGGTGACGATTGATATGTCCCGCCCTGAAGGGCAGGCGCTGATACGGCAACTGGCGCAACAGGCCGATGTGTTGCTGGAAAATTTCAAGGTCGGCGGTTTGCAGCAATATGGGCTGGACTATGCGCAACTGGCGGCACTCAATCCGCGTCTGGTGTATTGCTCGATTACCGGCTTCGGCCAGACCGGACCTTATGCCCGGCGTCCCGGTTACGATTTCCTGATTCAAGGCATGGGCGGCCTGATGAGCGTGACCGGTCGCGGCGCCGATGAAGTCGGCGCCGGTCCGCAAAAGGTCGGCGTGGCGCTGACCGATATCACGACCGGCCTGTACGCCACCATCGCGGTGCAGGCGGCACTGGCTGAACGTGAGCGGTCGGGACGTGGCCAGCATATCGATCTGGCCCTGCTGGATGTGCAGATCGCCTGCATGGCGAGTCAGGCTTCCAACTATCTGGCTGGCGGCGTGGTGCCGCATCGCATGGGCAACGCTCATCCGAATATCGTGCCGTATGCGGATTTCCCGACCGCCGATGGCGACATGATTCTGGCGGTCGGCAACGATCAGCAATTTGCGCGTTTTTGCGGCATCGCCGGCCACCCGGAATGGGCCGACGATCCGCGCTTTGCGACCAATCCGGCGCGCGTCGCCAATCGTGCCGTACTGGTGCCGCTGTTGCGGCAGGCGACAGTGATGCGCAGTACCGCCGAATGGATTGCCGCACTTGAAGCGGGTGGTGTGCCATGCGGGCCGATCAACCGCATGGATCAGGTCTTTGCCGATCCTCAGGTACAAGCGCGCGGCATGCGCATCGGATTGCCGCATCCGCTTGCCGGTACGGTACCGCTGGTGGCCAATCCGATTCGTCTGTCCGGTTCGCCGACGTCATACCGGCATGCGCCGCCGCTGCTGGGGCAGCACACCGGTGAGGTGCTCAGTGAGTGGCTCGGCATGGATGCGGCTGCGCTGGCCGCCTTGCAGCACAACCGGGTAATTTGATTCGCCGGCAGCGGCCAATCCACCTGAACCCTGAATCGAAACAATATTCTGCGCTGCACTGCGCGGCTGGCTTCGTGCAGCCGTTTGCGCTGAGTGCCTGATCAATCTGGTTGCTGCATCCATCTCATGCAGTCAGGACCTGCCGTAACAACAGTACGCAAAGTACAACGGCAACATCGAGGAGACAATAATGAACACACTGGCAGCAACACGCGACAGCAGCACCGGGCATCTGCCGGGCACCGGGGAACTGACTTTCGGCGGCCGCCTGCGCTCGATTTTCAGCGGTTCGGTCGGCAATCTGGTGGAGTATTTCGACTGGTATGTCTATGCTGCATTTTCCTTGTATTTCGCACCGAAATTTTTCCCGGCCGGCGACCAGACCGCACAACTGATGAATACTGCGGCGGTATTTGCCATCGGCTTTCTGGTACGGCCACTTGGCGGCTGGCTGCTCGGCAGTTACGCTGACCGCAAAGGGCGCAAGGCGGCGTTGCTGGTATCGGTCATGCTGATGTGTTTCGGCTCGTTGCTGATTGCCTGCATTCCGGGCTATGACGTGATCGGTTTCTGGGCGCCGGCGCTGTTGCTGCTGGCGCGCTTGTTGCAAGGCATCAGCCTCGGTGGCGAGTACGGCAGTTCGGCCACTTACATCAGCGAGATGGCCACGCCCAACCGTCGCGGTTTCTATTCCAGTTTCCAGTACGTCACCATCATCATGGGACAGTTGCTGGCGCTCGGTTTGCTGATCCTGTTGCAAAAGGTATTTCTGACGCAAGAACAACTGGCAGAGTGGGGCTGGCGCATTCCCTTTTTTCTCGGCGCGGTGATCGCATTGCTGGCAGTCTGGATGCGACGCAACATGGCGGAAACCGAATCTTTCAGCGAGCATCGCGCCAGTAGCAAGCGTCACAGCAATCTGCGCGAACTGGCGCGCCATCCGCGCGCGGTCATGACGGTAGTGGCGCTGACGGCGGGCGGCACGGTTTCGTTTTATACCTTCACCACCTACATGCAAAAGTATCTGGTCAATACCACCGGCTTCAGCAAGGACGATGCCACGCTGATATCGTCGATTGCGCTGCTGGTGTTCATGTTGTTGCAACCGCTGGTGGGGTTGATTTCGGATTTCATCGGCCGCCGCCTGATGCTGATTTTATTCGGCCTCGGCGCCACGCTGTTCACGGTGCCGCTGCTGACAGCGCTGGCGGCCAAGCAAAGCATGGGCAGCGCCTTGACCTGGTATTTGCTGGCCTTGGTGATTACCACCGGCTACACCTCGATCAATGCGATTTTCAAGGCGGAATTGTTTCCGGTGCATATCCGCGCGCTCGGGGTCGGCTTTCCGTTTGCAGTGACGGTGTCGGTATTTGGCGGTACCGCCGAATACCTGGCGCTGTGGCTCAAGAGTATCGGTCACGAAAGCTGGTTCTATTACTATGTCAGCGCTTGCGCCGCCATGTCGCTGATCGTGGCATTGTGCATGAGGGATACCAAGGCCCATTCGCAAATTGACCGCGACTGAGGCTGAACGCTGAGGCCACAATTGCTGCGCGCAAAAAAATGGCACGCCGTTGAGCGTGCCATTTTTGCTGTTGCCGGATGTCAGTCCAGCTTTGCCGCGTGTTCGCGGGTGGCGTGGAACACCACTTGCGGCCAGCGTTCTTGCGTCAGGCGCAGATTGACGCCGGACGTCGCCAGATACGCCAGATTGCCGGCCGCGTCATGCGCCAGGTTATGGCCGGCTGAAGACCGTTCGAAATCGGCCAGCATTTTCTTGTCTTCGCAAGTGACCCAGCGCGCGCTGCTGATGCTGGTGCCTTCAAACACGGCATCCACGCCATACTCATTGAGCAAACGGCTGGCCACCACTTCAAACTGCAGTACGCCGACCGCACCCAATACCAGATCGCTGTTATTGGTGGGCTTGAATACCTGGACCGCACCTTCTTCGCCCAACTGTTGCAAGCCTTTGTGCAATTGCTTGATCTTGAGCGGATTGCGGATGCGGGCAGTGCGGAAAAAGTCGGGTGCAAAATACGGAATGCCGGTGAACTGCAACAATTCGCCTTCAGAGAAACTGTCGCCGATCTGCATGTTGCCGTGGTTCGGCAAGCCGATGATGTCGCCGGCATAGGCTTCTTCCACCTGTTCGCGGCTGGAGGCCATGAAGGTCACCACCGACGACACTTTGATTTCGCGATTGAGGCGCAGATGCTTGAGTTTCATGCCGCGTTCGAAGCGCCCCGAGCAGACGCGCAGAAAGGCAATGCGGTCGCGGTGAGCCGGGTCCATGTTGGCTTGGATCTTGAACACGAAACCGGAGAACGGTGCTTCCACCGGTTTGACGGTGCGCACGGTGGCATCGCGGCCGCCCGGTGGCGGTGCCCAGTCCAGCAGGGCGTCGAGAATTTCGCGCACGCCGAAATTGTTGATGGCGGAACCGAAAAAGACCGGGGTCTGAATCCCGGCCAGGAAATCTTCCAGGCTGAACGGATGCGAGGCGCCATGCACCAGTTCGACTTCCATCTTCAATTGTTCGATTTCCAGCGGGAACATGCTGGCCAGCTTGGGATTGTCGATGCCCTTGATGATCTCGACATCGGCATTGGCGCGTTCTTCGCCGGCCTTGAACAACATGATTTCATCACGCAGCAAGTGATACACGCCGCGGAAATTCTTGCCCATGCCGATCGGCCAGGTGACCGGCGCGCACTGAATCTTCAATACCGATTCCAGTTCGTCGAGCAGTTCCAGCGGATCGCGGGTTTCGCGGTCCATCTTGTTCATGAACGTGATGATCGGCGTATTGCGCATGCGGCAGACATTGAGCAGCTTGATGGTCTGTTCTTCCACACCCTTGGCGGCATCGATCACCATCAGCGCCGAGTCGACGGCGGTCAGCACGCGATAGGTATCTTCCGAGAAATCCTGGTGACCCGGGGTATCGAGCAGATTGACCACATGGTCGCGATATTCAAACTGCATCACCGAGCTGGCGACCGAAATGCCGCGTTGCTTTTCAATCTCCATCCAGTCCGAGGTCGCATGGCGGCCGCTCTTGCGGGCCTTGACAGTACCGGCCAGTTGAATCGCGCCCGAAAACAGCAACAGTTTTTCGGTCAGCGTGGTTTTACCCGCATCCGGGTGAGAAATGATGCCGAAAGTACGACGGCGGGCGACTTCGCGCGCGATCAGTTCCAGCGGTGCTTTATTGGTCGGGACGGCATCGTCGCCGGCGGAATCGGGAGTGATATCTTGCATTTCGGGTCTGTCTGGCTTCAGGCAATGAGTCGGGCAATGGTGAGCGTCAACGCCGGCAACCTGCCTGCGTGACCCGAAACGTCGCAAAAAACAAAGGCTTGGACGATCCAAGCCTTTG
Organism: Herbaspirillum autotrophicum; assembly: GCF_001189915.1. Lineage (GTDB taxonomy): Bacteria > Pseudomonadota > Gammaproteobacteria > Burkholderiales > Burkholderiaceae_D > Herbaspirillum > Herbaspirillum autotrophicum. The sequence continues at coordinate 85,389 of NZ_LFLS01000001.1, forward strand.
TTTTTTCAGCATTTTAAAGATGCCGGGCGACGTTCCGAAAGCCGCGATTATAACGTATCCGGCTGCGCCCCAAGGCCGGCACGGGCAACTTTTGCCGCTGCCGGCCAGTTTCGGCGGATGTTGCTACCGGTCGCGCTCACGTCGCTCGCCGCCGCCTTGCGGTTCTGCGCGCTCAGGGCGTGCATGTTCGGCTGGCTGTGGTCGCGGCTGCGGCTGCTGTGCCTGCTGCGGCCGTGGCTCAGGGGCACGCGGGGCCTCTGGTGGCCGCACTGCGGCACGCGCCTGTGCTTCCTGCTGATGTTGCTGGCGTTGCATGTCCTGCTGCTGGCGGTGTTGCTGTTCCTGTTGTTGCCGCTGCTCCTGCTGACGTTGCCCGTTGGCACGTTGTTCGTTTTGCCGCTGCTCGTTCTGCCGTTGTTCGTTTTGACGTTGTTGATTCATGCGCTGTTCATTGGCGGCATTGGCGCGTGCTTCGGCTGCGCCGGCGTCATTGTTGCGTTGATTACGCTCGGGTCCCTGAGCATTCGGTGGCAATTGCGGCGCCGGACCGGCCGGGCGTGCTTGCGGTGCCGGTCCCGGGTTGCCCGGCGTCGGTTGCGGGCGGTTGCCACGATCTTCGTGATCGCGCGCAGGTCCGCCGTTCGGGCGCGGCCCCGGCGCCTGGGCTGACGGTGGTGCTTCAGGACGTCCCTGGCCGCGGTTTGGTCCCTGACCCGGGCCGTTGCCGATGCGAGGATCAGCGCCGCGTTGCGGGTAGCGGTTGTTGTGCTGCCAGACCGTTGGCCGGTTATTGCCGGAATTGTTGCCGATATTATTCGTCACGTTATTGGTGACATTGTTGATCCGGACGTTATTGATCAGGACCTGATGTTGCCGCCAGTCAGGACGGGCATCGTTGAATACCGAATGGATGATGCCGACGCCGGCGCCGAAGAAGATGCCGACGCCAATGCCAACACTATATTGCGGCGGACGATAGCGTGGGGGCGGCACCCAGTACACGGGCGGCCGGTCTGGCCACCACCAGCCGCCATAAATCACGGTCGGGTTGTAATAGGGCACATAAATGACTTGCGGATTCACCGATTCGATCACGATCACGCGTTCTTGCTGAAGAATCCGCTGCTGACCGTTCGATTGCAGATGGCCCGCCATTTGCGCACGCATCCGCAGGTTCTGTACGGTATCCATGACATTGGCCTGCTGCGATAAAAAGGCATTGCCGAGTTGCTGGGTCCAGTCCAGTTTATCGTTCATCATCGCCAGTACCGATGGAAACTGCACCAGCGATTTCACGCTCGGATCCCAAGGCATTGGCGACACGGCGCGTGCCAGGCCATCGCCTTGCAAACCGGGGCGGCTGTCAACGAAGCGCGCGGCTTGCACCACTTCCAGCGGATAGGTGGCCGCCATCAGTACCTGCGCCAGCAATGCATCAGGATACAGTGCTACCGGCGCCAGCATCTGATCGAGTTCTTCCTGGCTGTAAATAACCGGAGGCGGGGGCTGATTGTAATCCTGCGCGGTGGCGATGCTGCTCATGCCGGAGGCGAGGGCAAGGACGGTGCACGCGAGCCATGCGAGTCGGTTTTTTTTCATGGTGGTTCTCCTGAATTAGCGGCGAAGACACCGGTTAAAGTGCGACGCTTGTGCCGAGTATGATCCGGCCGCTGTGCGGGTCAAGGTGTAAGCGAATTGCAACGAGTGTTTCAGATAGACATATCCGGCCATGTTTATCGCGGCCGCCTATGAAAACAGGGCAGATTTTGTGCGGGTCACTTTTTTTGCCGCGTAAAAAATATAGGGAATTTCACAAGAAGTAGTTGACCGAATCACGTGGCCCGGATATTATCTTGCTTCTCGGAGTGTAGCGCAGCCCGGTAGCGCACCTGGTTTGGGACCAGGGGGTCCAAGGTTCGAATCCTTGTACTCCGACCAAAATTAAGCTGTAATGAACGGGCTGTCGAAAGACAGCCCGTTTTCATTTCCGCGACGGTTTTTCAATAAAATCCTGCATGTGTTTTGCAAGATACCAAAAAAAAGCTGCAAGCAAAGTTCAAGGCAGCGTTTCAAGCAGCAGCGTCTTCCGTTCTGCCCTTAGCTCAACCGGATAGAGCAATGGCCTTCTAAGCCATAGGTTAGGGGTTCGATTCCCTTAGGGCAGGCCACACCTCTCTCTGTTTTTCCATTTGTTCATTCATTGCCGTTCTCATGCATTCCTGTATGCCCGGAACACTTGCACAAGTGTCGGATACGGTTTCATGGCGCGATAAATTGCCGTCCAGTTCCCGCTGCAGAAAGTGATGCATGCGACGAATGTCCGGTCGGATCAGGCATTCGCCAGCGGTTGGACTTCGTTCCGGATTTCGCTGTGAGACGCTGCAGAAAAAATATCTGCGCAAAACCCGGATTTTGCTGTTGATCAGAATAGGAATTCTGGTATTATCTCGCTCCTCGGAGTGTAGCGCAGCCCGGTAGCGCACCTGGTTTGGGACCAGGGGGTCCAAGGTTCGAATCCTTGTACTCCGACCAAAATTAAGCTGTAATGAGCGGGCTGTCGAAAGACAGCCCGTTTTCATTTCCGCAGACCATTCAGGCACTGCCGCAGTCAACACGGCGTTGCCCTGATTTGCCGATCTGCCCTTAGCTCAACCGGATAGAGCAATGGCCTTCTAAGCCATAGGTTAGGGGTTCGATTCCCTTAGGGCAGGCCACTTTCCTCCATACCGGTTTTCATTTCCCGTTCTCCGCATCGTTTCTTCAGCGCCCGGCGTGAATCGCCGGCATGCTGTTCCATCGTCATGCCTGAACCGAAAACAATGAAGCCGCCCATCAGGCGGCTTCATCATTTGCGCGACCTGTTCAGATCACGCTGCACTTCATTGCGTACGCATTAAAAATCGAGGACCGCACGCAAAATGATTTCACGCGGATCGCCGAGCGACACATAGATGTTGCTACCCGATGAAGAGTAGTAAGTCTTGTTGAGCAAGTTCTTGACGTTGAGTTGCAGGCGCAGCAGCTTGCCGTCGAGCTTGGTGTCGTAGGAGGCGAAGGCATCGACAACCTGATACGGATCAAGTGTGAAAGTATTGGCGCTGTCACCGGCACGCGAACCGACGTGGCGCACGCCGGCACCGCTGCGCCAGCGACCGCCGTTTTCCATGCGATCAAAGTCATAGGTCAGGAATACTGAACCGCTTTGACGTGCGACGTTGGCCAGGGCATTGCCCTGATAACGCGTGTCTTCGACCACGACGGCATCGGTGTAGGCATAGGCGCCGATCACTTTTAATTGGCGCGTGATGTCGCCGGAAACATCCACTTCGATTCCGCGTGAGCGTGCCTTGCCAGCGGCACGTATTTGCGTGATGCCGTTAATTGGAGGGTCTTGAACCTGAACGTTGGTCTTGTTGATGTTGTACAGCGCGATAGTCGCCGTCACGCCTTTTTGCATATCGAATTTGGCGCCGACTTCGAAGGATTTGCCTTCTTCGGGTGGCAACGCCGTGATCACGGTGGCGATGGAGGTATTGGGCTTGAACGATTGCGCATAGCTACCGTACAACGCGACGCTGTCATTGATCTTGTACACCACGCCGGCGCGCGGAACGAGTTTGCTGCCCTCAACATCACTGCCGACGATGAACGGCCGGCCTTTGCCTGCCATTTCGGTATAGGTCTGGTAACGCAGTCCGGCCTGCACGATCCAGTGTTCATCGAGATGAATGGTGTCTTGGGTGAAGACCGAGTACGAACGCAGCTTGTCGGTCTGGTCGCTGTCCGGTGCGCTGACCGCAGTCGAAAAGGGCAAGAGACCATACACCGGATTGTAGACATTGAAGGTCGCGTTCGGATTGCCGCGAATCAGGTCGCGCCGGTAAATGTTGCTGTCTTCGGCATCGGCGCCGAATTGCACTTCATGTTTGGTCGAACCGAAATCCAGATTGCCACTCAAGACTGCTTGCCAGACGTGTTGCTGGCTGACGGCGCCACGTGTGCCGTCGGGGCGGCGGGTGAGAATGCCGGTGACCGGATTCAGGCTGACCGGACGTGCCTGGTAATCGTCATAACGATTGCGGTTGTAGCTGTAGGTAAGGTCAGTTTTCCATTGCTCATTGAAGCGATGCTGGCCTTGAATCGTGAAGAAATCCGAATTGCCCAGCGTGCGGTTGTAGGGTTCGTCGATGCGGCGGTCGCTGGGGATGGCAACCGGCTTTTTGGTGCGCAGATCGATGACCGTGCCGCGGTCGAAAGGTTGTTCGTAATCGGTATGTTCATACGAGATGCGCACGGTCGAATCGCGTCCGTACCACGCCAGTGAAGGCGCGATCACGGTTTGCTTGTCGCTGCCGAAGCTGCGCCAGTAGTCGTCGTTGCTGTAATCGGCGATCAGGCGATAGGCGAGGCCGCTGTCGCCGATGGGGCCGGTCAGGTCGAGCGAGCCGCCACCGCCGAAATTGGATTTGGTGCCGATGACCTGACCCTGAAAATTCAATTGCGGTTTCTTGGTCACCATGTTGATGACGCCGCCCGGGTCCATGGTGCCGTACATGATCGAGGCCGGTCCCTTGAGTACTTCGACGCGCTCGGTAGTGAAGGTCAGGTTGCGCGCCAGCACGGTGCGCACGCCGTCGCGCAGGATCGAGCCATCGCGGTTGAAACCGAAGCCGCGCTTGATCAGCGCATCTTGCGTGCCGCCCAGCGTGTTGGCCTGAGTGATGCCGCTGACGTTGTACAGCGCTTCATCGATATTGCGCACGTCCTGATCTTGCAGCACCTGCGCCGGTACCACGGCGATTGCCTGTGGCGTATCAATCAGCGCCGCATCACTGCGGGTGGCGGTGGTGGCGCGCTTCGGTTGATAGCCGCGCTCTTGGGCGCGCTCTTGAACGATGATGCCCGGCAACTGGGTTTCATCCTGTTTTTCAGGTGCAGTTGTCTGGCCGTGTGCGGTCGTAAACAGCGACATCAAAATGATGGCGCCGCCGGTGGTGCCGGTCTTTTTTATTCGTTTCATCTTCCCTTGATTCCGATTGAATATAGAATTTTTACGAATTATAAATGATAATCATTCTTGTTGTGGCGCTATAATCGGCCCGTTTGAAGATAGTGATGCTTCAGCGTCATTCCTTTTTGTCCACGAATAAATCTGATCAACCCGCCATGAAAACCTTCACTCATTCCCCTTCGCGTCTCGCACTGCAAGCGGCAGCGGTCAGCCTGATGCTGGCCGCAATCTCCGGGTTGGTGCCGGCGCAGGCGCAAGACATCGTCGTCGATGCGGCATTGCCGGCGTATCAGCCGCAGCCTGTCGCACCACCAAAAAACGGACGCGATGTGCGCTATGTCGCCGCCGACGGCAGCATCAAGATCGTCGGCGCCGATCATGCGCGTTTCGTCATCGAAGGGTTCAATGCGCTGTTCGTGCAAACGCATCCGGGTGTGCGTTTCAATCTGGATGGGCTCAAGGGCACGACCACGGTGATGCCGGCGCTGACGCATGGCACCACGCCATTCGGGCCGATGGGGCGCGGCTATAACCGGGTCGAACTGACGCCGTTCAAAAAAATCGTCGGCCGCGCTCCGGTGGAAATCCGCGTGGCGCATACGGCGACCGATACCTCGGCCCATCTGGCCACCGCGCTGGCGATATACGTCAACAAAGCCAATCCGCTGACGCAACTGACGACGGCACAGGTCAAACGCATTTTCACCACCGGCAGCCCCGACGGCAGTCTGTCGCGCTGGGGCCAGCTCGGGTTGACCGGTGACTGGGCCAACCGCGTGATTCATCCTTATGGCACGCCCGCGCATACCGGTTTCGGCTCCTACATGGGCAAGGCACATTTCAATGACCAGACCTACAGCCCGAACTACGAGCAATACGGCAATACCACGGCCATCCTGAAGCGCCTCGCGGCCGATCCGGCAGGTATTGCGTTCGCCGCAATCGGCAAGGAGGGCGGCGACCTGAAGCAGATCGCGATTGCCGATCATGAAGGCGGGTTCTATTCGAAGGGGGCGCTGGAAGATCTGCAAAACAATCGCTACGCTTACGACCGCTTTTTATATTTTTATGTGCGACGCGAGCCGCACCAGGCGGTCGATCCTTTCGTGAGGGAATATTTCCGTCTGGTTTTTTCAAAAGAAGGCCAGCAAATCATTGCTTCGCAAGTCAACGGTTATACCCCGTTGAGCGCGCAGGAAGCCGCCGCCGAACTTGCCAAACTTGATTCTATTGACTAAGCGGAACCGACCATCATGCATTCTTTCCTTCGTATCCCGTTGTTGAGCGCAGTCATCGCTGTGGCCGCGACCGCTGCCGTTTCGGCGCAAGCGACAAAAGCCGCTGCCCAACCTTATCAACCGCAAGCAGTGGCATTTCCTGCCGGCGCCGATTACATCGCGCCGGACGGCAGCATTTATATCGTCGGCAACGACGGCATGAAAGAGGTATTGATGCGCTTCAATGCCTTGTTTGCCAAGACCCATCCGGGCTTTCGTTTTTCGATGAAACTGGAAGGATCGTCAACCGCAATCGGTGGCATGACCGCAGGTGTTTCGGCATTTGCACCGATGGCGCGCGATGGCTGGAAAACCGAGTTGCTGGGTTTCAAGGAAGTGACCGGCTATCAACCCACCGACATTCACATCGGCTACTCCGGCTTCGGCCCGCGCAGCGGTGGCAAGACGCCGCCGGCGATTTACGTCAATCGCAGCAATCCGCTGTCCGGTCTGACCGTTGATCAGGTGACGCAAGTTGTCACCGCCGGTCATCCGCAAGGTGATATCACGCACTGGAAACAACTGGGTGTGAGCGGCGATGCCGGCCAGCGGCTGATTCACGTCTACGGTGTGCGCGACGATGGTGGCTTTGCCACTGCGCTGGCAGCGCGTCACATGCGCGGCCTGCCATTTACCTATCGCTACGAGGCGCTGCAAAACTATAAGGAAGTGTTGCAGGCGGTCGCTGCCGATCCTTACGGCATCGGCGTGACAGGTTGGATGGATGCGGCCAAGGTCAGCGATAAGGTAAAGCTGTTGCCGCTGGCAGCACAGCCGGGCGGGAAATTTTATACGCCGGCCTATGCCGATGTGCGCGCAGGTCGGTATCCCTATTCGGTGCCGTTGCGGATGTATGTCAACCGGGCACCGGGCCAGCCGCTTGATCCGTTCGTGAAGGAGTATCTGCGCATGGTGTTGTCGCAGGAGGGCCAGGCCATCATCGCCGCACAAAAGAATTCGGAAGAGGGCTATGTGCCGCTCGATGATGCCGCGCTGGCCGTATCGTTGAAACAACTGGATTAAGCTGCAGGCAGTTGCTTGCCGGTCTGACACGCTGCCGCTGCCCGAACATGATTCCGGCAGCGGCAGCGTGTCAGATTTTTTTTGCGCCGGCATGCCGGGTTCTGCGTGGTGGCATGTCGTTTCTTCCTATCCGCCGCCGCGTTATCAGCACGCGTCATATCTCATTTCCTGATCATTTTCAGTTCGTAATGCAGCCCCTTTCCGGATTCTCGCGAGTTCGCCGCAGGCCTTGCCAGTAAAGGAATTCAGCTGGTTGTCAGTGTATCAGCGCGGGTGCTTTTTGTAGCGCCGTGTATCAGATGGCGGGTAGCCGTAATCAGTTGTAAAAAACATGTTTTGTGCTGTTCTTCAGTCCTACATTGCAGCTTGTCGGTTCTCCATCCTCTCTCCCGGCAACGCAGGCCGTAGTGCAAGCAGAGGGTTTTGATAGGCACCAACTTACGTCACGCAAGTTGATTCAAGACCGTTATCTCTCAAAGGAATCAGCATGAAAATCAAGACCGTATTATTCGCATGCATGGTGGCGTCGACCACTTCAGTGTACGCACAGGATATGTATGTGGTGGGCTCAGTGGGCCAGTCCAGATACAGCGGCGATGGCGCCGGCGCAAGCACCTTCGACAACACGTTTGCCAACAATGGCGCCGCGGTGCAGTCCTCGGGTGTCAGCAATACCGACACCGCGTTCAAACTGTTGCTCGGCTATCAGTTCAATCCCTACTTTGCGGTGGAAGGTGGGTACGTCAATCTGGGGCAGTTGAGCTATAACGGCAATTTTGCCGACGGGACCGGCTCCGGCACGCTCAAGAACGACGGCGCCGTGATCGATGCGCTGGGTATCTATCCGCTGAGCAATGGCTTTTCGGTCTTTGCCAAAGGCGGCTTGTATTACAGCAATACCACGCTCAACCTGGCGTCCGGCGCACCGTCGGTCGGCGGCGCATATACGTATTCAGGCAGCAGCAACAGCACCAACCTGAATTACGGCGTGGGACTGTCGTATGCGTTGACGCCGGCATTCAGCGTGCGCACCGAATATGAGCGTTTCAACAATGTCGGCGATACCACTGTCACCGGCGGCAGAAGCAATGTCGATCTGTGGTCGGTCGGCCTGGTCGGAAAATTCTGATTCATCCTGACGGCAATCGGATGATGCAGCAGGTCAGCGATTGCCGTTGGCTTTCTTATCGTGAAAACGCAATATGGCGCGAGCTGCGTTCCGTGAGCCATCATGGCCGACAGCGCTTTCTCAAGTTCGAGTTCTATCTTTTCTATCTTCTGATTTTCTTTTCCCTGATTGTGCCCGCCGCCATTTTCGGCACCTTGCTGTTGCGTCGTATGCTGGCGCGTTCGGTGTACTGCTGCTGGTGCTGTTGCAAAAACTGGCGTTGCCGGCCAGAACATCGCTGCCGGCGATGGACGACAAATTCTTCAATTCGGAAATGTCGGTGTCGTTGTATCTGTTGCCGATATTTCCGGGCGGGCTCGGAAGCAATGTGATTTCCCACATCTGATCCGCCATCTGCGCGACATCGAGGATCGGTTCGACCGCGAGCAGCCGGGGCATTGGCATTGAACAGCAATGGCGAACGGCGGGGCGTCATCAAGCTGTGGTCAATGCAATATTTTTGGTATATCAACAGACAAAAAGCTTCGTTCGCATGCGCACCACGCAATCCTATACTTTTCTGTTTTGTCACCGGAGGAGTTGTAATGAGTGCAGTAATCTGGAAGCGACGTGTGTTGCTTGCCGTGGCGTTGGCGAGCTTGTCGTTTGGTGCTGCGGCACAAGAAGTGAAGGAGATTCGCGTCGCCTTGCAAAAGGGTGGCCTGCTGGCAATTGCCAAACAGCGGCAGGTGCTGGAAGAGGAATTCAAACCGCTCGGCATCAGCGTCAAATGGTATGAATTTGCCTACAGTAATCCTCTGCTCGAAGCCTTGAATGCCAATCAGATCGATTTCGGATCGTCCGGCAGCGCACCGCCGATCTTTGCGCAAATCGCGCGCGAGAATCTGGTGTACGCGGCTACCCAGCCAGCCGGTCTGAACAGCGAAGGCATTCTGGCCAAGGAAAATTCCGGCATCAAGAAGCTGGCCGATCTCAAAGGCAAACGTATCGGTGTGGCCAAGGGCACCAGTTCGCATCATTTTCTGGTCGCTGCGCTGGACAAGGCGGGCATCAAACTGGATGAAGTCAAGATCGCCTATCTGGCCCCGGCTGATGCCACGGCGGCGTTTGATAAAGGTGAAATCGATGCCTGGGTGGTCTGGGATCCGTATCTGGCGATTGCCGAAAAGGTTCACCATGCACGCAACATCACCAAAGACAGTCGTGTCGTCTATTCAAATAATTATCTGATGGCCAATCGCGAGTTTGCAACCAAACATCCGGAATTGCTCAAGCGCATCACGGATCGTCTGATTGATATCGGTAAATGGGCGGAAGCCAATCGTCCGCAACTGGCGCAATTGCTGACGGATCAGACCGGAATTCCGCTGGATATTGAACGCATCGTGGTGGATCGGGGCACGTTTGCCATCAAGTATCTGGATGACGGCATCGTGGCGCAACAGCAGGATGTGGCCAATCGCTTTGCCGAACTGGGACTGGTGCCACGCAAGGTGGAAGTGAAAAAAATTGTCTGGAAGCCGGGTCAGCCGGTGGGGCAATAAAGAGAGGCAAGTCAGTGCACTGGTGGCGTCACCGTTGAAGTGACGCCGCCAATGTTGCGCATCAGTTGGCTGCAAACAGCGCGAAGCGCACCGTTGTATCGCTGATCACGCGTGCGCTGAAGGTCTTTTCCCATTGCAGATAATCGACCCAGGCTGCATTGCGGCGCGGACCGAAGATGCGCATCACCGAATTCCAGTCGTCATCAAATGGCGTCAGCAAATCCTCGTTCGCATAATGCGCCTGCAATGGCTGGCCGCTTTGCTGCCAGCCTTGATTGCCGTTCTGCAGCCAGGAAATTGCCTGTTGCGGCCAGCGCGCAGCGGCATCTTGGGCCGCGAGTTGCGCGGCGATACCGTCGGTGGAAGTGAAAACCAACTGGCGTGGCGCAGGGATAATGGCGGTCAGCGGCGTCAGTGAGGCCGGCAGCAGAAAGCGGGCGCCGGGTATATGTGCGCGTTCAAAATCGATGCTGGGACTGACATCGACGATGTCGGCTGCATGCTCGCGATACAAACGCAAGAGTGCCGCAGCGGTGATCGGTGTTGCCGTGCCCGATGCGGCAGCAGTCTCCGGTGCAGGTGCGGGCGCCAATGCTGCGGGAGTAAGCGTGTCGTCCAGAATATAGATTTCCGCCTGATTCAATTGCGTCAGCCAAAAGGCGGTGACTGTTGCGCGCAAGCGATGCGGATCGTCGATCAATACGATGCGGGCATTGCGGGTGCCAATGACATTTTCGAAATGCATCAATAATTGCCCGCCGGCGATGGCACGCGCGATGGAAATGTCCGGTTGGTCGGTGCTGCCGGGACGCAGGTCGAAGACATACAAGCTGCGGTCGCCGGCTTCCCGCAAATGACGCAGGCCGCTGGCATCAATGCGGCGCAAATCGTAACGCGTGCGCAAGTCACTGGCCAGACGCGCCAATTCGGCGTCGGGCAGGGCCGGAATATCATCTGCCGCTGCGGCCTGTTGTGTTACTGCGCCGCCTTGCAACGCCCACGCCATGACGCCGTCTTCGACGAACACGGCCTGATCTGTCAGTCCCAGCAATCGCAATGTGGTGGTGCCGATGATGCCGCGCGTGCGGCTGAAACAATTGATGGCCCACAGATGTTGCGGATCGCGCGCGGGAAAATGGCGCAATGCCAGCTCGGTGCCGGGATAATTGCGGGCCCCGGCAATCGACAGGAATTCGTATTCGTTACGCGGACGTGCATCAATCACGGTCGTGCTCAACCCCTGTTGTTGCCGTTGCCGCAATTCTTCCACCCGCAAGACCGGAGTGCGGTAGTGTTGCCGCACGATATCGCCGAAAGCCTTGATCAGGGTGTTATAGCCATCGATCACCGGCAGGCCTTGTGCGATCCAGCTTTGCAAGCCGCCCGCCAGACGCCGGACATCGGTATAGCCGAGGCGTTGCAGCAATTGCGCCGCGCGCACAGCGTGGGTACTTTCGGGGCCCCCGGCGCCGTCATTGTCGTCGATCACAACGATGGCGGTAGTGCGGCGCGGCACCAGTTGTGCGATGCGCTGCGCCAAGGTACTCAAGGCGGCATGGCGCGCCAGGTTCAGGTGCGCCTGATTGAAGAACCGGGCCTCTCTGACATCGAGTACTGCCAGCTCTTGCGTATCTGAAAGCTGCTGTTGCAAGGCATGGGCGGAAATGGTGTGGTCTGACATAGGAAATCTGAAGAAAATACCGGAGGATTGAAGCTGAATTCAAATCGCATGCGCGTCGTACAACTCCGCCAGCGCTACTGCCTTGAATTCGCGCAGCCGGTCATCGGTACGGTTGCGTGGATAGGGCAGGTCGACGTTGATGGTGGTGCGGATATTGCCGGGCCGGCTGCCCATTACCAGTACGCGCTTGCCGAGGTAGAGCGACTCGTCGATATCGTGGGTCACCAGCAGCAGTGAGATGTCGTGAATGCCGGCCAGGCTCAGCAGCAGGTCTTGCAGCTTCATGCGGGTAAAGGCATCGACGGCGCTGAACGGTTCATCCAGCAACAATACGCGCGGGCGCGAGTAGAGGCCGCGCGCAATAGCGACACGTTGCGCCATGCCGCCGGATAACTGCTTGGGCAGTTTGTCTTCCCAGCCGGCCAATCCGACTTCTTTCAGCAATTGCGCGATCCACACCTGATCGGCTTGGTCGCCATCGGCAAAACCGACGTTTTGCGCCACGCTCAGCCATGGCATCAGGCGCGGTTCCTGAAATACGAAAGCAACGCCGCCGTTGCGTTGTTGCGTCAGTGCCGGGGCGCGTGTGACAGAACCGTTGAAATCCTGATCGAGGCCGGCGGCGATGCGCAACAGCGTGCTTTTGCCGCAGCCGCTGGGGCCGAGCAGGGCAACGATGTCATCTTCTGCCAGCGCCAGATCGACACTGTCGAGGATGGTTTCGCCGCCGAAGGCTTTGCGTCTTACTTTGATGTCGAGCAAGGTACTCATGCCGGGTTTCCTTATGTCTTGCGGTAGTGCAGAACTGGTGTCAGGCCGGATCGCCGTTGAAGGCATCGCGCCAGGCCAGGCTGCGGCTTTCCCAATACTTGAGCAGGGAATCGGTAATCTTTCCCATGACGGCCAGCGTCACGATGGCCACCAGCACCAGATCCGGCCGTGAGACTTCACGGCCATCGGTGAGCAGGTAACCGATGCCTTGCGTGGCGGCCAGCAATTCGGCCGCGACCACGCACAACCAGGCCATCGATAAACCATTGCGCAAGCCGGTGAACAGATAGGGTTTGGCGGCCGGAATGAAAATCCGGCGGATCAGTTGCAGCCGGCTGAAGCCATACATGGCGCCGACTTCAACCAGTTTGCGATCAACATTGCGGATGCCGGCCACCAAATTCATGTAAATCGGAAAGAACGAGCCGATGGCAATCAAGGTGATTTTGGAGGTTTCATCAATGCCGAGCCAGATCAGCAGCAGCGGTACCCAAGCCAGACCGGGTACCGCGCGCAAGGCTTGAAAGATGGGTTCGATATAGTCTTCGGCCAGACTGCTGAGTCCGACCCAGGCGCCAAAGATCAGTGCCAGCACGCCGCCGATGGCAAAGCCGGCGAATACCCGCAAGGTACTGGCATTGATGTGTCGCCACAGCGGGCCTTCGGCGAGTTCGGCCAGGGTCGTCAGCAACTCGCTGGGACGCGGCATCAGATAGCCGGGAATCCAGCCCCAGCGACCGGCGATTTCCAATGCTGCCAGCAAGATCACTGGCAATACCAGTCCGCGCACGCGCTTGGGCAAGCGCAGCGGACCGAAGCCGAATGCCGGCCGCGGGACTTTGTGCAAGGTGGCGCCGGCGCGGGACATGCCTATTTCTCCGCCACGACTTCCGTCGCGATGCGGGCATCGATCAGGGAATTCAACGGACCGTCAACATCGGCGTTGCGACGCAGAATGCCGTCTTTTTGCAGCAGCGGCACTACCGGCTTGATGGCATCCAGATGCGCCGCACCGGGTACCGGACGGCTGAAGTCGTAACGCGCCAATTGCAGTTCGATCACGTTGGCCGGCAATTTGGTTTCTTCGGCAATCAGTGCGGCCGTCGGCTTGGGATTGGCGATAATCCAGCGCCGAGCGCGTTCATATGCCTTGAGTACCGTGCGCACTGCTTGCGGATGGTCGTTGAGGAAGCTTTCGCTGGTATTGAGAAATGCCGCCAGACCGAAGGCCGGGTTGCGATAAATGAAGCGTGCACCACCAGCCTGAGCGCCGGCCATGTGCGGATCGAGACCGGCCCAGACATCAACCCGTCCTTGCTCCAGTGCGGTGCGACCGTCCGGATGTTGCAGATGGACGATTTCCACATCGGATGGTTTCAGGCCATTGGCGTCCAGTGTGCGCAGCAGGAAGAAGTAAGGATCGGTGCCTTTGGTGGCGGCAATTTTCTTGCCCTTGATATCGGCCACGTTGCGGATCGGCGAATTGGCTTGCACTACCAGTGCACTCGGTTCGGCCCACAGATAGCTGTAGACGGTCCTGACCGGTTGTCCGTTGACGCGGGCGACCAGCGCCGAAATGCTGGACGTCAGCGCGAAATTGGAAGCACCGCTGTTGAGGAATTCGAGTGAGTTGTTGCTGCCGCGTGAGAAAACCCATTGCACGGTGGTGCCCTGCGCCTTGAACGCTTCTTCCAGCCAGCCATTGCGTTTGATCACCAGACTTTCGGGCGAATAGTAAGCGTAATCGAGTTTGATTTCCTTGAGCGTCTGGCTGTGGGCCGCCGGCGCGACAGCAGCGACGGTGGCAAATGCCAGCAAACTCAGGCCGAGCAGGGAAGCGATTTTTTTCAATGGCGATGACATGGCGGTTCCGGATCGATGAAGACAAGCAGATCATCGTAAGTGCAAATCTCAGCCGGGGCAAAGACCGTTACCGCATATTCATGCGCAATTTATGCATGACGACCGGGCGCAGGAGCGTGATCGCATGGTCCTGCTCATCAGTTCATCAATTGGTGACCTTGTCGCTGGGGTAGCGCAGCAAGTCGCGCAGCAAATGACTCATCGGCATGTTGAACAGATTTTGTTGCTGCACGGCCGGTGGCATGAACCAGCGATCATAAATTTTCTTGATGTCGCCGCGATACGCCAGCTTTGCCATCTGACGGTCGACCATCTGCTTGAACGCCGGATCATCCTTGCGCATCATGATGGCGTAGGCTTCCACCGATAACGGCGTGCCGGTGATCAGATATTTGCCGGGATCGGTGGTGTGCCGCATCACGGCGGCGTGCAGCAATACTTCATCCATCACGAAAGCGTCGGCCTTGCGCCGGTCCAGCATGTCCAGACATTCCTGGGTAGACAACATCTCGGTGATGGATTCAGCGAGCGAGCCCACCAGCGTACGCTGGTTGATCATGTTGACCATGCCATTGCCCTTTTGCACCACGATCTTGTGATTTTGCAGATCGCTCCATTCTCGTATCGACGAGTCGGCCCGCACCAGCATGCGCACGCTGGTAAAAAAATGCGGAATGGTGAATGCCACTTTCTTGCGTCGTTCCGCGGTATTGGTAGTGACGCTGCATTCCAGATCGGCCTTGTTGTCGAGCAGGGCATCGACCCGGTTGTTGACATTGACCGGCCAGTATTTGACCTTGAGTTCGCTCAGACGCAGCTCTTCCCGGATACCGTCGGCAATCCGGTTGCACAGTTCAATCGCATAACCTTTGACCTGACCGCCCGGTTCCACCATGGCAAATGGCGCTGTGCTGTCGCTCAGGCCGCCCATGAAGGCGATGACGATGGTTTTGCTGTCGGTGATTTTCTTGATGGTGTCGGCGGCCATGCAGGTGCTGGCAGGCAGGCACAGGACGGCAGCCGCGACACAGTGCAGCAATGGCAACGACAGCCAGCGGATGAGGTGATAGGAACAGTGCATTTCAGGTCATTGCATCCCGTGTTGACGATGATGAATCTATGACGCTGAATTTTCTGCTTCAATTGCCAAAATGGGGGGGCCGTTTACGGCTTTTTGGCAAATTGTGGGATTAACTGCGTTTTACGCGATGCCGTTGGTGAATAAATATGAGGCCGGACCAGACGGAGTTGTCGCTGGTTTTTTCGATAAGAAATTTTTCTGATTTCAAATGGAATTAACTGGCGCGCGCATCTAATGGAAGTTTTGTTGCGGGGTGCTCAGGCCATTCGATACAGGTTGGTGGCATCGTATGAAGCATGTCGGGCAATGACTGCCCGACATATTCCGTTTCCGTTGTCAGAAAATCAGGTTGGCATGTGCCGCAATCAGAATGCCGGCACGACTGCACCCTTGTACTTGTCCTGAATGAATTTCTTGACGGCAGGCGAATTCAGCGCGGCAACCAGTTTCTTGATGGCCGGGCTGTCCTTGTTGTCTTCGCGTGCCACCAGCAGATTGGCGTAGGGCGAATTGGCATCTTCGATGAACAGCGAATCGGTGACCGGATTGAGCTTGGCTTCAATGGCGTAATTGGTATTGATCAGCGCGACATCGACCTGATTCAAAACGCGTGGCAAGGTGGCGGCTTCGAGTTCGCGGAATTTGAATTTTTTCGGATTATCGACGATGTCTTTTTGGGTCGCCGAAATATTGTTGATGTCCTTCAGTTTGATCAGGCCATTGCGTGCCAGCAGCAGCAGGGCGCGGCCGGAATTGGACGGGTCGTTGGGAATGGCAATCGTGGCGCCGTTCGGAATGTCGGCCGCTTTTTTGTATTTCAGCGAATAGGCCGCGAACGGTTCGACGTGCACCTTGGCGACCGCAACTTCGATATCGTTCTTGTGGTTCTTCTTGAACTCTTCCAGGTACGGGCGATGCAGGAAGAAGTTGCCGTCTACCTGTTTTTCATTGGTCTGAGCAGCGGGCTGGACGTAGTCGGTGAATACCTTGACTTGCAGATCGACGCCTTCCTTGGCCAGGGTCGGCTTGATGAACTCCAGAATTTCGGCGTGCGGTACCGGCGTGGCGGCGATCACCAGTTTGTCGGCAGCATGGGCGGCAGCCGCAAACAGGCTCAGGGAGGCGGCGAACAACAGCGAGAACTTGCGTGACATGAACAACTCCTTTGCGAGAAATGAAATCAATAACATCGATACTTCAACAGGCAGCACCAGCCGGTAAGCTATTTACGCGTAAAGTGCAGCACCAGCCGGTCACCGAAAAATTGCAGCAATTGCACCAGTACCACCAGCACCGCCACGGTGACGATCATCACCTCGGTCTGGAACCGCTGATAGCCGAACCGGATCGCCAGATCACCGAGACCGCCGCCGCCGATCACGCCTGACATGGCGGCGTAAGACATCAGGGTGATGGCGGTAATGGTCACCGCCGCCAGCAGGCCGGGCAAGGCTTCCGGCAGCAGTGCGCCAAAAATGATCTGGTGCGTTTTGGCGCCCATGGCCTGACAGGCTTCGATCACGCCGCGATCAATTTCGCGCAAGACGTTTTCCACCAGGCGCGCGAAGAACGGAGCGGTACCGATCACCAGCGGCGGGATTGCCCCCTCGACGCCAAGCGAGGTGCCGACCAGCAGCAAGGTCACCGGAATCATCACGATCAGCAGAATCAGGAACGGTACCGAACGCAAGACATTGACCACCAGCGACAGCAACAGATAAACGCCGCGCTGCGCCAGCAATTGGCGACGCCCGGTCAGGAACAGCAGAATGCCGAGCGGCAGGCCGATCAGTATCGTAAACAGCAGTGACAGGCCGGTCATGGTCAGCGTTTCCAGCGTGGCTTGCCAGATGTCGCTCCAGTCGATTACCGAGAAGTCGATCATTGCAGCACCTCGTGACGAATGCCATGGTGGTCGAGGCTGGCAAATACCTGCACGATCTCGTCGGCGCTGCCATTGAGTTCGACCAGCAACTGGCCGTAAGGGGTGTCCTTGATACGGGCGATGGTGCCTTGCAAGATGGTAATGCTGGCGGCGCTGACAGCGGCGATATTGCTCAGGATCGGCTGATAGGTAATATCGCCGACGAAGGTCAGGCGTACCAGCTTGCCGTTGAACTGATCGGCGCGCAGCATCAGTTGGGTATCGAAGCTGTTGCTTTCTGCCACCAGGCTTTGGGTGACCGCATGTTGCGGATGCAGGAAGACATCGGTGACATTGCCGCTTTCGACGATGCGCGCATTGTCAATTACGGCAACGCGATCACAAATGCTGCGGATGACCTGCATCTCATGGGTAATCAAGACAATCGTCAGGCCCAGCTTGCGGTTGATGTCGAGCAGCAGATGCAGAATCGATTGCGTGGTTTCCGGATCCAGCGCCGAGGTGGCTTCGTCGCACAACAACAGGCGCGGGTAGTTGGCCAGCGCGCGGGCGATGCCCACCCGCTGTTTCTGGCCGCCCGACAATTGCGCCGGATATTTGTCGCGATGCGCAGACAAGCCGACCAGTTCCAGCAATTCGTCGACGCGGGCTGCACGTTCGTGGCGACTGTATTTACCGGTGATCTTGAGTGGCCAGTCGACATTGGCAGCAACGGTTTTGGCATTGAGCAGGTTGAAGTGCTGAAAGATCATGCCAATGCGTTGCCGCAGTTGATGCAGGCGGGTGCTGTCGAAGGTGGTGATGTCTTCGTTTTCAATGAAGATCTGTCCCCGGGTAGGACGTTCGAGCAGATTCAGGGTGCGGATCAGCGTGCTTTTACCGGCACCCGAGCGTCCGATGATGCCGAATATCTCACCGCTTTCGATAGCCAGATTGATATCCGAAAGGGCAACGACATCGTGATTGTCAACCTGATAATTTTTATGTAAGTGCGCGATGCGAATCACGATAACTGTGGTCCAAGGCTGAATTCAGAACAAGTTTAGCAGAGCCCGCTTAGAAGGCGTATGCATAAATAATTGGATGCTTATGCAGTATGGGCATATGAAATTGCTGCCATTTGCACCGTTGTCAGGCAGCAAAAAGCCGTAGCCATCTGCGGATGACTACGGCTGCTGATTGCCTGATGGCAGGCGCCGATGGTGTGCTGCCGTGGCGATCAGCCGCGTGCGCTCAGATGACCATTGACGACGCGGACCTGATCACCGACGCGCCAGCCTTCCGAGGTTTGCGGGAAAGAGCGGACGCTGCCGTTTTCCATTCGGACATCCACCACATACGAAGTGGTGGTACGGCTGCGCTTTTCTACTTCATTACCGGCAAAGCCACCGCCGAGGGCGCCGGCCACGGTAGCCAGCGTGCGGCCGTTACCGCCGCCCACCTGATTGCCGAGTACACCACCCAGCACGGCGCCGGCAGCAATCCCTACGCCGCTGGCCTTCGGTGTGCTTTGCACGGCGCGTACTGCCTGGATTTCACCGCAGGTCGAGCACGATTGCACGACCGCCGGTGCCGGGCTGTTATAGCCACTGTAATTCGATTGCGGTTTGCTGCGCACGCGCGCCGGTGCCGGTTCGTTGCGCGGCGCCAAAGGTGCGGTGACGGCGGCGGCTGGTGTGTTGGCATTGGTGTCGCTCAGTGCGGCAACTTGCTGGGGCGCGGCAGTGCTGTGCGAAGTGGGCAGCAGGCCGGTAATGGCGGCGACGCCGGTCAGACTGACCAGAATCACGGCTACCGCAGCAGTTGCCAGCAGCGGATGAATGCGGTTCGACGTCGTCGTGATATTCGCGTTTTCCATGATAAGCCTCTTCCTGTTGTTGTATGAGAAGGATTATCAATGGCAGACCGCTTCATAAAAAGCATGATCGTGTGTCAGTTGTAAAAACTTGTAAGGAATGCCTTGCAACAGATAATCTGTCCATGAAAACGACCAATACATTGATGCGGTTTCGGCAACTACTGCGGGTAATCGTCGCAATATGTTGTCATGCGGGGTTTCAATGAAAAAGGCCGGCGCATTCCACCGCGCCGGCCTTCTCATTTTTTTACCGTCATCCGTCCGGATAACGGTGGTGTCAGGCTCAGTCTTCGCGGCGCAGATGCGGGAACAGGATCACGTCACGGATGTTGGGTGAATCGGTGATCAGCATCATCAGACGGTCAATGCCGATGCCGCAGCCGCCGGCGGGCGGCATGCCGTATTCCAGCGCGCGAATGTAGTCGGCGTCGTAATACATGGCTTCTTCGTCGCCGGCATCCTTGGCGGCGACTTGTGCCTGGAAGCGTGCGGCCTGATCTTCCGGATCATTCAACTCGGAGAAGCCGTTGGCGATTTCGCGACCGGTGATGAACAGTTCGAAACGCTCGGTGATGCCGGCGACGGTATCGGAAGCGCGTGCCAGTGGCGATACTTCCACCGGATAATCGACGATGTAGGTCGGGTTCCACAATTGCGATTCGGCAGTTTCTTCGAACAGCGCCAGTTGCAGTGCACCGATGCCGGCGTTGGCCAGCGGCGCCTGATCGGCCTTGACGCCGAACTTCTTGAGTTCGGTCCGCAGAAAGGCGATGTCTTGCAATTGCGCGTCCTGATAGTCAGGCGCGTATTTCTTGATGGCGCCGACGATGGTCAGGCGTTCGAACGGCTTGCTCAGATCCAGTTCACGACCCTGATAGGTCAGGGTGGCGGTACCGTGGGCATCCATGGCGGCCTGACGGATCACGGCTTCGGTGAAGCTCATCAGCCATTGATAGTCGACGTAGGCGGCATAGAACTCCATCATCGTGAATTCCGGATTGTGACGCGGCGACACGCCTTCGTTACGGAAGTTACGGTTGATTTCGAATACGCGGTTGAAGCCGCCGACCACCAGACGCTTCAGATACAGTTCCGGTGCGATGCGCAGGAACATTTGCATGTCCAGCGCATTGTGATGGGTGATGAACGGCTTGGCCGCGGCGCCGCCGGGAATGGTGTGCAGCATCGGCGTTTCGACTTCCATGAACTCATTCTCTTCCATGAAGCGGCGGATCGACGACATGGCAGCAGTACGGGCCTTGAACGTGCGGCGTGTGTCTTCGCTCATGATCAGGTCGACATAACGCTGGCGATACTTGGTTTCCTGATCGGACAGGCCGTGGAACTTGTCCGGCAGCGGACGCAGCGACTTGGTGATCAGGCGCAGGCTGGTGACCTTGACCGACAGTTCGTTGGTCTTGGTCTTGAACAGCAAACCTTCGGCGCCGATGATGTCGCCCAGATCGTAATGCTTGAAGGCGTCATGGGTTTCGATGCCGCTGACGTCATTGGTGATGTAAAGCTGGATGCGGCCGTCGGCGAGGGCGCCGGACGCGTCCTGAATGGTGGCGAAGGACGCCTTGCCCATGACGCGCTTGAGCATCATGCGACCGGCTACCGACACTTGCACCGGATTGGCTTCCAGCTTTTCGTTATCGAATTCGTCGTAGGCGGCGTGCAGTTCCGAAGCCTTGTGTTGCGGCCGGAAATCATTCGGGAAGGCCACCCCGCGGGCGCGAATCGCAGCCAGTTTGGCGCGGCGCTCGGCGATGATGGAATTTTCCGTTTCCTTGTCGTTGGCTGGCAGTGCGGCGTTGTCGTTTGGCGTGGTCATGGGATTGAGAATTCTTCAGTAATCAGCAGGAATAAGTGCACGGTAATACGTCGCGCGAAGGCGGCGTGAGGCAATGCGGTGAGGCAGTATTGCCGGCGGCGACGCCGAAGCGCCGGCCGCCGTTGCAGATCAGACGCCCTGTTTCAGCGAAGCCGCGATGAAGCCATCGAGGTCGCCATCCAGCACGGCCTTGGTGTTGCCCATTTCAAAGTTGGTGCGCAAGTCTTTGATGCGGGACTGGTCCAGCACGTAAGAGCGGATCTGGTGACCCCAGCCGACATCGGTCTTGGAATCTTCCAGCTTTTGCTGCTCGCTCATGCGTTTGCGCAATTCCAGTTCGAACAGCTTGGCTTTCAGCATTTCCCACGCTTCGGCGCGGTTGCGGTGCTGGCTGCGGTCATTCTGACATTGCACCACGATACCGGTCGGCGCGTGCGTGAGCCGGACTGCGGAGTCGGTTTTATTGATATGCTGTCCACCGGCGCCGGACGCGCGATAAGTATCGACGCGGACATCGGCCGGATTGATGTCGATATCGATCGAATCATCCACTTCCGGATAAACGAACAGGCTCGAGAACGAGGTGTGGCGACCGTTGGCAGAGTCGAACGGCGACTTGCGCACGAGGCGGTGAACCCCGGTTTCGCTGCGCAGAAAGCCGTAGGCGTATTCGCCTTCGACCTTGATGGTGGCGGTCTTGATACCGGCTACTTCACCGTCGGACTGTTCCAGAATTTCGGTCTTGAAGCCCTTGCGCTCGCAATAGCGCAGGTACTGACGCAGCAACATGGACGCCCAATCCTGCGCTTCGGTACCGCCGGCACCGGCCTGGATGTCGATGAAACAGTTGTTGGGGTCCATCGGATTGTTGAACATGCGGCGGAATTCCATGCCTTCAACGATCTCGCGCAGCTTCTCGGCATCGGCTTCGATGGCGACCAGCGTGTCTTCATCCTTTTCTTCGCGGGCCATCGCGAACAGGTCGCGCGTATCCGCCAGCTCGCTGTCAATCTTGATCAGCGTATGGACAATGTTTTCCAGCGATTTTTTTTCTTTACCGAGGTCTTGCGCCCGTTTCGGGTCGTTCCAGACTTCCGGGTCTTCCAGTTCAGCGTTGACCTGGTCGAGTTTCTCTGACTTCACATCGAAGTCAAAGATACCTCCGAAGTTCTACTGCACGCACATTCAGGTCGTCCAGCAGGGATTGGAGGGAATTTAGGCGTTCTGCTTCCATGATGATTTCTTTGGCATTCAAACCTCGCATTATACAAGACTGGCGTGGTGAATTTACGCGTCACGCGCTTGTCATTTTTGGCGGTTAGGCTTTTCGCCTTGTCAGTACTTTGTCAGCAACACATTCTGTGTATTGTCTTTTGGCAATATTCAGGGCCTTACCGCACCAGGAGCCCGTTTCAATGAAAAATACCGCACCCCTTGCCCATGCCTGCGCCACGTCCGATGAGCAGTCCCAGCCTCAGCTGCAGCGTCGCCATTTGCTGAAACTGTTGTCCAGCGCACCCTTGCTGCCGCTGACGCTGGGTCCGGCGGCCTTGCTGGCCGGTTGTGCCGGCGCCGCGACCGACCCCAACCGCAGCGGCTTTGCCGGTGCCTCGTTCAGCCATATGGCAGCGCCGACACTGGCCGATCCGGCGGCGATGGCAGCCACTACCGTGGCGTCCAGCCTGGAAGTGCAATTCAACGACGGCGCCCGCCAGCGTTATCAATTGGCCTATCAGCCATTCTTCATGACCGGTGAAATGGTGCCGGATGGCAAGGGCGGCAAGGTGCTGGCCGGCGGTTATTACGATATCCACGGACAACCGATCATCGACCGTTCGCTGCCGGGCAAGGAACGTCATTTCTTCTCGGACTGCCCCGATGGTTCGTCCTTGCTGCAACTGGACCGCGCCACCGTGGCCGGCATCAAGGGCAATGCCGTATTTGCCGTGGTGCAATTCGAATACACCACGCGCGACCAGAAACAAGCCGCGATGTACGGCCAGTTGCCGTCGCCGATTGCAGTGCTGACGCTGGATCAGGATCCGGCCACCGGCAAGCTGACGCTGGTCAAGTATCACAATGTCGATACCTCGGCCGTGCATGGCTTGTGGATTACCTGCGGTGCCAGCCTGTCGCCATGGAATACCCATTTGTCGAGCGAAGAATACGAACCGGATGCGGCCGCGATTGCTGCCAACGTGCAATTCCGCGCCTTCAGCCAGAATTTGTATGGCGCGCCGGACAAGGCCAATCCCTACCATTACGGCCACTTGCCGGAAATTACTGTCAATGCCGACGGCAGCGGCAGCGTGGTCAAGCATTATTGTCTGGGCCGCATTTCACACGAACTGGTGCAAGTGATGCCGGACCGCCGCACCGTGTTGATGGGGGATGACGCCACCAACGGCGGCCTGTTCATGTTCATTGCCGACCGCGCCGAAGATTTGTCGGCCGGTACGTTATACGTGGCCAAATGGCACCAGACTTCCGGTGTCGGCCCGGGCGCCGGCAACCTCAGCTGGATCAAACTGGGCAGCGCTGCCAGCGCCGAAATTCAGGCCATGGCCGACAAGCTGACCGCGTCCGACATCATGGAAGTCCGCACCAGCGACCCGCAAGACGCGTCCTGGACCAAGATCCCGTTCGGCGGCAAAAGCAACTGGGTCAAGCTCAAGCCAGGCATGGAAAAGGCGGCGGCGTTTCTGGAAACCCATCGCTATGCCGCCTTGCGTGGCGGCAGTCTCGGTTTTACCAAAATGGAAGGCACCACCGTCAATGCGCGCGACAAGATCGCCTACTCGGCCATGTCGTATGTACAGACTTCCATGCTCGACGGCTCCGGCGATATCAAGGTGCAAGGGCCGAAGGCCGGCGCCGTGTATGCCTTGAATCTGCGCGGCGGTCAGCGTGATGAGAGCGGCACCGCCCTGGTCAGCGAATGGGTACCGGTTGATATGGCGCCGCCGCCGGCACTGATCGGTCAGGATTTGAAACAGCCGGATGAACTTGGCAATCTGGCGCACGCCGACAAGATCGCCAATCCCGACAACATCAAGTTCTCGGAAAAATTGCGCACGCTGTTCATCGGTGAAGACAGCGGCATGCACGTCAATAATTTCCTGTGGGCCTATAACGTCGACAGCAAACGCCTGTCGCGCATCCTGTCATGTCCGGCCGGGGCCGAATCGACCGGTTTGCATGCGGTCGATGAAATCCACGGCTGGACCTACATCATGAGCAATTTCCAGCACGCCGGCGACTGGGAAAAGGGTTTGCACGACAAGGTCAAGGCCCAGCTCGACCCACTGGTGCGCGCCAATTACAATGACCGCTTCGGTGCTACGGTCGGTTATCTGACCGGGGTGCGGCTGAGTTAAGCGGGCCGGCAGCAATGCTTGCCGG
This sequence comes from Herbaspirillum autotrophicum, assembly GCF_001189915.1. Lineage (GTDB taxonomy): Bacteria > Pseudomonadota > Gammaproteobacteria > Burkholderiales > Burkholderiaceae_D > Herbaspirillum > Herbaspirillum autotrophicum. The sequence goes on from NZ_LFLS01000001.1 coordinate 109,748, forward strand.
CTGGACAGATTCAGATGGAAAAACAACGGCAGCGGCCAGTATTTGGCGCTGCCATATTTTTTTATTGCGGCTGTTTGTTTGAGACTCGTGGCCGGGTTTGGCGGCTGACATCGTATCGCGGATACCGTCGCGAAATGACTGATGCACACGCTTACGAGGCGCCGCTTGTGATTGCTTTCCTGACGTCTTTATCTGTGGTGTATAGGGTTGAATCGTATTACGCGGAATTACATAAGATCGCGTGCTGCAACGACGATGAGAAAGCAGATTTCATTATGCTTTCCGGTCACGACATTACACCGCGCGCCAGCGGCAGCGAATTCAGGCGATCCTCAATTTCCCGGCGGACGGCGTGCGGGACTTCCATTTCCCTCAGCGCCTTGGGCCAGTGGTCTTTAGCAAGCGAAACCGTTTGCGTGACAGCTGCTTTGGCAATGCGTTCGGAAATTCCTGCTTGCCTGGCGATGGCGGCATACCTGTCCCGGGTTTCTTTTCGCTGCAATGCGTCGATGGCGACGTTGGTGCCGAAACCTCGGAAGCCCGGCAGTGCCGACATACAGACGATATCGTAAGCCGGAGACAGTTCAGGGCTTATGCCATTGGGATAGAGCACACTGAAGCTCTTCAGGTGTGCATCCGGGTTACCGATGAGCGTATTGACAACCTGCCGGACAAAGAACTGACGTACATCCTCGATGCCTCGCGTGCTGAAGCGATCCAGTATTTGAATCAGCTTGACGAATTGTTTTGCACCTGAATACTTTTGACCGGGCATCAGTGTCAGCAGTTGACAGGCATCTTCCATATGCACAGCACCATCAGGACCGCGGTCGAATCTGTCCACCGCCAAAAAGCGTGTGTCGGGACCCAAAGCGATCACGAGTTCCGGGTAGTCTGTCATCGTGCTCATGGGGGCTGGCTGACATTGTGCGACGTTGACCCCGGCCAGGCCGGCCAACATATCCATTTTCAAGATTGGGGGGAGTGCTTCGACTGGCTGTTGATCAGGCATTTGATAACAGAACGGGAGTCGTGTCGAAGCCGGCAGGGATATCTTGCGCAGTGATTGGTCCGCACAGCACCTGTCTCAAGCCCCTGCTTACTGTTGGGGGGCACGAGGCGACAGCTTGCGCTACAGAAAAAGTGCGTGAATGCAATCTTTTCGAAACAGCGATTGCCAGAACGCATTTCATCCATACCGCACTCGCGGTTATTGATGAAATACGTCCTGAATACGGTGAAGTTACTTGGGATTGAGCTTGTGGCCGCAGTGAGACCCAATTTCGCATCGTTTCAGCGGTGCATGTAATTCAGGTAGTTGAACCGATTTTGAATTAAGCTGGTCTCATCGACATGAAAATAATGAGACCAATGGCTTCGCCCCTCCTGTTGATTGCTGCCACCTTGTTGTTGACTGCCTGTGCTTCGGCGCCGACGCCGCATGGCGAGGTCAAGGGGGCGCCGACCAGTGGCAGGGAAATGGGGCAGTCCGACACCAACCGCATGGCGACGCTGGCCATGCGCGATAACCTCGATAGCCTGTATCGCCTGATGGACAAGTTGTACCGGCGCAATCCGGCAGAATGGAAAAAGACCGCCGTCACGCGCGAAGATGCGATACGACAGGTACGGTTTTCCATCGAGCGGCGGCAGACCTGGAATGATTTGCAGGGCAAGCATGATATTGCCGCCATGTCGCTGTCGCTGGCACCGGATTTCAAAGCCGACCGCGTTGCGGCCTTCATTTACGCCACTGCCGACATGATCGTGACTGCGCATGGCGGCAAGACTGAGTTTTATCTGATCGATGGTCTGGACGCCCAATTCCTCTACAACGCGGCGCGCAATATCGAGATCGCTTCCTGGATGCTGGCCACGCGCCGTACTGCGAATGGCCAGTTGTTGCTGTTGTCGGATGAGATCAACAGCGGCGAACGCAATCTGAGCTTTGAGCGGGAATTCGGCAAGATCGTCGGCCGGCTCGACCTGATGGCCGAATTCGTGACGGAGAAATATCGCCGCGCCGGTATCAGCTACGTACAGAATCTGCTGGGCGGTTCGTTCCTGCAATTCCTGCCGGTGCGCTGACGCGGAATTGCTCCCGGCGCTGTTGTTCGCTGCGGCGCAGACGCCGTGCCGCAATCGCTGGTGGCTGAAAGTAGCGCGCCAGTTGCGCGGCAGAAATGTCGAGGCTGGAACACAGAATGAAATAGATGGCGCCGACAAACATGAAAATCTCGGCCGGATAAATCATGACCCGGCTATTCACTTGTGCCGCCACGAACGACAACTCGCCGACGCCGACGATATAAGCCAGCGAACTGTCCTTGATCAGCGTTACCCATTGGTTGACGAAGGACGGCATCATCATTTGCAGTGCCTGCGGCAAGATGATGTGGCGCAACACTGCCAGCCGTGGCAAGCCGAGCGACAGCCCGGCATCCCACTGACCGCTGCGCACGCCCTGAATGCCGGCACACACCGAGTGCGCCAGATAAGCCGCGCCAATCAGCGACAGCGCAAACATGACCGACAGAATACCCGGCACATCGATGCCGAAAGCAATCGGCAGCAGAAAGTAAGTCCAGAAAATCAGCATCAAGACCGGAATTGCCCGGAAAAATCCCAAGACCAGCATCAGTGTCGTGTTGACGGCACCGCGCGTCATCGCCAGCGCGATGCCGAGCACGGCGCCGAGCAGCGCCGAAATCACGGCCGAACCGAGGCTCAGGATCAAGGTCAGCGCGGCACCGCCAAGCGGGCCATCGGGATAGGCGCCCCACAGCAGGTAGGGCAGATTTTCAGTCAGTACGGACAGTTCCATGGCGGGATCTCGGATTCTCAGTGACCGTGCCGCGCGCGGCGGCGCAGCAGATATTGGCCGACCACTTCCATCACGGCGATGGACGTGATGTACATCAGCGTGGCGATGCCGAAGGCTTGAAAGGTCTTGAAGGTTTCTGCTTCGACCTGGCGCGAGGTGTACGACAGTTCGACCAGACCCACGCCCATGGTCAGTGAGGTGTTTTTCAGGATATTCATGTATTGCCCGAGTAACGACGGCGTGGCGATACGAACCGCTTGCGGTAAGACGATGTAGCGCAGCGACTGCCAGCGCGTCAGTCCCAGCGCGGCCGCGGCCAGTGCCTGGGTGGTGGCGACGCCGCGCATGCCGGCGCGGATTTCTTCGCTGACATAGGCGGTGGAATACAGAATCAGGCCGAACACCGCCGCCACGAATTCGAACGAAGGCCAGGTCAGCGGGATAAAGCCGAACAAATGGATGCGATGGACGGCATTGAGCCATTCCATGGTGCCTTCCGGAAACAGGCTGGGAAAGCCGAAATACCAGAACAGCAATTGCACCAGCAGCGGTGTGTTGCGGAACAGGGCGATGTAGGCGGTGGCCGGCCAGGCCAGCAACCGCAGCGAACTGGAGCGCGCGGCGGCCAGCAGAAAACCGAGCAGGGTGGCGACGATGGCGGTGATGACGGTGACGAACAAGGTCATCTGCAAGCCATTGACCAGCCAGCCGATATATTTGGGTGCCAGCATCTGGGCGCTCAGCGCGTTCAGGTCAAGCATGGCTGGCAGCCGTCAACGATTGCGGCGGCAGTACCAGCGGCTTTTCGGTTTGCGGCCAGGAACTGCCATCGGCGGCATTGAAGTCGCGCCGGCGCGGCAAGTCCAGCAAGCTGTGACCGTACAGATGCAAATGCTTGATGGCGCGTTCGCCGGCGATGGCGATGCTGTGAATCTGGTCGTGCGTGAAACAGGCGCTTTGGCCGGGGCCGACGCTGAAGCGCCGGCTGATCTGCAGGCCGGACTCCGGTGCCGTGCCGGACTGCCATACGGTATTCGGTTCTTCGCCTTCGATGCCGGCAATCACGGCCCAGGTCGAATGATCATGCGGCGGCGTGCTCATGCCGGGTGCGGGGCGGTACAGGTACAAGGCGTTGTTGAGATCGTCGTCTTCCGACAGCAGGTACAAGGTTTCTGCCACGCCTTCATCCGGTCCGGGGAAATGCGCGTCAGGAAACAGTCCGCCCAGTGCCGCCAATTGTCGCAGACAGGCCGCGACCTGTTCCAGTTGCTGTGGCGTCGGTTCCAGTGCGGCGCCGATGATGGCGCGTATTTGCTGCATGGTGGCCGCGACTGCAGTGGTGCGTGTCTGTGTCAGGATGTCAGCAGGGGGGCGGGAAGTAGTCATGATGGCAAAGTATGCAGCTGGCAGCCGGCCGCCTGACGGCGGCCGGTTCTGGTGTTGCATGAGGTTGAGGTGACGGTGTGAATCGTCGTGCTTACCGGTAGTGATTATTTTTCGCGCAGCTTGGTATCACCGATCTTGAACAGACGTGGCAACGGCGACTTGCTTTGCGGACCGAACCACTTGTCGTAGATCTTCTGTGCCGTACCGGTCTTTTCCAGATCGCGCAGCCAGTCATTCAGATACGCCACCAGACGGGTTTCGCCCTTGGGGATGCCGATACCTTCATATTCTTCCGAAATCGCGAAGGCCGGAATTTCATATTTCTGCTTGTCCGGCAGGCTGGCCAGAATCGCGGTCAGCTTGGAGCCATCCTGGCTGAAAGCCTGGATATTGCCATTGCGCAGCGCGGCCAGACCGAGCGGAGTGTCGTCATACAACACCACTTTGGTATCCGGATACTTTTCGCGCAATGTGGTTTCCATGGTCGTACCCTTGTCGGTGCCGACGCGCAGATCCTTGAGTTGCGAAGGATCTTTCAAGACCCCTTTCTTGACCAGGAACTGCTGGCCCGAAGCGAAGTAAGGAATACTGAAATCGATGACCTTGGCGCGCTCTTCGGTGATGGTGAAGTTGGCGAACACCAGATCGACCTTGTTGGATGTCAGCAGCGGTACGCGGTTGGCCGGATTGGTTGGCACGATCTCGACCTTGACGCCGAGTTTCTTGCCGAGTTCATAGGCGTAGTCGATATCCAGGCCGACGGTCTTCTTGGTGGTGGCGTCGATATAGCCGAATGGCGGATTGCCGTCAAAGGCAGCCACGCGCAGTACGCCGGCTTTTTTGATGTCATCCAGCTTGTCGGCGTTGGCAACGCCGGCCAGCAAGGTCAGTCCGATAAACAATAATGCATGCCGTTTCATCTGTTGGTTCCCTTGGTTATTTGCTTGAAATTATTGGTAAAGTGCAATGTTGATGAGGAGCGCCGGCGGCGCTGGTACAGCAATACTCAAGCGTGCGGCACTTGCTGCGTGCGGCATGCTGAAGATAGAAAGAGCGGAGCGTCGTCATTCAATTTTCCTCGCACACCAGCAAGCCGCCGACGTGTTTGGGGATGATCTTGCGGATCTCCGGAATCACGTTGTCGCGCAAGACATCGCGCATGCGCTGCAATACCGTGTGCGCCACTTTCTCATATTCGCCGGTGCGCACGATCAGATACAGCGTGCGTTGCAGCTTGTCAGCCAGCGGCCGCACCGTAATGCCTTCCAGATGCGAGCGTGCCTGCAACAGATGCAAGGGCGTGGTGATGCCCCAGCCCATGCCGCTGGCGACCAGTCCGCACATGACTTCCGAGGTTTCCACTTCGATTCGCTGCCGCAGTTTGATGTCGCGTTCCAGCAAGTAGCGGTCGATGCGGGAGCCGGCAGCAGAGCGGTTGCTGTAGCGGATGATCGGCAGCGCCGAATTGAGCTGGCGGACATCGACTGCTTGTTGGCCGGCCATCAACTCGGTATCTGGTGCAATCAGCAGAAACGGTTCGGTCATCAGCGGATAGCGCACTACGCCGTCGAGTTCTTCCATCGGATCGGGGGACACCAGCAAATCCAGTTTGCGGGCGCGAAATTCCTGGGCATGGCTGGTGGAGAAGCCTTCGCCGATATACAGATTCTGGGCAAAGCGCGCCACCGTGCGAATGAATTCAGCACCGGCGGTGGCCGCAAACGAATCGACCAGCGCAATCCGCAATTCCGGAATGGTGCCGGTGGAGCGGATCGCCGCCGTCATTTGTTCGGCTTCATTGAGCATGCGTTCGGTATAGCGACGCACGATACTGCCGGCGGCAGTCAGTCGCAGCGGCCGGGTCGTGCGGTCTACCAGCACGGCACCGAATTGTTCTTCCAGTTGCCGCACCGATTGCGAAATCGCCGATTGCGTCAGGCCGAGTTCTCTGGCGGCAGTGGTCATGTTGCCGCCGGCAGAGACTGCCAGAAATGCTTTCAATCCATTCAGATCCATGGCGGCTATCGGTTTTTCAATGTGGAGAAGGTGAGCCGAGTATAGGAAGCAGGGACTTTTTTTAGAACGATGATTTTCAGTTTTGCTTATGCGGAAAATTTTGGTATTTACGCGATTCCTTTCTGGTATTGAGATTGCGCCGGTATGGATGAAGGCGGGTGCGGCACATGATTAGTATTGCTTATGCTGATGCCCATCGCTGCTTATGCCATTTGCCAGCGCCGCCTGCGGCAGGGCTTAATGCACGGCATGAAATATTCTTTGTTCCAGCTGGCACGCAATGCGTTGAGCGCTCACCGGCGCTGGCCACAGGCATGGCGCGATCCGGTGCCCAAGCCGGGCTATGAAGTCATCATCATCGGTGGCGGCGGACATGGTCTGGCGACAGCGTATTACCTGGCCAAGGTGCACGGCATACGCAATATCGCGGTACTGGAAAAAGGCTGGCTCGGCGGCGGCAACACCGGTCGCAATACCACCATCATCCGTTCCAATTATCTGCTGCCGGCCAATGCCCATTTGTACGAACATTCGCTCAAGCTGTGGGAAGGGCTGACGCAAGAACTCGACTACAACGTCATGTTCAGTCAGCGCGGCGTATTGAATCTGGCGCACAGCGATGCTCAGCGCGATGCCTATGTGCGGCGTGGCAATGCCATGCGGCTCAACGGCATTGATGCCAAATGGCTGGAGCTGGAGCAGATCCGGGCCCGCGTGCCCTTGCTCGATACCAGTACCCGGGCGCGCTATCCGATTGTGGGTGGTTTGCTGCAAGGGCGTGCCGGCGTGGCGCGGCACGATGCCGTGGCGTGGGGTTATGCCCGCGCGGCTGACCGGCTCGGGGTCGACATCATCCAGAACTGCGCCTGCACCGGCTTGCGTGTTGTCGGCGGCAATCTGGTCGGGGTCGAGACCTCCCGCGGCTACATTGCTGCGCAACGGGTTGGCATTGCCGTCGCCGGCAACAGCAGCGAGGTGGCGCGCATGGCGGATCTGGCGTTGCCGATTGAAAGCCATTTACTGCAAGCCTTCGTCAGCGAGCCGGTGAAGCCGGTGATCGATTCCGTCATCACGTATGGCGCCGGTCATTTTTACATCAGTCAGTCGGATCGCGGCGAACTGGTCATGGGCGGCGATCTGGATTTTTACAACAGCTATGCCCAGCGCGGCAATTTGCCAGCGATTGAAGAAGCGGTCAGCAGTGCCATCCAACTGTTCCCGTTTGTCAGCCGGCTGCGCATGATGCGCCATTGGGGCGGGGTAATGGATATGAGCATGGACGGCAGTCCGATCATCGGCAAGACGCCGGTGCGCAATCTGTATCTGAACGGCGGCTGGTGCTATGGCGGCTTCAAGGCCACGCCTGGCTCCGGTTGGGTCTTTGCGCATACGATTGCCAACGACGCGCCGCATGCCTTGAACGCGGCATTTTCACTGGAGCGCTTTGCACGCGGTGAATTGCTGGACGAACGCGGCGCCGGTCCGCATCCGGGGCACCAATAATGCGATTGCTCTGTCCCTATTGCGGCTGGCGTGCGCACGAAGAATTCGACCATGCCGGTGACGCCGCAGTGGTACGTCCGCAAGACGATGCCGACCTCGCCGCATGGCATGCCTATGTGTATTTGCGCAGCAATCCCAAAGGCATCTGTCGCGAATACTGGCAGCACACGCGCGGCTGCCGCAGTTGGTTGCGCATCACGCGCGATACGTTGACGCATGAAGTCATCGACAGCAGTTTTGCCACCGGACAGAGCGCCCCATGACATCGAAACATCCTGTGCAATCACATCGGCTGGCCGCCGGCGGTGTCGTCGACCGCACTACCGTGCTGCATTTTCGCTTCAATGGCAAAGCCTATACTGGTCATGCCGGTGATACGCTGGCCTCGGCCTTGCTCGCCAATGGCGTGCGGCTGATGGCGCGCAGCTTCAAATATCACCGGCCGCGCGGCGTGCTCAGTGCCGGCCCGGAAGAACCGAATGCACTGGTGCAGCTTGGCACCGGCGCGGCGACCGAACCGAATACCCGGGCCACCATGATCAGTCTGTTTGATGGTCTCGACGCCAGCAGCCAGAATTGCTGGCCTTCGCTGCGGTTTGATGTGCAAGCCATCAACGATTACTTGTCACCGCTGATGCCGGCCGGGTTTTATTACAAGACCTTCAAATGGCCGGGCAGTGCCTGGCATGCCTATGAACGCATCATCCGCCGCGCGGCCGGCATGGGCCGGGCGCCGCAAGCCGATGACCCGGATCGCTATCAACAGCGGCACGCGCATGTCGATATTCTGATTGCCGGCGGCGGTGCGGCAGGCATTGCCGCTGCGCTCAGTGCCGCCCGCAGCGGCCTACGGGTGATGCTGGCCGATGAACGAGCGGCCTGGGGCGGGTTGTCGTTTGATCCGCGCGCCACGATTGACGGTGTGGCCGTGGCGGCATGGGTGCGACAGGCGTTGGCGCACTTGCAGGCGTTGCCGAACGTGACGCTGTTGCCGCGCACCACCGTCTTCGGCTATTACGATCACAACCGGCTGGCATTGGTCGAACGTCATGCGGAAGTCGCCGGTGGCACCGGCCAGGTGCGGCAGTGCCTGTGGCAAGTCACGGCGCAACAAGTGATCCTCGCCACCGGCGCAATCGAACAGCCGCTGGCCTTTGGCAATAATGATTTGCCCGGTATTTATCTGGCCGCAGCAGCGCGCGCTTATGTCTTGCAATATGGCGTGCGTCTGGCCGAACGTTGCCTGGTATATGGCAATCACGATGCCGCGCTGGATGCCGCACTCGATCTGCATGACGCTGGCATTGCGGTAGCGGCTTATGTTGATGTGCGGGCGCAGGCGCTTATCGCGCCGCAGCGCGTGCAGGCGTTGCAGGCACGCGGCATCACGTTGCATGCGGCCAGCGTGATTACCCATGCGCTCGGTCGCCGTGGTGTCAAGGGCGCATGGTTGCGCGATGAGCAAGGACGTAGCCAGCGCATTGCCTGCGATGCCATTGCCATGTCGGGCGGTTGGGCGCCAGCGGTGCATTTGCATTCGCAATCGGGCGGCAAGCTGGAATACCGGCCGCAACTGGCGGCATTTGTGCCGGCGCAGGTCAAGCAAGCTACCTGCTCGGCCGGCGCAGCGCGTGGCATATTCAGCTTGCAGGCAATATTGCATGATGGCTTTGCCGCTGCTGCCGATACGCTTGCCGCGCTGGGTCGGCCAGCCTTGCCGGCGTTGTCGGTGACGGTGCAAGGAGAGCTGGCACAGAATCATGCGGTGCAAATAACGCTGCCGGCGGAACCCATGCGCGGCAAGTGCTTCATCGATTTTCAGGCAGATGTGACCGCGGCCGATATCGGTCTGGCGGTGCGCGAAAATTATCGTTCGGTCGAGCATCTGAAGCGTTACACCACGCTTGGCATGGGTACCGATCAGGGCAAGACCTCCAATCTGAATGGTCTGGGTTTGCTGGCGCGGCAACGCGCAGAAACGGTGCCGGCAGTCGGCACTACGACCTTCAGGCCACCCTATACGCCGGTGACGCTGGGCTTGCTGGCCGGTGCCGCCATTGGCGAGCGGGCCGTGGCACGGCGCCTGTCGCCGCTGCATGCCGGACATCAGCAATACGGCGCGAGCTTCGTGCAACTGGGGGCGTGGTTGCGACCGGCGGCGTATCCGCAAGCGGGTGAAGATGTGGTCGCCGCCGCGCAGCGCGAGGCCGCAGTGGTGCGCAGTGCGGTGGGTCTGGCCGATATTTCGACCATCGGCAAGATTGATGTGCAGGGTCCGGACGCGCAACTGTTCCTGGATCGCGTGTATAGCAACGACGTGTTGAAGCTGGCGGTGGGCAAGGCCCGTTACGGATTGTTGTTGCGCGAAGATGGCATCATTCTCGATGACGGCAGTATTGCCCGCCTGGGGAAACAACACTATCTGCTGACCACGACCACGGTGCATGCCGGCAAAGTCTTGTCGCATCTGGAGTATTTGCTGGCAACGGTATGGCCGGCATTGCGGGTGCGCGTGACATCACTGACCGAGCAACTGGCGCATTTCGTGCTGGCCGGCCCGCATAGTCGCCAGTTGCTGGCGCAAGTACTGCAACTGGCGCTGGATGACGCGGTGTTGCCGCCGCTCGGGGTAGTGCAAACCAACTGGCAGGGCATGCCGCTGACATTGTGCAGGCTCAGTTTTTCCGGTGAGACCGCTTATGAATTGCTGTTGCCGGCGGCGTATGCCACGGCTTGCTGGCAGCGCTTGCAACAAGCGGGACAGGCGTTCGGTTTGCGTCCCTATGGTGCCGATGCCATCGCCATTTTGCGCATCGAAGCCGGCCATGTCGCCGGTCCCGAACTTGATGGCCGCAGCACGCCGGGCGATCTGGGTTTGCAAAAAATGGCGTCTAAAGAGCGCCCCTTCGTCGGTCGTCGTCTGTTGCAGCGTCCGGGCTTGCAGGATCCGCTGCGTCCGGTACTGGTCGGTGTGCTCAGTGTCGATCCGCAAGCGCGGTTGCGACCGGGCGCGGCTTTGCTGGCGGCAGACGGCAATACCAATCTGGGCTGGATTTCATCTGCCGCCTGGAGTCCGCATCTGCGGCGTTCGATTGCCCTGGCATTTGTGCGCGGTGGTCTGGTGCACGCCGGGCAAACCTTGACGGCGGCTTCGCCGTTGCATGGCGAAGCAATTGCCGTGACCATCGTCGCGCCACGTTTCATCGCCAGTCCGGCATCCGCCCCGGCTCTGGTGGATACGGCTGCTGTCGCGGCACCGGCGCCGCTCACGTTGGCGGCGTCGCCGGCATCAGTGCCCGCGCACAGTGCAGTGATGTGCAGCCTGCGCACCTATCCGGTGGCGTTGCAGATTGCCGCGTTCGGACCTGACGAACCAACGCAGGCGGCAGTGCGCGAGGGCTTGCAGCGCCTGACCGGCATCGCCACGCCGGGACCCAATCGCAGTGCCGGCTACGGCCACCGGCAACTTCTTGCTACCGGTCCCGGGCGTTGGTTGCTGTTGTCTGCCGACGCCGGTGATGCCGGGTTGGCGACCGATGCTGCGGCGGAACTGCTGGCGGTCGCGGCCGTCACCGATGCTGCCGGCGGTTTGCTGAACCTGCTGCATTTACCGCAGGCCCATGCCATCGCTGCCTTGAGTACCTGCTGCGGACTCGATCTGTCACCGACGGCCTTTGCCGTCGGCGATTGTCGCGCCACGGCGATTCACGGCATGCCGGTGCTGTTGTGGCGACGGGCAGCGGATGACGGTGTTGAACTGATCGTCGGTCGCAGTCTGCTGGCCAGTCTGGCGGACTGGCTGGCGGCCAGCGTCGGCACTGATGCCGGGGCGGAAGAAACGCTTGCACATTAAAAAACGGATATCCATATGCGAACAAATTTGTTCTGAAATTGGCAACCGCACGTTAAAAGTAATCAACGATATTTCATCGGCAAAAAACAAAAGACGGCCCACGCCGTCACTCACAATTTCATAGGGAAAACATGAAAAAAATCATCACTCCGGAAGTCCGTGTCGATCAATCGCGCCGCACCGTGGTCAAGGCCGGTCTGGCAGCCGCTCTGGGCTTGAGCGCGGTTCCCTTGCTGGCGCAAAATGCCAAGGTGCTGCACATCGGTTACCAAAAATTCAATACGCTGAATATCCTCAAGGGCACCGGCAATCTGGAAAAAGCATTGGCTCCGTCCGGCGTCAAGGTTGAGTGGCATGAATTCCTCGGCGGTTCGCAATTGGTGGAAGCCCTGTATGCCGGCGCCATCGATATCGGTCACGCCTCCGATGCGGTATCGATCTTCCAGCAAGCCAGCGGCAAAGGCCTGGTGTATCTGGCAGCGGAAAGCCCGTATCCGGGCGGCATCGGCATTCTGGTGCCGCAGAATTCCAGCATCAAGACCGTGCGCGATCTGAAGGGCAAGAAGGTTGCGGTCGGTAAAGGTTATAACGTGCAATACGCGCTGATCAAGGCGCTCGAAGCCAATGGCCTGAGCTACAGCGATATCGAACCGATCTATATCGTTACTGCGTCCGATACCATCGCCGCCTATCAGTCGGGCAGTGTCGATGCCGCCGGTTTGTGGGATCCGTTCCTGGCCGGCGCACAACTCGGCACGCCATCGCGCTTGCTGGTCGATGGTCGCGGCTTGTCCAACAACCGTACCTTCCATCTGGCCAAGCCGGAGTACGCCAAGGCGCAGCCGCAGATTCTCAAGGCCTTGTTTGCCGAATTGAAAAAGACCAACCAATGGGCGCAGGAGCATCCGCAAGAAGTGGTGGAATTGCTGTCGCCGCAATTGAAGATCGATCCGAAAATCCTCAAGCTGGCCACTGAGCGCCGCAGCTACGGAGTGGTTGCCGCCACGCCGGATATTGCGCAGGAACAGCAAAAACTGGCCGACACGTTTTATCAGTTGAAGTTGATTCCGCGTCCGATTCAGGTCAAGGACGCCTTCTATGACGTCAATCTGGTCAGTGCCTGAACCTTGTTTAATGCGGCCGGATTGCCTGTCGCAATCGGCCCAACGGAGAACCCAAGTCGTGAGTATCAAGAGTCTGGAACACATCATTGCCGGTCTGGACGGGCTGGAGCAGGAACTGGCCCGTACTGCCGTGGAGCGTGACCGTCGTGGCGGTCATGCAGCGGAACAAAAGGAGTTGCTGCGTCAGCACGGGCTGTTGCTGTTGTCGGTGCCGCGCGAGTATGGCGGTGTCGGCGCCAGCTGGCCGGAAATTCTCGACATCGTGCGGCGCATTGCCCGTGTCGACAGCGCCATGGCCCATTTGCTGGCATTTCAAACCTTGCAGATTTCGGGTGTGATTGCTTACGGTTCGCCAGAGCAGAAGCAGCGTTATCTGGGCGACACGGTCAGCCTCAATCACTGGTGGGGCAACTCCGCCAATCCTGCCGATCCACGCTTGCGTGCGATTGAAAAGGATGGCGCACTGGTACTGCAGGGCAGCAAGGGTTTTTGTTCCGGCACGCTTGGTTCTTATCGTTTGCTGACCACGGCGATTCACGAAGCCAGTGGCAAGATGTTGATCGCGGTATTGCCGACCGATCGTGCCGGCATCACCATTCATGATGACTGGGATCCGATCGGACAGCGGCAGACCGACAGTACCTCGGTCAGCTTCGAACAGGTGGCGTTGGACTGGAGCGAGGTATTGCACCGTCCGGAATCGCTGGCGACGCCCTACCTCAGTTTGCGCGGGGTGCTGGCGCAACTGATTCTGGTGAATCTGTATCTCGGCATTGCCGAAGGGGCATTGCAGGAAGCGCGCGATTACACGTTGAATCAGGGCCGGCCGTGGTTTGCCTCGGGTGTGGAACGCGCTGCCGATGATCCGTATGTGGTGCATCGCTATGCCGAAATGCATTTGCAAATCGTCGCCGCCAGGGCCTTGGCGGATCAGGCCGGACACGTATTGCAAACAGCGTGGCGTACCGGTCCTGATTTGAGTGCCGGGCAACGCGGCCGGACTGCATTGGCGGTAGCCGAAGCGAAGGTCTTTGCACATCGGGCAGCACTTGCCGTAAGCCAGGAATTGTTCGACGTGTGCGGCGCCCGCGCCACCAAGGCCGGACTCGGACTGGACCGGTTCTGGCGCAATGCCCGCACCCATACCTTGCATGATCCGATTGACTACAAGTTGCGCGATATCGGCCGCTATGCGCTGGAGTTGCGTTTGCCGGAACCGACCTTGTATTCCTGAGGCCGGAACCGGTCAGGCACTTGCGGGCGGTGCATGGCGCTGTTGCGCGACTTCAGCAATGCGGTCGCGCACCACCTTGATCGCCAGCTTGAGCGCATACACATCGCCGTAATAGCGCTGCGGAATATCGATTTGATTGGCATTGGCATCAATCGCTTCGATTTCCGCATGCCACTCCGCAATTTTCTCCGGCGTCGGTTCTCGGGTATGCCAGATCTCTTCTTCCAGTAAATGGATTTCCTTGTACCAGACCACCAGCCGTTTTTTCATGCTGGCCTCGTACATGCGCGGCACCGCCTGAATCAGGCCGAACAAAACGGCAATGAAGGGAAGCAGGATGGCAAAGCGGCGTTCCAGAAAATTGGCCAGCCAGAACGGCAGATAACGTTGCAGGAACGGGCGGCCGGATTTGAAATAGCGCCGCGTTTCATCCGAAATCGGGAAGTCTTCGATATTCTGGTTGGGGAAATAATTGCGCGGCGTGAAGTAATCAGGGGCCGCATGAATTGCATTGGCAGCATCCAGCAACAGATAGGTCAGCGCCGGATGCAGCCGTTCCTTGGATACCAGCATGGCAGTAGCGGCCAGCAAGGTAATGTCATGCCCCGGCTTGTCTTCGACCAGATTGGTGCCGCCGCGCGGATAAGTGACTTTGGACAGATAAGGAAATTGCTGGATCAGGGCATCGGCCTGGGCAAAATTCATCAGTTTGAGATCGCTTTTCAACAGCTTTTGCAACAGCGGCGTATCGCCACGGCCGATGAAAAATGCGGCGTCGATCTTGCGCGCCTGCAGTTGCTCATAGGCAGCGGTGGCGCCCATTTCGATCAGCGTTGAATTGTTGCTGTTGATGCCGTTTTCGACCAGCAGGTTATTGGCGACGATGCGCAGGCCACTGCCGGGCACGCCGAGCGAAATGCGTTTGCCGCGCAACTGCGACAGGCGTTCCGGATTATCGTTGCCCTGATAAAACACCCAGATCGGTTCATAGGCAATCGCGGCGATGGTTTGCAGTTCCGGGGCTTGTTCCGAGGTCGCGGTGCCGGACTGGATGAAACCGACATCGTATTCGCTGTCGCTGTCTTGCAGGCGCTGGAAGTTTTCTACCGAACCGGAAGAGGTGCGTACCTCCAGCGTGATGCCTTCGCGTTTGAGAATCTGCGCATAGCGTTGGGCGAAATTGGCGTAGATGCCGCCCGGCGCACCGGCGGTCATGATGATCTTGCCCTGCGTCGCCGGCTTGAGCAAGGTCAGCACGAACCAGCACAGCGCCAAGGCGATCAGCGAGCCGATCAACAGCAGCCGCCGCAGGCGTTGCGGTGTCATTGGCGGCTTCTGTATGCGGTGCAGCGACGAAGGTATCTTGGACATGGCGGGGATCCGTGTTACTTGCGGGCTGCACTGGGCAGGTGTTGGTTACTGGCTATGCCGGTTCTGCATGTTCCACCATCAGTTGCACCTTGGTGACGCCGTTATATTCGTTGGCATCCAGCCGGAATGCAAGCTTGATGTGATCCGGCATGGCCTCGGCATGGCCAAACCAGATGGCATCGTACTTGCGGCCATCTTTTTCCAGCAGCAGCTTCAAATGCTTTTCCTTCAGAATGCGCTGGGTAAGTACCCTGAAATGATCGCAAAACACCGGTGGCGCAAAGCCCTGGCCCCAGACCTGGTCTTCCATCAGGCTGATGAACTGGGTGCTGTAATAGGCATCTTCCAGCATGCCGTCGGTTTCTACCACGCGCTCCAGCTGGTTTTGCGTCAGCCAGTCCTGGCCGACGGCTTCAAACGCTTGCGAAAACGCTTCCAGTGCATCGGCGCGAATGGTCAGGCCGGCCGCCATGGCGTGACCGCCGAATTTGATGATCAGATTCGGTGCATGTTTAGACACCAGATCAAGCGCATCGCGCAGATGAAAGCCGGGAATCGAACGTCCCGACCCCTTGATCAAGCCTTCATCGCCGGGCGCGAAGGTGATAGTGGGGCGGTAGAACTTGTCTTTCAGGCGCGAGGCGACAATCCCGATCACGCCCTGATGCCAGGACGGATCGAACACGCTGATGGTGCGCCTGTCTTGCGGGTTGAAGTCATCCAGCAGATTCAGGGCGGTATCTTGCATGCCGGCTTCGATGTCGCGCCGGGCGCGGTTGATGGCATCGAGTTCTTGCGCAATTGCCCACGCCCGGCCTTCGTCGTCGGTGGTCAGGCATTCGATACCGAGCGCCATGTCGGCCAGGCGGCCGGCGGCGTTCAGACGCGGACCTACCGCAAAGCCGAGATCGAACGGCGTGGCGCGGCGGGCTTCGCGGCCGGCAGCGCGGAACAGCGCGGCGATGCCGACGTGCATGCGACCGGCACGCATGCGTTTCAAGCCTTGTGCGACCAGAATGCGGTTGTTGGCATCGAGCTTGACGACGTCGGCCACCGTGCCCAGCGCTACCAGATCGAGCAAGACATCCAGCTTGGGTTGGCTGGCGGCATCGAATACGCCGCGCTTGCGCAATTCGGCGCGCAACGCCAGCAACACATAAAACATGACGCCGACGCCGGCCAGATTCTTGCTCGGGAAGCCGCACAAAGGCTGGTTAGGGTTGACGATCACGCGTGCGTCCGGCAGCGCATCTCCCGGCAAATGGTGATCGGTAACCACGACGTCAATCCCGTGCTGGGCGGCAGCGGCCACGCCTTCAATGCTGGCGATGCCGTTATCGACGGTGACGATGATGTCGGGCGCCTTTTCACGGATCGTCAGTTCGACGATTTCCGGGGTCAGGCCGTAACCGTACTCGAAACGGTTGGGCACGATGTAATCGACGGTGGCGCCGAGCATGCGCAAGCCGCGCAAACCGACCGCGCAGGCCGTGGCGCCGTCGCAGTCGTAGTCGGCCACGATCACCATTTTCTTGCCGGCGGCAATCGCATCGGCCAGATACACGGCAGCAGCATCGATATGCAGCAAGCCCGACGGCGCAATCAGCGAACTCAGTTCGCTCGCCAGCTCAGTGCTCTTGAGCAAGCCGCGCGCGGCGTACACGCGCGCCAGTACCGGATGGATGCCGGCCGCGATCAGGTTGTCGGCGTCTTGCGGAGAATAGGGGCGGGTGGTGATGCGGATCATGCAGCAAGCCTGTTGAGTGAAGGTTTGACCCAGAATTTGCGGAGTGCGGCGCGGGTCACGGTGGTTTGCGCCAGCCGGTCGGAACCGGTCAGGGTCAGGGTCAGACTGTCGAGTTTTTTGCTGCGCAGCGCTTGCAGCAATGGCGCCAGCCATTCGCGGTCCAGCGTTTCCAGCCGTTCCAGCCAATAGCCCCATTCATCGGTCAGGCCGGGAGCGATCAGGCTGTCAAGCACCAGCAGACCGCCTTGTGCCGGCGGCGCCAGGACAGTGGCAATGCCATCAGCCGGCAGCGCCCTGGATGATGCCAGTGCCCGGCTCCAGCCCGGCAGATTGAATACCTGCTGCCATTCAGGATGCGCTGGTGCGGCGTCGGCGGCATCGGCGCCGCCCCACAGCCAGAGCGAGTTGATTGCCTTCAGGCCGCGCATTTCGCGTGCTTCGCCCTGATTTTCGGAAAACCATTGCATTTGCACTTCATTTTGCAATTTGCGCCATGCCAGTTCACCCGGACCCTGCGGCATCCAGATGTCGATATTGCGGCCACTGGCGGCATCCGGCGAGGAAGTCCGCAAGCCGGCCCAGTCATCGGCGCGCATGAACCAGGTCGCGGCATCGCCATATAACAAGGGGCGACCGATTTCTTCGAACAAGGGATGGGCCGAATCGAACAGCCGGCGCGACTCGTTTTCTTCCAGTTCGAGTTGGGCCACGTCGGTCAGCACCAGATGGTCGCGGGCGACATGGATGTGGGCCGGATGCAGCACAAACCAGAAGCCGCTTTCGGGCGCCAGGCCATGGTGACGCATCAGCGCGGCGGCGGCGGCGGGGCTGGTATCGTGTTCGCCGGCGCCTTCAGCGGCGGCGGTACGAGGCAAGCCGAATTGCCGGCTCAGCCAGTGTTCATGCGGCAAGGCGCGGGAAAACGGATCCTGATTGCGCAGTGAAAATGTCTTGCTGTGGCGGCTCAGCATGATGGCCAGCGCCGGTGTCTTGGCCTGACGCGCGAGGTCGCGCGCCAGTTCGGCCGGTGGCAGTCCGAATGGGACGAGAATGTCGAGATGTTTCATCCCGCGATTGTAGGGCAAACTGCGGTCGAACTGCGGCGTCTCTGCAATTCCTTTGGATCTGGAGCGGCAGCGCAATGCCGCCACCGTGATCCGACCTGCGCGGTTTTGACGGGCAATGCAGTTGGCGTGCAGGCTGCCGCAACGATTTAGCCGATGCCCTTGCGTTCAGTGGTGGTGCCTGCCCGGGTATTGACGCTGACAAACAGAATCGTCGAAAGCAGGGCAAACAGGCTATTTTTTGCATGACGTTTCCTGGATAAACATGGGGGGGGGTAGAAAATTTTCTTGTTGTTCACCGTTGTTTCTTTTGGGAAACAACGGGGCTGGAAAAACACCTTGACCACGTTGCACGGGCGCTGCCTGCGGCTGACAAGCGGGGCTCGGGAAGGCGCAACGGGAGATGCGGCGGATGCCGTGCACGGCGTTGCCTCCGGCATTCTTTGCGGCCGGCCGTGAAAGATCGTTGATAGTGTGGCAAACTTGCGGACTATCGCATTACCGGGGGCTACACAATATCCTGGAATTTCTTTTGGCCCTGGAAAGAGAGCAAACGCTTGAGTCTGATCAAAAATCTACCGTTCGAATGGCTGGTCGGCCTTCGCTACACCCGGGCCGGCAAACGCAGCGGCCGCAACAGCTTCATTTCTTTCATTTCCCTGATTTCGATGGCCGGTATCGCGCTTGGCGTGGCGGCCCTGATCGTGGTGCTGTCGGTCATGAACGGTTTCCAGAAAGAAGTACGCGACCGCATGCTGTCGGTGTTGTCGCATATTGAGATTTCCGACGGTTCCGGTGCCATGGCGGACTGGCAAACCGTGGCCAAACAGGCATTCCAGAACAAGGAAGTAATTGGCGCTGCGCCCTATGTGGCGGCGCAAGCCATGATGACGCGCGATGAAACGGTGCGCGGCGTCGTGATTCGCGGCGTCTTGCCGGATCAGGAACCGAAGGTGTCGGATGTGGCGGCACAGGTGCGGCAGGGCAGTTTTTCTGCCTTGCAACCGGATGAATTCAATATCGTGCTTGGCGGCGAACTGGCGCGCGGCTTGCGCGCCGGCATCGGCGACAAGGTCACGCTGATTGCGCCGCAGGGGCAAGTCACGCCGGCCGGCGTGTTGCCACGGCTGAAGCAGTTTACGGTGGTCGGCATTTTCGAAGCAGGTCATTATGAATTCGATTCGTCGCTGGCGTTTATCCAGTTGCAGGATGCAGAAAAGATGTTCCGTCTCGATGCGCCTTCCGGTTTGCGTCTGCGTATCAAGGACATGCTGCAGGCACCGCAGGTGTCCTATGAATTGTCGACCACACTGAGCGGCAATCTGTATATCCGCGACTGGTCGCAGCAAAATGCCAACTGGTTTGCGGCGGTCAAGACCGAAAAGCGCATGATGTTCATCATCCTGACGCTGATCATTGCGGTAGCGGCATTCAATCTGGTCTCGACACTGGTCATGACGGTCACTGACAAGCAAGCCGATATCGCCATTCTGCGCACGCTGGGGGCGTCGCCCGGTTCGATCATGAAGATTTTCGTGATTCAGGGCGCGCTGGTCGGTTTGATCGGCACCGCCATTGGCGTCGGACTCGGGGTACTGGTGGCGCTCAATATCGATGTCATCGTGCCCTTTATCGAACGTCTGCTGCATGTCCAGTTCTTGCCGAAGAGCATCTACGTCATTTCCGAGTTGCCGTCCGATCTGATCTGGTCGGATGTCTGGACTATCGGTGGTGTGGCGGTGGTGCTGGCTTTCCTGGCGACACTCTATCCAAGCTGGGCGGCAGCCAGAGTCAAGCCTGCCGAGGCACTGCGCTATGAATAAGCACAGTGGCACATCACTGCCGCCCGGCCTGCGGCTGGGGAAGGTGGACGCCAATGAGGCCAGAGTCAAGCCTGCCGAGGCACTGCGCTATGAATAAACACAGTGGCACATTACTGCCGCCCGGCCTGCGGCTGGGGAAGGTGGACGCCAATGAGGCCAGAGTCGAGCCTGCCGAGGCACTGCGCTATGAATAAACACAGTGGCACATCACTGCCGCCCGGCCTGCGGCTGGGGAAGGTGGACGCCAATGAGGCCAGAGTCAAGCCTGCCGAGGCGTTGCGCTATGAGTAAGAAGATGAAGCATGCAGAAGTATTGAGAGGTAGCATCCCATGAGTGAAAAGAATCAGGCTGTGTTATCCAGTCGCGGACTGGGCAAGACATTTACCCAGGGGCGTTACGCCGTCAAAGTGCTGAGCGGTGTCGATATCGATATTGCGCGCGGCGAACAGGTGGCTGTGGTTGGTGCTTCGGGTTCCGGCAAATCAACCTTGCTGCATTTGCTCGGCGGGCTGGATACGCCGACCACCGGCAGCGTCAGTTTGCAAGGACAGGATTTTGCCGGCCTCGGTGAAGCGGCGCGCGGTGATTTGCGTAATGCGGCGCTCGGTTTCGTGTACCAGTTTCACCATTTGTTGCCGGAATTTTCGGCGCTCGACAACGTGGCGATGCCATTGCTGATCCGCCGCGTCAAACGCAGCGAGGCGCAACAGCAGGCGCGCACGATACTGGCGCGGGTCGGTCTGGATCATCGCGTCAGTCATGTCCCGGGTGAATTGTCCGGCGGCGAGCGGCAACGGGTGGCACTGGCGCGGGCGCTGGTGACGCAGCCGGCATGCGTGCTGGCCGATGAACCTACCGGTAATCTGGACCGGTCCACTGCCGATAAAACGTTTGAACTGATGCTTGAATTGTCGCAAACGCTGGGCACGGCATTCGTGATCGTGACCCATGATATTGCCCTGGCGCGCCGTTGCGGCCGGGTCTTGCGATTGTCGGAAAACGGCTTGCAGCCTTATACCGACTGAGACTGATGAGCGACTGATCGCATGGATGGTGCCGGCTGGCATAGCTTGCCGGGCCAATATTTACTATATTGAATTTATTAGTTGCAGATGCCGGCGGCCGCATTGTTGATGCCGGCCGGCGACATCAGAAGAGAGGAAAAAATGAATACCCGTCAATGGCTTGAAAAACTGGTCAGCTTCGATACCACCAGCCGCAACTCCAATCTGGAACTGATTGAAACAGTTCGCGATGCATTGCAGGCGCAAGGCGTCACGCCGTGGTTCGATCATAACAAGGACCGCTCCAAGGCCAATCTGTTTGCCACCCTGCCGGCCACCCATGGGCCGCAGGCCGGCAGCGAACAGGGCGGTATTGTCTTGTCGGGACACACGGATGTGGTGCCGGTGGATGGCCAGAACTGGGATACCGATCCGTTTGTGCTGACCGAAAAAGATGGCTTGCTGTACGCCCGTGGTAGTTGCGACATGAAGGGCTATATTGCCGCTTCCATGGCGCTGGTGCCGGAATTCCTGGCAATGCCGCGTCTGCGGCCGATTCATCTGGCGTTTTCCTACGATGAAGAAATCGGCTGTGTCGGCGCTCCCGGCATGCTGACCGAATTGCAGGCGCGCGGCGTGCGCCCGGACGGTTGCGTCGTCGGTGAGCCGACCAATATGCAAGTGGTGGTGGCGCACAAGGGCATCAACGTATTCAATTGCCGCGTGCACGGACGCTCGGCGCACTCATCGCTGACGCCGCAAGGTTGCAATGCGATCGAGTATGCCGCCCGCCTGATTTGCACCATCCGCGATTTCGCCGATGCGATGAAGGCCGAAGGCCCGTACGACACGTTGTACGACGTGCCATTCAGCACCATGACCACCAACCAGATTCGCGGCGGCATTGCGGTCAATACGATTCCCGATCTGTGCGAATTTACCTACGAATTCCGTAATTTGCCGGGCATGTCGCCGGAGAAGATTCAATCCCGGATTCAGGAATACGTGCGCGATCAGTTGCTGCCGAAAATGCAGGCCGAATTCCCCGATGCCCGTATCGATATCGGCAGCATCGCCGGCAGCCCGGCGCTGGAAACCGCTGAGCAGGAAGCCATTACGGCGCTGGTGCGGGCACTGACCGGCGATACCGCGCAACGCAAGGTGGCCTATGCCACCGAAGCCGGCCTGTTCCAGCGCATCGGCATTCCGACCATCGTCTGCGGTCCCGGCGACATCATTCAGGCCCACAAGCCAAATGAGTTCGTGGCGGTGGCCCAATTGCAGCGTTGCGAAGACTTCTTGCGCAAGCTGGGACGTTCATTGCAGGAAGCCTGATTCGGCGCGCTGCCGGGTGGATGCCCGGCGGCGCCGGATCAGTCAGCAGTCTGCGGGGGAGTTTGTGATGTGGATTGACACCCATTGCCATCTGGATGCCGGCGAGTTTGACGGCAACTCGCTGGCAATCGCTGCTCAGGCGGCGCAGCAGGGCGTGGCGCTGATCGTCATCCCGGCGGTGGCGCGCGCCAATTTCGCGACGGTAGCGGCATTGGCGCAGCAAGCGGCCAACGGTGTCTATGCCTTGGGTATTCACCCGATGTATGTGGCGCAGGCCGAAGTCGACGATTTGCAGGTGTTGCGCACCGCAGTGGAAGCCGCATTAAGTGATCCGCGCTTTGTCGCCATCGGTGAAATCGGTCTCGATTTCTTCGTGCCCGAGCTCAAACAGGGCGAGCTGCGCGACAAGCAGGAATTCTTTTATACCGAGCAACTCAAGCTGGCGCGTGAATTCCAGTTGCCGGTGTTGCTCCATGTCCGGCGTTCGCAAGACATCATCCTCAAACATTTGCGTCGCATCCGGGTCCCGGGTGGCATTGCGCACGCCTTCAACGGCAGTTTTCAGCAAGCGCAGACGTTCATCGAACTGGGCTTCCGGCTCGGTTTCGGCGGCGCCATGACCTTCCCGCGCGCCTTGCAGATCAGGCGTCTGGCGAGCGAGTTGCCGCTGGCCGCCATCGTGCTGGAAACCGACGCCCCCGATATCGCCCCGGCCTGGCTGCATCCGCAGCCGAATGTGCCGGCGCAAATTCCGCGCATCGGCGAAGTGCTGGCGCAATTGCGCAATCTGTCGCCGGCCGAGGTTGCCGAAGCGACTTCTTTCAATGCCCGCCAAGTCTTGTCACGGCTGCCGGCATGGAGCCATGCGTAGCGCCATTCTCGGTGTTGTGCTGGGCATTGCATATTTGCAGATGCAAGCCGTGTTGCCATCTGCACCGGCAGCCGTGGGCTTGCTGGTGGCGCTGCTGTCATGCGCATTGCTGGTATGGCGAGTCCGGCGTTGGCGCTGGTTGCGCCTGATCATGCTGGTGACCGGCGGTGCGCTGGCGGGCTTCTTGTGGGCCGCCGCGATTGCGCAATGGCACTTGCAGGAAGAGTTGCCGTTCGTCTGGGAGGGGCGTGACATCACGCTGATCGGCACCGTCGACAGTTTGCCGCAACCGGTTGCGCGCGGCGTCCGTTTCAATTTCAAGGTGGAGCAGGTGGTGGCGCAAGGCGATCAGTTGCCGCAGGTGCCGACGCGACTGGCATTGGCCTGGTATGCCCCGCGCGCCAGTATTGATCCCGATGATGAAGTGCAATCGGCGGCCATGCCCGCCAGTGTTGCCTTGCCGGTACTGCAACCCGGTGCGCGCTGGCAGTTGACGGTGCGCTTGAAGCGCCCGCACGGCAATGCCAATCCCGATGGTTTCGATTATGAAGTGTGGCTGCTGGAGCAGAACCTGCGCGCTACCGGCTATGTCCGCACCACGCCGGCAACCGTCGCGGGCAACCGCCGGCTGGATGCCTTCGTCTGGAGTGCAGGGAATGTCGTCGAGTATGCGCGCGGCTGGTTGCGCGAACGGATTCTGGCAGCCCTGTCCGGGCAACCCTATGCCGGCGTGATCGTGGCATTGGTCATCGGCGATCAGCGCGCGGTCAGTCAATCCGACTGGCAGGTATTCAACCGCACCGGCGTCGGCCATTTGCTGGCAATTTCCGGATTGCACATCACGCTGGTGGCCGGCTTGTTCGCGGCCTTGATGCAAGCGTTGTGGCGTCGTTCCTTCTTTACCGGGGCGCAATTGCCACTGCGCTTG
Organism: Herbaspirillum autotrophicum; assembly: GCF_001189915.1. Classification (GTDB taxonomy): domain Bacteria; phylum Pseudomonadota; class Gammaproteobacteria; order Burkholderiales; family Burkholderiaceae_D; genus Herbaspirillum; species Herbaspirillum autotrophicum. Next base: position 133,832 of record NZ_LFLS01000001.1, read on the forward strand.
CCGGCGCAAAAGGCGGGCGTACTGGCAGGACTGGCGGCAGCATTGCTGTATGTCTTGCTGGCCGGTTTCGGAATTCCGGCGCAACGCACGCTGTGCATGCTGGTGGTGATCGGAGCGGCGGCATGGTCGGGACGGCTGACGCAACTGTCGCATGTCTTGTGTCTGGCCTTGCTGGCGGTATTGTTGCTCGATCCGTGGGCCTTGCTGTGGCCGGGATTCTGGCTGTCATTCGGTACCGTGGCCCTGATCTTGTATGCCTCGGTCGGACGCACTGCCGTGTTGCCGGCGGCGGCTGCCAACGGCTTGCACCAGAAGCCGTCGCACTGGCAGCGCTTGTTGCGGGCTGGCCGCAATGGTGCCTTTACCCAATATGTGGTGTCGCTCGGATTGCTGCCGCTGACGATGCTGCTGTTTGCGCAGTATTCGCTGGTCAGTCCGCTGGCCAATGCGCTTGCCATTCCGCTGGTAACGTTGCTGGTGACGCCGCTGGCCTTGCTCGGTTGCGTGTTGCCACCGCCCTTGTCAACCTGGGTCTGGCAACTGGCGCATCAATGCATTGCGTGGCTGGCGGCGGCGCTGAACTGGCTGAGCAGCTTGCCATTTGCGGTCTGGAGTGCGCCGTTGCCGCCGTTCTGGATGTTTGCACTGGCGCTGGCCGGCACCTTGCTGCTGCTGGCGCCGCGCGGCTGGCCGGCGCGCTGGCTGGGCTGGTTTGGCTGGCTGCCATTGCTGGTCAATGCGCCAATGACAACAGCACCGGGCACGCTGCAAGTGACGGCGTTTGACGTCGGGCAGGGCACTGCCGTATTGGTGGAAACCGCCAGCCATCGTCTGCTGTATGACACCGGGGCCTATTACACGCCGCAATCCGATGGTGGCAGTCGCGTCATCGTGCCTTACTTGCGCGCGCGTGGCATCGCGCAACTGGATGCCGTCGTGATTTCGCACAGCGACAACGATCATTCCGGCGGTGCGCTTTCGGTCTTCAAGGCAGTGCAGGTGGCGCGGGTGTATTCTTCGTTGCCGTTGACGCACGCATTGACGCAACAGGCACCGCACCATCAGCGCTGTCAGGACGGGCAGCAATGGCGCTGGGATGGCGTCGATTTCACGATGCTGCACCCGGCGGCGGTCAGTTACGACAGCGATAAATGGAAACCGAATGCGCGCAGTTGCGTGCTGAAGGTAAGTGTCGGTGCGCAGTCGGTGCTGCTGACCGGCGATATCGAAGCAGTGCAGGAAGATCAACTGGTGCACGGCGCGCGCGCTGCCGATCTGGCCGCTACCGTATTGCTGGCGCCGCATCACGGCAGCGCCACCTCATCGACCTTGCCGTTCCTGCAAGCGGTCAGGCCGCAACTGGCGTTATTCCAGGTCGGCTATCGCAACCGCTTCAATCACCCGCGTCCGGATGTGTATGATCGTTATGGCCGCCTCGGCATCCAGCGCTTGCGCAGCGATGAATCGGGCGCGGTCAGCCTGACGTTTGACGAAGGGCTGGAAGTTACTGAATATCGGCAGCAGCATGCGCGCTATTGGTATGGGCGGTAAAATCCTGTCATTCTGCCGGATTGGCATCGACGACATTTTCAAGGACTTACACATGAACGGTACATGGGGCTGGCCGCTGCTGCTGGCGGCAGTGACGCTGGTCGGACTGGCATCCGGCATTTTGGGCGATGGCATCTGGGATTACATCAGTTGGGTTGCGCTGTCGGTGCCGCTGCTGGTGATCGGCAACAAGGTGTGGCGGCAGACGCGCAAAGCCTGACGAGATGAACAGGGATGAGGGAAACAGCATGGCTGCTTCCCGCATTTTTTATCGCGATCAAGCGGGGCGCGCCAATTCGACAGCGCGTCTGAGAATCGCTACCCCTTCCTGAATCTCGGCAACCGTCAAGCCGCAGAACGGGATGCGGAGGAAGTGCTCGCCGCCGGTCAGGAAAAAGCCTTTGCCATCGGACAAGGCCAGTCCCAGTTGTTGGGCCTGCTCTCTGACGGCGCTGTTGGAAATCCCCGGCGGCAAATGCAGACCGAGAAAGAAACCGCCTTGCGGACGGCCGAAGTGCAATTCAGGCAACGCTGCCGTGAGCGCCTCGGTCATGGCATGCAAACGCGGACCATACAGTGCAATGAGTGACGCCAGTTGGGCCGGCAGATGGCCTTGACGACACCATTCGCCGGCGATGCTGAGCGCGAAATTTCCCGGCGTGACGTAGCGGTTTTCGGCCGCCTTGACCAGCTTGCCGATCAAGGCCTCGTTGCCGACCACGTAGCCGGCGCGCAGGCCGGGCGCGATGATCTTGGACAGTGACGACATGTGCAAGGTCACCTCCGGCGCCAACTCGAAAAAACTCGGTAAGGTGGCACCGGTGTAGCGGATCAGCCGGTAGGGCGCATCTTCGACCAGCAAGATATTATGCTGGCGCGCCAGTGCGGCGATCGCGGCCCGCTTCTCGGCGGAACAGGTCAAACCTGAAGGATTCTGGAAGTCCGGGATCAGATAGAAGAATCTGGGAACGGTGTCTGCCAGCGCCGACTTGAATTGTTCCAGATCGGGGCCGTCTTCCTGCAGCGCGATGGCCACCACCCGGGCGCCCCTGGCGGTCAAGATCTCGATGACTCTGTCATAGGTTGGCGATTCCACGAAGACCGTGTCGCCGGGTTTGAGCATGACCGAACAAAACAATTCAAACAGTCCGAGCGAGCCGTCGCCGGTCAGCACCATCATGTCATTGACGCTGTAACGTTCCGCAATCCAGCGCACGAAGCTGGCGGGACCCCGGGCCGGGCCGTATTGAAGACTTTCCAGCATGTTGCGGGACACCACCTGCGAGGCGCAACAGAGAATGTCGGCGACCGGAAAACTTTCGGGGGCAGGTACCCCACGGGCGAAATTGATGCGCATGTGAATACTTTAAAAAGAAGAATCGGGTCTCGGTTCAGATTCGGACCGCATATGAATGCACCGTGGCCGCGTCTGAGTCAGGTGCGGCCATGGCAACGAGATTATTTGTAGGCGTTGGGATCCGGCGAATCAGTCGGTGTGGCGATAGCCTTTTTCAGTGCCGCCGACATGGGGATGTTCAGGTTGACGCCCTTGGGTGGAATCGGCGATTGAAACCATTTGGTGTAGAGCTTTTCCAGTTCGCCGCTTTTCATGATGCCAATCACGGCGCGGTCAACGGTTGCCTTGAAAACCGGATCATCTTTCTTGAAGACGATGCCGTAAGGATCAAAAGACAGCGGCTCGCTGGACAGGTAGTAATCATTGGGAGACTTCGACAGCGCGCGTTGCGTCGCCAGGATGACGTCGTCCAGTACATACGCCGCGGCGCGGCCCGATTCCAGTGTCAGGAAGGCTTCCGGCTGATCCCGCGAGGACAGGATCGTCATTCCCAGATTGCGCTCCTTGTTGAGTTCATTGAGGATGCGGATACTGGCGCTGCCTGCGGTCGATACCACAGCTTTTCCTTTCAGGTCATCGATACTTTTGATGTTCGATGATTTTTTTGCCAGCAAGGAATTCGATGTGACAAATGTCGTCGGCGAGTAGGACACCACTTTCTGGCGTTCTGCATTATTGGTCATGACGCCGCACACCAGATCGACCGTGCTGTTGGCGATCAGCGGGATTTGCGTCGAGGCATTCACCGGCACCATGCTGACCTTCAGATGGGGCAGTTTTTGCTCGGTCCTGATGGCATCGACAATCTTCAGGCACACATCGACCGAGTAACCGATGGCAACCTGTTCGTCATTCAGATAAGAAAACGGCACCGAGCCGTCGCGTACTCCCAGAGTCACTTCGTTGCGGTTTTTGATCTTTTCCAGGGTCTGGGCCGTGGTCTGCATCGAGACCACGACACCAAGAATGAGTGCGGCCGATAAAATTGTCTTGCGCATGCTTATCTCCCTAAAGTTGTAATGTTCCCTATCCTGTTACGGACAATTCTTGTGCCAACTGCCTGACCGGCACGCTGCCGTGCCAGGCTGATTTGATCTGTTCTGACTGCTTCCCCGCCGGCCGTCAGTCGCCGCTGCGTGCGGCTGTGGGCCGTGCCGTACTGGTTTTGGGCAGGACCGCAGCCAGGCTGGTAGTGACTTCAATAAAATACGGCTGTTGCGCCGCCAGACCGCGTTCAATGGCGGCATCGATCTGATCGGCGCGGGAAATGCGTTCAGCGGTGATGCCAAATGCTTGCGCGATTTTCACGAAGTCGGGATTGGACAGGGTGGTTCCCACATGACGCCCGGGATAAGAGCGCTCTTGATGGATGCGGATTGATCCATAGCAGTTATTGTTGGAAACGATGAACAGGATAGGCAAGTTGCGTTCCACCGCGGCATTGATTTCATTGCCGGTCATCAGGAAGCCGCCGTCGCCGGTCATGCAAACGGTCTTTTGCTGCGGGCGTCGCAACTGGGTGGCAATCGCAGCCGGTGTGCCATACCCCATGGCGCCGGACAACGGCGCCATCAGGCGCTGCGGGAATGTAAAAGGGAAGTGGCGATAGACTGGTGCCGCAAACGTGCCGGCATCGAGACAGATGGCCACATCTGCCGGTGCCCGCTGCGCCAGAGCGCGGACCACGCTGGAAAATGCGACGCCGTCGCTGACGTCATGTTCGGGCCATGTGGCCAGACGCGTCGCGATGCCATTGACCGCTGCAGCCCATTCCGGGCGCGGTCTGATGGCCTCGGTGTTGACCAGCAGCGCCATGCTCAATGCCACCGGGTCGCATACGGCGCCGATATCGGGGCTGAAGTGCAGGCCGACAATGTGCGGGTCGGGCCATACGTGCACCAGCGTTTGTGCCGGATCGGGCAAGCGCGGAAACCGATAACCTTGGGTGGTGATATCGCCCAGACGCGTACCCAGCGCCAGCAGCAAGTCGCAGGAGTCAAACAGCGCAATCTGCTCCGCCGGATTTGCCAATCCCAGTTCACCGGCATACAGCGGATGATTGTTGGGGAAAATATCATGCTGGCGGAAGGACACCGCTACCGGCACCTGATACTTTTCTGCCAGTGCCAGCAGCGCGGCGCGGCCACCGTTGGCGGCAAACGCGCCGCCAGCAATGATCAGCGGCCGTTCGGCATTGCTCAGCAAGCGCGCGATGTGGTTCGTCGTCTCCGCACACGGTTGCGTCGAGGCCTGCGCTACCGCCTGCCAGTGCGGCGTTGCCACCGTCTGCTGCTGCACGTCTTCCGGGATCACCATGACTACCGGGCCGGGTGTGCCGCTGGTGGCGATGCGAATCGCTTTCAATGCCGCCGTCGCAATTTGCTCCGGCGCGGTGACCTCGACGACCCATTTGGCGATGCTGCCATACATTTGTTGATAGTCGATTTCCTGAAACGCTTCTTTGCGCAAGTCGGCTTTCGGAACCTGACCGACGATCAGGATCAGCGGCACCGCATCTTGCTGCGCGGTATGCACCGCAATCGCGGCATTGGTCGCGCCCGGTCCGCGGCTAACCATGACCACGCCCGGACGGCGCGTCAGCCGGCCATCTGCACAGGCCATGAAGCCGGCCCCGGCTTCATGGCGGCAAGTCACCACATCAATAGCGGGAAAGTCGCTGAGTGCATCGAGGATGCCCAGATAGCTTTCGCCGGGGACCAGGAATACGCGGTCGATCTGATTGGCGGCGAAGACCGACAGCAGGGCGTGGGAGGAAGTAGTGAGGTTCATTCTGTTCGGCTGGGCAAAGTGAGTGGTGAAGACATGGCTGACGGTGCATGCATTGTTGTATGATCCGGAAATGGCATCAATGGCATAGCTGGCATATCAGCTATGCTTTTTTTGTATATCCAAAGGATAAGCAGACATGAACTTGCGCAGGCTGGAGCTCCTCATGCAGGTAGCTGACTTCGACAGCTTCTCCAAAGCTGCCACGGTGCTCGGGCTGGCGCAGCCGGCCTTGGGGCGTCAGATTCAAAAGCTGGAAGAAGAGTGCGGGGTGCGCCTGTTCTATCGCAATGGCCGTGGCGTGTCACTGACCCTGGAAGGACAGGCGCTGCTGGAGCGGGCGCGGCCGCTGGTGCGGCAATTGGCGGCAATTCCGAGCGAATTGCAGTCGGAGCGGGATTCGCCGCGCGGCTTGGTGACGGTGGGGCTGACGCCGACCGTATGCAATTTGTTTGGACTGGACCTGATTGCCGCCACCCGCGAAAAGTATCCGCAACTGCAGGTCAATATTGTCTCGGGTTACAGCGGCTATGTTCATGAATGGCTGGTGGATGGCCGGCTGGACATGGCGGTGCTGCATGATGCCCGGCGTTCTTCCACCATTACCGTAGATCCGCTGGCAGCAGCAGAACTGTTTTTGATTCTGCCCGCCGCCAGCGCTGGCCTGAATACCTCCGAAGCCGCAACACTGGCGGAAATTGCCCGGATTCCGCTGGTGCTGCCGACGCGCAATCATGGCCTGCGTCGTACTTTGGAATATGCTGCCGGCGATGCCGGTGAGTCGCTGACAGTCGCTTTTGAAGTGGACACCCTGGAGTTGCTGAAGAAAATGGTGGTCAGCGGCATGGCCGGTACCATACTGGCGAAACCTGCGGTGCTGGAGGAGCTGGCGGCTGGCACGCTGATCGCCCGCAAGATTGCGGCACCGGGTTTGCAGACCCGGCTGGTGCTGGCCACCGCCGTGCGACGACCGATCACGCGCGCGATCCGGCTGGTCGAGCAGCAAATCAAAGGCCTGGTGGAATCCATGATTGCGGAAAGATCGGCGCAGCTTGGTCTGTTGCATCTGGCGTCCGTGGAGGAAACCCCGCTGCCGGCAGAGACCTGAACCGGCGTTGACGCTGACCCTTGGCAGCGGACCGGCGCGATTACCGATAAGCCTGATTCTGCTATGCTTTTGTCTTGTGCGGCGCTTTGATTCAGGGTTTCCCAGGCGGGTTGGTTCTGCATGGTGTTCATTTGATAATTTTTGCGTTTGCAATGTAACGATCTGATTCACCCGACAAATTCAATATGAGCAATCCGATTCTGCATTTTGCCCATGCCAACAGTTATCCGGCGGGCACCTATGGCGTGTTTTTTGAACAATTGCGTGCGCATTACGATGTGCGCGCCTTGCCGCTGCATGCGCATAATCCGGCGTATCCGGTGGAAGATGGCTGGCGCAAGCTGGGCAAGGAGTTGGGCGAAGAACTGGCGCACCGGTATCAGGAACCGGTGATTCTGGTGGGGCATTCGATGGGCGGCATTCTGAGTCTGATGGCGGCGCGCAAGCGGCCGGATCTGGTGCGCTGCGTGGTGTTGCTCGATTCACCGGTAGTGACTGGCTGGCGCGCTTCGGCGTTGCGGCTGGTGAAACTGTTCAAGCTGGAAAGCCAGCGCTCGCCGGCGGTGGCGTCGATCCGGCGTCGCAATGTCTGGCCTGACATGGAGGCAGCGTATCAGCACTATGCGGCCAAGGCGCTGTTTGCCGCGTGGCCGCAGCGCGTGTTGCGCGATTATGTGGCGCACGGTCTGGAGCCGGAACCATCAGGCGGGGTGCGGCTGCGTTTCCGGCGCGAAACCGAAACCGAGGTCTATCGCACATTGCCGCATCATCTGGGCGCGCTCACGCGGCGTCCGTATCCGGTGCCGATCGGTTTTGTCGGCGGTACCGATTCGGTCGAATGCCGCATGGCCGGGCTGACCGGTACCAAACGTCTGGTCGGATCGCATTTCCTGCAAATTCCCGGCGGCCACCTGTTCCCGATGGAATCGCCGGAAGCGGCGGCCAAGGCTACCCATGAAATGATCCAGTCATTGCTGTCAGGAAAACCGCCGGCAGTGACTTGAAAAATACGCGGCTTGCCAAAAGCGGGGGATCAAAACCGGATGGTTTGAGGTATAATTCGAATTTCCCGCACGTGCCGTTCGGCACTTCTTTGTAATGACCAAGTTTGTATTTGTCACTGGCGGCGTCGTCTCATCCCTGGGCAAGGGGATTGCCGCCGCGTCCCTCGCTGCGATTCTTGAATCGCGCGGCCTTAAAGTCACCCTTCTGAAACTCGATCCCTACATCAACGTTGATCCGGGAACGATGAGTCCATTCCAGCATGGCGAAGTCTTCGTTACCGACGACGGCGCTGAAACCGATCTGGATCTGGGCCACTATGAGCGGTTCATCACCGCCAAGATGAAGAAGGTCAATAATTTCACCACCGGCCAGATTTACGAATCCGTGATCCGCAAGGAACGTCGCGGCGAGTATCTGGGCAAGACCGTGCAGGTGATTCCGCATATCACCAACGAAATCCAGGATTTCATCCATCGCGGCGCGGAAGGCTATGACGTCGCGCTGGTGGAAATCGGCGGTACCGTCGGCGATATCGAATCGCTGCCGTTCCTGGAAGCTGCACGTCAGTTGGGGCTGCGCGCCGGCCGCAATGCTGCCGCGTTTGTCCATCTGACACTGGTGCCTTATCTGGCATCGGCCGGCGAACTCAAAACCAAGCCAACCCAGCACAGCGTGCAAAAACTGCGCGAAATCGGTATTTCGCCGGATGCCTTGCTGTGCCGTGCGGATCGCCGTATTCCGGACGATGAACGCGACAAGATTTCGCTGTTCTCAAACGTGCACGTCGATGCCGTCATTTCGGTATGGGATGCCGACAGCATCTACAAGATTCCGCAAATGCTGCACGATCAGGGGCTGGATGACATCATTTGCGAAAAGCTGGGCCTGTCGCCAAAGCCGGCCGATCTGAGCGTGTGGGACAAGCTGATTCAGGCGCAGGAAAATCCTTCCGCCGAAGTCACCATTGGCATGGTCGGCAAATATGTCGACCTGACCGAGTCCTACAAGTCGCTGACGGAAGCCTTGCGTCATGCCGGTATTCATACCGGCAGCCGCGTCAATATCGAATACCTGGATTCGGAAGAAATCGAAACCACCGGTACCGATGCACTGGCCAAGTACGATGCGATTCTGGTGCCAGGCGGCTTCGGCAAGCGTGGCGTCGAAGGCAAGATTGCTGCCGCCCGTTTTGCGCGCGAACACAAACTGCCTTATCTGGGCATCTGTCTGGGCATGCAGGTGGCGTTGCTGGAATATGCGCGCAACAAGGCCGGCCTGACCAAAGCCAATTCGACCGAGTTTGATCCGGAAACGGAACAGCCGGTAGTGGCGCTGATCGACGAATGGCAAAACCGCGACGGCAAGATCGAGCGTCGCGACGCCAATTCGGATCTGGGCGGCACCATGCGTCTGGGTGCGCAAACCTGTGAAGTCAAACCGGGTACGCTGGCCGCAGAAATTTACGGCAATACCGTGACCGAGCGTCATCGTCACCGTTATGAAGCCAATAATTTCTATCTGAGCCGCGTGGAAGAAGCCGGTCTGGTGGTGTCGGCACGTACGCCGACCGAAGGCTTGTGCGAAATCATGGAATTGCCGCGTACCGGCCCGGATTCACATCCGTGGTATCTGGGCGTGCAATATCACCCTGAGTTCAAGTCCACCCCGCGCGATGGTCACCCGTTGTTCATTTCATTCATCAAGGCAGCGTTGGCGCATCACGCTGAGGCGAAGGAAAAAGCATGAAATTATGCGGCTTCGATGTCGGTCTCGAACATCCATTCTTCCTGATCGCAGGCACCTGCGTGATCGAGTCGGAACAGATGGCCATGGATACTGCCGGCCAGTTGAAGGAAATCACAACTGCGCTCGGTATTCCATTCATCTACAAGTCCTCGTTCGACAAGGCGAACCGTTCTTCAGGAACGTCGTTTCGCGGTCTGGGCATGGAAAAGGGACTGGAAATTCTGGCCAGGGTGCGGCGCGAAATTGGTGTGCCGGTCCTGACCGATATTCATGACATCGAGGAAATCAAGCCGGTGGCAGCCGTGGTTGACGTGCTGCAAACGCCGGCCTTCCTTTGCCGTCAGACGGATTTTATCCGCGCCTGTGCGCAATCGGGCAAGCCGGTCAATATCAAGAAGGGCCAGTTCCTGGCACCTCACGATATGCTCAATGTGATCGCCAAGGCCCGTGCTGCTGCTGCCGAAGCCGGTTTGCCGGAAGATAACTTCATGGCGTGCGAACGCGGTGTTTCGTTCGGTTACAACAATCTGGTATCGGATATGCGCAGCCTCGCTATCATGCGTGAAACCGGCGCGCCGGTCGTGTTTGATGCGACCCACTCGGTGCAGTTGCCGGGTGGTCAGGGCACGTCTTCCGGTGGTCAGCGCGAGTTTGTACCGGTGCTGGCGCGGGCGGCGATTGCCGTCGGTATTGCCGGCGTGTTCATGGAAACCCACCCGAATCCGGCCGAAGCCAAGTCGGACGGTCCGAATGCCGTGCCGCTGGCGCGCATGAAGGATTTGCTGGCGACCATGATCGATCTGGATCGTATTGTCAAAAAGACGCCATTCCTGGAAAACGATTTTTCCTGATGCCGTTTTTGGTATTGCCCGCTATTGCCTGACTCTGTCGCCGGAGAATTGACCCGGCGGCCAGAGCAAAAGTAGCTTTCTTGTATAAAAACCTTGCTAGATGGAGATGTTGAATGAGTGCAATCGTTGATATTATCGGCCGCGAAATTATTGATTCGCGCGGCAATCCGACCGTCGAATGCGACGTCTTGCTGGAATCCGGTGTTCTCGGCCGTGCCGCTGTACCGTCGGGTGCGTCGACGGGTTCGCGCGAAGCGATCGAACTGCGTGACGGTGACAAGAGCCGCTATTTCGGCAAGGGCGTGTTGCAGGCTTGCGAGAATATTAATACTGAGATTTCCGAAGCGATCATGGGTCTGGATGCCAATGAACAGGCTTTCCTGGATCGTACGCTGATCGATCTCGACGGCACTGACAACAAGGCACGTCTGGGTGCGAATGCCACGCTGGCAGTGTCGATGGCGGTGGCCAAGGCCGCTGCTGAAGAAGCCGGCTTGCCGTTGTATCGCTATTTCGGCGGCAGCGGTTCGATGCAAATGCCAGTGCCGATGATGAATGTCATCAACGGTGGCGCTCACGCCGACAACAATCTGGATCTGCAGGAATTCATGATCATTCCGGTGGGAGCACCAAGCTTCCGCGAAGCGATCCGCTATGGCGCCGAAGTGTTCCATACGCTGAAAAAGATTTTGCACGCCAAGGGTTTGACCACTTCGGTCGGCGACGAAGGCGGTTTTGCTCCCAACGTGGCAAACCACGAAGCCGCGATTCAATTGATTCTGCAAGCCATCGAAGAAGCCGGTTACGAGCCGGGCACCCAGATCGCTCTGGGTCTGGATTGCGCTGCCAGCGAATACTACAAGGATGGCAGCTACCATCTGGAAGGCGAAAACATGGTGTTGACGCCAGCCCAGAAGACCGGCTTGCTGGCTTCGTGGTGCGACAAGTATCCGATCATCAGTATCGAAGACGGCATGGCCGAGAACGACTGGGCGGGCTGGAAATTGCTGACGGAAACGCTGGGCAAGAAGGTGCAACTGGTCGGCGACGATCTGTTCGTCACCAACACCAAGATCCTGAAAGAAGGCATCGACAAGAACATCGCCAATTCGATCCTGATCAAGATCAACCAGATCGGTACCCTGACCGAAACGTTTGCCGCTATCGAAATGGCCAAGCGCGCCGGCTACACCGCCGTGATTTCGCATCGCTCCGGCGAAACCGAAGATTCGACCATCGCCGATATCGCGGTTGGCACCAATGCCTTGCAGATCAAGACCGGCTCGATGTCGCGCTCGGATCGCATGGCCAAGTACAACCAGTTGCTGCGTATCGAAGAAGATCTGGGCGATATCGCCAGCTATCCTGGCCGTTCGGCTTTCTACAATCTGAAGTAAGTGTGGATGCCCGGTTCGCCGGGCATTACCTTGTTCGCCTGCGATGCGCCTCATCATCCTCTGTCTCTCAGCCCTCCTGGTGCTGATCCAGTATCCGCTCTGGCTGGGTAAGGGGGGATGGCTGCGGGTATGGGACCTGGATCAACAGGTGCATCAGGCGCAGAAAAAGAATGATGAGCTCAAGGCGCGCAATGCCAAGCTGGAATCGGAAGTGCAGGATCTGAAGCTGGGCACCGGTTCGATTGAGGAGCGTGCGCGTTATGAGCTGGGCATGATCAAGCAAAACGAAATTTTTGTGCAGGTACTGGAGCCGGGTGCCGGCACCGCACCGGCCACACCGGCCGCAGTAGCAACGCCGGTCGCACCGGCTGCGGCGACCACTGCCGCTGCCTCTTCCCCACGTCGCTGAGCCGGACACATCGGATGTCGCTCAATGACGCATGGTCCGTATTCGGACTGATCACGACGCCGCTGGAGTTGATTTCCTTCCTGCTGGCGATCACCACGGTGTGGTTGAATATCCGTCTGAACCACTGGGCCTGGCTGTTTTCCATTCTTTCATCGTTGCTGTATGCGGCGGTATTCGTGCGCTCGCGTCTGTACGGTGATGCCGGCTTGCAGTTCGTGTTTGTCGCGGTATCGATCTGGGGCTGGTATCAGTGGCTGCGTGGCGGCAGCGCCCATCAACCCTTGCAGGTATCGCGCCTGACGCGCAACGGCTGGTTGTGGTGCGGGATGGCCTGGCTGGCGGGCTTTATTCTGCTGTCGCAGTTCTTGCATCGCCTGACCGATACCGACGTGCCGCACATGGACGGTTTTTTGACGGCGGGCAGTCTGGTCGGGCAATTCCTGTTATCGCGCAAGAAAATCGAAAACTGGCTGGTCTGGATTGCAGTCGACATTCTGTATGTCGGCCTGTACGTCTACAAGCATTTGCACCTGACCGCATTGTTGTATGGCGTGTTCGTGGTGCTGGCCTTCATGGGCTGGCGCGCGTGGCGTCAGTCGGCAGCATCGCCGCCGCTGGCCTTGCCCTGATCGCTGCCGTCAGTCGGCAAATATCACGCGGTTCTTGCCGGCATTCTTGGCCTTGTACAGGGCCGCGTCGGCACGGGCGATCAGGTCTGCCTGATTTTCGCCCGGTGCGCGCAAGGCAACGCCGGCGCTGAAAGTGATCAACAGGCGCTGGCTGTTATGCATAAAAATGCGTTTGGTCAATTCACGCTGCACCCGGGTAATGATCTGGACTGCATCTTCGGGCGTGGTTTCCGGCAGCACCACCAGGAATTCTTCGCCGCCGAAGCGGGCAATCACGTCCAGCTTGCGCAGCGTATCCTTGACCACCTGCACCATGTGCACCAGTACTTCATCACCGGTAGCGTGGCCATGGGTGTCATTGATGCGCTTGAAATCATCGAGGTCGAGCAGGGCCACGCACAACGGCGTGTTGCGGCGGTCGGCGTTGATGATTTCACGTTCCAGCGATTCATCCATGCCGCGCCGGTTCAGGCTGCCGGTCAACTGATCTTCCCGCACCAGTTCACCCATGTGCACCAGTTGCGTTTCCAGTGCCTGAATGCGGGCTTCGGCTTTTTGCACTTCCTGACGCGCATGAATCATTTCATCGCGCGACAACAGTGCCTCGTCCTGCGCCACCTTGGTTTCGCGCATGATGCCGTTGAGCACCGAATTCAGATCGCTGATGTCGCCGGCCTGGGCAATTTGCTGTGAGTAACCGGTAATCGTCTGGTGATAGTTGCTGGTGGTCGATACCATCGCGCTGAGGCGGTCGACAAAGGTCAGCATCATGTTCTTGACGGTCACTTTTTCTTCCGACAGGGTATTTTTCAGCAAGCCTTGCTTGTAGATCACTTCCTTGAGGGTCTTGCTGGCGTCGGCCAGCGACGTCTTGCTGATCGGACCGGAAATCAGTTCTTGCACGGTCGAGATCTGGCTGCTGAGCCACGAGCCTTTTTCCAGCAAGCCGTGCATGTTTTCCAGCAGCAGCTGGAACAGGCGCATCAGCAATTCTTGCTGCTCGGCGATGTCGCCGGTCTTGAGTTCGATCTGAAAGCTCAGTTGTTTCAGGCGCGTGATGACTTCGGTCATGGCCTGTTCTGAAAACGCTTCCTTCAGTTCTGCACCAATCGCCTGCGATTCCGCCGCCAGTTCAGGCGCATCTTGCAACAGCGAGGCCAGATTGAAGGTCAGTACGCGCGCCAGGACTTCGCGCAGCATCTTTTCTTTTTTACTGTCGCGGATGAACTGGCGTTCGAGATCGATCGGTACCAGTTCGCCATGCGGCACCAGATTGCGGGCCGGGAAGTACTGTTCGACAAATTCGTCGAGCAGGGTGCCGTATTCTTGCCAGTCGTTGACCTCAAAGGCGTCGCTCAGGCGCAGCCCGAGTTTGCCGATATCGCCCGGTTGCTGCGTCAGGTGGACGGCAAATCCGGCCAGTACGGTTTCGGCCCGGATTTCACTTTTGGTGCCGACAATTTCTTCGTAGGCGGCACGGTAAGCTTCGGGAGTGGGGGCCACCCGCCGGATGGCAAGTTGCTGAAATGCTTCTCGTGCAATATCGACGGGACTCTGAGATGACGGTTTTTTTGACATGCCTGATTGTCGTTTTATTATGCGCAGTATCTGATGGCCGAATTCATTACCGAAAAATATTGCCGGTTTGTTCAGCCCGGGTGGATCAATATGCTACGGTCGACCTGCCGGCCCTGTTTTGTCAGGTCCGGATCATGCTGGACATTCTACCGTCGCTTGGCTGGCTTGGGCTATCTTCCCGGGCTTTTATTCCACCAAGTGGTTTTTGAGTGCATAGTGCGTCAGCTCTGCATTGTGGCGCAGTCGCATCTTGCTCAGCACGCGTGAGCGGTACATGCTGATGGTCTTGACCGAGAGCGACAGTTCGGTAGCGATATCACTGACGGCTTTACCGGAGGCAATCAGGATCATGGTCTGATATTCGCGGTCGGACAGTGTCTCGTGCGGCGGCGTATCGTGGTCAAAACCGATCTGGTTGGCCAGTTCCTGCGCCAGTGAAGGGCTGATGTATTTTCTGCCGGCGGCTACCTGCCGGATCGCACTGGCCAGATCTGCCGGTGCCGCCTGCTTGTTCAGAAATCCGGCAGCGCCGGCCTTGAGGGCGCGGATGGCGTATTGGTCTTCACGATGGATCGACAGCATCAGTACCGGCAGCTTCGGCATTTCTTTTTTGATCTGCTTGAGGATGTCGATGCCGTTGCGGTCGGGCAGGATGATGTCGAGCAGTACCACGTCGCTGAGGCCGAGTCGGCACAGCTTGACTGCTTCCACGCCATTCTCTGCATTGCCGACGACGACGATATCTTTGGTGTTGCTGCAAATCTGTTTCAATCCCTCGCGGACAATCGCGTGGTCGTCGGCGATCAGGACTTTGATTGCAGCACTGTTCTTTTTCATCATGAATTTGTGGGCCGGCTCGATATTGCTCGTCATTCTATAGTGTTACCGTGGGGCATGACAGGTATCCATACCGATAGCAGGGTTCCTCCCGCATCGCTGCTGCCGATATGCAAGCTGCCGCCGAGTTGCTGTGCACGCTGCCGCATGCCGCGGATGCCGGATCCCTGTGCCTGCTGCAAGTCGGGCGCGCTGATGCCGCAGCCATTATCGCTAATGTGCAATTCCAGGTGGTTGTCGGTCAGCAGCAAATGCATGTGCGATTGACTGGCCTGCGAATGCCGGGCGACATTGTTCAGCGCTTCCTGAGCGATGCGATACAAATGGATGGCTGGCAGCGGTGCCGGATTGGCGTCTGCCGGCAGGGCGCTGAAACTGCAAGCCAGCCGGGTCTGGCGGCCGAAGCTTTGATTCAGGTGCTCCAGTGCGCTGGCCAGACCGAGGTCGAGCACCGGCGGATGCAAATCATCGATGATCATGTGCATGGCGGCAATCGCATCGTCTATCAGCGTGTCGGTATGGCTGGCTTGCGACAGCAGATCGGTTTCAGGCGGCAGGCGCCGGGTCAGTTGTGCCAGCGCCATTTTGATCGCCGTCAGCTGGCTGCCCAGTTCGTCATGCAGGTCACGCGCAATCCGCCGCCGCTCGTCGTGCCGGATGGTTTCTGCGGTCAGGCTGGTGGTGGCAGTATCGTTACCGGTCATGGTGTCGTGGGTGATTGCAGCGCAAACTGAAAAGAAGAAGCAGGGAAGTATATAGGCAATGAAAATGAAGAATCCAGATAACGGAGGTGAAATACAGCAAGTTTTTTTATTTCACTCTTCCATTGCCAATAAAAGCAGTCTATAATCTCGTTTTTCGCGGCTGTAGCTCAGCTGGATAGAGTACTTGGCTACGAACCAAGGGGTCGTGGGTTCGATTCCTGCCAGCCGCACCAGATATAAAGGGTCCATCGCAAGATGGGCCCTTTTGTCTTTTAGTGTCAGCACCTTTTTTATTTGATGCCGGAAATGTCGGTATCACATTGCACAGCAATGGCAGCAGGTGAGTGAATGGCATTGCAAAATGCTGCCACTGATGCCAGTGTCGGATGCGATGACATTGTTTGATGGCATGCCTGTCATGCCGGTTGTTTTTGGTTGATTTATTGCTTGTTTATTGCTTGTTTATTGTTGTGTCAGATTCGTCATAATAATTCTGGCGCATTCTGAATAAGCTGCTATAATTCTGCCTTTCGCGGCTGTAGCTCAGCTGGATAGAGTACTTGGCTACGAACCAAGGGGTCGTGGGTTCGATTCCTGCCAGCCGCACCAGATATGAAGGGTCCATCGCAAGATGGGCCCTTTTGTCTTTTCTGCTCTGAAAAATGCAGTTCCTCCCTGTGAACGCACTTCCTGTTCTGTCTTTCTTCATTTTCCTTGCATAACTTTTCCCTGACTTTCGATTGATGATCCGGAGCAAGCCCGGGTATGTCTGGTCATGTTCACCAGATTGGTCATTCCAACAAGTCGTGCAATTGTCGATGCAAATTTGCCGGCAATCGACAATCTCCCGCAGACACTGACTCTTTGATCAACTTCTCTCGTTGCTGCGAGACCCGTCAAAACGGCGGCGTCTCGCTTATTTTCTGACCCCGGTTTGCTGCTGAAACCGCCATGCTTTACGCCGGCATGATTTTTTGAGACAAAATTTAAATTGCATCTCAAATTTCAATGATCTAAAATTGAGACGAATTTTGTAAATCGTCTCAAAAATAAAATGACATTGACCCATCAGGAGGAGAGCTGACCATGAAACTCGGAGATATCAATCTGGCCGATCCAGGCGTGTTTATCGAAAATGTCACCCATGACTACTTTGCGTTGCTGCGCAAGGAAGCGCCGGTGCACTGGGAGCCGCGCGGACCCAATGACGGCTTTTGGTCGATTACGCGCTATGCCGACATTCAGGCCATTGAGAAGAACGTAGAAGACTTTACCAACGAGACCAATGTGGTGCCGTTGCCTCTTCCCGAACATACGATGACGCGCAATATCGGTCACAGCCTGATCATGACGGATCCGCCACGGCACCAGTTCTTGCGTCGGATCATCATGGGTGCGTTTACGCCCAAGGCGATTTCCCGTATCAATCAGCGCATTCACGAGCTGGTGACGGAGGCCATTGATGCCGTCATCGAGCGCGGCCAGTGCGATCTGGTCGACCTGGCCGCGTATGTGCCGATTGAAGTGGTGTCGGACATGCTGGGTGTGCCGCCCGAAGATCGGGCGCGCATTTTTGCTTGGTCCAATGCCACCTTTGGCATGACCGATCCGGAATTTTCCCAGCGTTTTGATGCCAAGAAAGCCGGCGAAGAAATGTTTGCCTATGCACGCGACCTTGGCATCCGTCGCCGGGCTGATCCGCAAGACGATATCTTCAGCACCATTGCCGCGGCGCGCGAAAATGGCGAAATGCTGAGCGATACCGATCTCGGTTGCTTCTTCTTGTTGCTGGCAACCGCCGGTAATGAAACAACGCGTACGCAGACCTTGCTTGGCATGCAGACGCTGATGCAAAACCCGGATATCCGTCAGCGTTTGCAGAATGATCGCAGCCTGTTGCCGAACGCGATTGAAGAATTGTTGCGCTTCAATACGCCGCTGCTGTGTTTTGGCAGAAAGGCCAAGCGCGATGTGACTTTGCATGGCCAGCACATCAAGGCCGGCCAGCAATTGATCCTGTGGTATTGCTCCGGCAGCCGCGATGAAGCGATCTTTGACAATCCGGATGAGATTCGCATTGAGCGCGCCAACGCCCGCGAGCACATGGCCTTCGGTACCAAAGGCGCAGTTCACCATTGCATGGGAACCATGCTGGCGCGCACTGAGCTGGCGGCGGTGTTCGATCAGATCCTGACCCGGCTGCCAGACATGCAGCCGGCCGGCCCGGTGGCGCGGCTGCGTTCGAATTTTACCAACGGTATCAAGCGCATGCCGGTCAGGTTCACGCCCGGCAAAGCGATCGGCAAACCGGGCCGGTTATATGCAACCGAAGTTGAAGGGCGTGATGATTCGGCAACGGCTCCTGTGGTGGCCGCTGCTGCTACGGGTTGTCCGTACTCGCAGAAATGAGTCATCGGCAATCTGCCGGCTTTCCGGCGCCGCGCTGCGTGATGCGCGATGCGCCTGAAAGAGGGCCTGATGCAAAAGACGGAAGCTGACAATCGCAGAGGAACAGTAATGGTGAAAATTCATTTGATCGAACACAACGGTACCCGCCATGTCGTGGAAGCTGAGGAAGGCGTCAGCATCATGCAGGCGGCAATCAACAATATGGTTCCGGGGATTCTTGGCGACTGTGGCGGCTCGTGCAGTTGCGCAACATGTCATGCCTATGTCGATGCCGCATGGAGCGACAAACTGAGCGCGCCATCCGACGATGAGGAAATGATGCTTGACGGAGTGCTGGAGCAAAAGGAAAGCAGTCGTCTGACCTGTCAATTGCTGGCCGGGCCGATGCTGGACGGCATCGTGTTGCATCTGCCGGAACGGCAGTGCTGAGCGGGTGCCATGTCAGGCATCGTCCCTGCCAGACAATTTGACGGAGCATCAACATGTCGCAACGCGTGGTTATCGTCGGCGCCGGACAGGCTGCCTGTGAAGTGGCGTTCAGCCTGAGAAAGGAAGGATTTGCCGGTGCCATCATGGTGCTCGGGCAGGAGTCTTATCCGCCATATCAGCGCCCGCCGTTATCGAAAGCATTTCTGGCGGGCACCGCCAGTCTTGACAGTCTGTATTTGCGGCCGCTCTCAAGTTACGACAAAGCGGGCATCGAGTTACGTCTTGGCGTCAGCGTGGTCAGTATTGACCGCCACAACAAGTTGCTGCATCTGGCTGACGCCAGCTCGCTTGCCTACGACAAACTGATTCTTGCCACCGGTGGCGAGGCACGGCAGCTTGCCGGGCTTGAGTGTGCGGCAGCCAGCGTGTATTCACTGCGCAGCATTGATGACATCTTGCATTTGCGCGCCGCATTTTTGCCTGATCGTCACTTGTTGATCATTGGCGGTGGTTATGTCGGGCTTGAAGTGGCTGCCATCGCTGTGGCGCAGGGACTCAAGGTGACGCTGGTCGAAAGTGCGCCACGTTTGCTGGCGCGCGTGGCGGCACCGGAAATATCGGCGTTTTACACCAGCTTGCACCAGACCCGTGGCGTCGATATCCGGATCGGTACCGGCGTGACAGCAGTCGCCGCAGCCAGTGCTGGTGATGGCGTCAGCGTATCGTTCAGTGACGGCACCATGGTGGCCGCCAACATGATTGTGGTTGGTATCGGACTGGTGCCGAACGTGACCCTGGCCGAAGCCGCCGGTCTGGCAGTCGACGATGGCATTGTGATTGACGAGCATACGCGTACCTCCGATCCTGACATCATGGCCATCGGCGATTGCGCCAATCACTACAATGCATTTGCCGGCAGGCGCATGCGCATAGAATCGGTACAGAACGCCATCGAGCAGGCACGCGTGGCGGCCGCCAATTTATGTGGCCGGCCAGACATGTTGTCGATCACGCCGTGGTTCTGGTCCGATCAATATCACTTGAAACTGCAAATGGCCGGACTGTCGCACGGCTATGATCAGGTAGTCATGCGCGGTCAGATGGCATCCGAATCGTTCATGTGCTTTTACTTGAAGCAGGGAAAGCTGATTGCCGCCGATGCCATCAACCGTCCTGCCGATTTCATGCATGCAAGGCGTTTGCTTGGCAGCGGACGCCTGTTTCTTCCGGCATTGCTTGCAGATGAAACAATTCCGTTAAAATCACTGGCGGCCGAGAACAAGCCTGATGTCATCCCGGTCTGATGCCGGTTGCAGTTGATTTATCGCATACTCCGGCGCGGACACTGCTGAAACAGACAAATTGAAAAGTATGACCGCACATCCTGGAATTCCTGTTGAAAAACGTGTCAGCAGCGCTGCTGCCGAACGCGAACGCATCATGCTGGAGAGCGTGGTCGCTGCTGCCGGCCGCTGCATTGAGCGGATCGGCCTGGAAAGTACCACGGTCGAAGATATTGCCGCAGAGTCCGGCATCTCGCGCGCGACCCTGTACCGCAAATTTGGTAACAAGGAAGGCATTCTTACGGCACTGGTGGTAGCCCGTTCCGCGCCGTTTGAAAGCCGGGCGCTGAAAATACTGATGGGGCAGGGCAGCCTGGAATCCCGGGTTGAGCGCGCCATGCTGCGCGCGGTTCTGGATATCCCGGATGGTGCATGGCTGGGGGAGCTGTTCAAGGGCAATGGTGTCAACCTGTTTGCCAGCGTCTATCAACAACGGGCGCGGGTAGTGCTGGGGCTGATATTGCAATCCGAAGAGGCGCGTCCGCACCTCGATCTCGAAGAAGTGGTGGCGTGGGGGCTGCGGGAACTGGCGCATATGGTGTCGGCGCGGCCATGGAATGAACGGCGCTTGCGCGAACGCATTCGCCATTTCGTGTTGCCGGTATTGATTCCAGACCGGTTGCGCACCGACCTGGACCAGTAGCGCAGTCGCCGTTGTCGATTATTCCGCGTCCGGCTGTCTGGCCGGCATCGCCGCGCTGAACGCATCCAGCAACTGGCAGTTTTCTACAATACGCATCAGTGTCGGCACGCCCGTCAGATCGCAGTTGAAGCGTTGCGCGTTGAATATTTGCGGCACCAGGCAACAATCGGCGAGTGTCGGGGTGTCGCCGAAACAGTATTTCCCCACCCGCGCATCAGTACTCAACTGCTTTTCCAGCGCCGCCAGACCGAGTCCGCACCAATGCCGATACCAGGCATTTTTCTGATCTTCGTCGAGCTTCAGTTCCTTCACCAGATATTGCAGAACGCGTAAATTATTGAGCGGGTGAATATCGCAGGAGATTGCCAGCGCAATGCTTCTGACCCAGGCGCGGTCTTGGGGGTTGGCGGGCAGCAGTGGCGATTGCGGATAAATGTCATCAAGATATTCAATGATGGCCAGCGATTGCGTCAGACCCGCTCCGGCATCGGCCGCCGGTTGATCGAACAGCACCGGCACCAGTGCGGCCGGGTTCAATGCCAAAAAATCGGCAGAAAATTGTTGGCCGCCATGGCGATTGAGATGAATCGATACCGTTTCGTAATCCAATTGTTTGAGGTTGAGCGCAATGCGGACCCGGTAAGAGGCGGAGCTGCGGAAGTAACCATAAAGTGTTCTTGCTTGCATGTTCAATCTTCCTGATTCCAGTTGATGTCGAAGTCTTGCATCAGATAATGATCGGCACGACCGAGCAAGGGCGCGCCGTTGCTGGTGTGGGCGGTCACAATCCGGTCGTCGAGTCGTGCCAGCACGGCAGTGCGTTGCGCCATATCGGCCCAGTCCACGAACAGCACGATGGCCGGAAGGCTGCAACCGCTCATGACGTCAAAGACGCCATGCACTATGGCGCCGCCTTGCTGCAACAGCGGAATCACGGTATCAATGATTTCGCTGCGGGCGGCCGCCGATTGACCGACGGCGATGGAACGCACCATCATTTCAGCCGTGGCCGGTGGTGTGGCGGATACTGTTCGGGCGACTGCGGATGGGCCGGCATTCCAGTCCAGAATCGCACGCAGGAACCAGATATCGTAACTTTCCACCAGCTCGCTGCCGGCATTGGTCCTGGTACGCGCTTCGGCCCACCCCGGATCGGCATAAAATCCGGCCCAGCTTTTGGTCCGTTGCTGCATGTTGTGCCACGGTGTCAGGTAAACAAACAAGGGGGCGCCGCTACCAAAGGAAACATTCCATGCGGCTGCCGGACGTACCTGATGGCGGCCGAACAGCGGACGCAGGTCATTGCGCACGCGCGCATCCATGTCACGCTGGCGGCCGGATGCGACCCGATAGAATCGCAATTCGTAAAACGGATCGTCCGAGTCTGGTTGATTCATTGCTTTCTCTCTTGAAGTGGAATCTGCTGAAGCCGGGCCCGGTTCATTGCATGCGCAAGCCGCCGTTGACATCGAACGTGGCGCCGGTAATGTAGGACGCCTCCGGCGAGATGATGTAGCTGACCGCAGCGGCGATATCTTCCGGCTGTCCCAGCCGCCCGAGCGGGATCAATGACGTGTCGACAGGCGTGCCGGCCGGAATATTCTTGCGCAGCATCGGCGTATCGATATGGCCGGGAGCGACGGCATTGACGGTAATGCCCAGTGCAGCGCATTCGCGGGCAGCGGCGCGCATGAAGCCAAATACGGCACCCTTGGAGGCGGCATAGTCGGCAAAGCTGTTCTTGGCACCACCGTTCTGTCCGACCACGGAACTGAACAGGACAATCCGCCCATGGGGCACGGCATGTTGCAAACGGCGTCTGACGAAAGCGGCGGCACACAGATAACTGCCACGCGCATTGATGCGCATGCAGGCTTCCCAGCGCTCCAGTCCGGACTCCCAGAATTTGAGCGTGGGCTTGCCCGGAGTGGTCAACAGCACGCCGGCGGCATGTACCAATACGTCAACCGGGCCTGCGGCTTCGGCCTGTTCAAATGCCTGTTCGACACTGGCTTCATTGGCGACGTCCATCACGACGGCACAGTGGTCGTGTCCCGGCAGGGCTGCGGCAATGCTGGCAGCCTGATTCACATCGAGGTCTGCCAGCACTACCCGATATCCTTGCTGCGCCAGTTGCGCGGCGATTCCGGCGCCAATGCCGCCAGCGCCGCCGGTAATCAATACAGTGCGGCGATTGGTATCTGTCTGCACGGGTCTCCTTATTGTTTTATTCAATGCGCTGTTATTAGCTGACTATGTATCAGTTAATGAATTCTATCCAAACTTGGCATGACATGCCAATTGAATTTACATGTTCAGTTTCTCGGCCCCTTGCCAGCCGCCTTCTTGTACCCGTGCCGCAATCAACTCCAATGCCAGGCGCTTGCCTTCGCGTACGGCGATTGAATGGGTACGGGCATCGTTCTCACACAAGGTCCAGGTCAGATGGATTGCACTCAATGGCGACCAGCTCAAGCCGCGCGCGGCTTCCTTGTCGTACAGGGCGCAGCTCGGGACCACCGTATGTGCATGGCCGCTGCGCGCCAGCGTCAGGCACAAGGTCAGGGTATCTACCTCGGCGGCAATTTTGAAAAACAAATTCTTGCGTGCCAATGCGTGTTCAATCTGCAATCGCAATCCGTTCGGCCGGCTGGGCAGCACCAGTTGTTTTCCATCGAGTGTGCTGACCGGTAAAAATTGATTGGCCCGCAGGCCGTCCTGTTCGGTCCCGACATACATTGCGGGCTCGCGAATCAGACTGGTCTGGCAATAGCCGGAGGTGGGGTTGGTTTGGAATGGAACGATAGCCAGATCGAGCAAACCGGCTGCCATATATTCACGCAACAGATTGCTGGCGCCTTCATACACGCGCAGTTTGATGCCGGGTGCATTGGTAATGATGCGGGCTGCGAATTCCTGCGTAAATACTTGATGCCATGACGGCGGAATGCCGATGCTGAGCAGGCCGGTAGCATGTTCTCCCATCTGCTCTTTGAGAATCGACAACTGTCGCAGAATGGGCCGGGCCCGGTCCGCCAACAGTTGTCCAGCTTCCGTCAACTGCACGCCGCCATGTGACCGGGTGAACAGCGCGACCCCCAATTCGCGCTCCAGTGCCGCCATATGACGCGACAGCGCCGGCTGCGACAAACGCAGTTCATTGGCCGATTTAGTGATGCTGCCCATTTCGGCGACACGGAGGAAATATTCCAGCGGGAGTGAATTCATGGTCGGCGGTCATGCAAAAAGTGGATGACAAATATAAAAACTAAACATTGTTCGGATGCCCTCGAAAAATTTATGATACCTCACATAACTGATGATGTATCATTTATTTAAATTGACCGGAATGCGAAGACGCATTACCGGTTCATCACGAGAACCACAGATAAGGAGACATAAAGCATGGCTGCGCGCAAAATTATCGTGACCATTGCCCCGACAGGCGGCATGGCCAGCAAGAAACAAAATCCCCATTTGCCGACTCAGCCGCAAGAAATTGCGGATGACGTTTATCGCTGCTACAACGCCGGTGCCAGCGTGGTCGCGGTACATGCGCGCCGTCCCGATGATCAGGCCACCTGCGACCCGGCGGTATATACCAGTATCAATCGCCTGATCCGCGACAAGTGCGACATCATCCTGAACAACTCGACCGGTGGCGGTATCAATGGCGACATGGTGCATCCGGTCGGCAACAGCGAGTACTGGGAAATTCGCTGGGAAGAGCGGCTCAAAGGCTTGGAAGGCGAAGGCGTCGAGATGTGTACGCTGGATGCCCAGACCGTGGTGGCCAGTTTTGGTGATCGTGAAATTCTGGTGCCGACCATGCCGTCGCGTATCCGTCAACTCGCCAGCATGATGCAGGCGCGCGGCATCAAGCCGGAGTGGGAAGTGTTCGGTCTGGCCGATATCGTGCAGGACGTGCCACGCATGATCGGAGAAGGATTGGATCAGGCGCCGTACTTTGTCAATATCGTGCTCGGCGTCAATGCATTCCAAGGTGCCTTGCCCTATACGCCGCGTCTGTTGCAGACCATGGTGGATCACTTGCCCAAGGATTCGGTTTTCAATGTCAGCGCGATTGGCGCGGCGCAATTGCCGGCCGCCATGAATTCCTTGCTGCTGGGCGGTCACGTGCGGGTCGGTCTGGAAGACAACCTGTACTACGCTCAGGGCGAATTGGCGACCAACGTGCAGTTGGTGGAGCGACTGGTGCGACTGGTGCGCGAGATGGGTTACGAGCCGGCTACCCCCGACGAAGCACGTGAAATCATGGGCCTGCGCCCGCTTACTGCCTGAGATCGGGGAATGACGTGGCAAGCAACGAGTTAAATCAGATCCGTCGTACCAATTTGCAGCGCTTGTTCAATCCGAAGAGTATTGCCGTCATCGGCGCCTCCGCCGATCTGAGCAAGGCCGGGTCGCAAGCCTTGCTATCGCTGAAAAATTTCCCGGGCAAGTTGATGGCGGTAAATCCGAAGGCCAGCGAGATTCTCGGCTTTCCTTGCTATCCCGGTGTCAGTGAGTTACCGGAGGCGGTGGACCTGGCGGTACTGGCAATCCCGGCCGTGCATTGCATACGGGCAGCGGAAGAGGCTGCCCAACGCGGTGTCGGTGGCATCTTCATCATCTCCGGCGGCTTTGGCGAAGTCGGTGGCGATGGTGCGAGGTTGCAACAGGAACTGGCAGACATTTGCCGCAGGACCGGTTTGCGTTTGCTGGGACCGAATACCTCCGGCTTCATCAATCCCTATCTTGATTGCGTAGCCAGTTTCGTACCGGGAGTCGATCAGCTGCGGCGCGGCAACGTCGCGGTCATCGCGCAATCGGGTGGCGTCAATCTGACGATCAGTTTCCTGATTGATCATCTCGGTCATGGCATATCGCTCGCTGCCGGCCTGGGTAATGCAGTCGATGTCAGCGCCGCAGATGTGTTGCCGATGCTGGCCGACGATCCGCATACCACCGCCATCGCCCTGCATCTGGAAGGGGTGCCGGATGGCCGTCGTCTGTTCGAAGCCGTACGTGCGGCCACCGCCGTCAAGCCGGTGGTGGCGCTGGTGGCGGGCAAGAACGACATTGGCGAATTTGCGGTATCACATACCGGCAATTTGATGGGGTCGCACCAGCGCACGGTGTCGGCACTGATTCAGGCCGGTGCGGTGGTGGTCAATTCGACGGAAGAGCTGGCCCAGGCTGCAGTGCTGCTGGCGCAGGGGCGTTTGCCGGCAAAACAGCACCCGGCAATTGCGCTGGTGACGGGGCAGGCCGGTCCGGGGCTGTTGATCATGGATGGCCTCAAGAGTGCCAATGTTGCAGTTCCGGAGTTAAGCCCGCCGGCACAGCAGGAGATCGCCCGGCATTTGCCGCCGATGACATTCATCAAGAATCCGGTGGATACCGGCCGCCCCGGTGCCGGATTCGGGCGCGTGGTGGAAGCGGTGGCGCAGGCTGACAACATTGATGCGGTACTGGTCTACTCATTGAGCGAGCCGGCCGTGCTTGATCCGGTGACGGCACTGGCTGCCGCCAAGGCTTGCGGCAAACCGGTGGTATTCGGCACCCTGGGTTTGCCGGCCGATGTGGAGCCGACGCAGGCGGCGTTGCGCGAGGCGGCGATTCCCTGTGTTCTCAGCCCGGAACGGCTGGTACTGGCGGGCAGTGTCCTGGCAGCGGATGCGCAAGGGCGCTGGAACCAGACCCAACGCAGCGCCGCGGTTCAGATTCAGACCCGGCCGCGCATTCATCGCACGCCGGATGAAAGTACCGCCAAAGAGTTGTTGGCCGGTTACGGCATCCGTAGTCCGCAGCGCGTGTTATGCCACAGCCGCAGCGAAGCACAGCAGGCATTTGAACAATTGTCCAAACCGCTGGTAGTAAAAATAGCGGCGGCGGACGTGCCGCATAAAACCGAAGTCGGCGGCGTCCATCTGCATATTCGTGATCGTCAGCAGTTTGAGGCGGCACTTGATGCCATCGCCAACATACCGACCCGCGATCCCGGAAAAGTGCTGGTCGAGGAAATGGCCGCCGATGGCGTCGAACTGATTGTGGGCGGCATACGCGACGATTCCTGGGGTGTCGTGCTGATGGCCGGCATCGGCGGTGTCATGGCCGAAGCCATGGCTGACAGCAGTGTGCGGCTGGCGCCGGTGAGTGATATCGACGTCAGCAACATGCTCGGCGAATTGCGCGGCCGCAAGCTGCTGGATGGTTTCCGCCATTTGCCAATATGCAATCGCGATGCCATCACCGCGGTAGTCAAGGCGGTTGGTCAACTGATGCTGGAGCACCCGGAAATCGCTGAACTGGAAATCAATCCGTTGCGCGTCAATGCCGACGGTGCGCTGGCGCTGGATGCTTTGGTGGCGCTGGCAGCCTCTGAAGAGGTGGCGGCAAACGTCAATTTGAAAGGACATGAAAATGAGTAATCTCGGACGCGTCGAAGATCTGCCGAAAGACTATTACGACGGTTTGGTGTCGCGCAATACGCTGCCACTATGGCCGGCGCTGCGGGCAATGCTGCCGCATGGGATTCCGGCGCGGCGTACGCAGCCGGTGATGTGGCGCTATCAGGACGTGCGCCCCGATCTGATCAAGGCCGGTGAACTGGCGCCGATTGAAAAAGCGGAACGACGCGTGCTGGTGTTGTGCAATCCCGGTCTGGGTCTGCAAAACATGCAGGCTACTGCCAGCATTTATATCGGCTTGCAATTGATCTTGCCGGGCGAGACTGCGCCCAACCACAAACACACGCCGTCTGCGGTGCGCTTCGTGATCGAGGGCAGTGGCGGCTTTACCGTGGTCGGTGGTGAACGTCTGCCGATGGAAAAGGGCGATCTGATTTTGACGCCGCCCGGACTCTGGCATGAGCATGGACACGAAGGGCAAGGGCCGGTGATATGGATGGATGCGCTGGACCTGCCGTTGATTTACGGCATTGACGCCTCCTACAGCACCGAAAGCAAAGGATCACAAGAACTGGTGAAACAGGAGGGCGACTGCAATCAGCGTTTCCGTCAAGGCGGCGTGATTCCCTACAGCTCGCTGGACCAAAAGAAAAGCGCCTATCCGCTGTTGCGCTTCCCATGGAAAGAAGTTCGCGCGTCGTTGCATGCGCTGGCTGAAGTCACCCCCAAGAACCAATTGGTGCAACTGGCTTACGTTAATCCGGAGACCGGCCAGGAGTGTCTGGCGACCCTGGGGTTCTCGGCCATCTATCTGCGTCCGGGTGAACAGGTCAGCTTGCCGCGCCGTTCTGCGTCTGCCGTCCTGCACGTGGTGCAAGGGCAAGGCCAGGCCACCGTAGATGACGCTGAACACAGCTTCGGCGATGCCGATACGCTGGCCATTCCTACTCACGCCCGTTCTACGCTGCGTAATACATCCACACGGGAGCCGGTCTATCTGTTCATGGTAGATGACGCTCCGCTACATCGCAAACTTGGTATTTATGAGGTTTTTGAATGACAACTTATCTGTTCCCGCCATCCCCGATTCCCGCCATTCCGGTCGCCGGCAGCAATGACCGCTATCCGGTGCGGCGCATTTTTTGCGTCGGCAGAAATTATGAAGCACACGCCAAAGAAATGGGTGTGCAAGTGGACCGTGAAGCACCGTTTTACTTTACCAAGGCGGCCGACACCTATGTGCCATCAGGCGCCAGCATCAGCTATCCGCCAGGCACCAGCAATTATCACTATGAGATGGAACTGGTGGCGGTCATTGGCAAGGCTGGCTTCGAGATCCCGCGCGAGCAGGCGCTGGAGCATGTGTTCGGCTATGCATGCGGCCTCGACATGACGCGCCGCGACTTGCAACTGGCAGCACGTGAACAGCGCCGGCCATGGGATCTGGGGAAAGATGTCGAACAGTCTGCCGTGATTTCGGCAATCGTTCCGGCGCAGCAATGCGGCCATCCGAGCAGCGGTGCAATCGAATTGCGCGTCAATGGCGAACAAAAGCAATCATCTGATTTGTCGTTGCTGATCCATGGCATCAGCGATCTGATTGCACATCTGTCCCGCTACTATCACCTGACGCCAGGCGATGTGATTTTCACCGGTACGCCGGAAGGGGTCGGCCCGGTAGTGGCGGGTGATCATATCGCCGGTTCGATTGCCGGTCTGGGCGACATCAGCCTGACCATTCAGGCAGCCTGAGCGGCTCCGGTCGGATTCCAAGAGCCCAAAGGATGATATGCAAAGCACAATCAATAACATAGTTCGCATCTCACCCGAGAGCGTAGTCAAGGTCGGCATCATTGGTACCGGCGCGGTAGGTGCCAGCTGGGCAGCCCTGTTCATGGCACATGGCATGCGTGTGCTGGCTTATGACCCGGGGCCGGAGGCTGAACGCAAGGCACGTGAATTCATCGCCCAGGCATGGCCGTCGCTGATGCAATTGCTGGGGACGCCGGACAAGGCGATCCCGGAATCCTCTTTTCTGTTTTTGCCATCGATTGCCGAGGTCGCCTCCGAGGCCGATGTGATTCAGGAAAACGGTCCCGAACGGCCCGATCTGAAAGCACAGATCTTGTGTGATATTTCGACTCACGCCGGTCCGGAAAAAGTGATCTTGTCGAGCACCGGCGGTATCCCGCCGAGTACCTTGCAAAAATCCTGCCGGCATCCGGAGCGATTTGTGGTGGCGCATCCGTTCAACCCGGCACATCTGATTCCATTGATCGAAGTGGTAGCCGGAAAAGAGACCGCCGCCGAGGTCACGGATTGGGCCATGGCATTTACCCGCCGCGTAGGCAAACACCCGATACGTTTGTTGCGGGAAGCCAATGGTCACATGACCAACCGCCTGCAGTTCGCATTGCTGCGGGAGGCGGTGCATTGCCTGGCAGAAGAAATCGCCACGCCGACCGACATTGACGATGCAGTGCGCTATGGACTGGGTCCGCGCTGGGCATTGATGGGCGGTTTGCTGACCATGCATCTGGCCGGCGGCAATGGCGGCATGCAAGGCATTCTCGATCATGCCGGAAAAGCCATTGAGGGATGGTGGGAAGCGCTGGGGCAGCCGCAACTGGATGCCGCCACCCGCCAGAAGTTGTTGCATGCGGCAGAGGAGGTTGCCAACGGCCATTCGATTCCGGAGTGGGTTGAGTGGCGGGACCGCAATCTGGCACGCGTGGTGCAGTTGATCCGGCAAGATCCGGAGCCGGTTGCATTGATACCGGCCAACGAAGAAATATAGAGCGGAGAAAAAAATGACAGCAGCAAGCACGATAGGAGCAATTCCTGAATGTATTCAACTCACTCAGGATGAAGGCACATTGATTGTGCGTATCTCACGGCCGGAAAAACGCAACAGTCTGAGTGATGAACTGGTACTGGGGTTGTCCGCCTTGTTTGCCGCGTTGCCGGCCAGCGTCAGCGCCGTGGTGTTGCATGGCGAAGGCGATCATTTCTGCGCCGGTCTCGATCTCAATGAAGTCAAGGAAGGCACCTTGAAAAAAGGTTTGCAAACCTCCGCCATCGGCCAGCGTCTTAACGATCTGGTGCAATACTGTGCGGTGCCGGTGATCGCGGTATTGCATGGCGCCGTCATTGGCGGCGGTCTGGAACTGGCTTGCGCTGCGCATATACGCGTGGCTGAGCCATCGGCTTTTTATGCCTTGCCTGAGGGCGTGCGCGGCATCTTTCTGGGCTCCGGCGGCTCGGTCCGCATTCCGCGCCTGATTGGTACCGATCGCGTCATGGACATGATGCTGACGGGCCGTACCTATGGCGCCGAAGACGGATACCGGCTGGGTTTTTCCCAGTATCTGGAACCCGCGGGAGAAGGCTTGGCGAAAGGTCTTGAGTTGGCCAGAAAGGTTGCGCAGAATGCGCCGCTGGCAAATTATGCAATTTTGCAGGCGTTGCCGCATATCGTTGAACAAGACCCCGCGAGCGGATTGATGACTGAACGTCTGATGACCACGCTGGCTGCGTCCGATGAGGAAGCCAAGCAAAGGCTCAGGGATTTTCTTGAGCGCAAGATGAATAAAGTGGCGCATCACTGATGTCCGGGGCAGCGAAAGTGACAGCCAGGCCTGACAGCGGCACGCCTGAGAAATTCCGGGTCTGGAGCGAGTTGTGCGAATCGCTCGCGACCCGTTTCGCAGACAAGACTGCATTCATTAATGTCGATGGCAAGGCGTTGAGCTTTGCCGGGTTCGACTTGCGGGTCAACCGCATCAACAATGCCTTGGCTGCCCAAGGTTTGCGCAAGGGCGACCGGGTCGCCATTCTGGCCAAGAATTGTACCGAGTATGCCGAGGTCTATGGCCTCGCCAAAACCGGACTGATCGTGGTGCCGCTGAATTGGCGGCTGACACCGCCGGAACTGCTGGCATTACTGCATCACAGCGCGCCGGCGGCAATTGTGGTTGATCAGCAGCATTTGCCGGTGATCGCCGCATTGCGGGAGCAATTGCCGTCGGTATCGGTATTCATCGCTCTCGGTACTGCGCAATCAGGCAGTGCAGCGCTATCGGGATGGCAGGATTATGAACAGCTGCTGACGGCGGCCTCAGATGCGCGGCCCGGTATCATGCTGGCGGCTGACGACGTGGCCTGTCTGATGTACACCAGTGGCACCACTGGCGCACCCAAGGGCGTGGCGATCACGCAGCGCGGGATTCTCGGCAACGTTCATGTATCGGCAGATCTGGTGTTGCATCTGCAACCGGAAGACCGGACGCTGGCGGCGATGCCAATGTTCCATGCCGGTGGCATGTGGTATCACCTGCATCCCAGCTATGCCGCCGGCTGCACATCGGTGCTGATGGCCGGCTTCGATGCCGCGCAGGTGCTGCGCAATCTTGCTTTGCATCGGATTACCAATGTCCATCTGGTACCGACCATGATCAATGCGCTGCTCGCCGACCCGGCCATCGGACAGGTTGACTTGCAGCATCTGCGGCTGATTTTCTATGCGGCATCGGCGATTCCTCTGGAATTGCTCAAGCGCGCGCTCGATACCTTCCAAGGATGCGACTTCATTCAGTCTTACGGCTCCACCGAGGCCGGAATGATCACCGATCTTTCCGCTTCGGATCACGTGCGCGCAAGCAGCGGCGAGCGCCAGGATTTGTTGTCCTCGTGTGGTCGGCCGGCACCGGGAAATGCGATCCGGGTGGCGGCGGACGACGGTCGCGCATTGGCGGTTGGCGAGATCGGTGAAATATTGATTCGCGGCCAAAGCATGATGTCGCATTACTGGAATAACCCGGATGCCACCGAAAAGGCCTTTCTGAGTGGCTGGTTTTGCTCAGGTGACCTTGGCTATCAGGATCAGGATGGTTATCTCTATCTGGTGGATCGCAAGAACGACATGATCGTCACCGGTGGCGAGAACGTCTATCCGAGCGAAGTCGAAGCAGTCTTGCGTGCTGATCCCGAAGTGGCGATGGCAGCCGTGTTCGGCGTGGCCGATCCGGTCTGGGTTGAACGCGTGGTCGCCAGCATCGTGCTCAAGCCGGGCTCGCGCCGCAGCGCCGCCGAGATCCTTGCCCATGCACGGCAACATCTGGCGGCCTACAAATGCCCCAAGGAAATCCATTTTCAGCAGCAATTGCCGCTCAATGCCGTGGGCAAGGTATCCAAGAAGGACTTGAAACAGGCCTTCAGCAATCAGAACCAATGAACAGGAGCAATTCCAGTGAACCATCTTCAAGACGACGTAAAGGAATTTCGCCATCACCTGGCGCGCTGGGTCGATGAACGCTTGATTCCTCAGGCGGAACATCTGGACGAAAACAGCGAATTTTCATTCGAGCTGTTCCGCGAACTGGCCGGGCTCGGCTATTTTGGCGTGATGTATCCGGAAGCCTCGGGCGGCACCGGCATGCCGTTTCCGTACACCTGCTTCACGATTTTGTGCGAGGAACTGGCGCGCGGATCGATGGGCTTTGCCGCTGCGGTCTGCATGCAGGGTTCTACTGCCACCCACACGATTCATGAGTGGGGCAACGACACCCTGCGGGAAAACTATTTCATGCCGGCGATGCGCGGCGAAAAGATCGGCGCGTTTGCTATTACCGAGCCCAATGCCGGGTCCGACGCCGGATCTCTGAAAACCCGGGCGGTCAAGGTGGACGGCGGCTATGTCATCAACGGCAGCAAGATATTTACCTCTAACGGTACGGTGGCGGACTTCATTACCGTAGTGGCCACCACCGATCCGTCCAAGGGCAGCAAGGGACTGGAACTGTTCATTGTCGATACCAAGACTGACGGTTTCAGTATCGGCCGCAAGCTGGATAAATTCTCGGTGCGTTGTTCCGATACCGCCGAACTGGCATTCAACGATGTGTTCGTGCCGGATGCCCACTGCATGGGCGACGGCACCGGCGGCGGTTTTCTGAAGGCATACAAGTCGCTGACCATTGATCGTATTTTTACCGCCGCGCTGGCGCTCGGCAATGCCCGCGCTGCTTACGATGCTGCCTTGCGCTATGCCGGCGAACGCAGTCAGTTCGGCAAGCCGATCGGGAAATTTCAGGCAGTTCAGTTCAAGCTGGTCGACATGTTGGCGCAACTTGAGCAGGCACGCTTGTATACCTATCACGCCTCGGCATTGGCAGATAGCGGGGCCCCGATCACCAGCGAGGCGGCATTGGCAAAGATCATTGCCGGCGATGGCTGTAATGAGGTGTGTCAGAAGGCGCTGTCGATTTTCGGCGGTTACGGTTTGATGAACGAATATCCGGTGCAACGGTTTTTACGCGACTCCTACTTCCCGATGGTGGGCGGCGGCACCAGCGACATCATGCGCATGATCGTCGCGCGCCAGATCGGATTGTGACGGCGCCCTATAGTTAACGTGCCGGCCCGACAGGGCGCATCAAGTCAAATCAAAAGCAATTCCCGCAAGGAGATCAAATGAAAGTGCTGGTGGCAGTAAAGCGCGTTGTGGATTACAACGTCAAGGTGCGGGTCAAGTCCGATGGCAGTGCTGTCGAATTGGCCAATGTAAAAATGTCGATGAACCCGTTCGACGAAATTGCCGTCGAGGAAGCAATCCGCTTACGTGAATCCGGACAGGCGACGGAAGTGGTGGCGGTTTCCGTGGGTGTGGCGGCCTGCCAGGAAACGCTGCGCACGGCCATGGCAATGGGCGCCGATCGTGCCATTCTGGTACAGACAGACGAAACACTGGAACCGCTGGCCGTGGCCAAGCTGCTCAAGGCGGTTGCCGAGCGTGAGCAACCGGGCCTGGCGATCCTTGGCAAGCAAGCCATCGACGACGACGCCAATCAGGTCGGGCAAATGCTGGCAGCGTTGAGCCGCTGGCCGCAGGCAACCTTTGCTTCGCAGTTGCACATTGCCGACGGCAAGGCCAGTGTCACGCGCGAAGTCGATGGCGGGCTGGAAACCGTGGAGCTGAAGCTGCCGGCCGTGGTCACCACCGATTTGCGCCTGAATTCGCCACGCTACGTGACCTTGCCCAACATCATGAAAGCCAAGAAGAAGCCGCTTGAAACGCTGACGCCGCAACAACTGGGCGTGGATGCAGCGGCGCGTCTGAAAGTGATCAGGCTGGCCGAACCGGCAGTGCGCAGCGCCGGCGTCATCGTCAAGGATGTGGCGGCACTGGTAGAAAAACTCAAGAATGAAGCGAAGGTGATTTGAACATGGCCGCATTGGTAATAGCTGAACACGATAACGTGACTCTCGACAACGTGACGTTGAATACGATTGCGGCGCTGGCCGCATGTGACCCGGAAGTGCATGTGCTGGTCGCCGGCGACGACTGTGCCGGCGTTGCCGTTCAGGCCGCTGCTGCCGCAGGCGTGCGCCGCGTATTGCTGGCACAGGCGCCGCATTTCAAGGAGCGACTGCCGGAAAACCTGGCCGCGCAAGTGCTGGCATTGGCAGCCGATTACGGCTGGCTGGCGGCTGCGGCCACGGCCGTGGGCAAGAGCACCATGCCGCGCGTAGCGGCCTTGCTGGATGTCAATCAGATTTCCGAAATCACCCGCGTCATCGACGGCAACACGTTCGAGCGCCCGACCTATGCCGGCAATGTGATTGAAACCGTGCAAAGTGCCGAGCGCATCAAGGTGTTGACGGTGCGTCCTACCGGATTTGATGCGGTCGCCGCCAGCGGCGGTCTGGCTGCCGTGGTCGACATCCCGTCAGTGGCACATGTCGAGGGCTCGCAGTTCGTGTCGCGCGTAACGGTAAAGTCGGACCGGCCGCAACTGGCCGGCGCCGGCGTGGTGGTATCGGGCGGCCGCGGGCTGGGCAGCAGCGAACAGTTCTCGCAGGTGCTGGAGCCATTGGCCGATCAGTTGGGAGCCGCACTGGGTGCTTCGCGCGCGGCGGTTGACGCCGGCTTCGCACCCAACGATTTTCAGGTTGGTCAGACCGGCAAGGTAGTGGCGCCGCAACTCTATGTGGCAGTCGGCATTTCGGGGGCTATCCAGCATCTGGCGGGCATGAAGGACTCCAAGGTGATTGTCGCCATCAACAAGGATCCGGAAGCACCGATTTTCCAGGTGGCCGACTATGGCCTGGTGGGCGACCTGTTCGAGGCGGTGCCGCAGTTGTTGCAACAGTTGCAGCAAAGCGCCTGAACCGGCGGCAATCGAAAAGCAGCGCAACGCATATCAGAAAAGGAACAGTGAGATGAAGCGGGAAGTCGTGGTCGTCAGTGCAGTACGTACTGCCATCGGGGATTTTGGCGGTGGACTGAAAAATCATGCGCCAACGGCGCTGGGCGCAAAGGTGATTGCCGAGGCCCTGGCACGCGCCGGCGTCAGCGGCAACGATGTGGGCCAGGTCGTGTTCGGCAATGTCATCCATACCGAGCCGCAGGACATGTATCTGTCACGCGTTGCCGCCATCAAGGGCGGCGTGACTGAGCAGGCGCCGGCGTTGACCCTGAATCGTTTGTGCGGCTCCGGGCTGCAGGCCATCATTTCCGCCGCCCAGAGCATTCTGCTTGGCGATGCCGAGATCGCCGTCGCCGGCGGCGCCGAGTCCATGAGCCGGGCGCCGCATCTGGCACCGGCTGCGCGCTGGGGAACGCGCATGGGCGACAGTCATTTGATCGATATGCTGATCGGTGCGTTGCAAGATCCGTTTCATGCAATCCACATGGGTGTGACCGCCGAAAACGTGGCAGAGCGTTATGGCATCTCGCGCCAGCAACAGGATGAACTGGCGGTCGAGTCGCATCGGCGTGCTGCCGCCGCGATTGCCGAGGGGCGGTTTCGCAGCCAGATATTGCCGGTCGTGAGCGCTTCGCGAAAAGGGGAGGTTGTATTCGACGAGGATGAGCACGTGCGTCCCGGCACCACGCTGGAACAACTGGCGGCAATGCGCACCGCATTCCAGAAGTCCGGCACCGTGACTGCCGGTAATGCATCGGGCATCAATGACGGCGCTGCGGCACTGGTCTTGATGGAAGCCGGTGAAGCGCGTCGGCGCGGACTGACGCCGATGGCCCGGTTGGTCAGTTACGCGCATGCCGGGGTTGATCCGAAATACATGGGCATCGGCCCGGTACCGGCCACCCGGCAAGCGCTGGAGCGCGCCGGCCTGAGCGTGGCCGAGCTCGACGTGATCGAGGCCAACGAAGCATTCGCGGCGCAGGCCTGTGCCGTGGCAAATGAACTCGGTCTTGATCCGGCACGGGTCAATCCGAACGGCTCCGGCATTTCCCTGGGCCATCCGATTGGTGCCACCGGCGCCATCATCGCGGTCAAGGCGCTGTATGAATTGCAGCGTAGTGGCGGCCGATATGCCTTGACCACCATGTGTATCGGCGGCGGACAAGGAATCGCCGCGATTTTCGAACGGATGTAAATGGCGTCATGCGGGTAATTTCACATCCATGCAGCGGGAGACGATATGCAGGAAAGCACTAATGACACAGCGGCCTGGAATGGTCTCGATATCGACGGCCTGTTGCAGTTGCGTCCGGAATCGTCGCGCGGCGGTCAGGCCGATGCCGGCAGCAGTCATTTTCAGAGCCGGTATCACGATCATAACGGCAACGGCAGAATCTTTGGCGGCCAGTTGCTGGGGCAGGCGCTGGCGGCGGCACAGGCGACACTGATACAGCCGCGTCGCGCTACCGCCTTGCAACTCATCTTTGCGCAGGGCGGGTTGATTGGTCCGCATATCGATTACCGCGTGCGTACCCTGCAGGAGGGAAAACGCTTCTCGACACGCCATGTCGAAGCCACGCAAGGCGGCCGTATCCTGATCAGTGCCCAGATCAGTTTCCAGAGCGAACAGGATGGTCGCGAATATGCAGCCCGGCCGCTGGCGTTGGTGCCGGCGCCGGAAGAGTTGAGCGAGTTACCGCAATTGATCGCTGACCTGCAAAGTCAGGGCCGTCATCCCGACTGGCAATGGATATCGCGTCCCGGCCTTGAAATCAGAATGGTCGAAGCCGAACGTCATTTCACCGAATCGCATGGTCCGGCCCGTATTTCTTACTGGATCCGTACCCGCCAGCCGTTACCGGATGCGCCGGCAACACAGGAGGCGGCGCTGGCCTATCTGAGCGACTACTGGCTGATTTCCGCCGCGATGACGCCGCATGTCGCGCTCAAGGATGCGCTGGATCATTTTTATGTCGCCAGCCTTAACCATTCGCTGTGGTTTCATCGTCCTTGCCGCGCCGACGAGTGGTTGCTGTTTTCTACCGAAAGCACCAATGCTGCGGGGCAGCGCGCGCTGACCAATGCGCGCATCTATGACCGCCACGGCACGCTGGTTGCGTCGGCTTCGCAAGAATGCCTGCTGGGCGACCGCAACCAATGAGCTGACGCTCAGGCCAGCAGGAAGCCGCCATCCACGGTGATGCTGGCGCCGTTGGTATAGCTCGACGCCGACGACGCCAGATACAACGCCGCTCCGGCCATTTCATCCGGCTGGCCCAGCCGCCCCATGGGCAAGCGCGGCAGCAGTGCTTGCATGGCTTCCGGGTCTTGCAATACCGGTGCGGCAAAACGGGTTTCGGTCGGCCCCGGCACCAGTGCATTGACGCGGATGCCGCTGCCAATGCATTCCTGGGCGAAGGCCAGCGTCATCGAGAGGACCGCCGCTTTCGACACCGAATAGATGCCTTGTCCCATGCCGGGCATGATGCCGTTGACCGAGGCGACGTTGATGATGCTGCCGCCGGCGCCATGCAACGCCATCAATCTGGTACCGTGCACACAACTAAAAAAATAACCGCGGACATTGACGTCCATGGTTTTTTCATACACCGACAAGCTGGTCTCGACAATCGGCCCCTGATAGGGATTGGCAGCAGCGTTGTTGACCAGGATGTCGAGGCGGCCATGCTGCTCGCCGATGGCGGCGAACAGGGCTTCGATCTGTGCGGTGTCGCCGATGTGGCAGGCGTGCGCTTGCGCGCTGCCGCCGGCGGCGACAATCGCCGCCACGGCCTGGTTGCAGGCTTCCTGTTTGCGGCTGGCAATAATGACGTGCGCACCATTGGCGGCAAACGCCTTGGCTATCGACAAGCCGATACCACGGCTGCCGCCATTGATCAGCGCAATTTTTCCTGTCAGGTCAAGCAGAGGGTTGGGTGTGATTGTCATGCGAATCCATATCGATCAAAAGTAATGCCATCAGCAGGCAAGTTCGGAAGCTGGTGCGGCGGTAGCGCAAATGGCGACCACTGCGCCGTATGCCTGATTGACCGCATCGCCGATGCGTCCGCCGCGCCGCGCATCGCCAATGGCGGTCACGGCGATACCGGCGTCGATCAGTTGCCCGATCAGTGTGGTATCCGGCTTGCGTCCCTGAGCCACCAACAGGCCGGCACTGGCCAAGGTACTGAGCAGGCCATCGGCGCTGCGCAACTGCAGCGTGCCATCAGCGCTGATGGCCTCGATGGTCGTGTTGTCGAGGATGCGAATCGACGCATTGCCTGCCAGCCGCGTGCGCAGCACGCCGCGATAGACTGACTCCGCCGAGCGCGCCAGGTCACGTGCCGCAGAGCGCGAGATCAGTACCACCTGATAGCCACGCTGGCTCAGGTATTCCGCTGTTTCGCAACCGGTTTCGCCACCGCCATAGACCGCCAGCGGCAAGGCACCGGGCGGCGGCAGGCTTGAGCTGTCGCCCATCAGCAATTCGTAAGCGTCGAGTACCGCCGGGCCGTCAATGCCTGCGATCGGCAAGTGCACTGCATGGGCGCCGTTGGCAATCACGGCAATGGCCGGCCGGTCTTGGCTGATCAGGCGAAAGTCGGCGCGCGTATCGAGCATGACGTTGACATTACTGTGCTTGATCTGTTGTTCCAGATAGTCTTGATACCAGCCCAGTTTTTCCTTGAACGGTGGCGCCGCCGATGCAATCAGGCCGCCACCCAACATGCTGCGTGCTTCATACAGATCAGTGTTGAAACCGGCTTGTTGCAGCATTAATGCGGCTGCCATGCCGCCCGGACCGCCGCCGATGACAACGGCCCGCTGCCCGCGCAACTGGCCGGCATCGGGAATGGCATCCAGTTCACGACCGGTACGGGGATTTTCGGCGCAAGCAATATGGCCGCCTTCACCTGCGTGCATGCTGATGCAATAGTTGCACGAGGTGCAAGGACGAATGGCAGAAACTTCGGCCCGCTGCACCTTGTTGACCCATTCCGGATCAGCCAGCAGCGGCCGGCCCAGCGCAATCAGGTCAGCATCACCGGCGGCTAGGGCGCGCTCGGCGGTCTCCGGCCAGCGGATCTGGCCGACGCCGATCACCGGCACATCGACGGCGGCGCGGATGCGTTTGGCATAGGGCAGGCGCCATCCTTCGGGGGTCGACATCGGTTCAATCACCTTGTCGAGACCGGTCCAGCCGGTGCCGATGGACACATGCAAAGCCGAGGCACCGGCTGCCACCAGCAACGGCGCAATACGCTCGGTGTCTTCGATGCTCAGTCCCTTGGGGCTGAACTCATCTGCCGACAAGCGGTAGATCAGCGGCTTGTCACCCAGGGCTTGCTTCACGCGGGCGATCACGCGGCGGGCGAAGTTGAGGCGGCGGTCTTCATCGCCGCCCCAGAAGTCGTCGCGCTGGTTGGTCATCGGTGACAGGAACGAGGTCAACAGATAACCATGGGCACCGTGCAGTTCGAGGGCGTCGTAACCGGCCTTGACGGCGAGGTCGGCGGTGCGGCCAAAACACTCGATCAGCGCTTCGATCTCGTCGTGGCGGAGCGCACGCGCGGCCAGTTTGGCCGGGTCCTTGCGCGATACCACGTCGCTCGGCGCAACGGCGATGCCGTCTGCCAGCAAGCCGCGCACCGCGCCTTGTCCGCCGTGCTGCAGTTGCAGGCAGGCAGCAGCGCCAGCGCTCTTGATGGCTTCCACCAGACGCTGATGGCCGTCCAGGTTGGCGGCATTCTCCAGTGTCATCTGACGATGTTCGGATCTGCCAGTGGCCGCATCGACGCAACAGAATTCAACAATGATCAAGCCGACGCCACCTTCTGCCCGGGCGCGATAGAACGCGATCTGGCGTGCACTGACGGCGCCGTTGTCGGCGCTGAGATTGGTTGACATCGGCGCCATGACGATGCGGTTGCGCAAGTTCAGATTGCCGATCTGCATCGGGCTGAACAAATGGCGGTACGGGGAATTCTCCATCTGGTTTACCTAAACGATTGTGAGATATGGAAATGCAACGTTGTGCTTACGTGCTTATGTTCTGGGGTCGCGCCAGTGACGCATATCAATGTGTTCGAACGCTTGACAGTGCATCGAAACAAGATCAATATAAATGACGAAGTATCAGTTTTAAGTAAAAACAGATGCGCGTCAACTGAAATAACACAACGACCCGACAGAGGGGGAGACTTGGGAACACGATATTCAGGAAAAACGGTGCTGGTGACAGGTGCCGGAAGAGGCATCGGTCGCGCCATTGCCGAGGCGTTCGCCGATGAAGGCGCCGCGGTGGTGGTGTCGGCCAGAACGCAAAGCCATGGCAATGCAGCGGTGGCCGCGATCCTGGCGCGCGGCGGCAAGGCCAGCCTGGTCGGAGGCGATATCTCGGACCCCGAGGCGGTCAAGGCAATGTTCGAGCAGGCGGTGAGCCGCCATGGCGGTGTCGATATCGTCGTCAGTTGCGCCGCCGACAATGGCCATGGCCTGGTGCTGGACATGCCGGAGAAAGATTATGACTATCTGGTGAAAAGCAATATCCATGCGCCGTTCTGGATCGCGCGCGCGGCAGCGCCGCATCTTTCCAAAGCGCAAGACAAGGGGCGGCTGATATTTATTTCATCGGCCACCGCCAATCGCACATATATGCCCGGCATCATTCCGTATATTGCTTCCAAGGCATATCTGAACGCGTTCGCGCGCGGCCTGGCGCTGGAGCTTGGACAACAGAACATCCTGGTCAATGTAGTGGAGCCGGGAATGATTGCGTCAGATCGGATGAAGGACAAGGTCAGTGACGAGCAGGCGGCGCAGATTGCACAGAATTTTCCGGTGCCACGCCCGGGGCTGCCTGCCGACATCGCATCGGCGGTGCTGTACCTGGCTTCACCCGAGGCTTCCTACATGACCGGGTCAAGCATGCTGGTCGATGGTGGTGTCAGCATGGTAGCGTTGACAGGCATGTCCGACAAACTGACGAAACGATGACGACGCACAAGCTGGCTCAATCGAGGAGACCAATATCATGAAATCCGTGCCGGGACCCACGCGTCCGTTGCCATTGCTGACGGAACTCAATACGTTTTTCTGGACCGGAGGCGCGGACGGCAAGCTGCGCATGCAGCGCTGTCTGGACTGCCAGTACTGGCAGCATCCGGCCGGCGCAATCTGCCCGCAGTGTCTCAGTCGCAACCTGGCGCCGCAAGAATTATCGGGCCGGGCGACGGTAGAGGCATTCACGCTCAATTACCAGCCTTGGACCGACGGCGTCGAGGTGCCTTACGTGATTGCCATCGTTGGTCTGGATGAGCAAAAAGGGCTGAACCTGACTACCAACATCGTTGGCATCGCGCCGGAATCGGTCTTTATCGGCCAGCGTGTAGAAGTGACCTTCGAAGCTGCAGGGGATGTATTTCTGCCGCTGTTTACTCCGGCACCAGAGCTTGGGACGAAGCCTGTCTGAATGCAACGCCGTTATTTGAGAAATATAAAAGTATGGAATTGACCGAACAGAATGAAGACCTGGCGATGATTCGCGACCAGGCGCAGCGATTCTTGACCGAAAGTGTCACTGCCGAGCATTTGAAGCAACTGCTGGAGCAACCGGGTTCCTTTGATCGCACGACCTGGGACAGCGCAGTCAAGCTCGGCTGGCCGGCGATTTCGGCGGCTGAAGAGCACGGCGGGCTAGGCCTCGGCTGGCGCGGCATCTGCGTACTGGCCGAGGAAACCGGCAAGCATGCGCTGTCCTTGCCATTGATTCCCAGTGCCGCCGTGGCAGAGTCGTTGTTGTCGGGATTGGGCGGCCCTGCGGGGGCAACTGTCGGTGTCAGCCTGGTCAGCGGCGAAGCACTGAGCTGTATGGCGCTGTCGCGCAGCGGCGATGCCGGCGCGGCAGCCACACCGGAAATGCGTTATGCCAATGGCCGCCTTATCGGCAGTACCGCCGTCACGCCCTTTGCCGCAGTGGCGGACTATGCGCTGATCACTGCCAGCATCGGCGCCGAGACCGGCTTGTTCCTGGTGGAGCTGGGGCAGATCGGGGTACACCGCGAAATCGTTTCCGCCATCGATAACAGCCGTGCTGCTGCCGTGATCGAATTCGATGCTGCCGAAGCGATGTTGCTGGCCGACGGTAGTCAGGCTCAGGATGCGATCTGGCAGGTGCTGTCATTGGTGGCACTGGCAACCGCGTTTGCCCAGATCGGCGGTGCCCAGACCTGTTTGAACATGGCGCGTGATTATGCTTTGGAACGCAAGGCATTTGGCCAGCAGATCGGACGTTTTCAGGCCATCAAGGGCAAGCTGGCCGACATGTATGTGCGTATTGAAATTGCACGCGGCTGCGCACTTGATGCATTGATTGCGCTGGAGCGCGGTGACCGGCGCTGGCCCGGTCTGGCGGCAGCCGCGAGATTGGCTGCCATCGACGCTTATGAAGTGGCCGCGCGCGAAAACATTCAGACCCACGGCGCCATCGGCGTGACCTGGGAAGCCATGCCGCATCACCACTATCGCAGCTCCCGGGCACTGGCAGTGGAAATCGGCAGTGCAATGGCGTGGCGTGAACGGCTGTTGGCTGAAGTCGGCTTTGACGTTGCCAAGACTGCTCCGGCCATCCTCAGCAAGGACGGCATTTGACCAAGGAATACCCATGAGCGAAATCGAAAATACGGATTTGCAGGCCTATCGTCAGTCGGCGGCCGACTGGCTGGCGCAACATGCGCCGGACTTTTCCGGGCCGGCGCGACATCAGTTGCCGTTCGAACAGAGCCTGGCGCTGGCGCGTCGCTGGCAGGCATTGAAATACGATGCCGGTTATGCCGGGATCACATTGCCGGTGGAATACGGCGGCGCCGGTCGTACCGAACTGGAAAAGATCATCTTCTGTGAAGAAGAGATGAAATACGACTTGCCGCTGGCTTACTTCAGCATCAGCCTGAGCAATCCGTTGCCGATCTTTTTGCGCCATGCGCGCGAAGATTACCGCGCGGCGCTGGCCCGGCCAGCCTTGCGCGGCGACCAGATCTGGTGTCAACTGTTTTCGGAGCCGGCAGCCGGCACCGATCTGGCGGCACTGCGTCTGAAGGCGGAAAGAAAAGACGATGGCTGGCTGCTCAATGGCCAGAAGGTATGGACCAGTTGGGCCCAGATCAGTGACTGGGGCGTGGTGCTGGCGCGTTCCGATCCGAGTGTGCCCAAGCATGCCGGACTGACGTATTTCTTCCTCGATATGAAGTCGCCCGGCATCACGGTGCGGCCGATCAGGCGTCTGGTCAATGAACCGGATTTGAATGAAGTGTTCTTCGACAACGTATTTGTGCCGGACAGCCAGCGTCTGGGCGAAGTCGGTGCCGGTTTCAAGGTTGCCGTGGAAACGCTGATGATAGAGCGCTATGCAGTCACCGACGAATCCGGTTACGGGCCGACGCTGGATGCATTTGTAGAAGTTGCCCGTGGCGCCAAAATCAATGGCCAGCCGGCGCTGGCCGATGGCGAGGTGCGCAACGTGATTGCCCAGGCATTCATCGAACGGCAAGGACTGCGTTCCATTCATGCGCGCGCGATAGGCGCATTGGCTGCGG
This sequence comes from Herbaspirillum autotrophicum, assembly GCF_001189915.1. Classification (GTDB taxonomy): domain Bacteria; phylum Pseudomonadota; class Gammaproteobacteria; order Burkholderiales; family Burkholderiaceae_D; genus Herbaspirillum; species Herbaspirillum autotrophicum. The sequence goes on from NZ_LFLS01000001.1 coordinate 177,829, forward strand.
GCAATACGCCGGGACCGGAAGGTGCGATCCGCAAACTGTTATTGGGCCGCACGCGCCAGCGTCTGGGAGCGATGGCGCTGGATCTGGCAGGTGCCGACGGCGTGCGTTTCGATCCGGAAGCGTCGCAAACCACCGACTTTGCCAGGTCCTGGATGGACCCCGGCTTGCGCATTGCCGGCGGCACCGACGAAGTGCTCGTCAATACCCTGGCTGAACGCATTCTTGGCTTGCCGCAGGATTACCGTCCCGATAAAGGTTTGCCGTTCAACCAGAGTTAAGCATCGGCCGGGAGGCCGCTGGCGTTGCTGCGCAGGCTGCCGTCACTGTTTCCGGCATATCCAATTTTCAGGAGTTTCAAATGCATTTCGATATTGATCCTGCGGACCTCGCGTTTCGCAAAGAGGTCAGGGCATTCTTGCGCGAGCACGTGCCGGCCGACATGGCTGAGCGCACCAGATCTGGCTTTCATTTCTTGCGCGAGGACCAGCGTGCCTGGACCAAAATACTCAATCAGCGCGGCTGGTCAGGTCAGAACTGGCCGCTCGAATGGGGCGGCACCGGCTGGTCGCCGGTACGGCAGTTCATTTTTGAAGATGAATGTTTCGCCGCCGGCGCGCCGCCGATCGACACCTCCGGCTTCAAGATGATCGGGCCGATCATCATGGCCGTCGGCAGTGACGAGATGAAGCAGCAATTCGGGCCGGCGATCCTCAACGGCGACGTGTTCTGGGGACAGGGGTTTTCTGAACCGAATGCCGGCTCTGATCTGGCGTCGCTGTCGACACGCGCAGTTCGCGATGGCGATGAATACGTGATCAACGGTCACAAGATATGGACCTCGTACGTGGAAAGCGCCGATTTCATTTTCTTGCTGGCCAAGACCGATCCCGAGGCGCGCCACCGCGGCATCTCGCTGCTGCTGGTAGAAAAGGATGCACCGGGCGTCACTATCCGGCCGATCATTGATATCGGCGAGAGTCACAGTCTCAATGAAGTATTTTTCGATAATGTGCGTACCCCGTGCCGCTATCTGGTCGGCGAAGAGGGCAAAGGCTGGACCTATGCCAAATCGCTGCTGGATCTGGAACGCGCGTTCAGTGCGGAATGGCCGCGTAACAAGCGCAATCTTGAGCAATTGCGCAACATCGCCAGTCGCGAACGGGACGGTGCCGGACGCCTGATCGACAGCCCTGGCTTTGCGGCCCGCCTGGCGCAACTGGAGGTTGACTTGCAGGCACTGGAATGGCTGACCTTGCGCGCGCTGTATGAGCGCAAGGGCGGCACTGACCTGCCGGTCGGGTCCTTGCTCAAGGTCCGTGGATCCGAGTTGCTGCAGAAAATCGGCGAGATGCAAATGGAAGCGCTGGGCGACTATGGCGCCTATTTCTATCCGGACATGCATCGCGAAGATGGCGCGGCAGCGCTCGCCGTACCGGGGCCGGAATATGCTCCCGGCATTGCGGTTGATTACATGTATCGCCGGGCCACCACGGTCTATGGCGGTGCCAACGAAATACAGCGCAGCATCATTGCCAAATCATTTCTGGAGCTTTGACCATGGATTTCCAACTCACTGAAGAGCAGCAGATGCTGAAGGACAGCGCGCGTCGCTTTCTGGAGGAACAATGTGCATTCGATGCACGTGCCGCATTGGTGGCGCAGGGTGCCTATGACGCCGGACGCTGGCGCACGATGGCCGATCTTGGCTGGCTGGGTATGGCGATTCCCGAAGAGCAGGGAGGCCTGGGAACCTCGGCCATTGAAACCGCGTTGTTGATGGAAGAAATGGGACGCGTGTTGTGCGTCGAACCGTATTGGGCGGTGGCGGTACTGACCGCTCAGACCATTGCCGCTGCCGGCGACGCCGCCTGGGCTGAGCGCTTGTTGCCGGATCTGGCCGGCGGTACTGCACTGCCGGTATTGGCGCACGGCGAGCATGCGGCGCGCGGATTGCTGTCCCACGTTGCCACCACGGCCACCCCCGACGGTACCGGGAAGTGGGTGTTGGCCGGCAAGAAATCACTGATCGTCGGCGGCAACGTTGCCGACAGTTTCATTGTCTCGGCCCGCACCTCCGGCAATCTCACCGGCAAGCATGGCATCACGCTGTTCGTGGTGCCGCGCAATGCGCCGGGATTGACGGTGCGGCACGTACGTCTGCTGGACAATCGCTGGTGTGCCGACATCGAATTCGACAACGTCTGCATCGAGGCGGGCGGCTTGCTGGGCGGAATCGGCGACGCGTATGGGGCGCTTGATCATGGGCATGCACATGCCATGATCGGCTTGTGTGCCGAGGCCATCGGCGTGATGGAAAAGGCGTTGTGGCTGACCCGGGACTATCTGAAGGTGCGCAAGCAATTCGGCGTGACGCTCAATACTTTTCAGGCACTGCAGCATCGCATGAGCGAGATGTTGATCGAACTGGAATTGTCGCGCGGCATGCTGCACAAGGCGCTGTCTTGCATGGGGTTGCCGGAAGAGGAGCGGCAGCGGGCATTGTCAGCCGCCAAGATCCATATCGGCCGCAGCGGCAAATTCGTGTGTGGGCAAGCCATCCAGTTGCATGGCGGTATCGGCGTGACCGAGGAGTATGTTGTCGGTCACCACTTCAAGCGCATGACGACTATCGAGTACGCGCTCGGCAGTTCACATTTTCATCTGGAACGTCTGGCCGGGCACGAACGGCGTCAGGCTGCCTGAAAAAAAAGACCTCGCCCTGGCGAGGTCTGCTGTTGCAATCATATGACGGGATCAGGCTTGTCGCGCAGGTCAGCCGAGTGGTACCGGTTTGGGCTTTTTTGCCGCGGTTCGTTTGGCGGCCGGCTTTTTCTCTGCCGGGGCCGCAACCGGGGCGGCCGCCGGTTTGGCGCTGACAGGCTTGCGGCCGGCGGTCTTCTTCTCGCCTTGCATGTTGGTCTTGTGGCCGGGTTCGCCCAGCACGGTCGGTGGTAGCCCGCCACGCAAGATCAGGGCCACGATGCGCGCCATGTTGTCATTGATACGCTTGGCGCCAAGGCCGCGTTCCATGACTTCCGGATCGGTGGCGGCCATATGTTCCATGGCGCCGTGCAGAATCGATGCTTCGGCAAAGGCGTCGGCGCGTTTGCGGGTGCCCTGGGCCGGGTTGATCGACAAAATCCGTTCGGCAAAGCGCTCAATGAACGGAATGAATGTATTCATCCGCAATTCTTCGAAACGGCGGTCGCCGCGGGTCGCTTCCAGGTTCCGGTAGCGCAGAACCGCACGATGTTTGTTCCACACTTCGTTGAGGGCATCGATGACATCGATTGCATGTTTCTCGGCATGATCGATTTCCCACGGCTGATCGAAAATGGCGTGAATCTTTTCCATGTCCTGCCCGGCGACTTCACTGAGCGCAAACAGGATGTCCTTGGTATCGTCAAAATACATGTAGAAGCTGGCAGGGGAAGTGCCGGCCTCGGCTGCCACCGCCACGGTGGTCAGTTCCACCGGCGATTGCGAGCGCAGCAAGCGGCGCGCGGCTTCCATCAGGCGGGCGCGGGTTTCCTGACCTTTGCGTCCCAAGGCCTGGCCTTGCTTATTGTGCTGGATTTCCGATTCCATGTAGATTCCGTTTCATTTTCAATTCGATGCAGTAATCATGACATATACAAAACTGACAAGCAGTTATTTTGACACATCACGACGTTTATGTGGTGCGGCGATTGCGCTCGCACGCGCAGCTGCCTGAAGGCGTTTTTTCGACTGCGGCCGGCGCATCCCGGATTGTTGCGGCGGCCGCCGGCAGTGCGTATCGAAACTGCCACAATTTTCCGTGAACGATTGATTGCCCATGCATGATTTGATTTGACACGAGAGCTGCAGTTTGGCTATTCTTCTAAAAAATGATAATTAATCAGTTATTCTGTTTAATAAATCCGGGATGGCCTGTTCGATCTGGCAAGCCCATAGGAGACAAGCATGAAAAACCGTGTCGCACTCAGTCATGGCAGATACGCACGCAGGCCACAACAGCACGTGCCCGATACGTCGCAGATCAGGATGGCGTCGTCCTTGATGCTGCCCGGCGGGGCTGTGCTCAGTCAGCAGCGTCGGGTCGAATTTCTCCTGGGGCAGCAAGTGTCGCATCGACATTTGCATCCACTGGCAAATAACACCAGCAATTTTCGCAATCGCATGCGGGAGTGGAATGTCGTCGACCACGTGATTTTCATCATCGTGCTGGCGATGCTGCTGACGGTATTCGTCGTCATCTTTTTTGTACCGGTCAGGGCTGCTGATGTGACGGCAGTTCCGCTGGCCGCATATCACTATTTTGTCGACCCGCTGAAAATGTTCTTGAGCGCATTCTGAAGCGGATTCGCTAACAAGCCGTTCCTCAAATTCCGCCCCGGTCACGCGTGATCGGGGCGGTGTCTGCACGTCCGCGAGAAACATGGTGGTCATCTGAAAGCCTTTGCAGTAAAGGGATTCAGGCTTGCTATCGATTCTCGTCTGGCACGTAAAAAATATTTAATTCCAGGTTGACGCTGACTTTTATTTGTGGCCTACTTCTAATAACTGACGAATCGTCAGTAATTAATGACATGTTTTCAGAGCACATCAAAATCACCCGGCTCTGGTCATTGATTGGAGACTTACAACCATAAAAAATGAGGAGTAGAGAGCGAATGAGACAGTATTTTGAAGATCGCTTCGTACCCGCCAAATCGACCATCTCGGTAGCAATCGCGATGGCCTTTTTGAGCAGTGGCGCTCAAGCGATGAGTATCGATGTCGGTAACCCGGATGTGGAATTGCGCTGGGATAACAGCATCCGCTACAACGTCGGTGTGCGCACGGGAGGCGTCAACGATGCGTTTTATAAAAGTGCGGGCAACGACGAAACCGAAGGTCGCTTCAAACGCGGCGATGTAGTCACGAATCGGGTGGATCTGGTATCTGAACTCGACATGATTTACAAAGGAAAATACGGTTTCCGCGTGAGTGGCGCTGCATGGTATGACGATGCATACAACGGCAGTTCGGTACGCAATCCGGCGTTGACCAATTCGGGCAATTACGCCGGCGACAAATACAACGGCTATGCCGACCGCTACATCCACGGTCCTTCCGGCGAGATACTTGATGCTTTCGTTTTCGGCGCGTTCGAATTGGGCGGTACGACCCTGAATCTGAAAGCGGGTCAACATACGGTTTATTGGGGCGAGTCGCTGTATTCGGCGGGCAACAGCATCGCGTACTCAATGAGCGCAATTGATACCATCAAGTCGGCGACAAGTCCGGGTGCTGAAGCCAAGGAACTGTTCCTGCCGCGCAAGCAGGTATCGGGTCAATGGCAGTTGACGAATGAACTGTCCGTCGGCGCGCAATATGCGTTTGCCTGGAAGCCATTCCGATTGGTGCCAGGCGGTACCTACTTCGCCTCGGGCGATTCATCGCGTTCAGATTATGCGGCGGCGGGCGTCCCGAATGGTCCTGATATCGAACCTGATCAACGTGGTGACTTCGGCGTGAATTTGCGCTGGAGCCCGAGCTTTATCCCTGGCACGGCAGGTTTTTACTATCGTCGCTTCGGTGAAAAGCTGCCATGGGGCATCACTCAGCTGGCACCGACCCCAAGCATCCGTTTGGTATATGCGCGCGATACGGAATTGTACGGTCTGAGCTTCACGACAAACGTCGCTACCGTCAGTGTGGGGGCCGAACTTTCATACCGCAAGAACACCGCGCTCAATGCCTCATCCTATACGGTGCGACCAGCCAATGGTGTTTCAGCGACGTATGACGAAGCGGAAGGACCACGCGGAAACACCATGCATGCATTGGTGAACGGCGTCTATCTGCTGCCGCGGACAGCGTTGTGGGAGGGGGGCACGCTGCAGGCTGAATTGAACTACAGCCGGTTGCTGAGCGTAACCAGCCACGCAGACCGCTTCAATGGTGAAGGCTATGCATGTCCTGCCGGTCGTGATCGCAGTGATGGTTGTTCGACCAAAGATGCGATTGGCATCAACGTCGGCTTTACGCCATCGTGGCCACAGGCATTGCCCGGTTGGGATATTTCGATGCCGACTTCGCTGGCCTATCAGATCAAGGGTAACGGACCGGCGCTCGGCGGCGGCAACGAAGGTGCACTGTCGTGGTCAGCAGGTATCACCGGCACGTTGTACTCGAAGTATGAGTTCTCGCTCAAATACGCCGACACCCAGGCCTCATACAAGGTCAATCCGGCGACCGGCGTGGTGACTACCACTAACGGCACGGCAGTACAAAACGATCACGGCTGGGTCTTCTTCACGTTCAAGACAACATTCTGAAGCAGCCGCTTCATTTCACACAGGCAGTCTACAACCGGGACATCTCGTCCCGGTATATACAACAGAAATGTAGGAGATAGTTCATGCATTATTCAAAGCATCTGATGGTATTGGCAGCCGGCGCCTTGTTCGCCGGCCAGATACTGGCCGCGCCGACGGCCGAAGAAGTCAAGCAACTGGGTACCACGCTGACACCGACCGGCGCTGAAAAGGCCGGTAACAAGGATGGCACGATTCCTTCCTGGGAAGGTGGCTTGTGCAGTCCGCCTGCCGGCTACAAGCCAAAGATGGGCGCCGCCGGTGGTGGTCCTTACGTCGATCCGTTTGCCAGTGAAAAGCCGCTGTTTCGCATCACGGCTGCCAACCTGAGCCAGTATGCAGACAAGGTCGACGCCGGCACCAAGGAACTGTTCAAGCGTTATCCGGACACTTACGCAATGAACGTGTACCAGACGCACCGCACCTCGTGTCATCCGAAGTGGGTGTATGAAAACACGCTCAAGCGCATCATGAATCCGAAGCTGGTCGGCAATGCGCCAGGCATTACCGGTGCGCATGCCCAGATCCCGTTCCCGATTCCCAAGACCGGTTACGAAGTGATGTGGAACATGATTTTGCGCTGGGAACCGGTCACATTCCGTTTCGGCCTGGATGCCGGCCTGATGGATTCGTCGGGTACGCTTACCCGCGCGTCGTATCAGGTAGCGGACACGCAAAACCTGTATTGGGACAACTCGCTGACGTCGTTGCCGGAAGACAAGCCGTACCGCAGCCTGCTGTCGCGCAGCAAGGAACCGGCATCACAAGCGGGGCTGGCGCAATTGCGTTCGGCTTTCCTGCGTCAGGATCTGCATGAAGACATGGCCTGGAGCTACGTTCCCGGACAACGTCGGGTGCGGCGTGCGCCAGAGTTCACCTACGACACGGTCTCCACCACGTCCGGCGGCTTGCTGATTTTTGATGAAATCGCTGGTTTCGATGGCCGCATGGACAAGTACGACTTCAAGCTGATCGGCAAGAAGGAAATGTACTTGCCGTACAACGCCTACAAGATGCTGGCCGGTACGCTCGAAGAGACCATGTCCAAGAACCATGAAAATCCCGAGCTCATGCGCTGGGAACTGCACCGGGTATGGATGGTGGAAGGCACGCTGAAGCAAGGCGAACGTCATATCCAGCAAAAGAAGATTTTCATGATCGACGAAGACAGCTGGACGGCACCGGTGTACTACGCTCTGGATCACTCGGGCAAGGTTCATCACATGATGCATTTGCCTGAAATCCAGGAATACGACAAACCGGGTCCGAAGACCGTCTCGTTCATTCTGTATGACCTGAGCCGCGGCATCTACGGCTTCCAGACCAAGCCACAAGGCCGTCCGGACCAGTACGGGATCATCACGATGGACAAGTTCCCGCCCAGCTATTTCACCCCTGACTCACTGGCGGGATCTGGCGTACGTTGAGTAGCGTTCACGGCAAGCCTGCGGGCTTGCCGCAGCGAGTACTCAAGCAGCCTGCTGCGCGGTCCGGCAGCAGGCTTGTATTCAACAGTAAGGAGTTTTTTGTGCGGCGGTCTTTTTTTCTGAGCATCATTTGTTGTCTGCTGTCGTTATCGTTGCCGGCCCAGGCTGCCCGCAATGGCAGCGCTGATCCCCTGGATGTGCCGGCGCTGCCGACCAGGCTGACCACCACTACGCAGTTGTCAGCCATCGCCCATGCCGGCAAGCGGCTGGTGGCGGTGGGCATACGCGGACTGATCATTACCTCCGACGATGAAGGCACGCATTGGACCCAGCGTCTGGCGCCGGTATCGTCAGACCTGCTGGCAGTGCATTTTCCGACGCCCCAGCGCGGATGGGCGGTTGGTCATGACGGCGTGGTGTTGCACAGCAAGGATGGCGGATTGACCTGGGTCAAGCAACTCGATGGCCGCCAGGCGGCGGTGCAATTGATTGCGCATTTCCAGAAAATGGCAGACGCCGGCGACGAAACCGGCAAGCGGTTGCTGGCTGAAATGAAGCTCAATTATGAAAGCGGCCCCGAGCAGGCGCTGCTCGATGTCTGGTTTGAAGACGAGCAGCACGGTTTTGTATGCGGCTCTTTCGGTACCTTGCTGTTTACTGCGGACGGCGGCAAGAGCTGGCAATCCTGGATCGAAAAGATTGACTATGAAACCCTGCTGCACCTCAATGCAATACGGGGTATCGGCAACGAGATTTTCATGGCGTCGGAGAAAGGCATCGTGTTTCGTCTGGACCGGAGCAAGCAGCGCTTTGCCGCAGTTGAAACCGGCTATACCGGCAGCTTCTTCAGTCTGGCTGGCAGGGGTGACACCATCGTGGCGGCTGGTTTGCGCGGCTCTGCTTACCGTTCCACGGATGCTGGAAAAAACTGGAGCCGGATCGATACCGGTCTGGCCGCGTCGGTCACGGGTGCTGCCACCGGCAGCGATGGCGCGCTGATGCTGGTCAGTCAGAACGGCAGCCTGCTGTATGGCGACCTCGCCACGCAGCGTTTCACGACCATTCGCGTGCCGCGCCCGACGACGTTGTCCGGCATTGTGGCAACCGGTGCGAAAAGTGCGGTAGTGGTGGGACTTAACGGTGTCCAGCAAGTGCAGTTGAAGTAGCGCACGGCGCGCATGAAAGGCCGTGCAGCAGGGCGGTAGTGCAGCAATTGCTGCTCAATAACGAGATAACGAATACGGAGTACTGAAATGGCATCATCCCACCGGGCGATTGATCTTCCCGTCATCACGGATCCGGCCCAGTTCGACAGGAACAGCGGTTCCTGGCTTGAACGCTTCATTTTCAATCATCGGGCAGTGATGGTGCTGATTTGCCTGTTGATGACGACCTTTCTCGGCTGGCATGCCAGCAAGCTGCCTGTCAATGCCAGCTTCGAGAAGATGATCCCGAGTTCTCATCCCTATATCAAAAACTATTTTGACAACCGGCAGTCGCTGCGCGGCATGGGTAACTCGGTGCGCATCGCGGTGGAGAACACCAGCGGCGATATTTTTGACAAGGACTATCTGCTGGCATTGCAAAAGATCAATGACAAGATAGCCTTGATGCCGGGTGTCGATCGCGCCTGGATGCGCAGTCTGTGGACCACCAGCCTGCGCTGGACCGAAATCACGGAAGAAGGATATCGTGGCGGCTCGGTCATGCCGGAGCGCTGGGACGGCAGTCCGGAGGCCATGCGTCAGTTGCAGATCAACATCGCGCGCGCGGGTATCGTCGGCAGTTTTGTCGCCGACAACATGAAGTCGGCAGTGATCCTGGTGCCCTTGGTCGAGAAAGATCCGGAAACCGGAAAGCAACTGGACTACGCGGATTTTTCACGCCGGCTGGAGCGTGAGGTCCGCAGCATGGAAACCCCGCAGATCAAGGTGCATATCGTCGGCTTTGCCAAGCTGGTGGGCGACCTGATCGACGGCTTGTACGATGTCATGAAGTATTTCGGTCTGTCGGCCCTGATTGCTGCGGCATTCGTCTTTTTATATACCCGCTGTATCCGCAGCACCCTCCTGTTGGTTTTCAGCGCCGGACTCGGTGTGGTGTGGCTGCTCGGCCTGCTGCAACTGCTTGGCTATGTGCTGGATCCTTATTCGATTCTGGTGCCGTTCCTGATTTTCGCCATCGGCTTGTCGCACGGTGCGCAAAAGATGAATGGCATCATGCAGGACGTCGGCCGGGGCACGCATAAGTACGTTGCCGCGCGTTACACATTCCGGCGTCTGTTCATGGCGGGCCTGACGGCACTGCTGACCAACGTGGTCGGTTTTGCAGTCCTGATGATCATCGATATTCCGGCCATTCGTGAAATGGCCCAGACCACCAGCATTGGCGTGACGGTCTTGATTTTCACCAAGCTGATCCTGATCCCGGTCATGTTGTCTTATACCGGCGTCAGCGAAAAGGCGGCCCGGCGCAGTGTCCAGAATGAAGGCAAGGAAAGTGTGCGCGGCGTGTTCGGTGCGGTACGGCGTGGCTTGATTTCGCTGTGCGGCCGACGCAATGCGATTATCGTGATCTTGATTGCGGCCGGCCTGGCTTCGGTTGCGATGGTGGTGCGTCAGGATATCCAGATTGGCGACCTCAATGCCGGCGCGCCGGAATTGCGTCCCGATTCCAGGTACAACCGTGACAATGCATTCATCGCCGCCAACTACGGCCTGTCGACCGATCAATTCGTGGTCATGATGAAAACCGCGCCCGGGGAGTGCTTCAATTTTTCCAACCTGGTGGAAGCAGACCGGCTGGGGGCGCAATTGCGTCAGCTCGATGGCGTGCAAACCACAGTATCGCTGGCCGATGGCGTCAGGCGCGGCACCTCGAGCCTGTTCGAGGGCAATCCGAAGTGGCAGGCGCTGTCGCGCAATACCACCAACCGCTCGCAGGCATTCGCCATCTTTCAGGGCGACCGTCCGGATCTGGCTGATCGCACCTGCGCGATTACGCCATTGGTCGCCTATCTCAGCGACCACAAGGCGGCTACTCTGAACCGGGTGGTGCATGCTGTAGAAAACTTCAAAGAGGAACATGACGCGCCGGGACGCGAATTCCAGCTGGCGGCAGGTAATGCCGGGATCGAAGCGATTACCAATATCGTGGTCAAGAAGAGCTTTTGGACCATGCACTTTGTTTTGTATGGTGCAGTGATCCTGTTGTGTCTGGTGACCTTCCGCAGCTGGCGCGCTACCGTGGTGGCAATCGTTCCGCTGATGCTGACCTCGGTGCTGTGCGAGGCGCTGATGGTCTGGCTGGGGATCGGCATCAAGGTTGCCGTGTTGCCGGTAATCGCTGTCGGTGTCGGCGTCGGGGTTGACTACGCACTGTATCTGTTGAGCATACAACTGGCGGTTCAGCGCAGCGGCGCTACGCTGGTCGAAGCGTATACCCAGTCACTCGATTTCACCGGCAAGATCGTGGCGTTGGTCGGCCTGACCATGGCCGCCGGCGTCGGCACCTGGATCTGGTCACCGATCAAGTTCCAGGCCGACATGGGAATTCTGCTGACCTTCATGTTCCTGTGGAACATGATCGGTGCGTTGGTGCTGATTCCGCCGCTGTCGCATTTTCTGTTGCGCACCAAGGCGGACTTCAACGACACCGCCCGCGACATCGCAGCGGCAACTGCATCGGATGCGACGGCGCCGAAACCGAACCGTCAGGCAAGCGACGCCAGTCAGGCTCAGCCTGCGCAAGTCTGAATGCCAGTGGAACGGGTACACATGATGGAAGCGATTCATGAGCGCATCTTTATCGGGTCCAGTAACAACCGGTTGGTGGCAGATGTCGGCGGCGTCCATGACGCACCGGCGGTCGTGTTACTGCACGGTGGCGGTCAGACACGGCATTCGTGGGGACTGGCGCAGCAGGAGCTGATTCAGGCCGGCTATCGCGTGGTATCGGTCGACTCGCGCGGTCACGGCGAGTCGGACTGGATTGCCGATGGCGACTATTCGTTGCCGCGTCAGGTTGACGACGTGAAATCCATCGTGCGGGAGTTGGGCAAACCGACGGCGCTGGTGGGTGCCTCGCAGGGCGGCGTGATCTCGTTGCTGGCCTGTGGCGCCGATCCGCAACTGGCCCAGGCATTGGTGCTGGTAGACGTGGCGCCGCGCCTGGAGAGCGAAGGGGTAGAGCATATTCACCGCTTCATGACGTCGCATCTGCACGGCTTTGCCAGTATCGAAGAGGCGTGCGACGTAGTGGCCGGCTATACGCCAGCGCGGCCACGGCCTCGCAATCCGGACGGACTGCGCAAGAATTTGCGCCTGAAACCTGACGGGCGCTGGTACTGGCATTGGGACCCGTCGATGTTCGATGGCGAACTCGGCCCCAAGGTAGCGCAAATGAGTCAGCAAATGGAGCAAGCGGCGCGGCGCATCCGCATTCCGACATTGCTGGTGCGCGGTCAGCACAGCGATGTGATCAGCGATGCCGGCGCCAGTGAACTGCAAGCCATGATGCCTCACCTCGAACTGGCTGACATCGCCGGCGCCGGCCACATGATCGCGGGTGATCGCAATGATGTCTTCAACCGCGCGATAGCCGGTTTTCTGCAACGTTATCTGCCGCAGTAGCAGCGCCGGCCCGCTGTTTCAGGGGCCAACAGATGTATCGGTTGTATCAGCAGTATCCGAATGCTTCCAACAGGAAGCTGCACAATAAAATCACATAAGGCAGGCGCGCTCAAGAGGGCCTGCATGGAGACAAGATGAAGCCAGACCAGCCGAGTGCCGACGGCGCAGCAACCGCCGGCATCCACCAGCACCATACCGGGGCGCACAATCCACCGCTTGCAGACGAACACATTCCGGCGCGCAGTTGGTATGCGTTGCTGATCCTCACGCTGATCTACTCGATCCACTTTCTGGATCGCACCATGATTTCGATCATCGTCGAGCCGGTACGCAAGGAATTCCTGCTCAGTGACAGCCAGATTGGCTTGCTCACCGGCCTGGCGTATGGCGCCACGTTTGCACTGGCCGGAATTCCGCTGGGCATGATGATCGACCGTGTGCACCGGGTGCGTCTGCTGGCATCCATCGTCGCCATCTGGAGCGCCATGACTGCCTTGTCGGGCATCGCCTCCAGTTACGTGCAATTGCTGTTGGCGCGCATCGGCGTAGGTGCTGCCGAAGCCGGCGGATCACCAGCCAGCCTGTCGCTGATCTCGGATCTGTTTCCGCAACGGCGGCGCTCGACGGCAGTCGGCATTTTCTTTTTGAGCACTGGCCTGGGCGCGGTCATGAGCGTGGCCATCGGCGGTTATGTCACGGCCCATTACGGCTGGCGCGCCTCCATGCTGATCGCCGGTATTCCGGGGCTGCTGCTGGCGCTGGTGTTGGTAGTGACAGTGGCAGAACCAAGGCGCGGGGCAACCGAGGCGCAACCTCCCGCGCCGGGAAAGGCACCCGGTGCGCGCGACGCCGTACGCTACATCTGGAATACCTCGCCAGTGCTGCACCTGATGATGGCAATGGCGCTCACCGCTGGTGGTGTGGCGGCGATGAATACCTGGATGCCGTCATTCCTGATGCGTTTTCACGGCATGAACGTCAAGGAAGCCGGCATGTCGCTGGCGCTGGCGGGCGGTATTTTTTCATCGCTGGGTTCGTTCATCGGCGGCTTTTTGTGCGACCGGGTAGCTCGGGTTCAGGCCCGCCGCCGCATGGATCTTGGCGTGGCGGTTTGCGTGCTGGCTACCGTGGCGGCGGTGGCGGGGCTGGCGATCTCGTCGAACTGGTCGGCGGTGGGCTTGATGGCGCTGAGCAACATGCTGTCGTTTGTTGTGTTCCCGGCGGTGTACGGCAGCGTGCTCGGCATCGTCATCACCACCATGCGCGGTACTACTTCGGCCGCCATGCAGGTCTTGTCCAACCTGGTCGGCTACGGCATGGGACCACTGCTGGTGGGCATGCTGAGTGACGTCTATGGCGGCGAACAGTCGCTGCGCTACGCGATGATCACCATCATGTGCGTGTGCTACCCATGGGCGGCGCTACATCTGTGGCGGGCGGCGCGCATTTCGGCAGGCAAGAGCGCGCAGCGCGGATTGAACAACTAATATCAACAACGATTTGAGGGACATCATGAAAAACAGTGCTGGCGATATGCCGCTGGTGATCGAGGCTTCCATTTGTCCATATCGCCATGCCGAACCGGTATGGGACGTCAATGGCATGATCAGCGAAGCGAAGGCCTGCCTGCAAGCAGGTGCTGCCATCGTTCATCATCATCATGACATGCGTTTCGACGAGCAGGAGTCGATCAGCGAGATGCTGACGCTGGGCAAATCGGTCAAGCAGGAATTTCCCGATGCGATTCTGTATCCTGACTTCTTGAAGGCGGCTACCGTCAGCGGCAAGATTGCCCACATCACGCCGTTGGCGCAAGCAGGGGTACTGGGCATGGTGCCGGTCGATCCCGGTCGCGCCAATTCGGGCCAGCTTGATGATAACGGCGCGCCGGTCGGCAACAACGTGGTGCAGTATTCGTTCGACGATGCCAACCAGACGCTGGAGCTGGCGCGCCAGGTCCGGGCGCCGCTGGCCATTGGCGTGTATGAATCGTATAACCTGCGCTGGGCGTTGGCGCAGGAAGCCATCGGCAAGCTGCCTGCCGGCACTATGGTCAAATTGTATTTCGGCGGTGAGTACAGCCTGATTCACATCGGCCGCCGCGCCTTGAATTTCGGCTTGCCGCTGACACGCGAATCGATTGATGCCTATCTGAAGATGATGGAAGGCAGCAAGCTGCCCTGGTGCGTGGGACTGATGGGCGATGCCTTGATGGATAGCCCGGTGGTGCGTTACGTGATCGAACGCGGCGGCCACTTGCGGGTGGGGATCGAGGATGCAGCTTCGCGCTCATCGGCCGGCAATCGCGAAATGGTGGCGGCGGCGGTCGAGCTGGCACGGCAAGTGGGGCGACCAGTGGTGCAGGGCGCGGCAGCATGGGCGGCATTGGGGCGCAAGGCTACGGCGATGGCGCCGGCATGATTGATATTTGATATAGACCAAGGAGTGGTAAATGCAGAACCTGTTTGATCTACGCGGACGCGTGGCAGTGGTAACCGGAGCGGCTTCCGGTATCGGTCGGGAAACCGCCACCGTATTGGCCGGCATGGGGGCGCAGGTGTATGCGACCGATCGTGACCTGGTTGGTGTGCAGGATCTGGTCGGTACGTTGCCGCATGAGGCGATAGCGATGCAATTGGACGTGACCGACAATCACCAGTGGCAGGCCCTGCTCGAGCTGGTGACGTCGCGCAGCGGCCGGCTTGATGTGCTGGTCAACAACGCCGGCATCATGGTCAAGCGCGGATTCCTGGAAACCACGATTGACGAGTTTCGCATGCAGCAGCGCGTGAACGTCGAAAGCGTGTTTTTCGGCATGCAGACGTTCATTCCGCTGATGGTCAAGACGGCCGCAGAGTTTGCGGCATTGCCGTCGATCATCAATATCTCGTCGATGTTCGGCCAGATCGTCGGACCGAGCTTTTCTGCCTACAGTGCTTCCAAAGGCGCAGTGCGGCTGATGTCCAAGGCCGTCGGCAACGAGTTTGCCAAGACCGGCCTGCGCGTCAATACCGTTCATCCGGGGGCGATTGCCACCAATCTGAGCGCCGGCTGGGAACCGTCCAGGGATGCGCAGGGGAACGTGATTCCGATGGATGTTGCGAAGGCGGCAATGGAGCGCGCCATTCCCATGAACCGGATGGGCAACGTCAACGAAATCGCCGGCGCAATTGCCTTCCTTGCCAGTGATGCTTCGCGCTACATGAATTGCAGTGAAGTCACGGTGGACGGGGGCTATAGCGCAATTTGAGTTTTGTGCGGGAGTGGTACAACGAAAAATGTCGGCATGCGCCGACATTTTTTTGTCCTGTCACTGTTGCCAGGTCATTGCAGTACCGTCGGCCAACAGTTGCCGGCGGCACTGATTTTCTCGCCGGCAATATCAGCGTTTGCGGATTTGCAGACCTGATTTTTCCTGGTCCCAGGTGCTGCTGGTCACGCCTTCGTCGCGCAACTGATATTTCTGCACCCGTCCCACCGGATTACGCGGCAGGTCGGCACGAAACTCGATATAGCGCGGCACGGCAAAGTAGGGCAGTTGGTCTGCGCACCACAGGAACAAAGCTTCTTCCTTCAATACCGCGGCCGGCCGCAGCTTGACCGTGATCTTCAATTCATCTTCGCTCAGGTCTGACAGCACGGCGTGCGCAGCCGCATCTTCTACTTCCGGGTGGGTACGCAAGACATTTTCCACTTCCATGCTGGAAATGTTCTCGCCCTTGCGTCGCAGGTAATCCTTCTTGCGGTCGAGGAAGTAGAAGAAGCCTTCCTCATCAAACTTGCCGATGTCGCCGGTATGAAACCACTGGTTGCGCATGACCTTGAGGGTATCTTCGGGGCGCTTCCAGTAGCCTTCGAACATGATGTGCGGCATGCGCGGGCGGACAATGATTTCGCCGGCGGTGCCATCGGGCAGCTCGACATCATTGTCGTCGACGATGCGCACGTCGAAACATTCGGTGCGTTTGCCGGATGTCAGCGGCTTGTTCGGCTGATCGTACGGTTGCAGTGTGACCACCGAGCATTCGGTCAGACCGAAGCCGATGGCACGGGTGTATTTCAGGCCGAAACGCTCTTTCCAGATGGCCTGGATTTCCGGTGGGAATGGGGCGCCCCAGGCGGCATGCAACTGACCTTTGCAATGCAGTGTTGATGGATTGTCTTCGGCTCGGGCAATCAATGTAAACATGGTACCCAGCAACGAGCAGTCGGTCGCTTTGGTGCGCTCGATCTCGGGCCAGAAATTCGATACCGAAAAACGCGGATAGATCGAAACGCCGGCACCGACCAGCATGTTGCACAGGATGGTGGAGGACACCGCGTTGTAATGAAATAACGGCAACGGTGTCCAGGTGATCGTTTCGGCCGTGCGGTGGGTTCCTTTCAGCATCTGGCGCGCGAAGTTGCAGGCGTAGTTGTGGCTCACCATGCAACCCTTGGAAGGGCCGGTGGTGCCGCCGGTATAGATCAGCATCGCGAGGTCGCCGGGGCTGACCTGAACGTCTGGTTCAGCGCTGCTATCGTCGAGCAACTGCTCCCACGGCAACAGCGGATGGCTGAAATCCTTCAGGTCCGGGCGGTCGCCGCGATACACCAGGGTACGCAGTGCCGGCAGACGATCAGCAATGAGGGCGACGCGCTCGGCATAATCCTGTTCGGCCAGAATCAGTCCGGCGCTGGCATCACTGACCTGATGGCGCAGGAATTCGCCTTTCAATGCGGTATTGATCGGCACGCTGATGGCGCCGATCTTGTTGATGGCAAGCCAGATGAATACGGCGTCCGATGAGTTGTCCAGCAGCGTGACGACAGTATCGCCCTTGTTGACGCCGAGGCGGCGCAAGCCGTTGGCCAGGCGGCAGGTCTTCTTGTTGGCTTCTTCATAAGTATAGGATTCACCAAGAAACTCGATGAACATGCGTTTGCCGTGGTTGGCCACTGCGCGCAGCAGCACCTGATTGATGGTGTCTTGCTGGCCCGCGCTCCAGGCGTTGATGTATTCCTTGTTCTCCTGCGTCATGCTGGTCTCCTCAGGGTTTTGATTTTCTCGATCTGCCCGCAACGGTTGCCGATACTCTGTGGCAGGGCGTGATCTGGGTGTTTTCAGAAAGCGATTTTTAATAACTGATACTTTAACAGTTATTAGTGAAAAATGCATCTGCTCTTGCAAGCACCTGAGTGCCCTGAATGCTGCGTCGCGGCATCGCATAACGTTGATGCCAGCGTCTTGCTTCTTTCAATCGGCTGCGCTACAGTGAGTTAGCTGATTAAATGTCAGTTATTAAAAATAAAACCAACGATGGGCGGTTGCGTAACAGGTTTCGGCTTGCCCCGGCAACAGGAGCACCGAGGCAATCGGTATCGCGCTATGCTTTGGCAAACCGCCCCGCGAGACGTATCTTCAACTTTAAGGAAGGCGATAAAATGAGTCAGCATACAAATTATAAAAGCGTGTCCGAAACACCCGTCGTGATTGAGGCAGCAGTCACGCCGCTGCGCGCCGGCGTGCCGCTGCAACCAGCGGAACAAACGATTGTGGACGCCAAGGCGTGCCTGGCAGCCGGGGCCTCGGTTATTCACCATCATCACGATTTCCGGTTGCCACGGGAAGAGGCAACCCAGCAGATCATCCACATCGGGAAATCAATCCTGCAAGATTATCCGTCAGCCCTGATCTATCCGGACTATATTGCCGGCGGTCCGGCTGACAAGAGCATGGGGCGTCGCTACTCGCCGCATGCATTGTTGCAGCCGATGCATGATGCCGGCGCGCTGACAATGTTTACCTTCGACCCCGGCCTGACGCTGTTTGCCCGACTCGATGCTGAAGGTTTGCCGTCGGATTCGGTGATGGGCGGTGCCACCTTTGCCGAAGCGCACGAGATGGTGAAGTTTGCCAATCGTGTCAACGTTCCGGTGGTGGTCGGCGTGTACGAGCCAGGCAATCTGCGCTGGATTTGTGCCTATGCACGTGCCGGCAAATTTCCGCCGGGTTCGCTGATCAAGTTTTATTTCGGCGGCGATTATGTAATGGGGCAAGACAAGGTGCCGGGCATCACTTTCGGTCTGCCGCCGACCAAGGCTTCTCTCGATACCTATCTGTCGTTTCTTGATGGGATTGACATGCCTTGGACTGTCAGTGTGCAAGGCGGGGTGCTGCTGGATACGCCGTTGGCGCGATATGCGCTGGAGCGCGGTGGTCATCTGCGGGTTGGCGTTGAAGATACCGCCGGCGGCACGGATATGACCAATCCGCAGACAGTGGAAGCTGCCGTGGCTCTGGCAGCGCAGGTCGGACGGCCGGTAGCGCGTGGCAAGCAGGGGTTGGCAACGCTGATCGAGCAGGGCACTGCAGTTACCGCCTGATTGTCTTGAGCAGGTAACGCATCGCGGTATCGGATGCGTTACCTGCACCGTGCCGTATCAGTTGGTCAAATCTTTCCAGGCACGCGCAGCAAGCCAGAAATGCACGGCACCCCATGGGAAGCAGATGCACATCACCGTAATCATCGCGTAGCGCAGCGACTGGTCGCCACCGTAAAAATCACTGAACACTCCCACCATGAATGGACCGATGCCGTAACCGAGAAGGTTGGTGCATACCTGCATGCTGGCCGAGACCGTGCCGCGCATATTGGCAGAAGTGATGCCCAGCATTGCCGCGAACGCTGCGGGAAAGACCACGAATGCAATCATTTGCGTCAGCGACATCATCGCTACCGCGCCGACGCCGCTTCCCACCAGCGCGGCGAGGGCACCCGTCAATGCTGCCACCAGGCAAACACCCATGCTGATATCCATGCGCCGCCGCGGATTGGTTTTGGCGAAACGATCGCTCATCATGCCCCCCAACACTGAGCCGATGGCGCCACAGAAGCCGCTGGCCATGGCAACGGCAAAGCCGGCCTGCTTGATGTCGAAGCCGTGAAAACGCATCATGAATGCCGGCAGCCAGGAACCGATGGTGGCTACGCCAGCGGTGGTGAGCGATACGCCGGCAAGCAGATGCAACATCGACTTGTTGCGCACGATGTAGGAAAACACCTGTGGCAGCGACGCTGCAACCCTGGTTGCCGGTGGCGCACCGGCATTTTCCATGGCGCCGCGTTTCGGCTCGCGCACGGTCAACAGCAAGGTGACGCCAAGCAGCAAGCCGGGAATGCCGGCAATCAGCATGGCTGCACGCCATCCATAATGTGCCGCGACAAAGCCGCCGATGACGATGCTCAGCACGGCACCGATGGCGTTGCTCAGGAAAAAGAAGCCGACTGCGGTGGAACGTTTTTCAGGCGGGAACAGATCCGAAATCATCGACAAACTGGTAGGTGAACCGCCGGCTTCCGACGCGCCGACGCCCATGCGTGCCAGCAGCAACTGCGTATAGCTTTGGGCAAAGCCGGACAGCGTGGTCATGCCGCTCCAGATCGTGACCAGCACGGCCAGCAGCTTGACGCGGTTGACCCGGTCAATCAGCAATCCCAGCGGGATGCCGGCCAAGGCAAACGTGGCGCCGTAGGCGAGACCGGTCAGCACGCCGATCTGGCTGTCGGTCAGATGAAATTCGTGACGTGCCGGTTCGATGATGATGGCAATCATCATGCGGTCCAGAAAGTGACAGGCATAGATCAGTGTGACGATGGCAAGCGCATACCAGGTCGCGGGCGGTATCTTTTGTCCGGTTGCCGATGCGGACTCCGTCATGATTGCTGACGTCGGGGGTTTCATCTCCATGTTGCAAGTCTCCTGTTGGGATTGGTGTTGTTGGTCGAGTGAGTGCAGGTTTTTATTATGCTTGATAAATGATATATCATCAGTTATTGGCTGGTGCAAGGAGTTTTTCGGCCACCGGCGCGGTATCCCGTGCGTGGCAGGGCCGGTTGCATTGACAATGTGCTGTCGAAATGACATTCTGCTGCGCTATGAAAAAGAATTCCCCCACTGCGGCCAGCGGCCTGGTCGAGACCTTTGTCGATGAGGTAATGCGACTGCGCGGCCGCATCCTGTCTGCCGCGCGCGAAATGAATGAAGAACGCGGCCTGCACAGCCATTCGCAAGGGCTGATTCTGTCCGCAGTGGTGCGCGCTGCGGAGCCGCCGACGGTGGCGCGCATCGCCCGCAGCCTGGGATTGACACGGCAATCGGTGCAGCGCATCGCCAACGATCTGGATGCCGGCGGCTTCATCGCCTTCGAAGACAATCCGCACCACAAGCGCGCCAAGCAGTTGGTGCCGACTGCTGCCGGACTCAAGGCGCATGCGGGTAATGCCGGCGTGCGAGGGGCATGGACCAGCAAGCTGGAGTCAGTGGTTGGTCCGGACGAACTCAAGAGAACGGTAGAGACCTTGCGCAAGATTCGCAGCTATCTGGAACACCCGGACGAGGTCGAATAATCACGCCGGATTGCGTCAGGTCCGGTCCAGATCGAATTTTTGCATGGCCGCCTGCAAGCGTTGCTCGGCGCTGCTGTCATCGAGATATTGCAAGCCGCTTATGCCGTTGGGATCGCAGGCACGGCGCAGCGCGCCCTCGATGAACAACTGATCTGCGATGTTGATTGCTGCCTGCGCCGGCGTAATGGCATGCAGCTTGCCTTGTACCGGCATGGCAGCCGGATGTTGTGCCATCGGCCGATAAGCTTCAAATGCGATGGCGTCCGGCGGCCGGTGTGCGATGCTGGTGCGCAGCATGTCGGTATCGATACCGCCCACCGGCACTTCGATGACACGGATGCCGAAGGGTGCCAGCTCCATGCTCAGGCACTCCGAAAATGCTGCCAGCGCGGCCTTGCTCGCGCGATATGTGGCATAGAACGGCATCAGCATGAAGGCACCAATCGAACCGATGTTGCAAATCACGCCGCCACCGTTGATGCGCAACACGGGAATGGCTCGACGCGTCAATTCGGCCAGCCCGAAGAAATTGGTTTGGAAAGTCTTCAGCCATTCTTCTGTCGCGGTTTCCTCTGCTGGCAAATAAGGACCCCGATAGCCTGCATTGTTGATCAATACCAGCAAGTCCGATGGCGGCCGATAATCAGCCAGCGCCGCTACATCCATCTGCTGCAGTTCAATGCTGCCGGCAAGACCCTCGACATCTCGCAACAGACCTTCGGCATTTGCCGGATTCCTGACCCCGGCAATCACATGAAACCCGCGTCGGGCCATTTCGCGCGCCAGCCCAGCGCCTAATCCGCGACTTGCTCCGGTTATCAGTACCCTGCCTGTTTTCATGATGTCACCTCCGTCAAATGGATGTCTCGGTTGTCGTTCTGGTTGTCATTGCGGGCAGCGATATGTGGCTTGGCGGGCAACAGGAATCGGTGCATTTTGATTATTCCTTAATTGACAGCAAACTGTCAAACTGTCATATTGCTGTCAAAGTGATTCGCCGCAATCCGATGCGACGCACCAGAAATATTCAGACAACTGACAGAGGAGATAGCGACATGTGGGATTTTTCGACCGACCCGGAATTTCAAAAGAAGCTCGACTGGATGGCGCAATTCGTGCGCGAAGAATGTGAACCGCTGGATCGCCTGTTCCCCGGCATGGGGGCGCCGTACGACATGGAAAATGTCAAGGCCAGGGCGATTGCCCGGCCATTGATGGAGCAGGTCAAGCGACAGGGATTGTGGGCTTGTCACCTGGGACCGGAACTGGGCGGCCAAGGTTTCGGGCAGGTCAAGCTGGGATTGATGAACGAGATATTGGGCCGGGCGCAATGGGCGCCGACCATCTTCGGTACTGCCGCGCCGGATACCGGCAACGCCGAGATTCTCGCCATGTTTGGCACCGAAGAACAGCAGCGCCGTTATCTGCAACCGCTGCTGGACGGTGAAATCGTGTCTTGCTATTCGATGACCGAACCCCAAGGCGGCGCCGATCCCGGAGTATTCGCATGCCGCGCGGAACGCAGTGGCGATGGTTGGGTCATCAATGGCGAGAAGTGGTTTTCGTCCAACGCCCGGTATGCTGAATTCCTGATCGTGATGTGTGTTACCGACAGTGACGTGCCGGTCTATCAGGGGACGTCGATGTTCCTGGTGCCGAAGGAAACGCCGGGCATCAACATTCTGCGCAACTCGGGTGTTCACGGTGAGGTTGAAGATGGTGCCGCCCACGCTTACATCCGCTATGAGAATGTACGGGTGCCGGCGGATGCCTTGCTTGGCACCGAAGGCCAGGGTTTTGCGGTAGCACAGGCGCGTCTGGGTGGTGGCAGGGTGCATCATGCGATGCGCACGGTGGGCCAGTGTCAGATGGCGCTGGAGATGATGTGCGAGCGCGCCGTCAGCCGGCACACCAAAGGCAGTCTGCTGGGGGAAAAGCAAATTGTGCAAGCCTATCTTGCTGACTCATGGATCGAGTTGCAGCAATTCCGTCTGCAGGTGTTGCACGCCGCCTGGCTGATCGATCAGGGGCATGATTACAAATCGAATCAGCTCGCCATCGCCGGCATCAAGGTCGCGGCGGCCAAGGTGTTTCACGATATTGTCCAGCGCGCGGTGCAGATGCATGGATCACTTGGATTGTCTGATGAGATGCCGCTCGGACATATGTGGATCTATGCAATGATGATGGGAATCATGGATGGTCCGACCGAAGTGCACAAGATGACGATTGCCAAAAATCTGTTGAAGAAGGCGGTGCCGGCAGAGGGCTTGTTCCCGTCGGCGCATCTGATCGGACGTACCGAGGCGGCACGCCTCAAGTATGCCGGCCGGTATTGAACCGGCGAACGGAAGGAGACCGGCATGGAAACGACACTTTCGGATTTTGATGGCTTGCTCGACTGGGACGCGCTGCAACAATGGATGGCGTCGCAAGATCTTCCTGGACACGGCGCGGTCACGGCGGTCGAACGCCTGACCGGCGGCTCCCAAAACAATCTGTTCCTGTTGACCCGGGGTGACGCGCGCATGGTATTGCGCCGCCCGCCGCAGCATTTGCGCGCCAACAGCAACGACACCATGTTGCGTGAAGCGCGGGTCTTGCGTGCATTGCGCAACAGTGCGGTACCGCATCCGGCGTTGCTGGCGGCGTGCGCCGATACCGATGTCATCGGCGCCGCGTTCTATCTGATGGCGCCGCTGGAAGGATTCACGCCCATGAAAAATTTGCCGCAGGCTTATGTGGAACAGCCGGCATGGCGACGTCAGATGGGGGAGGAATTCGTCAAAGCCGCTGCGGCGCTGGGCAATGTGGATCATGTCGCCGCCGGGCTGGCAGATTTCGGCAAGCCGGATCAATGGCTCGAACGGCAGGTATCGCGCTGGCGTACCCAGTTGGAAGGCTATCGCGAGATGCCCGGTTATCCGGGTGCGGCGTTGCCGTTTGTCGATGAAGTCGGCACCTGGCTGGAGCGCCATCGTCCTGCCGCTTGCCAGATCGGTATCATTCACGGCGATTTTCAATTCGCCAATGTCATGTTTTCTCATCAGCAGCCAGTATTGACGGGGCTGGTTGACTGGGAGTTATCGACCTTGGGTGATCCGCTGCTGGATCTGGGGTGGCTGCTGACCAGCTGGACCGAACCAGGTGATCCGGAGGTCGGCGGGCGTGTCCCGGCGGTAGCGCCGTGGGCAGACTTCATGACGCGCGATGAACTGGTGACGTTATATGGCGAGCGCAGCGGTCGTGACATGAGCGTGATGCCATGGTACTTCGTGCTGGCCTGTTTCAAGCTGGCGTGTTTGCTTGAAGGCAGTTACGCCAGAGCATGCGCCGGCAAGGCCTCAGTTGACATGGGCAATTTTCTGCATCGTTATGCGTTGTGGCTCATGGCCAAGGCCAGGCAACTGGCCGGGTAAGTGATCGGACGCGCCGCCGGTTTGCGCCGGCGGCGCGGTCCGTGTTCACTGGTGAATGGTTATTCGTGAATGTTCACTCATGATACAAAGTCCAGCCGCCATCGGCTGGCGAGCGATTCCAGCCGGAGGAGGCAATCGTGCCGCCGTCGACCGGGATCGTCACGCCGGTCAGATAAGATGCCATGCCGGAGGCCAGAAATACCACGACGTTGGCAAACTCCTCGACTTCGCCGACCCGGCCCAGCGGTATGTAGCGATCACGCGCCATGTTTTCGCCTTCGCTGGCAATGGCGACGATGCCTTTGAGGCCGTGGGTCGGAATCATGTCGGGCGCCACGGCATGGACCTGGATGCCGTAGCCTGACAACTCAAGCGCCATGCTGCGCGTAAAACTGATCATGCCCGCCTTGCATGCGGCATACACGGCATAACCCGGCGCGCCGCGCATGCCCTCGCTGCTGGCGACATTGATGATGGCGCCACCGCGATCACCGGCGATCATGACTCTGGTTGCTGCCTGAGTGGCCGCCAGCATGCTGACCAGATTCATGTCGATGTGCTTGCGCCAGCTGCGTTCATTCTGGTCCATGAAGTTGTTCTGGCGCACACCGCCGGCATTGTTGACCAGAATATCGAGGCGGCCGAATTGTTCTGCGGTGGCAGCCACGGCGCTCTCTATCTGGGCCGTGTCCATGACGTTGGTGGCAATGAACTGCGCGCGCCGGCCCAACTCGCGTACCGCGTGCGCGACCCGGTTGCCGTTGTCGGCATCGATATCGGCGATCACGATGTCGGCGCCGAAGCGCGCCAGTTGCATCGCGGTTGCTTCGCCCAGGCCATTGGCGCCAGCGGTAATGAAGGCGACTTTGTCATCGAGTCGCAGGTCGTGGCGGGTCATTGCAGGTGGTCTCCGGATGTTGGGTGATGAATGGCGATCTTGTCCTGTGCCAAGAGGGTGCGTAACGCTGTCACCAGCGACAGTGGCTGGTCAAGCATCAGGTGATGATGGCTGTCCGGGACCTCGATCGGTTGTCCGGCATTGGGCAGCAGCGCCACGATCCGTTCGGCGGTTTGCCGGTCGACGACCTTGCTGTGTTCGCCGTAAATGAAGTCGGTGCGTACCGGTATGCGCGGCAGCAAGTCTTCTGCCGGTATTTCCAGACTGCCATTGGCCGGAATGGCAGGGTCGAATTTCCAGATCCAGCCACCGTCCACCGGGCGCAGGGAATGCCGCGCCACGTGATCATGCAATGCGGCCAGCGGCGATGGCTGTGCGGGCATCAGGCGAAAGCGCGCGCAGGCGGTCTGCAAGTCCGGGTAGACACGCAAGGCGTTGTTGCCAGGCAGCGGCGGACGGGTGCCATCGCGGAAATACAAGAAGCTGTCGATCACGATAAGCCGCGCGAACAGTTCCGGGCGGTCATGACAGGCGCGCAGCAGACGCGATCCGCCATAGCTGTGAGCGATGCCGGTCACCGGACCGGCATCAAGCGCATCAAGCAATCCGGTTATTTCCCGGGCGTAGAGAGCGGGCGAATAACTGGCGCGATGCTGACTTTCACCCATGCCGGAAAAATCCATCGTGACGATGCGATAGCTTTCCATGAAGTAGGGCAGGACCGCATCCCACCAATGTGCGTGGGCCCGGAATCCATGCACGAACAGCAGCAACGGACGCTGTGCAAATTGCATGTTCCAGCAGGTGTAGTGAATATCGGCGCCTTCGATCGCAACCACATGGGAAGTGCCACCGCCGATGCTGTCGGTAATCGTGGCGAAGGAGGTGGCCAAGGATGAGAGGTGAGGTTGCTGCGACATCGTGGTTGCTCCAGATGAAGGATTTCTGTCTCTGCCTGATGGTGACAAGGCAGAGTTGATAGCGATCAAGAATATCATAAATGACTAATTGTTAGTTATTGGTCTGCGTCATTGAGTGGGCAGGCAATTATCCAAAACATCGCATGAAACAATATCTCTGTTAGCTGATAAACTATCAGTTAAAGGTTGGTGCAAATGAAAACATCAAGAGGAAAGTGAATGCAAGAGCACAATTTTGATCAAGCCGATTGGCGTCGTTTTTTGAAACATCTGGGCGAGGATCCCGACCGGCCGGGTTTGATCGATACGCCCAATCGGGTTGAAAAAGCGTGGCGCGACTGGACTTCGGGCTACGAGGAAGATCCGGCGCAGGTATTGAAGGTCTTTGAAGATGGCGCCGAGCAGTATAACGAGTTGATCGTGATTCGCAATATTCCGGTGTACAGCCATTGCGAACATCACCTGGCACCGTTTTTCGGCACTGCCACCATCGGCTATCTGCCGAATGGAAAAATCGTCGGCCTGTCGAAACTGACGCGTCTGGTGGATTGTTTTGCGCGCCGCCTGCAAGTGCAGGAGCGGCTGACGACACAGGTGGCCGAGGCCCTGATGCAGCATCTGCAACCCAAGGCGGTTGGGGTCGTCGTCAGTTGTCGCCACATGTGCATGGAAAGCCGGGGCATTCGTACCGCCGGCGAAGAGACCATTACCTCGGCCATGCTGGGCGAGTTGCAGCCCAATCTGGCGTTGCGCACCGAGTTTCTGGCGCTGGCGCGGGGCGGCTGACGAGGCGGCGCGGCAGATGCATTCTGCCGCGCCGTTCGTGAAGCAGACGCGTTGTCTGCAATTGACTCGTCAGCGCTTCAACACGGTAACCACGCACGCACCGCCCAGCCCGACATTGTGCTGCACGCCGACGCGGGCGTTGGCTACCTGCCGCTCACCGGCCTGGCCGCGCAGATGCCAACTGATTTCGGTTATTTGTGCAAGTCCGGTAGCGCCCAACGGATGGCCTTTGGAGAGCAGGCCGCCGGAGGGATTGGTAACGACCTTGCCGCCATAGGTATTGTCGCCATCCGCGACGAATTTTTCTGCGCCGCCTTCGGGACACAGCCCCAATGCTTCGTAGGAAATGATTTCGTTGGGCGAGAAGCAGTCATGCAGTTCGACCAGATCGATATCGCTGATCTCGATGCCGGCCTGCGAGTATGCATCATTGGCTGCCTTGCGGGTCATGCCGGCGCCGACCACATTGATCATGCTGCCCGATTCGAAACTGGCGGGACTATCGGTCGCCAGCGCCATGCCGGCAATTTCGACCGTATTCCTGATGCCGTTCTCGCGCGCGAATTTTTCCGATACCACTACCACGGCGGCGGCGCCGCATGTCGGCGGACAGCACATCAGACGTGTCAACGGACCGAAGATATGCGGCGCCTGCATCACCTGATCGAGTGTCAATGTTTCGCTGAACAAGGCATAGGGATTGCGTACGGCATGGCTGCGCGCTTTCACCGATACCTTGCCGAACAGCTCTGCGCTGACGTTGTATTTTTCAAGGTACTCGGCTCCGGCGCCACCAAAATATTGCAAGCCGGTGGGTACGGAATCGTCGTAACCGCGAATTTCACGCATGGCATTATCGATGCGGATCGTGATCGGCGTGCGATCTTGCGCGCCGAGCGCGAGCGCACCCGGACTCATCTGTTCGAAACCGAGCGCCAACGCCACATCGACGGTGCCGCTCATGACTGCCTGCCGGGCCAGGTACAACGCAGTGGAACCGGTCGAGCAGGCATTGTTGACGTTGATGATGGGGATCTGGGTCTGACCCAGCGCGTACAGCGCGGTTTGCCCGGAACATGTATCACCCGAGACATACCCCACATACGCTTGCTGAATCTGTTCGTAGCGCAGGCCGGCGTCGGCCAGGGCGGTGCTGGCGGCCTTGGCGCCCATCACGTCGTATTGTTCGTTTTTGCCGGGTTTGACAAACTTGACCATGCCAACGCCGGCGACTAATACTTTGCTCATATCTGATCCTTTCAAACGGCACCCGCCATCGGTGGCGGCAGCGGGCTGCCGGGTACGATGGGCGAGGCCATCAATGGTTATTTGGAAAAATCCATGATGTTCAATGTTGCTTGCGGGTGATACAGACGGTCTTCGGCTGCGGCAATCGCGCGGGCGCTCAACGGCGCGCCGCTGCCGCCGCCGGCAAAGCCTTCGGCGCTGACCAGCTTGAGTTCGCGGATCGATTGTCCGGAAGCAAAAATGGTATGTCCGGTGCGGTTTCCCGAGAGCGAACTGACCATGTACAGCGCCACTTCGGCCACATGCTCCGGCGCCAGTTGCTGCTTCATGTCGTCGTCGAGCAATGCGGCGGTCAGTGCCGAGACCGCGGCCGGCGCCAGCGTCCACACACGGATGCCGGCTTTGGCGCCTTCCAGCGCCAGCACATTGGAGAAGCCCCAGACTCCGGCCTTGGATGCCGCATAGTTGGCCTGGCCAAAGTTGCCGACGATGCCGGAAACCGAGCTGGTATTGACGATCACGCCGCCTTTGCCATTTTCCTTCATCCAGCCGAAGACCGGACGGGTTACCGTGTACATGCTTTTCAGGTTGACCGCCTGTACCAGATCCCAATCGGCTTCTTCCATTTTGAGCAGGCTCTTGTCGCGCAGAATGCCGGCATTGTTGATCAGGATGTCGGCCGCGCCGAAGTTGTCCAGCGCCGTCTGCAGCAGGCTGCGCCCGCCGGCAGCAGAAGCGATATCCTCGGTATGCGCCACGGCCCGTCCGCCGGCCGCGTTGATCGAGGCGGCGACAAGTTGCGCCAGATAGCTGCCATCTTCAGCCTTGCCGATATCGTTGATCACGACAGCGGCGCCTTCCTTGGCGAACAGGCGGGCATAGGATTCCCCCAAGCCGCGTCCTGCGCCGGTAATGATTGCCACTTTTCCGTCTAATAAGCTCATGTTGTTTCCTTCGGTTTCGGGTTGTCGGTCAAGAAGCAGGTGCCAGACGGGCTCGTGAACGCACTCGCATGTTGCTTCATTTGATATCTCCATTTTTTATAAAACTGAATTACTATCAGTTAAATATTCTGCTATGATAACCAAAAAACTGACGAATCAACAGTTTTGTGAGCGTCCAGTTTCTGATTTTTCAGGCCTGTCATTTCTCGCGATGCCGGCGAGAGCACAAGGGCGGCAATACAACCTCAAATCGGAGGAGACACGGTGTCACTTGATTACCAACGCATCAAGAGTTGGCCAATAGAAAAGGTTGCGCTGCGATATGCAAAGCGCGACACGATTCTCTATGCGCTGGGCGCAGGCGCAGCGATGGAAAATCCGCTGGCGCCGCAGGATATCCAGTTCGTCTACGAAAAATCACTCAAGGCGTTGCCAACCTTTGCCGCCGTGCTGGCCGGCAATTCGGATTGGCTGGCGGATCCGGCCACGGGCATCGACATGAATCAGGTATTGCATGGCGAGCAGTTCCTGCGAATCGAAAGCCCCTTGCCAGCCCAAGGTGAAGTACATGCGGTCGAATCGGTGGATGAGATCTACGACAAGGGTGCAGGCAAGGGTGCCGTCATGTACATGTCGCGCAAGCTGTATGACGCGGCAGACGGACGCTTGCTGGCGACCGCCGGATTTTCGATCTTCATGCGTGGCAACGGTGGCTTTGGCGGTACCGCCACCGCACAACCCAAGCCTTATGCCATGCCCGAAGCCGGCCAGCCGGATGCGCTCATCGAGTTGCCGACACGTCCGGAACAGGCCGTGATTTATCGCCTGTCAGGCGACTACAATCCGCTGCACATCGATCCTGCGCTGGCAGCGGCGGTCGGCTTCGAGCGACCGATTCTGCACGGCATGTGCAGCTATGCCATAGCCGGCCGGGCAGTGCTCAAACTGCGTTGCGGCCATGATCCGGCGCGCTTGCGCGCACTCAATGTCAGGTTCGCCAATCCGGTTTTCCCGGGCGAGACCCTGCGCACGGAAATCTGGGATGTCGTGCCAGGAAAAATCGCCTTTCGCGTCAAGGCTGTTGAACGTGACGTGATTGCCATCAACAACGGCTATGCCGAATTTACTGTGTGACCAAACGATAGAGGTAGCGTATGACGTATTCAGATATTACTTATGAACAGATCGGCGCAGTAGTACGGATCTGCCACAACCGGCCTCAGTTTGCCAATTCCGAATCTGAAAATTTGCTGGCCGAGATCGACGATGTGCTGGACCGGACTCAGCGTGACGATAGTGTTCGGGTATTGATCATCGGCGGCGTGGGAAAACATTTTTCATCGGGCCATGACTTGACCGAGGGGATGGCCAAGCGCGGCAAATATACGCCCGAAGAAAGCTGGATGTGGGAAAACGAACACTATCTCGGCAATGCCATGCGCATTCGTAACTATCCCAAGCCAACGATTGCACAGGTACAAGGTGCCTGTATCGCAGGCGGTTTCATGGTCGCCAACATGTGTGACCTGGTGGTGGCCGCCGACGACGCATTCTTCAGCGATCCGGTAGTGCACAGCCTGGCAGCAGCATCGGTGGAAACGCTGGTCCATCCATGGGTGATGGGCACGCGCAAAGCCAAGGAATTCTTGTTCACCGGACAACGTCTGAGCGCGGCTGAGGCTAAAGAGTGGGGTATGGTGAATCACGTGGTGCCGCGTGCAGAGCTTGAAGATTTCACGCTGGAGTTGGCGAACCGGATCGCACTGGCACCGCCGTTCGGCGTACGTCTGATGAAGCGTTCTTTGAACCGCACCGCAGATATCATGGGTTTCAGTAATTCTGTGATGGCCCATTTCGAGACCCATATCTTGAGTACCGAAACTGCCGAGCACCACAAGTTGCGGTCGGGCGGCATGGATGCTTCCATGAAGACTGCCAAGACCCGCAGCAACTGACAGTGATGGTCGCAAGATACGGCGAAGACAAGGAATTGATGCAGTGGCAATCAACTATCAACAATTGAAGCATCGGCACTTCCCGGCAATAGTATGCAAATACGATGCCGGCCTGGCAGCGAAGATCGCGCGCGGCTTTGGCGCGGGACTGACGCCGCAGCTGGCGGCAGACGATGCACCGTATCTGGCGGGGCAGACCATGTTGCCGATGGCGGCCATCGCCCTGGCGGATGGCGAGTTCTGGCAGCAACGACCGGATACTGGCATCGATTGGCGTCGCATTGTTCACGCCGAGGAAGCGATTACCATCCATGCTGCGCTGCCGTCGCAGGGGACGGTAATCGTCACGCAGCATGTGGAGGAAATTTTCGACCGTGGCCCGGAGCGGGGTGCGGTGATGCTGCAAAAGCAATTTTTGAATGCGACTGATGGCACGCCGTTGGTCACCATTGATGTCACCACCATTCTGAAAGGCGACGGCGGATTTGGCGGCAAGCCGTATGTGCCGCTCAAGACGGCGATTCCGGAAGACCGTGCCGCAGACGCGGTGATCGAATTGCGCAGTCCTGCCAACGACGAGCACGCGGCGTACCGCTTGAGCGCCGGACTGAGCATCACCGACGATCTGCCGCCAGGCAAGGCCATGATGCGCGGGCTCGGCTGCTTCGGACTGGCCGGTCGCGCAGTGCTGAAGCTGGTTTGCAATAACGACGTGCGACGCCTGCGGAAAATGGCGGTGCGTTATGCGGGGGCCATGCTGACCGATGAAACCGTGCGGATTGAATTATGGAATGTGGATGCCGGTGTGGCAGTGTTCCGCATGCGGGCAATCGAGCGGGATGCCTTGATATTGAATAATTGCTGCGTTGAATTCGATGTGTGATTGAAGTGGCCTTGCCCGAAAATCATATGTCATTTGGTTGTGCGCCTGAGGTAATATTTCCGGCGACGACGTTGTATTGAAACAGAAGAAACCAAGGCCGGGTAAATACCGGACCGGTCAGAATTGCTGCTAATGAGCAAAACCCGCCTCAGGCTGGCGTCGTGTTGGGTTTCCGGCGAACCGGTGCAAGGCATAACTTATAAGAGACGAAGGAGAATGTAATGGAAATGAATGACATGATTCTGATCAGCGTCGATGACCACGTCATCGAACCGCCCGATATGTTCAAGAATCACTTGCCGGCAAAGTACCTCGACCGTGCACCAAAAATGGCAACCATGCGCAGTGGTTCCGATTCCTGGATTTACGAAGGTCGCACCAATCCGAACTTCGGTCTGAACGCAGTGGTAGGGCGTCCGCCCGAGGAATACGGCATGGAGCCGGCTTCTTACGCGCAGATCCGCAAGGGCACTTACCAACTGGCCGAACGCATCGAAGACATGAATGCCAATGGCGTACTGTCATCCATTTGTTTTCCTACCTTCCCGACGTTCGGCGGTGCATTCTTCCTGAAAGCGGATGATAAAGAATTTACCAAGACGGTCATCAGTGCTTACAACGACTGGCATATCGATGAATGGTGCGCCGGCGCTCCGGGGCGCTTCATCCCGCTGGCGATTCTGCCGCTGTGGGATATCGACGCTTGCGTGGCCGAAGCCAAGCGCGTGGCAGCCAAGGGATGCCGCACCATCAGCTTCCTCGATAATCCCGTGGCCAAGGGCTTGCCAAGCCTGTACACCGGTCACTGGGATCCGTTGTTCAAGGTCATCGCCGACAACAACATGGTGGTCAGCATCCACATCGGATCAGGTGCCAGCGCGCCATATTCGTCGGCCGATGCGCCGATCGATACCTGGATCGTCAACATGCCGATGTACATTGCCAATGCCACGACGGACTGGCTGTTTTCGCCTCTGTTCAAAAAATTCCCGACCCTGAAAGTAGCGCTTTCCGAAGGCGGCATCGGCTGGGTTCCTTATCTTCTGGAGCGGGCTGACTTTACCTACAAGCACCACAAGGCGTGGACCAACTGCAGCTTCGGCGATGTCTTGCCAAGCGAACTGTTCAAGAGCAATTTCATCACCTGCTTCATCGACGACGTATTCGGCCTGCATAACACCCAGTTCATGAATATCGACAAGATCACCTGGGAATGTGATTATCCGCACTCCGACTCGCTGTGGCCGAATTGCCCGGAAGCCCTGTGGACGTCGATCAAGCATCTGCCGAAAGAATCGATCGACAAGATCACGCATTTGAATGCGATCCGTGAATTCGGCATTGATCCGTTTGCGCTGATGCCGCGCGAGCAATGCACGGTTGGCGCGTTGCGGGCCAAGGCGGCGCACGTCGATACGCGGCCGGTGGCTGGCATGGGCGGCCATAATCCATCCAACAATGATGGCAAGCCGGTGACCAGCGGTGAGGTCATGAAGTTGTTCGCCTGACCGGGTCACGCGATGACAATGCATGTGCCTGAGCAGCAGGCGATCATTTCCGGCGTCGGCCAGTCCGCCGCCGGCCGCCGCCTCGGTCGCAGTGGTCTGGACCTGACACTGGAGGCGGTGCTGGCGGCAATTGAAGATGCCGGCCTGGATCGGCATGATATCGATGGCATTTCGAGCTGGCCGGGTTTCAAGCCGGACTCGCCAGGTTTCTCGCCGGTATCGATCGGGCAGCTCAAGGATTCGCTGGGATTGGATCTGAATTGGTACAACGCCGGCATCGAGGCCACGCAAATGAGCGGGGTCTTGAATGCCTGCATGGCGGTTGCTTCCGGGCAAGCGCGTCATGTGTTGTGCTTTCGTACGATTACCGAAACCAGTGCGGCGGTCAAAGGCAATCGTCCCAGTCTGATTGGTAACGGGCCGGAGCGCGTCAGTGGTTTCGCCGAGTATCTGGCACCGTTTCTGGCACCATCGGCGGCCAACTGGATCGGCATGGTCGCGACTCGCTACTTTCATGAGTTTGGCGCAACCCGCGAGCAACTGGCGCAGATTGCACTCAATGCCCGACGCAACGCCGGGCTCAATCCCCGGGCCGTCTATCGTGAACCGTTGACGCTGGACCAGTACATGGCGGCGCGGATGATTTCGACTCCGCTTTGCCTGTACGACTGTGACGTGCCGATTGATGGATCCATTGCGGTGATTGTTTCTCACAAAGACACCGCACCGGATCTCAAGTCAATACCGATTCGGGTCGAGGCTATCTCGGGTGGTTTGCATACCAGAGATACCTGGGATCAGATGGACGATCTCACTCGCTACGCCGCCGAAGGTTGCGGACGGCAATTGTGGAATCGTACCGATTTGAAACCGGCCGACGTGGATATTGCGCAGTTGTATGACGGCTTCAGTTTCCTGACCTGGCTCTGGCTGGAAGGTCTGGGATTTTGCGGCAGAGGCGAGGCACCGGCTTTTGTTGGTGATGGCAGCCGGATTGCACTGGATGGCGCGTTGCCGTTGTCGACCGGCGGTGGTCAACTGTCTGGTGGTCGTCTGCACGGCATGATTCACGTAGTTGAAGCTGTGCAGCAGTTGCGCGGTACTTGTGGTGCGCGCCAGGTCAAAGGCGATCCGCGCGTGGCGGCGGTATCCAATGGTGGCGGACCCATTGCCGGAGCAATGCTGCTGGCAAGAGAATAGCCGGGCAGTATTCAGTGGCAGAAAAGGAGCTTTCGGGCTCCTTTTTTTCGTTCTGCGCAGATGAATACGGACTACATGATTATCGGCAGCAGATAAAAAAGCCCCATCCGGCTGAGCGATCAGCGGTATGGGGCATCAAACACAGGGAGAATGAAAAGGTCCGCCGGCTTGACGGCCAGCGGGGCTGCCGACGTTGCCTGGCGATATTGACGGTTGTCAGCGCACGCCGGCCAGGAGATTCTTCAGATTGGTGCTCATGATTTTCTGCACCTGTTCTGGATTCAAGCCGGCAATGTCGGACAGGAAATCCAGTGGTGTGCTGAGTCCTTCCGGATGCGGCCAGTCACTGCCGAAGAGAACCCGGTCGACGCCGATCAATTCGATCACTTTTTCCACCTTGTCTTCGTAGAACGGCGCCACGTAAACGTGTTCACGGAAGCTCTCAACCGGATTGCGTTTGAATGATTTCGGCATTTTGTGGAACGTCGAATTCAATCGATACAGCAGCGGTTCCAGCCACGAGGCGCCGTTTTCGAGCGAGGCGACACGAACATTCGGAAAGCGATCAAATACACCATGGCAAATCAAGGCTGCCAGTGAGTCGGCGATGGGACGTCCCATCCAGTCCAGGACTTCGGCGAACGGATCTTTTTCGAACGGACGAAACTCGCCTTTGCCGCCGGCAGTCCACCATTGATTGATTTTGTCATAGCCCGAATCGGATACATGCATGACAACAAATACTTTCGATTCATTGATGCGCGCCCAAAACGGATCGAACTCGTCGAAGCCCATCGATCTGCCGCCTTGCAGTCCGGCTACCGGCGCCGGACGGATACCGATCACCCGGGCGCCTTCTTTGAGCACAAAGTCGAGTTCCTTGCAGGCTTGATCAACGTCCGACAGATTGATCATGGGCACCGGAAACAGACGGTCCTGACGCGCAAATCCGCATTCGTCCACGGTCCATTGATTGACGCTATGCAGCAGAGCATGGATCACGTCAGGTTTATGAGCCAGGCGCTCTTCAATGATGGAGGCCAGGGTAGGGATGAACAAGCCGGCATGGATGTGTTGATCATCCATGATCTTGATATGCGCTTCGCCGTTGCTGAATGCCGGAATGGAAACAATCGCATCGCCGGTGAATTCACGCAAAGTCAATCCTTCCGGATTTTCTCCTCGATACCATTTTTCATGCACGCCGGGCGCGGCAACTACTTCGAAGGTCGGATTCGGAATGTAGTCCGACAAGATGCCGCCTACCGCCAGCTTGGTCCGTCCGTTGACCTGAACGTATTGAAATTCCTTTTGGAACTTTTTTGGAAGATGACGCAAAAAGGCTTCCGGCGGTTCATAAAAATGACGGTCGGCGTCATAGATCGGGTAATTGGGTACGGTCATCGTTTCCTCAGCGGATGTTGAATTGGTTTTTGTTGGTGAAACTGTTTTTAATATTCTTAAAACTAACTATATGTCAGTTATTTGGAAAAATCAACATCACATCCGCTATCGTCTCCCAGACTTTTTTGCGTAGCTGATGAGTGAATTGTAAAGTAACTGACGATGTGTTAGTTTGTCGGAATTACTGATAAAGGAGCATCATGAATACGCAAATCGTGGTCGTTACAGGCGCTGCCGGTGCATTGGGGCAAGCAGTGGCTGAATATTTTCTGGCGCAGGGGGCGTCGCTGATTGCTGTGGATGTGCAGCAAGATTTATTGCAGCAGGTGTATGGCAAGCGCGAACGGGTGCAATGTGTCGCCAGCGATTTGACCAAGGTGGAGCAGGAGTCACTGACGCAGGCAATCCGCCATAGCGGTGGTGCCACCGTGTTGTGCAATATTGCGGGTGGATTCGATATGGGGCCACCGGTGCATGAAACCGCGGATGCATTATGGCGGCGATTGTCAGACCTGAATGTGGCAACGCTGATCAATGCTTCGCGCGCAGTAGTGCCGGTCATGCTGGATGCCGGACACGGCAAAATCATTAATGTGGCGGCTGCTTCCGCTGTGAGTGGCAAAGGTGCAATGGGAGCCTATTGTGCATCGAAAAGTGCAGTGGCGCGGCTGACTGAATCCATGTCGTTCGAGCTGCGCGAAAGCGGGATCAACGTCAATGCGGTTGCGCCGAGCATTATCGATACGCCGGCCAACAGGAAATCGATGCCAGAGGCGGAATACCAAAAATGGGTTTCGACCGAAAATCTGGCCGCGGTCATCGGATTCCTGGCAAGTCCGGCGGCAATCGCCGTGCATGGTGCGGTACTTCCGGTGGTCGGATTGAGCTGAGCTGGTTGCCACAACGGCATCGCCGACGCTTTCATTCATCTTTACCGCTGCACAAACTTCCATATCGGGGATCAGTTGCAGCGGGCATTTTTATACTCATCAAGCATATGCATGAACGCAACCTGGTAGCGCAGTATGGCCCGCGCGAAGCAATGGAATACGACGTGGTGGTGGTCGGCGGCGGCCCCGCCGGCCTGTCCGCCGCGATCAGACTCAAGCAACTCGCGGCCGAATCCGGCAAGGAAGTCAACGTTTGCGTACTCGAAAAAGGCAGCGAAGTCGGCGCCCACATCCTGTCCGGTGCGGTGATGGATCCGCAGGCGATCAGTGAATTGTTTCCTGACTGGAAAGAGCGCGGCGCGCCGTTGAACACCCCTGTCACCGAAGACCGCTTCCTTTTTCTCGGCGCCAGCAAAGCCCTCAAGACACCGTCCTGGGCACTGCCAGCCTGTTTCCAGAACCACGGCAATTACATCGTGTCGCTGGCCAACGTCACGCGCTGGCTCGGTCAGCAAGCCGAAGCGCTCGGCGTTGAAATCTTTCCCGGCTTTCCTGCCGCCGAAATTCTGTATAACGACGACGGTTCGGTCAAGGGTGTTGCCACCGGCAACATGGGCGTGGATCGCCATGGTCAGCCAACTGCGGCATTTCAGCTCGGTATGGAATTGCATGCCAAATACACCTTCTTTGCCGAAGGCGCACGCGGCCACTTGGGCAAGCAGTTGATCAGCAAATACCAACTCGACGCCGGCAAAGATCCGCAAACCTACGCCATCGGCATCAAGGAAATCTGGGAAATCGATCCCAAGATGCACAAGGCCGGTCTGGTGGTGCATACCGCCGGCTGGCCATTGGATCGCGGCACTTATGGCGGCTCCTTCCTGTATCACCTGGAAAACAATCAGGTCGCGGTCGGTTATGTCGTCGGTCTGGCTTACGACAACCCTTATCTGTCGCCGTACGAAGAATTCCAGCGTTACAAGACCCATCCGGAAATCCGCAAGTTCTTTGAAGGCGGCAAGCGTCTCGGTTATGGTGCTCGCGCGATTACTGCCGGCGGTCTGCAATCCCTGCCGAAGCTGACGTTCCCCGGTGGCGTGCTGATCGGTTGCGACGCCGGTTTCCTCAATGCCAGCCGCATCAAGGGCAGTCATGCCGCGATCAAGACTGGCATGCTGGCAGCACAGGCCGCATTCGATGCCTTGAATGGTGAACGCCAGCACGATGAATTGACTGCCTACCCGGTCGCGTTCGAACAAAGCTGGCTGCATGAAGAACTGTACAAGGCGCGCAACTTCAAGCCGTCAATGAGCAAGGGCTTGTACACCGGCACCTTGCTGGTCGGTATCGATCAGGTGCTGTTCGGCGGCAAGGCACCGTGGACGCTGCATCACAAACATGCCGATCACGAATGCCTGAAACCGGCATCCGATTTCACGCCGATCAGCTATCCGAAACCGGATGGCAAGCTGACCTTTGATCGTCTGTCGTCGGTATTCATTTCGAATACCAACCATGCCGAAGATCAGCCGATTCACCTGACGCTGAAAGATCCGTCGGTCCCGGTCAATGTCAATCTGGCGCGCTATGCCGGACCGGAAGCGCGCTACTGCCCGGCCGGCGTGTATGAGTTCGTCAAGAATGACGACGGAAATGGCAACGGCGCTGACCGCCTGCAAATCAATGCGCAAAACTGCGTGCATTGCAAAACCTGCGACATCAAAGACCCGACCCAGAACATTGTGTGGGTCACGCCGGAAGGTGGCGGCGGGCCGAATTATTCGGCAATGTGAGCAATGCTGCAATTGTTTCGGTTGCGTCACTTCACCGTCATTATTTGTTATCAGCTCATGCTGAAAATGAATGGCGAACATATCTATTCGGTATTACCTGCATGACCAAAAAAGCTTTATCATCTGTGCATAAAAGACGTTTAGTCAGTTATTGAGTTCGCCGGGCCTGCGTTGCAACAGGCCATATGCTCGGTTTCAGGTTGCTTATCGTTCATTATTCAGGCTTGGCCCGCGCTACTTGATTGCTGGTTTTTGGGGGAGTCCACATGCACGGATTCGAATTGAGAGCGACTGGATATTGAATGCGACCTGACGATCATGCGGAGCTGACGCCGGCAAAGGCGGCGTTGATAGTGGCTGGCTCCGCCGGCGAAACGATGTTGGATTATCAGACACTGTGCCGGCGCAGCCGCCAACTGGCAGCGTTTTTGAAATCGTCCTCTCTCACCGAAGGCGACACCGTTGCCATTCTGCTGGAAAACCGGCCGGAGGTAGTGGTGGCAGTCTGGGCCGCCCAGCGCGCCGGTTTGAAGTACACCCTGATCAATCATCATCTGCATGCCGATGAAGCGTTTTATATTCTGCGTGACTGCGACGCCGTCGCGCTGGTAACCAGTGCCGCGCTGGCACCGCTGACTGCCGGTCATGAGGCGCTGGAAAGCCTCAAGGTCCGGCTGGTTGCCGACGCTGCGGTAGCCGGCTTTTCATCCTGGGAAAAATTATTCGACAGCGACGCCGGATCGGAGCCGCTCGATCCCGAGCTTGAGATCGAAGGGGCAATGATGCTCTATTCATCAGGCACCACCGGGCGACCCAAAGGTATTTGCTACAACCATCCACGGCAAAAATTCGGCGACTTCGTCGCGGTCCGGAATTTGCTGGCAAACGGCTTTGCGATGAATGCGGACAGTGTGCTGCTGGTCGCCGGCCCGCTGTATCACGCCGCACCGATGAGCTGGAGCATCGGTGCCCAACGTCTTGGCGCCACCGTGGTGGCGATGGAAAAATACGATCCGCTGGAATGCCTGCGGCTGATCGAAGCCCATCGCGTCACCCATGTGCTGATGGTACCCACGCATTTCATTCGCATGCTCAAGCTGAGCCAGGCCGAGCGCGAGCGCCACGCCATTGCCAGCTTGCAGTATGTCATTCATGCCGCAGCGCCTTGTCCGCAGGATGTCAAGCAAGCCATGCTGGATTGGTGGGGGCCGATCATTTACGAGTTCTATTCCAGTACCGAAGCCAACGGCTTTGTCATGATCGGCCCGCATGACTGGCTGCAGCGCAAGGGATCGGTAGGACGGGTGACCTATGGCAAGATCCACATCCTTGACGATGACGGGGCGCCGATGCCCTCTGGGCAGCCGGGACAGATCTGGTTTGAATCGGCCGGCGCCGGCTTCGCCTATCACAAGGATGCGGAAAAGACGCGCCAGGCATATGACGCGCAAGGGCGCAGCACGGTCGGTGATGTCGGTTATCTGGACCGGGATGGTTATTTGTACCTGACAGATCGCAAGTCGAACATGATCATCTCGGGCGGAGTGAACATTTATCCTCAGGAAGTTGAAAACCTGCTAGCGCTGCACCCGGCCGTATCCGACATCGCCGTGATCGGTGTGCCGCATCATGATTTTGGCGAAGAGGTCTTGGCCGTGGTGGTGGCTGCGCCCGGTGCCGAGGTATCGGAGCGGCTCGGCCAGGAACTGATCGACTACTGCCGCAACCGCATCGCGCATTTCAAGTGTCCCCGTCAGGTGCGCTTTCGCGATGAATTGCCGAGAACCGCTGCGGGCAAGCTGGTCAAACGCTTGCTCAAGGAGCAATACGCGGCGGCGTGATACCCGGGTTAGGCAATGAACGAAGACTGGCTGCTGCGCCCGGTCGGGCGTAGTGCTGCCGATTGCATGGCAGCAGCCGGATGCAGAACCGGACATGACAAGATTAAACAGGAAACGAGACTACCTTCATGCAAACAGCACTTCTTGACGCGCCGACACTGTGGCAACTGGTTCAGCAACGCGTTGCGCTGACGCCTGACGTCACCATGTTGATCGAGGATGACCGTAAATGGACCTTCAGACAATTCGCCGAAGCGGTCGAACACGCTGCCTCGGGCCTGCACCAGCGCGGTATCGGGGCCGGAACGGAGGTAATGTGGCAGTTGCCGACGCGTGTGTCGACGGTCATTTTTTCGTTTGCGCTGGCCCGCCTGGGGGCGATCCAGAACCCGATCATCCATTTATATGGAAAGAAGGAACTGAGCGCGATTCTGGCGCAAAGCAACGCGCCTTTCTACGTCGTCCCGCCCACGGTGCCGGGCGAGCGTGATTACTATGAGATCGCCGAATCGGTTCGCTCGGCGCTGGCTTCACCGACCCGCATCCTTACACTGGACGCCGGGATTCTCGAAGCCGAAAAAGGCAGCTTGCCGCTGCCGCCGGCCAGCGGCGATTTGCCACGCTGGGTGTACTACACCTCGGGCACCACGTCGGCTCCGAAAGGTGCTTTGCATAGTGATGCAACATTGATTGCGGCTGGCCGGGTATATGCCGCCGCATTGCAGGTGACACCACAGGATGTCGGCACCATCGGTTTTCCTTATGCCCATGTGGGCGGGACGATGAATATCGCCATGCTGCTGGCCAGCGGCATGTCGGCGGTGTTGCTGGAAAGATTTTCTACCGACGAAGCGGTACCCGTGTTTCGTCGCCATGGAGTCACTGTCAGCAGCGGCAGTACCGCGCATTATCTGGCGTTTCTCGCGGCGCAACGAAAATCTCCCGGCAGCCCGATCATCCCGACCCTGCGCGTACTTTCGGGCGGTGGTGCACCCAAGCCGCCTGAACTTTATTTTGAAGCGCAGGCAGAATTGCGCTGCTGTATTGCCCACAGCTACGGCATGACGGAGGCACCGATGATTGCCGGTGCCTCGCCGTCGCACAGCGACGATCAACTGGCGCATAGCGATGGCACGCCGGTGACCGGCATGCAGGTCAAGATTGTCCTGGCTGACGGTACTCTGGCGGCAGCGGGGCAGTCTGGTGAG
Source organism: Herbaspirillum autotrophicum (assembly GCF_001189915.1). Taxonomy (GTDB): domain Bacteria; phylum Pseudomonadota; class Gammaproteobacteria; order Burkholderiales; family Burkholderiaceae_D; genus Herbaspirillum; species Herbaspirillum autotrophicum. The sequence goes on from NZ_LFLS01000001.1 coordinate 219,518, forward strand.
TTGCGTGTCAAGGGGCCGACGGTATGCAAGGGATATACCGATACCGCACTCAACGCCGATGCCTTCGATGCCGACGGCTTTTTCCGTACCGGTGATCTCGGCATGCGCCGCGCCGACGGGCACATTGCACTGACCGGCCGGATCAAGGATGTGATCATCCGCAAGGGGGAAAACATTTCGGCACGCGAAATTGAAGACATTCTCTACGAACATCCGAAAATCGGTGCCGTAGCCGTGATCGGCTTGCCGGACCGTGACCGCGGAGAACGCGTGTGTGCCGTGGTGGAGTCACGCGATCCGGCCTGTCCGTTGACGTTCAGTGAAATGGTGGAATTTTTCGAGAAGGCTGGCGCGATGCGGCAGAAAATTCCCGAGCAACTCGAGATCATGGAGCACATGCCGCGCAATGAGACATTCAACAAGATATTGAAATTCAAACTGCGGGAGCTGCTCAGTACGCCTGTCTGAGCCAGCAGCGCCCAATCCCTGACGATTTTTTGTGATCGTCTTGAGGGGATTGCCGCAGGCAAGGCCGAGTAAAAATACCGGCACACGTTAATCAGGTGCGATGACAGGATTGGATCAATACTTCAGGTATTGATCCAATTTTTTGCGTCTTGATTTCAATCCGGGTGAGTGGCGGCAACAAAGTGCGCTACGCGTGGCGCTTCGATACCGTCGTGCATGGACCATAAGCGTTGCTCCGCTTCCTGATCGGCCAGCGTGGCACGGCTGCGTTGACGCAGATACTGAGCCCAGGAACTGACGATAAAACGTTCGACATAACAATCGACGCGCTCCAGATGACGATAAGCGCGCCAATAGCTGGCGCCATCGCGCCGACGCACGCTGCCGATGAGGTGCAGCTGACGCAAGAATTCGTCGCGCAACTCCGGGCGGACGTGATACGTGATTTCAACTGCAACCGCTGTGTTGTCAGGTACCAGCAACGTATATTCATTGATCAGTACAGATTGATCGTCTGGCATGACGCCTTCGGTGGCCTCGCTGTCTGCGCCGGGTCGGGCAGGCATCCGGTTCATGGCCAGCATCACCGGCAGCATCAGGGCACCACTGATGGCCAGCGCGGCGGCGACGCCGGTCTGGTTGGCAACCATGCCCCAGAGAGCGCTGCCGAGCGCCATCGCGCCTTGAAATACCATCATGTAAATCGCCAGCGAACGTGCCCTGATCCAGGGCGGCATGGCAGATTGCAGCGCCAGCATGTTGGTATTGCCGACGCCAATCCAGGCAATCCCGCCGCAGAACATGGTGAAGCACAGTAACGGCAGATTGGTGGTCACCGAGGTGACGATGCAAACGGCACCATAGAATGCGCAGCAGACTGCCATCATCAGGTTCATCTCGAACCGCTTTTTCAGATACGGTTGCAGCAACGCGCCACTGACCGCGCCTGCGCCTATGCTGGCGAGCAAGAAGCCATAACCATTGGCGCCGCCGGTGAGTTGCCGGGCGGCGATCAGCGGCATCAGGCTCCACAGGCTGCTGGCCACACAGACGAACAGAATGGTGCGCCCGATTTGTCTGCGCATGACGGGCGAATGACGGGCATAACGCACGGCACTGGCGATACCGGAAGCCAGATTTTCGGCTGGCAGATGATTGACGCGGCGCTGGCTCTTCCACAACAACAGAACGCCAACCCCGATACCGACCAGAATCACATTCAGACCAAACACCCATATCACGCCGAAGCCGGAGATGGCGGCACCGGCCAGCGCCGGGCCGATGGCGCGGGCAACATTATAAGAAACCGCAGTGAGCGCCATTGCCGATGGCAACATGGCGCGCGGCACCACATCATTTTGTGCCGAAAACCATGCCGGTCCTTGCAAGGCAAAGACCGCACCGGACGCAAAAGTGAATAACAGCAACAGCCACGGACCAAGAATACCCAGCAGCGCACACAGCGGCAAGGCAATCGCGAAACAAATCATGATGCCCAGAATGATCAGCAGGTAGCGACGGCGCTCCATCAAATCAGCCATGACGCCGGAGGGGAGTGCAAACAGAAATGACGGCAAGGCGCTGGCGGTTTGAATCAATGCCACCATCAACGGCGATGCATTGTAGGAAACCATCAGCCATGCCGCAGTGACACTTTGTATCCACAAGCTGAGATTAATGGCGACACTGCCTATCCATAACCGACGGAAAACGGTATCGCTTAGTGCGCCTTTGATTTTTTCAGTTTGATTGTTCAGAACCTCAATCGCCATCAGGGTGATCTCCATCGATATAGTTAATGTTGTTAACTGACACTTTAACAGTTTTTGACTATTATCTCTGTGTGCGATTAACCGCAATTTCCCGGCGCTGGCTCAGACCTCGCTCCGGATGTTGCATCACGCGATGCTGCCTGAAAAAGAGGAGAAGTGATGAATTTGCGTTTGACTGAAGAACAGAAAATGCTGGTCGACAGTGTCAGGAAGATGATGGAAGCCGAATCTTCGTCAGTGCGTATCCGGGCCGCGGAAGCCGCCGGCTTCGATCCGTTGTTGTGGCGTGCATTACTCGATAACGGCGTGATCGCCATGCGCGTCGTCGAAGCATCGGGCGGCACCGGCATGAGCTTGTTTGATGCCATTCTGGTGGCGGAGCAGGCCGGGCGTCATCTGGTGTCGGTACCGTTGGCGGCGACGGTATCAGGCTTGGCATTGTTGGCCACGATATGCCGCGATAGCAACAGCAACGCGGCACGCAAGTGGCTGACTGCGGGTATCGCTGGCATTCCGGTGGTGCTGGCGTTGAAAGAACTGGATGCACAGGTCCAGGTGTTGCCGGCGCCGCCCGGTTCGGTCGCGCTGGTGCTGGACGGCGATGCACTGTTTGCCGTGCGCGACCTGCCTGAAGTGGGCCGTAATCTCGGTAGTGCCGCATTGGCACTGTTTTCGGCCGGGGCCGGCACAGCCGAATTGCTGGCCAGTGGACCACAGGTGCGTGTCCGCTGGCAGGCCGCAGTGGAAGAATGGAAGCTGTTGCAGGCAGCAATGCTGGCTGGGTTGGCAGCGCGAGCGGTAGAAATGGCGGCAGCATATGCCGGCGAACGACAGCAATTCGGGAAACTGATTGGCGCGTTTCAGGGAATCGCGCATCCGTTGGCGGATGCGTTGGCTGAGGTTGATGGCGCCAGATTGCTGGTATGGCGGGCAGTGTGGGCGATCGCCCGGCAGCAACCGGAAGCCGCGGCCAATGTGTCGATGGCTTGGTGGTGGTCTGCGAGTGCCGCAACCCGGGCCACGGCCTGCGCGCTACACACATTCGGCGGTTACGGGGTATCGCTGGAATATGACATTCAGTTGTATTACCGGCGCGCCAAAGCATGGTGTTTGCTGGCGGGTGATCCGCAGCGCGAATTGGATGCAGTGGCCGATCGCCTGTGGGGCGACGCCGCTGCGATGCCGTTACCGCTGGCGGGACAGTGCGAGCTGGAGTTCGATTGCGGCGAGCAGGCTCACGCTTTTGCCGCAGAGGTGCGGGCATTTTTTGAAACGCACATGACGCCGGAATTGCGGGCGCATGCGCATCATTCGGTCGCCGGCTATCACGCCGGCTTCAACCGGGAGCTGGCGCAGGCGGGCTTGCTGTTCCCGCATTGGCCGAAGGAATTCGGCGGTCGCGGCAAAACTCCATTCGACATGGCGGCCTTGGCGGAAGTATTTGAAGAAAACAATTGGCAACGTATTACCGGGCCGGTGACCAATCAGATTGCGCAGGCCGTGATCCGGTTCGGCAGTGCCGGGTTGAAGCAAGAAGTTCTGCCGCGTCTGGCCAGTGGCGAGGCGCTGGCGTGTATCGGCTTTACCGAACCGTCTTCCGGTTCCGACGTTTTCGCGGCCAGAACGCGCGCCGAACGGGACCGCGATGGCGACGGCTGGCTCATCAATGGTCAGAAAATATTCACCACCGCTGCGGATGTCGCTGACTATATTTTTTTGTTGGCACGCACCAGTAACGATGTGCCAAAACATGCCGGGCTGACGTTGTTTCTGGTGCCGATGACCTTGCCTGGTATCGACATTCAGGCAGTGCATACGATTCAGGATGAACGTACCAACATTACCTATCTGTCGCAGGTACGTGTGGATGATCGTTACCGTATTGGTGAAGTCAACGGCGGGATCAACGTCATGGCGGCCAATCTTGAAATCGAGCACGGTGGCGACCAGTATCGGGTCAGCTACTCCAGTATGTATCTGCACGTGCTGAAGTGGGCCCGGGACACCATGCACGGCGCCGCGCCGATGCTGGCGCAGCCTGAAGTCAGGCGGCGACTGGCGCGGGTGGCGGTGCATCAGACGATTGCCAAGGATTTATGTTACCGCGCCATCTGGGCGGGTATCGAAGGGATCCCGGAGCGCGCTTTCTACGGGCCGATGTCCAAACTGTTCAGTACCGAGCATTACCGGGCAGATGCCGCCGACCTGATGGATCTGGCGGCGCCGTGGTCGCTGTTTGCTTCCAGCGGTGATCTGGGGCATCTGGAAATGTCTTATCGTCAATCCATCGGCATGACGATTTATGGCGGCACCAGTGAAGTGCATCGCAGTCTGGTGGCGGAACAGGGCTTGGGAATGCCGCGTTCGCGTACCTGACGATATCCGGTGCCAGCGAGTGGCAGATGACATTGCCGCTCGCTGCTTTCGAATCGACTAAGCCTTGTTTTGCAATTGCCCAATGGCGACGGTTTTAGGACGAATGAATTCCTCAATGCCCGGCTTGCCGCCTTCACGTCCAAAGCCGCTGTCGCCAATGCCGCCAAATGGTGCATTCGGCGGCAGTCTGCCGGCACCGTTGACGTACACGGAACCGCTGCGCAATTGATCCGCCATGCGATGAACGCGGCTGATGTCTCTGGTATGCACATACGCCGCCAAGCCAAACACGGTGTTGTTGGCAATACGGATCGCTTCTGACTCATCCTTGAAGCGGATCACGGACAGCACCGGGCCGAAGATTTCCTGTTGTGCCAGATCGGAATCCGGATCGACGTCTGCAAAAATCGTCGGTTCAACGAAGTAACCTTCCGCCAGCGCACCCGCCATGCGCTTGCCGCCAATGATCAGCTTGCCGGCATTGCTGGCGACGGCAGCCTGAATCATTCCCAGTATGCGATCGCAGGCGGCCGAGTTGATGACCGGGCCGAACAGTACGCCAGGATTTACCGGATCGCCGCACTGGACTGCACCGACGGCGGCGATCAATTTCTCGATCACGCTGTCATAAATCTCGTCTTGTACCAGCAGCCGTGAACCCATGATGCAAGCCTGACCGCTCAAGGCGCACAAGCCGGAATAGATGGCGCTGCCGACCGCAACGCCGAGGTCGGCATCATTGAAAATGATATTCGCCGATTTTCCACCGAGTTCCATGACCGAAGGTTTCAGGTGTTCGGCACACGTTGCCATGATCTTGCGGGCCGTTGCCGGGCCACCGGTAAACGAAATCTTTTCTACCTGGCGATGTTCCACCAAGCGGTTACCGGCCTGGGCCGTACCCGGCACGGTATTGATGACGCCAGCCGGAATACCCGCCAGCAGCGCCAGTCGGGCGAACAGATCGGCGGTAAATGGCGTCAGCTCGGACGGCTTGATCACCACCGTATTGCCGGCCGCCAGTGCCGGCGCGACTTTCATGCACAGTGATAATAACGGCACGTTCCAGGTAATGATGATGCCGATCACGCCATAGGGTTCAGGCTGGGAGTAGGTGAAATCGCCGCCCTGCAAAAACGAACTCGATACCGAGCCATCCAGCTTGTCGGCCCAGCCGGCATAGTAATTCAGCCATTCTTTGGATTGCGTGACGAGCGCATCGGCGACACGTTGCGGTGTCGCATTTTCCAATGTCGCTATCGCTTGAAATTGGGGCCGGTGCTGTTCTATCAGTTCTGCCAATCGCAGCAAAGCATCGCGCCGGGCCGCAGGTCGCCAGCGACGCCATTGGTCGAAGGCTGCTACCGCGGCGGTTACGGCCCGGTCTATTTCATCTGGTCCGGCCATGGGAATGGACGCCTGGCGTCGGCCGGTACTGGGATTGATGTGTTCGAAGGTGCCGCCGGAACCGGTTTTCAATTCTTCGCTGCCGATGCGCAGGGCGACTTCAGGCAACTTCAGGTGTTCTGCAACGGATGGGGCGAATTGGTGTGCCATGATGATTTCCTCAATAAAGATGTCGGTGACGATTAATGCTGCCGGGCGATGGCGACGGTTTTGGGACGCAAGAACTCCTCGATGCCGGCTTTGCCGCCTTCGCGTCCGAAACCGCTTTCCCGGTTGCCGCCAAACGGGCTCTGGGCCGGCACCGGCCACGCGCCGTTGACATACACCGAACCTGCATCCAGTTGATCAGCAACGCGATGCACCGTGCTGATATCGCTGCTGTGGATATAAGCGGCCAGACCGAAGCGCGTGCCATTGGCGAGGGCGATGGCTTCTTCTTCCGTACTAAAGCGGATGACGGAAACCACCGGACCAAATACTTCCTGTTGGGCCAGATCGCTGTCTGCCGCTACATCGGCAAAGATGGTCGGTTCAACGAAATAGCCCTGCGCCAGCGCGGCTGGCAAACCGCTGATCCGGTTGCCGCCGGTCACCAGACGCCCGGCATCGGACTGGCGCGCTTGCGCGATCACGGAAAGGATGCGCTCGCGGGCCGCCTCATTGATGACCGGACCGAAGATCGTCTGCGGATCTGACGGATCGCCAAAGGGCAGGGCGCGCGTTGCTGCCACCAGTTTTTCCAGAAACGCGTCATAGACGCTGTCTTGCACCAGAATACGGGAGCCAAGAACGCAGGCCTGGCCAGCCATGGCGCCGAGTCCCACTAATGTGGCCTCGCGCGCGGCGGTATCCAGATTGGCGTCGCCAAAAATGATATTGGCCGACTTGCCGCCCAACTCCATCACCGAGGGTTTCAGATGATCGGCGCACGCCGCCATGATCTTGCGTGCGGTGGCACCACCGCCGGTAAAGGTGATTTTCTTTACGCGCGGATGCACCACCAAGGCGTTGCCCGCTTCTGCGGTGCCCGGCAAGGTATTGACGACCCCCGCCGGGATACCTGCCTGTCGTGCCAGTTGCGTGAATATCTCGGCAGTGAAGGGCGTCAGTTCGGAGGGCTTGATCACCACGGTATTGCCCGCGGCCAGCGCTGGCGCCACCTTCATGCACAGCGAAATGAGCGGCACATTCCACGTAACGATCACGCCGATGACGCCATACGGTTCCGGCTTTGAATACGTGAAATCCTGACCCTGCATAAAGCTGCCGTTGACGGTACCGTCCAGTTTGTCTGCCCAACTGGCGTAATAACGCAGCCACTCGCGGGCGATGCCGGCGCGCCCTGCGCCGGTGCGAACCGGTGCGCCATTTTCCAGCGCGGCGATCCGTGTGAGTTCAGCCTGATTGCTTTCTACCAGCGCAGCCAGACGCAACAGCATATCGCGGCGCCGGGCTGGCGGTGTTTTGCGCCAAAGCATAAAAGCCTCGTCCGCAGCGGTTGCGGCGGCATCGATTTCGCTTGGTCCGGCCAGCGGGATGCGAGCCTGCACTTGCCCGGTGGCCGGATTGCGATGTTCAAAGACACCTCCCGAACCCAAGTCGAGCGCTTTTTCTCCTATGTGTAGCCGTACGCGCGGCAGGTCTGCGGCTGCTGCCAGTGTCATGAGTTGGTCTCCTTTGTGATGAATCGTCAGTTTTTTGCATGCTAGCACGTGTGGCAGTTTCTGCCAATCGGGTTTTCGTGGGGTAAAATCGCCATCTGTTACCCGGGTCCGTTTGCACTTCGCTGCCGGTAATCACCACGCTCAATTGCCATGACCAAAAAACCTGTTTCCCCTGCTGCGACAAGAACGCGGCGCACCGAGGCGACTTCCCTCGCGCTGGAACAAACGCCACTGGCAGCTTCACGCGCTATTGTCGCCATGTTCATCGATGCTGAATCCAGCGATTTCACCGTCAGGCAAATGGCGGCGCACGCCGGCATTTCGGAACGGACTTTCTACCGTTATTTTCCAACCCGCGAAGACGTGGTGCGCCCGGTCATCGACGTCGGCATGCAAAGCCTGGCCGCTGAAATGGCCAAAAGACCACTGCAGGAGCCAATCATTGATGCACTTGCCCATGCTTTCAGGAATTCCTGGGTCGTGGTGCCGATAGAGCGATCACGGATTTTGTTCAGCGTCATGAACCAGACCGAGACATTCCGGGCTGTGTGGCGACAAGCAATGAGTGTGGGGGAGCGCCAGTGGAGCGAGTTGATTGCGCAACGACTGCAGATCGCACCGGATTCACATCGGGCGATCCTGACCGGAGCGGTGATCTCGACGGCAGTGCGACTGTCTTTTGAATGTGCCGAACATGATCAATCCAAAGACCCGGGCGCGATGTTTTCCATTTTTTTGAAATTGCTTGATACGCAGTTATTTGTATTGAGCTAATAGTGAGGGGAGCCAGTCAATCGACTGGAACCACGACGTGCTGCGGTGCAGACTGACGCATCTACTTTGACATCGTCACGTCCGAGGCTGTGCTTGATGGCGATTTCCCAGAGACTGGTTGCAATTAAATGCCATTCGTTCTCAGGAGCTTCCAGTAATCCAGTTGTGACACTGGAGAGGTGGTCCGACGGGCTGCTGCCGAAAGCACGGCATAGGTATCGGGCAACAGCTTTGTAGTTAATGCGCCCTGGCGATATGGAAAGTCTTTCTTTGGATAGCGGACCTGCCATCCGGGCCAACGTGTTTGGGTTTTATGAATGTTGATTGCAAGCATGGTGCACATTCCTTCATTCTGCAGCCGCTGTCAGCGTACTGTAATCTTTAATCAGGTAACAGTTTGTAATAGCAGTATGTGGATGCCGGGCCAATCTATATCTTGAGGGCTTCCCCCCCTCTAATTCATCCCCCTGAATTAGATTTTGACCCGCTACCGCAAGGTGGCGGGTCTTTTTATTTGTGTCTGGCAAATCATTGCGCCAAGTCATGGCGCGGTCATGTGAGGTTGATAATATCCGTGGCGTCGATTCGTACAGATCGCCGTCGCTCAGCGTGCACTACACGGCACAGCAGTTGAGGCGGTCACGTCGACAGGTTAGCCGGTGGCCTCAAGCATCGGCACCATATTTCATGACAGCCCGCGGCATTTTTTGCGCGGGCTGTTTTCGTTTTTAGCAGCGGAGTTCTGGTGGTCGCAGCGAAATGTGGCGCGCCTTTTCGACTTCCTGATGCGGATCGCTGAACAGCGCTGTAGCATATGATGCTACAATTAATAGCAATCATTATCATCTAAACGCATCGGAGAGAAATCACATGATCGGTATCAAAAAAATCGCTGTTGTTGCTACGTTAATCGCAGGTGCCATGGGCGTCGCTCAGGCTGCTGAATATCCAATCGGCAAACCGCAAATTCAAAACGGTATGGAAGTCAGCGCAGTGTATTTGCAGCCGATCAAGATGGAACCGGAAGGCATGATGCGCAAGGCCGAAGAATCGGACGTGCATCTGGAAGCCGATATCCGCGCGGTGGCCAAGAATCCGAACGGTTTTGCCGAAGGCGACTGGATGCCGTATCTGGTCATCAAGTTCGAAGTGACCAAGGCCGGTTCGACCAAAGTGATCAAGGGCGACATGATGCCGATGGTCGCCAACGATGGTCCGCACTATGGCGACAACGTCAAGCTGGATGGTCCGGGCAAGTACAAACTGAAGCTGACCATTTCGCCGCCATCGGCCAATGCGCACAGCCACTTCGGCCGTCACATCGACAAGGAAACCGGTGTCGGTCCATGGTTCAAGCCATTTGAACTGACTTACGATTTCACTTTTGCCGGCGTCGGTAAAAAGGGCGGCTATTAATTGACGGATTGCATGGCCGGCGATGTCCGCGTGACATCGCCGGCCATGCATTTGCGGCATCATGCGCCGCGCAGCATGGAGCTCGGGAGTGAGAATGTTTTTTGGTAAAGCGCGTCTGAAGACGCAACTGGCGGTCGGTGCCGTATTGATGATGTCGGCCGCGTTTGCGCTGGCGGCAGATTTGCTGACCTTCAAGCTGGAAATGCAGGACGGCAAATTCATTCCGGCCCGCATCGAGGTGCCGGCAGGGCAGCGCATCAAGATCGAAATTCACAACATCGGCAAGTCGGCCGCCGAGTTTGAAAGTGTTGAATTGCGCAAAGAGAAAGTACTGGCGCCCGGTGCGCAGTCATTCGTGGTACTCGCGCCGTTGCGTCCCGGTGAATACAAGTTTTTTGACGATTTCCATTTAAACATGCCGCAGGGCGTGATCGTCGCCAAGTAATGGCAAGCAGAACGGAGAGATAAGCTGATGGGTCAGGTATTGTTCATTGTCTGGCGCGAAAGCGTTGAGGCCTTGCTGGTAGTGGGAATTCTGTACGCCTGGCTGACCAATGGTGACGCCGCTGCGCGCCGTGGTCTGCCTTACCTGTGGGGTGGCGTGGCGGCCGGTATCGTGGCCGCGCTGGCACTCGGTGCTGCCTTGCTCGGTTTCAGCGAATTGCTGTCGGGTGATGCACAGACGTATTTCCAGATCGTGATGGTGCTGGTGGCAGCGGTATTGATTGTGCAGATGGTGTTCTGGATGCGCAAACATGGCCGTACCCTCAAAAAGGATATGGAGTCGTCGCTGCAGACCAATTATCAAAGCGGCAACTGGTGGGGCGTCTTCCTGCTGGTGGCGCTGGCGATTGCGCGCGAGGGCAGCGAAACGGCGGTGTTCTTGTACGGTATCGGTCTGGGGCAGCAGGATGCCAGCCGCGGCGCATTGATCTTTGCCGGCGTGTTGGGCTTTGCGCTGGCTTTCCTGACCTTCTATCTGTTGCAACTGGGCGGCAAGATCTTTTCGTGGCGCCGGTTTTTCCAGGTTACCGAAATCATCTTGCTGTTGCTGGCGGCCGGCCTGTTGCTGACCGGCGTTGAAAAGCTCATGGATCTGGCGCTCGAAAGTTCCGACTGGCTGTCGTCGATGGATTTCACGATGACGCTGACTGCGCCGGTATGGGATACTTCATGGCTGCTCAGTGATTCGTCTACCTTCGGCAGTCTGGTGTCGACGCTGACCGGTTATCGTGCGCGTCCGGCACTGATGAGTGTGGTCATTTATGTCGTGTACTGGGTTGTGGTATCCTCCGCCCTTGGCAAAAGCAAGAATTCTCAAGTTAAACGAGCAGCATAAGGTGATATGAGTACCTGTACGCTTCCGACTACCCGCCTGGCGCGTACAGGTGAATGGATGCGCCGCAATGGCGCATTGATCCGCGGTATCCAGTGGATTATCGTATTGGTTTACGCCTTGCTGATTCTGGTGCCGGTGTTCATGCCGCTGCCCGATGAAACTGCTCATCTCTGGTCCAATCTCACACTGATCGCGCAATTCTGTTTCTGGGGTATCTGGTGGCCGTTCGTACTGGTCAGCATGGTATTGATGGGACGGGTCTGGTGCGGCGTGCTGTGCCCGGAAGGGGCATTGACCGAATTTGCCAGCAAATATGGTCTGGCCAAGGCCATTCCGCGCTGGATGCGCTGGGGCGGCTGGCCATTCGTGGCCTTTGCGCTGACCACCATTTACGGTCAGATGGTCAGTGTCTATCAATATCCCAAGGCAGTATTGCTGGTGCTCGGCGGCTCGACGCTGGGGGCGATCATCGTCGGTTATCTGTATGGCCGCGAAAAGCGCGTCTGGTGCAAATATCTGTGCCCGGTCAATGGCGTGTTCGGATTGCTTGCCAAACTGGCGCCATTTCACTACAAGGTCAATGAAGACGCGTGGCGTGCTTCTTACAATACCCACGGCATCAAGACCATCGCCATCAATTGTGCGCCGCTGGTGCCGTTGCGCAACATGAAGGGCGCCGCCGACTGCCATATGTGCGGTCGTTGCAGCGGTCACCGTGATGCGATTGCACTGACCTGGCGTCCGCCGACCCGCGAAATCGTGACCTTCGGTCGCAGCAACAACAATCTGTGGGAAAGCGCACTGGTGCTGTACGGCCTGTTCGGTATCGCCATCGGAGCGTTCCACTGGAGCGCCAGCCCGTGGTTTATCGAAGTCAAGCAAGGCCTCGCCGGCTGGCTGATCGAGCGTGACATCATGTGGCCGTTCGATACCCATGCGCCATGGTGGCTGCTGACCAATTATCCGCAGCAAAGCGATGTCTTCAGCTGGCTCGATGGTGGACTGGTGGTGGCCTATATCCTGACTACCGCACTGGTGTTGGGCACCGCGCTGACGGTCTTGTTTGCCATCGGCAATCGCCTGCTCGGCAAATGGGATACCGGCCGTTTCAATCATCTGGTGCAATCGGCAATTCCATTGGCCGGTTGCGGCGTCTTTGTCGGTTTGTCGGCAACCACCGTCACGTTATTGCGTGGCGAGCATTTGCCGGTCGACTGGGCCAATGATGTGCGTGCAGCTCTGCTCGCGGTAATGACCTTGTGGAGCATTTTGCTGGCCTGGAAAGTCTCCGGCCAGCATGTCAATCCAATGCTGCGGCGGCTGTTGGTCATGGTGCCGGTGCTGGCGGCGCTGGCGCTGGTCAATTACGCCTGGCTGCTGATGTTCTGGATCTGGTAAGCCGACGGTCATCGGTTCGGCTGCCTGATTGCAGAGAGTGACGTAGAATGGCTGGTTTGCCCGGACTGGCGCTGCGCTTTGGTGCAGCAGACTTGCATTGCAGAAATAAAAAAGTCTTGTTCCGGAACCGATAAATCAGACTACTTCACTCGACATCGCGTATGGCACGTCCCCGTTTTTTGCCCGATAACATGACCTTGTTGCTGGTTGCCATCGTGGCGACCGCCAGCATTTTCCCCTGTACCGGCAAGGTTGCGGTCGGCTTCGACTGGCTCACCACGTTCATGATCGGTCTGTTGTTTTTCATGCATGGCGCCAAGCTGTCGCGGCAAGCGGTGGTCGCCGGCATGACACACTGGCGCCTGCACGTGACGGTGCTGCTCTGTACCTTCCTGATTTTTCCACTACTGGGCCTGGTGTTGAAGCCGGTCTTGTTGTGGTTCGTCACGCCGGAACTGTATCTGGGGATTCTGTTTTTGTGCGTGTTGCCATCCACCGTGCAATCGTCGATTGCATTTACCGCAGTTGCCAGAGGCAATGTGCCGGCTGCGATCTGCAGCGCCTCCGCCTCCAATTTGCTGGGCATTTTCCTGACACCGGTCTTGGTCGGCCTGATCATCGTCTCGCATAATGCGCAGCATTCCTCGCTCGACTCGATCTTGAAAATTGTGTACCAGTTGCTGTTGCCATTTGTCGCCGGTCAGATCGCGCGTCCGTGGATCGGTGCCTGGATGGATCGCAACAAATCCTGGTTGCGTCTGGTCGATCAGAGTTCGGTATTGCTGGTGGTGTATGTGGCATTCAGCGAAGCGGTCAATCAAGGCTTGTGGAATCAGGTGCCGCCGTCGATGTTGCTCAGCCTGATCGTGATCAGCGCTGTGCTGCTGGCAATCATCATGGCTTTGACTACGTATGGCAGCCGCCGCATGGGTTTCGACAAGGAAGATGAAATCACCATCGTGTTTTGCGGTTCCAAGAAAAGCATGGCCAGCGGCGTGCCGATGGCCAAGGTCTTGTTTGCCAGCCAGACTGTCGGCATGGTGTTGTTGCCGCTGATGCTGTTTCACCAGATTCAATTGATGGTGTGCGCGATACTGGCGCAACGCTATGCCGCGCGCAAGGGCGGTGAAGAAAACATGCACTGAGCGGGATCACAACTGCCGATACGAAAATGCCTCGATATATTGATCGAGGCATTTTTTTTGACAAAAATTACGGCGCCGGATTCGGCTGATTGATGTGGATCGCTTCAATCCCGGTCAACACTTCGTCGCTCAGTGTCAGCTGGATGCTGTCGAGATTGCTTTGCAATTGTTCGAGGGTAGTCGCGCCGATGATGTTGGACGTCACGAACGGTCTGCTGTTGACATACGCCAGCGCCATTTGCGCCGGATCGAGTCCGTGCTCGCGGGCCAGTTCGGTATACGCGGCAGATGCCCGCACCGCTTGTGGATTGCTGTAACGTGCGAAGCGTTCGTACAGCGTCAGGCGTCCGCCTGCCGGGCGCGCGCCATTCTGGTATTTGCCGGACAGCATGCCGAACGCCAGTGGCGAGTAGGCCAGCAAGCCGACTTGTTCGCGCATGGAAAATTCGGCGAGGTTGATTTCAAAACTGCGATTGAGCAGGCTGTAGGGATTTTGAATCGTGACGATGCGTTGCAGGTCATGTTTTTCTGCTGCACGCAAGAATTGCGCAACACCCCAGGCGGTTTCGTTGGACAAACCAATATGACGGATTTTTCCCGCTTTCACGAAATCGGACAGCACGCGCAGGGTTTCATCGATGGCGACGGTATCTTCATGCTCGATGTGCTGATAATTCAATTGACCGAAACTGTTGACGCTGCGATCCGGCCAGTGCAGTTGATACAAGTCGACATAGTCCAGTTGCAGACGCTGCAGGCTGCCATGCAAGGCAGCGCTCAGGCTGTCGCGGCCGAAGTCATTGATGCCGCCGCGGATATGGCGCGGATTGTGCGGTTTGCGGGCCGGGCCGGTGGCTTTGGTGGCGATCAGCAATTGGTCGCGCTTGCCGGATTTCTTCAGCCAGCTGCCGAGATAGGATTCGCTCAGACCCTGGGTTTCCGGCTTGGGCGGCACCGGATACATTTCGGCCACATCGATCAGATTGATGCCGCGCTCGGTAGCGAGATCAAGTTGCGCGTGCGCTTGCTGCTCGCTGTTCTGTTCGCCCCAGGTCATGGTGCCGAGCGTGATTTGACTGACATTGAGACCGGTGCGGCCAAGTGGACGGAATTGCATGTGGTGATCCTCTGAACGGGCTGGCGAAAAAGAAGTAGTATAGCTGGGCATACCGATTTTTGCCGACCCCGGCATCTCCTTCACGCCTGCCTGTTCATGTCCGCTTCCACAGCGTCTGCGACGCTTTTGCATCACCGTTCCTTTCGCCTGTTCTGGCTGGCCAGCGTGGCCTCGACCATTGCCCTGCAAATGCAGATTGTTGCAGTCGGCTGGCAAATCTATCAATTGACACACAGCCCGCTCGACCTCGGTCTGGTCGGCCTGGTGCAGTTTGTGCCATCGCTGTTGCTGGTATTCGTGGTCGGACATGTGGCCGACCGTTATAACCGGCGTCAGGTGGCGCGCGTGAGTCTGTTGCTGGAGGGGATCGCCGCTGCCCTGCTGGCCGCCGGCAGCATGGGCGGCTGGCTCAATCGGGAAATGATTTTCGCGATAGTGGCGGTGATCGGCGCCGGACGTGCATTCAGCAAGCCCACCATGCAGGCATTGTTGCCGGCGCTGGTGGGGCCGACACTGTTGCCGCGTGCCGTCGCCGGATCGGCGTCGGCGACGCAGTTCGCGGTCATCATCGGACCGGCGCTCGGTGGCTTTTTGTATATTGCCGGTCCGGCCGTGGTGTATGTCAGCGCTTGTGCTTTGTTTATTCTCTCCAGCATCCTGGTATCGCTGATCAAGCTGGAGCGGGTGACGATCCGGCCGGTGGCCGGCGGCTGGGCATCACTGTTCGGCGGCATTGCCTTCATTCGCAGCAAGCCGGCGGTGCTGGGCGCGATCTCGCTCGATCTGTTTGCGGTATTGCTGGGCGGTGCCACGGCCTTGCTGCCGGTATATGCCAGCGATATTCTCCATACCGGTTCGGTCGGACTCGGACTATTGCGTTCGGCGCCGGCGGTAGGGGCGTTGTCGGTGGCGATCTTGCTGGCGCGCTATCCGTTGCGCAACAGGGTCGGGCGCAGTATGTTCATCGCGGTCGCGGTGTTTGGCTGCGCCACGATCGTATTTGGTTTGTCCCGCTCATTCCTGCTGTCGCTGCTGGCGTTGGTGGTGCTGGGTGCCTCTGACATGATCAGCGTGGTGATTCGTTCTTCGTTCGTGCAATTGCAAACGCCGGATGAGATGCGCGGGCGGGTGAGTGCGGTGAATTCGGTTTTTATCGGTACTTCCAATCAGCTTGGCGAGTTCGAATCGGGCCTTACCGCGGCGTGGCTTGGTGCGGTGCCGGCAGTCTTGCTCGGCGGTATCGGCACCTTGCTGGTGGTGGCCTTGTGGATACGCCTTTTCCCGGCCTTGTTTCATGTCAATCGCCTGGCATCGGAACCGGAAAAAACTTCCGGCTGATAAAGCCGGCACATGCAAAACGGGCCTGTCGCAAATGCTGACAGGCCCGTTTTGCATGCATCACACCCGCGGTTGCCGGATGTGATGTGGATATGCCGGATCAGTCCGGATGGAATTGATGCGCGAAGGTGAACTCATCGATGCGCGGGGTATATTTCAAGCCCTTGCGCACGGCCCACGTAGCGTACTGGTGATGCAGCGGAATCACGGCATAGTCACTGAGGGCGACCACTGCTGCTTGCTGGGCGAAATCCTGACGCTGTCTTTCATCGACGGATGCCAGCGATGACTGCACCAGTTTGTCGACTTGCGGATTGCTGTACTTGCCCCAGTTCCACGAACCCCAGCCGGTTGCCGGATCGGTGGTGCCGACCAGTGTGCGCAAACCGAAGTCGCCGGCCAGCGTGCCCCAGCCCAGCAATGCCACACTGAACTCACCGGCGCGTGCCTTGCCGAAATATACCGACAGCGGGAAGGTTTCGACCTTGGTCTGAATTCCGACCCGGCTCAGGAATTGCGCTACCGTCTGCACTACGCGCTCATCATTGATATAGCGGTTGTTCGGGCCATGCAGCGTCAGCGCGAAGCCGTTTGGATAACCGGCTGCGGCCAGCAATTTCTTGGCACCTTCCGGATCGTATTTTTCCACTTTCAGCTTGTCGGAATAACCGAGGATACCGGGCGCAACAATATTCGAAGCCGGTGTGCCCAATCCTTCGAGCGTACGCTCTGTCAGTGCCTGACGATTGATGGCTTTGGAAATAGCCTGACGAACGCGGACATCCTTGAGCGGATTCTTGTCGAGTGGCTTGCCGGACTTGTCAGTGATGTCAGGCGTCTTGTCACGCGACTGGTCCAGTGTCCAGAAGATGGTGCGCCACGAGGTGCGTTGCGCCAGACTGAATTTCGGATTGCTCTTCAGTTTCGGCACGTCGGCTGGCGGTACGCTTTCGATGGCATCCACTTCGCCGGCCAGCAGCGCAGCCAGACGCGCACCGTCGGAAGTCAGGATGCGGAAGGTCACCTTATCCCAATCGGCTTTGCCGCCCCAGTAACTGTCGTTGCGGACCAGTTCGATGCTGTCGCCGCGCTTGAAGCTGGAGAATTTGAACGGGCCGGTGCCGATCAGCGCCTTGCCGCTGTTGAAGTCTTCGGTAGTCGCGTTCTGCGCGGCTTTTTTGGAGACGATGAAAATGGTGCTGACGTCCAGTGCCAGCGGGCCATAAGGGGTGGCAGTCTTGAGTCGCACGGTATATGGATCGACGATCTGCTTGTCGATGATCTGCTTGGTATAGCTGGTGAACGGACCCGGGCTGGTGGTCAGTGTGGCCGGACGGTCCAGCGAGAAGATCACATCTTCGGCGGTGAAGTCGGAACCATCATGGAACTTGACGCCGCGCCGCAGTTTGAATTCCCAGGTGGTCGGATCGACCGCGCGCCAGGAAGTCGCCAGGCCAGGAATCAGTTTGCCGCTGGGGTCGACATTGACCAGCGCATCGAACAGATGCGAGGACAGTGAAATGTTGGGAGCAATATTGTTGAAATGCGGATCCAGTGTCGAAACATCGGCGTACAGCCCCAGTTTCAGTTCGGCTGCGGTGGCGACCGGGGCTGCCAGTGGCAGCAACATGGTGGCTGTCAGTCCGCTGAAGGCCAGACTCAATAGTTTTTTTCTTAAAGACAATCCCATTACTCGCTCCTGTATAGATGAGGCAAATCAGTCGGTCATTCTAAGACGGCCGGATGGCATCGTTACAACATTATTCGCATTACCTTATTGGTTTTGGTGATAACGCACAAGGTTCTTATGCGAACCGCGCAGATCAGAATGTACCGTGAAAGCACAATAGCTGCCTGCAGCGGGGATTTTTCAGCCGGGCAGCGCGGCATGCTGATCTTGCAGCATCAGCATGAATTGGGGGAAGGGCACGGCCTTGCTGAAATAGTAGCCCTGGTATTCATCGGAGCCGAATTCGCGCAAGGCAATCAGTTGTTCTTCGGTTTCCACGCCTTCCGTCACCACTTTCAGGTTCAGCGCATGGGCCATCGCAATGATGGCCTGGACGATGGCGCAGCCGTTGGCGTCGTTGGGGACATCGTTGATGAACGATTTGTCGATCTTTACATTGTCGACCGGGAAGCGTTTGAGATAAGCCAGCGATGAATAGCCGGTGCCGAAGTCGTCGATGGAAATGGTAAACCCGAGTGCGCGCATGCCATCCATGATGGCAATGGCCTGATCGCGGTTGTGCATCACCATGCTTTCGGTGATCTCGAATTCGAGACTGGCAGGAGAGGTCTCGCGTGCCTGTACCACGCGCTGGATGTCGGCAATCAGATTGTTGTCATTGAACTGGCTGCCGGCCAGATTGATGGCGATGCGCCCGAAACTCAGTCCATGCTGATTCAGTGTGGCGATGTCGGCACAGGCATTGTCCAGCACCACCAATCCCATCTGGTCGATCAGGCCGGCTTCTTCGGCCAGCGTAATGAATTCTGCCGGCGGCAACAAACCGCGCACCGGATGTTGCCAGCGCACCAGCGCTTCGGCACCGACGATGCGGCCGCTGCTCAGATTGACCTTGGGTTGGTAGTGCACCACCAGCTCGCGGCGTTCCAGTGCGCGTCGCAATTCCGCTTCCAGCGCAATGCGTTCGACGGTATTGGTGTTGACTTCGTCGGAATAGAAACGGTAGTCGTCCTTGCCCTGATGCTTGGCGCGATACATGGCGATATCGGCATTCTTGATCAGCGCTTGCGCGTTGTCGCCGTCGCCGGGGTAGGTGGCAATCCCGATACTGGCGCTCAGCTGGCATTCCTGGCCATCGATTTCAAACGATTTGCGGGCTTCACCAAGCAGTTTCTGGGCAATTTCACCGAGTTGCAGCGGGTCTTGAAAATCGTCGATCAGCACAATGAATTCATCGCCGCCGACCCGCGCCAGAATATCCAGTTCGCGCAGGCAACTGCGGAAACGCACAGCAACTTCACGCAGTACTGCTTCGCCGGTTTCATGGCCGAAGGTATCGTTGATATTCTTGAAGCGGTCAAGATCAAGCAGCAGTACCGCGACCATGCTGTCGTGATGTTCCGCGTGGGCCAGCGCATTGCCGATGTGTTGCGTGCACAGGAAACGGTTCGGAAGGCCGGTCAGTTCATCGTAGTGCGCCAGATGGCGGATGCGATCATCGGCTTTGCGGCTTTCTATCGCGACACTGGCGAGGTCGGCGGCAACGCTGGCCAGATGCAGGTATTCCTGACTCGGGGTACCTTGTTCTTTCAGTAGCGCCGAAAAGCAACCAAGTATCTGACCTTCCTTGCCGATGATGGGCCAGGCACCGCACGAGGGATGCTGGTCGAGATCGATCAGGTGCAATACATTGCGCATGGCGATGTCGGTGGTAATGTTGCCGACCACATAGGGGGTACGCGTCAGGATCGCTTCGCTGCTGGCGCCGTTGCCCCGTCTGATCTGCATGCCCAGATAACCGTGCGTCATGCGCTCCGGCAAACGGTGGCTCAGGACCGATGAGAAATAGGTATTCTGCTTGCTCAGCAGCAGGATGGAGCAGGCGCTGAAGGGAATTTGGGAGTCGGTGAAGCGGATGATTTCGCGCAAAATATCGTCCAGATCCTGATCGCTCATGATCATGTGCAAAATCCGGTTCTGTTCGGCTTGCAGCAATTCGGCACGCTTGCGGGCACTGATGTCGCGCAGGATGGCGAAAATCGCGTAACCCTCATCCAGATCGGTGCGATTGATGGTGACGTCGGTATGAATGATTTTGTTGCGCCTGACGGTGACCCATTCAAATTGCTGGGGTTCGCCGGTCAGGGCTTTCTCTATCAGGTCGGCGATGTCCGGTTGCTGCAATTTGGCGCTGCTTTGGCGCGAGAACAGACCGACTTTCTTGCCGATGATTCTTTCCTTGTCCGGCACGCCGAAAAACCGCAGGGCAGCCGCGTTGCAGTCGATATAGCGCATGTCCGGCCCGATCAGGACGATCGGGTCGCTGCCTTCATCGTACAGTTTGCGGTAACGGTATTCACTGACTGCGCGGGCATTGTCCAGCTTTCTTTGACGACGGAAATAGAACAGGAAGGAAATCGTCGCCAGCAAAATGAAGCCGATCATGCCGGCCGCCAGCAATATGCGGTTTTCGGTGCGCCGTTGCCATGGCATCAGTACATCCTCCATGGCGCGCGCGTAGACCACCAGCAACGGCGTGTCCGGTATCTTCTGATACGAGAACAGCAATCGTTCGCCATTGAGGAAGGAAGTTTCTTCAAACGTGCCTTCGTTGGGGCCGTTGCGGATTTTTTCCATGCTGCGGGCTTTGCCGAGATGCCGGTTCAGCCAGCTTTCTTCAAACGGTGAGCGGATCATCAGCGCACCATCCAGCGTGCGCAGCGAGACGATGGCTTTGAGATTGGTCACGCGTTTGTAAAAATCGAAGAAATAAGAAACCTGAACGTCGGCGACCACCAGTCCGATCAGGTTCAGGTTGCTATCGTACAGATTGCGTGCGACCGGCAGCACCCATTCCTGGTTGTAACGGCTGCGGTTCAGCGGACCAACAAAAAAACGTGGCCGGGTCGGGTCCGGATCGGCATGGTGCAGGCGCAAATCGCTCAGTTCTATTTCGCGCATGCCGCTGCGCCACGAGCTGGCACGGCTGACGCCGGTAATGTCGACGAAGCGCAGCGTCTGAATGTTGCGCAGTTTTTGCTTTTCCCTGGACAGCAATTGATAGAGCGCGGTTTCGTCATCGAGCAGGCCGGGCGGGGCCTGCTGAATCGCTTGTCCCAGATGGAGCAACGTGCGATCGACGTCGAAGAACAAGCTTTCGGCATGTTCTTCAATGCTGCGCACGGCAACCAGCGCACCGTTTTTTTCCGCGTCTATGGTGAGTTGACGATCTTGCCGGACCTCAAGCCAGGTCTGGACCACAATCATCGCAATCACAAATGCCACGAAAAAAAACAGGATATGCAAGATGCTTGACGCGCGTCCGGTCGTCTTCAGTTCCATTCCCATGTAGGCTATATCGAATTGTGCTGCGTTGATCGTGATGTTGAATCACTCACAATCCCTGAAGCAGCGGTGTTGTCGTTGTTTGCACGCAGGCCAGGGACGCCGGATTTGACTGCGGCACCAACTTTGCTGGTCCGGCAACTCAATGTATGAACCATACCGCAAGCACGTGGGTTTGTCATCAGCGGCACTCGAGATGGGGCTGGCAAGGCTGCCGGAATTTGCTGACAATGCGATAATACGCCACCCGAAGTCTGCCGTGGCCCGTTGCGTTGGCCCACCTTCGCAGCAGCAGATGGCATGGCGCGTCATTTCTTATTACCGATCAGAGGATTTCATGAAAACCAAAGCAGCAGTCGCCTGGCAAGCCGGCAAGCCATTGACCATCGAAGAAGTCGAGCTGGGAGGCCCGCGGGCCGGTGAAGTGCTGGTGGAGATCAAGGCCACGGGGATTTGCCATACTGATTACTACACGCTGTCGGGCGCCGATCCGGAAGGGATCTTCCCGGCCATTCTCGGCCATGAAGGCGCTGGCGTGGTGGTCGAAGTCGGCCCCGGTGTCAAAAGTCTGAAAAAAGACGATCACGTGATCCCGCTGTATACCCCCGAATGTCGTGAATGCAAATTCTGCCTGTCGCAGAAAACCAATCTGTGCCAGTCGATCCGCAGCACGCAAGGGCGCGGCCTGATGCCGGACGCGACCAGCCGCTTTTCGATTGATGGCAAGCCCTTGTTTCACTATATGGGTACCTCGACTTTTTCGAACTACATTGTGGTGCCGGAAATTGCCCTGGCGAAAATCCGTGAAGATGCGCCGTTCGACAAGGTTTGCTATATCGGCTGTGGCGTGACCACCGGCGTCGGCGCCGTGTTGTTTACGGCCAAGGTGGAAGCGGGCGCCAATGTGGTGGTGTTCGGTCTCGGCGGTATCGGTTTGAACGTGATCCAGGCCGCCCGCATGGTGGGTGCCGACAAGATTATCGGTGTTGATCTGAATCCCAAGCGGGAAGCGATGGCGCGCAAATTCGGCATGACTCACTTCATCAACCCGGCGGAAGTCGGCAATGTGGTGGATGCCATCATCGGTCTGACCGATGGCGGCGCTGACTACAGTTTCGAATGCATCGGCAATACCACCACCATGCGCCAGGCGCTGGAATGCTGTCACAAGGGCTGGGGCCAGTCGATCGTGATCGGTGTCGCGGCCGCTGGTCAGGAAATCAGCACCCGGCCATTCCAGCTGGTGACCGGCCGGGTCTGGAAAGGCTCGGCGTTCGGTGGTGCCCGCGGCCGCACCGACGTGCCGAAGATTGTTGAATGGTACATGGAAGGCAAACTCAATATCGATGATCTGATTACCCACAAGTTGCCATTGGAGCGGATCAATGAGGGTTTCGATCTGATGAAGAGCGGTGAGTCGATCCGCTCGGTTGTCGAGTTCTGAGGCCGCTATGGAACTGCTGAGTGAGCATGCCTGTTTTGGCGGAGTGCAAGGATATTACCGCCATGATTCGGCCGAGACCGGCCTGCCGATGCGGTTCTCGGTGTTTCAGCCGCCGCAGGCCACGCAGGGGCCGGTACCGGTGCTGTTTTTTCTGGCCGGCCTGACCTGTACTGAAGAGACCTTCATGATCAAGGCCGGGGCGCAACGGCTGGCGGCGCAACTGGGCATCATGCTGGTGACGCCGGATACCAGCCCGCGCGATGCCGGTATCGAGGGTGAAAGCGCCAGTTGGGACTTCGGCGTCGGCGCCGGGTTTTATGTGGATGCCACGCAGGCGCCGTGGAGCAAGCATTACCGCATGTATTCGTATGTGGTACAGGAATTGCGGCAGACGATCATCGGCAATTTTCCGGCGCGTGCTGACCGGATCGGCATCTTCGGCCATTCGATGGGTGGTCATGGCGCGCTGACGCTGGCACTGCGCAATCCCGACATTTATCGTTCGGTCTCGGCATTTGCGCCGATTGCGGCACCGATGCAATGTCCGTGGGGGCAGAAGGCATTCGGCAATTATCTCGGGGCCGATCAGTCGGTCTGGGCCGCGCATGATGCCAGCGCCCTGATGCGCACGCAGCAAACACCATTTGCCGCCGGCATCCTGATTGATCAGGGGTTGAGCGACAAGTTTCTGGCGCAACAACTGTTGCCGCAGGAATTTGAAGCGGCCTGTGAGCAAGCCGGCCAGCCATTGACCTTGCGGCGTCATGCCGGTTACGACCACGGCTATTACTTCATTTCCACCTTCATGGAAGACCATCTGCGTTTTCATCATCAGATCTTGTCTGCCTGAATCGGTCGCTGATCGCCGTTGTTGGGTTGAAATTCAGTGATAAAAAAAGCGCCCGAACCAACTCGGTTCGGGCGCTTTTGCGTGGGGCAGGCAAGATCAGTGTGCTGCGGCAGCCGCCTCGGCACTGGCGGCGCTGCTCTTGACCGGTTTGATGATCCAGATCAACGGGATGATGGCAATGAAGATCAGTGCCGAGACCCAGAAAATATCATTGATACCCAGCATGGCCGCCTGTGCATTCACAGTGCGCTCGATCAGGCCGAGCGTCTGCTCCTGATTCAGACCCAGCGCCTGACTGGTGCCGCGCACCATGTCCTGCAGCCAGGGGCTGTAGGGCGTGGCGTGTTCCGTCAATTGTGCATGATGGACGATGGTGCGGTTGTTCCAGGATGTGGTGGCAATCGAGGTACCGATGGCACCGCAAAATACCCGCACGAAACTGGACAAGCCGGCAGCCGCAGGAATCTTGTCCGGCGGCAATCCCGACAGCAGCAGTACCGTCAGCGGCACAAAGAACATGGCAGTCGGAATCCCTTGCAGCAGGGTTGGCAAGATGACGGTCCACTGATCGACTTCAAGGTTGTAGCGCGAGCGCAGCCAGAACACCAGTGCGAAGCCGAAGAACGAGGCAGTGGCCACTTTTCTGGCATCCACCAGCGGCAGGAAGCGGCCGATCAGCGGCATCAGGATCACCGCAAAAATGCCGATCGGTGCAGTCGACAGGCCGGAGTCGATGGAGCGGTAACCGAGATACTGTTGCAGCCACTGCGGCAGCAGCACCAGATTGCCGAAGAACACGCCGTAACCAATTGAAATCGCAATCGTGCCGCCAAAGAAATTGCGTCTGCCAAACAGGCGCAAATCGACCACCGGGTGATCGTTGTTCAATTCCCAGATCACGAAGTAGGCAAAACTGACGGCGGCAATCACGGCCAGTGTCATGATCACCGGCGAGGCGAACCAATCCAGATCCTTGCCCTTGTCGAGCATGATCTGGAATGCGGCTACCCAGACCACCAGCAAGGCCAGGCCGATGCCGTCAATCGGTAATTTCTTGATCGGTGTTTCGCGGGTCCGGTAAAGCGCCATCGTCACGCCGGCGGCCAGCAGGCCGACTGGAATGTTGATGTAGAAAATCCACGGCCATTTGTAGCTGTCGGTAATCCAGCCCCCGAGCGCCGGGCCGGCCACCGGCGCCACCACGGCGGTCATGCCCCATAGCGCAAGGGCAAACGTGGCTTTCGATTTGGGGTAGGCCCCCAGCAACAGCGATTGCGACAACGGCACCATCGGGCCGGCGACCAGCCCCTGCATGACACGCGCCGCCAGCAGGATCGGCAAGGTAGGCGCCAGCCCGCACAGCCAGGAGGCCAGCACGAACAGCAAGATCGAGCTGACGAACAGTTTGACCTGGCCGATGCGCTGCGTCAGCCAGCCGGTGAGCGGAATCGAAATCGCATTGGCGGCGGCGAACGAGGTAATGACCCAGGTTCCTTCATCAATGGAGACGCCGAGATTGCCTGAAATGGTAGGGATCGCCACGTTCGCAATCGATGAATCGAGTACGTTCATGAACACTGCCAGCGACACCGATAAGGTGCCGAGTACCAGCGCACCGCCCTTGAGCGGTGGCGGTGGCGTATAAGCGGGGCTGCTCGCCATGGTTGATTCGCTTCCGGTCAGGTGTGCGGTACCACGATGGTGGCCTTTTTCTTCGGCGGCTGGATGCCGGCGGCATTGTCGGCGATGATGCGCTCGACGATGTCGTCAGCCTGCTTGCTCAGGTCGCTGTAGACGCTGGTCTGATAGTTGGTGACATTGGCTGTTTCCAGCGGTTTGCCGTCGCCGCGGATATTCACCGTGGCGGTAGTCGACAGACCGATGCGCAATGGATGGGCCTGGACTTCTTGCGGATCAAGCGCGATCCGCACCGGTACTCGTTGCACCACCTTGATCCAGTTGCCGGTCGCATTTTGCGCCGGCAGCAATGAGAAGGCACCGCCGGTACCGGCCGAGAAGCCGACTACCGTGCCGCGATATTTGACACCGGAACCGTAGACATCGGCAACCACTTCAACCGGTTGGCCTACGCGCAGATGTTGCAGTTGGCTTTCCTTGAAGTTGGCATCGATCCAGATTTGTTCCAGCGGCACGATGGCCATCAGCGGACTGCCGGCAGCAATGCGTTGCCCCAGTTGCACCGAACGCTTGGAAACGAAACCGGAGACTGGTGCCACGATGTTGACGCGGGCGTAGTTGAGGTAAGCGTTGCGTACCTGTGCCGAGGCTTGCAAGACGTTGGGATGTTCCGTCACATTGGTGTGGTCGGTCAAGGCGCGGTTGGCGGCGAGGCCTGCGCGGGCCTGATCCACTGCCGCTTCGGCACTCTTGAGGGCTTCCTTGGCGTGCGCCAGATCTTCCGCCGATACGGCACCGGAAGCAATGCCGGCCTGGCGGCGCTGGACGTCGTCACGGGCGCGCACCAGATTGGCTTCGCCGGCCGCTACCGACGCTGCCAGCGTGTCATTGTTGAGGAATACCTGACGGGTCTGGCGGACCGATTGTGCCAGTGCCGCTTCGGCCTGGGCCAGCGCAACCTTGGCATCGGAAGCATCGAGCGTCACCAGTTGCTGGCCAGCCTTGACCACCTGAGTATCGTCAGCCTTGATGGAGGTGACGGTGCCACTGACTTGCGCGGAAATCTGGACCACATTGCCGCCGACATAGGCATCGTCGGTTTCTTCGTAATACCGGGCATACAAAAACCAGTACAGACTGAAGACGATCGCGACCAGAATCAGCGCGAACGTCAGCAACAGCAACTGGCGCTTTCTTTTGCCATTACCGTTACCGTTTTCTTTGGTGCCGGCCACAGCGGCTTGGGGTTGGGTTTCGCTCATGAATTACTCCGTGTATTTCTTATCTGTGTTGGTATGGATAGCGATGCAAATCAAGGACGCGCAGTGGTCGCTGCGGCAGGTTCCGTCACTGCCAGTCCTGCGTCCTGAGCGTTGAAACCGCCACCCAGTGATTTGAACAGAGCGATTTGCTGATTGCGCCGGTTGGCTTCGATATTGATCAGGGTTTGTTGCTGTGCCAGCAGGGCGGTTTCGGCATTGAGCACCACCAGTTGCGAGGCCAGTCCGATGCGATAACGTTCCTTGGCCAGATCGTAAGCACGCGTGCTTGAATTCAATGCCTCGCGCCGGATCGGCAACTGCTGATCGATAAAGCGGATGGCCGTGATCTGGCGCGCGACATCGCCGTAGGCATCGTTGAGCGTCTGGTTGTATGAACCGACCGCCAGATCGTAGGACGCGTATTCGCCCTTCAGATTGGCGCGCAGTGCTCCGCCTTCAAAGATCGGCAGGCTGATCGCGGGGCCGAAGGCGATGCTCTTGCTGGCGGCAGTAAACGGATTGGCATTCATCAAGGTGTCGAAGCCGACACTGGCCGAGATATTGATGTCGGGATAAAAACGCGCTTTGGCGACATCGATGCCACGGGTAGCCGCTTCCACCTTCCAGCGAGCTGCCACGATATCCGGACGGCGACCCAGCAGATTGAGCGGCAGATTCTGCGGCAAGGCCGGGGTGGCAATCGCATGCATTTGCGGTTCGGTGATTTGCAGGCCGCGATCCGGTCCCTTGCCGATCAGCGCGCCAAGCTGTTGCTTGGTCAGGATGATCTGGCCTTCGCTCTGCACCAGTTGCGCCCGGGCATCGGCGCTGCTGCCGCGCGATTGATTGCGTTCGATCTGCGTGTCGAGACCGGTCTTGACCCGATCCGCAGTGATGTTTTGCAGCAATTCGCGCTGGGCTACGGTACGTTTCAACACTGCGTGCAATGCATATTCCGTCGCCAGTTGGCTGTAGGTCGAGGCAATCGAACTCGCCAGCACCAGGCGGGTTTCCTGTGCCGTGGCTTCGGCCGCTTTGCGATTGGATACTGCTTGTTCCAGTGCAGCGTGATTCTTGCCCCACACATCAAGTTCATAGCCGAGGCTCAGGAAAGCTCGCTTTTCGTTATACCAGCTGCCGCCATAGGGGGGCGGATAAATCGTGGTTTCGGAAAACAGATTGCGCGTGACGTCGGCCTCGGCAGTAATGCTGGGCAATAACGGCGCGCCTTTGCTTTCCGCCAGTGCAGATGCCGCAGCGATGCGCGCCTGCGCTTGTTGCAGGCTGGGGCTGGCGGCCATGGCTTCATCGATCAGGGTGCTCAATTGGGCATCGCCGAATTGTTTGACCCAATCAGTGGACGGCCATGCGCCTTGTCCGGCCGGCAAGCTGCGATCAGTGGCAAAGCTGTCCGGTTGCGCCAGTTGGCGGTCGCTGCCGATGCCGGCAAAGCTGGCGCAACCGGCCAGGCCCAGCATGGCAATACTCAAGGTACAAATAGCAATCGCCCGCAGACGTGGTGCGGGCGATGAGGCGGATGTCATGGGATTCTCCAAAGTACGCATTTTCATTTTATGTGTGGCAGTGCATAACGATTTTGCATCGCGGCAATTCACTTTGATACTGACGAGCAAAAACTCATTTTTGTATTATACTCGGCTACACGAACATTAGCTCACGTTACTAACTCGCATTTTTACTGGACCAGAAAATGAAGCTGCAACCACGAAAAGAGCCGCGCCAGGCACGCTCGAAAGCGATGGTAGATACGATTCTCGATGCCATTGCCCGGGTGCTCGTCGAGCGCGGCTACGCCAAGACCAATACCAATCTGGTAGCGGAGGCCGCCGGCATCAGCGTCGGCTCGCTTTACCAATATTTCCCGAACAAGGACGCCCTGATTTTTGCGCTGCGGGAGCGCCACGTCACCCACATGCTCAGCCTGTTTGAAGAAGTCGTGACAAAGATGAACGGCGAGGGCAGTCTGGTGGGTGATTTCGAGGCCCTGATCGACGCGCTGGTGCAGGCGCATTTGCTGGAGCCGGAATTGAACCGGATTCTGGAAGAAGAATTTCCTGCATTCAATCTGCCGGTATCGAGCAATCTTCGCCTGCGGTTTTTTGAAGCGATCAAAAGTGTCTTGAGCAAACATCGCAGCAGCCTGACAACACCTGATATCGATGTTGCCGCCTTTGTCGTGCAACGCATGCTCAAGGCGCTGATCAACGCGGTGGTATTGACCGGTCCGACCGGCGTCAATGCCGGCAGCGTGCGTTCGGAAATCATGCCGGCGGTAGTTGGATATTTAACCGCGGAGCGCAAGCACTGATTGCGCATTCCCGCGCCAACAGATGCCGTCGTCGCGATAAAGTGCGGCTTCCTGCCGGGAATGCGCCAGCCCCGCTTACTGTCATCACTGCAGCATTGAAATATTTGCAGCCATTTGGAATAAACTGATCTATCGGTACGTATACCGGTCATGGGCAGGCATATCGCGGAGCCCGGGACAAGAAAGGAATTTCAAATGAGACTGTTTCCTTATTCGCTGATCGCATTGAGTCTGGTGGCATCGGCTGCTTTCGCTCAAGACATGGCCGTCAAGAAGGTGGATGGCATGCTGGTCAGCGCCAGCGGCATGACGGTGTATACCTTCGATAAAGATGTGGCAGGCAGTGGCAAAAGTACATGTAACGGCGGGTGTGCCAGCAACTGGCCGCCGGTAGTGCCTCAAGGTACGCCGACCGCGCCATTTTCCACTATCACCCGCGACGATGGTTCGCCGCAGCTGGCATTCAATGGCAAGCCGTTGTATCTGTTTGCTTCGGATAAGAAGCCGGGTGATCGCCAGGGTGATAATTTCAAGGACATCTGGCACGTCGTAAAAAACTGAGTTTGTCCGCGCATGTCTGACGAACAAGAGTTGCTGGCCGCCCTCCCGCGCCTGCGCCGCTATGCGCGGGCGCTGGTGGACGACCGCGCCGGTGCTGACGATCTGGTGCAAGACACCATGGAGCGCGCCTGGCGCAAGCTGTCCGGCTGGCGCAAGGATAGTGACATACGTCCGTGGCTGTTGAGCATCATGCATAACCTGCATGTGGATCAGCGGCGCAAACCGGCGATTCCGACGGTCACGATGGAGGATGATGATCTGGCAGCGATACCGGCAGCGGCTTTATATACGGAACGCCTGATCGGTCACGACCTTGAATCGGCCCTGCAACTGCTGGCAGTGGAGCAGCGTGAAATTCTGTTGCTGGTGGTACTGGAAGAAATGACATACGAAGAAGTGGCCGCCACGCTCAATATTCCGATGGGAACTGTCATGTCGCGCCTGTCACGTGCGCGGGAGCGCCTGCGCGCCTTGGTGGAAGGGCGTCCGGCGCCATCGACGCTGAAGGTGGTCAAATGAACAAGATGCCGATTACCGATGCTGACTTGCATGCTTATGTGGACGGCTTGTTATCCGCCGACCGCCTGGCCGATGTCAGTGAGCATCTGCAACAACATCCCGAGCAGGCTGCGCGCTTGCGCAGTTTCCGCCAGCAGAATCAGGCGTTGCACTTGTTGTTTGATCCGGTGCTGGATGAAGCGGTGCCGCCGCGACTGGCCAAGCGTCCGCGCAGTGGTTGGCAATTGCTGCAGCAGTATGCTGCATTGCTGATCGTCGCCGTGGGTGCTGGTGTGGGCGGCTGGTATTTGCATGCTGCATCACAGTCGCCGGCGCTGGCCTGGCTGGGCATGCCTGCCGATGCGTCGCTGCGGATGGCGCGTCAGGCGGCGGTGGCGCATGTGGTGTATAGCGGTGACGCCCGGCGGCCGGTCGAGATCGATGGTCAGCATGAAGAGTTGCTGGTGAAATGGTTATCCAAGCGACTGGGTACCGAGTTGCACGCGCCGAAGCTGGCGACGCAAGGCTATGAACTGATCGGCGGGCGCTTGTTGCCGGGCCAGAGCGGGCCGGTGGCGCAATTCATGTATCAGCATCCCGATGGTCAGCGGCTCACGCTGTATGTCTCGACCGAGCAAGTGCAAAACCATGACACTGGATTCCGCTTTGCCCAGGAAGGCAAGGTGAATGTCTTTTACTGGATCGATGGCGCTTTCGGATATGCCTTGTCGGGCAGCATCAGCAAGAGTGAACTGGCACGCATTGCCGATACCGTCTATGCGCAGTTGGAAGTGCAGCGAAAGTAAGGCCGGACATTGCTGTCCGACCTCCGCATTGCGTCTGCCGCGGGATCACGATGATTTGATATTGTCTTCGGGCATGCTTGCCGTACCGACGTTGGCGGGCGGCAGAAAAAAGTCCAGCGGCTTTTTCAGGAAGCGGGCCAGCAAGCCCTTGAGCAGCGGTATGCCATGACGGAAGCGTACCTGACGTGAACGCATGGCCACAAACAACGCCAGCGAAAAACTGACCCACAGGTTGACGGTGCCGATGGCGATGACGCCGAAGCCGGAAACGGCGATCATTTTCCAGGTGGTGGCGTGATCAAGCGCCACCATGGCGATGGCGAAATTGGCGGCTGAAAACGTGATGTGGCGAATGTCGATGGGCAGGCCGATGATGAAGCCAATCGTGCCGATGGTGCCGAGCAGGATCCCGAAGTAAAAATTCCCCATCAGGCCGCCGAGTCCGGTTTCCAGATAATCGCCCAGACGTGCGGTGCGGTTGCGCCCCAGCAAACGGTTCAGCCAGCGCGCGCGTCTTACGCGCTGCGACATGCGGGTATAGAGCGCCTTGTTGTCGTAATAGCCCGAGATCAGTCCGGCCAGAAACAGGCAGACGCCGGCAATCGCGGCATGGAACAGCGCCAGACTGGAAAACGGGTCGATGTCATGCAGCAGATGCAATGCTTTATCGGTGTTCACAAAATGGTGGCCGGTCAGGCCGAAATACCCGAGCGCCAACAGATAGGCGACCGGGAATGCAATGCTCAGATTGCCCAGCACCGCGACAAATTGGGTGCGGATGACTTTGACTACCAGCTCGATCAGGCTGTCGAGGTCGATGTTGCGGCCATCGCGGCTATGCAAGTCGGCCGCGATGCGCGATGCAGTCATGGCAGGCTGTTTGGTGGCGACCGTGAAGTGCAGGACATGAATCAGCATGAAGCCGAAGGAATAATTCATGCTGAAGAGAAAGGCTTCCACCAGCGGCGCTGCACGCAGATAGGAAATCAATATTTTCAGCATGGCCATGCCGCCGATGATGAACCCGGCGCCAGCGGCGGAGCGGTACATCGCGGTGTATTCGCTGCGGCTGTCTGCGATATAGTGCTCGCCGGTACGACTGGCGTTTTCGGTGACATTGCGCGCCAGCAAGTTGATGTTGTCGGCAAACAGTTCGCGCACCGTATATTTGCGGTTGTGCGCTTCCACCAATTCCAGTGCCAGATCCAGGCCGACCTTGCGCCGGTTTTCGATGCGCAGTTGCAGCGTGGCCGGATCGGCATCCCCGGAAATTTCCGGGCCGACATCCACCAGCGCCAGCAATTTTTGCAAGCGGTCCAGATGCTGGTCCAGCCGCACCAGCCGGTATGTTACGGAAATGCTGGTGCCCAGCCGCAGTGTGCTTTTGCGGATTTTTTTGACGACCTCCTGGCATTGATCCAGCATCACGAATACGTGACTGGCATCTTCAATCGGGGTCGGGTCGCCTTGCAGGTGGCGCATGTAACCATTCAGATACGTATGCAATTCGACGTTTTGCATCAGGAACGGTGACTCGAACGCCTTGATCTCGCTATAGATGCGGATCAGTTCCGGTTCCATGCCGATGGCGCTGATACGGTAGGACAAGATCTGGATTGCCAGCAGCATTTCCGTCAGGGTTTTTTGTTCATCCGGCTTGGTGCTTGCTGTCGGTAATTCGCTGTCGGCACGTTGCAGTACGTCAAGCAAGGCATTCCAGTCTGCCGTCGGTATCGCCTGTATCCACAGATAGTCGGTGTTGTACGGCAATATTTTTTCAAGGCAATCGGGCAGGTATCGGTCATCCAGCGCCGGCGGCAAGATGCGATAGCTCAGCCGGCGATGCAGTTCGGAGAAAAAGCCGTCGTTCGACAGAATGCCGATATCGGTAAACAGGCTGGTCTGGCGCCGCGTGCAAAGCAATTGCAGCAGGTAGTAGCGCAAGGCGGCGGCATGCTGAGGATGGGCCTGCAGCAAATCAGTCAAAGTGCGGAGGCTGGTAACCGGTTCTTCTTGTGCCGGATGGGGGCGCAAGGCCTTGACCAGATCGATCAGGTTGTCGAGTTCCGGGGAATCGGGGTGAGCAGTAATGCGTTCAAGTACTGGCAGCATGAAGTGAATGAGTGGCGGGTTGGTCAGGTGTGTTCGGGCGATGCCAAAAGGCATCTTTACAACTGCAAATAAATGACAAGATGACGCAGTTTTTGTAAAGAAATGTCAAACTATGTCATCGAAGTTCTCGATAAAACATTGCAACCATACCAAGGAGTTCTCATGGAGATTGCATCTATCGCCAGTGGTATAGCGACTGCCTGGCTCGCAAAAAAAGCAGTGGAAGTAGTAGGGCTGGATTTGACCAAGGTGGCACACAATGTCGTTGGTGAAATAGCAAGCCTGGCGCTGCCGTCGAATCCGAAGATCGGACGCATCATCAATACCAAAGCCTAGCGGGATCAACAGTGCTTTCGGGGCGTGCTGTTGAAAGCACTGCCCCTGAAAATGCCTCGTGCCGGAATCTTTACAACGGAGTGTACGGCTGGCGATAAGAGATGGCTATAGAGCATTTTGCAAGGCAGGATGGAATGAGATGGAGCGGGACGCGAAACGGTGGTTGTGGCGCCGTTGTCTGGCCTTCGATGACACTGTCGGAGCTGCTTGTGGCACATTGAGGCATGCATGTTGCGATTGAATTTGCGAATGTTATCACAAAGATAATAAGCGACCGGTTCGGAAGAAAACATCTTGATTGCCATCAAGAAATCCTGAATCATGCCGATACCGGACGTGAAGCAAATTTAAGGAGTCGATATGGATGTCACTGGAATCGCCAATCTGGCAACTGCGCTGGCGACGCAAAAAAACAGCGATGCAGTCAATATCGCCGTACTGAAAAAAGCACTGGATTCGCAGGCGAATGCCGCCGTGGGATTGATTCAGGCACTGCCGCCTGTACCGTCCAATCCAAATGTTGGTCGCAACGTCAATACCACTGCATGAATTGCGGTTAGATTGAACTAGCGTCACACAATTGAAAACGCACCATGAATGGTGCGTTTTTTTATGCCTGGCGTTATCGGAAAGCGCCGTGACTGAATGACGTTATGTCAGTGATGACGACGGACACGGTATAGCTTGTGTCCGTCGGTGTTCAGTCGCGATTGCCGCCGAAAATACCCAGAATGGACAGCAGGTTGACAAAGATGTTGTATACGTCGAGATAAATGCGCAGCGTAGCGGAAATATAATTTGTTTCGCCGCCATTGATGACTTGTTGTACGTCAAACAAGATGTAAGCAGAGAAAATGGCGATCGCGACCACCGAGATTGTCAGTTGCAGGGCTGGCAATTTCAGGAAGATATTGGCCAGCGAGGCAACGATAATCACCAGCAGACCGGCAAACAGCCACTTGCTCATGCCGGAAAAATCACGCTTCGACACCGTGGCCACTGTTGCCATGACGCCGAAAATCAGCGCTGTACCGCCAAATGCGGTCATGATCAGCGTGCCGCCGTTGGAAAATCCCAGTGTGTATTCGATCAGTCGCGACAGCATCAGGCCCATGAAGAACGTGAAGCCGAGCAGGATTGGCACGCCGAGTGCCGAGTTTTTGGTCTTTTCAATAGCGAAGAAAAAGCCGAATGCGATTGCCATGAACAGCACGAAGCTGATCATCGGGCTGCCCGCGAACAGGCTGAAGTGCATCTGCACGCCAAGCCAGGCTCCCAGGACGGTAGGGATCATCGACAGTGCCAGCAGCCAGTAGGTATTGCGCAGTACGCGGTTGCGGGCGAGCAGGCCGGTGGCCGAGTGGCCGAATGTATTTTGTAAATTTTGGTTCATTTATCCTCCGAATGCGTTGAAATGCCGTGAAAGCATAGCATGATGGTCACTGCGTGGGACAACGGTATCTCCCCTAAGTTCTATGGACAACCCGGAACATGCGGGTTGTGGCACAGGGTTTGCAGTGAATTGCATTGGAAACCAAATCTTTCATGATAGAATCGAAGGTTGATTGAATTGTTAATTAAGGGCTTTAACCCTTTCATTTTATTGGAGTTTTTACACATGGCAATTGAACGCACCCTTTCGATTATCAAGCCGGATGCAGTCGCGAAAAACGTGATCGGCCAGATTTATTCCCGTTTCGAATCCGCAGGCCTGAAGATCATCGCTGCGCGCATGATCCATCTGTCGCGTGCTGAAGCTGAAGGCTTCTATGCGGTTCACCGTGAGCGTCCTTTCTTCAAGGATCTGGTTGATTTCATGATCTCCGGTCCGGTCATCGCTCAAGTGCTGGAAGGCGAAAACGCCATTCTGAAGCATCGCGACCTGATGGGCGCAACCGATCCGAAAAAAGCAGAAAAAGGCACTATCCGTGCTGACTTCGCTGATTCGATCGATGCCAACGCTGTGCACGGTTCCGACGCAGTCGAAACAGCAACAGTTGAAATCGCTTATTTCTTCCCTGCATTGAACGTTTATTCGCGTTGATTTGTAGCAAGTTCCTTGATGTTTTGCGTTAAATGCATCATGGTTAACAAAACACGGTAATAGTCATGACTACAGCTCTCACCAATCTGCTGGATCTGGATCCTGCGCAGCTCGTCGCTTACTGCGGCGAGTTGGGTGAGAAGCCGTTTCGTGCAAAGCAGTTGCAGCGCTGGATTCACCAGTTTGGGGCGTCCGATTTTTCGGAAATGACCGATCTGGCGAAATCGCTGCGCGACAAGCTTGCCACGCGCGCCTTTGTGGCGGCGCCGGCCATCATCAGTGACCATACTTCCACTGACGGCACACGCAAGTGGCTGGTTGATGTCGGTCAGGGCAATGCTGTCGAAACCGTATTCATTCCCGAAGAAAACCGCGGCACACTGTGTATTTCCACGCAGGCCGGTTGCGCGGTCAATTGCCGCTTCTGTTCTACCGGCAAGCAAGGTTTCAATCGCAATCTGACTGTCGGTGAGATCATCGGTCAGTTGTGGATGGCAGAATTTGAATTGCGCAAGACCAAGGGTATCGAACCCGGCCCCAAGGGCGAACGCCAGATCACCAATGTCGTGATGATGGGCATGGGCGAACCTTTGTTGAATTTCGAGCCTACCGTGACAGCGCTCAAGCTGATGCTGGACGACAATGCCTACGGCTTGTCGCGCCGTCGCGTAACGCTGTCGACCAGTGGTGTGGTGCCGATGATGGACAAGTTGTCGCAAGAGTGTCCGGTGGCGCTGGCGGTATCGCTGCACGCCTCCAACGACGTACTGCGCGATGGCCTGATTCCGCTGAACAAGAAATATCCGTTGCGTGAACTGATGGCGGCCTGCAAGCGCTATCTGGAATTCGCGCCGCGCGACTTCGTTACCTTCGAATATTGCATGCTGGATGGTGTCAATGACACCGATGCCCATGCGCGCGAGCTGGTGGCGCTGGTCAAGACTGGCGATACTGCGGTTTCCTGCAAATTCAATCTGATCCCGTTCAATCCGTTTCCCGAGTCCGGTCTCAAGCGTTCGCACAATCCGCGCATCAAGGCATTTGCGCAGATTCTGATGGATGCCGGCATCGTGACCACCATTCGCAAGACGCGCGGCGACGATATCGATGCCGCCTGCGGTCAGCTGGCGGGTGAAGTGAAGGATCGCACGCGGGTGCAGGAGCGCATGCAGAAAATGACCGAATATCAGCAAAAATTCGGCAAGGATTTTGGCCGCATCGTGGAGATTTCCGGGTGAGGGGAAGTGGTCGGATATGGCATCTGTCGGCTTCGGTAGCATCTGCGTGGTTGCTGTTCGGTTGTGTTGCGGTAACGCGGGATCAGGCTGCACAGCCGACGCTGCCGGATATGTCGGTGGCAGCGGTTCCGGCTGATGCGCAAAAGCGCGCGGATATTCGTTTGCAACTGGCTGCCGGCTATTACGAACGCGGTCAGTTCGCCGTCGCGCTTGAAGAGACGCGGCTGGCACTGGAGGCGAAACCGGATTTTGCCGACGCCTACAGTGTGCAGGCATTGATCTATATGGAAACCGGTGCTGCCGGCCAGGCCGAAAGCAGTTTTCGGCAGGCATTGCGGCTGGTGCCGGATAATCCGGATTTTTTGAATAATTACGGTTGGTTTTTGTGCAACAACGACCGTGCCGGCGAGAGCATTGCCTATTTTGAATCGGCCTTGAAGAACAAGTCTTATAAGTCACCGTCCAAAGCACTCGTCAACGCTGGCGTATGCAGTCTCAGGTTACAGAACAGGCCCGCAGCAGAGCGCTATTTTTCTCAGGCGTTTCAATACGAGCCCGGCAATTTAGTGGTTAATGTGAATTTGGCCAATTTGTATTTCGACAGCCGTGATTTCGAACGTGCCCGTTTTCATATCGCTCCCGTAGTGAAGGGCGATATGGCGAGTGCAGATGTGTTGTGGTTAGCCATCAGGGTAGAGCGCAAACTGGGCAATCAGCAGGCCCAGAGCGAGTTGGCAGCGCAATTGCGCCGTCGCTATCCGGCTTCCCCGGAATACGCGGCTTATCAACGTGGAGTATTTGATGAGTGATCAGCAGATGAATGAGTTGCCGTCCCAAGAGCTTCCATCGGCTGTAGTTGAGTCGGCGCCCGTCGTATTGCCCGGCGCGCAACTGGCTGCATTGCGTCAGGCCAGGGGCTGGTCGGTAGAGCAGGTGGCCAGTCAGCTCAAGCTGGCGACACGCCAGGTGAATGCAATCGAAGCGGATAATTACGAGGCCTTGCCTGGCGCCGTTATCATTCGCGGTTTTATTCGCGCCTATGCCAAATTGCTGGGTGTTGACAGTGGCGCATTGATGGCCTCGTTCCCCAAGGACAGCGCCGCCGAAAGTGTACCGGCACCGCAGCAGCGGGTGCTGTCGACACCATTTTCCGAGTCGCCGTTGCCACTGGGCAATCGCAGCAAGATTTCACCGGCTGTCGCTGGCGGCATCTTTGTCGCGATTGTGGCGGCAGCGGTGGTGGTCGCGGTGCAGCGGACCGATCTGCTGGCAGATGTACCGCAACTGGCCTGGCTCAAGCCTGCTGCGACTGCGCCGGTGTCCACCGAGGAAGTGCCGGAGCAATTGGCTGAAGCAAGCGGTGAGCCGGAAAAAAACCGACTCGATAAAGTCGATGGCGCAATCATCAATGCTTCTACCGCCGCAGTCAGCAATTTGCCGGAACACATGGATCCGCCTGTAGTGGCGGCCAAGCCTGCGGCACCCGCAGTTGCCGCAGTGGCGCCAAAGCCTGTTGAGCCGGTCGCCAGCGTCGCTGCTGCCAGCGATGGCTTGACCATCAGCAAGAGCAAAGATCTGCTGCATTTGAAATTCCGTGAAGATTCATGGGTCGAAATCCGGCGCGCCGACAAGACCACCATGATTTCGCGTTTGCTCAAGGCAGGTACTGCCGAGTCGTTCGATATCACTGAACCCGTGATGCTGGTGGTGGGTAATGCCAGCGGAGTTGATGCCACACTGCGCGGCGCCACGCTCGACCTCAAGGGCGATACCAACAGCAATGTGGCGCGTCTGAGTCTGAAATAAATCTGTATGTCATCTTCTCCATTTCCAATCGCGTCCGGTCCGCTGGCGCGTCGTCAGAGCCGTCGTGCCGTGATCAGTCATGGCGATCGTCAGGTATTCGTGGGTGGTGGTGCGCCGGTGATGGTGCAGTCCATGACCAATACCGATACCGCAGATGCGATCGGTACTGCGATCCAGATCAAGGATCTGGCGCGTGCCGGTTCGGAAGTCGTGCGCATTACCGTCAATTCGCCGGAAGCCGCGGCGGCAGTAGCGCCGATTCGTGAGCAACTCGATCGCATGGGGGTGGATGTGCCGCTGGTCGGCGACTTTCACTACAACGGTCACACGCTGCTCAATGATTATCCTGATTGCGCGCAGGCCTTGTCGAAGTACCGGATCAATCCGGGCAATGTCGGCAAGGGCGCCAAACGCGATACGCAATTTGCGCAAATGATCGAAGTGGCATGCCGCTACGACAAGCCGGTCCGTATCGGTGTCAACTGGGGCAGTCTCGATCAGGCATTGCTGGCGCGTATCATGGACGAAAATGCCGGGCGCAAGGAGCCGTGGCCGGCGCAGGCGGTGATGTATGAAGCGCTGGTGACATCGGCGATTGAAAACGCGCAGCGGGCAGAACAACTGGGGCTGGCGGGTGACAAGATCATCCTGTCCTGTAAAGTGTCCGGCGTGCAGGATCTGATTGCGGTCTATCGCGAGCTGGCGCGTCGTTGCGATTATCCGTTGCATCTCGGCTTGACCGAAGCCGGTATGGGCAGCAAGGGCATCGTGGCATCGACGGCGGCATTGTCGGTGCTGTTGCAAGAGGGCATTGGTGATACGATCCGTATCTCGCTGACGCCGGAGCCGGGTGGCGACCGTACCCGGGAAGTCATCGTCGGGCAGGAAATTCTGCAAACCATGGGCTTGCGCAAATTCACGCCGATGGTGATCGCTTGTCCCGGATGTGGTCGGACCACGTCAACAGTGTTTCAGGATCTGGCCGACAAGATTCAGACCTAT
The DNA here is from genome assembly GCF_001189915.1 of Herbaspirillum autotrophicum. Lineage (GTDB taxonomy): Bacteria > Pseudomonadota > Gammaproteobacteria > Burkholderiales > Burkholderiaceae_D > Herbaspirillum > Herbaspirillum autotrophicum. The sequence goes on from NZ_LFLS01000001.1 coordinate 258,693, forward strand.
CTGCGCGATCAGATGCCGCACTGGAAGGGCGAATATCCCGGCGTCGAAAGCATGAATGTGGCCGTGATGGGATGCATCGTCAACGGTCCGGGCGAATCCAAGCACGCCAATATCGGCATCAGTCTGCCGGGCACCGGCGAGTCGCCGGCAGCACCGGTTTTCATCGATGGCGAGAAAAGAATGACCTTGCGCGGCGAACGTATCGCCGAGGAATTTCAGGCAATTGTGCTGGAATATGTACAGACCCGCTACAGCAAAAAAGTCGCGGCCTGATGGCCGTGAGCGCCCCGCGCGTTGACGCGGGCACTTCGAATAAAACATTACTCGTAAAAAAGCATGTCAGAAAACAAGAAAGCTGAAAAAATCGTTGGCGTCAAAGGCATGAATGACATTCTGCCGGCCGATGCTCCCTTGTGGGAATTGTTTGAAAACACCGTCTACACGGTATTGAAAAGCTACGGCTTTCAGCAGATCCGCACGCCCATCGTCGAACCGACCGCCTTGTTTTCGCGCGGCCTGGGTGAAGTCACCGATATCGTCGAAAAAGAAATGTATTCATTCGTTGATTCGATGAACGGCGACAATCTGACGCTGCGTCCGGAAAATACCGCCAGCGTGGTGCGTGCCGCACTTGAACACAATCTGACCTATGACGGCCCGAAGCGTCTGTGGTATGCCGGCCCGATGTTCCGTCATGAGCGGCCGCAACGCGGACGTTATCGTCAGTTCCATCAGGTCGGTGCCGAAGCCATCGGCTTTACCGGTCCGGATATCGACGCTGAACTGATCATGATGTGCCAGCGTTTGTGGGATGATCTCGGCCTGGAAAACATTCGCCTGGAACTGAATTCGATTGGCGATGCGGAAGAGCGCAACAAGCACCGCGTCGACCTGATCGCCTATTTCGAGCAGCACAAGAGTTTGCTGGATGCCGATGCACAACGTCGTCTGCATGCCAATCCGCTGCGGATTCTGGATACCAAGAATCCGGCCATGCAGGAAATGGTCAATGCGGCACCGCAACTGATCAATTACCTCGGTGAAGAATCGCGCGCGCATTTTGAAGGTGTGCAAAAGATTCTCCGGCACAACAATATTCCGTTCACGATCAATCCGCGCCTGGTGCGCGGCATGGATTATTACAACCGCACCGTGTTCGAATGGGTGACCGATCAGTTGGGTTCGCAAGGTACCGTCTGCGGCGGTGGCCGTTATGATCCGCTGATCGAAATGTTCGGCGGCAAGCCGACGCCAGCCTGCGGTTTTGCCATGGGCGTAGAGCGGTTGCTGGAATTGATGAAGGCCAGCGGCGAGCAATTCGCACCGAATCAGTGCGATATCTATCTGGTCCATCAGGGCGAGGCAGCGCAGTTGCAATCTTTTGTGCTGGCCGAGAGATTGCGCAATGCCGGACTCGATGTTGTGCTACATTGCGCATCGGCGAATGCCGGTGGCAGTTTCAAGGCGCAGATGAAACGCGCCGACGGCAGTGGCGCTGCCTTTGCGGTCATTATCGGCGAAGACGAAGTAGCGCAGGCGACGGCGACGGTGAAGAACTTGCGCAGTACAGATGGCGCCAGCGTGCAGGTCACGATTCCTTTCGATACCGTATCCGACTATATCGTCGATCAGATCACGGGCGATGATGATCATGGTCACGACCATACGCATTGCACCCACCATTAATCATTATTCATACTTTCAGACTCAGACTATTTCATGGCATACGATCTCGAAGAGCAGGAACAAATTGCATCCATCAAAGACTGGTGGAACAAGTACGGCAATCTGGTGACATGGCTGCTGATCATCGTGCTGGCCGGCTATGGTGCATGGAGCGGCTGGAATATCTATCAAAGCCGTCAGGCGCAACAGGCATCGCAACTGTTCGAAGAACAGCAGAAGGCTGCCGAAGCCAAGGATAATGCCAAGGTGCAGCGTGCCGCGACGGATATGCAAGACAAGTTCAGCGGTACTGCCTATGCGCAGATGAGCGCGCTGGTGGCTGCCAAAACCGCGTTCGAAGCCAATGATGCCGAGTCCGCCAAGAAGCAGTTGCAATGGGTGATTGATCATGGTCGTGGCGATGATTACAAAGCGATTGCCGCAGTTCGTCTGGCTGGCTTGTTGCTGGATGCCAAGGCTTATGACGAAGCACTGAAAGTGTTGTCGGGCAGCTACCCGGCGCAGTTTGCCGGCGCCATTGCTGATCGCAAGGGCGATGTGCTGGTGGCACAGGACAAGCGCGAAGAAGCGCGCGTTGCCTATCAGTTGGCGCTCGACAAGACCGAACAAAAAGATCCTGGCCGTCAATTGATTCAGCTCAAGCTGGATGCAATCGGTGGCGCACCTGCCAAAGCCGCGGCTTGATGGCGAATCAGATTCATCGTGAAATCCTGCAAGAGGAAAAACAATATGCGTAGTGAGTCACAAGTCAGATCCGGGCGCGCGGCAAAATTGGCGGCAACGTTGGTCAGTTGCGGTGCCATCGCAGTGTTGTCGGGTTGTTCGTTGTTTTCGAGCAAGAAAGATCCCAATCCACCGGCACCGCTGGTTGAATTCAAGCAAAGCTTGCGTACCCAGACCTTGTGGACGGTATCGATCGGCAAGGCCGGCACCTTCCTGTTTTCACCGGCAGTGGCCAAGGGCAGCGTGTTTGCGGCAGCCGCTGACGGCAACGTCACCCGCATTGATGTCGTCACCGGTCAGACCGTCTGGCGTGTCAGCGCTGGCACGTCGCTGACGGCCGGCGTCGGCAGCGATGGCAATACCGTTGCCGTGGTCGGTGAAAAAGGCCAGGTGCAGGCATTCGACGCCAATGGCAAGTCACTCTGGAAGGCACAGGCGCCAAGTGAAGTGTTGTCAGCGCCGGCAGTTGGTCAGGGGCTGGTGGTGGTGCGCAGTATCGATAACCGCATTTCGGCATTCGACGCTGAAACCGGCGCCCGTCGCTGGAGCGTGCAGCGGCCGTTGCCGACGTTGACCTTGCGCACGGCGCCGGGTATCGTGCTGGACAGTCAGACGGCGTTTGTGGCCTTGCCTGGCGGCCGTTTGTCGGCATTGGCGCTCAACAATGGCGGCCCGCGCTGGGAAATCGCTGTCGGCGATCCGCGTGGCACCACCGAGCTGGAACGTATTGCCGATGTCTCGGGCATGCCGGCAGTCGGTGTGCGTGATGTCTGCGCAGTGGCCTATCAGGGCCGGATCGGCTGTTTCGATCTGGGCAACGGCAATGTGCGCTGGGTCAAGGATTTCTCCAGCAATGTCGGCGTCACCCTGAGCGACAGCTATCTGTTTGCCGCTGACGACAAGGGCGGTGTTACTCAGTTTGCACGCGACACCGGTGCAGCTCTGTGGCGCAACAGCAAGCTGGCCAATCGTCAGTTGTCTGCGCCAATCGGTATTGGCCGCTCGGTCGCGGTTGGCGACTATCAGGGGTATATTCATTTCCTGTCCCGTGAAGACGGGGCATTCGTCGCCCGTACAAGTACTGACGGCAGTCCGATTCAAGCCACCCCGGTGGCTGCCGGACAAGCAGTCATTTTTCAAACTCAAGCAGGTTCCTTGGTCGCTCTGACGACAGAATAATTATTGATGAAGCCGGTTATAGCACTCGTAGGTCGCCCCAACGTCGGTAAGTCGACGCTGTTCAATCGGCTCACTCGTTCGCGCGATGCGTTGGTCGCAGACTTGCCCGGATTGACCCGGGACCGTCACTACGGCGAAGGCCGGGTCGGCGAACGTCCTTTTCTGGTGATTGATACCGGTGGTTTCGAGCCGGTCGCCAAAGAAGGTATCATGCACGAGATGGCCAAGCAGACCAAGCAGGCAGTGGTCGAGGCCGATGTCGTCATTTTCATTGTCGATGGTCGTCAGGGGCTGACCCCGCATGACAAGACGATCACCGACTTCCTGCGCAAATCCGGTCGTTCCGTGATGCTGGTAGTGAACAAGGCCGAGGGCATGAAGTACACCTCGGTCACAGCGGAATTTTACGAGCTGGGGCTGGGCGATCCGTATGTGATTTCCGCCGCGCACGGCGACGGCGTCGCCGATCTGGTCGATGAAGCACTCGATATCGCGCTGGTGCAGCGCCCGGATCTCGGCGAAGAAGCCGATTCCAAGGTGTCCGGTATCAAGATCGCGATCGTGGGACGTCCCAACGTCGGCAAATCGACGCTGGTCAATACCTTGCTCGGCGAAGAACGGGTCATCGCTTTCGACATGCCAGGCACTACGCGTGATTCGATTGAAATTCCGTTCGAACGCGGCGGGCAGCAATACACGCTGATCGATACCGCCGGTATCCGCCGGCGAGGCAAAGTGTTCGAAGCAATTGAAAAATTTTCGGTGGTCAAGACGCTGCAATCGATCTCGGAAGCGAACGTCGTGCTGTTGCTGCTGGATGCACAGCAAGACATTTCCGAGCAAGATGCGCACATCGCCGGTTTCGTGCTCGAATCGGGCCGGGCGCTGGTGGTTGGCGTCAACAAGTGGGATGGTCTGCAAAGCGATCGCCGCGATGAAATCAAAATGGATCTGGAACGCAAGCTGAGCTTTTTGTCATTTGCCAAAACGCATTTCATTTCTGCACTGAAATCGACCGGCATCGGGCCGGTCATGAAGTCGATTGACGCGGCCTACGCGGCGGCCATGTCGAACCTGACGACGCCGAAGCTGACACGGGCGCTGATCGAGGCTGTAGAGCATCAGCAGCCGCGTCGCAAGGGCTCAATCCGGCCGAAATTGCGCTATGCGCACCAGGGTGGCATGAACCCGCCAGTCGTCGTGATTCACGGCAATGCCCTGGAAGGTGTCGATGAAGGCTACAAACGTTATCTGGAAAAGCATTTTCGTGAAACTTTCTCGCTGGTCGGCACTCCACTCCGTATTGAGTTTCGCTCAAGTAAAAACCCATTCATCCGCCAGGATAAATAAGCAGGTCGTTTTGGCGTATATTTGGAAAACATTCACAAAGCATAAGTTGGTCAAGCACTTGAAATTTTTCGATGTGCCTCCAAGTCCTAATCACAACAACACAGTGGAGCTGCCATGAGCAACAAAGGGCAATTATTACAAGACCCATTTCTTAACGCGTTGAGAAAAGAACACGTACCCGTATCGATCTATCTGGTCAACGGTATCAAACTGCAAGGCCACGTAGAGTCATTTGACCAATACGTTGTCCTGTTGCGCAATACCGTGACCCAGATGGTCTACAAACATGCCATTTCTACAGTCGTACCAGCACGCGCAGTCAACCTCAGTCTCGACTCTGCAGACGCAGAATAATGGTTTATCCCGCCGGCAATACGCCGTGTGCATTTTGATATGCGTGCCGCGCTAGTCGGCCTGGATTTCGGCAAGAACGATTTTGCCGCAAGTCTGGATGAATTGTTTTTGCTGGCAAAGTCGGCCGGCGCCGAGCCCGTGACAACCATCACGGGCCGGCGTGCTGCACCCGATGCTGCATTGTTTGTCGGTTCCGGCAAGGCGCAGGAAATTGCCGATGCCGTTGCCGACATGCAACTCGACATTGTCATCTTCAATCATGCCTTGTCTCCTGCGCAACAGCGCAATCTCGAACGCGTGCTGCAAACGCGGGTACTTGATCGTACCAGTCTGATCCTGGATATCTTTGCGCAACGGGCCAAAAGCCACGAGGGCAAGGTTCAGGTCGAGCTGGCGCAACTGCAGCACCTTGCCACCCGTCTGATTCGCGGCTGGACTCACCTGGAACGTCAAAAGGGCGGTATCGGCCTGCGCGGTCCCGGTGAAACCCAGCTTGAAACCGACCGCCGTTTGCTCGGCGACCGGGTCAAGGCCTTGCGCGGGCAGCTCGAAAAGCTGCACCGGCAACATGCCACGCAGCGCCGGGCGCGCGGTCGCAATGACACGTTCTCGGTGTCGCTGGTCGGTTATACGAATGCGGGGAAATCCTCCATATTCAACGCCATGGCCAAGGCCGGGGTGTATGCGGCCAATCAGCTGTTCGCCACACTCGATACCACCTCGCGCAGGGTGTACCTGGGCGAAGCAGGGCACGTGGTAATTTCCGATACGGTCGGTTTCATTCGTGAATTGCCGCATCAACTGGTAGCTGCCTTCCGCGCGACACTGGAAGAAACCATTCATGCCGATTTGCTGTTGCATGTTGTCGATGCGGCAAGTCCGGTGCGCATGGAGCAGATCGAGCAGGTCAATCTGGTGCTCAAGGAAATCGGCGCGGATCACATCCCGCAGATTCTGGTCTGGAACAAGATTGACGCAGCAGGGCTGGAACCTGCTGTGGAGCAAGATGAGTATGATAGAATTCACCGGGTTTTTGTCAGTGCGAAAACTGGTGCCGGCTTGGACTTGCTGAGGCAGTCGATTGCCGATTCGCTCAAGTCGTCGATAGAGGCTCGGAGGGGTGGTCAGTCCCGGGTTGTCGATTCTCAAGATGTGCACGTCTGATTCATTGACGCGCATTTTCTTTTGATTCTTTCCACAAATAATTAAGCCGGATCGCAACGCATGCTTGTTTCTTTATTCAAAAAACTCGGTTTGAAATTCTCGTTGAACGATCCCCAGTGGGGCCGCGGTTCACAGGATGACAACAACCGTCAAAATCAGAATAACGGCGGTAACGGCAACAAGAAGCCGCCCAACGACGGACCTCCCGACCTCGATCAGTTGTGGCGTGATTTCAATCAGCGTATCAGTCGCCTGCTGGGCGGCAAGAACGGTGGCGGCAATTCCGGCGACGGTGACGGCGGCGGTGGCTTCAAGAAGGGCGACATCAAGGGTGCCGGTATCGGCGCCGGCGTGATTGCCGTCATTGTCGCCTTCCTGTGGCTGGCCAGTGGCTTCTTCATCGTGCAGGAAGGTCAGACCGCGGTCGTCATGACCTTCGGCAAATACAGCCATACCACGCTGCCGGGTTTCAACTGGCGCTGGCCGTATCCGCTGCAAAGCCATGAAATCGTCAACGTCTCGCAAGTACGGACGGCCGAGATCGGCTATCGCGGCAATGCCCGCAACAAGCAACTCAAAGAATCGCTGATGCTGACTGACGATGAAAACATCATCGATATCCAGTTCGCCGTGCAATACAAACTCAAGAACGCTGCTGAATGGTTGTTCAACAACCGCGATCAGGATGAAACCGTGCGTCAGGTTGCAGAAACCGCGATTCGCGAAATCGTCGGTCGCAGCAAGATGGACTTCGTGCTCTATGAGGGCCGCGAAAAGGTGGCGCTTGATGTCGGTCAGTTGATGCAGCAGATTCTGGATCGCTACAAGTCCGGCGTGCAGATCACCAACGTGACCATGCAGGGCGTGCAGCCACCGGAACAGGTGCAGGCCGCATTCGATGATGCCGTGAAAGCAGGTCAGGATCGCGAGCGTCAAAAGAATGAAGGTCAGGCTTATGCCAATGACGTGATTCCGAAGGCCAGCGGTGCCGCTTCGCGTCTGCTGGAAGAAGCCGAAGCCTATCGCTCACGCATTGTGGCCAACGCCGAGGGTGATGCCTCGCGCTTCAAGCAGGTATTGGACGAATACCAGAAAGCACCGGCCGTGACCCGCGACCGTATGTATCTGGAAACCATGCAGCAGATCTTCTCGAACACCACCAAGGTGATGGTCGACGCCAAGAATGGCAACAATCTGTTGTATTTGCCTTTGGATAAATTGATTCAGCAATCCGGCGCCGAGAGCGCAGCCAAGCCAGCGGTACCGGCAGCTGCAGCAACCGCACCGACCACTTCGGGGAATGATGCAGTGTATTCAGCAGATGTACAACGCGACTCCCGCACCCGCGATGCGCGCGATTCACGTGATCGGGAGGTGCGCTGATGGGCCGCCTGATTAGCACGGTTATTGCCGTCGTTGTCGCCTTGTGGCTGTTGTCGTCGACCATTTTCGTGGTTGACCAGCGGCAGTCGGCCATTGTTTTCGCCCTTGGTGAAGTCAAACAAGTCATTACCGAACCCGGTCTGCATTTCAAACTGCCGCCGCCGTTCCAGAATGTGATCTATCTCGACAAGCGTATCCAGACGCTGGATACCGCCGATGCCGACCGTTTCATCACGGCCGAGAAAAAGAACGTTCTGGTTGACTCCTTCGTCAAGTGGCGCATCGTCGATCCGCGTCTGTACTTCATCAGCTTTGGTGGTGATGACCGCCGGGCGCAGGATCGCATGGCGCAGATCGTCAAGGCTGCCCTCAACGAAGAAATCACCAAGCGCACCGTGCGTGAAGTGATCTCCGGCGAGCGCGGCAAGGTGATGGATGCGATTCAGCGCAAGGTGGCAGCAGAAGCCAAGCAGATTGGCGCTGAAATCATCGACGTGCGTCTGCGCCGGGTCGACTATGTCGATCAGATCAACAACTCGGTCTACGATCGCATGAAGTCGGAGCGGGCCCGTGTTGCCAATGAATTGCGTTCCACTGGTGCGGCCGAATCGGAAAAGATTCGTGCTGATGCCGATCGTCAACGTGTCGTGATTCTGGCGGATGCCTATCGCGATGCGGAAAAGATCCGCGGTGCCGGTGATGCCAAGGCATCCCAGGTGTATGCGCAGGCCTTTGGCCAAAATCAGGAATTTTACAAGTTCTACCGCAGCCTTGAGGCATACCGTGCCAGCTTCAAGAATCGTCATGACCTGCTGGTGGTGGATCCGAACTCCGAATTCTTCAAATATTTCAAAGGCGTGGGAACGGGTGCTGCTGCCAAGAAATAAAACGGCAATGTGAAGGCATAAAATTGCTGTAAGGACAGATGCTGCTTGTTGAGGGCATCTGTTCGTTTTTGCTTCTCGAGTTTGCTTCTCGCGTTTTATTCTCAATATTTGTTTGAAAAAGTATCCCGATTTTCCGATAATGCAATCCGCTTGCTGAATAATCCGACGCTTGCGGACCGGTGCCGGTCCGAACCCATTTTTCCTGATTGATTCGCTTTATGCCAAATTGGCTTCTTCCTGAAAACATCGCCGATGTCTTGCCGTCCGAAGCGCGCAAGATAGAAGAGTTGCGTCGCCGCGTGCTCGACAACTTCCGGCTGTACGGCTACGAAATGGTGATGCCGCCGCTGCTGGAGTATCTGGAGTCGCTGCTGACCGGCGCCGGTCAGGACATGGACCTGCGCACCTTCAAGCTGGTGGATCAGTTGTCCGGCCGCACGCTGGGCATCCGGGCCGACATGACCACGCAAGTGGCGCGTATCGATGCCCATCTGCTCAATCGCGACTCGGTAACCCGCCTGTGCTATGCCGGCAGCGTTCTGCATACCAAACCATCCGGTTTCCATGCCACGCGCGAACCGGTACAGATCGGTGCCGAAATCTACGGCCATGCCGGCCTTGAAGCCGATGCTGAGATTCAGGAACTGGCGCTGGCCTCGCTGGCGCTGGCCGGCATTACCCAGGTGCGTCTGGACTTGTGCCACGTTGGTGTCTTGCGCGCGCTGATTGCCAATGACGAACGCGCCGTCAAAGATGAAGCACAACTGTTCGGCTTGCTGGAATCCAAGGATATCCCGGGCCTCAAGGAACTGACTGCAGATTACCAGCCGGCAACCCGTGCCGCCTTGCTGGCGTTGCCCGGCCTGTACGGCGATATCGACGTGCTGGACAAGGCGCGCAAGGTATTGCCGGTATTGCCAGGCATCACCGCGGCACTGGATGAATTGCAAGCGCTGGCGCAACAGGCCGGCGCTGCCAATGTCACGATCGATCTGGCCGACTTGCGCGGTTACCACTATCACAGCGGCGTCATGTTTGCGGCATACGTGCCCGGCCTGCCCAATGCGGTGGTGCGTGGTGGTCGCTACAACCATGTCGGTGAAGCATTTGGCCGGGCGCGACCGGCAACAGGTTTTTCCATGGATTTGCGTGAGTTGGCCCGGCTGATGCCGGGGGCGCAGCGCAAACCGGCTATCCTGGCACCGTGGGGCACTGCGGCCGGGCTCCGTGAGAAAATAGCGCAATTGCGCCAGGCCGGGGAAATCGTGATTCAAAGTTTCCCCGGACACGAGAACGACCAGGACGAGTTTGACTGCGATCGCGTAGTTGAACTGAATAATGGAAATTGGATTATCAAAAATTTAGGTTGAGCCATGTCACAGAAAAGTAATGCAAAGAATGTCGTCGTCATCGGTACCCAATGGGGCGACGAAGGTAAGGGCAAGATTGTTGATTGGCTGACCGATCATGCACAGGGCGTCGTTCGCTTTCAGGGCGGCCACAATGCCGGCCATACACTGGTGATCGGTGGACAGAAGACGGCGCTGCAATTGATCCCTTCGGGCATCATGCGTCCCGGCGTGGCCTGCTATATCGGTAATGGCGTGGTGTTGTCGGTGCCTGACCTGCTGCGCGAAATCGACAAGCTGGAAGCCGCCGGCGTCGAAGTGGCATCGCGCCTGAAGGTGTCGGCCGCCTGTCCTTTGATTCTGCCGTACCACGTGGCACTCGATGTGGCGCGCGAAGCAGCACGCGGCGCGGCCAAGATTGGCACCACCGGCAAGGGCATCGGCCCGGCCTATGAAGACAAGGTGGCGCGTCGCGCCATTCGTGTCGCCGATCTGCTCAACGAAAAGCGTTTCGCTGAAAAACTGCTGGAGAACCTCGACTATCACAACTTCGTGCTGACCCAGTACCTGAAGACACAGCCGGTCGATTTCCAGAAGACCCTGGACGATGCGCTGGCCAATGTGCCGCGCCTCAAGCCAATGGTGGCCGACGTTTCCAACGATCTGCACATCGCGCACAAGAACGGCGCCCATCTGTTGTTCGAAGGCGCACAAGGCAGCCTGCTCGACGTCGATCACGGCACTTATCCATTCGTTACCTCGAGCAACTGCGTGGCGGGTAACGCCGCCGCCGGCGCCGGTGTCGGTCCGGACATGCTGCATTACGTCATGGGCATCACCAAGGCTTACACCACTCGCGTCGGTTCCGGCCCGTTCCCGGCTGAATTGCCGACCGATGAAGGCGTCGGCAAGCATCTGGCCAGTGTCGGTCATGAATTCGGTACCGTAACCGGTCGTGCGCGTCGCTGCGGCTGGTTTGATGCTGCCTTGCTCAAGCGTTCGGTGCAGATCAACGGCGTGTCCGGCATGTGCCTGACCAAGCTCGACGTGCTCGACGGCCTGACTTCGCTCAAGCTGTGCACCGGCTATACGCTCAATGGCAAAGTCGTTGATATCTTCCCGGTCGGCGCTGAAGAAGCCGCTGCCTGCGAACCTATCTATGAAGAAATGCCGGGCTGGAGCGAGTCCACCGTCGGCGTGCAATCGCTGGCTGGTTTGCCGCAAACTGCCCGCGCTTACATCAAGCGTATCGAAGAGTTGGTCGGCGTGCCGATCGACATGATTTCCACCGGCCCGGATCGCGAAGAAACTATCGTGCTGCGCCATCCGTTCAAGTAATTCCGTTTGCGCTGAAAACAAGATGAAAACATCCGACGATAAAGACCTGTGGGTCTCCTGGGACCAATACAACCGCAGTATCGAAAAACTGGCCTTGAAAGTGTTCGAGTCCGGCTGGCAGTTTGATCAGGTCTTGTGCCTGGCGCGTGGCGGTTTGCGCCCGGGCGACGTGTTTTCACGTATCTTCGATGTACCGCTGGCGATTCTGTCGACCAGCTCCTATCGCGAAGCCGCCGGCACCATTCGCAGCAGCCTGGATATCGCCAAGTACATCACCATCACCAAAGGCTCGTTGTCGGGCCGGGTGTTGCTGGTGGATGATCTGGTGGATTCCGGGGTCACTTTGCAAAAGGTGCAGGTACATCTGAAAGAACATTACCCGGCCGTGACCGAAATCAAATCGGCAGTGCTGTGGTGGAAAGCATGTTCGATTGTCGAGCCGGATTATCATCTGGAATATCTGGCGACCAATCCTTGGATTCATCAGCCGTTTGAAGACTACGACGGTCTGGGTCCGCATCAGTTGGCAGCATGGATCAAGAAGGGTGAGAACCAGTCCTGATGCTGTTGCGGCGAATGCCGGATGAAAAAACGCTCGCGGATGCGAGCGTTTTTTTATGGACGTGGCAATTGTCTTTCGCATGCCTGGAGCCGCATTGATTCGCGTAGTTATCTGCCCACTTGTCCGCGCATTTATCCGCGCATTTATCCGATAAAAGACAACACCGCATAATCAAATCCGTTGAAGTGGAATCCTGCCACTTCCTGCATGCCCATGCGTGCATGCGCACGCATTGAAGGCTGGTTGTCGCGTCGGATGAACAGGATGCCTTCGCGTCCCGGTTGCAGGCGTCGCAATTCGGCGCACATCAGTTGCGCCAGCCCTTGGCCGCGTTCTTCCTGTGCCACGCAAACCGGTCCGTAGACATACGCGGCAGCGCTGCCGGCATAGGCCGCAAACATGGCTTGCACAATCGGTATGTCGATATTGGTCTGGCGCGTGGCGGTCATCAGAAAGCCGCTCACGCGCTGATCGCGACGCGCCACGATCAGCGGCATGTCGCGCATCATCGTCGCCACCCGGTCGCGCGGCATTTCCGCTGCGAGCGCGCCGCCGCGTGCGATTTGATTGGCTGCCTGCAAGGCGATGATGTCGTCGAGATCGGCGTCGTTTGCCGGGCTGATGTGGAGTTGCCGGTCGCTCATGATGGTGTCCTGGATGCGCACAGGGCGGCAGCGCTTGGGCAGCAGGAAGCTGCCATCCGGTCAGGGAAACTGGCGCAAGCCATCGAGATCGAGAATCGTGATGCTGCCGTAATCGACTTTCAGCAAGCCGGCCTTTTCCAATACTTGCAACGCCTGATTGGCACGCTGGCGTGAAGCGCCGGACAGGTTGCCGACTTCTTCCTGCGAAATCTGCAATTCGCGACCGATGCCGGGATTCAGATATGGATTGAACAAGGCCGCCAGGCAACGCGCCACGCGCGCATCCGGTTCCAGCATACGGTCATATTCCACCAGCGAGATAAACAGCGCCAGCCGCTCGTTGAGCTGGGTCACCAGGAAACGGTTGAACGGAATGCTATTATCGAGCAGCCACAGATAGGTGGCTTTCGGCATGTACAGCAATTCGCTGTCGCGCAAGGCGATGACGTCGTATTTGCGCGGCTCATCCTTGAGCAGCGAGCCTTCACCGAGCCAGCCGCCGCTGGCCATGCCGGCGAAGGAAACCGTCTTGCCTTCGGGCGAGACGCTGCTCATCTTCAGCAAACCTTCATGCACACCGATCCAGTGCGTCACGGCATCGCCCTTGCGACAGACCAGCGAGCCCGCCGGGGTACGACGGCTGAATACCTCGGCCTCCACGCGTGTCAGTTGTTCAACACTCAAGGCGCTGGCCCAGATGGTCTTGGCCAGCATGTCTTTAATCGAAGTGGTGGTCATTTATGATGCGTTGCAATATCAAAAGTTGGGCTAATTTCGGCAATTGTCTGCGGGATGACAACCCGGCATGAAAACACACACTACTATCATCGCATAAAAGCAGCGAATAACTCGAATGCTTGCGAGTGACAGTAAGTACAACGTAAGCATGTCGGTTCAGACTGACTTGACACTGACATATACCGAATGAGGTGCGGCATAGCTGCTGTGCATCATTCACATAAAAAAGGTGGGACGATGGTGGAGACAACACAACGTCCAGGAGCGGAGACTTTTCCCCGGCTGCTCCTGAAGCATGCACAGACACGCCCGCAGCATCCGGCGTTTCGTGAAAAAGATCTTGGCATCTGGCAGACCACGACCTGGGCTGAAGTGGGTGCCGAAGTCAGGGCCTTTGCCTGTGGTCTGGCCGCGCTCGGTTTCAAGCGCGGCATGAGTCTGGCGATCATCGGCAACAATTGTCCGCGTCTGTATTGGGCAATGTCGGCCGCCCAATGTCTGGGTGGCATGCCGGTGCCGCTGTATCAGGATGCGCCGGCCGCCGACATGGCCTATGTGCTCAATGATTCGGAAATCGACTTCGTGGTCGTGGAAGATCAGGAGCAGGTCGACAAGGTCTTCGAAATCAAGCAAAGTTTGCCGCGCATCACGCATGTCATCTTCGATGACGAGCGCGGCATGCGCAATTACCACCAAGAGGAATTGACGGCATTTGCCAAAGTGCAGGAAATCGGCCGCGCCTTCGATCAGGCCAATCCGGATTTCTTCATGAGTGAAGTCAATGCCGCCGATGCCGACGACATCGCCATCATTCTGTACACCTCGGGCACCACCGGCAAACCGAAAGGGGTCTGTCATTCGCACGCAGCGATGATCGCTACCGCCCGCACGCTGGTGGAATTCGATCAGTTGAATGAACATGACGACGTGCTCTGTTATCTGCCGCTGGCCTGGGTCGGCGACTTTCTGTACTCGTTCGCACAGTCGCATGTGGCCGGCTTCTGTCTCAACTGTCCGGAATCGCCGAACACCGTCATGAGCGATTTGCGCGAGATCGGTCCGACTTACTATTTCGCGCCGCCGCGCATCTATGAAAACATTCTGACCCAAGTCATGATCCGCATTGAAGATGCCGGCTGGATCAAGCGCAAACTGTTTCACGGTTTCATGGGCATTGCGCGCCGGGTCGGCATGCGCATTCTGGATAAACGGCCCGACGTGTCGCTGACGGACCGTCTGCTGTACGCGCTCGGCGATCTGGTGATTTACGGCCCGCTCAAGAATGTGCTCGGCATGTCGCGGATTCGTGTCGCTTATACCGGCGGTGAAGCAATCGGTCCTGATCTGTTCGATTTCTATCGTTCCCTGGGCATCAACCTCAAACAGTTGTATGGCATGACCGAAACTTGCGTGACGGTGTGCATGCAGCCGTCAGGCGACGTCAAGCTCGACACCGTCGGCCGGCCGATGAAGGGGGTGGAAATTCATATCGATACCAACGGCGAAGTGCTGGTGCGTTCACCGGGCTTGATGAAGTCGTATTTCAAGCGCCCTGATGCCACGGCCGAAGCAATCGATGTCAACGGTTACTTCCATACCGGCGATGCAGGATTTTTCGATCATGACGGTCACCTGAAAATCATTGACCGCGCCAAGGATGTCGGCAAGATGGCCAGCGGCGACATGTTCGCACCGAAGTACATCGAAAACAAACTCAAGTTCTTCCCGTTCATCAAGGAAGCGGTGGCCTTCGGCGATCAGCGCGAGCAGTGCACCGCCTTCGTCAATATCGACATGGATGCGGTCGGCAACTGGGCCGAGCGCCGGCATCTGGCATACAGCGGCTACAGCGATCTGGCGGCGCATCAAAGTGTCTACGGCCTGATCGCCGACTGTGTGGAAAAGGTCAATGCCGATCTGGCGCAGGATCCGCTGCTGGCCGGTTCGCAGATTCATCGCTTTCTGATCCTGCACAAGGAACTCGATCCCGATGACGACGAACTGACCCGCACCCGCAAGGTACGGCGCGGTTTCATCGCCGAGAAATACGGGGTGCTGATCGACGCCTTGTATAGCGGCAAGCAATCGCAATACATCGAGACCCAGGTCAAGTTTGAAGATGGACGGCAAGGCATGATTGCCGCCGATTTGAAGATCAGCGATGTCAAGACTTTCGCTTCACTCACCAAAGCGGCATAGGCCTGCATGAGCCCGACCATGAAAAGACACCTAACGGAAGAAGTGCTGCCGCCGGCAACCGCATCGCACGACGAGCAGGGTACGACCCTCTCGGAGAGCGGCCGCAAGATCGGTGGCGTGATTCTGGATCTGCAAAACATTTCGCTCTCGTTCGGCGGCGTCAAAGCATTGACCGATATTTCGTTCAATGTCCGCAAACACGAGATTCGCGCCATCATCGGCCCCAATGGCGCCGGCAAGAGTTCGATGATCAATGTCATCAATGGCGTCTACCACCCGCAAAAAGGCAATATCGTCTTTCACGGCGAGCAGCGTCAAAGCATGCAGCCCAGCAAGGTGGCGCGGCAGGGCATCGCCCGCACGTTTCAGAATATCGCGTTGTTCAAAGGCATGACCGTGCTCGACAACATCATGACCGGGCGCAACACCAAGATGCGCAGCGGCTTGCTGGCCAATGCGCTGTGGTGGGGCAAGGCGCGCAACGAAGAAATGGAACATCGCAAGAAGGTGGAAGAAGTGATCGACTTTCTGGAAATCCAGCATATCCGCAAGACCCCGGTCGGCCGCTTGCCTTACGGTTTGCAAAAGCGCGTCGAACTGGCCCGGGCGCTGGCGGCGGAACCCAACATGTTGTTGCTGGATGAGCCGATGGCCGGCATGAACGTCGAAGAAAAACAAGACATGTGCCGTTTCATTCTGGACGTCAATGACCAGTTCGGTACCACCATCGTGTTGATCGAACATGACATGGGAGTGGTGATGGATATTTCGGATCGCGTCGTGGTGCTCGATTACGGCAAGAAGATCGGCGACGGTACCCCGGATGAAGTCATGAGTAATCCGGAGGTCATCAAGGCCTACCTCGGCACATCCCACTAATCGGAGACGGTAATGCAATTTTTCTTTGAAGTACTGATTAGCGGCTTGTTGTCGGGCCTGATGTATTCGCTGGTGGCGCTGGGTTTCGTATTGATCTACAAAGCCTCGGGCGTATTCAACTTTGCGCAGGGGGCGATGGTCTACTTCGCCGCGCTGGCGGTGGTCGGCCTGATGGACAAGGGCATGCCGATGTGGGCTGCCATCATCGGCGCGTTCGTGGTGATGATTCTGGTGGGGCTGGCGACCGAACGTTTCGTGTTGCGCAAGCTGGTCAACCAGCCGCCGATCACGCTGTTCATGGCCACCATCGGTCTGGCGTTTTTCCTGGAAGGTCTGGGACCGTTGCTGTTCGGCAGTGAAGTGCGCGCGATTGATCTGGGCATCGTCGATGAACCGATCATGGGCATCATGGACGCCATCGGTATCGGCATTTCCAAATTCGACATCTTCGCTTCCGGCATGGTGATCGGACTGGTGGCGCTGCTGGCACTGTTTTTCCAAAAGACCAAAGTGGGCCGTGCACTGCGCGCGGTGGCCGACGACCATCAGGCGGCGCTGTCGCTGGGTATTCCGTTGCAACATATCTGGGCCATCGTCTGGGGCGTGGCCGGGTTCGTGGCACTGGTGGCCGGCTTGCTGTGGGGTTCCCGTAACGGCGTCCAGTTTGCGCTCACGATGACCGCACTCAAGGCTTTGCCGGTGCTGATCCTTGGTGGCTTTACGTCGATCCCGGGGGCGATTGTCGGTGGCCTGATCATCGGCGCCTCGGAAAAGCTGGCGGAAATTTATATTCCACCGGTCATGCAGGATATGTTCGGCGGCAATTTCGGCGGCATCGAGGGCTGGTTCCCGTATGTGTTCGCATTGCTGTTCTTGCTGGTACGACCCGAAGGTTTGTTTGGCGAACGCCATATTGACCGCGTTTGAATCCCGGCTGGTGTGATTCGTCGTTACCACTACCCGCAATTTCGCTTGGAGAAACACTATGTTTTATCGTGAGGCCGGACAGTTCAAAACCTCGTATGTGGCGGACAGCCAGATTTTCCCGATCCGCCAGGATCGCATCGGCATGGTCTTGCTGCTGGCAGTGGCATTCGTCATCATTCCGCTGACTGGCAGTGAGTACTGGTTTTCGGCGATTCTGATTCCGTTCCTGGTGTTCGCACTGGCAGCGCTTGGCCTGAATATCCTGACCGGCTATGCCGGCCAGTTATCGCTGGGTTCGGCGGCCTTCATGGCGGTCGGTGCTTATGCTGCGTATAACTTTCAGTTGCGCATCGAAGGCATTCCGATCCTGTTGTCGTTCATTCTGGCCGGTTGCTGTGCGGCAGCGGTGGGAGTCCTGTTCGGGTTGCCGTCGTTGCGCATCAAAGGCTTCTATCTGGCGGTGGCAACGCTGGCGGCGCAATTTTTCGTGGTGTGGGCGCTGACCAAGTTTTCCTGGTTTTCGAATGACAGTTCATCGGGGGTGATCAGCACGCAAAAGATCGACTTCTTCGGCATCGCGATCAATACGCCGGTGAAGAAATATCTGTTTGTGCTGGGCATCGTATGCGTGATGGCGATGCTGGCCAAGAATCTGGTGCGTTCGTCGACCGGACGCGCCTGGATGGCGGTACGTGACATGGACGTGGCGGCCGAGGTGATCGGCATCCAGCTCATGAAAACCAAGCTGCTGGCCTTTGCCGTCAGCTCGTTCTTCTGCGGCGTGGCCGGCGCCTTGTATGCATTCTGTTATCTCGGGTCGGTGGAGCCGGACGGTTTCTCGCTGGATCTGTCGTTCAAGATTCTGTTCATGATCATCATTGGCGGCGTCGGCAGCATTCTTGGGGCTTTCCTCGGTTCGGCGTTCATCTTGCTGTTGCCGATTTTTCTCGATAACGTATTGCCGCCGCTGGCGTCCTTTTTCCATCTGCCATTCACCAACGCCACCGTGTCGCATATCCAGTTGATGGTGTTCGGCGGCCTGATCATTTTCTTCCTGATTGTCGAACCGCACGGGCTGGCCCGTCTGTGGCAGATTACCAAGGAAAAGTTGCGCCTGTGGCCGTTCCCGCATTGATACCGGATTCATGTTGTAGATCGCTGGCTGTAAAGACGATGCCCACCCATGACAGGTAGGCACAAGTAAAACCATAAAGGAGACAAGATCATGAAAAGCATCAAACGACTCATGCTGGTCGCTGCTACCGCAGCCAGCCTGTTGGCGCCGGCCTTGCCGGCAATGGCGCAAGCCAATGATCAGTTCATTGCGATTCCGAGCTATCGGGTTGGCCCCTACGGCACCAATGGCCAGTCGTATTACGGCGGTTATGTCGACTACCTCAATTACGTCAATCTCAAAGAGGGCGGCGTCAACGGCGTCAAGCTGTCGTGGGAAGAGTGCGAAACCGAATACAACAACGCCAAGGGCGTCGAGTGCTATGAACGGCTGAAGGGCAAGAATCCAATTACCAAAGGCACTGCCATCAACTCGATGGCGACCGGCATTTCTTACGCGCTGATCGACAAGAGCGTGGAAGATAAAGTGCCGCTGCTGATGATGGGCTACGGTCGTACTGATGCCGTCGATGGCTCGGTATTCCCTTATGCCTTCCCGCTGGTGACTACTTATCAGATGCAGGTGTCGGCCATCGTCAAATATCTGACCAGCAAAAACAATGGTTCGCTGGCCGGCAAGAAAATCGTGTTCCTGTATCACGATTCGGCCTATGGCAAAGAACCTATCGTAGCGCTGGAAGCGGAAGCCGCACTGGGCAAGTTCAAGGTAGTGCAGATTCCGGTCGCGCATCCGGGTAACGAACAGGGCGCACAGTGGCTCAAGATCCGTCAGGAAAATCCGGATTACGTGATTTTCTGGGGCTGGGGCGTGATGAACCAGACCGCGTTGAAAGCAGCGCAAAAGGTTGGCTTCCCGCGTGATCGCATCATCGGTTCCTGGTGGGCCGGTTCGGAAGAAGACACGATCCCTGCCGGTGACGCCGCCAAGGGTTACATGAGCGCAACCTGGAACGTATCGGGCAAAGGCGTGCCGCTGATCGCTGATATCGAAAAAGTCGTGTACGGCGCCGGCAAGGGCAATGTGCAAGACAAGAGCAAGATCGGTTCGGTGCTGTACAACCGCGGCGTCTCCGCAGCCATCGCTACGGTAGAAGCAATCCGTACTGCGCAAACCAAGTTCGGCAAGGGCAAGGTCATGAGCGGTGAAGATGTGCGCTGGGGTCTGGAAAATCTGAACATTACCAACGCTCGTCTGCAACAACTCGGCGCTACCGGTCTGCTGCCTGAAATCAAGACTTCGTGCGAAAACCATGAAGGTTCGGGCAAGGTCAAGATTCAGCAATGGGATGGCACCAAGTGGGTGTTGATCTCGGATTGGATCGAAGGCAACAAGAACCTGATTCACCCATTGTTCAAGGCATCTGCCGCCAAGTATGCAAAAGAAAAGGGCATTACTCCAGCCTGCATGAAGTAGGCATTGGCGCCGGCGCAGATATGCGCCGGCGCCTTTTTTCAGCGGCAGGCACGTGACGCCGCAGCGTAAATACAGCAAGGCATAGTCGGAGCAGACATGGGTACAGCACTCAATATCAACAATATCGAAGTCATTTACGATCACGTGATCCTGGTACTCAAGGGGGTCTCGCTGGCGGTGCCGCAAGGCAAGATCGTGGCCTTGCTGGGCGCCAACGGCGCCGGCAAAAGTACTACGCTGAAAGCGATTTCGAATCTGCTGTCGGCAGAACGTGGCGATGTCACCAAGGGCAGCATCGAATTCAACGGTGAACGGGTCGATCAACTGACCCCGAATGATCTGGTCAAGCGCGGCGTGATTCAGGTGATGGAAGGCCGGCATTGCTTTGGCCATCTGACGGTGGAAGAAAACCTGCTGACCGGCGCTTACACCCGCAATATCAGCAATGCGGAAGTGAAGCAGGAGCTGGAAAAAATCTATGACTATTTCCCGCGCCTCAAAGTGCGGCGTAAATCGCAGTCGGGTTATACCTCCGGCGGCGAACAGCAAATGACCGCGATTGGCCGCGCCATGATGGCCAAGCCGTCCATGATTTTGCTGGACGAGCCATCGATGGGATTGGCACCGCAAATCGTCGAAGAAATTTTTGAAATCGTCAAAGATCTGAACACCAAGGAAAACGTCTCGTTCCTGTTGGCCGAACAAAACACCATGGTGGCGCTGCGTTACGCCGATTTCGGCTACATCCTCGAAAACGGCCGGGTGGTCATGGAAGGCGTGGCCAATGATCTGGCCAGCAATGAAGACGTCAAAGAGTTTTATCTGGGCGTGTCGGCGGCAGGGCGCAAGAACTTCCGCGACATGAAGTTCTATCGGCGCAGAAAACGCTGGCTGGCCTGAGTACCAACCACTGACCGGGTGGCGCGCCGCAGGTTCGCAACCGATTGCGGCCGGTGCCGCTGGCCTGCGTGCAGACCGCATCCAACAACGTAACTCCAGTTCACGCTCACAGGTTTTTCATGGCCGATACTTTTGACTCTCTTGAAACACGCGATCCGCAGCAGCGCGAGGAAGCTTTGTTTCAGCAATTGCCGCATTTGCTGAAACGGACGCAGCAGGCGCCGGGCTGGGCCCGGATTCTGGAATCGGTGACGGCAGCCGATATCACCGACCGCACGGCACTGGCGCGATTGCCGGTGACCCGCAAGTCGGATCTGAAGGATTTGCAGGCGCTGGATGCACCGTTCGGCGGCATGACGACTACGCCGCCGCGGGAATTGCGGCGTCTGTTCGTGTCGCCGGGACCGATCTTCGATCCTGAGGGTCACGGGCAGGACTGGTGGCGCTTTGCACGGCCAATGACGGCGCTGGGCTTGCGCGCCGGGCATATCATCCAGAATTGTTTTGCTTACCATTTCACACCGGCCGCGTTCATGGTCGAAGGCGGCGCCGCCAAAGTCGGCTGTGCGGTGATTCCGGCCGGCATCGGCCAGACCGAACTGCAAGTGCAGGCCATCGCCGCATTGCGCCCCGATGCGTACGTCGGCACGCCGTCATTTTTGAAGATCATTATCGAAAAAGCGCAAGAAAGCGGTACGGACATCAGCAGCTTGCAACGCGCACTGGTGAGTGCAGAGGCGTTGCCGCCATCGCTGCGCAGCTGGTTTCACGCGCACGGCATACCCCATGTGCTGCAACTGTATGCATCGGCCGATATCGGCAATATTGCGTATGAATCCTTGAGTGACGGTCAGGTCAATCCCGGCATGATTCTGGATGAAGAGCTGATTCTGGAAATCGTGCGTCCCGGCACCGGAGATCCGGTGGCGGCCGGCGAAGTCGGCGAAATCGTGGTCACTTCATTCAATCCCGATTACCCGCTGATCCGTTTCGGTACCGGCGACCTGTCGGCGGTATTGCCCGGCATCTCGCCCTGCGGGCGCACCAATACCCGCATCAAGGGCTGGATGGGACGCGCCGACCAGACCACCAAGGTGCGCGGCATGTTCGTGCATCCTTCACAGGTGGCGGAAGTGGTGCGGCGTCACGCCAGCATTCTCAAGGCGCGACTGGTGGTCAGCGGTGAAATGGCCAGCGACATCATGACCTTGCACTGTGAAACTGCCGATATGCCGACTGCGGTGGCGCAGATGGCGGCGATTGCCGACAGCGTGCGCGATATCACCAAGTTGCGCGGTGAAGTACGGTTTGTCGCTGCAGACAGTCTGCCGAATGACGGCAAGGTCATCGAAGACGCCCGCAAATACGAATAAAAACGTTTTCCAGGCCGTGCTTACTTGCGTTGCACGGTCTTGATCACGGTAATGCGGGTAATCAGAAAGTCATCTTCGACCACTTGCCGGAACGGTGTGCCGATCACATTGAAGCCGGGACCGCCATCGTCGTACCAGACGGTGGCGATGGCATCAAACTCCACTACACCCATGCCCAGCATCTGCGCCGACAGTACGAATTGCGCGCCTTCCCGCTGGCGTTGTACGATTGCTTCCAGTTTTGTCATCTTGATATTCCTGTTTTGCGAGTAATGTCGCGACTTGCATCGCGGATTGCCTGCGGGCAGCATCGGTGACGATGCCGGCCGCTCTGTGTATAATGACGCGCGGGCATGAATGCTATGTAGAACAGCGGGCATGCCTCAGCGATGTAGAAGAGCGGATGTGTCCGCTCCGCCAGTATTTGTATTGCATGGGGCGAACGCAAGTTCGCCTTTTTTCTTATGTACGCGTTGTCCGGTATTATCCGGGCGAATGCGCGCTCATTGACTGTTTTTGTTCGTGATTGGCAGACCATGTTTGATTTTATCCGTACTCATCAGCGCTTGATGCAATTTTTGTTGCTGCTGTTTATTTTTCCTTCGTTCGCTTTTTTCGGCCTGGAAGGGTATAGCCGCTTTTCCGATGGCGACAATGCCGTGGCCAAGGTGGCCGGTCAGACCATCACCAAGGAAGAACTGGACGCCGCTCAGCGCCAGCAACTGGAACGCATGCGTCAGATGTTCGGCGGCCAGTTCGACGCCAAGATGTTCGATACGCCGGAAGCCAAGCGCGCCGTGCTCGACAATCTGATCGCACAACGTGCGCTGGGAGCCGAAGTCACGCGTGACAAGCTGGCCGTATCGGATCAGGTATTGCAGCAAAGCATCATGCAAATCCCGGGTCTGGTGAAGCCAGACGGTACTTTCGACAATGAACAGTACAAGGTCTTGCTGGCCGCTCAGGGCATGAACCCCAAGGGTTACGAAGCCAGCCTGCGCCGCGACATGGCCTTGCAGCAACTCAACAGCGCGATTCAGGCCACTGCATTTGCGCCGAAGACCGTGGCTGGCCGCCTGTCCGATATCAATGATCAGGAACGCTCGGTACAGGAATTGCAATTCAAGGCGGCATCGTTTGCCGGTCAGGTCAAGATCACTGACGACATGCTCAAGGCCTATTACGACAAGAATGCCAGCCAGTTCGAAGTGCCGGAACAGGCCAAGGCGGAATACGTGATTCTGGACAGCGCCGCCGTAGCGGCACAGATCAGCGTCAGCGATGCCGATATCAAGTCTTACTACGATCAGAACCAGAAGCAGTATTCGACCGACGAACAACGCCGCGCCAGCCATATCCTGATCGCCGTCAAGAAGGATGCACCGGCGGCCGACAAGGCAGCTGCCAAGGCCAAGGCCGAAGGTTTGCTGGCGCAGGTGCGCAAGAATCCGGCTGATTTTGCCAAGCTGGCCAAAGCCAATTCGCAAGATCCGGGCTCGGCTGAGCAAGGCGGCGATCTCGGTTACTTCGGCAAGGGCGCAATGCTGCCGGCATTCGAAGATGCTGCCTTCAAGCTCAAGCAAGGTGACATCAGCGACGTCGTCGAATCCGACTACGGTTATCACATCATTCAGGTCACCGGCATCAAACCGGCTGCTGCCAAATCGCTGGATGAAGTCAAAGGCGAAATCGGTGCTGAAATCAAGAAGCAACTGGCGTCCAAGAAATATGCCGAACTGGCTGACATTTTCAGCAACACCGTGTACGAACAGGGCGACAGCCTGAAGCCGGTGGCGGACAAGCTGAAGCTGAAAATCGAAACTGCCGATGGCTTGCATCGCCAGCCGAATCCGGCACTGGCAGCGACCGTGCCTTACAACAATCCGGCGTTCCTCAAGGCCTTGTTCACGGATGACGTAATCAAGAGCAAGCACAATACGGAACCGGTGCAGGTTGCGCCAAGCGTATTGATGGCTGGTCGTATCGTGGAATACAAGCCGGTCACCAAGCGGCCGTTCGACGATGTCAAGAACATCGTGCGTGAGCGCGTGACACTGACGGAAGAAATGGCGCTGGCGAAAAAAGCCGGTGAAGCCAGGCTGGCAGAACTCAAGGCCAAGGATGACAGCGCCGGTTTCGGTGACGTCCGCATCGCTTCCCGCGTCAAGACGCAGGGTTGGAATCAGGATGCATTCCTGGCCGTGATGAAGGCAGATACGGCCAAGTTGCCAGCCTATACCGGCGTCGAAGTGCCGGGTCTGGGTTACAGCGTATTCCGCATCACCAAGGTGGCGCAGCCGGCTGCTCCTGACGCGGCCCGTCGCAAGACCGAGCAGGAACAGATTGCCAATACGCTGGCACAACAGGAAATGCTGGCCTATGTGGCCTACCTCAAGGAACAGGCCAAGGTCAAAATCCTCAAGGGTGGTGAAGCATTGGTCGGCAAGAGTACTGAGCCGGCCAACTGAGATTGACGCCGGCCACGCCCATGGCGTGGCCTGGCAGTCTGGAGTGCCCATCGTTGCGATGGGCATTTTTTTTGCCCCGCCAGTTTGTCCGCAGCGCAGTGCCGGCCCCCGGCCCGCGCCATATCTGCAACATTGGCTGGTTTTATTTCCCCCGTTGCGCCGGGCTGATCGTAGAATGTGTTTCACCATCCGCATTCAATGCGATATGCGGTTTAACCGAATTGACGCAAGTACCCATGCCAGCCCCCGTCCTGATCATCCATACCGGCGATCCCAACGAAGAACTGAAAAGTGCCTACGGCAGCTATGCCGCACAACTCCAGCGTGCCGCCGGATTAAGTGATGACGAGGCCGAAACCATTTGTGTGTTTCAGGGCGATTGCCTGCCGCCGCCGCAAGCTTATCGGGCGGCGCTGATTACCGGTTCGCCGACCATGGTCACCGATCAGCTGGACTGGAGCGAGCGCGCGGCCGAATGGTTGCGTCACGCTGCAGCACAGGGCTTGCCGATGTTCGGCATTTGTTACGGTCACCAGTTGTTATCCCACGCGTTTGGCGGCACGGTCGGTTATAACCCGGCCGGACGCGCTGCCGGTACCATGGCGGTGCAGAAGCTGGCCGCCGCTGCCGGCGAAGCCTTGCTGCACGAGACGCCAGATGTTTTTCCGGCGCACATGCTGCATACCCAGGCAGTATTGCAACCGCCGTGCGGGGCGACCGTGCTGGCCAGTTCGCCGCTTGATCCGCATCACATGCTGCGCCTGGCGCCGCATATTTTTTCGGCGCAGTTTCATCCGGAATTTTCTCCTGAATTCGTGCGCGCGCATTTATCGTATTACGCCGAAACTTACCTTGGCAACGGCATCGATGCAATCGCCATGCGCGAGCAGGTCAGCGCGACACCACAATCGGCCGGTTTGCTGCGCCGGTTCTTGCAACTGCATGGTCGCCATGCGGTTGCCAATGCCGCCACAAGCGCGGCGACAAGCACCGCCGAAAGCTAACGCACGCTCAGCAGGGGCTTGAGATGCGGCCAGACATTGTCGAGCAACTGTGGTTGTGCCTGCTCATTGGGATGCATGCGGTCAGCCTGGAACATGGCTGGCTGGTCGGCAATACCCTGCATGAAAAACGGCACCAGCGCGGCCTTGTATTGTTTGGCGGCAGTCGAAAACAATTGTGAAAACTGGTTGGCATAGTCGGCGCCGTAATTCGGCGGGATCTGCATGCCGACCAGCACCACCTTGGCCTTGGCCGCTTTCGACATGCTCAGCAAGGCGTCCAGGTTGGCGCGGGTGGCGCTCAGTTGCAAGCCGCGCAAGGCATCATTGGCGCCCAGCTCAATGACGACGATATCCGGATTGTGCTTGCTCAGCAGCGCCGGCAGGCGGGTTTTGCCGCCAATGGTGGTTTCGCCGCTGATGCTGGCATTGACCAGCGTGGCATCGATTTTTTGCTGTTGCAACCGTTGTTGCAGCAGTGCCACCCAGCCGCTGCCGCGCGTCAGACCATATTCGGCGGACAGACTGTCGCCGAGCACGAGCACGGTTTTTGGTGCAGAATAAGCGCTCGCTGCAATCAGCAACAGCACCATGCCGATTGCCACCCGCCACACGTTGTTCAACCTTACCGCATATTCTGCAGACTGCATGCCTGATTCCTCTTCTGTTACCGACAACATTCCTGCCATCGAAGTTACCCGCCTCGGCAAACGCGTTGCCGATGCTGCCGCACCGGCCACCGACATCAGTGCTGCCGGCGAGCTGGTGATCTTGCAAAACATTGATTTTACAGTGCAGTCGGGCACTACGCTGGCAATCGTCGGTGCCTCGGGGTCCGGCAAATCCACCTTGCTCGGTTTGCTGGCCGGGCTCGATACGCCATCCTCCGGCAGCGTCAAGATTGACGGCGTCGATATCTTCGCGCTGGATGAAGATGGTCGCGCCGGTTTGCGCAAGAACCGGCTTGGCTTTGTGTTTCAGTCGTTTCAGTTGCTGGGGCATTTGAACGCGCTGGAAAATGTCATGCTGCCGCTGGAATTGCGCGGCGACAGCGAAGCCAAAAGCAAGGCGCAGCGCATGCTGGAGCGCGTCGGCCTTGGCAGCCGGGTAAAACATTATCCGAAGTACCTGTCGGGCGGCGAGCAGCAACGGGTGGCGCTGGCGCGGGCATTTGTGACCGAGCCGCCGCTGTTGCTGGCCGATGAACCGACCGGCAGTCTCGATGCGGCCACCGGCGAAGCCGTGATTGCGCTGATGTTTGAATTGAACCGTGAGCGCGGCTCGACGCTGGTGCTGGTGACGCACGATGCCTCGGTGGCGGCACGCTGCGCCAAGACCATCACGATTGCCGCCGGCAAGATCGTCTGAGCCGTTGCTTCAGGCAGCGGCCGGCTGCGGATGTGCGCGTTTGTGTTCGACATACGCGATGCTCATGCCGCTGGCGCAAATGACTGCAATGCCCAGAATCGTCACGGCATCCGGAAACTGACCAAATACCAGCCAGCCCATGGTGCTGGCTGAAATGATCTGGGCATAGGCAAACGGCGTCAGTACCGAAGCCTCCGCGTGTTTATAGGCGCTGTTGAGCAAGAAATGGCCGATGGTGCTGGTGACGCCGGTGGACGCCATGATCAGCCATTCGAAGGTATCCGGCATATGCGGCGACCAGAAAAACGGCAACAGCAGGGTGCTCAGAATCATGCCGATCAGGCCACCGTAAAACAGAGTGACCAGCGGATCGTCAGCCTGATTGGCCTTGCGGTTCAAAATCGATACAAAAGCAAATACGGTGGCCGACATCAGGCCCAGTACCACGCCGTGGGGCGGAATGTCGCCGCCGGGTCGAATCACGATCAGCATGCCGATGAAGCCGACTGCCACCGCCACCCAGCGCGAGGCATACGTGGTTTCACCGAGCAGCCATGGCGACACCGCGAGCACGATCAGCGGGGCGCAGAAATTCATGGCGGTGCCTTCGGCCAGCGGCACGATCTTGATCACGGAAAAAAACAGCAGCGTTGAAATCAGCAACAGCGCGGCGCGTCCCACTTGCAGGCGCGGCCGGTTCGATTGCAAGATGCTCTTCCCATAGCGGCGGCGATACAGCGGCGCCAGCGTCAGGGCCATGAATACCGTATTGATGCTGTAACGCATCCACGCAATCATGACTACGTGATAGCCGGATACGGCCAGCAGTTTGCCTGCCGTATCAAGCAGTGTCAGTGTCCACAGACCGGAAATCAGAAACAGAATGCCTAGCCATAATCTGGGGCGGCGAGCGGGTGAAAGCGGTGCGATGGCCATTGTCTCGGTTTATTTTATTTATCAGGGTACGTATTGCAGGTGCCAGTTCACTGGCAGTCAGGCCGATCGGCCCGCTGCCGCTTGCTACCAATTGATCTGCGGCCTTGCCGTGCAGCCAGACCGCCGCCGGTGCCGCGTCGCGCAGCGGCCAGCCTTGCGCCAGCAGCGCGCCGCATAAGCCGGCCAGGACATCGCCGGTACCGCCGCTGGCCAGCGCCGGATTGCCGCTGGTATTGATGATGATGTCGCCGTCCGGATAAGCAATCACGCTGCCGGCGCCCTTGAGCACGGCTACCACGCCAAAGCGCTGCGCCAGCTGGCGTGCCGCTTGCGGCCGGTCGTGCTGAATCTGGCCGACGTCGAGCGCCAGCAGCCGCGCTGCTTCCAGCGGATGCGGCGTGATCATGACGGCGCGCGAACGGGCGTTCAGCAAGACATGTTGCAGCCCGGGTTCGGCGGCGATCAGGTTCAAGGCATCGGCGTCCAGCACCAGCGGTCCGCTGGCATGCAGCGCGCGTGACAGCAAATCGTGCGCTTGCCGCGAGGTGCCGAGACCGGTGCCGACCACCAGCGTGGCATTGCCAAAATTCAAATCTGCCGCCAGTCGTAACATCAACTCAGGATGCACCGGATCATAAGCCGGCGCCTGTTCCAGAAAGCCTGCCAACACGCGTCCGGCACCGCCATAGGCAGCGCTGCGCGCGGCCAGCATGACTGCGCCGCCCATGCCGGGCGCACCGCCCAGGACCAGGACGTCGCCATTGCTGCCCTTGTGCGAATTGCCGCGCCGCGGGCGCAGCGATGCGCTGAACAGGGATGGTTGGCTGAGCCAGGCATGCGGGGGCGGGAAATGCGTGCTGTCGATGGCCAGCGTGTCGACGCTGATGCTGCCGCAATAATCGACGCCGTCGCAGGTATGCAAGCCGGTTTTGTCGCCGATGAAGGTGAGCGTGTGATCGGCGTGTACGGCAATGCCGGCGCTGCCGCCGACCACGGTGCCGGTGTCGGCATCGAGTCCGCTTGGCACATCGATGGCGAGAATCGGTACTTGCAGGCTGTCGATATATTCAATCGCGCTGCGCAGTGTGCCGCTGATCGGGCGTTGCAGGCCGATGCCGAACAAACCGTCGACGACCAGCGACCAGCGCCCGGTGCCCAGATGCCGGGGGTCATTGATATCGAGGAACAGGGCACCGCTGGCGCGTGCGCATTGCAGCGCATGCAGGGCATCGGTGCTGTACCGGGTTTCATCGGCATACAGCGCGACGCTGACGGCGAGATCGGATTGCGCCAGATAGTACGCCGCCTGCAAGGCGTCGCCGCCATTGTTGCCGGGGCCGGCCAGAATCAGGATGGTGCCGTCAGGATCGTGGGCCGTCAGTTCCAGCACAGAGTTGGCGCAGGCCTGGCCGGCACGTTGCATCAGCGTCGAAGCGGGCAGAGCGGCGAGCGCTGCGACTTCGATCTGACGAATTTCTGCCACGGTGTAAAGCGCACTCATGAGTTGATCCGCGAGGGAAGGGCAACTGCGTATGGGAATGTTGCCGGCGGACCATTTTATGCCAATTGCAGCAAGTGCGCAGACTTAGGTTGTCGCCGCCAGCGTATCGGCCATGGTCAGTCCGCTGATGTCGATGTCGGGTTGGCGCCCCTCAATCAGATCGGCCAGCAGTTTGGCAGCACCGACCGCGCTGGCCCAGCCGCCCACGCCATGGCCGGTGTTGACGAAAATATTGTGATGGGTGGTGGCGCCGAGCAAAGGCAAACCGTTCGGCTGCAGGGCCCAGGTGCTGCTCCAGAAGCTGGCGCTGTTGAAGTTGGCCGCATTCGGAAAATAATCGTTGGCGACTTTCAGCAAGCTGTTGATGGCTTTCGGGTGCGGCAAATCGGTGCGCGGCAAAAATCCCAGCAAGCCGCAAATGCGGATGCGATTGCCGACGCGGGCGATGGATACCTTGTAGCGTTGATCGATGAGCGCGGTTTGCGGCGCACTCTCCGGATTGCGTACCGGCACCACGGCGCTGTAGGTTTGCACCTCTTGCAGCGGCAACGTGACATTGAGCGGCGCCAGCAAAGCGGCGCTTTGCATGCCGGCCGCCAGCACCACGGCATCCACCAGCAGGGTTTCGTCGGCCAGCGTGATCGCTACCCGGCCGCCGAACTCGGGGCGGATTGCCGTCACGGTCTGGGCGAAATGGAATTGCACGCCGAGCGACTGTGCAATCGCTCGCAATTGTTTGGCGAACAGTACGCAGTTGCCCGATTCGTCTTGCGGATAATACATGGCGCCAGCCAGCGAGACGTCGGATAAAAATGCCGGATCGATGGCCTTGATGGCATCGGCGTCGACCGCCCGGCGCTGGACTTCGGCGTGTTGCAAACTGTCTTGCAGCACCGCGTTGTTATCGACATCGGCCTGATCCCGAAACAGCTGCAGTACGCCGGCCCGATTTTCATGTTCCAGCACGTAATGCTCTTGAATTTGCCTGGTCAGCATTTGCCCGTAAGCGGCGACCCGGGTCAGGCGTGATTTGTTTTCAGCGAAGGCATGCAGGAATTCCTGGCGCGACTTGCGCACCCAGCGTGAGCAGGATGTCTTGAGTGCGGACTTGAGCAGAATCGCCGGTTCAGTTTTGAAGCGGCCGCCACCCGCCATGCCGAGCAGGCCGGGTAATACCAGTGGTTGCGCCACGCCGGGCGCCAGCAGTCCGCTGTTGCCAAACGAGGCTTCTTCGGCGACATTGCCGCGCCGCTCCAGCACGGCCACTTCGAAACCAGCCAGCGCCAGAAAGTAGGCCGTACAGACGCCTGACAGTCCCCCGCCGATAACGGCTATCTGCTTTTGTGTCTTGTTTTGCATCACTTTATTCGTCATTCATTGTCGGATTCCCCCGGGCCAAGACCAGCATCTGTTGCTGTCTCATCCCGCAATGCGGCATGAATGATACATCGAAACGTTTGGCACAGGCGCAGCCAGCCGCCGGTACTGCTCGCAGGCGGTGGAAAAGTGGTGCTGATTTTTTGCGTCCAATCGAATAAATCCTGCTGATTTTTTGTGAAAATTCGCCGGGACTTTCTTCCGCTATTTCACGCATAAAGCCGATTTTGCGGAGGAACCGGCAGGGCCTCGGCAACCTCTCAGATGCACTGGCCCGCAGCGGGTCAGCTGCGCCGGTGAGTGCTTGCCGGCGTGTTCTTTATCCGATCTGAAAGGAATGTCGCGTGTCTGTTTCCAAAATGTTTACTGCGGTTTTGTTTGCCCTGAGTTTCCTGGCGCTGAGCGCTTGTGCGCCAACTGCCAAGCGCGCCAGCACCGGCGAGTATCTCGACGATACCGTCATCACTACCAAGGTCAAGGCGGCGATTTTCAATGAGCCATTGCTCAAGACGACTGAAATCGGTGTTGAGACTTTCAAGGGCACCGTGCAATTGAGCGGCTTCGTGAAGTCCGGCGCAGCATCGGCCAAGGCCGCAGAAGTGACGCGCGCCGTCAACGGCGTCAAGGAGGTCAAGAATAATCTGATCGTGAAGTAAACCAACGCAGTGCGTGGCGTCAGGAGGTCCGGCGTTGTTCGCCGGCGTCCAGCGCCGCGAAACCTGCGCGCAGAAATGCCAGCAAGGCGCGCACGGTGGGCGAGGCGCTGTTGCGATGCGGATAGACCGCATGCAGCGGCACTTCCTCGCAAGTGAATTCATCCAGCAGCGTGACCAGTCGTCCGCTCTGGACGTCGGCCCGCACGTCAATCCACGATTTATAGGCAATGCCGACGCCGGCCACGGCCCAGACGCGGGCGATGGTGGCATCGTCGGACATGCGGTTGCCGCTCACCTTGATATCCCACACCTGTTTGCCGCTCCCGAAATGCCAATGATTGAACAAACCATGCCTGAGATAAAACAGCAGGCAATTGTGATGGACCAGATCGTCCGGCGTTTGCGGCGTACCGTATTTTTTCAGATAGTCCGGCGCAGCCACCAGCACGCGCCGGCTGCTGGCCAGTTGTTGCGACACCAGCGATGAATCGACCAGCTTGCCGGAGCGGATGGCGACATCGACGGCATCGCGGTAGAGATCGGCCATGCGGTCGGAAAATTGCAGCGTGAAGCTGACTTCGGGATGCTGTTCCTGGAAGTCATCGAGCCAGCCGAGCAACACATTGCGGCCGGTATCCGAGGGCATGGACAAGCGCAAGTGTCCCTTGATATCTTCTTTGCCGCTGCTGAGCAGGGCTTCGCCTTCTTGCAGCAAGGCCAGTGCGTCGCGGCAATATTCCAGAAAAATCTCGCCCTCGGGCGTCAGCCGCATGCTGCGCGTGGAGCGCGCAAACAGCCGTACCTTGAGGCGTTGTTCCAGCCGCTTCAGGCTGGCGCTGGCGGTCGCTGGCAAAATCTCCAGCATTCTGGCAGCTTGCGACAGGCTGCCGCTGTCGGCGGTGTGAATGAATAATTGCAAATCGGTAATGGCGTACATGGCACTCGATTATCAAATATTGTTTGAAAGTGCTGCAATTGTGAGCCTGTTTATCTGAAAAATCGATAGGTTCATAATGTCTGTCATACCAACCCGCCACTTGATTGAAGGAATGCACATGAAAGCCGTTGCCTTAACCCGTTATTTACCGATTACCGACCCGGAATCGCTGATCGATGTCGAACTGCCAACGCCACAGCCGCAAGGGCGCGACTTGCTGGTGGCAGTCAAGGCGATTGCCGTCAATCCGGTCGACACCAAAGTGCGCGCGCCCAAGGACCAGGTCGAAAGCACGCCGCGCGTGCTCGGCTGGGATGCCGCCGGGGTGGTCGAGGCGATTGGTCCTGAGGTAACCGCCTTCAAGCCCGGCGACCGCGTGTTTTATGCCGGTGACATCACCCGTCCCGGCGCCAACAGCGAATTTCAATTGATCGACGAGCGCATTGTCGGCCATCTGCCAGCCTCGCTCGACTTTGCGCAGGCCGCAGCGTTGCCGCTGACTGCCATTACCGCCTGGGAAGCCTTGTTCGACCGCTTGCGGATACCGGCCAAGAGCCTGGCGCCGGCGGCAGATGCCAGGCCGGCCACGA
The DNA here is from genome assembly GCF_001189915.1 of Herbaspirillum autotrophicum. Taxonomy (GTDB): domain Bacteria; phylum Pseudomonadota; class Gammaproteobacteria; order Burkholderiales; family Burkholderiaceae_D; genus Herbaspirillum; species Herbaspirillum autotrophicum. The sequence continues at coordinate 291,710 of NZ_LFLS01000001.1, forward strand.
TTCTGATCATCGGTGGTGCCGGTGGCGTCGGTTCCATCGCAATCCAGCTGGCGGCGCGGGTCGCCGGGCTGACCGTGATCGCCACGGCATCGCGGCCAGAGTCCGAGCAGTGGGTACGTGCGCTGGGTGCCGCCCACGTCATCAATCACTTCGGCGATATGCCGGCACAGTTGCAGGCGGCCGGCTTTGCCAGTGTCGATTACGTGCTGATCCTCAACGATACCGATCGCAACTTTCCGGCCGCCGCGCAAGTCATCGCGCCGCAGGGCATGATCGCCACGATTGTGGAAAATGCCGCGCCGCTCGATATCGGTGCACTGAAGTCCAAGAGTGCCGGTCTGGTGTGGGAATTCATGTTTACGCGCTCGATGTACCAGACCGCCGACATGGAGCAGCAGGGCAAACTGCTCGATGAAATTGCCCGTCTGATCGATCACGGCACGCTGAAAACCACGGTCGGCCAAGTGTTGTCGCCCATCAACGCCGCCAATTTGCGCGCCGCGCATGCGACGCTGGAAGCCGGACACGTGATCGGCAAGATCGTGCTGAAAGATTTTTAAGGCCCGCAAGACTGCCGCAACCGGGCCGCGCATCGTCAAATTTGCGCGGCAGCGGTGGGCCGGGACAGGGTGGTCAAGGTATAATTCGGCTTTCCGCGCATCACAAGCTTACCGACGTCTGTTGTCTGGCCGTCAGGTATCGCCAAATAATGATGCCGCTCGATCCACAGCCTACTGCCTCGACCTTCTGCCATGCTGATTCTGCCGGGTTCCAATGCCCTTTCTGCCTTCCGTACCCAACGTCTGTTGTCTCAATTGCAAGCTGTCGATGCCGCCATTACCGGCGTCACCGGGCGCTTCGTCCACTTTGTGGATGCTGCCGGCGCGCTGTCGCAGGATGACCATGCGCGACTGAACGGCTTGCTGACCTACGGCGAACCGTTCAGCGGCCGCGAAGAAGGCGATGAATTCGTGACGATTCCGCGCTTCGGCACCATTTCGCCATGGGCCAGCAAAGCCACCGATATCGCGCATAACTGCGGCATGACGCATATCCATCGCATTGAACGCGGCGTATCGTACCGGGTTCAGGTCAAGTCCGGCTTGCTCGGCGGCGTCAAAAAACTGGACGCCGGCAGCATCGATGCCGTAGTGGCCTTGTTGCACGACCGCATGACGGAAATGGTGTTGCGCCAGGCGCAGGACGCCGTCGGCCTGTTTTCCACACTGGATGCCAAGCCGTTGGCGTTCATCGATTTGCTCGGTGGCGGCAAGCAGGCGCTGGAAAGCGCCAATACCGAACTCGGCCTGGCCTTGTCGGATGATGAAATCGACTATCTGGTCGCCGCTTTCAGCCGCGCGCAGCGCAATCCGACCGACGTCGAACTGATGATGTTCGCGCAAGCCAACAGCGAGCATTGCCGTCACAAGATTTTCAATGCCGACTGGACCATCGATGGTCAGGTGCAGGACAAGTCGCTGTTCGGCATGATACGCAATACCCATGAATTGCATCCGCAAGGCACCGTGGTCGCCTACAGCGACAATTCCTCGGTGATCGAAGGCGCGACCATTTCGCGTTTTTATCAGCGCGGCGCAGCCAAGGGCAATGCCTATGAAGCGTCGGAAGAACTGACCCACATTCTGATGAAGGTCGAGACGCATAATCACCCGACCGCGATTTCGCCATTCCCGGGCGCATCGACCGGTGCCGGCGGCGAAATCCGCGATGAAGGCGCTACCGGACGTGGCGCCAAGCCGAAAGCCGGCCTGACCGGTTTTACCGTCTCCAACCTGATGCTCACGCATGCCGTGCAGCCTTGGGAAAATGCACGCGACGTCGCGCAAAGCCCGGCGCAAAGGACCGCGCATGCGCAATCCGGTATTTACGGCAAGCCCGAGCGCATCGCTTCGGCCTTGCAAATCATGATTGACGGCCCGCTCGGCGGCGCTGCCTTCAACAACGAATTCGGTCGTCCCAATCTGGGCGGCTATTTCCGTACCTACGAACAAAATGTCGGCGGCGACGTGCAGGGTTATCACAAGCCGATCATGATTGCCGGCGGGATCGGCAATATCTCGGCCAAGCACACCAGCAAGAATGCATTGCCGGTCGGCAGCCTGCTGATTCAGCTCGGCGGTCCCGGCATGCGCATCGGCATGGGCGGCAGCGCAGCGTCGTCGATGGCGACCGGCGCCAATACGGCCGATCTGGATTTCGATTCGGTACAGCGCGGCAATCCGGAAATGGAGCGGCGGGCGCAGGAAGTCATCAATGCCTGTTGGGCCATGGCTGACGACAATCCTATCCTGTCGATTCACGATGTCGGCGCCGGCGGTCTGTCGAACGCTTTCCCGGAAATTACCAATGATGCCAAGCGCGGCGCGATTTTCGATCTGCGCAAGATTCCGCTGGAAGAGAGCGGTCTGGCGCCCAAGGAAATCTGGAGCAATGAATCGCAGGAACGCTATGTGCTGGCAATTGCGCCGGAGCAGTTGCCGTTGTTCCAGTATCTGTGCGAACGCGAACGTTGCCTGTTCGCGGTGGTCGGTACCGCCACCGAAGAGCGTCAACTGAAACTGATCGACCCGGAGCATGACAACAATCCGGTCGACATGCCGATGGATGTCTTGCTCGGCAAACCGCCGAAGATGCATCGCGACGTGGTGCACGCCAGCCGCAGCTTGCCGCCGGTGGATCTGACCGGTATCGGTTTGGTCGAGGCGGCAGAGCGCGTGTTGCGTTTGCCGACCGTGGCCGACAAATCATTCCTGATCACGATTGGCGACCGCAGCGTCGGCGCCATGACCGTGCGCGACCAGATGGTCGGTCCATGGCAAGTGCCGGTGGCCGATTGTGCCGTCACCACGATGGGCCTGGAAGGTTATCTGGGCGAAGCCATGGCGATGGGCGAGCGCACCCCGCTGGCGGTCATCGATGCCGCGGCGTCGGGCCGCATGGCAGTCGGCGAAGCCATCACCAATATCGCCGCCGCCCGCATCGGTAATATTTCCGACATCAAACTGTCGGCCAACTGGATGGCTGCTTGCGGTCAGCCCGGCCAGGACGCTGCCTTGTTCGATACGGTCAAGGCCGTCGGCATGGAATTGTGCCCGGCATTGGGCATCAGCATTCCGGTCGGCAAGGATTCGCTGTCGATGCGCACCACCTGGCAAGATGATGCCGGCGCCAAATCGGTGATGTCGCCGGTCTCGCTGATCGTGTCGTCGTTCGCACCGGTGCAGGATGTACGTCTGACACTGACGCCGCAACTGCGCACCGATCTGGGCGATACCGCGCTGATTCTGATCGACCTCGGCCGTGGCAAGAACCGCATGGGCGCCTCGGCGCTGACCCAGGTCATGCAACAGATTGGCAATGAAACACCCGATGTCGACAGCGCCGACGACGTCAAGGCATTTTTCGCCGCGATCCAGGAATTGAATCAGGATGGCAAACTGCTGGCTTACCATGACCGCTCCGATGGCGGCCTGTTTGCCACGCTGGCGGAAATGACCTTTGCCGGCCGCACCGGTATTTCGGTCAATCTGGATATCCTGACCATGGAAAGCGAACATGCTGCGGATTGGGGGGATTCCAAGAACTGGACCGCACAGGTTGCCGAGCGTCGCAATGAACTGACCTTGCGCGCGCTGTTCAGCGAAGAACTGGGCGCCGTGATTCAGGTACGTGCCGAGCAGAAATCGGAAGTCATGAATGTGTTGCGTACACATCAGCTGGGCGCTTGCAGCCATATCATCGGCAAGCTCAACGAACGTGACGTGATCGAATTCACGCGCGACGCCAAGACCATTTACAACCAGCCGCGCAGCAGCCTGCATCGCCTGTGGAGCGAAACCAGCTGGCGCATTGCGCGTCTGCGCGACAACCCGGCTTGTGCCGATGCCGAATACGACCGTCTGCTGGATGCCACTGATCCGGGCATGACGCCAAAGCTGAGCTTTGATCCGCAAGAAGATATCGCAGCGCCATTCATCAATACCGGTGCCCGTCCGAAGGTGGCGATCCTGCGCGAGCAGGGTGTCAATTCGCACATCGAGACTGCTTATGTGATGCACAAATCGGGCTTTGCTGCGGTTGACGTGCACATGAGCGATCTGATTTCAGGCCGTGCCCGTCTCGATGATTTTGCCGGACTGATCGCCGTCGGCGGTTTCTCCTACGGCGACGTACTCGGCGCCGGCGAAGGCTGGGCCAAGACGATTCTGTTCAACGCCAAGATGGCCGAGCAGTTCTCGAACTTCTTCCAGCGCGGCGATACATTCTCGCTGGGCATTTGCAACGGCTGCCAAATGATGAGCAATCTGAAGTCCATCATTCCCGGTGCTGAAGCATGGCCGAAGTTCACGCGCAACAAGTCGGAACAGTTCGAGGCACGTTTTGCCATGGTTGAAGTGGCGGATTCGCCATCGATCTTCATGCAAGGCATGGCCGGCACCCAGGCACCGATTGCCACCGCCCACGGCGAAGGTTTTGCCGACTTCTCGGAAACCGGTGATCTGTCGCAGGCGATTGTGGCCATGCGTTACATCGACAACAAGGGCGTCACCAGCGAAGCCTATCCGTATAACCCGAACGGCTCGCCGCAAGGGATTACCTCGGTGACGACACCGGATGGCCGCTTTACCGTGCTGATGCCGCATGCCGAGCGCGTATTCCGTACCGTCACGCATTCCTGGCACCCGGATACCTGGGGTGCCGATTCACCGTGGATGCGCATGTTCCGCAACGCCCGCAAGTGGGTTGGCTAAGCCGCACCAGGCTTGAATGGCAATAAACAGAAAGGCACTCGGATGAGTGCCTTTTTTTTCAGAACAAGTCCATCTGGCGGCCGGCTTTTTCTGCTTTGCCGGAGGCCTGTTCTGGCGCGGATGGCAGGCTGACCGGACGGCGGAACTGACTGGTATCCAGTCTTGCATATTCCCGGTTGCGATGGGGCACGCCCAGCCGGCGGCAGGCGTTGTCGAAACGCTGTCGCAGCAGATCCGCCCAGACTCCGGTGCCGTGCATGCGGGTAGCGAAACTGGCATCGTAGTCTTTGCCGCCGCGCATATCCTGGATGCGATTCATCACCCGTTGCGCGCGATCCGGGAAATGTGCCTGCAGCCATTGTCGGAACAGCGGGCTGACTTCCCACGGCAAGCGCAGCACGATGTAGCCGGCACTGCTGGCGCCGGCTTCGATGGCGGCTTCCAGCACGCGCTCCAGATCAGGCTCGGTCACGAACGGAATCACCGGTGCAATGGAGACGCTCACCGGAATGCCGGCTTCGGCGAGCGTCCTGATCACACGCAAGCGACGCGTTGGCGTGGCCGCGCGCGGCTCCAGAGTGCGCGCCATTTTCGGATCGAGAGTGGTAATGGTGACGGCGGCAATGGCTTGCCCGCGGGCCGCCATGGGCGCCAGCAAGTCGATGTCACGCTCAATCAGCGAGGACTTGGTGATCAGCGCCACCGGATGCTGGCAATCGTGGAAAATCTGCAAGAGTTGGCGCGTGATCTTCAACTCGCGTTCGCACGGTTGATACGCATCGGTATTGATGCCGACGGTGATGGTCTCGGGCACATAGGCAGGGCGGGCGAATTCGCGCAGCAGCAACTCGGGAGCGTTGGTCTTGGCGAACAGGCGGCTTTCGAAATCGAGCCCCGGTGACAAGCCGAGATAGCTGTGCGAAGGACGCGCGAAGCAGTAGATGCAGCCGTGTTCACAACCCCGGTAGGGATTGAGCGACTGGTTGAAAGGCAGGTCCGGGGACGTGTTGCGGCTGATGATGGATTTCGCCCGTTCTGTCGTCACGATGGTTTTCAGCGGTGGCAGTGCCTCCGTATTCTCTGCATTGGCGGGATACTCTCCGGTCATCTGCGGATCTTCCGCAGCGGCAACCTGATCCCCGGTGTCATCGCTTGTTTCCATAAAGGCAACGGCTTGCCAGCCATCGTCGAATTCCTCGCGAATCACCGTCTCATAGCGGCCGCGCAAATTGGTGACGGCGCCGCGCCCCTTGCGGGCCACTTGCTGACGGTGCAGGTACACCCCGGGTGTGAGCGTCGGGTCGTCATCCTTTGGCGGCTCGGGGCTCTTGGGAAATGCTGCCGCGATACCGTGCGGATAGTTGGGCGGCTTGGCCATGCGATGAGGTGAAAATGCTGTATATAAAAACAGTATTCTGCCCAATCACCCATTGCATCGCAATCCCTGTTTCAATTCTCTTTTGGCATTCTGGCAATGTGCCTGAACCCGGTATGGATGTCTGCATGAAAACATCCGTATCACCGCCGCGATGCCCATGTGCTGGTTCCTGGCGGATGTGCCGCCAGCAGCGGGCAAGGGGGGAGTGCAGTCAACGGGTATCCCTCCAGATTGCCGCTGGCATGGATTGCGCGGCAATAAAAAAACGCCCGGTGCCGATGGCAACGAGCGTTTTTCTGTCATTGGCCGGAGCGTATCCGGCCGACTGACGGCAGTGATTACTGAATCTTGGCTTTCTTGCGCAGTTCTTCCTGATACGCAGCCAGTTTCTTCTGTTGCAGCGCTTCAGCGATTTGCGGACGCACTTCTTCCAGTGTCGGGACCTTGGCCGGACGCACATCTTCCAGCTTGATCACGTGGTAACCGAATTGGGTCTTGACCGGCGTTTCGGTGATGTCACCCTTTTTCAGTGCCACCATGGCATCGGAGAACGGCTTCACGAACGAAGCTGGTGTTGCCCAGTCCAGATCGCCGCCGTTGGCTGCCGAGCCGGTATCTTTCGATTGCTTGGCCAGATCTTCAAACTTGGTGCCGGCCTTGAGCTTGGCGATGATGGCCTTGGCTTCATCTTCAGTGGCTACCAGGATATGACGGGCGTGGTATTCCTTGTCACCGGCCTGAGCCTTGAATTTGTCGTATTCAGCCTTGATTTCGGCATCGGTCACGGCATGCTTCTTCAGGTAGTCGCCGATCAGCGAACGCAGCACGATGGACTGGCGCGCCAGTTCCAGCTGGTTCTTGACTTCAGGCGTGTTGCCCAGGCCTTGCTTGTCGGCTTCCTGCATCAGGATTTCGCGGTTGATCAACTCTTCCTTGACCGCAGCACGCAGTTGCGGGCTGTCTGGCTGGCCTTGCGAAGTCATTTGCTTGACCATCGCATCGGCGCGCGACGAAGGAATTGCCTTGCCGTTAACGACGGCGAGGTTCTGAGCCATGACTGGCAGTGCAGCAGCGGCAAACAAAAGCACCAGCAAACGAGCGGGTTTAAAAGTCATTATTGAATCCTAAAATTGGAGGTATTGAAAATGATTCGGAAGAATATTGGATTAATTCGATCAGTTCGATTATTTATTTATCTCGGACGGCGCCAGTGCCTCGATGGCGAGGGCGTGAATATCCTGTTGCATCATGTCAGCGAGGCAATCATACACCAGCCGGTGACGAATTAAACGGTTTTTCCCTTCGAAAACAGCGGATATCAGGCGCACACGGTAATGTCCGCCTCCGGATGCTGCACCGGCATGCCCGGCATGCTGTGCAGACTCGTCCAGCACTTGACAGTCCAGCGGCGAGAAAGTTGCAAGCAGGCGCTCGCGGATGGCTTCCGGGCGGGCGCTCACTCAGTGTCTTTCATGTGTTTCGACAAGAACAGGCTTTGCGCGATCACGAAGGCAAACATCAGTCCCATGCCGCCGAACATCTTGAAGTTGACCCAGGTATCGAGCGGGAAATTGAAGGCCACGTACAGATTGAGCACGCCCATGGCGGCAAAGAATGCGGTCCAGGCCAGATTCAGTTTGTTCCACACCGGATCGGGCAGGGTGATCTGCTTTTCCATCATGGAGCGGATCAGGTTTTTCTTCAGGGCCAGTTGACTGACCAGCAATGCCAGCGCAAAGCACCAGTACAGAATGGTGGGCTTCCACTTGATGAACGTATCGTCACGGAAGTAGATGGTGGCGCCGCCGAACACGACGATGATGGCCAGCGATACCCACAACATGGCATCGACTTTCTTCTTGCGCGCCAGCAGCCAGCCGATCTGCGCCAGCGAGGCCAGAATCGCCACCGCCGTGGCCAGCAGGATCGGTGCTTGCGTGACCGCTACCGTGCCGCCCGACATGATGCCGGACAGATAATGTGAAACCAGCCCCTGCGCGGCTTCGGCATGGCCTTCGGCCCACTTGAAGACGCCAAAGAAGAGGATGACGGGAAAGAGGTCGAACAGAAACTTCATAGCGATTCTTTACTGTTGAGGTTCAGGTGGTCGGATCAAAACGCAATGATGCCGAATTGATGCAATAGCGCAATCCGGTCGGCGGCGGACCGTCGGGAAATACGTGGCCCAGATGCGCATCGCAGACATTGCAAATGATTTCGGTACGCATCATGCCATAACTCTGGTCGACTTTCTCACGCACATTGTCCGGATTGAGTGCTTCGAAGTAGCTGGGCCAGCCGCAACCTGAATCAAACTTGGCATCCGAGGCGAACAGCGGGGTGTTGCAACAAACACAAGTATAGATGCCGGCTTCATGGTGATCCCAGAAACGGCCGGTGAAGGCGCGCTCGGTGGCGGCGTGACGGGTCACCTGGTACTCCATGGCGTCCAGTTGTTCGCGCCATTCGGCGTCTGATTTGGTGACTTTGGTGTTCATGACGGGCTCCGTATGCTGGTGCTGATTAATGATAATGCGTTGGTCTGTGCGCCGGTCAGGACGAACAGCTGACTTCCAGATGACTGGCCCAGTCCGGTGGCAGCGCCGCATAGTGCGCATGCTCAGGCTGTTCGTCGAATGGCCGTTGCAATACCTGCAGCAAGCGCGCAATCTCCGAAAAGTCTTTATTTTGCGCCTTTTCAATCGCGGTTTGGGCCAGATAATTGCGCAGAACGTATTTGGGGTTCACTTTGTCCATTGCAAGTTTCCGTGTGGCATCGACACTGTTTTCCTGTTGCAGGCGGGCCCGGTATTGCACCGCCCAGGCGTCGAAGGCCGGGCGCTCGATGAACAGATCGCGGACCGGCGCATCGTGTTCGGGCGCGGCCAGTTGCAGATTGCCGAGGCTGCGGAACAGCAGGGTGAAGTCGACATGGCTGCTTTGCATGATGGCGAACAGGCCGTCAATCAGGGCCTCGTCACCCGGCAGGGTTTGCTGCAAACCGAGTTTGGCGTGCAGCAAGCGCTCGTAAGCCAGCGTGTATTCGGCATCATAGCCGGCCAGCGCGGCTTCGGTCGCTTCCACGCTGCCGATCAGCGGCAGCATGGCTTGCCCGAGGGCAAAGCAATTCCATTGACCGATGCGCGGCTGCATCTGGTATGAGTAGCGTCCCTGCTGGTCGGTATGGTTGCAGATATGCTTGGCGTCGAATGCTTCCATGAAGCCGAACGGACCGTAATCCAGCGTCAGGCCGAGGATCGACATATTGTCGGTATTGAGTACGCCGTGCATGAAACCGACCGCCTGCCACTGTGCCACCAGCCGTGCGGTACGGCGGGTCACTTCCGTCAGCAGCGCCTGATACGGATTGTCGGTGCTCAGCAGTTGCGGATAAAAATTGGCAAGCACATTGTCGGCCAGCAATTTCAGTTCATCGTGCCGCTGGTTGTAATACCAATGCTCGAATGAGCCGAAACGGATGAAGCTGGGCGCCATGCGGGTGACCACGGCGGTACTTTCCGGCGTTTCGCGCATGACCAGCTTGTCCGAGCCGGTGAGGCCCAAGGCCCGGGTAGTGGGAATGCCGAGCGCGGCCATGGCTTCCGAGCACAGGAATTCGCGGATCGAAGAGCGCAAGACGGCGCGGCCGTCACCCATGCGCGAATACGGGGTTTGCCCGGCGCCTTTCAATTGCAGCTCCATGCGGCCGCCATCGCGGGCCGGCAGGTCTCCGAGTAAAATGGCGCGGCCGTCACCCAATTGGCCGGCCCATACCCCGAACTGATGTCCTGAATAGACTGCGGCCAGCGGACGCGAGCCTGCGGCAATACTGTTGCCGCTCAGAATATCGACCAGCGCGGCGCTGCTGTCGTTGCTGTCGAGCCCGATCAGCGCCGCTGCCGGTGCGCTGACTGCCACCAGATAAGGCGCGGGCAGCGGAGTGGGTTGCAGATGCGTATAAAATGCCGGCGGCAGCGTGGCGAAGGCGTTGCTGAATGTCAGCGCCGCCAGCGGCCGGGCCGTAGTCAAAGGTGCGGTCATGGATGTGGTAACTGGAGAGGTAGCGGGCAAGGTGACGGGAATAAACCGCATTTTGACAGAGAACCGGATATCCCATAGCATCGCGCTGTTTTATCAATTCGCGCCGGCCGCCAGCCCGGCGGTATCACGGCTGCGTCATGGCTGCATTACGGCTACATATCAAGGCTGAATTTGGAATTTGCACTGATCACTTTTCTCAACGGACTCAGTTACGGCTTCTTGCTGTTCATGCTGTCGTCCGGCCTGACGCTGATTTACAGCATGATGGGTGTGCCCAATTTCGCCCATGCCAGTTTCTACATGCTCGGCGCTTACGCCGCCTATGCCATCAGCAGCGTGCTCGGTTTCTGGCCAGCGCTGGTGCTGGCGCCATTACTGATCGGCGCGCTCGGGGCGCTGATCGAGCATTACGGCTTGCGCATCGTGCATCGTTACGGCCACATTCCTGAATTGCTGTTTACCTTCGGCTTGTCCTATATGGTGGTCGAAGTGGTGCAACTGATCTGGGGCCGGGCCCCGGTGCCATACCGGATTCCGCCGGAACTGGACGGTACTTTGTTTACCTTGTATTCCACTACCTTCCCGGTGTATCGCGGCTTCATGCTGCTGGTCGCGGCCTGCATGCTGGTGGCGATTTACGCACTGTTGCGGCATACCCGCATCGGTCTCACGATTCAGGCCGCGCTGACGCATCCGCAGATGGCTGAAGCGCTGGGCCATAATGTGCCGCGCGTCTTCATGCTGGTATTTGGCGGCGGTTGCGCGCTGGCGGCGCTGGCCGGAGTCATCGGCGGCAATGCCTTTGTCACCGAGCCGGGCATGGCGGGGGCGGTCGGCAGCATCATCTTCGTGGTAGTGATCGTCGGCGGTCTCGGTTCGCTGGCCGGCGCGTTCATTGCCTCGATGCTGATCGGCCTGGCGCAAACCTTTGCCGTCGCTCTCGACTATTCGCCGGCTTCCGTGCTGGCGACACTGGGCGTCACCATCGATCCGGGCGCACCCCTGCAAGCGCTGCTTGGTTTGAGCATCGCTCAGGTGGCGCCGATCTTGCCGTATCTGTTGCTGATCGTGATGCTGATCGTCAGACCCAAGGGTTTGATGGGCACGCGCGAGGGTTGAGATGAAGCGGCCATTGTCATTGCTAACGTCACCGTCAAACCGCAGCTGGTGCTGGGCTGCCTATGTACTGGTGCTGCTGACCGCGCCGTTGCTGTTCCGGCAAAACGCCTCGCTGTCCTTGCTGTCGCAGATGGGCACCATGATCTTGCTGGGCCTGTCCTGCAACATGCTGCTGGGTCAGGGCGGCATGCTGTCATTCGGTCATGCGGTGTATTCGGGACTCGGCGCGTTCGTGGCGATTCACGCCCTCAATCGCGTCAGCGACGGCAGCCTGCTGTTGCCGGTGACGCTGATTCCGCTGGTCGGCGGCGTGGCCGGCATGGGCTTCGGCATGCTGTTCGGTTACGTCACTACGCGCCGCGCCGGCACCACCTTTGCCATGATCACGCTGGGCATGGTGGAACTGGTCTCGGCGTGCGCCTTGATGTTTCCGGGTTTTTTTGGCGGCGAGGGCGGGATTGCCGGCAATCGCGTGGCGGGCGCGCCGGTACTGGGGATCAGTTACGGACCGCAGATCGAGGTGTATTACCTGATTGCCTTCTGGTTGTTGCTGGGTACCGCCGCCATGTATGCCTTCACCCATACGCCGCTGGGGCGCATGCTCAACGCCGTGCGCGACAATCCGGAACGGGCCGCCTTTGTCGGCTACGACCCGCAAAAGGTGCGCTATCTGACCCTGATCCTGTCGGCCTTCTTTGCCGGCATTGCCGGCGGTCTGAGCGCCATCAATTTCGAAATCGTCAGCGCCGAAAATGTCGGTGCCTTGCGTTCCGGCACGATTTTATTGTTCACCTTCATCGGCGGTACCGGCTTCTTTTTCGGGCCGGTCATCGGCGCCGTCATCGGCGTCCTGTTCTCGGTATTGCTGTCGACCTATACCAAGGCCTGGCAGTTTTATCTTGGCGCCTTTTTCATTCTGATCGTCATGTTTGCCCCCGGCGGCATGGCGCAATTACTGGTGTCGGGTGTCGCCATCTTGCGTGGCGGCTGGCGTCAGGTCTGGAGGCAATTGCTGGCGATCAGCGTCTGTGCCGCACTGTTGCTGGCTGGCTGCGTCGCCGTGGTGGAGTTGTGGTACCGGCAAGATCAGGACGCCGCCATCGCCACTGCCGGCGCGTCAGTCTGGCTGGCGGCTGGCGCCGCCATCGTGATCGGACTGAGCGGCATGTTATGGCTGCGGCCACGCTTCATGCGTGCCAGCGCACGGGCGTTGCAAGCCGGTAAGCAGCGGGAGCAGACATGACGATTGCGGCACTGGAAGTCAGCGCGTTGCGCAAGCGTTTTGGGCAAACCGACACCATTTGCGGCGTCGATCTGCAGATTGCCGCAGGGCAGCGCTGCGCTCTGATCGGTCCCAACGGCGCCGGCAAATCGACCCTGTTCAATCTGATTTCGGGACGTCTTGCCGCCGACGCCGGCACCGTGCGCTTGCATGGCGAACGGATCGACGGCCTGACGCCGTTTCAGATCAACCGCCGTGGCCTGGCGCGCAGCTTTCAGATTTCCAGTCTGTTCAACAACCTGAGCGCCTTTGAAAATATCCGCTGCGCGCTGCTGTGGCAACTGGGCTATCGCTATTCCTTCTGGCATCGGCTGCATCGCTTGCGCGACGCCCGCGATCAGGCCGAGGCGGTACTGGCGCAGATCGGCTTGTCGGCAAGACGCGATGTGCTGGCCGGCTTGCTGACCTATGCCGAACAACGCGCCCTGGAAGTCGGCATCACGATTGCCGCCGGTGCCGAAGTGATTTTGCTGGATGAACCGACCGCCGGCATGAACCGCGCCGAATCGGCGGCCATGGTCGAGCTGATTCGCCAGGTCACCGCCGGCAAGACGCTGCTGATGGTCGAGCATGACATGGACGTGGTGTTCGGTCTGGCTGATCGTATTGCGGTGATGGCCGACGGCGTCGTGATTGCCTGCGACAGTGTCGCCGCGATTCGCGCCAATCCTGATGTTCAACGTATTTATCTGCATCGTCCCGGCCATGTTGCTTGAGATCGACAACCTCCACGCGTATTACGGCCAGAGTCACGTCTTGCATGGCGTGTCGTTGCGGGTCGATGCCGGTGAAATCGTCAGTGTGCTGGGGCGCAATGGCGTCGGTCGTTCGACCTTGCTCAAGGCCATCATGGGGCAGTTGCAAACCGAAGGTAGTATCCGCTTTCGCAATGAACCGATGGCGGGTTTGAAAACCTTCGATATTGCCCGCCGCGGCATTGCCTATGTGCCGGAAAGCCGCGATGTGTTTCCGGGGCTGACGGTGGCGCAAAATCTGCTGCTCGGTCAGCAACGCCGGCGCAGTCATCAGCCGGCAGCATGGACTGCGGCCGACATGTACCGCATGTTTCCGCAACTGGAGAAGCGGCGCGCTGTGGCGGCCGGTCTGTTGTCGGGCGGTGAGCAGCAAATGCTGAGCCTGTCGCGTTCACTGATGGGGAATCCGGATCTGATCCTGATCGATGAGCCGACCGAAGGCTTGTCGCCGCAGATGGTGGAGCTGGTGGCCGGTTATCTGCAAGCCTTGCGCGGGCGCGGTATTGCCGTGTTGCTGATCGAACAGAAACAAACCATTGCGCTGGATATTTCGCAGCGACTGTATGTCATGGGGCATGGCGCGGTGGTGTTCGACGGCACGCCGCAGCAGTTGCAAGAGAATCGCGCGCTGCGCAGCGAGTGGCTGGAAATCTGATACCAGTATCTGTCAAAGATAGCGAATGCGGTATCCCTGCCTGTCGCCAGCGGTAAAGAAAAATTTACGATTGCACGGATTTTGCACATGGCGGCAGGTGCCGCCATGCATGCTGTTGTTCGGCCGGGAGTGTCGCGACATTCCCGGTCGTCAGCATTGGTTAGGCCTTAGCAGCGGTCGTCACCGCCGTCAAGTGGCGGGGGCGGTTCGCAGGTCGGTGGCTTTGGCGGCAGACATGCCGGCGCCGCTGGCTTGAAGATGTGCAGAAGTTGCAGCAGGCAGCAAAAACCGCCGGCGACATTGCTCAGTTCGGTGCTATTCAGTGCTTTCATGGCAAACTCCCAGGTAAAAGTTGCATAACGGAGGGGCACTGCCGGTGTTGTCTGGCAGTGAAGTAACGATAAGTATTTTGGCCGGCGATGTATATTGAACTATCCCCGTTTTGTCTTCCTTCTTCCGCACGCAATTCCCTGCATCAAATATGGCGAGGGCCAAGAGAAAGTAGGGGCTTTGATCTGAAAAAAACGTGATGGCGGGGCGACGGTATGCGACAAACTGCTGCAACGGCTCGATGAGCAAGGACGGAAATCGTGGGAAGCGGGCGTTGCCACGGAGGAGATTGCTGGCCGGGCAGAAGTGCAGTCAGCCGGTCATGGCAGCGGGCGCGGCCATGACCTCATGCAAAAGGCGTGGTTGATTACTTGTTGACCAGTCGCGCTGGCACCGTCAGTGTCAGCAAGCCGCCCAGCACCAGCGATGCTGCCAGCACATACATGCCGGAGTTGGTGCTTTGGGTGGCATCTTTGAGCCAGCCCACCAGATACGGGCTGACAAAACCGGCCAGATTGCCGAGCGAATTGATCAGGGCGATGCCGGCAGCGGCCGCCGCACCGCCCAGGAATGCCGTCGGCAGACTCCAGAACAGCGGCAGGGTGGTCATGATGCCGATGGTGGCCAGCGTCAATGCCGCCATGGCGACGATGGTGTTGTGGTCATACATGGTGCTCAGCAGCAGGCCGATGGCGCCGAGGAAAGCCGGAATGGCGACGTGCCAGCGGCGTTCGCGATGCTTGTCGGCGCTGCGCCCCACCAGCACCATGGCGACGGCGGCGAAGGCATACGGAATCGCCGTCAGCAAGCCGATGTTGAGCGGATCGGTGACGCCGGTGGTCTTGATGATGGTCGGCAACCAGAAGCTGACGCCATACAGGCCCATGACGAAACAGAAATAGATCAGCGCGCTCAGCCATACCTTGGGATTGGCAAACATCTGGCCCATCGAGGTTTCTTGTTTTTGGCTGGCTTCGGCCTTGATCTGGGATTCCAGCAATTGCTTTTCGGTTTCGCTCAGCCAGTCGGCGTCACGGATGCGGTCTTTCATGTAGAAAATGATGACCACGCCCAGTACCAGCGAAGGAATCGCTTCCAGAATGAACATCCACTGCCAGCCGCTCATGCCGTAGACGCCCGGCATGGAGTGCATGATCCAGCCCGACAGCGGGCCGCCGATGACGCCCGACAAGGCAATCCCGGTCATGAACAGCGCCGTGATCTTGCCGCGCCGGTGCGACGGATACCAGTAAGTCAGGTACAGAATCACGCCCGGGAAGAAGCCGGCTTCGGCCACGCCCAGCAGGAAACGCATGACATAAAACATTTCCGGCGTGGTGACGTAAATCATGGCGCCGGAAATGATGCCCCAGGTGATCATGATGCGGGCGATCCAGAGCCGGGCACCGACCTTGTGCAAGATGATGTTGCTGGGGACTTCGAAAATGAAATAACCGATGAAAAAGATACCGGCGCCAAGGCCGTACACGGTTTCGCTGAACTTGAGGTCGGCCAGCATTTGCAGTTTGGCAAAGCCGACGTTGACGCGGTCCAGATAAGAGGCAACATAGCAAAGGAACAGCAGTGGCAGCAAACGCCACGTTACCTTGGAAAAGGTGGCTTCTTCAAATGACGGGGTACTGGCAGGATGTTGCGACATGTCTCACTCCAGGTTAATCCGGACGTCGGAATGCGGCGCCGGTACGGCTGTTCTTATTGGTTGAAAACAGACCCGGATCAAGCCGGGTCTGCTTTGTGCGAAAACGCCGTGCCTCGTGCAGACTGCATGGAAATTTTTCGCGGTGCAGCATTGTAGCGCTTGGCGTTGCGAAGTCAATGCCGGTTTTTGCGCAGGCACCGGCGCTGTTTCAACGCCACTTTCGGACGGTTTTTATACGCAGCGACCGCCATCGACTTCGAGGCAGGCGCCGGTAATGAAGGCCGCTTCGTCCGAGCCCAGATACAGGCAGGCGTTGGCAATATCGTCGGGGGTCGAGAAGCGTCCCAGCGGAATCGTCGCCGTGAATTTCTTGCGGTTTTCCGGGGTATCCGGCACGCCCATGAATTCGCTCAGCAAGCCGGTCGCCGAGATCACCGGGTTGACGCAATTGACGCGGATATTGTCCGGGCCGAGTTCGGCCGCCATCGATTTGCTGGTGGTGATCACGGCTCCCTTGCTGCCGTTGTACCAGGTCAGACCCGGACGCGGACGGATGCCGGCAGTGGAGGCGATATTGATGAAGGCGCCGCCGCCGACCTTGCGGAAATGCGGCACAAACGTGTGGGCGCTGAGGAAGATGCTCTTGACGTTGATGGCGTACACGCGGTCAAACTCTTCTTCGCTGACTTCCAGCATCGGCCGGTTGCGGTGGGTGGTGCCGGCGTTGTTGACCACGATATGCAGGCCGCCAAAGGCTTCCAGCGTCGCGGCCAGCAAGGCATTGACATCGCCGCTGCGCGAGACGTCGGTGCGGAAGAAACGCGCCTTGCCGCCGGCCTCGTTGATTTCCTTGACCACGCGATGGCCGCCGGTTTCGCCGATGTCAGCCACCATCACGCTGGCGCCTTCGCGGGCATATGCCTTGGCAATGCCTTCGCCGAAGCCGGAACCGCCGCCGGTCACGATTGCTACTTTGTCTTTCAAACGCATGTCTTCTCCTGTGATGAGTGAATGCCGGGCTGACGCAGTGTCGCGCCGGCGGATGATATCGAGAGTGTTCAGTGGTGCAGCATTAATCGTGCTTGATGGCGATGGTCTTGAGGACGGTAAAGCCGTACAGCGCCTCAAAGCCTTTTTCGCGCCCGTGGCCGCTGGCCTTGACGCCGCCGAACGGCAATTCGACACCGCCGCCGGCACCGTAATTGTTGATGAAGACCTGACCGCTGCGCACGGCCCGGGCGATACGCATCTGGCGCCCGCCATCGCGGGTCCAGACGCTGGCGACCAGACCGAAATCGGTGCTGTTGGCGAGGCGGATGGCGTCGGCTTCATCCTCGAAAGGCATGGCAGACAGTACCGGGCCGAATACTTCTTCCTGGGCCAGCCGATGCTGGAACGGCACATCGCGCAACAGTGTCGGGGCCTGATAAAAACCGCCGGCCGGCGCGCCGTCGGCAATCTGTCCTTGCGCCACTACCGGAATGTTGTCGGCGGCCGCGTCGCGCAGGAAACCGGCAACCCGTTCTTGTTGCGTCTTGCGGATCAGCGGACCGCAATCCAGATCCATGGCGGCGGAGCCGACGCGCAGCTTGGAGAACGCCTGACCAACGCGTTCCAGCACCTGTTCATAGGCGGCACGCTGGATCAGCAAGCGGCTGCCGGCGGAGCAGGTCTGGCCCGAGTTTTGCACGATGGCATTGACGATCACCGGCAGCATGGCGTCCATGTCGGCATCGGCAAACACGATCTGCGGCGACTTGCCGCCGAGTTCCAGCGTCACCGGCGTATGGTTTTCGGCGGCGGCGCGCACCACGATCTTGCCGACATTGGGCGAGCCGGTGAAGGACACGTGATTGACGTCGGGATGTTTGATCAGCAGGTCGCCGGCTTCATGACCGTAGCCGGTGACGATATTGATGACGCCTTCAGGAAAGCCAACTTCAGCGGCCAGTTCGGCCACGCGCAACAGCGACAGGCAGGCATCTTCGGCCGGTTTGACGACACAGGTATTGCCGGCTGCCAGGGCGCCGCCGACGCAGCGACCGAAAATCTGCATCGGATAATTCCACGGCACGATATGCGCCGTCACGCCATGCGGTTCGCGCAAGGTCATGACGGTATAGCCGGCCTGATACGGAATGGTGTCGCCATGGAATTTATCGGCGGCGCCGGCATAGAACTCGAAATAGCGGGCGATGGCGGTGGCGTCGGCGCGCGCTTGTTTGAACGGTTTGCCGCAATCGCGGGCTTCCAGTTGCGCCAGCTCTTCATGATGCTCTTGCAGTTTGAGTGACAATTTCATCAGCAGGCGACCGCGTTCGGCGGCGCTCAGGCGGCTCCATGCACCTTCATAGGCGCGGCGGGCGGCAGCGACGGCGAGGTCGATGTCGGCCGCGTTGCCGCGTGCCAGTGCGTCGAAGGTCTGGCCATCGGAGGGGTCAATCACGGCGATGCTTTCACCGGAAGACGGCGCCACGTGGCGGTTGTTGATGAAGTGCTGTTTCATGTTGCTGGCCTGTTCACAAGAAGGTTGGAGAGGGAAGAGCGCTACATGGCAATCGACATGCCGCCATCGACGTACAGCACGTGGCCGTTGACGTAGGAGGCGGCATTGGATGCCAGAAATACGGCCGCACCGGCGATTTCATCGGGACGCGCCCAGCGTCCCAGCGGCGTGCGGGTGGCGAAGTGGGCATTGATCTTGGGATCGGCAATGGAGGCCGCATTGGCATCGGTGGCGACGCCGCCCGGTGCAATCGCGTTGCTGGTGATGCCGTGCGGGCCATACTCGGCAGCCAGCGCCCGCATCATGCCGGTCAAACCTTGTTTGGCGCCGGTGTAGACGGCATCGCCGG
Source organism: Herbaspirillum autotrophicum (assembly GCF_001189915.1). Lineage (GTDB taxonomy): Bacteria > Pseudomonadota > Gammaproteobacteria > Burkholderiales > Burkholderiaceae_D > Herbaspirillum > Herbaspirillum autotrophicum. The sequence continues at coordinate 310,557 of NZ_LFLS01000001.1, forward strand.
AACGCGCGATCTGGCCCGCAATCGAGGTCACCGTGATCAGGCGGCCGCTGGCTTGCGGCAGCATGATGCGCGCGGCTTCGCGCGACAGGATGTAACCGGCCACCAGATTGATGTCGAGCATGGCGTGGATTTCGTCATCGCTGAATTCCAGCAGCGGCTTGCGGTGACGCAGGCCGGCATTGTTGACCAGAATGTCGAGCCGGCCGTACTGTTGCCCGATGCTGCTGAACGCGGCCTTGACGGCATTGTTATCGGTGACGTCGAACGCCATGGCGCTGGCCGACAAGCCTTGCGCGGTGATGGTATTGACGGCGGCATCAAGCGTAGTCCGGTCGCGGCCATTCAGGATCACGTGAGCGCCGCAGCCGGCCATGGCCTGGGCAATACACAAACCGATATCGCGCGCAGCGCCGGTGACGAGGGCGACTTTTCCGGACAGCGAGAAATGCTGCAAATAAGGTTGCAAATAAGGCTGCAGATCGGGTTGAGACGAGGGTTGATGCGCTTGAGTCATGTCTGTTCCAGTTCGGGGCAAAGACGCGACATTAGCATTGCACGGGCTGCTGAGGGTGGCGTCGATTCCATGGAACTGCTGTCTCCTGTCATGAGGCGGTGGCCGTCGTGTTTTTTCGCGGCTTCTGATCTGCGCCAATCTAAAGTAGCGAAATAAAGATGTCAACTAATATTACTAATCTGACTTGGTTGTAAGCCGGATCGGCCATTGTTGTTGTGGCAACGGTATTCTGAGTCAACCTGCTGCCACGCGCTAAAATCCGGTACGATGCGAGGCAAATCACGCGATAACGCGATTACCGGGACAATTGCCATGCCGAAATCTGCCAACGAAATCAGTCAAGACAGCAGCGACAGCGTCGCCAAAGTTGTCAATATCAAGACGCCCGGTTTGTCGGCAGATGCGCTGGCGCTGGCGGCTGCCGGGCTCGGGCCGATCCGGCTGGAGCGCTTTGCCGAGCGCGTCTACGAAAACCTGTTCCATGCCATCGTCGAAGGCAAGATCGCGGTCGGCAGCCGGTTGCCTTCGGAAAATGATCTGGCGGCGCTGTTCGATGTGTCGCGCCCGATTGTGCGGCAGGCGCTGGACCGCTTGCGCGAAGATCAACTGGTGGAATCGATCCGCGGCTCCGGCACCTACGTCAAAGACAAGCCGGAACTGGCCGCCACCTTGCCCGACGCCGAGCCGGCCGAGCGCATCGGCCACATCATGAATGGTCTGGAATTGCGCATGGTGATCGAGCCTGAATGCGCCTACATGGCAGCGTTGCGCCGCAGCGCTTCGGATCTGGAGCAGATGGAACTGATGCTGGGCAAGCTGGAAGAAGCCAATGCTACCGGCGCGATTGCCCACCATTTCGATTACGCCTTCCATGAAGCGATTGCGGCTGCCACGGCCAACCAGCGTTTCGTACAAATTCTGAAGACGCTGGAATACGACGTCAGCCACGCCGTCAATCTGTTGCGCCATCTGGTGCATATTCAACCGTGGAAACGCTCGGAGGACGCCATGGCGGAGCATCGCCGGCTGTTTGAGCTGATCCGTCAGCAAGATGCCGAAGGCGCGCGCCGCGCCATGCGCGGTCACATTGAAAATGCCCGCAGCCGCATGTTCAACAGCCGGCCGGGTCTGTAACCGGCAGCGCTGTCCGGCATGCCGGCTTGTAAAACCATTTAACAAATATTTTCTGGAAGTGCCTTCATGGAATTGCGTCAACTGCGTTACTTCGTCGCCATCGTCGATCACGGTTCCTTGTCACGCGCGGCGCGTGTATTGCATATTGCGCAGCCGGCGCTGACCCAGCAAATCCGGCAACTCGAAGAAGAGCTGGAGGCGCAGTTGCTGCACCGTTCGGCGCAAGGCGTCATTGCAACCGATGCCGGCAAGATTTTCTATGAACATGCGCAGGCGATCCTGAAGCAGGTCACCGATGCCAAGTCGGCGGTCTCGCAATCGACCGACAAGCCATCCGGCACGGTGGCGCTGGGCATTCCGCAAAGTGTGTCGGGCGCGCTGGCGTTGCCTTTGCTGACGGCGATCCGGGCCACCTATCCGGATATCACCTTGTTGCTGACCGAAGAATTGACCGGCAATCTGATTGTGCAGTTGCGCTCGGGGCGCATCAACCTGGCGGTATTGTTTGACGACGGTCAATTGTCGGCCTTCGCCAATACGCCGATGGTGGAAGAAGAAATGATGTACATCACGCGCGCCAAATCGCAGTACGGCGCGCACCGCAAGTCGGTGACGCTGGCCAAGGCGATTGCCGCGCCGCTGATCTTGCCCGGCTTGCAGCATGGCGTGCGGCCGCGCATCGAAAATATCGTGCGCACGCAAGGCATGTCGCTCGACAACGTGATCGAGATCAATTCGGTGGCGATTCTGAAATCGGCGATTCTGGCCGATATCGGCGCCACCATCTTGCCGGTGGCGCCATTGCTGGCCGAAATTGAACGCGGCGACATGGTGGCGCATACCATCAGCGGTGAAAAAATTTCGCGCACGCTGGTCTTGTGCGCGTCGAAAAATATTCCGCTGACCAATGCTGCTGCGGCAGTAGAGCGGCTGGTGCTGGATGTGACCGATGAGTTGTGTCGCAACGGCCGCTGGCGGCATGCGCAGGCGCTGGCACGCGACGGCGGATCAAGCCAGCGCTGAACCACCGCCTCAGTGCGACACCGTCAGTAATACTTGCGCCTGGTTGACTTGCTGGTGGCTCAGGTTGCTCTGTGCCGCCGGCGGCGGTGCAAATGCGGCCATGGCCTGAATCAGCTGGTCGACCTCGGTGTGATGCAAGGTCAGACCGTCTGCGGTCCTGATCTGCTCAATCTGGTTGCCGCTGCCGGCAATGCCACTCGCATACCAGTCTTTCACGATGATCTGATCGGTGCTTGCCGTCACATTGATGTGCAGATCGTCGCCGACATGCGCAAACCGCAGATCGCTCTGCCGGATGTCCGTCAATTGCAGCACATCGGTATTGCCGGGCGTGGCATCCTGCTCCACGATCAGGTCCTGGCCGTCGCCGCTGCCGAACACATAGGTGTCATTGCCGGCGCCGCCGATCAGCGTGTCGTTGCCTTTGCCGCCGGTGAGCATGTTGTTGCCGCGATTGCCGACCAGCGTGTTATCGAGCGCATTGCCGGTGCCGTTGATATTCTCTTCCCATAATTTGATCGGTTCCACGGTGTAAATGAAATAGGCGTTGGCCACTTGCGCGTCGGCACGGAAATCGGCAATTGATACATAACGGGTCATATCGTTCACCAGACCGCGACCCGAGTCGGCAATATAGAAACCGTTGATATCGCCGGTGGCGCTGTCGCAGGCGACGCCGGTGACGGTGACCGCGTGGTTCACGCCGCCGTGATCCAGATAGGCGTCGTCTTGCCACAGCTTGCCGGCATTCAGGCCAATGATGATGCCACGCCCGCCCTTGATCAGGTTGGCAATGGCTTGTTCGTTGTAGCCCATGAGCACGCCGTTGCGAATGCCGTAGCTGTCCAGCAACGCCTGCTGACCAAGGTAGTTGGAGCCGCCGCGTTGATAATCGGTGGCGGTCGGATCGGTCACGGCCCAGCCGTTGTCAATCGCCTTTTGCACCACGTCTGCTTCCGACAAGGCCAGATTGGCCTGCCTCCCCAGATTGGCAATACTGGTCAGGGCACAGGTTCCCGCGTAACCGGCGACGGCGTCGCCTTGCAGGTAATCGAGCTCATGCGCCTTGGGATAACCGTAGACCAGAATATCGACGCCGTCGGCAATGCCTTTTTCGGGCTTGGAAAAATCCAGCAGATGCAGATTCTCGATATGCTCGCCGAGGGTATGGCTGATGCTGGCGTTGACCGTATCATTACCTTCGTCAGCCAGTTCCAGCACCCGGTCGCCGAGGTTGTCCACATCATAAGTATCGTTGCCGCGCCCGCCGATCATGAGGTCGGCACCCGTCACGCCATCCAGAATGTTGTCCTGGTCATTGCCGATCAGCGTGTTGTCGAGGCTGTTGCCGGTGCCATTGATGCGCTCTCCTGCCAGCAGCCGCAACTCTTCAATATGGGCATTGAGAATGTAGTTGGTGCTGGCGATGACGGTGTCGTAACCTTCATCCTGCCGTTCCAGAATCACATCGTTGACGCTGTTGACGATATAGCTGTCGTCGCCGCTGCCGCCGCGCATGCGGTCGGCACCGGCACCGCCGTCGATATAGTCATCGCCGATGCCGCCAACAATCGTATCGCTGCCGGCGCCGCCATACAGGAAATTGCTGTCGCGGGTGCCGGCGGCAAGGGCTTGCTCGTTGCTGGCGGCACCACCGACGAGCAGGTCGTCGCCGTCGCCGCCGTAAATCACATCGTTGCCGGCGCCGCCAAACAGACGATCGTCACCATCTTCGCCATATTGCGCATCGTCACCGCTGCCGCCTTGCAATTCATCGTTGCCGGTTCCGCCCCAGAGCTGGTCGTCACCCCAGCCACCGACCATCAGATCGGTGCCGGCGCCGCCGCGCATGACATCGTCGTCAGTCTCTTCGGCGCGCAAGGTCTGGCGCGGATCGTTGACCGGATTGAAGCCGATCATGATGTCGTTGCCGTCACCGCCCCACATGCGGTCATTGCCGCTGCCGCCAAACATTTTGTCGGCGCCGCTGCCACCATCCAGGATGTCATCGCCATCCCCGCCATTGAGTTCATCGTTGCCGGCCGCGCCGGACAAGCTGTCGTTACCTTCGTCTCCGATGACCAGATCGTTATCATTGCCGCCGTCCATGTCGTCGTCACCGAGACCGCCAGACATCTGGTCATTGCCATCGCCGCCGAACAGGGTGTCATTATCGGTTTCACCGGCGTCGAGGGTTTGCTTGGCTTCATTGGTTCCCGTGAAGCCGATCAGGATGTCGTCACCATCACCGCCGTTCAGGGTGTCGTTGCCGACCTGTCCAAACAGCTTGTCGTCACCGGCGCCGCCGTCGAGCATGTCATTGCCGGCATCGCCGTGCAATTCGTCGTTGCCGTCTTCACCATACAGCCCGTCATCGCCGTCGTAACCGACTAGCAGATCGTTGCCGGTGCCGCCCCAGACCGTGTCGTTGCGGCTGCTGCCGCCGACCATATCATCGCCGTCACCGCCGTAAAAATGGATCAGGCCGGCGCCGGGCAACCAGCTCACGTTACTGTAGTAGCGCGCATCGAAGCGGTCCTCGCCGGCGGTGCCGACCAGTGCCGTATTGTCGTTGGTCTGCTTGATCTGGTCGGTCTGCCAGTCGTGCCACGCGGTTTCACCGTAATGGGTTTTCCAGGGCACCAGGTTACCGTTGATGCTGACATACTGATCGACGATGGTGCCCATGCTGATCGTGCGGTGATTGCCGGTGCTGCGCAAGCTTGCATAATTGCTGACCGGTGCTGCAGGGGCGGTGAGCGTATTGCGCGCAGTGACCGGCACGATTGCAGTGGCGTCGGCCACGCTGCGGGCGTCCGCGTTGCCGGCAGTGTAAAAATGGTAGTCGCTGGCGCGCACACTGCTCAGCCCGGCGTCGGCCAATGCTGCCTGCAAGGCAGTCAGTTCATTGACGCTGTCCGCTGCATTGTCGGCATTGGCGGCCTGATTCAGTACGCCATCTTCATTCCAATCGCGCCAGGCCGACAGGCCATCCAATTCGGCATCACGCAGTTGGCCGTCCTGATCGACATCGCGTGCCGTCAATTGTGCCGCCGTCACTGCCGCACCGGCACTGTCGACAATGCGCAAGGTCTTGCCGGCAATCGACCGCGCGTGGTCGGTCGACGCAGAGCGGCTTTCGTAAAAGGCACCAATCGGGCGCAGGTCCGGCGCAAAACAAGCGGTGGGGACGACGGGCGGCAGACTCAGTCGGTTGGCATGGATCAAATAGTCGGTGGAAGCATTCACCAGATTTTCAAACCGGGAGCGGTGGAGCGCGCCGTTGCCCATGGCGGCCCAGGCGGCGTGATCGGCCGCGGTGGCCGCCGCGGTGTGGTCGAACTGAAAGCGGTCGTTGCCCCAGACACTGCCGTTGACCGAGGTCTGCAGCAAGGTAAAGCCGGCGATATGGGCGCCGCCGATGGTGTGCAGGCGGCGACTGATTTCACCGCTGCCCGGATGGTAACTGTAATCGCCGGCAGTACCGTCAGCCAGTACACCGGGGGCAGGGCTGCCCATGCCCATGGCGCCGAGGTAGGCGCCGCCGGCAAAGACATGCGCCTTGCCGTCCGCATAGAACGAGACATTGCCATTGGCGGCCACATTGCCTTGCAAGGAGGTGCCGTCGGCCCGTTGTAATTGAAATTCGGATTGACCGGTTTGGTTATTGGTGGTGGTGACCAGTGTCAGGTTGGCCAGTGCGCCGCTGGTAATGGGCTGCATGGTAATCGAATACACCCGTGGTGTCGCGTTGGCAGCATCGGTATCGGCCTTGACCGTGGCCACCATGGTGGTCACGCCGTCCGCTGTGGCACTAATGCTCAGGTCGCTCAGGGCCACTGGCGACGGGTTGAGGGCGGGCGTGGCAGATGGTGTGGCAGGTTGCGCAGTGCCCAATGCATTCGCCACCGCATCCTGAATATTTTTCACCCCATTGGCCAGCGCCATTCCTGCTGCTCTGGCACCACCGCCCACATGCGCGCCCAATGTGGAGGCCCAGTTGACGATACAATTCATCGCTGATTTTTCACAATTAACCTGAGCAAAATCCTGGCCGAGACCGCCGAGACTGAGCGGCAATCTGTCGCCCAATGTTCCTGACCAGCCGGATTCCTCGGAAAAACCGAAGCCGTCTCTTCCTGTGGCGCTTTGACGATCGTACTTGATAATTGGACTGGCTTCCGGTATGCCTTTTGTTGCGATACGTCCCAATACAGAGCGGGCCAAGGCATCCGAGACATCCTGAAATCTTTTGTCGGTAATCACTTTGCCCGTTAGCGCGCCATACGCCATGGTATACCCGCGCACAAATTCACTTTTAAACGAGCCATCGTTTGCGTTGATCGCCGTTGCATTCTCGAGCCAGTTTGACAAGATATTCAAATTGCTCAAGGTATTCTGATTGTTCAAGACATTCTGCTCGCTCAAGACATTCTGCGCGTGGATGATCTGGATGTTGGCGTCGACGATATCCTTGACATAGCGATAACCCGCCGGATACTGCTTGTTGGTCATGTACGTGTTGATTTGTGCTTGTTGCTCCGGGGTCAGGTTGACGAGGATAGTTTCAGTCCCAACGAGGGAAGTTTCAGTCATAACTGCTCCTTTTATTTCAGGCGGGTGAATGATGCCGGGGGAATTTGCAAACTCTTGATGTAGGTCGTGACTTTCTGGTCTATGGCGTAAAATTCAGACGGACTCCGGTTTTCCAGGGAATACTCTATTTCCACATCAGGATGTATTTTTCTCATGATCATCATCCCTAAATAACCATCTATGGGGCTTTCGGGAAGTCGCAGATGCACCCGCGCGACGACGTCTTCACCATCAAATCCTTGATACGCAAAGTAAGTAGTTTGGGTGAGAAATTTCTTATTTATTTCGTCGACATAGGTTGTCATCTTGCCGTCAGTTTTTACGGGCGTTTTTTTTCTCAATTTCTGCAGAAGTGCATTGATCATCAACTTTCCATTCGGCGGTCTTTCGATTAGTACAAAGGCGCCATTTTTGCTGTAGTTTGGATGGGGATTTTCTACGTCATCAAAATCAAATTCAAAGACAAAATAATATGTCCGCTTTTTTTGATATTCCAAAGAAAAGCTGCCCCAATGCCTTGCAGGCACATAAAACATATGATCAGGATTTTTTTTTGACGTGCCATCAGGCCGATTGCCAGATAAATCAAATGTAACCGGGTCGAACGTCGGAGAATTCTGGCGTGCGTTATAGAAACTCACCGAAACGCCAATCAAAAGTGCCGCCAGAATTAGCGCGACAGGCAGGCCAATGAACCAAAGAAAAAATGTTTTCATGGTCGAGGGTTGATGAGTGAAATCTGGAAGAAGATGAATATTTGCACGCTCTTTCGTTGATAAACCGACCTGATGGAAAAATCGCGAAAACTATCGCTATTTTTCTAGATGCATGTTTCTTGATTTCTGGATTTGATGATGTTGATCGACGTGATGCGATCTTGCACGCGATGGCGATGTTGGCTACGCAGAGGAATGTCGGGTCGCGGGATGTGTGTGGGCTGACTGACAGAAAACACGTCGGCATTCAACTGCAACGTCACCTTGCAGGCGTTGAAATTCAAGATCAGCTGCTGCATCCTGAATTGTCTTTGCCGCCATTGCAATCACGTTTTGTGCTGATGGTGATCACTGTTTACGTTATTGAATTTGCGGACACGATCAATTTGTGCTCCGCATTCAAGCATGCTTGGGTGTGGCACGTCAACGGACGTCGGCGGCGAGGCGGCGCTGATTGAGAATGTAATCAGCCTTCGAATTTGAAAGAAGAATTTCGGATGTTTCCTGAATGATCGAGAGCGTTATTGCTTCGGCGTGATGCTTGAAAATGCACCAAGCAATGCTTTAGCAATAAGTTCCTGTAGCAGATCGATCGACTTTTCGTGCATCAGCCGACCAATTTTTTCCCGATTCGCGATCACCTTCGCCACGTAAGGAGAATCTTTCGGATTTTCGGCCAAAGATTCCAGTTCGGCGGCAGAAAACGTTTCTGCATAGACTTCGGCAAGGTTTTTGTCCCACTGATCCTGATACTTGGGTAGTGCGGCATTGATTTCTTTCAGAAGCAATGATCGGGCGCTGACGTGACCAATATTAACGACGATCATTTGATAAGTGACGGTGCCTTGTGCATATTGATAACTCAGCGATGTCAGGTTTCTGCCCATACCTGTTTTTTTAATCAATGCCATCGCACTGGTGGCAGACTCAGCAGCGAGGCACCAGGAAAAAGTCAATGTGGCGATGATAAATGCCATCAATTTAAAAATGCGCGCGCGTTTCATGGATGGGTTCAGCATGCATGGTCCGTATCGCTGGCGGCATTGGGGCATCTGTTAATGCTGGCGCGCTGACGTTTCGCTATTGTTCCAGGTCCGGTAACGGTTGATAAGTGCAAGACGAGGAGGAAAATCAGGCCAGTCAACCAAAGAAGAAATATTTTCATGGTCGAATATTGGTGAGTTCAATCTGGGAAATGATGAATATTTGCACGTTCTCTGCCTGATAAAGCGGGACAGAAGAAGAATTGCGAAAACTATCCATTTTTTTCTAGATATTGGTTTTTTGATTACTGAGGCGGATGGCAGTTGATGAGGTCAGCTGGTGTGATACGGTCTGGCTGGCGATCCGCATCTGCAATCGCAGCGAATGGCAGGCCTTCAAGTTCATGCCAATACAGTGGTTGATGAAATGTTTTTTTGCTTGATGGGTCAGTTGCGCAGATAGGTAAAAGGCCAGCCATGACGCACATGCGGTGATCGCACCGGGCATTGCCAGCGCCATTGCTCAGGAAATCGTCAGCCGCTTCCTAGAACAGATCGCGTGCTGCATCCGGCAGGTTGTTGCCGCTGATCAGCGCGGCCATGACGCGTTCACCGAGCGCCAGTCCGACGCTCATGCCGACGCCGCTGTGCATCAGCACGGCAGTGGTTTGATCATCGATGCTGAGTACCGAAAACGGTCCCGGTCCCTTGGCGCCATACACGCCTTGCCAGCGTTCGACCACCTTGAGATTGACACCCAGCGTGTGCTCCGCCAATTGCAGCAACAGGGTATCGACTTCTTCCTGCTGGAACGGCAGAGCGTCGTTGCCGTAGTGGTGTGAGTCGCCGATGATCAATTCCTGATATGGCGTCGGACTGACCAGCAAATGAATCCCATGGCGCTGCAAGGCCGGACTGTGTTCTTTGATATGGGCCTGTAACAGCGCGGCTGCGGGCAGGTCGGCGAAGGCGCCGTAGTGGGTGCAAGACAGGCCGGTCAGCACTGCGTGGGTCAGCGGCAATGGCGCTTGCGCCACCGCGCGCAGCATGTGCAAGCGGCACTGCTTGAGCTGCATGGCTTGCAGACGGTCGGCAAACAGCGTCTGGTAATCATGCCCGCTGCACACCACCGTGCGTTCCGCATGGACATCGCCGGCACTGGTTTCCAGCATGCCGTCACCGGCTTCCTTGACCAGCGTATTGAAATGAAACTGCACCCCTTGTGATTGCAGATAACAGACCAGCGCGGGTATCGCTTCGCGTGAATACAGTTGCAGGTCGCGCATGCCATGCAAGGCTGAACGGTGATGGCGAAAGCGGCCGTTGTACAGCGCGGCCAGCCGTTCGCCTTGCAACAGCGATACGTCATAGCCATGTTGCCGGGCGCGGGTGATCATGAATTCTTCGAGCACCGCGTGTTCGCGGGCATCGCGGGCAAACAGCAAACTGCCCGTTTCGCGTGCGCTGAAATGGGCGCGTGGCGCCAGATGCAGCCACAGCTCGCGGCTTTGGCGGGCCAGCGCATGCATCAGTCCGGGTGGCTGGCCGGTGACCAGTACCATGCCGAAGTTGCGGATGGAGGCGCCGAGCGGGGCGCTGCTGCGTTCAAATACGGCTACCCGCAAGCCGCGTCTGGATGCTGCAAAAGCATGTGCCAGGCCGAGTATGCCGGCACCCACGACGGCCACATCGATATGGCCGTGACTTGAATTACCCATCATGTTGCGCATCAGATATCCTTGCGACAGCCGCCGCGCATGCCGGCATCCGGCACGCGCGGAAAGTGTCTTTATTTCTTTTCAGCCTTGGCTTCGTAACGCTTGCTCCATTCGGTCAGAATGCGATCGCGATTGCTGCTGGCCCAGGTGAAGTCGTTCTTGGTCAGGCGCTTTTCGTAATCGGCCGGCAACAGGGCATCCGGCTTGGCGATGCCAGGCATGGCGACCACTGCGAAGTTCTTTTCGTACAGCATCATGGCGTCTTTGCTGGCAGAGAAGTCAGCCAGGCGCTTGGCGGCATCCAGATTCTTGCTGCCCTTGACGATGGCGGTGGCTTCGATATCCCAGCCCAGACCTTCCGACGGCAGAATGATATCGATAGGCGCACCTTCTTTCTTGGTCTTCACGGCGCGGTATTCAAACGCGATGCCGATCGGGAATTCACCGGTGGCGGCTTGTTTGCATGGCTTCGAGCCAGAGTGGGTGTATTGACCGATATTCTTGTGCAAGGCATCCATGTAAGCCCAGGCCTTGTCTTCGCCCATCATTTGAATCCAGGCGCTGACATCGAGGTAGCCGGTGCCGGAAGAGGCCGGATGCGGCATCACGATCTTGCCGGCATAGATGGGCTTGGTCAGGTCTGCCCACGAGGTCGGCTTCGGCAGGTTCAGTTTTTGCGCTTCCACAGTGTTGAAGCAGATGGCCGAGCCCCAGACATCCATGCCGACCCAGCTTGGCGGGTTGGCGGCGCTGCGATACTTGGCTTCGATGTGGTTCAGGTTTTTCGGGGCATACGATTCCAGCATGCCTTCCTTGTCGAGGATGGCCAGGCTGGATGCCGCCAGACCCCAGATGACGTCGGCTTTCGGATTGTTTTTCTCGGCCAGCAGCTTGGCGGTGACGATACCGGTCGAGTCCCGCACCCATTTGATTTCAATGTCCGGATTGGCTTTTTCGAACGCCGCCTGATAGGCCTTGATCTGATCTGCTTCGAGCGCGGTATAGACCGTCAGGGTCGACGCCGCATGCGCAGAAAACAGGGCGCTTGCGCCCAGCACGGTTGCCAGCATTTTGAAAATGGTTGCAGATTTCATGGTTGCTTTCCAGGTGGTTGAAAATGGTGACGGATGAATCAGTTGGCTCAATCAGTTGGTTCAATCAGCTCAGTGGCGGCTGGTATGACGCCAGGCCTGTGTCCGGCGAACCCAGCGCGCGATACCGACATGCATCAGCAGCGAAAAGCCGGCCGAGGTCAGCAGAATCAGCGTCGACATGGCAGCGGCCGGACCGACGTCGCCGGCATCATCCATGTTGAGGACGGCGACGGCTGCCAGCACCGTATTCGGGCTGTACAGAAAGATCACGGCCGAGACGGTGGTCATGGAGGACACGAACAGATAGCGGAAAATTTCCAGCACCGAGGGCAGGCACAGCGGCAGCGTGATGCGCAGATAGGTGCGCAGCAGCGGCACATTGAGCGAGGCCGAGGCGGCTTCAAATTCGGGATCGATCTGTTTGAGTGCAGTGACGGCGCTCAGGTGGGCGGTGGTATAGAAGTGCGTCACCGAACACAGAATCAGGATCGCCATGCTGCCGTACAAACCGTTGAGCGGATTGGCCGGGTGATTGAAAAAGAACACATAACCGAGGCCCAGCACCAGACCCGGCACGGCCATCGGCAAGAACACCAGCAGCCGCAGCAAGCCGTGCAAGTAGTGTTGACTGCGGGTTTTTTCCAGCAGCCAGGCGCCGGTGAAGATCACGGCGGTGCCGATGATGCTGGTGCCGAATGCCAGCTTGATACTGTTGCGATAAGCCAGCCAGCCGCCGCCATCCATATTGTCGAAGTCGTAGTGCATCAGCGACAGTTGCAGGTTGTAGGGCCACAGCTTGACCAGCGAGGCGCCGATGGCGACCGTCAGCATCAGCAGCAACGCGGCGCTGATCACCAGCGTGATCAGCAGATAAGCGCTGTCGCGCGGCCAGTGCCGGCGCGGCCGGTAGATTTCAGCACGGCTGCTCATCTGGGCCCGCTGCCGGCGTTGCAGCCAGCCATCGATGACGAAGGTCAGCACGGCCGGAATCAACAGCAGCAAACCGATCATGGCGCCGCGTCCGAATTGTTGCTGACCGACCACCGCTTTGTAAGCTTCGACGGCCATCACGTTATAGGCGCCGCCGACAATCTTGGGTACGCCGAAGTCGGTGATCGACAAGGTGAACACCAGGCAGAATGCGCCGAAGATGCCGTAACGCGTGGCCGGCAATGTGACATTGCGGAAGGTGCGCCAGCCGCTTGAACCCATGGCGGAGGCGGCGTCATACAGACGACCATCGGCCATCGACAAGGCCGACAGCAAGATCATCAGGGCATGCGGAAAGGTGTAAAACGCCTGGCCCAGCAAGATGCCCCAGAAACCGTAAATGTTGCCATTCATCCATTCCTTGAACAGCCCCTGATTGCCGAACAGATAAATCAGGGCGATACCGGGCAACAACGAAGGCGCCAGCAGCGGCAGCAAGGCCACTGCGCGCCATACGCCCTTGAGCGGAATCAGGGTGCGGTGCAGGGCGTAGGCAAACAGATAGGCGAGTGGCACGACCAATGTCGCCACCGCAGCCGAGACCGCGATGCTGCGACCGACCATCGGCACGAAATTGGGATTGCTCAGCAATTGTTGCCACGGCAACAGACCCGACCAGACGCCCTGCTGGTCGAGCACGGCCAGCACCAGCACACTGACCAGCGGCAAACCGAGAAACACAATCAGCGCCAGCAACAACAGCCATTTCAAGCCCGATGCCAGCAAGGCATCGCGGTCGATATGCGACCAGCGCGCGGGCGCGACTGCGGCCGGATACGGGGGCAACGAGGCGGGAGGCGGAGGCATGCTGGCGGCAGCGAGTGAGGCGGACATGCGCACTTCAGGCGAAGACTTGCAGCGCATGGCGGGGCAGCGCGATCCACAAGGTTTGCGATGCCATCTGCGGCAATTGATCGCGCACCTCGCACACGGTATCGGCCATCAGCGACAGCCCCGGAAGTTGTTCCAGTGCCAGTGTGATGCGATAGCGGTTGCCGAGATAAATCTGATCGGTAATGCGCGCTTCCACGCGGTTGTCGGCATCGGCAGCCGGCAACAGATTGATTGCTTCGGGACGGCAAAACAGACGGCCGCTGGCATTCGGTGCGTATTCGACTTGCAGACTGAGGCCGCCGATGTCGACGCTGTTGTTCGCCATTCGCTGGAACGGCAGCCAGTTCGACTGCCCGATGAAGTCGGCCACGAACGGGGTGGCCGGATGGCGGTAAATCTGATCGGGGGTGCCGCATTGTTCGATGCGGCCGGCTTGCATCACGGCGATCCGATCCGACATGGCCATCGCTTCTTCCTGATCGTGCGTGACCATCAGGGTGGTGATGTTAAAGCTGCGCTGCAGGCGCCGGATTTCGAATTGCAAATGTTCGCGTACCTGCGCATCCAGTGCCGACAGGGGTTCATCCAGCAACAGCAGCGACGGCGACGGCGCCAGCGCACGCGCCAGCGCCACACGTTGTTGCTGGCCGCCGGATAACTGGCCGGGAAATTTGTGTTCGCTGCCGGCCAGTCCCACCATGTCCAGCATAGCGGTAACCCGTTGTTGTATTTGCACGCGGTTCAGACGCTTGGTGTTGAGGCCATACGCGACGTTTTGCGCCACGCTCAGATTCGGAAACAGCGCATACGATTGAAACAGAATGCCGTAATCACGTGCTTGCGGCGGCAGCCGGGAAATATCGCGGCCACCGGCATGGATGCTGCCGCTGTCTTGTCGTTCGAGGCCGGCGATGGTGCGCAGCAGCGTGGTTTTGCCGCAACCGGAAGGACCGAGCAGGCACACCATTTCCCCTTGTTTTACTTGCAGCGACACCTGATCGAGCGCCGTGAATGCGCCGAAACGTTTATTGATGTCACGTACCGATAGAAAGACGTCAGGGGAATCGTCAGCAGGAATGGAGGCGGAGACCGGCATGCAGATGGCGCGCTTTCAAAAGGCAAAACTGTCTGTGCATCGAGGTGATCGAAAGCCGGACCGTGATCCGGCTGAAGTGAGCGGATCATACTCAGCAAATATGACCGCTGGATGACTTCGTCTTGCAGGAAACGCCGGCAGGCGGCGTGGCAGGGGCGATGCAGAGGAGGGTGGCAGTGCAGTTTCTGCTGCGTATGTGACGCGTGCTTATTGTTTTGTGACTTGCCGGTGACGGCAGCACTGCATCATTTGCTGCCGGTGCCGGCAATGCGTCGCCGCATCGGTGTTGCGGCAGCGGGGCCGGCACTGACCACATGTTGCTGCGGCGTGATGCGCTGGCCGCTGACGGCATCTGTCAGTATCGGTTCCACCTGATGGCCGGTGGCGACATCGCGCAAGACGACGCTGGCGCCTTCCGGGGCGAAGTGCTGGTTGCCCCATGCCATCAGCGTCAGCAATACCGGGCGAAAATCACGGGCACGCGGCGTCAGCACATAGGCGTAACGCGGCGGTTTGCTGCAATACAGTTGGCGTTCCAGCATGCCTTCGGCGACCAGCGTCTGCAATCGGCGCGTCAGTATGTTGGGGGCGATATCCAGACTCTTTTGAAATTCATCAAAACGACTCAGACCGTAAAAGGCATCGCGCAAAATCAGAATGCTCCACCATTCGCCGACGCGCTCCAGGCTGCGCGCGATGGGGCATTGCATGTTGCCGAAATGTTTACGTTGCATGGCGGGCTCCTGATGCAGTTGCGGTCTGTCATGGTTGCCGTTGCCGCCGTTACCAGTATTACAACGGCGGCCATGGCAAGTGGGTCAGCGTTGCAGCGGCGACAGGTAAATGCCGGTCGCCAGACCCTGTTTGACAATGCGGGTAATGTCGTCGGCCAGCACTTCATCCAGACCGTCTTCGACGCCGGCCAGCGTTTGTATGGCGACATCTTGCGGTTGCACCTTGGGTGCTTCGAAACCATCGGTCATATCGGTTTCCATGAAGCGGACATGCAAGCCCAGCACTTGCGTGCCCTGTTCGCGCAGGGCCGTGCGCAAACCATTGGTGAAACCCCATGCGGCGGATTTGGATGCCGCATACAGCGACAGTTCCGGCGAATTGACCCAACTGCCGACCGACAATACGTTGACGATGGCACCGCCGCCGTTGCGTTGGAGAATCGGCGTGAAGGCCTGGCTCATGCGGATGACGCCGAGGTAGTTGGTATCCATGATTTCGCGCGCTACGTCGATGGCAGCCGGATCCAGATAGCTGGTGAGGCGGGCAATCCCGGCGTTGTTGATCAGCAGCGAGACATCGCCGCATTGAGCCGCCGCCGCCGCGACCTGAGCGGCATCGGTGACGTCGAGTTTGACGGCCACCACCCGCGGCAGCTTGATGCTGTCCGGGTCGCGCACACCGGCATACACCTTGCTGGCGCCGCGGGCCAGCAATTCATGCACCAGTGCCAGGCCGAGGCCGCGATTGGCACCGGTAACGAAAGCGACGGAGTCATTGATCTTCATGATGGATTTCCTTTGATGTTGAGGTGAGTTTGCATGCCCGCTGAATGGACTAATGGACTAGTGGGCATCGGGAGAAGGCATTTTGGGCGGTTTGACTTTGCGCATCAGCGGCACCATGGCGGTGGTCACGATGAAGCACACCATGATGGCGAGAAAGGTGTCGGCGAAGGTCAGGGTCAGTGCTTCCCGATAGGTCAGGTTCCATAGCTGGCGCAGGGCGCCGGTGTCGCTCAGCAACTGATCATTGCCGACGCCGGCCAGATTGGCGCCGACACCTTGCAGCAGGCTGATGGTGGCCTCGTTGCTGGCGGTCAGGTGTTCGGCCAGCCGGAAAAAGTGCAGGTTGGTGCGGTCATTGAGGATGGTGGCGCATACCGCAATGCCGATGGCGCCGCCCAGATTGCGCATCAGATTGAACAGGCCGGAGGCCAGCCGCAACCGTTCCATCGCCAGTCCGCCCAGGGTCAGCGTGACAATCGGCGGCACCGCGAATTGCTGGCCCATGCCGCGCAATGCCTGCGGCAACATCAGTTCGGCACCGCTCCAGTCATGCGTGATCGGTGCGAACTGCCACATCGACAAGGCAAAGCAAGCCAGTCCGAACATCATCAGCCAGCGCAGATCGACGCGGTTGGCAAAAAAGGCGTAGATCGGTATCGACAAGATCTGGAACACGCCGGTCGAGAACACCGCCATGCCGATTTGCAGCGCGCTGTAGCCGCGTACCCGGCCGAGAAATACCGGCGTCAGATAAATCGTGGCGAAAATGCCGACTCCGGTGATGAAGGAAAAGAAGCAGCCGAGTGCGAAATTGCGGTCTTTCAGCGCACGCAAATCGACCACCGGAAACGGATAGCTGAGGCTGCGCCAGATGAACAACACGCTGCTGACGGCGGCAATCCAGGTGGTGGTGACAATCGTCGGATCGCCCATCCAGTCCAAGCGCGGGCCTTCTTCCAGCGTGTATTCCAGGCAGCCGAGAAACAAGGCCATCAGCAGCATGCCGAGGTAGTCGGCGTTGCGCAGCAGCGACCAGTCGGCGCGGTCGATTTTCACCAGCAACGGCACCGCGACGGTAACGAAAATGCCGGGGACCAGATTGACGAAAAACAGCCAGTGCCAGGAATAGTTGTCGGTAATCCAGCCGCCGACTGACGGCCCGAGGGTCGGGGCCAGCGAGGCAATGGCGCCGATGGTAGCCGCCGCGATCACGCGCTGCGGGCCGGCAAAGAAGGCAAAGGCGGTGGTGAATACCAGCGGAATCATCGAGCCGCCGAGGAAACCTTGCAGCGCACGGAACACGATCATGCTCTGGATATTCCAGGCGATGCCGCACAACAGGCTGGCGATGGTGAAGCCGGCCGCCGAGATGCTGAACAGCCAGCGCGTCGACATCACGCGCGACATCCAGCCGGACAGTGGGATAACGATGATTTCCGCAATCAGATAACTGGTCTGCACCCAGACCGTTTCATCGACACCCGCCGACAGGCCGCCGCCGATTTCACGCAATGAGGCCGAGACGATCTGAATGTCGATCAAGGCAATGAACATGCCGACACACATGGCGGAAAACGCCAGGACTTTGGCGGTCATGCTCATGTCTGCCGGCTGCATCAGTTGCAGCGGCGCCCGCAATCCGGCGCTGGCAGTCATGGTTGCTGGCTCCGGGCGTTATCCGGGGCACTACGCTGGCTGCTGCGCGCATCGACTTCGGCAATCACCGACAAACCCGGACGCAAGGTGCCCAATACACTGTCGGCTTCATCCAGCACGATGCGCACTGGCACCCGTTGCACAATGCGGGTGAAATTGCCGGTAGCGTTTTCCGGCGGCAAGACGCTGAACTGCGCACCGGTAGCTGGCGCCACACTGGCGATATGACCGTGGAACTGATGGCCGGGCAAGACATCGGCTTCAATTGTGGCGGCCTGGCCGGGACGCAGCCGCGCCAGCTGGCTTTCCTTGAAGTTGGCATCGACCCACAAGCCGCGTGCCGGCACCAGCGACATCATGTGACTGCCGGCAGCAGCATAGGCGCCATTGCGCGCGCGACGGTTGCCGATGGTGCCGTCAATCGGCGCCCGCAATTCGGTATAGCTCAGATTGAGACGGGCCAGATCGCGTTCGGCGACGGCCTGCGCCAGTGCGGCAACAGCTTGCTGGCGACGGCTGGCGATGACATCCAGCTCCCGTTCCGCCGCCAGTTGCACGGCTTGGGCTTTCTGGCCGTTGGCTTGAGCCTGCCGGTAATCGGCATCGGCGCGCTGGGCGCTTTGTACGGACACCGCCGACTTCGCCGACAGATTCTGATAGCGCTGTTCATCGTCGCGCGCCCGCGTGGTTTCGGCGGCACTGGCCAGTACGCCGGCTCTGGTCTGGCTGATCACCGCTTGCTGCAAGCTGCGCGTGGCATCCAGATTGGCCAGCAAGGCTTGTTGTGCCGCTACCGATGCGTCGGCCTTGTCCAGCGCCGCGCGGTAATCACGGTCATCCAGCTTGACCAGCAAATCGCCGGCATGCACCACCTGATTGTCGCTGACCGCCGCAGACACAATGTAGCCCGGGACTTTGGGGCTGATCACGGTGATATCGCCGCCGACATAGGCGTCTTCCGTGTTTTCGATAAAGCGTGCGGTATGCCACCAGTGCCAGCCATAAGCGGCGCCGATGATGGCGGCCAGCACCACGCAAATCAAGACCCGGGTACGGCCGCTGATTTTCTTGCGAATCGGCGGCTGGCCGGTGGGGATGGTGGTGTTGCTCATGACTATTGCTCCTGATGGCGTTGCACTGCTCGGTGAGGGGAATCGGAATGGCTGCGGCAATGTGCTGATCCGGATTGCCGCGGGGAAACACGGATGATCGCTTGCAAAAAATACCTTGCTTTCATAATGGAAGTTACTTTACATTCGAAGCTATCGTAATGCAAGTAACTAAATCCGATTTTTTAAGAACGCAACAAAAAGGAAGCAAACATGGCCATCCGGCAGCAAGGGAAATCGGCGCCTGTGGCGCGCAAACGCAGTCCGCAGGCGGCTTCAGGCATGGCGTTGGTGCGCTGGCAACGACCTCGGCCATGGCTGGCGGCAGCACTGTCACTGGCGTTGACTGCCTGTGCGGTGGGGCCGGACTACGTGTTGCCGCCATCGGATTTGTCGCCGGCCTTCGTGCATGCCGCACCAACAACCGACACAACACCGCTGGCGCTGGATGTCTGGTGGACCCGATTCAATGACCCGCAACTGAGCGCCATCATCACCCGCGTGCTGAGTCAAAATCTCGATCTGGCGGCGGCTCAGGCGCGGGTTGAACAAGCGCGTGCCGTGGCGCGCTTGTCGTCGGCAGCGTTGTTGCCGGTGGGCAGTGCCAATGCGCAAGTGGCGGGGCAACGCCAATCGCTGGAAAGTCCCATCGGTGAGCTGGCCAGTCATCAACCCGGTTATCAGCGCAATGCCACGCTTTACAGCGCCGGCGTCGGTGCCAGTTGGGAGCTTGACCTGGCCGGCGGTGTGCGGCGCGGTGCCGAGGCGGATATCGCCGAAGCGCAAGCGGCAGAGGCGGACCATATGGGCGTGCGGGTGTCGGTAGCGGCGGAAGCTGCCGACGCTTATTTGCGGGTGCGCGGTGCGCAACACCGGATGGCGCTGGCGACCGCGCAACTGAACGCGGACAGCGACTTGCTGAGATTGGTGGCGCTGCGTTTGCACGAAGGCATGTCGACGCAGCGTGAACAGGCCCAGGCGCAAGCCCGGGTGGCGCAGATCAGCGCCACGCTGCCGCCGCTGCAGGCGGAGCGTGATATTCAACTCAATCGGCTGGATGTGCTGATGGGGGTGCAGCCCGGGACCTATGCGACACAACTGGCGGCCACCGCAAGCGAGGTGAACATTCCTGCCCTGGCGACAACGCTGACGCCGCGCGACCTGTTGCGCCGGCGCCCCGACGTGATTGCTGCCGAACGACGGCTGGCGGCATCCAGCGCGCGTATCGGCAGTGCCGTGGCAGAGTATTACCCGCAGTTTTCGTTATCGGCATTGCTCGGTTTTGAAAGTCTGCACAACGCCACGCCGGATGCGGCCAACTTTCAGCCGCTGGCATTACTTGGTGTGCGCTGGCGCTTGTTTGATTTCGGCCGGGTCGATGCTGAAGTGGCGCGCGCCAAAGGCGTCAATGCCGAGGCGCTGGCGCGTTACCGGCAATCGATGTTGCGTGCGGCCGAGGATGTGGAAAATGCCTTGCTCATGCAAGCCACGCAGGAAGCCGAACGGCGCGAATTGCTGCGCGAAGTCGATGCCAGCGCCCGCGCGCGCGATTCATCGGAGGAAGCATATAAAGGGGGCGCCACCAGTCTGATGGAAGTGCTGGAGCAAGACCGTGAATTGCTGACCGCGCGGGATCAGCTGGTGCGCGCACAAACCGGCAGCGCGCGTGCAGTGGTGGCGACATTCCGGGCGCTCGGCGGTGGCTGGTAACGGGAAATCCGTGGGCGCAGGAGTGACAGTTCACGTCAGCGGCGAGTGTGGTTTAATGGCATATCATTTGCACGCCTGTCGTGACTTCGTGTCATGATCATTTGCATGAGAAATTCTTCAGACATCGTGGTGCTGCCGTCAACCTCCGTTACCCGCCACCTGGCATTGCCGCTGGCGTGCCTGCTGGTGACGATGGTGGCCGGCTGTTCCGGTGGCGGCGACCCGAAAACCACGACGGCGGAAACCGTCAAGGCGATTGTCGATCAGGTCAAGACTACCGAAGACGGCACCTCGACCGCGACCACGCTGGACGAATACAAGACTGATCTGGCGCAACGCATTTCACGCGTCAACTCCACCAAGGTCCATGTCGACCGGCCTCAGGCATTGCTGCGGTCGGTGATCGTGATCCGCTTCACGGTCAGCAGCGATGGCAGTCTGTTGCGCAGCGACGTGGTGCGCACCAATCGCGACAAGGCCAGCGAAACCACGGCGCTGGCTACGCTGCGCAGTACCGCACCATTCCCGAAACCGCCACCGGCGCTGCTGCGCAACGGCAAGGTCGAAGTATCCGAGACCTGGCTGTTCAACAACGATGGCCGCTTTCAATTGCGTTCGGTGGCGCAGCAACAGATGAGCGAATAGCGGCGGCGTTGTCGCAAGGTTTCCGCGCCGCACCTTCATTGCAGTAAAACCCTCCTGCTCTCAAGGTGGGTATAGTTTTATCTTATACCCCCATCCCCAATCGGTATTTCCTCGATCGTGCCCGCCGGCGCTAGACTTCATTTCAGTTCTCGGCTGAACCAAGAAGTGCCAGGGCCGCTACCACGGTCGTGCTGTTGATGGTCAAGCGTCTTATCGGACGTGTCGTCATCAACCGCTATCCGGATCACGATTCCGGAGAATCAGTCGCTCAATTTCTGATGCTGCGGGCGCTTGTTGCCCGCAGGTATCCCCGGGGCGGATCACACCATTACCATGGTGGTGATTCGCACCGTAACCGGGGACATCGGACCGGTTGTTGTTTGTTGTCTGCGCTTGTTGTTGCTTATCCAGCCCATTCCCGTACGCTTTCCTGATCCGTTGCCGGCAATCCCGGCAGGGGCGCAGGAGAGCGTGCCGGGAGACAACCGCCAGATGACTGACGTGCATCACCACATCGTTTTGTCGGGGTATATTTAAAACTTATGCCCCCATGTTGAATCCGTATTTCCCGCAATGACAACACTCGCTATAGACTGCGGTCATTGTAGTTCTGCTTTCAAGGCGAACTCCAATGCCGCTACCGCGGCGACTCCTCTGGCAGTGATGCACCGTACCCGGCGCAGTAATGACAGTGGATATCTGAATAACGATTTTGGAGACTTACCATGGAAGTTCGTTCGGCAGCCGAGTCTGTCGGCATGCCTGATCCTGCAGGATCGGCAGACCGTCAGCCAGCCACTCAGTCGTATACCCGGTATCACGCTCCCTCCATTGCGCCGGCTTCACTGGCCAACGTCAGTCTTGACGATAAATACACCGCGACTTCCGGCCTGATTTTTCTGTCCGGCATACAGGCGCTGGTTCGTCTTCCCCTGCTGCAACAGATTCGCGACCGCCAGGCCGGCCTGAATACCGCCGGTTTCATTTCCGGCTATCGCGGCTCGCCGCTCGGCGGACTGGATGAAGCGTTGTGGAAGGCACAAAAGCATCTGGATGCGCACCAGGTCAAGTTTCAGCCGGGTACCAATGAGGACATGGCAGCAACCGCGGTCTGGGGCACCCAGCAGGTTGATCTGATCGGTCCGGCCAAATACGATGGCGTATTCGCCATGTGGTACGGCAAGGGCCCCGGCGTGGACCGCTGCGGCGATGTGCTCAAGCACATGAACCATGCCGGCACCTCAGCCAAGGGCGGCGTATTGCTGGTCGCCGGCGATGACCACGGCGCCTATTCATCTACCTTGCCGCATCAGTCCGATCATATTTTTTCGGCTTCGATGATTCCGATGTTGTATCCCTGCAATGTGCAGGAGTATCTCGATCTCGGTCTGCATGGCTGGGCCATGTCGCGCTTTTCCGGCTGTACCGTCGGCTTCAAGGCCTTGGCCGATACGGTCGAATCGAGCGCCTCGGTAGATGCCGATCCGTTCCGCGTCGAGATCAAATATCCGCCCGATTTCGTGATGCCGGAAGGTGGCCTCAATGCCCGCTTGTCGACTGATACGCTGGGCGTGCAGGCGCGCAAGCAAGAAGCGCTGATGCAGGATTACAAGATCTATGCGGCGCTGGCGTATGCCCGCGCCAACAAGCTGAACCGGGTGATGATCGACAGCCCGAAGGCGCGGCTCGGCATCATTGCCTCCGGCAAGTCGTATCTTGATGTGCTGGAAGCCTTGAGCGAACTTGGCATTGATGAAAGCTTTGCCGCCGACATCGGCTTGCGCCTGTTCAAGGTAGCCATGCCATGGCCGCTGGAACCGGAAGGCGTGCGCGAGTTTGCACAGGGACTCGATGAAATTCTGGTGGTGGAAGAAAAGCGCCAGATGGTGGAGTATCAGCTGAAAGAACAGTTGTACAACTGGCGCGACGATGTACGGCCGCGCGTGATCGGCAAGTTCGATGAAAAGGGCGAGTGGGTCGCGCCGCGCGGCGAATGGCTGCTGACCTCCAAGGCCGATTTTTCGGTAGCGCAGATTGCGCGCGTGATTGCGGCGCGTATCGCGCGTTTCCATACCAGTGACCTGATCAAGGCGCGGCTGGCGTTTCTCGATGCCAAGGATGCGGTACTGACCAAGGCCGTCAACACGCCGCCGCGGCCGGCGTATTACTGCTCCGGTTGTCCGCACAATACCTCGACCAAGGTGCCGGAAGGCAGCTTCGCGCTGGCCGGTATCGGTTGCCACGTCATGGCGACCGCGATTTATCCTGAATTCAACAAGCTGACTACCCATATGGGCGGTGAGGGTGCGCCGTGGATCGGCCAGGCACCGTTTTCCAGGATTCCGCACGTGTTTGCCAATCTCGGCGATGGCACGTATTTCCATTCCGGCTATCTGGCGATTCGCGCCGCCGTGGCGGCCAAGGTCAACATGACCTACAAGATCCTCTACAACGACGCGGTTGCCATGACCGGCGGCCAGCCCGTCGATGGCACCACCTCGGTGCCGATGATTGCACAGCAAATGGCGGCTGAGGGCATCACCCGCATCGCGCTGGTCAGTGAAGACATCACGCGCTACAGCGATCGCAGCAATTTGCCGGCGCTGGTGACCGTGCATGATCGCAAGGACATGGATGCGATACAGCGCGAGTTGCGGGAAGTGAGCGGTGTCAGCGTCATCATTTACGACCAGACCTGCGCGGCGGAAAAACGCCGGCGTCGCAAAAAAGGCGAATATCCCGACCCCGATCAGCGCTTGTTCATCAATGAAGCGGTATGCGAAGGCTGCGGCGATTGCGGCGTGCAATCCAACTGCACCTCAATCTTGCCGCTGGAAACCGAATTCGGCCGCAAGCGCGCGATTGATCAATCGTCCTGCAACAAGGATTATTCCTGCGTCAAAGGTTTTTGCCCAAGCTTTGTCACCGTCACCGGCGGCAAGCTGAAGAAATCGAAGACCGGCGTCACCAGCAAGGACAGCGTGGATGATTTCGGCGCATTGCCGGAGCCGGTGATTCCCGGTTGCGATACGCCGTTCAATATTCTGATCAACGGTATCGGCGGCACCGGCGTCATTACCATCGGCGCCTTGATGGGCATGGCCGCGCATCTGGAAGGCAAGGGCGCATCGGTGCTGGACATGACCGGGATGTCGCAAAAGAATGGCTCGGTCACTTCGCATGTACGCATTGCGCAGACGCCGCAAGCGATCCGGGCGCAGCGCATCGCCACCGGCGAAGCCGATCTGATCCTTGGCTGCGACATGCTCACGGCCGGTTCGCATGACGCCATTTCCAAGATGCGTCCGGGCCGTACGCGGGCGGTGGTGAACACGCATCAGCAACCGCCGGGCCAGTTCGCCAAGAATCCGGACTGGGAATTTCCGTTCGCTGAAGTCCGCGCGCTGATCGAAGAATCGGTCGGGCAGTCGGCTGACTTCATCGATGCCTCCCGGCTGGCGACGGCCTTGATGGGCGATTCGATTGCCACCAATCTGTTCATGCTCGGCTATGCGTGGCAGCGCGGTGAATTGCCGCTGACCGAAGCCGCGTTGCTGCGTGCCATCGAAATGAACGGAGTCGCCGTAGAGTCAAACAAAAAGAGTTTCTTGTGGGGCCGGCGTGCGGCAGTCGATCTGGCTCGGGTGGAGCGTATTGCAGTGCCGGCGCAGCCGGTGGTGTTACGCATGCCGGAAACACTGGACAAGTTGCTGACCCGGCGCGTCGCGTTCCTGACCGGCTATCAGGATGAACGGTATGCCGCCGGTTTTGCGGCGGTAGTACAGCAGGTGCGGCAGGCGGAAGCGGTGTTGGGGCAAGGCGACAAACTGAGTCTGGCCGTGGCGCGCAATCTGTCGAAACTGATGGCGTACAAGGACGAGTATGAAGTCGCTCGTCTCTATACTGATGGCAGTTTCACGCAGCATCTGCAACAGCAATTCGAAGGTGACTACAAGCTCAGTTTCAATCTGGCACCGCCGCTGCTGGCCAAAAAGGATGCGCAGGGGCGCTTGCTCAAGACTCAGTACGGCGCATGGATCATGCCGGTATTCCGGGTGCTGGCCAAGCTCAGGTTCCTGCGTGGCAGCAAGCTGGATATTTTTGGCTATACCGAAGAACGGCAAATGGAGCGCCGTCTGGCGCTCGAATACCGGAATACGGTGTTGGCCTTGTTGCCGCAATTGCGCGCCGGCAATCTGGCGCTGGCGATCGAGATTGCGCAGTTGCCGGACCGGGTGCGCGGCTTCGGTCACGTCAAGGACAAGGCGGTACTGGAGATGCAAACGGCACAGCAGGACTTGCTCCGGCGCTTTCGCGCGACGGACCACAACGGGCTGGAGGCAGCGGCATAAAAAAATTGATTGCCATCGGGAAATGTCTGGAACTGTTTGTTGTACCATTGGCAATTTATTGTCAATGATGCACTGCCAGTGCAGTGCATTGCCCCGGATTGACGCTGCACTTGCGGGTGTTGCGTCACGCTGCCGATGGAGTGATCAATGTCCTTACGCCTGATAAAAATTGCCTTGTGCCTGGCGCTTGCCGCCTTCGCCTTTCTGGTCAGTTTCAACAACCTGACCGATTACGGTTCCAATCTGGCCTTCGTGCAGCATGTGCTGGCCATGGACACCACCTTTCCCGGCAACGCCTTGCGTTATCGGGCAATCAGCGACGAATGGCTGTGGCATGCGGCGTATTGGATGATTATCGGCGGCGAGGTGCTGACCTTTGTATTGCTGCTGGCGGGCGCGTGGACCTTGTGGCAAGCCCGGCATGCCAGCGGCACCGGCTTTGATGCCGCCAAGATCCGGGTACTGACGGGGTGCGGCGTCGGGTTCATGGTCTGGTTTTTGGGGTTCATGGTGATTGGCGGCGAATGGTTCGTCATGTGGCAATCGCCGCAATGGAATGGGCAGCAAGCGGCATTTCGTTTTTACATGGCGATTCTCGGTGTGATGATTTTCGTCAATCAGCCCGACCGCGATTTGTCGGAGCAGGAAGTGGCCCGCAAGATTCTGAGCGGCAGCGACAAAATGTAACGCGGGCAGCACCGGCAGTCATTGCGGTCCGCAGCGGCACAAGCTGGCCAGGCCGGAGGTGGCAATGTCGCGCCGGCGACAGCGGCGCTGCAGTTTTTGCAGTAGTCTGCAGGCAACAACAAGTAAATGATGATTAAACAGAAGCCTTGACGGAGACAAGCATGGATTTTGAACTGAACGAAGACCAACTGGCGTTTCAGCGCAGCGCGCGCGAATTTGCCGCCGGCGAGATGGCACCGCATGCGGCCAAATGGGATGAAGAGGCGCACTTCCCGGTGGATGTCATTGCCAAGGCTGGCGAACTCGGTTTTTGCGGCTTGTATACGCCCGAGGCAGACGGTGGTCTGAGCCTGTCGCGACTGGATGCCACCGTGGTATTCGAAGAACTGGCCAGCGCCTGTCCGTCAACGGCCGCATTTCTGACCATTCACAATATGGTGAGCTGGATGGTGGCGTCGTGGGCGACACCGGCGGTCAAGGCGGTCTGGTGTGAAGCACTGGCCAGCGGCCGCAAGATCGGCTCTTATTGCCTGACCGAACCGGGTGCCGGTTCCGATGCAGGTTCTCTCAAAACCACGGCCAAACTGGTCGATGGTCATTATGTAATCAATGGTTCCAAGGCATTCATCTCGGGCGCCGGCGCCACCGACGTGCTGGTGTTGATGGCGCGTACCGGCGGCGAAGGTCCCAAGGGAATTTCCGCACTGGTGGTGCCGGCTGATACTGCCGGCATCAGCTATGGCAAGAAGGAAGTCAAAATGGGCTGGAACAGCCAGCCCACCCGCACCATCAGTTTCGACAACGTGCGCGTGCCGGCCGATCATTTGTTGGGGCAGGAGGGGGAGGGCTTCAAGTTTGCCATGAAGGGACTCGACGGCGGCCGTATCAATATCGCCACCTGTTCCGTCGGTGCGGCGCAAGCGGCGCTCAATGCCGCGCATGCCTATATGAAAGAACGGCGCCAGTTCAACCGGCCGCTGGCCGATTTTCAGGCCCTGCAATTCAAGCTGGCCGACATGCAGACCGAACTGGTCGCGGCGCGGCAAATGGTGCGTCTGGCAGCCTGCAAGCTCGACGCCGGTTCCCCCAACGCTACCACCTATTGCGCCATGGCCAAGCGCCTGGCGACTGATCTCGGGTTCAAGATCTGCAATGAAGCGCTGCAAATTCATGGCGGCTACGGCTACATCCGCGAATATCCGCTGGAGCGTTATTTCCGCGATGTACGCGTGCATCAGATTCTGGAAGGCACCAACGAAATCATGCGGGTCATCATTGCCCGTCACTTATTGAGCAACGAATCGAACGAGGACATCCGATGAGCACCTATACCAATCTGAAGCTGGAAATCAGCGGTCACACCGCGATACTGACCTTGTCCAACCCGCCGGCCAATACCTGGACCAGCGCCGCACTGGCTGATCTGGCGCGGCTGGTGAGGGAGTTGAATACCAATCGCGAAATCTATAGTCTGGTGGTGACCGGCGAGGGCGAGAAATTCTTTTCCGCCGGCGCCGATCTGAAAGCCTTTGCCGATGGCGACAAAGCCGTGGCACTGGATATGGCGCGCCGCTTCGGCGAAGCGTTTGAAACGCTGAGCCAGTTCCGCGGTGTGTCGATTGCGGCAGTCAATGGCTACGCCATGGGCGGTGGCCTTGAGTGTGCGCTGGCGTGTGATATACGGATTGCCGAAGAGCAGGCGCAAATGGCCTTGCCGGAAGCGGCGGTCGGTTTGTTGCCATGCGCTGGCGGCACGCAATTGTTGCCATGGCTGGTGGGCGAGGGCTGGGCCAAGCGCATGATTCTGTGCGGCGAACGTGTGACTGCCGAAACGGCGCTGCGTATCGGTCTGGTGGAAGAAGTAGTGGCCAAGGGCCAGGCCAAGCAACGGGCGCTGGAACTGGCGCAGCAAGTCGACAAGCAAAGCCCGTCGAGCGTGACGGCCAGCAAGAAACTGATTCAGGGCGCGCGCAACAACCCGCTGGCGCTGAATCTGCCGGTAGAACGCGATCTGTTCATGGGCTTGTTCGAAACCGAAGACCAGAAAGAAGGCGTCAATGCTTTCCTGCAAAAACGCGCGGCGCAATGGAAGAATGCCTGATGTATTGATGCATGTTTGAGCGCTGATCAAGCCCTGTCTCGGACAGGGCTTTTTTACTTCTGGCGTGGCGTGCGGGAGAGGAACGGAAAGTCAGCGGAACAGCAGCGATTGATGCGCGCCGACCCCGGCCATTGCACCATCACCGACCGCCAGCGCGACACTGCCGGCCATGCGCGCCGCATCGCCACAGGCAAATACGCCGCTGACGCTGGTTTCTTTGGTCATTTCGGTCTTGATGAATGCGCCCAGCGGGCCTTCCTCGAAATCACATCCCAGTTGCTGCGCCAGCGGGCTTGCCATATGCGTGCGGCTGAGTGTGAACAGGCCGGCCATAGTCAATCTCCGGCCATCCTGCAATTCCACCGTGGCGGTGTTGCTGATGCGCGCCACCGGGGTGATTTCGATGTGCACGCCGCGTTTGCGCAAATCGGCATGCTGTGTCTCATCAAGCACCAGCGCACCATTGGTGAACAAAGTCACCTGACCCCAGTCCGGCAGCAAGGTCGCGTGATGCAGGGACATCGGACCAGTCGCCAGCACGCCGATCTGGCCGGCATTCAGTTCATAGCCGTGACAATAGGGACAGTGGAACACGCTTTGTCCCCAGCGCTCGGCCAGGCCATCAATGGCCGGCAATTCATCGACGACACCGGTCGCCAGCACCAGTCGCGCGCCATGCACGGTGTGGCCGCCGGCGGTAGATACGGCAAACGCGGTGTCGCTTTTGACCGCGTTGGCGGCGGTGTCATCGAGCCATTGTACGTTGGGGTAGGCTTGCAATTGCCGGCGGCCGTCGGCAGCAATGGCATCCGGAGCACGTCCGTCTTGCCCCAGGAAACCATGTGAAGTGGCCGCAAACCGATTGCGCCGCACACCGCCATCGATCATCAAAATCCGACGCCGCGTCCGCGCCAGTTGCAAGGCAGCGGACAGGCCGGCATAGCTGCCGCCGATGACGATTACATCAAAATCGCAGGTGGCTTGAGTTGTCATTTTGTTACTCCGGGTATTGATTATCGGTTTTTCATTTCAAGTAACTTATAATAATACATGAAATGAAAAATCAGCGCCGGCGATGCATGCAAAACAATCAGGGCAGCGGATTTTGATCGGATTCAGGCAAACGTATTGCTTTTTGGAATGCCAGGCAGCGCGCCGGCGATGCT
Organism: Herbaspirillum autotrophicum; assembly: GCF_001189915.1. Taxonomy (GTDB): domain Bacteria; phylum Pseudomonadota; class Gammaproteobacteria; order Burkholderiales; family Burkholderiaceae_D; genus Herbaspirillum; species Herbaspirillum autotrophicum. The sequence goes on from NZ_LFLS01000001.1 coordinate 340,201, forward strand.
GGCAGGTCTTGCAGGAAGTCTGCGTTCGACGGCATGGACATCGATCAAGATAATCAGTTAATTGTGAAAATATAAATAATTGCCAAAAAGAAACTTTGCTCCTAGAATCAACCGCTCTTCAACTTCTATTGGCTGCTACGGTGTCATTGCTGACTTTCCGCTGCCGACCGCATCCGGCGGCAGTGATCAATGCACCGCGCACGGCCTGCATCAGTAATGACAACGACGCAGAATCTGAATGTGCAGCCAATGGAGTCATCCAATCAGCCATCGTTGACTGGTCTGGCGTCGCCGCCAGGCCAGACAGCGCATGCCGGCAATGGCGGTGACTGCCAATCCGGGCATTGCGCCACGCGGCAAACCACCGTTACGCTGAGATTGCGGACCGATTCCGGCGCGCAGGCGGAGGGCAGTGATATCGGGTACCGCAGCGATGGCCGCCATGGCATGCCGCAATTCGGTGGGGCGCAAAGTCAGCTGGTGTTGAACAGAACGCGCCGCACCACCGACACAGAACCGGCGCCGGAATCCGGATCCGATCAGAGGCAGGATTCTGCCGGCGACGACACGGTGTCAGTGGTTCGCCTGCCCTGGCAATTGCCGATTGTTACCGATTACTCGGACCAGCGTGCGACCGATTTCCTGGACAATCTGGCGTCATCGTTGCGGGATCCGTTCGGCGATATGGCCGGACAAATTGCCACCGTCACAGAGTTGTCCCCGGAAGACAAGCAATTGGCGGTCAGCATCGGTTCTATGCTGTCGGGGTTGGGACAACTGGTCGCCGGGAATGGCGGGTTCTGCATGCAGTTCGCCGCAGGCATGGTGCAAAATGTCAGCAACATGCTCAAGGCCACACCACCGTCTGCCGACGATGCGACCGATCTGGCATCCGGCGCCCGGCTCGGGCTTGTTGCCGGTGCTACGCATGCGCCGCTGTCAGCATCCGGCACGGGCGAGAAATTGCCGGCGGCAACAACCGCGCAAGGCCCGGAAAACGAAATGCTGCCGAGTCGTCCCAAACGCGCAAGGAAAGTATCGACCGGCTACCTGAGATCGATGATCCGTCAGACACCGGGGCGCAATGGCCAACCGCGATTGTCAGCAACCATGTTGCGGGATGACGTCGCTCCTCCGGCCGCAGCCGGGAACAACGCGGTCTTTGCGATTCCTGCGGATCCTGGTTACGCAGGTGCCAACGTCAATGCCGGTCGGGGTCTCCGGGTCATTGCTGCCGATGAACTCACGGCCTATCGCACCCCGCACGCAAGCGCCGCTGTACTTGATGCAACGGTGCTGTATCAGATCAATCAGGAGCCGTACGCGCCGATTGCCGGCGCACTGTATCGGATTCAGAGGGATGGCGCGGGACAGAGCCGCCTGGTGGAGCGTGGCAAGCAGGTATACGATGCGCGCTCGCCCTATCTGCACAAAAACGACGATGGCAGTTTCAGCGCAATGCGGCCACAATTGGCCGGCGGCGGCAAGGGGGCATCCCGGATCGCCAGCGAGATTCCCGGTTCGGATAGCGGATTTTCCGGATCTGGCAGCTACACCGCCAGAAGAGCCAGCGTCGATTCGGATCGCATGGCGTCGCCTCTGCTGCACCCGGTCAGCCCACCTTCGTTTCCGCGGCAGCGGGCGCCGTGCGGCCGCGATTATCCGCAATTCGGTGCTTTCGAAGTGCCACCCGGGGACCGCGCACAACTTGAGAATGCGGTCAATTTCAAGGGAGAGTTGCATGCGCTTGATTACAACTACGCATTTGAAGAGGCAGATGAGGCATTCAACGCAAACCGGGACAATCTGGTCCGGCAGAGCAATACTTTTTACGCCTCGGTGCAATTACCTGCACGCCCTGCGATGCCGGATCTTGCGGTGGTGAACACGCCGCAGAAACTGATCTGCGAAGTGTACAAACAGGGAGGCGGATTGGTGGTTGGCGAGAGCCATGATTCCATGGCGAGCAAAAAATTCCTGATCGACAATATGCGCAGATTCAAAGAGCAGGGTGTCGCCACGCTCTATATGGAACATTTGCTGACGGATTTTCATCAGGCCGGTCTGGACAGCTATTACCGCAGCGGAAAAATGCCGCAAGAACTGACGGATTACCTGCGCGTGCAGGACCGGCAGCAAATTACCAATGCCAATTCTCCCTATACCTTTGAAAACATGGTGAGCGTGGCGCGCCAGCATGAGATCCGGATCCAGGCAATCGATGGCGCCGCCAGCTATCACTTGAAAGGCGTCGATGACATTCCGCCCGGAGGTCCGGTGCGCCAGAAAGTGATGAATTACTATGCCAGCAAAGTGATTGCGGCCGATCAGACGGTCAACGGCAGCCATAAGTGGGTGGCGCTGGTGGGCAATTCCCACGCCAACACCTTCCAGGGCATTCCCGGCCTGGCAGAGTTGACCGGGGTGCCGGGGCTGCGGGTTCAGGATGTCGCGAAAGAGATGCCGACTCGGATTACGGCGGATGTCGGCCTGTTGGGGAGAGTAGGCATCGGCCCCGAGTCGGCCGTCGTCAAATCGGATTTGTTGCTGGAGATCGGTACCGGCTGGCATGTGCCGCAATTGGGCTGATGCAGACGGCTACCGGTCGTCGGCCTGCCACTGATTGTCGTTCTGGGCAAAGCATTGCCGGGTGTGCAGTACAAACTGACCCGGTTGCGGCTCCCATGCCATGCGCTCGATGGCAATCCGGTCAGGCGCGATGCGGATCACATTGAAGGAATTGTTTTCGCCGCGTGCGCGGGTGGAGGTCGCGGTGCCGGCTTGTACCACCAGCGCGGAATAACCGGGGATCTGATAGCGCGCGGCGGTATTGCCGGCCGAGCTGATGTGGATGTGACCGGCCAGCAGCAGGTCGGCGCCGCAGGCGGCAAACCCCTGCATTGCCTGCGCGGCGCTGCCAACCAGATCGCGGCTGCGCCTGAGCACCGGCAAGTCGAACGGATGATGGGTCACGATGATCTTGGTGACATGCTCGCCGGCCGCCGCCAGTTGCTTTCTTGCCAGCGCGATTTGTGCAGCGTTGATGCGGCCATCCTTGAAAGTCAGTGAACGGGCGGTATTGACGCCCACCACCGCAATTTCATCATCAATGAAAGCCGGTTGCAGATCGTTGCAGATGTAGCGTCGATAGCCTCGCAGCGGCAGCAAAAAACGGGCGGCGACATTGTGCAGCGGAATATCGTGATTGCCGGGCACCACGATTTGCGGTTGCGGCAAGCCGTCCAGAAAGGCTTTTGCCTGTTCAAACTGAATACTGCGGGCGCGTTGCGTGAGGTCGCCGGAAACCACGACCAGATCCGGTTGCAGCGCGTGGATCTGCGCCGTGATCGGCGCCAGCAGGGCTTGATCGACACGGCCGAAATGCAGATCTGACAAATGAACGATGGTGCGCATGAATCGGGCTGGCTCCTGTATCAAGTGTGGTCCGGCGGGTTCCTTGCGCTCAGGCTGCCACGGCAGTGACGGCTGGCACCAGCACGCTCAGTGACGCCGGCCGGATCCGATAGTGCAAGGGCGTGCGCATCAGATTGACTTCGCCGTCGGTGGCAACCCGGATACTGCGATGACGGGTTTCGATACTGATCTCGGTGGCGGTCAACATGTCGAAATCGCTGGCCTGATGCAGGCGTCCGAACAAGGCATGCATGGCCAGCCGCAGCAGGCCGAGGCGACCGGTGCGATGGCAAACGTACAGGCTGAGCTTGCCACAGGTCAGCGTGGTGCGAGTGCCGATGTTGAAACCTTCCATCAGATATTCATTGTTGCCGATAAATACAAACGGCGTGCGCCGCCGGTGTTCCTGATCCTCGATGCTCAGTCTGACGTCAAGGAAGGGATAGCGCCGCAATGCACCGAGGGCAGCCCAGCAAAAGGCCAGCCATTTGCCGCGGCCGAGCCGGTTTTGCTGTTTTTCGCGATCGTGCACGATATCCGGATACAAACCCAGGCTGGAATTATTGACGAACAACACACCATTGACCTCGCCGGTGTCGACCAGCAGCGCTCGGCCGGTGGCGATGGTGTGAATCGCCTGATCCAGCGCCAGCGGTATTTGCAAATCCTTGGCAAAGTGATTCAGGGTACCCATTGGCAATACGCCGAATGCGGTTGTGGTCCCTGCCAGCACGCTGGCCACGGCATTGACACTGCCGTCGCCGCCACCGACTGCGACCTTGGCAATGCCGTCACGCACGGCAGCTTCGGCGGTGGCGATCATATGCTTGCCATCGCGTGCCAGCGTGACGCAGGCATGCTGGCCGAGCGCCAGAAATTGCGCCGTGATGTCGCGCGCGATTTCTTCGGCATGACCACCGCCGGCGTTGGCGTTGATGATGACGACAATATCGGTGCCGGGCACAGGCGTGTCAGGTGGCATGTCAGGATCGCTTGGCCGTGCTGGTGCCGGTGCGTGAGCCGGGCAATTGCAGGACCAGAATCGCGGTCAGCAGGAACCAGCAAATGCCTTCCAGCATACCGGCCACGACATCGCTGAAATAATGCACGCCGAGATAAATCCGGGTCAGGCCGGTCAAGACGGTCAACAGCAAAGCCAGGCCGATGATGGCACCGCGCCGGCCCACGCTCTGATTGGCCGGACGGCTGCACAGCCAGGCCGCCAGCACGCTGTAAAACACCGTGGCGCCAACGGTATGGCCGCTCGGAAAGCTGAAGCTGTCCATCACCAGCAACGGTTGTTCGAATACCGGCCGGGCGCGCACGAATACATGTTTGAACCACAAATTAAGCGCCATGCCGCCGAGTACCGTGACCGGCACCGCGATCAGCCAGCGCCAGTTTTTGATGCGCAGCAGATACAACATCAAGACCGCGCTCATCGACAAAACGCCGATGGTGCCGTGGATATGGGTATAGAACAA
>NZ_LFLS01000010.1 GCF_001189915.1 Herbaspirillum autotrophicum
GTTCGAGATCGAGTAGTTCATGTTGGCGATGCCGCCTTCATAGATCAGATCGACGATCAGTTTCAGTTCGTGCAAGCATTCGAAGTACGCCATTTCCGGCGCATAACCAGCTTCCACCAGCGTTTCGAAACCAGCCTTGATCAGTTCAACGGTACCGCCGCACAGCACGGCTTGTTCGCCGAACAAGTCGGTTTCTGTTTCTTCGCGGAAGTTGGTTTCGATGATGCCGGCACGGCCGCCGCCGTTGGCAGTGGCATACGACAGCGCGACGTCACGGGCAGTACCGGACTTGTCTTGATACACAGCGATCAGATGCGGCACGCCGCCACCCTGGGTGTATGTCGAGCGCACGGTGTGGCCCGGTGCCTTCGGGGCAATCATGATCACGTCCAGATCGGCGCGTGGCACGACTTGACCGTAGTGAATGTTGAAGCCGTGAGCAAACGCGACTGTCGCGCCTTGCTTGGCGTGTGGCGCCACGTTTTCAGCATAGACCTGACCGATGTTTTCATCTGGCAGCAAGATCATGATGACATCGGCGTTCTTGACTGCGTCGTTGACTTCAGCCACGTTCAGACCGGCGTTCTTGGCCTTGTCCCACGATGCGCCATCCTTGCGCAGACCAACTGTTACCTTGCAGCCGGAATCCTTCAGATTCTGGGCGTGGGCGTGGCCTTGCGAACCGTAACCGATGATGGTCACGTTCTTGTTCTTGATCAGGGACAGGTCTGCGTCTTTGTCGTAGAAAACTTTCATGATTTTTCCTATTCAGTAATTTTGAAAATATATGGTGTAAATGCTGATACTCAAATTTTGAGGATGCGTTCGCCGCGTCCGATACCTGAACCACCGGTACGCACCGTCTCCAGGATTGCCGTGCGATCGATCGAGTCGATAAACGCATCCAGCTTGCCTTTGTTGCCGGTCAGTTCGATGGTGTAAGTCTTCTCTGTGACATCAATGATACGGCCGCGGAAAATATCTGCGGTGCGCTTCATTTCTTCACGTTCCTTGCCGACCGCCCGCACCTTGATCAGCATCAGTTCGCGCTCGATATGCGCGCCCTCGGTCAGATCGACGACCTTCACCACCTCGATCAGGCGGTTCAAGTGTTTGGTGATTTGTTCAATCACATCGTCAGAGCCATTGGTCACGATGGTCATGCGTGACAGTGTGGCGTCTTCAGTAGGAGCTACGGTAAGGGTTTCGATGTTATAGCCGCGCGCGGAGAACAGTCCCACAACGCGCGACAGCGCGCCGGCTTCATTTTCCAGCAGTACAGAAACAATATGACGCATGATTACAGATCCTCCGAACCTAAGAGCATTTCAGTCAAGCCTTTTCCTGCCTTGACCATCGGCCAGACATTTTCGGTTTGATCCGTAATGAAGTTCATGAAGACCAGTCGATCTTTCATCCCGAATGCTTCCTTGAGCGCGCCATCGACATCGCCCGGCTTTTCGATCTTCATGCCAACGTGGCCGAACGACTCGACCAGCTTGGTGAAATCCGGCAGCGAATCCATGTACGACTCGGAATAGCGCGAACCGTAATCAATCTGCTGCCACTGCCGGACCATGCCCAGGAAGCGGTTGTTCAGCAAGATGATCTTCGGCGTCAGGTGATACTGTTTGCAGGTCGCCAGTTCCTGGATGCACATCTGGATCGACGCTTCGCCGGTGATACAGGCCACGGTGGCGTCAGGATTGGCTTTTTGCACGCCCATCGCGTACGGCAAACCGACACCCATGGTGCCCAGACCACCGGAATTGATCCAGCGGCGCGGCTTGTCGAAACCATAGTATTGCGCAGCCCACATCTGATGCTGACCGACGTCGGAGGTGATAAAGGCATCGCCCTTGGTCACTTCCCACACCTTCTGCACCACGGCTTGCGGCTTGATGACATCATCCGACAGGGCAAATTTCAGGCAGTCGCGTTCGCGCCACTTGTTGATCTGCTTCCACCAGTTGGCCAGCGCCGCAGCGTTGGGCCTGGTTTCAGCCGCATCCAGTTGTGCCAGCAATTCCTGCAGCACATCCTTGACGTTGCCGACGATCGGAATGTCCACCTTGACCCGTTTGGAAATCGAGGATGGATCGATGTCGATATGAATGATCTTGCGGGCGTTCGAGGCAAAATGCTTGGGATTTCCGATGACACGGTCATCGAAACGGGCGCCGATGGCAATCATCACATCGGAGTGCTGCATCGCCATGTTGGCTTCGTAGGTACCGTGCATGCCCGGCATGCCGACGAACTTGTCGCTCGATGACTTGTAGGCGCCAAGACCCATCAGGGTATTGGTGCAAGGGAAACCGAGACGATCCACCAGCTTGTTGAGTTCCGGCGATGCATTCGCCAGAATCACGCCGCCGCCGGTATAAATCATTGGCCGCTCAGCCGTCAGCAACAATTGCAGCGCCTTGCGAATCTGTCCCGAGTGGCCCTTGTCGACCGGCTTGTACGAACGCATTTCGACGGTCTTCGGATACTCGTAGGCACAGGTGTGCATCGAGATATCTTTAGGGATATCGACCAGCACCGGACCCGGACGACCTGTCGTGGCGATATAGAATGCCTTCTTCATGGTCGCCGCCAGATCCTTGACATCCTTGACCAGGAAGTTGTGCTTGACGCACGGACGGGTAATGCCGACGGTATCGCATTCCTGGAAGGCATCCTGACCGATGGCGGTCGATGGCACCTGCCCCGAAATCACGATCATCGGAATCGAATCCATGTAGGCCGTCGCCAGACCGGTAATCGCATTGGTAACGCCGGGGCCGGATGTGACCAGCGCCACGCCGACTTTTTCAGAGCTGCGCGAATAGGCATCCGCAGCATGAATCGCGGCCTGTTCGTGGCGTACCAGAATATGTTGGAATTTTTCCTGCTTGAAGATTGCGTCGTAGATATACAGTACGGCACCACCCGGGTAACCGAACACGTGTTCCACACCTTCTTCAGCCAGACAACGGACGAGTATCTCCGCACCGGTGATATGTTCTGAACTCATTACTACTTCCTTTCAAGGTCCATTGGAGATTGATCGGATGTTCTCCCCTGACGAAATCTGGCGCATCAGAACTTGCTCAGGCATTCCTTTTTTGTGCGATCACGCCATTTCTGCGCCTCAACCGTAGTGAGGTTCAAAATGCCGCTTAACGCGACTCGTTCAGCCTTGGTACAAGTAGCAACGCTACGAATTTCTCGCGCTTTTGGCGCGGGTTAGAACAAACAGCTTTAAATTAAAGCGCGCCCCTGACGGCCGCCATATTATGGATAGCACCGTCAACAGCCATAGAGCCACTTCAAGATCGTGAAGCGGCATGACACGGTAATGCGTTGCATCATTTTGGTCAAGTGAATTTCACTCAGGCGTGCTTTAAATCAAGCCTTTGCAGCGCTTTGATGACAAACCCCACCACAGACAGTGGCTTTTTTGCTAGCATGCGCTCTGCTACAAATCGGATATCCATGATGGCATATCGGAAATGTAATTGACTGATCAACTCCGGCTGCAGACCCACAAAGGCCGCATGGCATGGCCACTGATAAAGAACTCTCCGATTTTCTTGAAAATGTTGAACGCAGGGCCTTCAAACAGGCCGTATATGCGGTGCGCAAAGATGAAGTAGCGCTCGACATTGTTCAGGATGCAATGATCAAGCTGGCCGAGAAATATGGCGACAAGCCTGCCGACGAACTGCCCTTGCTGTTTCAGCGCATCCTGCAAAACACCATTCATGATTTTTTCCGCCGGGAAAAAGTCCGCAACACCTGGGTCAGCCTGTTTTCCAGCATGGGCCGCGACAATGAAGGTCAGGATGACTTCGATTTGCTGGAAAGCTACGAAGCCGAAGAAGGCTCGGAAGCCGCCGAGTCCAGCGCCGACAAGGTAGAACGCGATCAAACGCTGGCCCTGATTGACGCCGAAGTACAAAAACTCCCGACTCGTCAACGAGAAGCCTTCCTCATGCGTTATTGGCAAGACATGGATGTCGCCGAAACCGCATCAGCAATGGGGTGTTCCGAAGGTAGCGTCAAAACCCACTGCTCTCGTGCAACACACGCCCTGGCTCAGGCGTTAAGAGCCAAAGGAATCAGTTTATGAACAATAAAGAAATGCAATTCGCTTATCGTGTGCGGCACGCACTCGATGCAAATCTGGAAAATCTGCCGGAAACCACCACTGAGCGGCTGGCTGCCGCGCGCCGTGTTGCACTGGCGCGCAAAAAAGCACCGGCACGCGCAGTCGCCACCCAATTTGCCTTCGCCGGTGCCGCCGGCAATGGCGGCGCACGTCAGCCGGCTTCGCTGTCGTGGCTCGGTCGTCTGGGTGTAGCCGTACCGTTGATTGCCGGCATCATGCTGTTTGCCGGCATCTACGAGCACGAGCACAAACAACGCATCAGCGAACTGGCGGAAATTGACGCCGGCGTGTTGTCGGATGAGCTGCCATTGTCGGCTTATCTGGATCATGGCTTCAATGCGTATCTGGCACAGCGAGGCGAATAAGGAATGAAGCTTCCGGTGACTTCTGCGATCTTTACCAAACGCAAGACCGCCTTGCTGGGTGTTGCGTTGCTCGCAGCAAGCCTGCTGAGCGGCCTGGCCGTGGCACAAGGCCCGGCCACCGGCGCCGCCCCTGCCAAAGCGGCAACCGGCACGCCAACGAAAACCTCCAAAAAACCAGAGGCCCGGCGCAACTGGGCTGATCTCAGCCCGGCACTGCAACAGGCGCTTGCCCCGCTGTCAGGCGAATGGGACAAAATGGAAGACGCGCGCAAGGAAAAATGGCTCGCCATTGGCAACAGATATGCCCGCATGACACCGGCCGAACAGCTGCGCGTGCAAGACCGCATGCGTGAATGGGTCAAACTGACGCCGGTACAACGCCGCGCTGTCCGTGAAAACTACACCCGCGCCAACAAACTGAATGCCGACCAGAAGTCAGCACAGTGGAAAGAATATCAACAGCTTTCCGACGAGCAAAAAAAGAAGCTGTCGCAAGCCAAACTGCCGAAGCATGTAGCAGCATTGCCGGCAACCCAGAACAAGGCACCGCCGCCAATCCAGTTGCCGGCCGAAACACTGGAACAATCGCTGGCAGCACCGATACCTGCGAGCGTGCAAACGGCCCCGACTCCTGCCATCGCAACGCCAGTGGCAGCACCTGCTCCAGAAAGCAAATAAGCCGCGATTACCGGTTCAACATGCCATGCATGCGTATCAGCGCCTGCATGGCATGTTTGCATTTACGCCGGATTAACCGTCTAATGTCGTCTTTGACAAGCCATCGTGTTGGAATCCGCATTGAAACCCGCATCGAAACTCATGACTGCTCCCTCTCTTAAACGTCGTTTGTGCAGCATGCTGTACGAATCCATGCTGTTGTTCGGCGTCTTGTTCATCTCTGCCTGGATTTTTTCCACGCTGCTGCAGCAACGCCATGCACTGTATTTGCGGCATGCGCTGGAAGGTTGGCTGTTTGCCATTCTGGCGCTGTATTTCATCTGGTTCTGGCGTCATGGCGGCCAGACACTGGCAATGAAAACCTGGCGCATCAAGCTGGTCAGTAAAGATGGCGGCCGGGTCGGTGTCGGGCGCGCGATTCTGCGCTTCCTGCTGTGCTGGCTGTGGTTCCTCCCCGGCCTCGCCGTGGCGTGGGCCCTGGGTGCCAAAGGCTGGATGCTGATAGGCGTGCCGGCAATAAACCTGATTGTCTGGGCGGCCTTGGTGTATCTCGACCCGCAACGACAATTTCTGCACGACAGGCTGGCCGGCACCCGCATTGCCGATCTGAATCCCGGCATGTTGAATGCGCCGCCACTCTAGGCCCACCTTTGAAAGATGTTGCCACGGCATGATTGCTCGCATTGCACGAACCCTGCTCCTGACACAACTTGGCGTCGCCGTCCTGTTTTGCGTGTTTCTGGCGAAAGTACTGGCGGCCCCCTTGTGGCTGGCAATACTTGCCAGCCTGCTGTTGGTAGCGCTGTTTCGCGCGGCGATCACCGCCAACAGCTTTTTTCTGACGTGGCCCTATCGCGGCAAATCGTCGGCAACGCCGGAACTGAGCTGGTCGCAAATCGTCCGCCTGTTCATCGGCGAGTTTTGCGCCACCATGGTGTGCTCCTCCTGGGGTATGCCCTTCCAACGTTTCGAACGACGCATTTTTACCGACACCACCACGCTGCCGGTGTTGCTGATCCATGGTTTTGGCTGCAACAGCGGCTACTGGCACTGGTTGAGCAAGGCGCTGCAGCAAGCCCACATCACGCACTACGCCGTCGACATGGAACCGGTACTGGGCAGCATTGATGCTTACAGCGAACTGGTGCATCAGGCGGTAGAACGCCTGATCAGCGAAAGCGGTCAGCAACAGATCGTGATCGTTGCCCACAGCATGGGCGGACTGGCCGCACGCGCTTACCTGCGCGACTACGGCGGCGCCCGGATCGCCAAGGTCGTCAGTCTCGGCACGCCGCATCACGGCACCATGATTGCCAACTTCGGCATCGGCATCAATTGCGGTGAAATGAACTGGCTCGGCCGCGCCGAGGAAGGTACCAGCAGCGAATGGCTGAAACGACTGGCGGCCACCGAAAGCGACGCCACGCGGGCGCTGATTGTCTCGATCTGGTCGCATCATGACAACATCGTATCGCCGCAAACTTCGGCCCATCTGCCCGGTGCCACCAACATTGCCGTCAGCGGCATCGGCCATGTCGCCATGGCACTCGATCATGACATCCAGCAGCAAGTGATTGAAGAAATCAAGAGCGCCGGACAATAAAAAGGCCGGCCCTCGTTAACAAGAGCCGGCCTTCATTGACTGCTGCAGTCCGGATCAGCGGACCAGCGGATTACTTCTTGGCAGCATCCTGAATCGATTGTCCGGCACTTTCAATTTTCTCACCGGCCTTTTGCGTCAGATCCTTGGCGCCTTCCTTGGCGCTGTCGACAGCCTGATCAATCTTCTTGCCGGCTTCATCCAGCTTTTCCTTGGCCTTGTCGGCGGTCGAATCAGCTTGCGCGCCAGCATTCTGAACAGCGTTGTCAATCTGTTTGCCAGCCGACTCGGCAGGACCTGCGGCTTCTTCTTTTTTCTGGCAAGCGCTAACCACAAAAGCCAGGGCACTGACAGCGAGAATTGCGGCAATAGTTTTACGGGAGGTCATTTATTTTCCTTTCGAGATAAAAAACAAAGCAGCAGGTACGACACCAAACAATTGCTGAATAATTAGCCACGCAAAAGATAGCACAGTGCTATCTCAAGAACGAACTGCGACATCAAAAATCGTGTTTTTTCGATAACAAAATAAGACACTGTACGTTAAATATTACCCGGCAGAAATCAATTGCAGCTCTTCCTCGGTAAAACCTGCGGCGCGGCGCGCATCGAAATTGAACGGCCCGCGCATGACCGGCGCCTTGTGCCGTTGCACCAGCTCAGCAAAGGTGGCAATCGTATCGACCCCGCGCTGTTCACATAACCATGCATACCAGCGGTTGCCGATGGCGACATGCCCGACTTCATCACGCAAGATGAGGTCCAGAATTTCCGCCGCGGCCTGATCACCGGCCTGCGCCAGTTTGGCGCGCACTGCCGGCACGGCGTCCAGCCCGCGCGCCTCCATCGTGCGCGGCACCAGCGCAATACGTGCCAGTACGTCACCTTGCGTTTTTTCTGCCATGTCCCACAAACTATTGTGCGCCGGAAAATCGCCGTAGGCAAAACCCAATGCCTGCAAATGCCCCGCCAGCAACGAAAAATGAAAAGCCTCCTCGTGCGCCACCTGCAACCAGTCGGCATAGAAGGCATCTGGCAGCGATGGAAAGCGCCAGATCGCGTCGAGCGCCAGGTTGATGGCATTGAACTCGATATGCGCCAGCGCATGAATCAGCGCTGCGCGCCCTTCTGCGGTACGCATCGAGCGTGATTTGACATCCAGCGGCGACACCAGCTCCGGCCGTAACGGACGCCCCGGCACGGCGGGCGGCGCTGTCAGTGGCGCGGAACGATCCAGCCACAGCTTCCCGGCTTGCCATTGTTGCCACAAGGTCGCCACGGCATCTTGCTTGGCCGTGCACTCGGTTTGCAGCAGCGCAGCCAGGGCGGCGCGCCGTAATTCGGGATGAAATGGGAGCTGATCTTGATCAAAATCAGTCAGGAAAGATGGATTCATGCGAGCAGCGGTAAAATATGAGGTTGATGAAACACATTTCGTCCCGATATGGATATCTGTGTTTCGCTAACCAAGGAGACAATTTTATTATGGCAATTTACCAATTAGAACAAGATATTCCTGAAATCGCTGATTCTGCGTATGTCGCCGACTCGGCCGTCGTGGTCGGCAAGGTCAAACTTGAAGCGCATGCCAGTGTCTGGTTCAACGTCGCCATCCGCGGTGACAATGAGCTGATCACCATCGGCGAAAACAGCAACGTTCAGGAAGGCGCGGTATTGCATACCGACGTCGGCTATCCGATGCTGATTGGCAAAAACGTTACCGTCGGCCATCAAGCCATGCTGCATGGCTGCACAATCGGCGAAGGTGCCTTGATCGGCATTCAGGCCGTGGTGCTCAATGGCGCCAAAATCGGCAAGAATTCACTGGTCGGTGCCGGCGCGCTGGTCACCGAAGGCAAGGAATTTCCCGATAACTCGCTGATCATCGGCTCGCCGGCCAAAGCAGTGCGTACGTTGTCGGAAGAAGATATTGCCCGCATGCATGCCGGTACTGCCGGTTACGTGGAGCGGGCGCAATTATTTAAAAGCAGTCTCAAGCGGATTGCCTGAATTTGCCCATTCAGGCTCTGTTTGCAAGCCCCGGAAAGAAAGAATGAAAGATACGCTGCAAAAATTCATGGTCGACAACGCACCGGTGCGCGGTGAGCTGGTTGAACTCAGTGCCACCTGGCAACAGGTGCTGGCGCGCCGCGACTATCCCGTCGCCGTCAAACGGCTGTTGGGAGAAATGCTGTCGGCGGCGGCGTTATTGTCCGCCACACTGAAATTCAACGGTGTGATCGTCATGCAAGTACATGGCGATGGTCCGGTCAAGCTGCTGGTCGTGGAATGCGACTCCGAGTTGCGCCTGCGCGCCACGGCCAAGGTGATCGAAGGAGAAGTCGTGCCTGACGATGCGACGCTGACCCAACTGGTCAACCTCAACGGTCAGGGGCATTTCGCCATCACGCTCGATCCGCAAGACAAGATGCCCGGCCAGCAAGCCTATCAGGGCATTGTGCCGCTGGACGGCGACGACGTCGCGACCGTGATCGAAAACTACATGCAGCGCTCGGAGCAGCTCGACACCAAACTGTGGCTGGCTGCCGATGGTCAGGTATCACGCGGTTTGCTGCTGCAAAAACTGCCGACGACCGGCGGCATCAATACGCCGGAAGACGAACTCGACACCTGGAATCGCATGTCCATGCTCGGCAACACACTGCGCACCGAAGAGTTGCTCAGCACCGACATCGAGACCTTGCTGCGGCGTTTGTTCTGGGAAGAAACCATTCGTGTGTTCGATCCCGATCATCCGCAGTTTCATTGCTCATGCTCGCGCGAAAAAGTCGGCAACATGCTGAAAATGCTGGGGCGTGAAGAAGTCGAAGAAGCCTTGGCCGATCTCGGCAAGCTGGAGGTCGATTGCGACTTCTGCGGTCAGCATTACGAATTCGACCCGATCGATTGCGCCCATATGTTCATCAGCGATCTGCCTGCCGGTCCTGCCGTACTCAGCAGCATCAAGCACTAAGCAATTTCATCTGCACTGTGTTCCTGATTGCCCCTGCGGCAATCAGGATTGCGGTCACGACAGCGGTCAGGCCGGCACCAGCAAATCGAGCTGCGCCTGTTCCAGGTAACACCATTCCCCCTCTTCCAGTTCCAGCGCCTCCAGTTGCAAACCACCGATAGCGGTCCGTCGCAAGGCGCTGCAATGATTGCCGGCAGCGGCCAGCATGCGCTTGACCTGATGGTATTTGCCCTGCTCCAGCACGATTTCCAGAAGATGCGTATCGAGTTGCCGACAGGTGACCGCTGCCAGCGGTGCCGGCTCGTCGTGCAATTGCACGCCGCCCAGCAACTGCGCAATCAATTCTTCGGTCACGGCATCATGCGTCGTCGCCGCATACACTTTGGGCACATGGCGCTTGGGTGACGACTGCGCATGAATGAAGGCACCATCGTCCGACATCAGCAACAAGCCGGTGGTGTCGTGATCGAGCCGCCCTACCGGCTGCACGTCGCGCCAGCTGAATTGCTCCGGCAAAATCGTCAGCACCCCGGGATGATGGCTGGGCTTGCGCGAGCATTCAAAATTGGCTGGCTTATTGAGTGCGATATAGACCTGCGCACGATAAGTCCATTCGTCGTCGAACAGGGTGAAGCTCAGCCCGTCCAGTTCCGGCGTCAGGCGGTAATCGGTCACGACGCTGCCGCCAATGGCGACCTCGCCATCCTCAATCAGACTGCGGCAATACTTGCGCGAGCCGAAGCCCTGGGATTGCAAGATACGATCCAAACTTAATTTACTCATTATTTGCTTTTCTGTTTCGGGGTCAGGATTTGGCGGGCAATGCCGCGCAAGATATTCACTTCTTCGGTTTCAAGCTGGGTGCGGGCGAACAGACGCTTGAGTCGGGGCATCAGCTTCTTCGGGCTGTCCGGCTTGAGGAATTCAATCGCAATCAGCGCCTGCTCAAGGTGCTCGTACATGCCTTCGATATCCGCCAGTCCGGCGGCCTGCCCGTGGAAACCGATGTCGCTGACCGGCGGCGCGTCGCCCAAGGCCGCGACCCGACATTCATAGGCCAGCACCTGTACTGCCTGCGCCAGATTGAGCGAGGAATAATCCGGATTGGCGGGGATATTGATCAACACATTGCATTTTTGCACCAGTTCATTGGGCAAACCGAAGCGTTCGTTGCCGAAAATCAGCGCCGCATGCAGGTCTGTATCTTGCACCAGTTGCGTTGCCAAGGCCCGCGGCGCAATCAGCGGCGGCGAAAATTCCCGCAAACGGGCACTGACGGCAGCGGCAAAGTTGCACCCCTGCAAGGCTTCCTCCATGCTGGCGACGATGCGGGCCGCGCTGAGCACGTCCTGAGCACCGCTGGCGAAGGCCACCGCCTCCGGCGCCTGCAAGGCATCCGGAAAGCGCGGATTGACCAGCACCAGCTCGCCAAAGCCCATGGTTTTGATGGCGCGTGCTACCGAGCCGATATTGCCGGCACTGCTGGTTTCCACCAACACGAAACGCAGGCGATTGAAAACAGAATTATCGATTTTTAGCTTGTTCATTTAAAATAGCGGTATTCGCGCTCCGGGAACGGCATTAAAGGCGGCAAATGTTGTCTCGGCAACCTTGCACGCTCGCAGACCTGATACGGCGCATCGCTCATTAATTTCATTCTCGTGCTATTCGTCCACCCGGCGTCAAGTCTCGTACTGCGTCGGGCGGCAGAAACGCCATTTTAACGGAACCCAGCGGTATGATTATCCCTCCAATGCTCAATACGGCGATCAAGGCAGCCCGCCGTGCCGCCACGATCATCAACAGAGCCTCGTTCGACGTCTCTCTGCTCACAGTCACCAAGAAACAACACAATGATTTCGTCACCGAAGTCGATCAGGCCGCTGAAGCCGCCATCATCGAAGTGTTGAAGACTGCCTATCCCGATCACGCCATCCTGGCCGAAGAATCGGGCGCTTCCGACAACCTGCACGACGAGAATGAAAACGTCTGGATCATCGATCCGCTCGACGGCACCACCAACTTCATCCACGGCTTCCCGCAATATTGCGTATCGATCGCCCTGCAACAGCGCGGCCAGATCACCCAGGCCGTGGTCTACGATCCGACCCGCAATGACTTGTTTACTGCCTCCAAGGGCGCCGGTGCCTATCTCAACGAAAAGCGCATTCGCGTCACCAAACGTGACCGCATTGCCGACTGCCTGATCGGCACCGGCTTCCCGTTCCGCGATACCGATGGTCTCGATGAATACCTCAAGATGTTCCGCGTCATGACCGAAAACTGCGCCGGCCTGCGTCGTCCCGGTGCTGCGGCACTGGATCTGGCGTATGTGGCAGCCGGACGTCTGGACGGCTTCTTTGAAAAGGGCCTCAAGCCGTGGGATATCGCAGCAGGTTCGCTGCTGATCACAGAGGCCGGCGGTATTGTCGGCACCTTCCGCGGCGAGTCCGATTATCTGTACAAAGGCGATGTGCTGGCCGGCAATCCGAAAATCTTCTCGCAACAGGTCAATCTGTTGTCTGAATTTGCCCGCTAGACACAGTCACAGCGACGTAGTCACAGCGGGCGGCACTGACGCCACCCGCTGCACAGGAGACGATCATGGCAGAGCACTCTACCCCTGCGGGCTACCACAGCGTAACCCCTTATCTGATCGTCACCGGTGCTGCGGCCGCCATTGCGTTTTATGCCAAGGCGTTCGGCGCCACTGAAGTGATGCGGCTCGACGGCCCGCAAGGCAAGCTGTGGCACGCCGAAATCCAGATCGGCAACTCCCGCGTCATGCTGGCCGATGAATTTCCCGACATGGGCTTCAACAGCCCGCTGACGCTCGGCGGCGCCGGCGTCAGCCTGCTGGTGTTTGTCGATCAGGTGGACGTCGTGTTCGCACAGGCACTGGCCGCCGGCGCCACTCAGTTGCGCGCGGTACAGGACCAGTTCTATGGCGACCGCTCCGGCATGCTGCGCGACCCCTACGGCCACGTCTGGTCGATTGCAACCCATATCGAAGATTTATCCGACGCGGAAATTCGCAGTCGTTCGCAAGACCTGCTGCGCAAATGCGCTGCCGGCAAAACCACTTCCTGACCTCCCTCTTCCGCAGCCCGCCATGCCCCATGTCACCAGCGCCGGTCGGCGCATCTACTACGAAGTCAGCGGCAACGGCCCGCCACTGTTGTTGCATCACGGTTTTACCAGCAGCTCACAAGCCTGGCGTTTCTATGGCTTCACGCCGGTATTGGAACAAACCCATACCGTGATCGCGCTCGATGCACTGGGTCACGGACAAAGCGACAAACCGCACGACACCGATGCCTATACCCAACGTCAGCGCAGCGAGGACGTGCTGGCAGTGCTTGATGCCCTGCAGATCGAACAAACACATTTCTTCGGCTACTCCATGGGCGGCTGGGTCGGTTACGGTCTGATGCGACATGCACCGCAGCGCCTCAAATCGCTGATACTGGGTGCCGCTCATCCATACGCCGATGCCAGCTGGGCGACATTTGCCGGGGTCGACGGCAGCGATGCCGAGGCTTTCATCCGCGCCTTTGAACAGATACTCGACGAAGCACTGAGCGAGCCAGTCAAAATGCTGGTGCGCGCCAATGATCTGCAAGCACTGGCAGCGGCAGCGCATCAGAGCCGCCCGTCCAATGAAGATTTGCTGCCGCACATGACGCTGCCATGCCTGATGTTTTGCGGTGATGCCGATGCCCGTCATGCGGCGGTACAGCAGTGTGCGCAACTGTTGCCACAGGGACGCTTCGTGTCGTTGCCGGGCGTCACCCATTTCGGCGGGCTGATGCAAAGCGCACTGGTATTGCCGGCGCTGCGCGAGTTTCTCGACACCCATACCGCCGCCTGAGGCGGCAAGCAACTTTTATCTGCAGTCGCGGGCCGGGACTGCTATACTGCGCCGGTGCGGCACATTCTCCAGTCAAAGTCCGCTGTCTTCCGACGTTTCAACCCCGTTTGCCTGCGACTGGCGCCCGATACGGCGACAGGCCGATACTATTCAAATCTCTCATGTCATTCTCATCACTCGGCTTATCCGAGGAAATCGTTCGTGCCGTTACCGAACAAGGCTATACCACTCCGACTCCGATTCAATTGCAAGCTGTGCCTGCGGTTCTGGCGGGTGGCGATTTGCTGGCCGGCGCCCAGACCGGCACCGGTAAAACTGCCGGCTTCACGCTGCCGCTGCTGCAACGTCTGTCCAGCGTCGAGCGCGTCAAGATCAACGGCCATGTACCAATCCGCGCCCTGATCCTGACCCCGACCCGCGAACTGGCGGCACAGGTTGAAGAAAGCGTGCGCATCTATGGCAAGTACCTGAAACTGACTTCAGCCTGCATCTTCGGCGGCGTCGGCATCAACCCGCAAATCCGTTTGCTCAAGCAAGGCGTTGATATTCTGGTGGCGACACCGGGACGTTTGCTGGATCACATGCAGCAAAACACCGTCGATCTGAAAAACGTGCAAGTCCTGATTCTGGACGAAGCCGATCGCATGCTGGACATGGGCTTTATCCGCGATATCCGCAAGGTACTCGCGGCACTGCCGAAGAAACGTCAGAACCTGTTGTTCTCGGCGACCTTCTCCGACGACATCAAGGCCCTCGCCGATGGCTTGCTGAATGCACCGGCCATGATTGAAGTGGCCCGTCGCAATTCCACCGTGGAAGTGATCGGTCAAAAGATTCACCCGGTTGACCGCGACAAGAAACATCCGATGCTGGCCCATCTGATCAAGACCCATAACTGGTCGCAGGTGCTGGTGTTTACCCGTACCAAGCACGGCGCCAACAAGCTGGTGGAACAACTGGAACGTGACGGCATCACTGCCATGGCGATCCACGGCAACAAGAGCCAGGCCGCGCGTACCCGTGCCCTGGCTGAATTCAAGGATGGCAAACTGCAAGCTCTGATCGCCACCGATATCGCCGCGCGCGGTATCGATATCGATCAGTTGCCGCACGTCGTCAACTACGATTTGCCGAATGTGCCGGAAGATTATGTCCACCGGATCGGCCGTACCGGTCGCGCCGGCGCTACCGGTGAAGCAGTGTCGCTGGTCTGCGTCGATGAGCGCGAACTGTTGCATGACATCGAGCGCTTCATCAAGCGCGAGATTCCGGTTGAAATCATTCCCGGCTTTGAGCCTGATCCGAAAGCCAAACCGCAGCCGATTCAATTGCGCAGCGGCGGTGGCGGCGGCGGTAACCGTCAACGCAGTGGCGGTGGTGGTGGCGGCAATGGTGGTGGTCGCAGCCGTCAACCGGGCAATGCCCAGCCGAAAACCGGCGGTGGTCAAGGCCAGAGCCAGTCGCGTGCACCGCAAGGCGCCAAGCCATCCCAAGGTCCGGCCAAACCGGCACAGGGACGCGGCCCGGCTGCCCGCCCTTCGGCACTGACACATCGCTCCGGCGGTCGCGGTCGTTAATCGGCAGCGTTGGCCTTGATGCGTATTGTCAAAGCTGACTTGAGCAATCCTCGACACGGCGTTGCCGTGCTTGAGGTGCTCGATGCCTATGCCGCCGACCCGATGGGCGGCAATCACCCCTTATCCGCATTTACCCGCAGTCATCTGATCGACGCGTTGCGCCAGCGACCGACGATTCACGTCTTCCTTGCTTTCGATGGCGAACAAGGCGTGGCACTGGCCAATTGCATCGAAGGTTTTTCCACCTTTGCGTGCCGGCCCCTGCTCAATATTCACGATCTCGCGGTCGTCGCCTCCCATCGCGGACGCGGCATTGCCCGGCAATTGATCGCTGCGGTCGAACAGCATGCGCGCGCCAGCGACTGCTGCAAAATCACACTGGAAGTATTAGAAGGTAATGCCGTTGCGCGCAAGCTTTACGCGGCCTGCGGCTTCGCCGGTTATGAACTCGACCCTGCCGCCGGCAAGGCCATGTTCCTGCAACGCATACTGGATTGAATGAATTGACCGGGCCCCCCCGGAACCGGGATGCCGCATGAGGGAATGGCGCTGCGTGCCTTACGCCGCCTGCAACTGCTTCTGTCCGCGTGAACGTCCCGAACTCAGGTAGTTGGCAATCGAATCCTGTGTGACCTCGCCGATATAACTACCGTCAGCATCGATCACTGGCATCCAGCTGGTGCTGTGCTTGTACATCTTCGACAGCACGACGCGCAGGTTTTCATCGGGCGCGGCATTGACCGTGAATGGTTTGACCTTGTCACCGCCAACGCCGCTGAGGCCGCGGATATCACGCCGGCTGATATAGCCGAGGGCGCGATTGTCATTGTCGGTAATCGTCAGATAGCGGCTATCCTGATCATCCATCAAGGCAATTGCTTGCTCCAGCTGCACATCCGGGCGTGCCGTCGCCGGCGTTGTCGCGGCATCGCCGGCACGCACCAGCAACAACCGTTTCAGGGTGTGATCCTGACCGACGAACGCACCGACGAATTCATCCTTCGGACGTGCCAGCAAAGTATCGGGATGATCGAACTGCACCAGCTTGCCAGCGCGGAAAATCGCCACCTGATCGCCGAGCTTGATGGCTTCGTCGATGTCATGGCTGACCATGATGACGGTTTTGTTCAGTTGCCGTTGCATCTGGAAAAATTCATTTTGAATCGATTCACGGTTGATCGGATCCACCGCGCCGAACGGTTCATCCATCAGCAACACCGGCGCATCTGCCGCCAGCGCACGGATCACGCCGATACGCTGTTGCTGGCCGCCCGACAATTCCCGTGGATAGCGCGTCAGAAAACGTTTCGGGTCCAGCGCCACCATCGCCATCAGTTCAATCGCGCGTTCGCGGCAGCGTTTCTTGTCCCAGCCCAGCAGACGCGGCACGATGGTGATGTTTTCTTCAATTGTCATATTGGGAAACAAACCGGTTTGCTGAATCACATAACCGATGTGACGACGCAAGGTGACTTCGTCAATGCCCGATGTATCTTCACCATTGAGCAGCACGCGACCGGAAGTCGGCTTGATCAGACGATTGATCATTTTCAGTGTGGTGGTCTTGCCGCAACCGGAAGGACCGAGAAACACACAGATTTCACCCTCCGCCACTTTCAGGCTGACGGCATCTACTGCCTTGATCTTGGTACCGTCTTTTTGGATATAGGTCTTGCTGAGTTGATCGAGTTCTATCATTTTTGCAGTCCTTTCGGGGTCAGTAGTCGTTGCAGCCAATGCAGCAGCGTATCGGCGACAATCGCCAGCACGCTGATCAGCACCGCTCCCACAACCAGTTTTTGCATATTGCTTTGGCTGATCGCATGCAGGATCAGTACGCCCAGCCCGCCAGCGCCAATCACGGCAGCAATCGCCATGACGCCGATATTCATCACCACCGCCGTGCGCACGCCGCCGAGAATCACCGGCACCGCGAGCGGCAGATCCACCATGCGCAGACGCTGCCAGAACGTCATGCCGATGCCGATCCCGGCTTCCTTGATGCCAGCGTCAATATTGTCGAGCGCCAGGAAGGTATTGCGCATGATCGGCAACAGCGAATACAGAAATACGGCGGTGATTGCCGGCAAGGGGCCGATACCTTCGCCGAAGCGCGAGAACAGCGGGATCATCAGACCGAACAAGGCAATCGACGGCAAGGTCAGCACTACCGTTGCCAGTCCCAGCAACGGACCAGCCAGCCAGCGATGGCGAATGATGGCGATGCCGAGCGGCACCCCGGCCACGATCGCCAGGCTGACGGCAATCCCGACCAGTTTCAGATGCTGCAGGGTCAGATGCAGAATGTTGTGCCAGTCGCTTTGCAGATATTGGAAAAAATTCATGACTGGCTCCTCAAATCAGACCTTGTTGCTGCAAGAATTCTGCGGCAACCTTGTCAATGGATTCCTGATCGATATCGACGCGCTTGTTCATTTCCGTCATTTTTTCGGTATCGATGGCCGCCGACAACTGATTCAATTGTTCTTCCAGTTGCGGGTTCTGTTCCAGCACCGATTTGCGTACCACCGGCGTGGCGGCATAGGCAGCGAAGTAACCTTTACTGTCTTCCAGCAGTTTCAGATTGAAACCCTTGATGCGCCCATCTGACGAATAGGTCAGGCCGGCATACAACTGTTCGTTGCGCAAGGCGGTGTAGACCAGACCCGGATCCATTTGCTTGACTTCGCTGCGGCTCAACTGAAATCCGTACAGAACCTGCATCGGCCCGAGACCGTCCGGACGCGACGCGAATTCATAATCAAGACCCAGCAAATGCTGCTTATCGGGATTCTGTTGCTGGTCCTGCGTGATCTTGTTGGCCAGATCTTCCAGCGTAGTGATGTTATCCGCATCGGCAAGCGCCTGCGGCATGGCAAAGGCATAGGTATTGTTCAGTGCCGAGGGTTGCAGCCAGATCAGGTTGATTTTCTCGTCAAGCTCCTTGACCCGCTCATAGGCAGCCCCGGCATCCAGCTTTTCCTCGACATGGTTGTAGACGATCAGCGAGGTGCCGGTGTATTCCCACACCACATCCAGTTGGCCGCTTTCCTGCGCCGACCGCATCAGCGTCGACCCCAGGCCATTCTTGAGATCTGCCTGATAACCTTTGGCCTTCAGGTATTGCACCGTCATCGACGACAAAATCAATTGCTCGGTAAAGTTCTTGCCACCGACCACCAGTCGCGCAGCATAAGCCTGGGTACCGATCAGCATGCTCAGCAGGAGCATGCAACTCATCATTCTTTTTTTCATCTTGTTTTCCTTTAGGTCAGCACTCATGCCAGACCGCGACGCGACAGATAGAACTTGCTGAGCTGGGTAACGATGGCGTCCAGCGCCAGGGCCAGCAGCGCCGTACTGGCGGCGCCAAGCAATAGCTGTCCGTGATTGTTGAGATAGATGCCGGGGAAAATCAGACCACCGAGACTTTCACCACCGATCAGCATCGACAGCGGCGCGGTACCGACATTGATGACCAGTGCAGTGCGCACGCCGCCGACAATGATCGGCAAGGCGTTCGGCAATTCGACCCGGAACAGAATCTGATACGGCTTCATGCCGATACCCTTGGCGGCTTCCTTCATCGGCGCCGAGACGCCTTTCAAACCTTCAAAGGTATTGCGCACAATCGGCAGCATGGAAGCCAGCCAGAGCGCAATGATGGTCGGCCAGTTGCCGATGCCGAAAAATGCCAGCGCCAGTGCCAGTACCGCAATCGATGGCACGGTATTGCCGATATTGAAAATCTGGATGAAGTATTCGGCCCAGCGCGACACCGATGGCCGGCTCAGCAAAATGCCGGCCGGAATGCCGACCAGCAAGGCCAGCGACATGGACGCTGCCACCAACTGCAAATGCTTGCCGGTGTAGTACAGCAAATCACCCCGATATTGATAGATGACATCTGCACCTATCCATTGAATCAGGCCGGCCACGAGCAATACGGAAATGGCTCCGCCGATAATGACCTTGCGAAATGAACGCGTCATGATTACCCCCTTGAGCACACACCGCGAAACAATGCCGCGACGGCACAGTAGATTGAATTTTTATGGTCCGCTCGTCCCTTGAGGACAGATCGTTTGGATACGAACCGGCTACCGCCAACAGCGGCAACGATGAAATCGAAAGTTGAAAGCAACCGTCGACGATTTATGCTCCCCGGACGCGCTGCGACAGCAAGCCGGAGAATGAGACGACCCGCATGGGATCAGGAACTGCTATTGGTTGTTGAACAAAATTTGTCACTGGGACGAGAGGCAGTATATGCGAAAGGCTTAATGAAGTCTAGCTATGACAATTTCAAAATCAATAACTCCGCGATCTTAGTCATCAAGATTTCGTCAAAAAACGATGGACATCCGCGTTTGCGAAATACCCCTGCAACGTAGAAAACGCCCCGCGAACCAGCGATTCGGGGGGCGTTTTCAGGCATCTCAAATTATTTCCGCAAAGAAAATTTAGGGGTGCAATTTTATTTTTCGACGATTACTTCAGGGCACCAAATACCTTGCCGATAATCGCGCTGCCGGCGCCGAGCGGATCAGCGCGGATTGCTTTTTCTTCTTCGCCGATCATCAAAAACAAGCCATCCAGCGCGCGTTGCGTGACATATCCTTCGACCGTAGCCTGATCGCCGGAGACCAGCCCGGTCTTGGAAACCTGGCCCATGGTGGCGTTATATTTGGCCGACAAGCCATTGCGGTCGGTGATGTTCTTCACGATGGGCAGGAATTTCTGTCCCAGCGGCGCGGACGTTTTTTGCCGGAAAAAATCGGTCACCGAGGTATCGCCACCGCTCAAAATGTTTTTGGCGTCGGTCACCGACATCGACTTGACAGCATTGAGCAGCAAGGGTTTTGCCAATGGCACGGCAGACTCCGCAGCGTGGTTCATGTCGACCACAAGTTCATCGAGCTTTTGGCCCTGCCCGGTCATTTTCAGGATCGGCATGGCTTGCTCCAGCACACCCGGCAATTTGATCTTGACCTTGTCATTGTTCAAAAAACCATTGGTCACGCCGAGTTTGGAAACTGCCACATCCGCACCCTTTTCGAGTGCTGCCCTGAGGCCGCTGGTAGCGTCCTGATTGCTGATATCAGACAAGGAAAAAGCAAACACCAGCGTGCTGCATAAAGTCAGTCCGGCAGCAATGATGGTTTTAGAACCTGGTTTGATGCGCAACATGGAGTCTCCTTTTGAAATGCCGTTCAGATCACAGCCGGCTACCATCATAACCGTAAATTCCGGCCGTCATGACAACGATGATGGTGAATGCCGCGCGAGTCGTCGGCCTCAGTCGTCGCCGACGGATTTGCCGCGGGTCAACTCAAGACCGGCGTCGTGCGGCAGGCGGCGGGTCACCGGCACCGAGGCAATCGAGAACAGTCCGACCACCAGAAACGCAGGCCAGAAATCGGATTCGACAATCGTCGCATGACCTTGCACTGCATTTGAAATCTGCAACACCAGACCGGCAATGGTGACGCCCATGCCGAGCGACAATTGCTGCACCACGCTGGCCAGACTGGTGGCGCGTCCGGCATCGCGATTGCTGATGTCGGCATAGGCAATCGAGTTGAGACAAGTAAATTGCAGCGACGGGAAAAACCCGCCCAGCAACACTACCGCCAGCATCACCAGGTACGGCGTATGCGAAGTAAACAGGCCGTAAGAAGCGATGGCGATGCCGGCCAGCACGGCGTTGAACATCAGCACCGTGCGGAAGCCATAGCGACGCAACACCGATGACGCCAGCGCCTTCATGAACATCGCACCAAACGCGGAGGCGCAAGTAATCGTGCCGGCTTCAAACGGATTGAGCCCCAAGCCTTCCTGCAACGCCAGCGGCAGCAGAAACGGCACGGCCCCGAGGCCGACCCGGAACAATGACCCGCCGAGCACGCTGGCGCGCAAGGTCGGAATCCGCAACAAGCGCAAGTCGAGCAACGGGAACGGTACGCGCATGGCGTGCCGGAAATAGTAAAACAAGGCAATCGACCCGGCCACGCACATCACCACCGGCCACTCTTTCGGCAACAAGTGACTGCCGAGCAGCGAAAATCCCAGCATCGCGGTGCCGCCGCCAAACGCCGTCAGAATAAAGCCCTTGACGTCGAGCGGAGCCGGGTTCTCTTCGCGAAAATTCTCGATGTAACGACCGGCCAGATACAGACCGAGAATACAGATCGGGATATTGATCAGGAAGATCCAGCGCCAATGAAAATAGGTAGTGATGAAACCACCGAGCGGTGGTCCGATGACGGGCCCCATCAAGGATGGCAAGGTCAGATAACTGATGGCCTTGACCAGATCGGCCTTGGATACCGAGCGCACAATGATGATGCGCCCTACCGGCACCATCATCGCGCCGCCGATGCCTTGCAAGAAGCGCGCCGCGACAAAGGTGAACAGCGAGCCTGACAAGGCGCACAGAATCGAGCCGGTCATGAAGGTGATCATGGCGGCACGGAATATCGTACGGGCGCCGACCTTGTCCGCGATCCAGCCGGAAATCGGAATGAACACGCCAAGGCTGACCACATACGAAGTCAATGCCAGTTTCAGGGTAATCGGGTCTTGTCCGAGATCGCGCGCCAGCGCCGGCAGCGAAGTGGCAATGACTGTGACATCCATGTTTTCCATGAACAGGGCACAGCCAACAATAAGGGGAACAATGAATGCGGGAGACACAATGCAACGAAAGGAAAAAACCGTTCTGACGGGAAGCCTCGCGGAGTCCGGGCAGTTTACACCAGTTCAGTGATTGCTGCCGCCACGATCCCCGGTCCCATCAAATGGGGCAGACAGAGATCGACATCATTCGATAAACATCGCTTCCTGTCATCGCAGAAGATACTGTGCATGCCGGCGTGGCGGGACATCTGCTAGTATCTTCTGCAACACGGCAGACACACTGCCGTGCCATTGTCTTCATTTATGGAAATTGCCCATGACCACATCAGATACCCATAGCAAGACCATCGGCTACCTCTTATGGATTTTCGGCTTTACCGGCGCCCACCGTTTTTACTACGGCAAACCTGTCACCGGCACCATCTGGTTTTTCACGCTCGGCTTGCTCGGCATCGGCTGGATCATTGATCTGTTTTTGATTCCGGGCATGGACCGGGCCGCCGATCAGCGTTTTGTCAGCGGCAATATCGACTACACAGTGGCCTGGCTGCTGCTCGGTTTTCTCGGCTTTTTCGGCGTGCACCGCATGTATATGGGCAAATGGGTCACCGGTATCATTTATCTGTTCACCGGCGGCTTGTTCCTGCTTGGCATACTGTACGATTTCTGGACCCTGAACACGCAAATCTCGGAACGCAATCACGGCGCCTCGCTGGCCTCTTGAGGCGCCGGGCGGTCCTCTTCCCGTACCCGCATGAAGGTCGCAAAACGTGGAATGCCACTGGCGTGCAGTCCGCGATAGCGGTACGTGACCTGACTGCCGATGGCTGGCGGATCACGGCGCTGCGCATCCTTGAGGCCGCTGCCGAGCTTGAACCGGATGCCAGCCGGGGTTTCCACCAGCAAGGCGCCGAGCATGCCCTGATACTTCCCTTTACCCGGCACATGGGCGATGACGGTAGCTTCGGCATCCTGATACAGTTTGAATTTCAGCAAGTCATCATTGCGCTGCGCCCGATACAGTGAAGCACCACGGTGCAACATCAAGCCCTCACCGCCCTGCCTGACGATCTCCCTGAGCCAGCGCTGCAAACCCGCCGCATCGGCCACGCGCCGTTGCTCCACTGCCTGCACCCAATCCTGCCCGATGTGCGCCACCAGACTTTGCAATGCCGGCAGGCGCGCATCAAACATGCCACCGTGCGCCGGCAAATCGAACACCATGAAACGCATGGAGCGCCATGCGGCGTCATCGGGCCGTTGCTTGCGCACCGTTGAAACGGCTTCCGCAAAACGGTTGCGGCCGGCCCACAACTCGCCATCCATCGGCACCGCCGGCCAACCGGCGGTAAACCATGGCGGCGTCTGAATCGGCTGACCGCCACGCGTCAGCAAGCGCCGGCCGTCCCAATAGCCGCGCACGCCATCATATTTTTCGCTGACCCAATACTCGGCCAGCATGATATCGGCCCGATATTCATTGGCCAGCATCAGCGGGGGCGCGGCGGCTGCCTGTGACGGTGACATCGGGAACAGATGCAACGCCAGCGACAAGCCCGGCGCCAACCAGAAATGCAACATGCGACTACGCACGACAGACAGCATCGTCATGCAGCCTCCGCTCAGATTTTTGCGTTTTCTCCCTGCGCGCTTTCCGCGTCGCCCGCTTCAGGTTTGCCCTGTTTGAAACGTGTTACCAGTAATTGATTGATGCGATTGCCGTCGATGTCGACCACTTCGAATTTGTAACCGGCAAACAAAACGAAATCGGCCTTCTTCGGAATCTTGCGCAACATGTACATGATGAAACCGGCCAGCGTTTCGTAACCCATCGGGTTCGGATAATCGTCGATACTCAAGGCATTCATCACTTCAGCCAGCGGCGTCAGGCCATCCATGAGCCACGAATTTTCATCGCGCTTGACGATCTGCTGTTCTTCTGCCGGCAAGTTCAGCAAATTGCCCATCAACACGCTGGTCACATCGGTAATGCTGATGATGCCGACCACCAGCGCATATTCATTGACCACCACCGCCAGATCTTCATCTACCGCTTTCATCCGTTCCAGCACTTCCCACAGATTCAGGCTGTCCGGAATCGACAGCGGCGCATGAATCAGGCCCTTGTCGCGCAACGAAAAATGTTCGCCCTTGAGCAAGCGTTTGAGCACATCCTTGCTGTCGATATAGCCGAGCACCGCATCGATATTTTCTTCGCACACCAAAAAGCGTGAATGCGGATGATCGATGATTTTCTGCCGCAAGACTTCTTCGGTATCGGTCACCAGAAAGTACACGATGCTTTCACGCTGCGTCATGGCCGACGGCACATAACGGCTTTCCAGCTCGAACACGTTTTCGATCAGATGATGTTCCTGATGCAGCAACACGCCAGCCTGGGCGCCGGCATCGACCATGGCGTGGATTTCATTGGGCGTAATCACGTCGAGCCGTACTTGCGGCAAACCCAGCACGGTAAAGATCAGTTTCGACAAGCCATTGAAAAACCAGACGATGGGCTTGAACAAGGTTTCGAAAAACAGCATCGGCCGCACCAGCGCCATGGCAGCCCGTTCCGGCGCCAGCATTGCCAGCCGCTTGGGCATGAGATCGGCGAACAGAATGAAAAATCCCGTCACCAGCAGAAATGAACAGGCGAAGCTGGCATTTTCCAGCCACGGCCCCTGATAAAAGCGGCCGATCAGATTCTGCATGTGCGGGGTCAGTGCCGGTTCGCCAATCACGCCGCCGAGAATGGCCACCGCATTCAAACCGATCTGCACCACGGTAAAGAAATTTCCCGGCTGCGCCTGTAATGCCAGCACCATTGCCGCTTGCCCGTTGCCGTCTTTGGACAGCATTTCCAGGCGTATTTTGCGCGACGCGGCCAGTGAAATTTCGGCACACGACAGAAAGGCGCTGATGACCACAAGCAGGAGAATTAATAAAAAACTGGCGAAGAAACTCATTTTCTTACTCTCGAAGTCGCTGTGTCCCCCCATTCTCTCCTGCAACAGAGGATTATGGCAACCTGACTTCAGAGAATGCGCAAATCAGATCAATTCAATACACATCGCGGCGATAACGGCCCTGTTCAGCCATGATTTCCAGGGTTTCCGCGCCCAGAATCGCGGTCAGCGCCTGCGTCACCCCGGTTGCCATGCCAGCCAGACTGCCGCACACGTAGACAGCGGCATCCGCAGCCACCCATGCACGAATCTCGTCAGCCGCAGCTTGCAGCTCGTCCTGAACATACAGGCGCTGTTCCTGATCACGGGAAAACGCCAGATCCAGGCGCTGCAAAACACCCTGCACCTGCCAGCTTTCAATTTCCTGCCGATGGAAGAAGTCGTGCGCTGCCGAACGCTCGCCAAACAGCAACCAGTTGCGCCGATGCCCCGCCACGGCGCGCGCCTTGAGATGCGCACGCAATCCTGCCAGCCCGGTGCCGTTACCGATCAGGATCAGCGGCCGCTCATCGGCCGGCGCATGAAAACTGCGGTTTTCGCGTACCCGCAAGGCAATTGCGGTATTCAACCCGGCATATTCGGTCAGCCAGCCCGATCCGAGTCCGGGACTGCCGTCAGGATGCAGCATGCGGCGTACCAGCAATTCGAGCCGGCCATCTTCTGGTATCGAGGCAATCGAATATTCGCGGTGCGGCAAGGGCTGCAACGTGGTCGCCAATGCCAGCGGCGATAAACCGCGCCACGCCGACAGGTCATCGTCACTGGCAGGCAACATGCTGCGCGCCAGACGATCCGCCAACCGTTCCTCGCCGGTGCCGTCCTCATGACCGGCTGCGCGCGGCACCAGCGCAGCGCCATCCAGACCTAACGCGGCAATGATGGCAGCCACCTTGTGCGGCGGCTGACATGGGCCGACTTCGGCAATATCACCGGCGCGCCATTGGCTGCCAGGCGGCACGTCAAATGCCAGATGGAAGGCTGGCCCGCCGAGGCTGCCCGGATTCAGCAAGCGCCGTTCGATCAGTTTCCAGGCACCGTAACGCGGTGCACTCCAATCTGCCATGCCGGTATGTCCGCTCAGGCCCCCAAGATGATGTTGCCAATGGCGCAAAGCGCCTTCATCGCCATTATCGACCTCGACGCTGTCGAACAAGGCGTTGGCGCCCTGATGCCGCAACCAGCTTTCGATGGCGCGGCCAAAAGCGCAATAATGCGCGTAGCTGCTGTCACCCAGCGCCAGCATGCCATAGGCGATGCCACTGAGATCGGTGCTGCCGCGCGCGGTATCTGCATTGCCCATGACTTTGCGTGCGAAACCGGCTGCGCTGTCCGGCGCATCCCCTTCGCCGGTAGTACTGACCACAAACAGAACCCGGTGCGCCGTACGCAATTGCGCCAGCTGCAGTTGCGCCAGCGCACTGACACGTACCGCGACGCCTCCCGCCTGCAAGGCCTGCGCCGACTGCCAGGCCAGTTGTTCGGCGAAGCCGGTCTGACTGGCGAAGGCAATCAGGACCGTGTCGGCCGGCGCAACATCGCTGCTGATCAAGCTTTGTTGCGCCACCAACTGACGCCGTCGATAGCGCAAGAAAATCACGCTGCAAAACACCAGATACAACAGCGCCACCAATGCCGCTGCCAGCATTCGGCCGCCATTGCCGTCAAAGCGGCCACTGCGCGCCAGCCACCAGGTCGCGCATACTGCGGCGGCCAGACTGCCGGCCACGCTGGTCAACTTGCGCTGAGCAGGTTTCAAACCGCTTGTCATGTCAGCATGGCCCGCAAGGCCGGTGTCATGCTTTCGCTGAAACCACTGCCATCGCGCGCCAGAAACAGCGCTGCCAGCCCGCGCTCCTGCGCACATCGCATACCTTCTTCCGGTCCCAATACCATCAATGCCGTGGCCCAGACATCGGCCACCATGCATTCCGGATGCAATACCGTGACCGCCGCCAGCGGATGCGCAATCGGCGCTGCACTGCGGGGGTCAATGGTGTGCGAATAATATTTGCCGGCATGTTCGAAATAACGCCGGTAGTCACCGGAGGTTGCCAGCGCCAGGCCATGCAGCGCCACCACGCTGTGCACGGCATCGGCCGTCGTCGCCGCCCCGCCCTGTACCGATAACGGCTGCTCGATACCGACCCACCACGGTTGCTGGTCGGGCTTGACGCCGTAACCACGCAATTCGCCACCGACTTCGACCAGATAACTGGGAATGCCGGCGGCACGCAAATAATCTACCGCCAGATCCACCGCAAAGCCTTTGGCGATGGAAGAAAAATCAAGGTATATGCCGCCTGCCTGCCAGACCCGGCAGCGCACCCGATCCAGACGAATGCGTTGCCAGCCGCAGCGGCTTTGGGCAACTGCAAGCTCCTGCGCTGCCGGTGTTTGCTGACCTCGGGCGTCGGGGCCGAAGCCCCACAGGTTGACCAGCGGTCCGACACTGGGATCGTAAGCACCACCGGTGGCCTGGGCGACAGTCAGCGCGCAATCGAGTACCCGGAAAAACTCCACCGGTATCTCGTGCCAGGTATTGGCTTGCGCCTGATTGAAACGACTCAGATCCGAATCGTCGCTCCAGGTGCTCATCTGACGCACCACCAGATCGAGCTGACGCTGAATGCCGGCGCCGAGCGTCTCCGGCACCGTGCCAGCGGGCAGGATCAGTTTGGCCGACCAGGTAGTGCCCATGGTCAGGCCGGACAAACTCTGCGGCACCGCTGCAACGTCAAGCACAGGCGGCTCGGCAAACTCGACTGGAATGAAAACGCGATTCATGAGACGGAAAAAAGAAATGGCCGCAGCGCCCGGAATGGGCCTGCATGCCATGCACGCGGCGCCGCCGAAGGGACGCTGCAACAACGTTGTTTACTGCGGCAAGACTTCAAACGTGGCGACGTAATTGGCACGCCGTTCGCTGGCCTGCTTGACGGAAGTTTTGGCATCCTTGACGGCCGCTTCCAGCCAGTACATGCCAGGCGTTGGCCAGGTAATGCTGAATTTGCCATCCTGATCAGTGGTGAAGCTCAACTCATTGAGCTTGTCGCGATAACGGATGCCGCCCGGCACTACCGCAACTTTGACGCCGGCAGCCGGTTTGCCGTCCAGCAGCAGACGGAAATTGGCGGCGTCGCCGGCGACCAGATCGTTAGGGTGCGTCAGCGGATCCAGCTCCAGCCCGACCCCGGTGACTGCCAGCACTTTCCTGGTTGGCTTGCCGGCCGTGACGAAAGTTTCAATCCGGCCTTGCGATTGCGACACGACCAGATCCTGGGCATTGGCCGGCACTTCCTTGGCCAGCGCTTCAGCCGTACCGCGCCAGCGTTTGGTCTTGCCATCTTCCTTGTAGCTGGCAAACAAACCCTGATTCAGGATCGCCAGCTTGTAGGTTCCCGGTTGTGACAAATGGACGTCGAAGGTGCTGCGGTATTTGCCGCTCGCGGCATTTTCCGGCTTGGCAACGCTGCCGTCCGGGGCAGTTACTTGCAAGCCATCCAGACGCAACGGGAAGTGTTCAAAGTAGAACAGATCATTGGAAACGGCGGCATCCACCGTCACCCAGGGGTCATTGCCCGACAACACAGTGGCCGATGGCAGCATCCAGGTGCGGTGGGCGTTGGCAGACAACGGTACACAGATGGCCAGCGCCAGCGCGGCCCATTTGAACGACAGTTTCATTCTTGTTCTCCGGTCAGAAATTAAACAGCTATCAGGATTGGCTATGGGGACTCAGGGCTTGAAGTCGAGCGTGATCGCACCGAGTTCGCTGTCGCCTTTGCCGCGGGCAGTCTGGGCAGATTTGGGCGGCCACTGGAACGGCACCTTGACCAACTCGCGGCCACCGACTTCACGCGCCGCTTCCACCATCAGGATGTAATCGCCGGCCGGCAATTTCGCCAGCGGTCCTTTGTCGCCGCTGAAACTCAATTGCTGCTCACCGGCTGGCCGGGTGGCACCGCTGACGCCATCGACCGGCATCTGCAACTCACGCCCGGCACGACGCCACCACTGGCGCATGTCCTTGAGCCACTTTTCGCCTTCCTTGTCTTTTTTCTTGAGGTCGTACCAGACCGCCAGATTGGCTGCCACCGTCTGATCCGGGCGTTCGACCCAGACCGCCACATACGGACGATGATATTCAGCGACGTTGAGGCGAGGAATCTCGACCTTCACGTTCATATCCGCAGCAAGCACCGGCAACGACACCAGACCGGTCAGCGCGAAAGGAAGAAATACACGCATAGGAATCAAACCTCCCTCGATGATTGATAAAAAATTGACGAATAAAATGATTCAGTGAATGAACAGGATCGCCAACAGCAACGGCACCACCAGTCCGAACGCCACCAGCGGCCAGGTGCTGGGGCGATTGCCCGCATGCAGTTGCAGCAAAAACAGGCCGGTGATGCAAAACACCAGACAGGCCACCGCAAAGATATCGATGAACCAGCTCCAGGCAACGCCGGTATTGCGCCCCTTGTGCAGATCATTGAAATAGGAAACCCAGCCGCGATCAGTCTTTTCGTATTCGACTTTGCCGTTGCCCAGATCAACCCGCAGCCAGGCGTCGCCGCCGGGACGCGGCAGCGACAGATACAGCTCGTCTGCGGACCATTCGCCGACCTGTTGCCCGATGCTGATCGCCAGTTGCTGTTCCAGCCATCCGGCCAGCGGCGCCGGCAACGGCTCCTTGTCGCGATGCGAAGCGGTGGTGACGCTGGACAGCAGATCGCGCGGCAATTGCAATTGCCGGTTCTCCACTTTGGGATGCGCTTCGATCTGCGCGGAGTGATTCAGGGTGATGCCGGTGGCGGCGAACAGCAGCATGGCGATCAGGCAGGCGGCCGAACTGATCCAGTGCCATTGATGCAAATGCTTGAGCCAGAACGAGCGGCGCTGCCGATCTGATTTGACCGCGCCGTTCATGTCGCCCCAGCCGCCATGAGATGCGGTGCGTGGTTGTTATTGCTGTTGATCACTATAAAACTCGCCGGATTGTTGTTCACTCAGGATTTACCCGAACAACATCATAAAGAAAATGAGATTGATTCTCAATTATATTATAGACGGCAGCAATCAGCCTAAGCTTTCCTCAGGCAGTGTGGTCAGGATGCCGGAATGACGGAACAACCGTTTGCCGGCACCGTATTCAGCGCAGCAGGTCGTACGGACCGCCCCGCTCCAGTGCCCGCTGATAGGCCGGTCGCGCGTGGATGCTTTCCAGGTACTTGAGCAAGCGCGGATAACGGCTGTCGAGACCGGCACGGGAGCGCGCCCCCTCCACCGGGAAGCTCATTTGGATGTCAGCCGCAGTGAATTCATTGCCGGCGAACCAGGGATAAGCGTCCAGTTCAGCTTCGAGATACTGCAAATGCCGCTGCAATTGGGGATCAAGAAACTTGCTCTGCACGCCGCCGCTGATCATGTTGGCAACCGGCCGGATCAAGGCCGGCACTGACGATGGCAGACGACCGAAGATCAGCTTCATCACCAGCAGCGGCATCGCCGAACCCTCCGCGTAATGCAGCCAGTAACGATAGCGCAGGCGCTGGGAAGTACCGGCGGCGGGAATCAGACGGCCATTGCCGTAGCGCTCCACCAGATATTCAATGATGGCACCCGATTCAGCGATGGTCAGGTCGCCATCGGTCACGACCGGCGATTTGCCCAGCGGATGCACCGCCCGCAACGCCGCCGGCGCCAGCATGGTCTTGGGATCGCGCTGATAGAATTTGATGTCGTATTCCAGCCCCAGCTCTTCCAGCAACCACAACACGCGTTGCGAGCGCGAGTTGTTCAAATGATGCACGGTGATCATATAAGTGGCCTTTCTGTAGAATGCAGGCAAAATTGGCAGATAACCCAGGCAGCCAAGAGTACACAACTTTAACCGAAGACACAGAACCGGCATGGCGCTTCATAAAAAAATTCCGCTGTATCAACGCTTTGCAGACCAGTTGGCGACCTCGATCCGGGCCGGCGTGCTGCAACCGGGAGAACGCGTGACGTCGGTACGCATCGCCAGCCAACAGCATAAAGTCAGCGTCACCACCGTGGTGCGCGCATATGAATTGCTGGAAAGTCGCGGCATCATCGAAAGTCAGCCGCAATCCGGCTATTTCGTACGTCAGACCAGCAAACCCGGCGATCTGCGCAAGTCGCCGCCGTCGGCGGCCGAATCGCGCCAGTCGAGCGAAGTCGATGTCAGCCGGCTGGTATTGGCGACGCTGAAAACCATTCAGCAAGACGGCAAGATTCCGCTGGCCTCGCCCTACCCCAACCCGGCCTTGTTTCCGACTGCGCGCATCAGCCAGTATGCCGGCAAGATCATGCGCGATGTCGTCCAGACCAGCGTGTTTGACGATCTGCCACCCGGGCACCCGGATTTACTGCGCCAGATTGCGCGCCGCTATCTGGAAACCGGGATGAATGTGGGACCCGAAGAAATCGTGATCACCATCGGCGCCACTGAAGCCATCAATCTCTGCCTGCAGGCCGTGGCCAAACCGGGCGATACCATTGCGGTAGAAACGCCGACCTTCTACGCCATGCTGCATGCCATCGAACGGCTCGGCATGCGCGCTCTGGAAATACCCACCGATCCGCATACCGGGATTGACATCGACGCCCTGGCAGAACGCCTGAAAACGCAGCCGGTTGCCGCTTGCATGGTGATGCCCAACTTTCAGAATCCGCTCGGGTTCCAGATGCCGGACAGTCACAAGCAACGATTGGTGGAATTGGCCGGGCAATACGATTTGCCGCTGATTGAAGATGCGGTTTACAGCGAACTGCATTACGGCAGCGCCCATCCGACTTCATTGAAGAGTTATGACACCAAGGGTCTGGTGTTGCATTGTTCATCTTTTTCCAAAAGCCTGACCTCGGCCTACCGGGTTGGCTGGGCCATGCCGGGACGGTACCGGGCGCAGGTGGAAAAGCTGAAATTCTTGAATACGCTGTCGACGCCGACCGTGCCGCAGCGCGCCATTGCCGAGTATCTGACCAAGGGCGGCTACGAACGTCATCTGCGTCGGGTGCGCCGGCATCTGGCGCAACAACGCGATTTGATGCGGCATTTCGTGCTGCGCTTCTTCCCGGCCGGCACCCGCGTGTCGGAGCCTGAGGGCGGCTATATCCTGTGGCTGGAACTACCGGCGACAGTCGATGCCATGGAACTGTACCGGCGCTGCCTGGATGTCGGCATCACGATTGCACCCGGCCGCATTTTCGCTGCCAGCAATCGTTACAGCCACTTCATCCGGCTCAACTACAGCTATGCCTGGACGGCAGAGATCGAACAGGCTTTGAAAACCATCGCCGGCATCACTGCCGGGCTGATGTGATGTCAGGGTCTTGCGGCAACAGCAAGACGTTACCCGTGCCATCTTCATTCAAGGTCACGCTGACCACGCCGGCCTCTTCCAGCAGCGTCAGATAACGGCGCAAAGTGCTCATGCGTAATTCCGTGCGCTTGGACAGGCGTGCCAGCGACAATGGCGCGCCGCTGCGGGAACAGTCCTGCTCCAGTTCAAACAGGATCCGCAACACCTCGGGCGGCAACTGCGCGGCATCCTCTTCCGGGGTCATGTTCAGGCGGCCTTTTCGATGTCAATCATCGGCACTTTGGCCGCACGCGCCAACAACACGGGGATCGATTTCGAGGTCGGGGTACGGGCCTTTTCGGCAAAGCTCTCAAGCGGTACCAGCGGATTGGTTTCCGGATAATAACTGCCCAGACAACCGCGCGGAATATCATATTCGACCAGCAAGAAACCATCGGCCCGACGCTCCACATCATCTTCCCAGACGCTGATGATATCCACCCATTCGCCCGCTTTCAGCCCCAGCATATCGAGATCGAGGCGATTGGCAAACACCACGCGGCGCTGACCGAAGACACCGCGATAGCGATCATCCATGCCATAGATGGTGGTGTTGTACTGATCGTGCGAACGAGTCGTCATCAGGGTCATCAGACGCTCGCCGTATTTGCGCCTGGCCTGATGAATCGGGGTGTCTTTGGGAATCGGGTGCACGATGAATTCTGCCAGGCCGCTGCCGGTCTTCCAGACCCGCTCACGCGACGCCACTCCCAGATGAAACCCGCCGGGATTGGCAATACGGACGTTATAGTCCTTGAAGGCATCGTACACTTGCTCGATGGCATCGCGAATACGCGCATAGTCTTCGGCGTACCACAGCCATGGCAGTTGCGGTCCGTTGGCGCGGTCCTGCATCGTGGCTTGCGCCAGATGCGCGACGATCGCGGTTTCCGACATGCACTCGGGCGACGCCGGCTTGTTGATGCCATACGACACGTGCACCATGCTCATCGAATCTTCCACCGTCACGCCTTGCGGACCGCTGGCCTGCACGTCGATTTCGGTACGCCCCAGCGTCGGCAGAATCAGCGCATCCTTGCCATGAATCAAATGGCTGCGGTTGAGCTTGGTGGTGATGTGCACGGTCAGATTGCAAGAGCGCAGTGCGTCGAAGGTGCGCGGCGTGTCCGGCGTCGCCATCGCAAAATTGCCGCCGAGACCGATGAACACCTTGACCTCGCCGCGCAACATGGCTTGCACCGAACCCACCACATCATGGCCGTGCTCGCGCGGCGCCTTGAAGCCGAATACCTGTTCCAGGCGATCGAGGAAAGCCGGCGTCGGTTTTTCATCGATACCGACAGTGCGGTCGCCCTGCACATTGGAGTGACCGCGCACCGGACACAGACCAGCGCCGGGGCGACCGATATTGCCGCGCAACATCATCATGTTGGACAACATCTGGATCGTCGCCACCGCGTACTTGTGTTGCGTCAGGCCCATACCCCAGGTGGCGATCACGGCCTTGCCGCGCACATACACCTGGCTCAGTTTTTCAATATCTTCGCGCGCCACACCGGACTCTTCCACGAGGTCATCCCAGCTTTCGCGGCGGGCATCCTCGGCGAAGGCCTCAAAGCCATTGGTATGTTCAGCCAGAAAGGCAACATCGATCACGCGCTCTGCCCCCTGCGCCACAGCGGCATCATCAAGCTCGATCACGCGCTTGACGACGCCCTTGATCAGCGCAAAATCACCGCCCAGCTTGGGATGAATGAACATCGAGCTGATCTTGGTGCTGGACATGGTCAACATGTCGCGCGGGCTTTGCGGATCGGCAAAGCGCTGCAGGCCACGCTCCTTGAGCGGATTGATCGAGACAATGGTGGCGCCGCGTTTGGCACACTCGCGCAACTCACCCATCATGCGCGGATGATTGGTGGCCGGATTCTGCCCGAACAGCAACAAGGTATCGCACTCATCGAAATCGTCGAGCAACACGGTACCCTTGCCGACCCCGACCGTTTCCGGCAACCCGACGCTGGTCGGCTCGTGGCACATGTTGGAACAGTCAGGGAAATTGTTGGTGCCGTACTGGCGCACGAACAATTGAAACAGGAATGCGGCTTCATTACTGGCGCGGCCGGATACGTAGAACGCGGCCTGATCCGGATCAGGCAACGCATTCAGATGCGAGGCCATCAATTCGAAAGCGCCCTGCCAGCTGATATTTTTGTATTTGTCGGTGGCCGCGTCATACACCATCGGCTGTGTCAGTCGACCATGGTCTTCGAGCGCGAAGTCGGATTGCTCCAGCAAGGCCGCAACGGTATGGGTTTCAAAGAAGTCGGCCGTGACGCGCTTGGCGGTCGCCTCGGCGGCCACTGCCTTGACACCGTTTTCGCAAAACTCGAAGGTGGAGGTATGTTCGCGGTCCGGCCAGGCGCAACCGGGACAATCGAAACCATCCGGCTGGTTTTGCGACAGCAGCGTACGCAAGCCCTTGCCATCGGCCACGTGTTCCTTGACCAGATTGAGCGCGACGTATTTCAGTGCCCCCCAGCCGCCGGCAGCGGCTTTGTAGTCTTCAATCTTCGGCTTGCCCATCTGCGATCTCCCATGACACAATTCTTGACAGTGCCAAAGTTTAGATCACTGCCTGCGATAACGGCGTGCACAGACATTGCACCCGCAATGCAGCACAGACAATAATTACCCGCAATAAATCCCGCCCCGATTTGTCATTCTTCGAGGGATAGCGCCAGGGTTTCCTTGATTTCCTCCATCACCACATAGCTCTTGGATTGCGCCGCTCCCGGCAATTGCAGCAAGATGTCGCCGAGCAACTTGCGGTATTCCGCCATGCCGCGGATCCGCGCCTTGATCAGATAATCGAAGTCGCCCGACACCAGATGACATTCCTGCACTTCCGGAATCCGCAGCACTTCGCGCCGAAACTGCTCAAACATGTTACCGGATTTGTGATTCAGCGTGATTTCCACGAATACCAGCAAGGTCGCCCCGAGTGAACCCGGATTGACGCGCGCGTAATAACCGCTGATGACGCCATCACGCTCCATGCGTTTGACGCGCTCAATACAGGGCGTGATCGACAATCCCACCTGCTCGCCCAGATCTTTCATCGACATGCGCCCGTCTTTTTGCAACAGCGTCAGGATGCGGCGATCAAGTTTATCCAGCGTACGAATGGTTTGCTGCTGTGTTCTCATTATTTTTTCCCAAATTGGCACTTAAATACAGTAACAAACACTGGCCGATTCTCAATATCATAGTTTTATATTCTATATCAACACTCAAGGGGATTTCACATGCGCGTAGTCATTCTGGGCAGCGGCGTGATTGGCGTTACCAGCGCCTACTATCTGGCCAAGGCTGGCCATCAGGTTACCGTGCTGGATCGCCAGCCGGGACCCGCACTGGAAACCAGTTTCGGCAATGCCGGCCAGATCTCGCCGGGCTATGCGTCGCCTTGGGGGGCACCAGGGATTCCGCTCAAAGCCTTGAAATGGATGTTTGAAGAACACGCGCCATTGGCGATCCGGCCCGACTTCACCCTGCACCAGTTGCGCTGGATGTGGCAAATGCTGCGCAACTGCAGTGCCGAGTGCTATGCGGTCAACAAGGAACGCATGGTACGGCTGGCAGAATACAGCCGCGACTGCTTCCGCCAATTGCGCGCCGATACCGGCATCGACTATGAAGGTCGCCAGCAAGGCACGTTGCAACTGTTCCGCACCCAGGAGCAACTGGATGGCGCCGAGAAAGATATCGCCGTATTGCGGCAGACCGGCGTTGCCTATGAGTTGCTGAACAGCGCGCAACTGGCCAATGCCGAACCGGCGCTGGCGAAAGTCCACCACAAGCTGACCGGCGGACTGCGCTTGCCCAACGATGAAACCGGCGACTGCCAGTTGTTCACCACGCGGCTGGCGAAAATGGCAGAAGACCTCGGCGTGAAATTCCGCTATGGCGTTTCCATCGATGGCCTGGCCGTAGCCGGCGATGAGATCGATGGCGTATTGTGCGGCAAGGAACTGGTCAAGGCCGACCGCTACGTGGTCGCGCTGGGCTCTTACTCCACCGGCTTCCTGCGCAATCTGGTGGACATTCCGGTGTACCCGCTCAAAGGCTATTCGATCACGGTCCCGATTGTCGATGCGGAAGCGGCGCCGGTGTCCACCATTCTCGATGAAACCTACAAGATCGCCGTGACGCGTTTCAATCAACGCATCCGGGTCGGCGGCATGGCCGAAGTCGTGGGTTTCAATACCGCCCTCAATCCGAAACGCCGTGCCACGCTGGAAATGGTAGTCAATGATCTGTTCCCGGGTGCCGGCGATACAGCGCAAGCGACATTCTGGACCGGCCTGCGGCCCATGACGCCGGACGGCACGCCGATCGTCGGTGCCACTGCGCTGCGCAACCTGTATCTCAATACCGGTCACGGCACGCTGGGCTGGACCATGTCCTGCGGTTCGGGACAATTGCTGTCCGACCTGATCTCCGGCAAGCGTGGCGCCATTGCTTCTGATGATCTGTCGGTGGCCCGTTACAGCGGGCAACGTCACATGTCGCCGGCGGTCGCGGCACAAACTGCCTGAGTACCCATCGGCCTTTGCCGGCCATCATGCCAACCGGTAAAGGTCAATCTGCCAGCATGCTCACAGGTGCCTCAGCGCATCCATGCGGTCGGGCAGGATACGCATGACGGCAATGCCGTAGTCCGTTATGCGAAAGTAAATCATGTGGCGCTCGATACACCGGCGGCGATGGCCGGGTCGAATCTGATCACACGCAGGCGCTGCCCAGATCAACTCAAGGTCGTGCTCGGCAGCGGGAGCAAGACGATATTCAGCCACGCGCCCTCCGCATCCTCTGCTTGAAAGCTTCGGCATCAAACGGTTTTGGTTCACCGCTTGCTTCCCCTTCAATCAACGCCGCACGAATGGCCTCGATTTCGCCGCTACGTTCTTGTGACATTGCATCGCAGAAGCGCTTCACTAGCGCCGCGCATAAAACAAGACGGGGGTGCATCAGAACCCTGATACCCCCCCCCGTCTTGGTACTTCCCTGCGGTAAATTGATACCAGATCAGGACGCCATCAGGCCGTCTTGGGCTCCGCCTTCTCCAGCTTCGGCAAGAATGCCGCCAGCAAGCCAATCAGCGGCAAGAACGCGCATACCTGATACACGAAGTAGATATCGGTCATATCGGCCAGCTTGCCCAGCAAGGCAGCGCCAATACCGCCCATGCCGAAGGCAAAGCCGAAGAACAGACCCGAGACGGTACCCACCTTGCCCGGCATCAGTTCTTGTGCGAACACCAGAATGGCCGAGAATGCCGACGCCAGAATCACACCGATGATCACGGTCAGCACACTGGTCCAGAACAGGTTCGCATGCGGCAGCATCAGCGTGAATGGCGCCACGCCGAGAATCGATACCCAGATCACCAGCTTGCGGCCGAAACGGTCACCAATCGGACCACCGGCGACGGTACCCACGGCCACCGCGAACAGGAAAATGAACAAGTGAATTTGCGCATCCTGCACCGACAGATTGAATTTGCTGATCAGGTAAAACGTGAAGTAGCTGCTCAGACTCGCCATGTAAAAATACTTGGAGAAAATCAGGATCAGCAATACGGACACTGCCTTGATGACCGTCTTGCGTGGCAGCGGCACATAGGATGCCGATTTCTTCTTCGGTTTGGTTTTGCCCAGCAATTGCTGACGCTGATACCAGTGACCGATCTGGCGCAACACCACGATGGCCAGCAACGCGGCAATCGTGAACCAGGCAATGCTGCCCTGGCCGCCGGGGATGATGATCCATGCCGCCAGCAACGGTCCCATCGCACTGCCGGCGTTACCGCCGACCTGAAACAGCGACTGCGCCAGACCATGCCGCCCGCCCGATGCCATGCGGGCCACGCGCGATGCTTCCGGATGGAATACCGACGAACCGGTACCGACCAGTGCCGCAGCAATCAGCAGCACGGTGAAATTGGGCGCCACCGATAACAGCAGCAGGCCGCACAAAGTGGACCCCATGCCGATGGCCAGTGAATATGGTTTTGGATGTTTATCGGTATACAGACCAACCAGCGGCTGCAACAGCGACGCCGTGACCTGAAAGGTCAAGGTGATCAAACCGATCTGGGCAAAACTGAGATTGAAATTTCCCTTGAGCAGCGGATAAATCGCCAGCAACAAGGATTGAATCATGTCATTCAAAAAGTGCGAAAAGCTGATTGCGCCCAATACACGAAAGCCGGTTTTTTCCACCTCGCTTTTGTCCGGGCCTTGCTGCCCGGCAGTCGGTGGCAAATTCGGCGTATTGTCGAGTGCTGTCTCCATGATCGTTTTTGTC
Source organism: Herbaspirillum autotrophicum (assembly GCF_001189915.1). Lineage (GTDB taxonomy): Bacteria > Pseudomonadota > Gammaproteobacteria > Burkholderiales > Burkholderiaceae_D > Herbaspirillum > Herbaspirillum autotrophicum. Next base: position 38,554 of record NZ_LFLS01000010.1, read on the forward strand.
TGGTGAAGGAAAGCTCATGATTTTAGACCTTCCCCCGGGATTTGTCTTTTGACCCGCAATTCGGGGCCGTAGGCCCGGTCGGCGTACGTAAAAGAGCGCCACAAAAACGTCAGTTCGACATTCTCATGCGCCTGCTGAATTCAGAACAAACCCGGCAGAAATGCAACCGCAGATTCAGGCAGAAAACTTGATCCGCTGACGGCTTTGCGCCGGTTGCGTAACGTGCTCCAGCGGCAGCACGTGCGAGTGCTTGATCTTCTTGAGCGTGATATTGGATTTGACGTTGGTCACGCCTGGCAATCTGAGCAAACGCGTCATCATGAATTCGGAAAATGCTGCCAGATCAGGCGCCACGATGCGCAACAGATAATCCGCTTCGCCGGTCACGGAAAAACATTCCAGTACTTCCGGCATGGCTTCCACTGCATGTTCAAACTGATCACCGCGGGTTTCGCCCTGACGATCAAGGGTGACGTTGGTAAACGCAGTAACACCGAGTCCGACTACCGCCGGATCGAGTACGGCGGTATAGCGCTCGATGACATGCGCCTCTTCCAGCCGCTGCACCCGGCGACTGATCTGCGACGTCGACAAATGGACCTTCTGGCCGAGTGCGCTATTGGTGATGTGACCATCGCGCTGCAATTCAGTCAGCAACGCCAGATCGTAGCGATCAACCGTGATTGTGCTCATATTTCTCCTTAGCCTCCCTGTAAGTGAATAATTTGTGCATATTATCCACTTTTCAATCAGCGCCAACACTCCTATTTTTCATTCTGTTAGCGTCCTGACATCTTGCACAATTCTTCTTTTTTTAAAAATTCCTCAAGGAAATTTTATTTCCACCGATAAAGGTCTCACTTACCTCCCTGAAAGCAATCGATGTCTGCCAGCGCCAACACATCCGCCGCCTCCGCTATTGATTCCAGCGCCGACATCAGCGCCCGCATTGCGCAATTGAGTGCACAGATCATGACGCTGCAAAAACAAGTACAAGACCATGCCACGTGCCCTGCCACGCCAAATGATGCAGAGCAGCGCCAGCAAATTCAGGCCCACTATCAGGAAATCTTTCATCTCGAACGCGCGTACGCACAACTGCGCAACCGACGTCCCAATCATCTCGGCGTCGTGCTGGCAGTCGCCGCTTCCGCCGCCGGTTTTGCACACTGACTGAAGACGTCAACAGGCGCTGCGTCAGTGGCGTCTTTCACTCAAGATTCGTTCAATCCGGCATCGATGCCCGCCATCGATTGCGGTCACCCTCACGCACAGGCAGGCTCAGGCCTAATCCGCTTCGCACGACCTCTCACGCTTGAAAACTGCTGCATGAAAACGGCCGCATAACGTCTGACGCGGACTGCGCCAATGGCTGTGCAAAACCTTGTTTGCGCGACACAGTCATCGAAAAAAATCGACTTTTGGACTCACAAAATTTGATCATTGCATCATTTCCCACCCTCGCTATGGATTCGCCATTTTGCTGCCCGGATACTGGAAAAACCTTATCCGAGGAGGCATATCATGCGGATCCCGACCCGGCTGCCACCACCAGTACGCAATATGGCCCATCAGTCCAAGGCGAGCAAAGAAGCACTGATGCAAAAGCTCAAGGCGCAAAGTTCGCCGAAAGCGCTCAAGGCCAAACTCAATACCCTTGAGAATTTCGTCAAGCGCCTGGACGCCGTCACCAATCCCTCCCTTAACGTGATTCGCAAAAGAAGAGAAACAATGGCAGAAATCAAGCTGTTGAAGCAACAGCTCGGCTACGCCGAAAGCAGAAACAAACGCGCCGCCGATGCAAAAAAGACGCCGGATCAACTGCGGCAGGAAGAGCAAACGCGACAGCTTGAGGAGACCCAAAAAACCCCCGGCAAAAAACCAGTGGCCTCATCCTCGTTCACCGCCTATATTCCATCGACCTCAGCCCGGGCCAACAACGCCGGCTCGGAACCCAACGGCTACAACAGCCGGGGCCAACCGGTGCGCTGACCGGATGGACGGTCAGCGCCAGGCCTCAGGCATGTCCGAGATATGCCTTGCGCACGGCATCGTTGGCCAGCAGATTGGCGCCGGTGTCGTGCAACACCACATGGCCGTTTTCCAGTACATAACCGCGATCAGCGACACCCAGTGCCTTGTTGGCGTTTTGCTCCACCAGAAACACGGTGACGCCCTGCTCGCGGATCGAACGGATGATGTCGAAAATCTGTGCAATCACCAGCGGCGCCAGTCCCAGAGTAGGCTCATCGAGCAGCAACAGGCGAGGCTGGCTCATCAGGGCGCGCCCGATTGCCAGCATTTGCTGTTCGCCGCCGGACATGGTGCCGGCGCGCTGATGTGCGCGCTCCTTGAGACGCGGGAATAACGTGAACACATGTTCGACACCGGCGCCGAGGGCATCATTGGTGGCAAAGAACGCGCCCATCTTCAGATTTTCCAGCACCGTCAGGCTCGGAAACACGCGTCGTCCCTCGGGCGAAATCGCCATGCCGGAGCGCATGATTTCATGCGTGGCGCGCTGCGTAATATCCTGCCCTTCAAAGGTGATCTTGCCGCTCGACGCCCGCGGCTTGCCGCACAAGGTCATCAGCAAGGTAGTCTTGCCGGCGCCGTTGGCACCGATCAGCGTGACAATTTCGCCCTGCTGTACATTCAGCGATACACCATGCAGCGCCTCGATGGCGCCGTAATGCGTATGTACCTGTTCAAACTGCAACATCATTCTTCTCCCAGGTAGGCTTTGATTACGCGTTCGTCATTGCGCACCACGTTGGGGGTGCCGGTCACAATCGGCTTGCCGTGTTCCATCACCAGGATGCGATCAGAAATCCCCATGATCAGGCTCATATCGTGTTCGATCAGCAATACCGCGACGCCATGATCGCGGCGCAGGCGATTGATCAGTTGTTGCAATTCCTGCTTCTCTTGCGGATTGAGGCCGGCCGCCGGTTCGTCCAGCAGCAACAGGCGCGGCTTGGTAATCATGCAGCGCGCAATCTCTACCCGCCGTTGCAAACCGTAGGACAAGGTCCCCGCTTCGCGGTTGGCCAACGCCGTCAGGCCGAGCTGATCAAGCCAGTATGCCGCCCGTTCCAGCGCCTGCTTTTCGGAACGGCGGAAACCGGGCAACTTCAGCAAACCCGACAACAGGTTGTTATTGATCTGGTTGTGTTGCGCCACCAGCAGGTTCTCGACCACGGTCAGCGACTTGAACAGACGGATATTCTGAAACGTGCGCACCAGACCTTGTTGCGCCACGTAGTGACTCGGACGACGGGCAATCGACGCGCCCTGCAGACTGATATCGCCGGCAGTCGGCTGATAAAAACCGCTGATGCAATTGAATACCGTGGTCTTGCCGGCACCGTTGGGACCGATGATGGCAAACACTTCCTTGTCCTGCAGCGACAACGAAACGCCATCCACCGCTAGCAAACCGCCGAAGCGCATCGACAGGCCGGATACTTCGAGCAAAGTTGAATTGGTCGTCATTGCGGCAACTCCACGTGAGGACGGGTTGCCGGCAGCAAACCTTGTGGCCGCCAGATCATCATCAGCACCATCACCAGACCGAAGATCAGCATGCGGTATTCAGCAAAACTGCGCGCGACTTCCGGCAGGATGGTCAGCAGAATCGCGGCCAGAATCACACCCAGTTGCGAACCCATGCCGCCCAATACCACGATGGCCAGAATCAGCGCCGATTCGATGAAGGTAAACGATTCCGGATTCACCAGCCCCTGACGGGCAGCAAAGAAACTGCCGGCCAGACCGGCAAAAGCAGCACCCAGCGTAAATGCCGAGAGCTTGATCTTGGTTGGATTGATACCCAGCGAGCGGCAAGCGATTTCATCGTCGCGCAAGGCTTCCCATGCGCGCCCCATCGGCATGCGGATCAAACGACTGGTGACGAAGTAAGTAAACAGCACCAGCAGCAAGCCAAGGAAATACAGGAAAATCACCATATGCCCGCCCTGATAGGTCAGGCCCAGCATGTCGTGGAAAGTCGTGCCGCCCTCGACGCTGGCGGTACGCGCCATTTCGATACCAAACACGGTCGGTTTCGGAATGCCGGACACACCATCCGGGCCGCCGGTCAGCGACGTCAGGTTATTGAGCAACAGACGAATGATTTCACCGAAGCCGAGTGTCACGATTGCCAGATAATCGCCGCGCAAGCGCAGCACCGGAAACCCGAGCAGGAAACCGAACAGTGCCGACATGCCGGCGGCCAGCGGCAGACACTCCCAGAAGCTCAAACCGAAATACTGGTTCAGCAAGGCGTAGGTATAGCCGCCAACCGCGTAAAAACCAACGTAGCCCAGATCGAGCAAACCGGCGAAGCCGACCACAATATTGAGACCGAGACCGAGCACCACATAAATCAGCGCCAAGGTGACCACGTCGACATTGCCGCGCGAACCGAAAAACGGCCAGACCAGCGCCACTGCCAGCAAGACCATCAAGGCATAACGTTGCTGGGTCGGCTGCAATTTGGGCAGCGCCGGCAACCGGATATTGGCGGTAGTGCGCGACAGTGCCGGCTTGAACAATTGAAACAGAAACACCGCCAGCACCGCGATCAGCACCGGCGTCCAGTGCGCCTGCAACACCACGCGATAACCTTCGAGCTGCAATTTCAGACCGAGCAGCGGCGTCGTCAGAATGGCGGTAAGTATGGCCGCCGCCACGGCGTTCTTGAGGGTAATTGGCATCAGATTTCCTTCACTCTTTACAGCGACGCATGCGACCTGGCGCGGCGTCAGACCTTTTCCACGTCGGGCTTGCCCAGCAAACCGGTCGGACGGAACAGGAGAATCAATACCAGCAGTGCGAATGACACCACATCCTTGTACTCGGCCGGCAGATAACCGGCGGCGAAGGTTTCCGCCAATCCCAGCAGCAGACCGCCGAGCATGGCGCCGGGGATGCTGCCGATACCGCCCAGCACCGCCGCCGTAAAGGCTTTGATACCGGCGATGAAACCGATGAAGGGATTCAGCTTGCCGATCGTCAGCGCAATCAGCACGCCGCCGACGGCGGCCAGCATGGCGCCCAGCACAAAGGTAAAGGAAATGACGCGGTTGGTATCGATGCCGAGCAGATTGGCCATGCCCATGTCTTCAGCGCAGGCACGACAGGCGCGGCCCATGCGCGAGCGACCGATGAACAGGGTCAGCGCCACCATCAGCATCAGCGTAACGCCGACAATGATCAGGCGCGAATAGGGAATCGTGACGGTGAAATCGCTGCTGCCCATCTGAAATTCAATCGCGCCCGAAATCAGAACCGGCACCGACATATCGCGCGAGCCCTGACCAATCTGCACATAGTTTTGCAGAAAGATCGACATGCCGATGGCCGAGATCAGCGGCACCAGCCGCGGGCCGCCACGCAACGGACGATACGCCACGCGTTCGACGGTCCAGCCATACAAACCGGTGACCACCACGGAAACGATCAGCGCCGCCCCCAGGATCAACGGCAACGGATAGCCGGCCTGGATGCCGATGGCCGTCAGTGTCACCAGACCGATGTAGGAACCGATCATGTAAATTTCGCCATGCGCGAAATTGATCATGCCGATGATGCCGTAGACCATTGTGTAGCCGATGGCGATCAGCGCATAGATCGCGCCCAGACTTAGCCCGTTGACGAGCTGCTGGGTCAGTTGAGGGAGCAATTCATTCATAGGAATTTTAGATGTGCAAATGCCCCATTTTCATACTTCAATGGGGCATTTTGCATAGTTGACGTCAGGTCGGACAACTACTGCAGCCGGATGAAATTACTTGGCTTCAGTTTTGGTTGCGTCTTTGTGCCACGTGAATACGACAAACTTGAAGGACTTCAGATCACCCTTCTTGTCGTACTCCACGGTACCAATCGGGGTCTTGAAGGAATTGGCATGAATGTATGCCGCCACCTTGGTCGGATCCGTCGACTTGGCGCCGGCAATCGCGTCGGCAATCACCTTCACGGCGGAGTAAGCCGGCATCTGGAACGGACCGTTAGGATCACGTTTCTGTGCCGCGAATGCCTTGACCAGCGCCGCATTGGCAGGATCGGCAGCGAAGTCGGCCGGCAACGTCACCAGCATGCCTTCGGATGCCGGACCGGCAATCGCGGTAATGTCCTTGTTACCCACGCCTTCAGGCCCCATGAACACGGCCTTGACGCCTTGTTCGCGCGCCTGACGCATCAGCAGACCCATTTCCGGATGATAACCGCCGAAGTAGACGAAATCCACGCCTTGCGATTTGAGCTTGGTGATCACTGCCGAGTAATCGCTGTCACCGGCATTGATGCCTTCAAATACGACGACCGGAATCTTGGCCGCTTCCAGCCCCTTCTTGACCGAAGTGGCAACGCCCTGACCATACGATTGCTTGTCATGCAGAACTGCCGCTTTTTTCGGCTTCAGTTTTTCCACGACATACTTGGCGGCAGCAGGACCTTGCTGGTCATCGCGGCCGATGGTGCGGAAAATGTATTTGTGCGGTTTGGCTTCTGTCAGTTGCGGTGCCGTGGCCGACGGCGTAATCATGACCACGCCTTCATTTTCGTAAATATCCGAGGCCGGAATGGTCGAACCGGAACACACGTGACCGATCACATACTTGATGCCCTGGCTGACGATCTTGTTGGCGACCGCAACCGCTTGCTTCGGCTCACAGGCATCGTCCATCAATACCACTTCAAACTTGTTGCCACCGGCACCGCCCGCAGCATTGATCTGCTCAATCGCAGTCAAGGCACCGGCCTTGACCATGTCGCCATACTGGGCAACCGCACCGGTCATGGGACCGGCAATCGCGATCTTGACAGTTTCAGCTTGTGCAACGCCGGCAAACGAAGTGGCAGCGGCAACAGCCAGTGCAATTTTGGTCAGACGATTCAAGGATTTCATCAAATTTCCTCCGGTTAATCTATTAATCTGTTCAACTTATTCGACAAGAACACATGCATGTGCTGCGCGGTCCGCTTCAAAAGAACGCATGATCTTTCCGATCTATCGCGTCATGGTGCAGGAGTGTAACATTTTCGTCATATACGGCGACTTTTTTTGCATATTGCCGGTTTAGCCATTTTTTTGCCCGCCATCAACACGCCTGCCCGCATGTTTCATCCACGCGCAAGCCTGAGCAAATTCGGCTCTCCCGGTCGCGCTGCGGGTGGCGGTGGCGAGGTCGCCTCGCTCAGCCGGAACAGCGCCACCATCTGCCACAGTTGGCCGGCCTGCTGCCGCAACGCGCCGGCGGCAGCCGCAGCCTGCACCACCTGTGCCGCATTGCGCTGCCCGGCATCATCGATCTGCATCAATGCCTGACTGACTTGCCGCATCCCGATGCGCTGTATCCGGCTGGCAGTTGCAATGTCGCCGACGATGGCCGTTACCCGCTCAGCGCTGAGCACGACCTGATCCATGGTTGCACCGGCCTGCGCCGCCAGTTGAGTGCCGCTGTTCACGGTGGCGGCCGAATGCAGAATAAGACTCTTGATGTCACGCGCTGCTTCCGTACTTTGTTGCGCCAACACCCCCATCTCGGCAGCCACCACCGCAAAACCACGCCCCTGTTCGCCGGCATGCGCCGCTTCGATTGCCGCATTCAATGCCAGGATATTGGTTTGACAGGCAAAGCCATTGATAACGCCGACAATGTCGACAATCTGCTTCGATGCCTGCTGAATCTCACCCATGGTGGCGACCATCTGCGCCGCCACGCTGCCGCCCTGCACCGCCACCCGCGCTGCCGATTGCGTCAGTTGACTGGCCTGCACCATGTGCTCCGCGTTTTGCCGGACGGCAGCGCTCAATTGCCCGACCGCCGCCGTTGTCTGCTCCAGTGCCACCGCCTGTTGCCCGGTGCGTTCCGACAAAGCCCGGTTGCCGCGGGCAATGGCATCCGAGCCGTCCCGCATTGCCTCGGTTGCGCCCCGCACTTCGGCAACAATGGTCAACAGACTCTCATTCATCGCGCACAAGGCCTGCATCAGTTGCCCGGTTTCGTCAGTGGAATTGACCTTGAGTTGCGCCGTCAGATCACCGCCGGCGATACGCCGCGCAAACAACACGGCAGCTCGCAACGGTTGCGCCACCACGCGCGCCACGCCGAATGCCAGCAACAGAGCAAGTGCGATGCTGCCTGCCAGCAAGCTCACGATCCACCAGCGGGCGCTGGCATGGGTGGCAGCCGCCGCACTGGCGGCGCTGATGCTGCCGCCTTCGTTGAGCTGACTCATCTGATCCAGTTGCGCATTCATGCGCTGATACAACTGCCGGGAATCGGTACGCATCAGATGGCGTGCCTGCCCGGCCAGGTTGTCGCCGGTCAGTTCCCGCGCCCGCTGGTAAGCCGCCAGATAAGCATCGAAATCGGCATGCAAGCGTGCCTGCATGGTGTGTTCTTCCGGCCGTGAAATCAGCGTGGCGTAGGTGCGGCCATGCTGTCGGAATTGCGCCAGTTGCGCTTCCCTTGTTTGAGCGAACAGGGCAAAATTGTCCGCGTCGTCGCTCAGCATGCCCTGCAACTCGGCCACCCGCATCCGCGCCAGAGTGGCTTTCATTTTCAGTGCTGCGCGCATGCTCGGCAACCAATTGCCGGAGATATCAGCAGCGGCCTGATTGACACGGCTCAGCTGCGTCATCGAAAACATGCCTAGACTGGCCGTCAACATCAGCACCACGACAAATGCCAGCAACAACTTATGTGCAATTTTCAAGTTATAAAACCATTGCATGACACCCTCCTTTGATTACCGGCTTCAGTCTCACCAACGTTCCGGCGACAGTGAATCCGGCAACTGTTCCGCGCAGGCGGCACGGCAATTGAACAGATCTCAAAATATTCCGAAATGGAATATTCCAAAGCGGAATATAACATGAGTCCATGCTTTACAATCCCCGATACGAAACGTTGCGACTGCAATTGCAGACTGTGCGCCAAGAAGCCGAATTGACGCAGACCGAACTCGCGCACAAATTGGGAAAGACGCAGTCGTATATTTCCAAAGTGGAAAATGGCGAACGTTATCTCGACATCATGGAATTTCTTGACTGGTGCAGTGTCTGTGAAGCAGACCCCTACCGTGTATTGCGCAAACTGATCCAGTCCGGCGCCGCCACCAAGACCTGAGTCACCCCTTTTTTCTGTACTGTATTTTGCTGCCCATGCGTTTATTTCCTTCTGTTTCCCCCTCCCGCTGGCTGTCACTGTTGCCGCAGGCGGGCGCCATCAGCGCCGGCCTGCTGCTCTGGAGCGTCACACCGTCGCCGGCTGATGCTGCTGAACTGCGGCAATACCGGATGCGCGAAGTGCAGATCAATACTTGCCAGATCGATTTGCAAAAGGATACGTTGCGCACCTACTGGAAAGACGATCAGGGAAAAGTGTTCGGTAAGTTTTCGCAACTGCACACCTGGCTGCGTGACCGCAACCAGCATATTGTCTGCGCGACCAACGCCGGCATTTACGACAAACAGTTGCAACCGCTCGGCATGTATGTCGAACAAGGTCGTCAGTTGCGCCGACTGAATCAGCGGCAGAATGCCTACGGCAATTTTTATATGCAGCCCAACGGCGTCTTCATGATTCTCGATGGCCAGGCAAAAATCGTTGATACCGAAACGCTTGCCGCCGATTTGCCGCGCTGGCAACAACAGGCGCGCTACGCCACGCAATCCGGCCCCATCATGTTGCAGAACCGCGTGATCAATATGCGCTTCGATCCCGACTCGATCAACGTCGCGACCCGCAATGCCGTCTGCACCCTCAATGAGAATCAGGTGATTCTGGCGATTGCCCGCAATCCGATTACGTTTTATGATTTCGCGGTATTCCTGCGCGACCGCCTTGATTGTGTCGATGCACTTTACCTTGACGGTAACATCTCGCGCATGTCACCCAGCTTCGATGAAGACCTCGGCCCGGCATTCGGCGCCATCATCGCGGTGATCAAATAGGCGACAACAAAACGACGGCGCAAAAAAAGCCCGCAAAAAAACTGCGGGCAAAAATCCTTTTTCAAGGAAGGTTGAAGGAACAGTTCAACCACCTGTATGAGTTCAATGTGGTGCTGAAAGTTCGCGCCTGAAGCCGATGCAAAACGCCCTGACGAACGCGGTCTTTCAGCACGCAACCGGTTACGGCTTCTTGTCTGCGCTGCCACCGCCATCGGCCGGTGCCGGTGTACTCGCACCGGGTGTGGCAGGCGGTGTCGTGGTGGCGTCAGACGGTGCCGGCGGCGGTGTCAGCGATGGCGGGCTGGGCGGTGCCGGCGTCACTGGCGGCGTAGTTGCCGACTCTGCCGGCGGCGGTGTTGCAGGCGCTTCATCGCGCTTGTTGCAACCCGCCAGTGCAGCGGTCAACATTGCAGCAGCAATCACGGTATGACGAATAATCATAGAGCCTCCTGAAAGAATTGTTGATCATCAATAGGTGTACCCTGAATTAGATGATCCCGGACTTGCATGTTCCCACCATCGCCATTGATACCCTGTAGGAAAATATCCCTTATTCATGTCAGCCTTCATGCATACTTTCAAACGCTCCGGCGTCAGACCCGGCTCCCTGTGCCTGGCCTTGTGCGCCTCGCTCATGCTGCACGCCAATGCCGGTGCAGCAGTCACGCCATTATCACAACAACAATGCACGGCGATGCAGCAACGCGACGTTCTCAGCGCTGCCAATCCGGTGCCCTGCCAGCGCCTGGCGCAAGTCACCTTTCGTTATCATGATTTCAACGGCAAGCTGCGCGACGATGGTCTGATCGTGGTACTCGATGCCGTCGCGCCGCAGGTACAGGACATTTTCGATGCGCTCGCTGCACAGGGATTTCCGTTGCGACAAGCGCGGCCGATGGAAGCATTCGGCGGCGACGATATTGCATCGATGACGGCCAATAACACCTCGGCATTCAACGGTCGCCCCATTACCGGCGGCAACGCCTGGTCCAAGCATGCCTATGGCGTCGCGATTGATATCAACCCGCTGCAAAACCCTTACATCAGCAGCCAACACGGCAAGCAAGAAATACTGCCGGCGGGCAGCACCGCAAGCCGGCGTGCGCCGCAACGCTCCGGCATGGCCGAAGCGGTGCGGAACATTTTCTTTCGACATGGATTTCTGATCTGGGGCGGCGACTGGAAACAGCCCATTGACTATCAGCATTTTGAAATTGGCAGCCGCAAATTCATTGCACAACTGTTGAACATGACACCGGCAGCAGCCAAGGCTGCCTTCGCCAGTTATGCCAATCAGTATCGCACCTGCATGTTATTGCACAATGATGACAACGATCAGGCGCCAGTGTGCGCGGCGCAAGTCCGGCAATGAACCATCGCAATCCCTGATTGCCGCCCGGCTCAGGGACGCGCCAGCAACACGCTGATCGCCTCGTTGCGCACGGCACCGGCGGCGTCGCCACGTATCAGTTGCCGCGCGCGCCGGGCGATCTGATCGCGCAGTGCGTCATCGGCACGCACAGCCTGATATACCGGCACCACGGCAGCAATCATCTGCGGTGTCAGGCGGTCCAGCAACGGCCGGATATCGGTCTTCAGATCCGGCACCTGCGCAAACGGCGGCAGTCCTTGCTGACGCCATTGCGCATGCAACGCATGCTGCAGAATTTTGCCGGCATCGAACTGCGACTGAAAGAAGCGGCGCATGAACGCCTTGCCGGCATCGTCGAACTTGCCGCCGGCATCCAGCGTTTGCATCAGGCCATCCAGAATTTGCCGTTCGCGCGCAGGATCATCAATCGGTGCGCCCGAGTTCCACTTGGCGCGGGCGACCATTGGCGCCACATCCAGCCGCTGCTCGATCAATACCAGCAAGCGATCCACGTCCGCTTCGTGATGCGCTGCCGGCGCCACGCCCGGGCTTTGGCAGCCGGCCAGAAACAATACCAGCATGCAGGCTTGCAGCAACTGCGAAAGATAACCACCGGGAAGTTGAGTACCTGATTTCATCGTGCTCCTTTCATGATTAACGCGTAACCGGGATGTCATTGACATCAACATAAAACACTTGTTGCATTCCGCTTTGCCATCCGCCACCGATGGTAAAGCTGTGTAAGTTTTGCGCCGCGCGGGCCCGGAGCGGGAACGTCTTCCCCTATACTTGACTCGTCCATTTCTGGACACGATCCGTTTTCCACAGGGGGCATCATGACGATCAGTACGATTTCATCCGGCACTGCGGCCACAGCGCTGCAATCAGCACAACAAATTCAGGCGCAGGACAAGAAAGCCACTTCCGATGCGTTTGCCAAGATCATGGCCAGCGCCAGCGCGGGCAAGCCTGCCGTGCCAACCATGGCAGATCAATCTGTCACCGGTCACGTCGACAGCAACAAAGCCTGAGTTGATGGTCCGGGTGCATCGGCATGGCCCGCCGCGATCATGCCGATGACAGCAATCAGGCGAGCCGCGCTTGCCTGATATCTGCATTGCCAGGCAACGCCAGCCGACGTCCGCGCCAAAGACATCAATCTATCGCAGCGCGTTTACAGGTGCAATGCATGAATGCGTTAACGACGAACATTTAGAATTAATACAAATATTTGTCCGTAATAAATCAATCCCCGCACGTTGCTAGCGCATCAGCAAAAAGCGATCACGCCCATTGCTTGCAAACGCATGCTGTGCGGCACCGCCCCATCTGAAGCAATACCCCGCCATCACCACTTCCTTTGTATCGCACCGGCGGCACCGAATTTAATCCCGATGCAGGAACCGCCTTGCAGTAAAATCTGTGCAGAAAAATCATGCCGTTTGGCATTCACTCCAAGAAAATTCTGCATGCGCTGCAACGAAGGTTTCTCAAGCCACAACAGACACGGCCCCCTCCTGCGCCGCAGACATGTATCGCTGCGCGCCTGGCTGTTGCGTGCAGTTGCCGGCACCCTGCTGCTGAGCACTTTGCTCGCTGGCTGTACCACGCCCGCGATACGGCCGGAAACATTGGCCGGGCCGGCGCATTTGCAGCGCACACAAATCGCCGCCGGTGATTTTGTGTTGACCGCGTTTTATCGGCTGCCGCACCCCGATCAGCCGCTGACCATTTATATCGAAGGCGACGGCCTGGCATGGCGCTCGCGCAGCGAACCTTCGGATGATCCGACCCCGCGCCAGATGACCGGCCTGACGCTGGCCGCAGCCGATCCCGGCAGCAACGTGATCTATCTGGCGCGCCCTTGCCAGTTCACGCCGATGGCGGCCAATCCGCGCTGCCAGGTTGATTACTGGACCGGCAAGCGCTTTTCTGAAGAAGTCGTGGCGTCGATGAATCTGGCCGTCAGCCACTTTGCACGCCAGGCTCCGGGACAAGCGATCCATCTGGCCGGCTATTCCGGCGGCGGTGCGGTGGCCGTGCTGATTGCCGCACGGCGCAACGACATTGCCTCGCTGCGCACGGTGGCGGGCAACCTGGACCATGCTGCCGTCAATCGTCTGCACCGGGTGTCACACATGCCCGCCTCGCTTAATCCGATCAACTACGCGCAACAAGTGGCGAACATCCCGCAACTGCATTTCAGCGGCAGCGATGACAAGGTCGTGCCAGCGGCCATTGCCCGTGACTTCGCGGTGGCTGCCGCCGGCAATTGCACCCGGACCCGCGTCGTGCCCGGCCTGACCCACACCGGTGACTGGGCCGCGCAATGGCCCGCATTGTTGGCCGTCACGCCTGCCTGCCAGTAACATGACAGAATCGTCACGACGAACCGCCGGCGATCACCGCCAAAAAATTGCCGTGGAAAAATAATTGCATTTTCACTCCCGCATTTTCACAACTTTACTTTTTCAAACGGATTTTGCGTAGATAATCGAGCCATTGAGTCACTCCATGTCGGTTAAATTAAATAATGAAAAATCTGAAGAAAAAATCTGCGATTCTTTTGATCATGGCGTCCCTGCTGCCGGTGGCATCGAGCTATGGCGCATCGTTTTCGATTTCCGTATCGGATAGCATCAGCAGTTCGCTGACTGCCATCTCCGACAGCCTCGGCAAAAGCAGCAAAGGTTCCAGCAACGCCGTCAAGACCGCCCAAGGCGATTACAAGATTACCGACATCGCGGCTGCCGACGGCCCTCACGCCCGCATGAAACTGGCGCTGCGCGCGCCCGGCGAAGATCGCGACAAAGATTTGTATCTGTATCTGCCGGTCGACGACTACAACCGCAGCAACCTGGGTGTCGGCCAAATCGTCAAGGCCGTGCCCCAGGAATATGGCGTGGCCTTCTTTCAGGAACTTACCAGGCAGCCATTTGCCGTGGTGCTCGCCGATAACTGGATCAAAGATCTGAACCCCAATCCGGTTTCCTGAAACCGGATGCACTCTGGCCGGCCCGACCACATCGCCGGGCCGGAGCCGGACAAATTGACGTCGACTGCCATTGTGACTCCCGACCTGCGACGACGCACAGACACGTCGCCGCAATCCATCGCATCGTGAATGCAAGCATGAAAAAAATCCTGACGGCTACCCTGCTGGCTGGCGCACTGATTGGCGGCCAGGCTTATGCCAACTCCTCCGTGTTTTGCGACCGCCAGGCCACGCTCAGCGCGGAACAAAAAAATCAGATCCTCAATTTCAGTACGGCAGTCAAAGACGTATTGAAAAAATCCGGCCGCGAAGCCGCCATCATTTCACGCTCAGGAACCGATCTCGAACGCTTTCATATCCGTTATTCGCATGCCGGCATCACGCTCAAAAAAAGTGAGAATACGGAATGGTCGGTGCGCCAGCTTTACTATGGTTGCGAAGAAGAAAAACCGAGCATCTTCGATCAGGGCTTGGCCGGTTTTCTGATGACTCACGATGACAAGCTGCCGTCTTACGTATCCATGCTATTTCTGCCGGCGCCACAAGAACAGCAGCTGGAACAGACTGCACTGAACAAGCAGACTGCATTGCAACTGCTCGGTCCCAGCTACAGCGCCAATGCCTACGCCTTTTCCACCGCATTCCAGAATTGCAATCAGTGGCTGATGGAATTGCTGGCCTATGCCTGGGGCGGTATCCAGACCGACAGCGATTTCCGCAGCAAGGCGCAGCAATGGCTCAAGGCCAACCAATACGAACCGAGCGCAATCGATGTCAAACATCGCTACGTCATCTGGGCCGGTTACTTTGTGCCGCTGATACACGCCAGTGATCACCCGCCGGAAAATGTCGACAAGAATATATTCGAGGTCAGCATGCCGGCGTCTATCGAACAATTTGTGAAGCAACGCGTTGCCAATACCGAACGCGTGGAAATGTGTCTCAAAGATAACCGCATCGTGATCCATCGCGGCTGGGATGCGATTGCCGACGGCTGTGTCGCCGGACCACATGACGAAGTCCTGTCAGCATCTTGAAAGCCGCTCGCAGCAAGCAATCCATCACGAAAAATATTTCAGGCAATCACGCGAAAAACCTAAAGATTCACCCCCTTCGCACCGATGTATCAGTTATGCATGCGTTGTGAACCTATTTCATTGCTACCAGCGAGAGCGACATGGAAATAAACAGCACCAACCTGCCGACCGATCTCCAGTTTGCCGAACGCGGTAATGGCAGCAGCAAAACGACCGCAGCATCGCCATCGACCACGGCGCCCATCAGCGCACCAATCAACGCGCCAAAGGAAGTCAACACTGACACCGTCAAACTCAGCGCAGCTGCGCTGAATGCCAGCAAGCAAGACCAGGCCGCCACCATCACCACTGGCAGCCATACCCACGACACAAAAAAAGAAGAGCCTTCAGCAGTGAAATCATTTACTTACGGCGCGCTCGGTCTGGAACGTCCCGAAAAAGAAACCGCCAGCAAACCGCCTGATGGCTACAGCATGGGACGCTGGCTTGCTGCCGGGATTACGGTCGGCACCATCATTTCAGTATTGATCTGACACCGACATGGCGACCGCTGCGTTGCGGTCGCTCAGTCATACGGTTTGCTGCGCGGCATTATTTCATTGCTTATCGCGCGTCATGCAAAAAGCCGTTGAGAGCTTTCGCTGTCAACGGCTTTTTGCGTATCTGGTTGCGGGGGCAGGATTTGAACCTACGACCTTCGGGTTATGAGCCCGACGAGCTGCCAGACTGCTCCACCCCGCGTCTGAAGAATGAGAGTATATGGCATTTCAGGGAATCATGCAAACGATTGCTGAAAGTAAATGCCCGGCAGGCTGTATATGACCCTATACCGTCTGTCGGTGCTGATCGCATCGTCCATATGTGAAATGCCCGGTGCTCAGTGATACACTTCTACCCGCGCCCGGCGTCGGGTGTTTTGTCCGGCGCGTCCTGATATATCGTGCACTTCCACATTGTCTACTGCCCTTTATGAAATTCTGTTCTGAATGCGCTCATCCCGTTTCTCTGCAAATTCCGGCAGATGACAATCGCCCGCGTTATGTTTGCGGCAACTGCGGCACGATTCATTATCAAAATCCGAAAATGGTGGTGGGGTCGATCCCGGTGTGGCAAACCGATGGCGAATTGCGCGTGTTGTTGTGCCGCCGTGCAATTGAACCGCGCCTCGGTTACTGGACATTGCCCGCCGGTTTCATGGAAAACGATGAAACCACCAGCGATGCCGCCAGCCGCGAAACCGAAGAAGAAGCCGGAGCGCGGGTGCAGTTGCATGAGCTGTTTTCCCTGATCAATGTGCCACACGTGCATCAGGTGCATCTGTTCTACCGCGCCACCTTGCTGGATCTGGATTACATGGCCGGCATCGAAAGCCTGGAAGTGGCGATGTTTACCGAAGCCGAGATTCCGTGGTCCGAGATTGCCTTCCCTACTATCGAATACACCTTGCGCGCCTTCTTTGCCGATGCCAAAAAGGTAGCGGCCGAAGGCGGCAGCTTCAGCTTGCATACGCAAGACATCCGCCGTTCCATGCTGCGCCCTGAATAAACTGCGGGAGCGTCCATGATTGCCTGGCTGGATAGCGACTCCCCCTTTCCCGACGTGTCACGGGCGCTGACTGATCCGGCCGGCCTGCTGGCCGCCGGCGCCGATCTGTCACCGGCGCGCTTGCTGGATGCTTACCGCCACGGCATCTTTCCCTGGTTTTCCGAAGGTCAGCCGATTCTGTGGTGGAGTACCGATCCGCGCATGGTGTTGCAGACCGAGCGCTTCATCATTTCCGACAGCCTGCAAAAAACCTTGCGCAAGATCGAACGCAGCCGCCATACCGATGGCCGCTGGGAGATTCGTTTCGATTCCGACTTTGAAGCCGTCATGCGCGCGTGCGCTGCGCCGCGCAAGCATGAATCCGGCACCTGGATTTCAGAAGACATCATTCGCGGCTATTGCGGCCTGCACCGCCAGGGTTTTGCCCATTCGTCGGAAGTGTGGCTGGAAGGTGAGCTGGTCGGCGGCGCATATGGCGTCAGCATCGGCCAGATGTTTTACGGCGAATCGATGTTCGCCCGCGTCAGCGACGGCTCCAAGGTAGCGCTGGCGTATCTGGTGCATTTCCTGCGCCGGCACGGCGTGCGCATGATCGACTGTCAGCAGGAAACCCCGCATCTGGCCTCACTGGGCGCGGCGCCGATCTCGCGCCAGGCCTTTCTGACACATCTGCGCAGCGCGATCCGGTCGCCCCAGATCGGCTTCTGGCATCCGCTTGATCTGTTCTCGCCCGACAGCGCCGGACAACCGCCTGCGCATTAAGCTTGCCGATGGCGCCGGCAAGACCTTCATGTTGCCGCTGTTACTCGCGTGCCAAAGTAGTGTAAATTATCAGTACTGATATCAATTTGTCGCACGAGACTCAGCGCGGCCCGCCATCGCCGGCTGCGCTACTGTCATACAGGACGCACATGACGCATCTCAAAGACCTGCCTTTTTCGACCTTGCAGTTTTATGCAACGGCGCCTTATCCGTGCAGCTACCTCGATAATCAGCAGGCGCGCTCGCAAGTGGCGACGCCGTCGCATCTGATCAATGCCGATGTCTATTCGGAACTGGTCAAGACCGGTTTCCGGCGCAGCGGTATTTTCACCTATCGCCCGTATTGCGACGGCTGTCATGCCTGCACCCCGGTGCGCATCCGCAGCGCCGATTTTGTCGCCAACCGCAGCCAGCGCCGCGCCTGGCACAAGAACCGGCATCTGGTGGCGCTGGTGACCAACCTGACCTACGCCTACGAGCATTACGAACTGTATCTGCGCTATCAGTCGGTACGCCACGCCGGCGGCGGCATGGATCAGGACAGCCGCGACCAGTACGCGCAATTCCTGCTGCAAAGCAAGGTCAACACGCGGCTGGTCGAGTTTCGCGAACCGGATGGCGTGTTGCGCATGGTCAGCATCATCGACGTCCTCGACGACGGTCTGTCCTCGGTCTACACCTTCTACGACCCCGATATCGCCGGCGCTTCCTACGGCACCTTCAATATCCTGTGGCAAATCGAACAGGCCCGGTTACTGGGGATTCCCTACGTCTACCTCGGCTACTGGATCAAGGAAAGTCCGAAAATGGCATACAAAACCAACTTCAAGCCACTGGAAGCCTTGCAGGACGGCATCTGGGCGCCAATGGCGGACGATCCGGCCTGATGTGCCGAAAAGCCGGCAGTTTGATGCCGGGCCACGGATGGACAAGTTAAAATAGCGCACTTTTTTCTTATTTGCGCCCATCGTGTCCGACAAATTACTCTACGCCCTGCTTCGCCCCCTGCTGTTTTCCCTCGATCCGGAACGCGCGCACCACCTGACCTTGCCTGCCCTCAAGCGCGCTGCCGCCTGGGGTCTGACCGGCATGCTCGGCAAACCGGCGGCCAATCCGCGCACCCTGATGGGCGTGACCTTCCCCAATCCGGTCGGTCTGGCGGCCGGCCTCGACAAGGATGGCGCGTTCATCGATGGCCTGGCGGCACTCGGTTTCGGCTCGATTGAAGTCGGCACCGTGACACCCCGGGCACAGGCCGGCAATCCCAAGCCGCGCATGTTCCGCTTGCCCGCCGCCAACGCAGTGATCAATCGCATGGGCTTCAATAATGGCGGGGTCGATGCCTTTGTCGCCAATGTCCAGGCGTCGCGCTTCTATCAGGACCGTCAAGGCGTACTGGGGCTGAATATCGGCAAGAATGCCGACACCCCGATCGAGCGCGCTGCCGACGATTACCTGCACTGCCTGGAAAAGGTCTATCCCTACGCCAGCTACGTGACGGTCAATATTTCCTCGCCCAATACCAAGAATCTGCGGCAGTTGCAAGGCGCTTCCGAAATCGATGCCTTGTTGTCGCAACTCAAGCAAGCCCAGCAGCGGCTGGCCGATCAGCACAAGCGCTATGTGCCGCTGGCGCTCAAGATCGCGCCGGACATGGATAACGAACAAATCAAGAATATCGCCGAAGCCTTGATCCGGCATGGTATCGATGGCGTCATCGCGACCAACACCACGACCTCGCGCGATGCGGTGCAAGGCATGGTGCATGGCGCCGAAGCCGGCGGCCTGTCGGGCGCGCCGGTATTCCATCTGTCCAATCAGGTGATCCGCGGCCTCAAAGCCGAGTTGGGTGACGCCCTGCCGATCATCGGTGTCGGCGGCATCTTCAGCGGCGCCGATGCCAAGGCCAAGATCGATGCCGGTGCGGCATTGGTGCAGGTGTATACCGGACTGATCTATCGCGGTCCGGCACTGGTCAAGGAATGCGCCGCCAGCCTGCGCTGAGCCGCGTATCAAACCGCTGTTTCAGCGCCGCAGCAGGGTCGATTTGCCGAACAGGCTTTCGACCAGCTCCACCACCAGTTCGGCAGTACGATTGCGTACATCGCAGGCCGGATTGAGTTCCATCAGATCAAGCGACGCCAGGCGTCCGGTATCAGCAATCATTTCCATGCACAACTGCGTTTCGCGGTAAGTCGGTCCGCCCGGCACCGCGGTACCGACGCCGGGTGCCACCGCCGGGTCGAGGAAATCGATATCAAAACTGACGTGCAAATGGGTATGTTCATCGATGCCGGCCAGCGCCTGTTCCATGGTCTGGCGCATGCCGTACTCATCGATATGCCGCATGTCGAAGATTTGCAAGCCAAGGGTCCGCAAATGCTGTTTTTCTTCCTGATCGACACTGCGGATACCAATCTGGCGCATGGCATCCGGCGTCAATGCCGGGGTCTGACCGCCAATCCCGGTCAGTTCCGGCGGTCCCTCGCCAAACAGGCAAGCAACCGGCATGCCGTGAATATTGCCGGTCGGCGATGAGGCGCCGGTATTGGCATCGGCATGCGCGTCCAGCCACAACACCAGCAACTTCTTGCCAGTGTCGCGACAGTGACGGGCCACGGCGGCAATCGAACCGATTGCCAAGGCGTGATCACCGCCCATCAGAATCGGCAAGCGGCCGGCATGCAATGCGGCCTGCACGGCGTCGCACACCAGCCGGTTCCACTGCGTCACTTGCTCCAGATGGCGCAAACCATTGGCCGGCGGCAGTTGCGGGTTAGGCGGACCTGACAGATCGCCGGCATCTTCCACGGCCCAGCCATGGCGCTGCATGACGTGCTGAAAATCGGCCACCCGCAACGCTTCCGGCCCCATCGAAGCTCCACGCCTGCTGGCGCCGATATCCGTCGGTGCGCCGATCAATCTGAGTGTTCTCATCTGTGTCCCTGGTATGGCGCGACATCATCAATTGCCATCTGATACAAATCTTTCGGGTCGCTTTGCGTCGGGATCAAATCAATGCTGTCGATTTCAAGTTCATCCGACAGTTGCTCTGACAACGCATCCAGAAAGCGCAAGGTGGAAAAATCTTCCAGCGCAAAACCTACCGAATCAAAGACCGTCACTTCCTCATCAAGTTCACGCCCGGGTGCCTGCCCCGACAAGACTTGCCACAATTCAGTCACGGCAAAGTCCGGGGCCATTTGCTGCAACTCGCCTTCGATACGCGATTGCGCCTCGAACTCCACCACCACCCGCGCCGCCGCCAGCACATCGCGATGCAATTCGGTTTTGCCGGGACAATCACCGCCAATCGCATTGATATGCATGCCGGGCTCCAGCATCCCGGGTGTCAGAATCACGGCATTGCGCTTGTCGGCGGTAACCGTGGTGACGATATCCGCACCCTGCACTGCCTCGGCGACGCTGGCGGCAGGCACTACCTGCAAGGCCGGATAGGCCGCCAGATTGCGACACAATTTTTGGGTCGCGGCCGGATCGATATCGAATACCTGCACGCGCTTGATTCCCAGCAGGCAGTGAAATGCAATCGCCTGGAATTCACTTTGCGCGCCGTTGCCAATCAGCGCCATGACCCGGCTGTCGGCACGCGCCATGCTGCGCGCTGCCAGCAATGAGGTCGCGGCGGTGCGCAAGGCGGTGCTGATGGTGAGTTCGCTCAACAGTCGCGGATATCCGCTCGCCACGTCGGCCAGCACGCCGAATGCCGTGACCGTCAGCAAGCCGCGCCCGGGATTCGAGGGATGACCGTTGACATACTTGAATGCGTAGAGGTTGCCATCGGATATCGGCATCAGTTCAATCACGCCCTGCGCGGAATGACTGGCCAGCCGGATGGTCTTTTCAAATACCGGCCAACGCTGATAATCGGCGTCGATATAGTCGGCCAGTCCCGCGATGATACGTTCCACGGAACGCTGCGCGAGTAACGCTTGCATGTAACGGATGCCGATGTACTTGACCATGATGATCGCCTTTCGACAGAACCCTGCAATGCTTCAAATTCTACACACTAATTCCCGCACCAGAATGCTTCAGTCATTTTTTTTGGCGCGCACCGCCAGTTCTGCCACCCGCTCCAGTTGCTCCTGCACGAAACCATCGAAGGCTTGCAACAATGGCTGGTAAGGTGCGCTACGCTGTTCCAGTTGCATCAACGCATAACACGTTGCTTCCAACGTCGATAACTGATCCGGCCGGTGCGCCTTGCGAATCCGGTACAGCGAGGGCGGCGGATCACGCAGCGGCAGGCGCGGCAATGCTTGCAGCAAAGGATGCAGATGCAGCAGCTTGCGACTCTTGCGCCAGGTCGCATCCAGTACCACCAGCCGCAGTTGCGCTGGCGGCATGACAGACCAGTCCGGCGCGGTCGCCGCCGGCGTCGCAATGGCGGTGGCGGTCAGCAATGGCATATCCGGATACAGCAATACCGGCTGTCGCGGCGCTGCGCCGCTGCTGCCGTACAGCAAAGCCCGCAGTGCCGGTTCGGCAAATTGTTCGCCGCTGGCCAGCACACTGCCCGCCAGACTGAGATGCAACAAACGCGCACTGCCCTTGGCGTTATGCACTTCCAGCGGATGCTGCAAAATCAGGACCTCCACCTCCGGGGTGATGGTCTGCACCCAACCGCAAATGCAGGTAGTTTGCGGACGCAGGCATTGCGCGCATTGCGCCCGTTTGTTTACGGCACTCAGCAATTCGCTCATGGCCTGCCCGCGTCTGATTGTGCATCACCGGCGATGTAGGCTTGCAAGCCATCGGCCAGGGCATCGAAGGTAATCCGGCAACGCGGACTGCCGCGCAAGTCTTCATGCATCACCACCCAGGTATCGAGTTGCATCACAAATTGCTGTGGCAGCAGATGCACCAGACCCGGATCACGGCGCGCCAGATTGACCTGACAGATGCCGATGCCGAAGCCGGCGCGGATCGCCGCCAGTTGCGCCAGATCACTGTCGGTACGCAAGGCAAATGCAGCGCGCTGCAAGTTGCCGGTGGCCTGCATGAAGCTGCGGATGAAGGCAGTTTCGCGATCGAAGCCGATCAGCGCATGCTGCCCCAGTTCACGCATGTCTTGCGGCGCCGGATGCTGTTGCAGATAGCGACGATGGGCATGCAATCCCAATGTGATGTTGCCGGCGCGGCGCGTGACCAGCGCCTCTTGCGTCGGCCGCAACATGCGGATGGCAATGTCGGCCTGCCGCAGCAGCAAATCGTCGATCCGATTCGATAACACCAGCTCGATCACCAATTGCGGATGGGCAACGCGCAATGCAGTCAGTATCGGCGGCAACACTTCGGCACCGACCACTTCGCTGGCGCTGATCCGGACCGTGCCGCGTACCGCGCTGCCGTCACCGCCATGCGCCGATGCCACGCGCAGCAGCGCTGCCGCATTCAAGGCCAGATTTTCGGCATGCGGCCCCAGCGCGAGTGCTGCCTCGGTCGGTTTGAAGCCATGTTGCGAACGGGTGAACAAGGCAAAACCCAGGGCCGCCTCAAGGGCGTCGATATGACGGCCGATGGTCGGCTGCGTCACGCCCAGCGCCCGCGCCGCCGCCGACAGCGATCCTTCCTGCAACACAGCGAGAAAGGAACGATACAACTCCCAACCGGGATCTTCGATATAGTCAGTCATACAAATAAGTATAGCGACCCATCGATTTTAAGCAATTCCATTTAACAAAATTATCATCCACACTGCCTTCCATCGACCACTTACCAGGAATGGAGCACTTTATGACAACCTCACCCCGCATTGCTTTGGTACTCGGCGCCACCGGTGGCATCGGCGGTACGCTGGCACGTCGCCTGCTCGCCGATGGCTGGCAAGTCCGGGCCTTGCACCGCCATGCCGCCACCGCCAGCCGCACCGCCGGCAACGCCGGACTGCAATGGCTGCAAGGCGACGCCATGCAACGTGCCGACGTTGTCTCTGCCGCCCTGCAAGGCGCGCCGGCAACGCTCATCGTGCATGCCGTCAATCCTCCCGGCTACCGGCATTGGCAGCAACTGGTGTTGCCGATGATCGACAACAGCATTGCTGCGGCCCGTGCCACCGGTGCCCGCATCTTGCTGCCAGGCACGATATACAACTACGGTCCCGATGCGCTGCCGGAATTGACTGAATCCTCGCCACAGCATCCGGTGACGCGCAAAGGCGCTGTCCGGGTCGAATTGGAACAGCGTTTGCGCACTGCTGCCGATGACGGCGTGCGCAGCCTGATCGTCCGCGCCGGTGATTTCTTTGGTCCACATGCCGGCAACAACTGGCTGTCGCAGGGGTTGGTCAAGCCGGGACGCGAAGTGACTGCCATCACCTATCCCGGCAAACCCGGACTGGGTCATCAATGGGCATACTTGCCCGATGTGGCGGAAACCATGCTGCAACTGGTGAACCGGCCGGAAGCACTGGCCACGTTTGATACCTTTCACATGCAAGGACATTGGGATCAGGATGGCGCGCGCATGACAGAAGCGATTCGCACCGCACTTGCCAAGCCGGCATTGCCGGTACGCGCCTTTCCATGGTGGCTGGTCCCGCTGGCGGCGCCGCTGGTGCCGTTTTTCAGCGAGCTCAAGGAAATGCGTTATCTGTGGCAGCAAGCAATCCGCATGGACAACAGCAAACTGCGCAGCGTGCTCGGCAGTGAACCGCATACGCCGCTGGCGCAAGCCATGCGCAACACGCTGGAGGCATTGGCCTGTCACTGAGCGGAGCGCGTTGCTTGCCGGCGGCGCGCAGAATGCAAAACTTATTCACTCAAAACATCGCAAATTCACGATGTTTTTTTACCCTTTTCATTATTCAAATTCATCGCCATCATCGTCAACATTCAGGGTCCTCACATCATCAATTTATTCGATTGAACTACCCCAGAGAAATGACATGAAAAGAATATCTTTATCGATTGCATTACCCACCGCCGTATTGATCATGCTCGGCACCGCCAGCGCAGCCCATGCCGCCGGCACTGCCAATCTGAAAGTCACCGGCGTGATCCGACCCGGCGCTTGTGACCTGACCCTTTCGTCGCGCGGCACCGTCGATTACGGCACCATCGCGCGCACTGCATTATCCGTTACCGCACCTACCGCGCTCCCCGAAAAAATCGTTGTCTTCGTGATCAATTGCCCCGGCAGCGCGACCAAGACTGCTCTCAAACTGACCGACAATCGCGCTGACACAGTCGTCAACGGCATCATCCAGACCATCGACAACTCACTCGGCGACAAGACCGCCTTCGGTCTCGGTACCGCCAACAATAAACATCTCGGGGTGTATGGCGTCCAGTTTCATGCCGTCAATGGCGAGAGCGGATTGATCACGCCCTATCACCGCGACGACAGCAGTAGCGGCTGGCTCAGGAATGCGCAGATTGCTGATCACTATTTCTCGGGCGACCAAAAATCATGGGGTATCAGCGATATCAGCGGCCCCAGTGCATTCAAACGAATCACGGGCTACCTGAATATTCGCGCCGTCATCGACAAGCTGAACAATTTGCCAGCCGGCGATGATCTGCAGCTCAACGGCTCGGCGACATTGGAAATGATCTATCTCTGAACATGCAAGAGGTGATGCCAGCCAGCGGGCCGGCATCACCATCCCGGTCAGGAAGTGGGTTCGTTAAGCGCAGCAACAATATCGGCGCGTTTCAGATCTGGTGCAAATTGCAAAATGAAGTCATAGGTATAGGCACGCAGATAAGCACCGCGCCGCACCGCCAGCCGCGTGATATTCGGCTTGAACAAATGCGCTGCCTCAATCGCTTCCAGACCGTGATGCTTGCCTTGCTCGATGGCCATTGACGCCACAATACCAACGCCCAGTCCAAGCGCGACATATTGCTGAATCACGTCCGAATCCATCGCGGTCAGCACAATATCCTTTTCAATGCCCGCACTACGGAAGGCATCGTCGATATGACCACGGCCGGTAAAACCGACGTCATAGGTAATCAGCGAATACGCCGCCAGATCGGCCAGACTGACTGGCTGCGTCAATTTCAGCAAGGGGTGTCCCTGCGGCACCACGACCACGTGGCTCCAGGTATAACAGGGAAAGGACACCAGGTCCTTGAACTGACTCAAGCCTTCCGTGGCGATGCCGATATCGGCCTTGCCCGACAACACCCACTCCGCGATATGTTCCGGCGCACTTTGCTGCAAGGCGATGCGCACTTGCGGAAAAGCAGCACGGAATGCCTGTACCACGCGCGGCAAGACATAACGTGCCTGCGTGTGGGTGGTGGCGATGCTGAGCGTACCGCTTTGTTCGCCGGCATATTCCTGACTGGCCTGACGCAGGTTTTCCGCTTCCAGCAACAAGCGTTCGACAATATGCAAAATGCCCTTGCCCGGTTCCGTCAGGCCGATCAGCCGTTTGCCGTTGCGTTCGAAGATTTCCACGCCGAGTTCTTCTTCGAGTTCGCGAATCTGGCGGCTCACGCCCGGCTGCGAGGTAAACAGAACATTCGCCACTTCGGTCAGATTGAAGCCGCAACGCGCCGCTTCCCGGATGGATCTTAATTGTTGGAAATTCATCGTGCATCCCGATTCACTTGATTGGTTGGGACTGGTTGCGCCGCGTTATCCACAAACACGTGCAAACGTTTGGGACGCACTATCAGCGTTTCGCCATCCTTGAGATTGAGCTGCGCAAAACGTTCATTGGAAATCACGGCTTCGATGATTTCCGCATTGTCGTCGCGTTCCAGCTCCAGTTGCGCCAGCGGGCCGATGGCGTGCGAGCGGCGCAATTGCGCCACGATACCGGTCGCGCCCGGCGAATAACGATCCACTTCCAGATCGTGCGGACGAACATAACCGATGCCCTTTTCATCCTGCGCCTGCGTATGATCGGGCGCATCGAAAGTGACGCCACCGGCTTCCAGCACGCCTTCATGCACGCGGCCGTGGAACAGGTTGACGTTACCGAGGAAGCCATACACGAACGGCGATGCCGGGTGATTGTAGACTTCAGCCGGCGAACCGATCTGCTCCACATTGCCTTTGTTCATCAACACAATCTGGTCTGCCACTTCCAGTGCTTCTTCCTGATCATGGGTGACAAAAATACTGGTCACATGCAATTCATCGTGCAAGCGCCGCAACCAGCGTCGCAGTTCCTTGCGCACCTTGGCATCGAGCGCACCGAACGGTTCATCCAGCAGCAATACGCGCGGCTCCACCGCCAGTGCGCGCGCCAGTGCGATACGCTGACGCTGGCCACCGGACAATTGCGGCGGGTAACGATCGGCCAGCCAATCCAGTTGCACCAGTTGCAGCAATTTGGTGACCTTTTCCTTGATCACTGCTTCCGACGGGCGCTGGCTGCGCGGCTTGACGCGCAAGCCGAAGGCGATGTTGTCAAACACCGTCATGTGCTTGAACAAGGCGTAATGCTGGAACACGAAACCGACTTGACGCTCGCGCACGTGACGCGCCGAAGCATCTTCACCATCCAGTATTACCTGTCCTGAATCCGGCGCTTCCAGACCGGCGATGATGCGCAGCAGCGTAGTCTTGCCGCAGCCGGACGGGCCCAGCAAGGCCGTCAGTTCACCCGCTGGAAAATTCAGCGACACATTGTTCAAGGCGACGAAATTACCGAAACGCTTGTTGATATCTTTGACTTCGATACTCATGACTTACTCCTGAAGGTGAGGCGCGTCGATCGTCATTTGACTATGCAGCCGCCATTCGATGAAGGATTTGATGGCCAGCGTGATCAATGCCAGGAATGCCAGCAAAGAAGCCACGGCAAAGGCGCCGACGATATTGAATTCGTTATAGAGAATTTCGACTTGCAACGGGATCGTGTTGGTTTCACCGCGAATGTGACCGGACACCACTGACACCGCACCGAACTCGCCCATGGCACGGGCGTTACACAAGATCACGCCATACAGCAAACCCCATTTGATGTTCGGCAACGTGACATGCCAGAAGGTCTTCCAGCCCGAAGCACCGAGCACCAGCGCCGCCTCTTCCTCTTCACTGCCCTGCGATTGCATCAGTGGAATCAGCTCACGCGCCACAAACGGAAAGGTGACGAAAATGGTAGCCAGCACAATTCCCGGCACCGCAAACAGAATCTTGATATCGTGCTCGCGCAGCCAGGAACCGAAGTAACCCTGCAAGCCGAACAGCAGCACGAAAATCAAACCGGAAATGACCGGCGACACGGAAAACGGCAAATCGATCAAGGTCAGCAAAACGCTCTTGCCGCGAAACTCGAACTTGGCAATGGCCCACGCAGCAGCCACCCCGAACACCAGATTGAGCGGCACCGAAATCGCCGCCGTCAGCAAGGTCAGTTTGATGGCGGACCAGGCATCGGCTTCCACAATCGACGCCACGTAGACATCCCAGCCCTTTTTCAAGCCTTCATAAAACACCGCCACCAGCGGCACAAACAGGAACAGCGTCAAAAAGGCGAACGCCACCACGATCAGGAAAATACGGACCGACGCCGGCTCCAGCGTGGCATTCGAAGCGTAAACCGGTTCGCCGCGCGGGGCCGCGGCAAGCGGCAAGGAATTGGCAACTGCGCTCATGGCAAACCTCCTCAGACTTTCTCAGACTGGCCGCGCTTGCGCACCCAGGCTTGCAACAGGTTGATGGTCAACAACATCACGAACGACACCAGCAGCATCACCACCGCAATCGCCGTGGCCCCGGTGTAGTCGTATTGCTCCAGCTTGGTAATGATGAACAGCGGCGTGATTTCCGACACCATCGGCATGTTGCCGGCGATGAACACCACCGAGCCGTATTCGCCGGTGGCACGCGCAAAGGCCAACGCAAAACCGGTCAGCAAGGCGGGAAACACGGTCGGAAAAATCACCTGCGCAAAAATCTGCCAGCGCGAAGCACCAAGACTGGCGGCGGCTTCTTCCAGTTCACGTTCGGCATCTTCCAGCACCGGTTGCACGGTGCGCACCACAAACGGCAAACCGATGAAGGTCAGCGCCACCAGTACCCCCAATGGCGTGAATGCCACCTTGATGCCGAGCGGTTCCAGATAGCGGCCGATCCAGCCGTTTTGCGAATACAAGGTAGTCAAGGCGATACCGGCAACGGCCGTGGGCAAGGCGAATGGCAAATCGACCAGCGCATCAATGATGCGTTTACCGGGAAACTTGTAGCGCACCAATACCCAGGCCACGATGCCGCCAAAGATGACGTTGATCAGCGCCGCCAGCAACGAGGCGCCGAAGGTCAGCCGGTAGGATGCCATCACGCGCGGTGAAGTCACGGCGCTGACGAAGGCATCCCAGGTCATGGTGAAGGTTTTGAGAAACACCGCAGAAAGCGGAATCAGGACGATCAGGGCCAGATAAAACAGCGTAAAACCGAGCGACAGGTGAAACCCTGGCAACACGCGAAACGGTGCTTTTCTGGCTGGAACGATGGCAATTGCTGGGCGCATGAATCCTCTTCTTATTACAAATACGACTAACGATGAGGAATGTTCGCATCGGTTTGTTATAAAGAGAACGAATTTTTTTGCATGACCATAGACGATTTACATATAAAGAAACCGCCGCGCCGCCCCCGCTTTATCAGCCCGACACCAGTGTGGAAAAGGCTTTGCATGCCAAACAGCAATATTCGGTAGCGCTTCTGGCAACGCAAAAATTTGCCATGACGGCATCAGCGACGGGATGGGCTGGCGCAGACCGGGAACTTTCAGTGGCAACCGGGCGCAAATCAAGGTCAGCGACGGCCTGCCCCGGCAACGGCGACGTCGCGCACCAGTTGCTGCAACAGTGACTGTCCATGCAGCCAGTCGCCAAGGCCGGTATCGGCATTGATATGGCCGAGGGCACCGGCATTGATGAAGTCGGCGCCCCACTCGCGGGCCCAGTGGGCAGCGCGTTCGGCACTCATCCAGGGATCATTGTCACTGCCGATGACAATCGCCGGAAACGGCAAACGATGGCGCACCTGCGCGGCCACCTTGAATTTTTCGGGATCGGCCGGCGCCACCAGCAACGCGCCGACAATATTGCCGGCGTCGGTCGCCGCACCATGCACCGTCGTCAGACAGCCAAAACTGTGCGCCACAATCAGCGTCGGCTGCTGGTTGGCCGGTGTATCTCGTTGCTGATGCTGAGCGGACGATGGCGGGCGTTGACCAGCGCGTACCGGCTGGCGCAATACGTCCTGCAAGCGCCCCGACCATACCGGCAACTCCGGCACATCCCATTGCACTTGCTCTACCCGCTCGAACGCCGGATACAAGCGCTGCCAGCGCGATTGCCAATGTTCCGGGCCGCTGCCATGCAAACCCGGCACCACCAGCACCCGAAAGTCGGCCAGCCGGGCCGGCAAGCTGGCAGCGACGGCGGGCATGTCAGGCCACCCTGACGTCGAGATCGACGCCCAGCGTTGCCTGCGGTTGATCCCAGAGATAACCCTGGGCATGCAAGGTTTGTCCGCTGCCGAGCGCCAGTTGCTGCAATGAAGCGAACACCGCCGGATTCTCGACACGCTTGAACGCTACCTGAATACCGAGTTCCAGCGTGCGTCGCAGCAAGGTTGCGGTACTCGCTTCGTCGCTCAGCTCGCGGGCATCAACCTTGATCATGTCGGGCTTGACCTTTTCCAGCAGATGCAGCGCATCGCGCGCATCAACAGCGCTGATGCCGAGACGAAAACCGTTGCGCCGGTAATTATCCAGCACATAGTTCAACAGCCAGCCCTGATTTTGGGTCACGACCGGCATTTGCAGCACGATCTTTTCATGCGGCAATTCCAGCAGATTCAAGATGCGCCGAAACGCAATGCCGTGATTGCTGCCCACTGCGGCCAGCAACCGTGCATGCACGTTCAGATGCAAATCGACCGCGGCGGCCTGCGGCTGCCGGTAAAAATTGATGGCATGCAGCATGCGGCACAGCCGGTCCAGCTCCACCGATTCGTCATCGCTGGCAGCATGGTCCAGCAATTTCCACAAATGCAGGCCGCTGTCGCTTTCGGAATAACTGCGAGCGAAGCCTTCATAGGCAATGATATGTCCGGCGCCAAACAAACGGACCGGCTGAAAAGCGGAGGTCAGCGTGGTATTGAAATACTTGCCTTGCGCCCGCCCCTCGGCGTCCAGCCATACCCTGGACTGCGCCTGCACGGAGCTGTTGAGGCGAGCCAGATAATTTTCCAGGGCATGAGACGTCATGAGTGCAACTCTCCGTTCTGCTTCAGATCTTGGCGATCGACACTTCGGTCGCCTTGACCAGCGCCACCACTTCACTGCCGATGACCAGACCCAGATCTTTCACCGAGCGGGTGGTGATGACCGAGGTAACGATACCGGCCGGCGTTTCGACATCGACTTCGGACACGACCGAACCTTCGATGATGGCTTTGACTTTGCCCTTGAATTGATTACGGACGTTGATGGCTTGGATGGTCATGAATAACTCCTGAGTTGATGACAGTTGAACAAATTGAAAAGGATAATGCGTGAGATGCCGTCGCCTGCATCTGCCTATCTTTAGGGCGAAAACTTATACTGCCCACTGCACCTGATTGACGGTACGTTGCAGCGAGACGTCGCCGAGTGCACTGTCCGGCGCGCTGGCCGGATGTTGCAACACGCGCGACAGAATGTATTCCTCGATTTGCGCAAAACGCGGATTGCCACGGGCACGCGGACGCGGCAAATCGATTTGCTGATCGAGCGTGATGTTGCCGTCTTCGATCAGCACCACCCGGTCCGCCAGCGCAATCGCTTCCTGTACATCGTGGGTCACCAGCACCGCAGTGAAACCGCGACGCTGCCACAAGCCTTCGATCAATTGCTGCATTTCAATCCGGGTCAGGGCATCGAGAGCGCCGAGCGGCTCATCGAGCAACAACAGTTCCGGGTCATGCACCAGCGCCCGCGCCAATGCCACGCGCTGGCGCTGGCCGCCCGACAGCACGGCCGGCCATTCACCGGCGCGCTCTTCCAAACCGACCTGGCGCAACGCTTGCAAAGCCGACGGTGCTGCCGCCTTGGGCAAACCGAGCGCGACGTTGTTGAGTACCCGCTTCCACGGCAACAGGCGCGAATCCTGAAACATGATGCGGGTTTCAGGCGCATACGGCTGCACGCCGTCTTTACCGAATGTGATATCGCCGTTACCGGTTTCCAGTTTGGCGATCAGGCGCAGCAAGGTGCTCTTGCCGCAACCGCTGCGACCGACGATCGCCACGAATTCTCCGGGTGCCACTTGCAGATTGACTGCTTTCAATACTTCGCGTCCGGCATACGCCTTGGACAAGCCGGCGATGTTGATCGCCACGCCGCGCCCCGGGCGCTGGCCGGCAATCTGCTGCACTTCCGAATTCTCGACAGGATTGTTTTGCATCTGATTTCCTTTGACTTTCCTATGCGTTCTTATTGGTACCCGGGATGCCAGCGCAACCAGAATTTTTCGAGACCTCGCGCCAGTACATCCGCCAGCTTGCCGAGCAAGGCGTACAACAGAATGCCCACCAGCACCACGTCGGTTTGCAGGAATTCACGTGCATTCATGGTCATGTAACCGATGCCGGATTGCGCCGAGATGGTTTCTGCCACGATCAGCAAGACCCACACCAGACCCAGCGCAAAACGCACCCCCACCAGAATCGATGGCAACGCGCCCGGCAAGATCACATCGCGATACAACGGCCAGCCGGACAGACCATAACTCTTGGCCATTTCGATCAGGCCCTTGTCCACCGAACGGATACCGTGAAAGGTATTCAGATAGATCGGAAAGAACACGCCGACCGAAACCAGAAACAACTTCGATGTTTCATCAATGCCGAACCACAGAATCACCAGCGGGATCAGCGCCAACGCCGGAATATTGCGCACCATCTGCAAGGTGGTGTCGAGCAGGATTTCCGCCTGACGGAAAGTACCGGTCAGCAAACCCAGCAACAGGCCGAGGCCGCCGCCGACCGCAAAACCGGATGCAGCACGACCGCTGCTGACGCCCAGATGCACCCACAACTCTCCCGTGACCGCGAGGTGCCATGCGGCTTTCAATACCGCCAGCGGCTCCGGCAAGATGCGGCTCGACAACCAGCCCGCCTGTGCGGCGATTTCCCACAACACCACCAGCCCCACTGGCAAGGCCCACGACAACAATTCGGTACCGCCGAAACGCCGTCCACCGTTTTTTTTAACGTTGCCCGGATTGGCTGCGGCCGGGACTGCGGCTGCGCCGCGCAATGCACTTGTACTCATGTGATTCCTCAGCTTTCCGCTACCAGTGCCGCTTTTGGCGCGTACGTATTGGCCACGATTTCACCAAACGGACCGCTCAGATTGAAGCCGGGCAAGGTCTCTTGCTGCTTGCGCGGCAAGAGCGGGAATACCAGTTCAGCAAAGCGATACGATTCTTCCAGATGCGGATAGCCCGAAAAGATGAAGGTATCGATACCCAAATCCGCGTATTCCTGCATGCGCGCGGCCACGGTCTGCGGATCACCGACCAGTGCCGTACCGGCACCGCCGCGCACCAGGCCGACGCCGGCCCACAAATTGGGGCTGACTTCCAATCGATCACGCTTGCCGCCATGCAAAGCCGCCATGCGACGCTGGCCTTCCGAGTCCATCTTGGCGAAATTGGCTTGCGCCTTGGCGATGGTGTCGTCATCGAGCTTGCTGATCAATTCATCGGCGGCACGCCATGCGGCTTCATTGGTTTCGCGCACGATCACGTGCAACCGAATGCCGAAGCGCAAAGTACGACCCGCCAGCGCCGCGCGCTTGCGCACGGCTGCAATCTTTTCTGCCACTGCCGCCGGCGGTTCACCCCAGGTCAGATAGACATCGACCTGCTCGGCCGCCAGATCAATCGCTTCCGGCGAGGAGCCACCGAAGTACAACGGTGGATACGGTTTCTGCACGGGCGGATACAAAGCCTTGGCGCCCTTGACGCTCAAATGCTTGCCGCTGAAATCGGTGCTTTCGCCGGTGTGGGTCTTGCTCAATACTTCGCGCCAGATTTTCAGGAATTCATCGGAAATTTCATAGCGCTCCTGATGCGTACCGAAGATGCCATCGCTTTCTTGCTCGGCCGGATCACCGCCGGTCACCACATTGACCAGCAAGCGGCCGCCCGACAAGCGATCAAAGGTTGCCGCCATGCGCGCCGACAAGGTCGGCGAACTGAGGCCCGGCCGCACCGCGACCAGAAATTTCAATTGCCGGGTCGCGCCGATCAGGCTCGAGGCGGTCACCCAGGCATCCTCACAGGAACGTCCGGTCGGCAACAGCACGCCGTCATATCCCAGCGTGTCGGCCGCCACCGCCACTTGCTTCATGTAGTCATAACTGACCAGCCGGCCGCCCTCGGCAGTGCCGAGATAGCGGCTGTCGCCATGGGTAGGAATAAACCAGAAAACGTTCATGAAAAACTCCAAAAATGAAATTTGAATTACTTGCTTGCCTGCGGCGCCTGCCCTGCCCGTGCTGCCGGACGCCACACCAGATCGGCGACCGTGACCTTGCGCGGCAACAATCCCAGCTCAAAGAAACTGTCTGCCACCTGCTGCTGCTCGCGGGTCACTGCCGGCGTCAGTACCGTGGTGGGTGATGGCACCGGACGACGGCTGATGAACAAATGCACCGTGGCCAGATTGAGTCCGCTGTAATCGGCAATCAATTGCGCCACTTCCTTGCGGTTTTGCTGGACGTAGCGGTCCGCTGCCGTCAACGCATCAAGAATCGCCAGTACCGTCTCCGGATAACGCTCTGCAAAGTTACGCGAGGCCAGATAAAACGAGTTGTTGCCGGACAAGCCATTGCCAGTGGTCAGTACCCGTGGTTTCAGCGCCAGTTCGGTCGCGCCGTAATACGGATCCCAGATGGCCCAGGCATCGACCGCCCCTTTTTCAAAGGCGGCGCGGGCATCGGCCGGCGCCAGATAGATCGGCTGGATATCGCTCCATTGCAGGCCGGCGCGCTTGACCGTGCGTACCAGCAGGTAATGCGCGCTGGAGCCTTTTTGCAAAGCGATTTTCTTGCCTTTCAGATCGGCCAGCGTGTGAATCGCCGAATTGGCCGGCACCAGTACCGCCGAGCTTTCCGGTTTTGGCGGCTCAACACCGACGTACAGCAAGTCCTTGCCGGCGGCCTGGGCGAATACCGGCGGACTGTCGCCAGTCAACCCGATTTCCAGACTGCCGACGGCCAAGGCTTCCAGCAATTGCGGCCCGGCCGGGAATTCGATCCAGCTCACCTTGCTATCCTTGAAGCGTTGCTCGAGGATGCCGCGTTGCTTGAGAATCACCAGATTGACCGCTGACTTCTGGAAACCGATACGAATCTGCGGTGCGCTTTCCGGGGGCGTTTGCGCCGTTGCCATGCCACTCCACAGGGTGGCCGGCAACGCCAGGGTTGCCATCAAGGCACCCAGCACATAGCGGCGGCGCTGCTGAATCCGGCGGCTGATCGAAGCTGTCTGCATAGGTGCTTTCGGTGAAGAAAAATGGCGAAGAATTACTTGAGGACAGCGTCGCTGACGTTGAGCTTCTTGGGAATCAGCTTCAATTCAAAGAAGGCATCGGCAATCCGTTGCTGCTCTTCCAGCACCTTGGCGTCGACCGGTTTGAAAATGTGTTCGTAACGCTTCAGGCTGACTTCGATCACATCCACATCGAGCCCCTGAATCGGTGCCAGCTGGGCTGCCGCTTCTTTGTTGTTGGCGCGAATCCATTGCCCCTCCTTGCTGATCTCTTCCAGCAAGATCTTGAGGATGGCGCCATTCTTTTCAGCGAATGGCCGCGCGCTCAGGAAAAACTGATGGTGACTGACGGCGCCGACACCGCTGGCCAGACGTCGCGCACCGATCTGCTTTTCTGCCGCAGCCTGGAACGGATCCCAGATCGCCCACGCATCCACGGCACCTTTTTCAAACGCGGCGCGGGCATCGGCCGGCGCCAGATAAACCGGCTGGATATCGGCATAGGTCAGCCCGGCCTTCTTGAGCAGCGCCACTACCAGCCAATGCACATCGGAACCCTTGTTGAAGGCGATCTTCTTGCCTTTCAGGTCGGCCACGGTCTTGATCGGTGAATTCTTTTGCACCAGCAAACCTTCGGCATCCGGCGTCGGGATTTCGTATGCGGTATAAACAAAGTCAGCACCTGCCGCCTGCGCAAATACCGGCGGCGCTTCACCGACGTAACCGAAATCGACCGAGCCGACATTGAGCGCTTCGAGCAATTGCGGACCGGCTGCGAACTCAGCCCATTTCACTTCCACCCCTTGCGCCTGCAAACGTTTTTCCAGTGCGCCATGCGCCTTGAGCAAGACCAGTGTGCTGGCGGCCTTTTGATAACCGATGCGCAACACCGGTTTCGATTGTGCCGTGGCAAAACCCGGAGCGATGCTGCCGGCGGCGACCAGCGCCAGTGCCGACAACAAACCCAGCGTGCGGCGTTTCGAACTATTTTTGTTATGCAAAGTCATGTTTCGTTTCCTGTCGACATTCCTGCCAATTGTTGGCGTAGCCAGTCCCCTCTGCACCGTGTGCAGATCCTGGCCGCAATATGTGAACTGCGAGAACTCATTTCATAAATACCGCGCGATACGTACTTGCCAGAAGCGTCGCTGGCAAGGCGTGCGACGCGTCGCATAGCGGTGCTATGCGTAAGGAGTGCAACGCGGCCAGCGGCACTTCCGGCCGTTCGCACTCGCGGCTATTTATGAAATGAGTTCTAGTTGTTATTCGTGCGTATCGCCGATGAACCGGCAATGCCGCGACTGCTACACGCTACATCGCACCTGAGAAAACGGCACATCCAGAAATACTTCGGCGGCAGCTTTATGCAACGCCAGCAAGCTGGATGACAATTGGTCAACCCCTTCCTGCACCCGCGCCACGATGGGCGCATCGAGCACCAGACCGTCTTGCTCCGACCACAGCACCTGGGCTTCGGTAGCATAGATGCTAGGCAACACATGACGCGGTCCCAGCGATGACAGCACCGGACGCAAAGCGTAATCAAGTGCCAGCATGTGCGACTGACTGCCGCCGGTCGCCAGCGGCAGCACCAGCTTGTTGGTCAGACCGAATTGCGGCAACAGATCAAGAAATGCTTTCAGCGCCCCGCTGTAAGCCGCCTTGTACACCGGCGTCGCCACCACCACGGCAGACGCTGCTTCCACCTGCGCCAGCGCGGCCTTGATCGCTGGGTCATTAAAGTCAGCCCGGATCAGTGCCTGGCCCGGCAAATCCCGTACATCCAGACGGCTGTAACGATGCCCCAGCGTGGCCAGCTTTTCGCCGACATGATGCAACAAACGGGTAGAACGGGATGGTGCCGAAGGACTGCCTGCCAACAAGAGAATCGTCATGATGAAAACTTTGCCAATACAGCTGATAGTTCAAAAAGGCATTCCGGATGTTGCCGCGCTTTCTGCCCTGCGCAAGATCCGGAATGGTGTGCCTTTACTTCTTGTTCGGTACGTACAGTTGATCGAAGCTGCCGCCATCGGAGAAGTGATCTTTCTGCGCTTTCTGCCAGCCGCCGAACGTATTGTCGACCGTGATCAGATTGAGCTTCGGATACTGCGATGCATACTTGGCGGCGATCTTCGGATTGATCGGACGATAGTAGTTTTTGGCGATGATTTCCTGGCCTTCGTCGGAATACAGATACTTCAGGTATTCTTCCGCAACCTTGCGGGTACCACGACGGTCGGCCACTTTATCGACTACGGCAACCGGTGGTTCCGTCAGGATCGACAGCGATGGTGCAACGATGTCAAACTTGTCCGGGCCCCATTCCTTCAAGGAGATCAGGGCTTCGTTTTCCCATGCCAGCAAGACGTCACCGAGACCGCGCTCGACAAAGCTGATGGTGGCGCCACGGGCACCGGAGTCCAGCACCGGCACATTCTTGAACAGCTTGGAAATATAGTCACGCGCAGCGGCATCATTGCCACCCTTCTTCAGTGCATAGGCCCACGCTGCCAGATAATTCCAGCGGGCGCCGCCCGAGGTCTTCGGATTGGGCGTGATCACCGAAACGCCCGGCTTGATCAGGTCGTCCCAGTCTTTGATATGCTTGGGATTGCCTTTGCGCACCAGGAACACGATGGTCGAGGTGTATGGCGAGCTGTTGTGCGGCAGGCGTTTTTGCCAGTCGGCCGGCAACAGTTTGGCCTTTTCGGAAATTTCATCGATATCGTAAGCCAGCGCCAGCGTCACCACGTCGGCATCGATGCCGTCGATCACCGAACGGCCTTGCTTGCCCGAGCCGCCATGCGAAGCCTTGATGGTCAGGTTGTCGCCGGTTTTGGTTTTCCAGTATTTGGCAAAGGCCTTGTTATAGTCAGCATAGAGTTCACGTGTCGGATCGTACGAAACATTCAGGATGGAAATGTCCGCTGCATGTGCTGCCTGCGACAATAGTGCGACTACCGCGACTGATTGGATAAATTTTTTCAACATGATCTGCTTCCCTCTGATTCAGTTTTATTCTGGAGATCACAGGTTAATAAGATGAAGAAAAAAAAAGAACGAATACTTTCTTCTCTCGATATGCAGAAATCAGATATGCAATCGCAGCCCCGCCGAATATAGATACTTCGCTTTCATATCAATAACGCATAAGGGAATCACTTCGGGCAATATAGCGATCAGCTATATGAACTGCCCCGGATCAAGAGAATCGTAATATCGCAACCAGCGACGTCATGACAGACACCGTTGCCATGCGGGTTACGCAGCCACGCGAAAAAAACCGGGCAGTGCTGTGCTTTTTGATTTTTTCACAATGTGGTATAACGTTCTTATTGCAATGCATCAATCATGGACATGAAAAAAGAGAATCCGGACGAGACTGCAGTCATATCAATACAGGTCATCGAGCGCATGATTTCGTTGCTTGACGCTCTGGCGATGTATCCCGATCCGGTCAGCCTCAAAGAATTGTCTGCCGCAACCAAACTCCACCCTTCCACCGCGCACCGCATCCTCAACGATCTGGTGGTCAAGCGTTTCGTCGACCGCTCCGAGCCAGGCTCCTATCGCCTCGGCATGCGCCTGCTGGAACTGGGCAATATCGTCAAGAGCCGCCTCAGCGTGCGCGAAGCTGCGCTCGACTTCATGCGCGCCCTGCATCGCAAGACCCATCAGACCATCAATCTGTCGGTCCGCCAAAGCGATGAAATCGTCTACATCGACCGTTCGTTTTCCGAGCGCTCCGGCATGCAGGTAGTGCGCGCCATCGGCGGTCGTGCACCGCTGCACCTGACCTCAACCGGCAAGCTGTTCCTGTCGATTGACGACCCCAAGGCGGTACGTGCTTACGCCACCCGTACCGGGCTGGCAGGACACAACAAGAACTCGATCACCGATCTGAGCAAACTGGAACGCGAACTCAGCATGGTGCGCGCGCTGGGCTATGCGCGTGACAATGAAGAACTGGAACTGGGCGTGCGCTGCATGGCCGCCGGCATTCGCGACGACTCCGGCAAACTGGTCGCCGGTCTGTCGATCTCGGCACCGGCGGATCGCCTGCAGGAAGAATGGGTGGAAGACCTGATCGGCACCGCCAACCAGATTTCATCGGCGCTCGGCTATGTGATCAGCCAGCAGGACAGCGCCTGAGGTGCAGCGGACAAATAAAAAAGCGAACCATCCGGTTCGCTTTTTTTACATTCTGCCGCTGACTGTTCAGCCCTGATCGGCGCGCATCTTGACGCGGGTCAGGTTTTGCGGTCCCTGCTCCGACAGCCACTTGCGCATGCGGGCGGCATCGCCGACGTGCGACAGTTTGCCCTTGGAGTCGAGGAATACCATGACCACGGAGCGGCCGTCGATCTTGGTCAGCATCACGAGGCAGTGACCTGCTTCATTGATGTAACCGGTCTTTTGCAGGCCGATATCCCAATCCTTGCTGGCCACCAGACGGTTGGAGCTGGCGTACTGCAGTGCATGTCCGCTCGGCTCAACCATGTATTTGGCATCAGTCGAGTACTGACGAATAATCGGATACTGATATGCGGCCACGACCAGCTTGGCGAGGTCACGGGCGCTGGCCACATTGCGGCTCGACAGGCCGGTTGAATCAACGTAATGGGTATCGAGCATGCCGAGCGAGCGGGCCTTGGCATTCATGGCGGCGACAAAGGCCGGCAAGCCACCCGGATAGTTGCGGCCGAGCGCTGAAGCGGCACGGTTTTCCGAACTCATCAGGGCGATATGCAGCATGTCGTCGCGCGACAACTGGGCACCGACACGCAGACGCGAACTGCTGTGCTTTTCGCGGTCCACATCTTCATCGGTGACTTCCAGGGTTTCTTCCATGTTCAGACGCGCTTCGACCACCACCAGCGATGTCATCAGCTTGGTGACGGAAGCGATTGGCAGTGCGACCGACGAATTCTTTTCGAACAAGACCTGGGAGCTGGCCTGATCCACGACAAATGCCACATTGGATTTCAATGCCAGCGGATCCTGTGTCAGATTGAGACCGGCAATGTCGCCTGCGGTCAGTACCGGCGGCACCACCGGCAGAGTCGGCATGGCGGCAACGCGGTGGTACACCACGCGGCGCTTGCCGTTGACGACGGCGACTTTCTTGACCAGTTTTTCACGGCGATCCAGCGATGCTTGCGGCGCAGCACGACGATTTGCTGTTTGCGGACGTTTGGCGTGCGCGGCGACCGGCCGTTTTACGGGCGCTTTCTTGACCGGCGTCTTTTTGGCGACGACCTTTTTGGCACCGGATGGCGAATTTTGCGCTTGCACAGGAGCCGGGCCCGCCAGAACAAAAAATAGCGTAGTGATCATTGCTAGCGCAAATTTGAGCATCGGTGGACCTCCCCCCTTGAATATGTACGATAAACTTGCCCGCAAGTGTAGCAAACCAAAGAAAAATCGCAAGGGAATTAAGTAGTTAGCTCAACTATTTAAACGATTTTCTATGGAAAACGGCAGTTTCCCCCCTGCCTCTTCACTGCGTGCCATCCGGTTCCTGCATTTTCTGCCCCCGCCACCCCGTTTTGAAGTCTTCGCCAGGTCAACCTGAACTGCTCGCGCCGGGGTGGCGATGAAAGCATTGTAGACATCGTTACCTGAATGCAATCCTGACAACAGAGGTCAATACCGGCCTCAAATAAGGCGATTGCAACAGCTTAGTAACGCGCCGGCAGGCCCGGCGGTTTACTTCGGTTACCGTTTTATTGCCTGCAGCATCAAGGTATCAATATCGAAGGAATAATCCTCGCCGAGATTGAAATAACTGCGCACTTCTTGCGGCGCGCTGCGCCACAGCGATTGAATCGCCGTCACATGATCAGGCGGGGTCCGCATGCGCGCCACCCAGGAAGCAAATTCCAGCCGCAATTTCCAGCTCTTTTCGGTTTCCACTTGCAAGCCGGTGCGTTCCACCAGCTTGCGCCACGAGCTGCGACTGACATTGCGCACATGCGACGTGTCGCGCAGCAACTCGATTGCCTGCACGTAAGTATCTGCGAGTACATCTTCCGGTGCGCCGGTATCGATCATGATGAATTTGCCACCGCGCTTCAAGACCCGCGCCGCCTCCTGCAAGGCTTGCGGCAAGTTGCGCCAGTGATGCGCGCTGTAGCGGGTACAGACCAGATCAAAACTCTCGCCGGCAAACGGCAAGTGATCGGCGCTGCCTTGTTGCGTCACGATATTGTTCAAGCCGCGCTCGCGTGCTGCGGCTGCCACTACTTGCAACATGTCCGGCGACAAATCATAGGCAACCACTTCCGCCGCCTGCGGCGCCATGGCGAAACTGACGTGGCCGCCACCACAACCGAGATCGAGAATGCGCGGCTGCTGGCCGGCGCCGGCGATCTGCG
This sequence comes from Herbaspirillum autotrophicum, assembly GCF_001189915.1. Lineage (GTDB taxonomy): Bacteria > Pseudomonadota > Gammaproteobacteria > Burkholderiales > Burkholderiaceae_D > Herbaspirillum > Herbaspirillum autotrophicum. The sequence goes on from NZ_LFLS01000010.1 coordinate 80,089, forward strand.
CCAGTTCCTGCAAATCGGCGCCCTGCGCATGCACCGCACTGGTCAGATAAGAGGCGGCAGTGGTGCCGAATTGTTCAGAAATCACTTGGTTATGGCTGCGCATCATTGGCTCCGAAGTTGAGTAAAGAAACATCAGTTTAATTTCTTCTTATCCTGTTACAAGTAGCATGTTTATACTGGTATCAAATGTAATATGCTGAGCCGGACAATCTGTCGTTACGCCACTATACTCATTCTCCCGGCAGCGTTCTTTCGCCGCCTGCACAGGATTTTTCATGCCCAACAGCAAGCCCAAGGCACTTGGTGAATTCATCAAGTCGCAACGCCAGCAAACCTCGCCCGGGGCCGCCGGACTGGCGCATCTTTCCTATGGCACCCGGCGTCGCACGCCCGGTTTGCGACGCGAGGAAATTGCCCAGTTGTGCGGCATCAGCGTCACCTGGTACACCTGGATCGAACAAGGCCGTACTGAATCGGTATCGCCGCAGGCGCTGGCACGCATCGCCGACGCCTTGCATCTGCCGCGCGCCAAGCGCAGCTACCTGTTCGTGCTGGCAGGCAAAAATGATCCGGCCTTGCCGCAGCAAGATGCCGATGTCGTGGCGCCTGAAATGTTGAATGTGGTGCGCAGCATCCGGGAGCCGGCTTACCTGCTTGATCGTTACTGGAATGCACTGGCCTGGAATGGCCCGGCAAAAAAACTGTTCAGCGGTTGGCTGGATGACAAAACGCCGTTGCCGAATTTGTTGCTGTTCATGTTTTGCTCTACCGCCGCACCGCAACTGATTGCCGACTGGGAGCAACGGGCGCGCCGGCTGGTCGCGGAATTCCGTGCCGATTGCAGTCAGTATCTGGACGATCCGGGCATCAAACAATTGGTGGATGAACTGTCAGCGCACAGTCCGTTGTTCAAGCGCGCATGGCGCATGCAGGACGTGATTGAGCGCGAAGGCGGCGAACGCCGTTTCACGCATCCGCAACGCGGCGCACTGACGTATCAGCAAGTCAATTTCCGCGTCGTCAATCGCCCCGATCTGAAACTGATCACACTGATGCCGGCCTGAGGCAATCGAGCCTGTTCAGCGGTGCGTTTATTTGCGCACCACAAAGGCGACGCCGATTACGGCCACGATCATGCCGATGATGCCGACCAGACTGAAAGCTTCTCCGAACATCAGCCACGCCATCACCGCGGTGGTCGGCGGCGTCAGATACAACAGGCTGGACACCTGGGTCGCCGCGCTTTTGCGGATCAGCGCAAACAACAGGAAGATGGCGCCGATGGAGAGCGCAAAAATCGACCACAACAACGCGCCGATAAAATGCGAAGTCCATTGCACCGTATGCAGATGCCAGTCGAATGCTTCGTAATGCATCGCCAGCGGCACCAGTACCAGCGTCGACGCGCTGAATTGAATGATGGTGCCGGTACGCAAATCAAAGTGCGGACAAAAACGTTTCTGATAAAGCGTGCCGAGCGTGATGCACAGCAGCGCCATCACGCACAGCAAGATACTGTCGAGTGACAAACCGATCAGTGAAATCTTGTTGGCCACCACCAGCCCGACGCCGCACAATCCGAGTGCCAGCCCCAGCCATTGACGACGTCGTACCGACTCGCCGATCAGCGGTGCCGCAAAGGCCGTCAGCACCGGCTGCAAACCGACGATCAGCGCCGTCAGACCGGCCGGCATACCGAGTTTGATCGCGCACCAGACACCGGTCAGATAACCGGCCTGCAACAGCACGCCCGCCACCGCGATGTGAGCGGCTTTGCCCTTCGGCCAGGGAGCCCGCATGATCCACACCAGCGGCAACAAAATCACCAGCACGCCGACGAAACGCAAAATCAGAAAGGTCAGCGGCGGCGAATACGGCAAGCCGAATTTGGCCACCACAAAACCGGTGCTCCAGATCAGGACAAAAGCCAGTGGCACCAGATTGAACATGGCGGGTTTTCCGGCGACAGGCGTGGTGCGAATCATAATTTTCCAGGGAGTGTCGCTGCTGCCGACACCGGTAATCAGTGGTGTTGCCAGCCAGCGGCAAAGCGACTGGCAAGCGTAATGGTTTGGACATGCACGGTGACGGTATCTTCTATATTTCTGCCGTAACCGCCCGCCATCGTAACCGCAACCGGAATTTTGTGCTGACGCGCCAGTGCAAACACCATCTCATCGCGTGCCGCCAGTCCGGCAAAGCTCAGTTGCATGCGACCCAGACGATCGCCCTGATGCGGATCGGCGCCGGCCAGATAAATGATGAGCTGCGGCATGAAGCGCGCCGTCATCTGCGCGAGCGCCGCTTGCAGTGCTGCCAGATAAGCCTCGTCTTCGATCCCGTCCGGCAGACCGACGTCGAGATCACTGCAGGCCTTGTCAAACGGATAGTTGTTCTGACCATGCAGCGACAAAGTGAATATCGAATCGTCATTTTGCAGAATCGCAGCGGTGCCATTGCCCTGATGCACATCCAGATCGACGATGGCCACGCGTTGCAGCCGTCGCTCGGCCTGCATCAGGCGCGCCGCGATGGCGGCGTCATTGAATATGCAAAACCCTTCGCCGCGTTCGGCCTGGGCATGATGGGTGCCACCCGCCAGATTGACCGCACAACCCTGTTCCATTGCACTGCGACAAGCCGCAATCGTGGCGCCGGCCGAACGCCGGGAGCGCTCCACCATTTCCGGCGACCATGGAAAACCGATGGCTTTTTGCTCCGCCGCCGACAAGGTGCCGCTGGCAACCCGACCGATATAGGCAGGATGATGCGCCAGCGCCAGCACACCATCGGTGGCTGCCGGGGCCTCGGCAAATTCCAGTGACGGAACCGCCCGTGCTGCCTGCTCCCGGATCATGCGGTACTTGCGCATCGGAAAACGATGGCCGGCCGGCAAGGGCAAAACAAAGTGATCGCTGTAAAAAGCTTTCAAGACTCGACTTTCGTTGGGGCTGTTGGCAAAGCAGCATGCTATCAGCCCTCGCCGGTTTTCGGGAAATGCAGATAAGCTGCAAGGGCCGGCAAAAAAGGGATTGACAAGGAAAACAATCCGTCTAGAATCATTATTGTGCACTGCACAAACGATCATGGACAAGCAATTGCGATCATTTGTCAGTGCTCACATAGCCACATAGCCAACTTCGTCTTCCATCCCACCCCGAATCAAGGATTACGCATATGTCTACATTTACAGAACAATTTTCTGCCGCCAGCAAAGCCAATTTTGAAGCACAACTGGCGCTGATCAATCAATTTGCCAGCAAGACATTTGAAGGTGTGGAAAAACTGGTGGAACTGAATCTGAAAGCAGTCAAAAGCTCGCTGGAAGAAGGCCAGGATACAGCGCACAAGCTGTTTGCCGCCAAGGACCCACAGGAATTCCTGTCGCTGACAACTGCCCAGGCCCAGCCCGGCGTTGAAAAGAGCATCGCTTACAGCCGTCACTTTGCAGGTATCGTGACCGGCACCCAGGCCGAACTGACCAAGACTGCCGAAGCGCAACTGGCGGAAGTCAACCGCAAGGTCATTTCGCTGATTGATGAAGCGGCCAAGAATGCACCGGCCGGTTCTGAAAATGCCATTTCGCTTGTGAAGTCGACCATCGGCAATATCAATGCCGGTTATGAACATTTTTCCAAAAGCGCCAAACAAGCCACTGATGCACTGGAAGCAAACGTCAGCACTGCCGTCGATCAGCTTTCGCAAGCCACCATAAAAGCAACGGCACGCACTGCCAAGAAATGATTTTTGCGGGGTTTCTCACCCGCTTTTGAATTATTGGATATGATGGCCATTCAGACGCGCAACTTGTACCGGGTTGCAGTACGCCTCAGTTGACATTTTGCTACTGAGGCCGGCGCATGAACCAGATCTCCTCGGTATCTGACTTCTCCAGGATACCGTTTCGATTGCCCCCGTGAAAACGGGGGCATCTTTTTATGTACGCGGCGTTGGCTGCGCCGGTTCCAGCAACTGATACTCCGCCTTCAGCAACTCCAGACCAGCCAGCATTTTCTGGAATGCCGGCACCACCTGTTCCGGATTACCCTTGACGCCCAGATCGATATGACGCCGCGTCTGTTCATCGCCGACATGCGGCAGACTGAATACCTTGACCTCCGCAAACTCGGCTTCGATGGCTTCCATCAGCGGCGTCAGCGCTGACTCTGCAGTCTCGAATACCAGCACCGCTTTTTCATCCCAGGCCTGACGGTGAAACAAGTCGGCATAGCGCGTATCGAGCACCCATTCAAACATCGGCCATGCCATCACCGGAAAACCGGGCGCGAAGTAATGCGCGCCAACGCCGCTGGCATTATCGACGAAAAATCCGGGGATCTTGTTGTAGGGATTGGGGATGATCGAGGAGCCAGCCGGAAACTCGCCCATCTTCAGCCTATGCAGATTTTCCGGTGCCTCCAGATTGGGAACCACACCGGCTTCGCGCGCGGTATCGGTGATCCGTTCCTGAATCTTGATGCGGGCATCCGGATGCAGTTCTAATCCGACGCCCATCGCTGCCGCCACGCATTGCCGCGTGTGATCGTCCGGCGTCGCGCCAATGCCGCCGGTACAAAAGACGATGTCTTCGCTGGCCAGGGTGCGTTTGAAGGTAGCGGTAATGCGTTGCGGATCGTCGCCCAGATATTCCGCCCAGCTCAGTTGCAAGCCGCGCGCGGTCAACAATTCCAGGACTTTGGGGAAATGCTTGTCAATCCGCCTGCCAGACAGAATTTCGTCGCCGATGATGATTAAGCCGATAGCCATAAATGTCCGTTCCAATTGTTCTGTTCTGATGGATACTCACCCCGAATTATGCCTGATTCGGCATCTTCTATTGCGGCGTGAAATCCACGGTTGCCGGGGTGCATGCGGCGGCCCCGGGTGGCGTTGCCCGCGCCCGGTTTTCCGTCAGCGCCGCCAGGCAGTAATACTGAAACCAGAGTCCGGTAAACACGAACACCAGTACATACAGCCAGATCGCACCGGCGGCCAGAATCGGGAAAAAGATCACCGACAAGGCACCGCCCAGCCACAGCAAGGTAGGCGCCGCGCCCATGCTGCCGGCGATTGCGCCGATGGCCAGCAATGGCCAGCGATGCTGCAACAGAATCTGGCGCCGCTCGTCAACGCTGGCATAGTCGGCCAGCGTGTCATACGCCATCACACGATAGGTCAGCCAGCCCCATAGCAAGGGATGCACCACGAATGCCAATGGCGGGAACAACGACAGCGGCAAAGTCACGATCCACACCACGACAAATATGGCAAAGCACCACAACGAGGTCCACAGACTGCCCCACCAGGTACCACCGTGGCGTTTCTCCAGCAAGGGATAGTGACGCGCGCCGATATGCCGCGAGATCGCCGGCACTGCCGACAAACCGACAAACACCAGCGCCGTCAGAATCATCAGCGGCAACAGCGTCCACATGGCAATCAGCGGCACGATCACCGTCTTCAGCACGCCCATGTTGAACCAGTTGAGGATGGTGCCGGCAATGCCAAAACCATTGTTGACCACAAAATAATTCTGCAGCCAGTCAATCATCGGTTGCAGGCACAGCCACAGCACAACGCCCCAGATGATGATCGAGATGATGAACGGAAACACCGTCAGCCACAGCATTCTGAAATGCAGCTGCGATACCAGCGCGCGGCCGAAGGAAGCAAAAAACAGGCGCATCAGCGAGTGCTCCGGCGCGTGAATTCAACGATACGTTTCAGGCCCAGCCATTGTTGCGCCCAGAAGCCGCGACCGTAATTGCGGCCTTTACCGGCGGGCGGCGGCAATTGATCGCGCACGCCGGTCATGGCAAAACCCTGGCCGAAATGCGTGGTGCGAAACAGCACATCCCAGATCGGGAACAACACTGCAAAATTGTGACCGCCGAGCGAATTCTTGCCGTGGCTCTCATGACCGATGCCAATCGCGTGATGCATGCGGTGAAAGCGTGGCGAGACCAGCAGGTATTCGCCCAGCCGGCCAAAGTGAATCCGCACATTGGCGTGCTGCAAGCTCTGCAACATGCGCGATGCCGATACCAGCAACACATACTCCCCCGGTTGTACGCCGATGCCGATGGCGACGACACCCATCAGGACATCGCGCAGCAAATCGTCGAGCACGTGATTGCGGTCATCACTCCACAAATTCATGTTTTCCTGACTGTGGTGCAAGCTGTGCAGCGCCCACAGCCAGCGCCAGCCATGCTGCGCGCGGTGATACCAGTAGTCGCAGAAATCCAGCACCACCAGATAGATCAGGAAACTGACCAGCGGCTGGTCCGTCACGCCGGGCCACAAATCATCCAGATTGAAGGAGCCCCAGCCTTCCAGATGCAGCAATTCAGTCAGACTCGCCAGCAGCGGGTCGAGCAAAAAGAACACCAGAATGGAAAAGGCACCGAGGCGATGCAAGGCGGTATAGATGAAGTCATTCCAGCGGGCGCGCTTGTCAGTAATGGCATGCACCGGGATCATGGCTTCCAGCGGTCGCAAGATCACGAACAGGATCGCCAGTTCGCAGACGCCGACCAAAAACCATTCGGTGCCGGTAAACGCTTCCTCGACATACTCACCCAGATCGAGCTGGAACACCAGCGGCTGGACAACGGTTTCAAACAGCCAGCCCTGTGCCGCAGAGAATAAGTCGACTACTACCTGCATCATGTGCATATTTTCCTGCCTGCTTAATTTTTCCCGGGGATTGTACGCCGATATTGCGGATGCTCGCGCAAGGTGGCGAAACAGAAACCCTTTTGCTCCAGACCACTGATGAGCGGCTCAAGTACTGCCGGCGCCCACGGATCGCGACGCGACCAGATTCCCAGATGGGCCATGACGATGTCGCCGTCCCTCAGCTTGCGCAAGGACTGTTCCAACAATACGGCATTCGGCCATTTGTCGCTGGGCAATTCATCGCCGGAGAAACCGGCTTCGGCCCACACCACATGGGCGTAACCACAAGCCTGCCCGGCGGCCAGCAAATGTGGTGTCAGCTTGCCGCCTGGCGCACGCCACAGCGGATCGAGCTGAGCGCCGGTCAGTTCATGAAAACGGGTAGCCACACGTTTCATTTCGCTGCAATACTGCGCGCCGGTCCAGGCCTGTTTCTTTCCGGCCTGAGCGCCGAACTGCGGCCTGACTTCAATCTTGCCGTCGGGCAGATCGCGCACGGCATAGACATGATCGAAGGTGTGCGTACCGAAAGCGTGACCATCGGCGACCAGGCTCTTCCAATACGGCGCCCAGGCCGGGTCGAGAGAATAATCGCCGTGAATGGTTTTTTCGTTGGCCAGAAAGAACGTGGCCTTGATGTGATGTTTCCTGAGCGTGTTCGCTACGAGCTCGGCCTGAGACTGGCTGCCGGTGTCAAACGTCAGATAAATCGTGCCCTTGCAACTGCCCTCGCCCTGCGCCGGCCAACTGGCCAATGCCGCTGCCGTAACGGCAGCCAGCATGACCAGGCGCTGGCGCACAGAGCGGTAGTTCATCAGAGATCCGGTGCGCGATTGAAAAAGTAGATACCGTGCGGCGAGCGGCCGACCGGAATGATCTTGACTACCTTTTTGGTGGCCAGATCAATCACCGCGACTTTCTTGATCCAGCGCAAGGTGACCCACATGGTCTTGCCGTCTTCCGTGATTTCCATGCAATCAGGACCGCCCGGCACGGCGATGGTGCCGACGTTTTCCAATGTGTGCAAATCGATCACATTGATCGTGTTGGACACCCGGTTGGAGACAAATACATGGCGCTTGTCACCGAGCGCGCGGAAGTTGTGCGCGCCTTCGCCGGCCTTGATGGTCTTGACGATTTTCTGGGTGCGCCAGTCGATCACCTGAACGTAATCGCGGCCCATGATGCCAATCATCAAATGCTTGTTGTCGGGCGTCATGAAAATACCAGCCGGCAATTTCCCTACCGGCATGGTCCATTTCACCTGTTGCGTGGCCAGATCGATGGCGCTGACTTCGTTGCTGCCCTGCAAGGTGATGAAGGCAGTGGTGCTGTCGGCATCGAATGCAATATGGCTCGGGGTCTTGGCCAGCGGTACGCGCTTGACCAGTTGCAGGTCATGGCCGTCGTAACGATAGACGTCGACGCGATCCAGCCGCAGGCCATTGGCGACAAACCATTTCTGATCAGGAGAAAAGCCGATCTGATACGGATCGACAATCCCGCGCAGTTTGCGTTGCACTTCGCCGGTCTTCGGATCAAGGAAAATCAATTGATTGCCGGTGGCGCTGGCGACGATCAGGGACTTGTTGTCCGGCGTCGCCATCAGGTGATGCGGCTCCTTGCCGACCGAAAACGTATTGATTTCTTTATAGGTGGACTGATCCAGCAGCGACACCGTCGCATCGCCGGAATTGAGAACGACCACGACATTGGCGTACGCCTGTGCGCTCAGTAACATGCACAGCAACACCTGAGAAAACCGAATAAGACAACGCAGCATGAAGAACTTTACAAAAAAAACGGCAATCTTATCGTGCGATGACGCACGTCCTGTCGACTCTTAACGCCTGTGACAGCAATCCGGCTGACAACTTGTCAGGCAATTTCGCATTTAGAAATGCCCGACAGAAATGCCGGCAGTACCTCATTCCAGGCTGCTTTCCCGATGTTGTCACGGGCATTTTGGTTTACACTGCCTGCAACGCCGTCCGGCAGGCGCATTGCAGGCATGCCGAAAAGCACTGAAACATGTCTTTTGCACACCGAAATCGGACCCGCGACGCGGGTTGCGAACGGTGGCCAACCTCCGGATATGCGACCCCAAACCATCTCGACAATATTTATCAACTGAAAGGAAAACCATGTCCACCAACGTTACCGCTTCCGGACTTCAATACGAAGAACTGCAACTTGGCACTGGCGAAGAAGCCAAGGCTGGCAACCATGTCAGCGTGCATTACACCGGCTGGCTGCAAAATACCGACGGCAGCGCCGGCAGCAAGTTTGACTCGAGTAAAGACCGCAATGATCCGTTTGCGTTCCCTTTGGGTGCCGGCCATGTGATCAAGGGTTGGGATGAAGGCGTACAAGGCATGAAAGTCGGCGGCGTACGCAAGCTGATCATTCCTGCTGCGCTGGGTTATGGCGCACGCGGCGCCGGCGGCGTGATTCCACCGAACGCCACGCTGATCTTCGAAGTTGAATTGCTGGCAGTCTGAACCCGCCAAGGAGCCTGACGATGAGCTTGAAAGAACAGTTTGAACAAACGGTAGCGGAATCAAAGAATCTGGCGCAACGGCCGGACAACATGACACTGCTGAAGATGTACGGTCTCTACAAACAAGGCAGCAGCGGCGATGCGCAAGGCGAACGTCCGGGCATGACCGACTTCGTGGCCCGCGCCAAATGGGATGCATGGAATGCACTCAAAGGCACCGGCCAAGAAGATGCCATGCAGCAGTACATCGACCTGATTGCCGATCTCAAATCCTGATTTCAGCGTGACGTCATGCCCGCCAGCTCGGGCAAAACATGCCGTTCAGCCAACACTGGACGGCATTTTTCATTGCCGCCGGCTCACGGCATTCTGGCAAAGATGGTCTGCAATACCTGGCTTTTGTGCGGTCCCTGAATCGTGGTCTGCATCTCGAAATGATCTCCATCCGCGAGCCGGTACTGGCTGCTGTAACAGTCTGCGATGCAGGTATGCACTGCACATGGCAGCAAGGCCTGGCGTGACGGCGACCAGCGATACGATTGATAGGATTTGCCGTTATCGGTGCCGTCGGCGAAAAACACGTCGACCAGGTCATCCCGCAAGACATAACGATAACGCCGCGTGAACGGGATCGGGCGGCCATTGACCGAGGCGGTCAGCAGCAATTGTCCACGCTCCTCGAACAGCAGCTCGCCGGCCCCGCTGCCGGCAACAAATCCGGCGACACCGCTGGCCTGCGCCACAGTGCGTTGTGCGCCATCGAGTACCGCGCGCGTCAAGCGCCAATTGCCGCGAAAGAACTGAAACAGGTCCTGGTTCGGGCGGGTCATGACGGCACGGATGTCTTAATGCGGCACGCTTTGGCGCATCTGCTCGAAAAAACAGACGGCGGCAGCGGCGGCAACGTTGAGTGACTCCATCGCACCGCGATGCGGAATCACCACCTGCAAACTGGCCGCAGCCAGCAACTCGGCCGACACGCCCTGCCCTTCATGACCGAACAACCATGCCACCGGTGCGCTCAGGTCGGCCTGGTAAATGGTTTTCTGCGCGTAGGAACTGGTGGCCAACACCGGAATGCGACTGTCCTTGCAGAGCGTCAGCAAGTCAGCGTTTTCGACGATATCGAGCAGGAAATGCGCGCCCATGCCGGCGCGCAGCACCTTGGGCGACCATGCCGCGGCGGTGCCCGGTGCACAAAACACTTGCGTGATCCCTGCGGCTGCCGCACTGCGCAGAATCGAGCCGAGATTGCCGGGATCCTGCACGTTGTCGAGCAATACTGCCGAGCTCGTCAATGCTGGCGGCGCCACCGGTCTGGGCGTCTCGATAACCAGCAACAAACCGACCCCATGCTCAACCTGACTGATGGCCTGATACAAGACATCCGGCAAGCAAATGCAGGCAGTGCCAAGCTGCTCGCACTGCGCCACCAGCGGACTGACTTCCGCATGCGCCAACGCGCTGTCGGCCACGATGCAGTACAGCGGCGCGACGCCGCGTTGCAGCCAGGCCTGCGCCAGATGCACGCCATCCAGCAGGCTCTGGCCGGCTTTACGCCGTGCCTGGGCGCTGGTGGCCAGTTGCTTGAGTTCTTTGTAAAGCGGATTATCGCGGGAAGAGATCGGTTTCATGCCGGGGCTCCGTCATTTGCGACCGGCGACCGACAGCAAAGCGCGCACTGGCGCATAAGAGCGGCGATGTACCGGCGATACACCGTGCAAACGCAACAACTCCAGATGCAATGCGGTCGGATAACCCTTGTGACGATCAAACGCGTAGTGCGGATACTGCATATGCAAATCGACCAGTGCCGCATCGCGTGCGGTCTTGGCCAGGATCGATGCGGCCGAAATGGCAGCCACCTTGTCGTCACCCTTGATGATGGCTTCCGAACGTATCGTCATCACCGGGCAGCGATTGCCATCGATCAGCGCCAGTGTCGGCACCACCTGCAAGGCTTCCACTGCGCGTCGCATTGCCAGCATGCTGGCGTGCAGGATATTGAGACTGTCGATCTCTTCTTCCGAGCATTGCGCCACCGCCCAGGCCAGCGCATGCTCTTTGATTTCCAGCGCCAGGTTGTCGCGCCGTGCTTCGCTGAGCTTCTTGGAATCGCGCAAACCGGCAATCGGCCGCTGCGGGTCCAGTATCACGGCAGCCGCAAACACCGGGCCGGCCAACGGGCCACGGCCCGCTTCATCGACGCCGCAAATCACTTCGCCATCGTAATCGAACAAATTAAAACTCAGATCAGCCGCCATGTTTACCATTGTGTTATCGCCCGGAACTGGTTCCGCCGGCGTGTCTTTCGAGCATTGCGCAAACCGCTTGCGCACTTGCATTTGCGGTATCGCGCAAGAGTGAGTGATGCATATCGATGAAGCGCTGTCGCAAGCGCTCCAGATGTGCCGGATCTTCCATTTGCTGCCACAAGGCATCCGCCAACGCTTGCGGCGTTGCCGCCTGTTGCACCAACTCCGGCACCAGAAATTCGCGTGCCAGAATATTCGGCAAACCAATCCAGGGTTGGTAATTCATGTGGCGCATGATTTGGTAGGAAGCGCACATCATCTTGTACGCTATCACCATCGGCTTCTTGTACAGCGCCACTTCCAGCGAGGCGGTACCGGAGGCCACCAGCACCGCGTCGGATGCTTCCATCACGCGATGCGACTGACCGTCGATGACCTGAATGTCCAGATCGGCCACGCCCGCCTGTTGCAGCAATTGCATGAAACAGGCGCGCTGCTTGTCGCCCGCCATCGGCACTACAAATTGCAGTTGCGGATCGCGTTGCGCCAGCAAACGCGCTGCGCCAAGAAAACTGGCGCTGTTGTATTTCAATTCTGAAATCCGGCTGCCGGGCAAGATGCCGACTACCCGCCGTTGCTGCGACAGACCCAGCGCCGTGCGCGCCGCCGCCTGATCCGGCACCATCGGAATCACTTCCGCCAGCGGATGACCGACATAGGTTACCGGAATGCCGGCGCGCCGGTAGATCTCTTCTTCGAACGGGAAAATGACCAGCATGTGCGACACTGCACGCGCGATTTTCTTGATACGACCGCCACGCCAGGCCCAGATTTGCGGACCGATGAAATGCATGGTGGGAATGCCGGCCTCGCGCAATTGCAATTCGAGACCAAGATTGAAACCGGGATAATCAATGCCGATGAAGGCCGCCGGACGCTGCGCCAGCAACTGATCACGCAAGGCATTTTGAATGCCCTTGATTTCGCGGTAACGGGGAATCACTTCAAACAGGCCGCGCACGGTCAGCTTGTCCATGGGCCAGTCGCTGACAAAACCCTCGGCCGCCATGTGCATGCCGCCGATGCCATGCAGATGCGCATGCGGCAAACGCGGACGCAAACCCGATAACAACCGGCTCGCAAGCAGATCGCCGGAGCTTTCGCCGGCGACCATCGCTATGGAGACGTTATCGGATAATGCCACGTGTCGAAACCTCGATGAATTCTCGCATCTGACGAATATGCGCTGCGGATTCGGGAGACTTGTCTTCCAGTTGCTGCAGTTCCAGCTTGGCTTGTTCCAGCGGCAGACCGGAGCGATAGACGACCTTGTAGGCACGCTTGATCGCCATGATCTGTTCGCTGCTGAAACCGCGTCGTTTCAAGCCTTCGCTGTTGATGCCGGCCGGTACTGCGCGGTTGCCGGCCGCCGTCACGAACGGCGGGATATCCTGGCTGACTGCAGCGGTGAATGCCGTCATCGCATGGGCGCCGATATGACAGAACTGGTGCACCGAAGTGAACCCGCCCAGGAACACCCAGTCGCCCAGATGCACATGTCCGGCCAGCGTTGCATTGTTGGCCAGGATGATGTTGTTGCCCAATTGACAATCATGGGCCAGATGCACATAGGCCATGATCCAGTTGTCATTGCCGATGCGCGTCGCGCCCGCATCCTGTACCGTGCCCAGATTGAAGGTCACGAATTCGCGGATGGTATTGCGGTCGCCGATTTCCAGCCGGGTCGGTTCGCCGGCGTACTTCTTGTCCTGCGGCGCAGCGCCGAGCGAGCTGAACTGGAAAATCTGGTTGTCACGGCCAATCGTGGTATGGCCTTCGATCACGACATGCGGACCGATACGGGTACCGGCGCCGATCTGCACATGCGGACCGATCACCGTGAACGCACCAACCTCTACTGATGAGTCAAGTTGTGCGCCGGGGGCAATAACGGCGCTGGAATGAATAGCCATGGATCAGTCGGGCTTGGCGCCATCGTTGGCATTGCGCATGGTGCACATGAACTCGGCTTCGACCGCCATCTCGCCATCCACCGTGGCCACTGCCTTGTACTTCCAGATACCGCGCACGATACGCACGATCTCGACTTGCAGCTTGAGCTGGTCGCCCGGCACCACGATACGGCGGAAGCGAGCCTTGTCGATACCGAGGAAATACACCACGGTATGCTCATCCGGCTTGCGGCCTTCCGTCAGGAACGACAGCAAGGCGGCGGCTTGCGCCAGCGCTTCGATGGTCAGTACGCCCGGCATTACCGGCTTGTTCGGAAAATGGCCATTGAAGAACTCTTCGTTGGCAGTCACGTTCTTGAGTGCGGTGATGGTCTTGCCGCTTTCCCATTCGAGTACGCGGTCGACCAGCAACAGCGGATAACGATGCGGGAGGTATTCTTTGATTTGATTGATGTCTAGGCTAGTCATTTTGTTCTGTCAGCGATTTGATCGTTTTTTCTAATGCCCGGATTTTCTCACGCATTGAGCCCAGATTGCGTACCAGTGCAGCAGATTTTTCCCAATCGCCGTGCTTGGCGACCGGATAAAACCCGGTATATTGGCCCGGCTCCGAAATCGAGCGCAATGCCAGCGTGCCGGCCGAGACATGGACCCGGTCGGCAATCGTGATATGGCCATGAATCATCGCCGCGCCGCCAATCGAGCAATATTTGCCGATGGTGGCGCTGCCGGCGATACCGGCGCAGGCGGCAATCGCCGTATGCGCACCGATATGGCAATTGTGGGCAATCTGGATCTGGTTATCGAGCTTGACGCCCTCTTCGATCACGGTATCCGACAAGGCGCCGCGATCAATCGTGGTGTTGGCGCCGATTTCGACGTCGTCACCGATGACCACCCGACCGACCTGCGGAATCTTGATCCATTCGCCGCCTTCATTGGCAAAGCCGAAACCGTCAGCGCCAATGACGACACCGGAGTGCACGATACCGCGTGCGCCGATGATACAAGCAGCATGCAGGGTAACCCGGGCATAAAAATGGGTATCCGCACCGACACTGGCGTGACGACCGATATAGCTGCCGGCATCGATCACGGCGCGCTCGCCGATGACGGCACCCGCTTCAATCACCACCTGCGGTCCGATGACGGCGCTGGCGGCAATACTGGCGGCAGGGTCAACGCAAGCGCTGGCATGCACACCGGGCACCAGCGGATCGGCAGCAGCAGCGGCAAATAACTGCGCGGCACGGGCGAAATAGGCGTAAGGATTTTTGGTGATGATGCGCGCGCCGCCATAACTGCTGATGGCAGCGTTATCGGCTTCGGACAAGATCAGCGCTGCCGCCTGCGTTTGCCCGGCCTGCGCTCTGAATTTGGGATTGGAGAGAAACGTGATGTGGGACGCAGTTGCCGCGTCGAGCGGCGCGATGGCACTGACTTCAATCTGTGCATCGCCCTGCAGTTGGCCACCCAGGCGTTCGACCAACTGTTCCAGCCGAATACTCATGTTGGCCTTCTTAGCTTGTTGCTCCGCCGCCGCTGCGCATTGCTGCCAGGGGCACACAATGCAACCGCGGACGGCGGATTGGATTACTTGGACAATTCCTTGAGCACCTTGTCGGTGATGTCGATGCGCTTGCTGGCATAGACTGCCTCCTGGAATACGATGTCGTATTTTTCAGCTTCGGCGATCTGACGGATCACCTTGTTGGTACGTTCCAGCACCACTGCCAGTTCTTCATTGCGACGCTGATTCAGATCTTCACGGAATTCGCGCTGCTTGCGCTGGAATTCCTTGTCCAGATCGCTCAGGTCGCGCTGACGCTTCATGCGCTCGGACTCGGACAGCACGGCGGCATCCTTGTCGAGCTTGTCGGAAGTTGCCTTCAGGCGTGCAGCCACGTCTTGCAGGTCTTTGTCGCGCTTGGCGAATTCCTGCTCCAGCTTGGTTTGCGCAGCCTTGGCTGGCGCCGCTTCGCGGAAAATGCGCTCAGTGCTGACAAAAGCGATTTTTTCCTGCGCCTGCGCATGGGAAAACGAAAGCAGGCCGACTGCCAGCACTGCGGTATGAAACGATAACAACGATTTGGTCATGAACTTCAAGATCATTCTCCGTATTGCAAAAAACAATTATGCCATTAAGTCTGGTCAGAATCCGGTGCCGAGCTGGAACTGGAAGGATTGCAGTTTATCACCTGGGTTGGTGACCGAACCGTCACCGTTCTTCGCGTTCAAGGCTTTACCGTAGCTCAGCTTGAGCGGACCGATTGGCGAAATCCAGCTGATACCGAAACCAGCAGAATAGCGCAAATCGTTGACTTTGATGCGTTCGCCATCGGCAAACACGTTACCGCCGTCAAAGAAAGTGAACCAGCGCAAGCTGCGATCCTGCCCCGAACCCGGGAACGGGAATTGCAATTCCAGGCTGGCAATCGCGCGCGACGATCCACCCATCGAGTCACCGTACTGATCCTTCAGGTTACCCAGCGATGACGGCTCGTAACCACGGACGGAGCCGATACCACCGGCATAGAAGTTCTTGAAGATCGGGTACGGCTTGCCGCCATAGCCCTTGCCGTAATCCAGCTCGCCGTTCATGGCCAGGGTCACGGCATTGCTGAACAATGGCTGGAAGTACTGATGCTGGTAAATGGCGCGATAGTACTGCAAGGTACCTACGGCGGATATTTCAAAATTGGCACGTTGATAACGGCCCTTGGTCGGCACCAGTGCACTGTCGCGGCTGTCGCGCTGCCATGCTGCCGTTAGCGGGAAGCTTGTGGTAGAAGCGGTACCGATACCGCAGTTAGGTCCATTTTTAGCTAGATCGGTAGTTGCATTACTTGCACAATTTGCAGAACCGCCAAAGTCGCGCACATAAGCCTGATACAGGTTCGGGCTGGTGGCATCGGTATCGACCTTGGTGTTTTCCACACCGACGCCGAAGAAAATCGTATCGAGTTCCGAGAACGGCACGCCGAACCGGACGTTACCGCCGACTGTCTTGACGCGATAATCACCGGTGGTGTACGCCGATGGCCGGATGGTGCGCAGGAACACTTCATAGGTGCGGCTGATGCCGTCATCGGTGAAGTACGGATTGGTTTGCGACACCGCAATGGTGCGATAGCGCGAGCTGGTATTGACATCGATACCGATGGTGTTGCCGCTGCCGAAGGCATTGGCTTGCGAAATCGAACCGGTCAGGCTCAGTTTGTCGGTTTGCGAGAAACCGGCACCGATCATGATGTTGCCGGTCGGCTTTTCTTCCACCTTCAGATTGACATCAACCTGATCGGTCGTGTTCGGTACTTCCGGCGTCTCGACGGTCACTTCCTTGAAGTAGCCCAGACGGTCAACGCGATCACGCGACAGCTTGATCTTCTCGCCGTCATACCAGGAATCTTCAAACTGACGGAATTCGCGGCGGATGACTTCATCGCGGGTCTTGCCGTTGCCGGCAATGTTGACGTGACGCACGTAGACGCGCTTGCCCGGGTCAACCATGATGGTGAAGGCAACTTCCTTCTTTTCCCGATCAATGATCGGGTTGGTATTGATGTTGGCAAATGCATAACCAAAATTACCGAGGCGTTCGCCGATTTTCTTGGTGCTTTCAGTCAGCTTGCTGCCGGAATAGACGTCACCCTTCTTGAGCTCGATCGAGGTCGCCAGGTCTTTTTCCATGCCGAACATTTCACCCTCAAGCTTGATGTCGGAAACGGTGAACTTGTCGCCTTCCTTGACATTGACGGTGATGTAGATGTCTTTCTTGTCCGGCGTAATCGACACTTGCGTAGATTCCACCTGCATTTCGAGGTAGCCGCGGTCCAGATAGTAGGAACGCAGGCTTTCGATGTCACCGGCCAGCTTTTGCTTGGAGTATTGGTCAGCCTTGGTGTACCAGGTAAACCAGCCCGGCGTGGTCAGCTTGAGCTGGGAACGCAGATCGCTGTCCGAAAATGCCTTGTTGCCGACGATATTGATTTGCTTGATGCGGGAAACTTCGCCTTCATCCACGGCAAACGTCACGGCCACGCGATTGCGTTCGACCGGGGTCACGGTCGTCGTGACCTTGGCGCCGTACAGACCGCGCGACAGATACTGACGCTTCAGTTCCTGCTCGGCACGATCAACCTGGGACTTGTCGAAAATGCGCGATTCGCCGACGCCGATTTCCTTGAGCGCCTTGGTCAGTTGTTCTTTATCGAATTCCTTGATGCCGGTGAAGTCGACACTGGCAATCGCCGGCCGCTCTTCCACTTGCACCACCAGCACGTCGCCTTCGGCTTCCACCCGTACATCCTTGAAAAAGCCGGTTGCGTACAAGGCCTTGATGGCGGCGGTGCCCTTTTCATCGGTAAAGGTATCGCCGACGCGCACCGGCAAGTAGCTGAACACGGTACCGGCTTCGGTACGCTGGATGCCCTCGACCCGGATGTCCTTGACCACAAAAGGCTCAACCGCAAAGGCCTGGCTGGAACACAGCACAAAAGCTGCAGCGGCAATCAGACGACGGGAAAAAATCGGTGCCGGGAAGTGCTCGGAATGTAATTTCATTAGCTATCGTTTATTAACTATATTCTTGCCGGTTGTCGCCGCAAGGCAAGCCGGATAATTGTAAAAGCCCGCGACCGCCATTGTATTGCCACAATGACCACGGACTATTCCCTAAAAGAACGTCAACAGGTTCTAAAACATCAGACGCACGATGTCGTTGAAAGCAGCCACGAGCATCAGGGTCATCAAAATACCGAGACCGGCACGCTGAGCAATTTCTCCAAACCGCTCGGACACAGGGCGTCCAGTCAAAATCTCCAGCGAATAATACAGCAAATGCCCGCCATCTAAAACCGGGATGGGCAAGAGATTCATTACACCCAGACTAATACTGATGAAGGCGATGAAGCTGAGGTAACTGACCAGGCCAATGCGCGCGGTCTGTCCGGCGTAATCGGCAATGGTAATCGGGCCGGTAATATTTTTCCAGGAGACCTGTCCGGTCAGCATTTTGCCGATCATCTTGAAGGTCAGCATGCTGGTGTCCCAGGTCCGCTGTGCGCCCTTGGCGATGGCCGTCAGCGGCCCATCGCTGATGACCGTCATCTCCGGCGCCAGCGGCACTTCGACCTTGATGCGACCGATCGTCTTGCCGTTGTCCTCTTGCGTATCGGGTACCAGTGCAATACGGAAATCCTGCCCTGCCCGCACGCCATGCAATTCCAATTGCTTGCCCGGCGAGGCGCGGATCAGCTCCACCAGCGCCAAACCATCCTTGACGGCCACACCGTTGACATCAAGAATCAAGTCGCCGCTTTGCAGTCCGGCACGTTGCGCAGGACCATCCATGATCTTGCCCAGAATCGCCGGCGGACGCGCCAGACTCAGACCGAGCCGCGTCAGAAAATCGCTCTCCAGATCCTTGGCACTGAGACTGTCGAGCGGCAACACGATGGTATCGATGCGCTTTGAGCCGGCCGGCCCGGCACGCTCGACATCCATGCGCGCGGTCGTTTTTTCCAGCGCCAGCTGCATCAGCTTCCAGCGCAGATCAGACCAGCCATGCACGGCTTCGCCATTGATGGCAGTAATGGTTTCTCCGCCGCGCACACCAACCTGGTAGGCCAGCGTCTGCGGCTCGGCGGCACGCAACCTGGCAACCGGCTCGGGAATGCCATGCATGTACAGACCGGCAAACAAGAGGATGGCGAGGATAAAATTGGCCAATGGCCCGGCCGCTACAATGGCAATCCGGCGCCACACCGATTGGCGCGTAAATTCACGGTTGAGATCGGCCGGATCGATGTCAGCGACATCCTGCTCACGGGCATCGAGCATCTTGACGTAGCCACCGAGCGGCAAAATGGAAATCGCCCACTCGGTCTGATCGCGGCCAAAACGGCGCGACCAGACGACCCGCCCCATGCCGACCGAAAAGCGCAATACCTTGACGCCGCACAGGCGTGCCACCCAGTAATGACCGAGTTCATGCACCACCACCAGGGTACCGAGTGCAACGACGAATGCCAGTATGGTATGCAGCAGGTTCATGACGTGATGCAGGCTTGCGCGGCAGCGCGCGCAACACGATCCTGCTCCAGCAGGCCGGCAATGTCAGTGACGGGCGCAGACGACACGCTATCCATCACGCGAGCGATCAATTGATCAATCATGCGGAATCCAATTTCCCGGTTCAGAAAGGCCTGAACGGCAACTTCGTTGGCGGCATTCAATATGGCTGCCGCGCTGCCTCCGGCCTGCAGAGCATCATACGCCAGTTTCAGACACGGAAAACGCGCGAAATCGGGTCGCTCGAAAAATAATTGACCGATCTGCGCCAGATCAAGCGGCGCCACCCCTGACGCAATGCGCTCCGGATAGGCCAGTGCATTGGCAATCGGCGTGCGCATATCGGGATTGCCCAACTGCGCCAGCACCGAGCCATCGACATAGGACACCATCGAATGGATCACGCTCTGCGGATGGATCACCACTTCGATATTGGCCGCCGGCGCGCCGAACAACCAGTGCGCCTCGATGACTTCCAGGCCCTTGTTCATCATGGTGGCGGAATCCACCGAAATCTTGCGCCCCATCACCCACTTGGGATGCGCCACAGCCTCTTCCGGCGTGACGCTGTCGAGCGTCTCCACCGCGCGCGTCAGGAACGGGCCGCCAGAGGCGGTCAGCATGATGCGTTCGATACCGAAATCCGGCAAGGAGCGTTTGTAATCATGCGGCAGGCATTGGAATATCGCATTGTGCTCGCTGTCGATGGGCAGCAATGTGGCGCCGTTGCGGGCCACCGCATCAATCAACAGTTGCCCCGACATCACCAGCGATTCCTTGTTGGCCAGCAAAATTTTCTTGCCGGCCTGCGCCGCCGCCAGTGTCGACGCCAGACCGGCAGCGCCGACAATGGCCGCCATCACGATGTCGCATTCCGGCGCCGCAGCAACCTCGCACAAGGCCTGCTCACCGTATAACACGTCGGTGCTCAGCCCTTGCTGGCGCAACAGTCCCTGCAATTCGAGCGCCGCCGCCGACGTGCCGACTACCGCCACACGTGGCCGGAATTGCCGGCATTGCGTTGCCAGTTCGGCCACGCGCGTATGCGCCGTCAGCGCAAAGACCTGATAACGCTCAGGATGACGCCCCAGCACATCCAGCGTGGAGACGCCCACCGAGCCGGTAGAGCCGAGAATGGTAATTGCTTGCATGAAATTCCTACAGCCAGAGATCGATCAGCGCTGCCAGCGGCAACACGGGAATCAGCGCGTCGATGCGATCCAGCACGCCGCCGTGGCCCGGCAGCAAATTGCTGCTGTCCTTGATGCCGGCGCGACGCTTGAGTTGTGATTCGAACAAGTCGCCGACGACGCTGGCCGCGACCAGCAGACTCATCACCGCAACGAAGCCCAGCCAGCCGAAATGCGCGTACAGGCGTCCGACGAAGGTATCGCCATCGACATACATGGCGACAATCGCGCCCACCACCAGCACCGCCAGCCAGCCGCCAATGACGCCCTCCCAGGACTTGCCCGGAGAAATCGACGGTGCCAGCTTGTGACGGCCGAAGCCCTTGCCGGCAAAATAGGCACCTACGTCGGCAATCCAGACAATCGCCATGACCGACAGCAGATACAGCGGCGCATGTTGAAACAGGGAAACAATGGCAATGAAACAACCCAGCACGGCCAGCGAGTAGGTCACGCTCAGCAGACGGTTGCCGGCCGACTCCAGCTTGGGCAAGCCCAGCCCCAGCGCGGGTACGAAACGAATCACCCACAACGCCACGCACAAGCCGAACAAGGCACGCACGCTCGGCAAGCCGGTAACGAAGACGATGAAAGCAAACGCCACGGTCCAGACACCGGCCAGCAGTTCCGGCCGGTTGCTGCGAAACAGGCGAAACCCTTCCCAGATGCCGGCGGCGAAAAACACGACCGTCACCGTGGCAAAGGCAAAGAAGTTATTCAGGTAAAGGATCGGCAACAGAATTGCCAGGAGAACCAACGCCGTGATGACACGCGTTTTCAGCATCAGGAAGCCTTTTTTTGCTCAACCAGTTGCTCGCTGGTACGTCCGAAACGTCGCTCCCGCTGACGATAGGATGCAATCGCCAGATCCAGCGCCGCGCCATCGAAATCGGGCCAGTAAGTTTCGGTGAAGTACAGCTCGCTATAGGCGAGTTGCCACAATAGGAAATTGGAAATGCGCTCTTCGCCGCCGGTACGAACAAACAGGTCCGGCTCAGGCGCATACGCCATTGCCAGATGCGGTGCCAGTTGATCTTCGGAAAAATCGGTCACACCCGGTTGCTCGCGCAACATCTTGGCAATCGCCTGCATGATATCCCAGCGCCCGCCGTAATTGGCGCAAATGGTCAGGGTCAGGCGCGTATTGCCGGCGGTCTGCGCCTCGGCCTTGGTAACCATCTCCTGCAACTTGAGATCGAAGCGACTGAGATCGCCCACCACCCGCAAGCGGATATTGTTGGCGTGCATCTTGCTGACTTCGCGTTCGAGCGCCGTCATGAACAGACGCATCAGCAGCGACACTTCATCGGCGGGACGACGCCAGTTCTCTGAACTGAAGGCAAACAGGGTCAGATATTCAATGCCGCGCTGGCTGCAGGCTTCGACGATGTCACGCACCGCCTCGACGCCTTTGACGTGCCCTGCCACGCGCGGCAGAAAACGTTTGGTGGCCCAACGCCCGTTACCATCCATGATGATGGCAACGTGACGCGGCACCGTCGATACCTCTGGCACCGCCTGGGTTGAGCTTTTATAAGTCATACAGTGTAAAAAATGAACTGAGTCGCGGACTGGATGCCGGCCGTTTGCATGATGGCACATTGCATGTGCCATCGCAAAGCCGATGCCTACACCGTCAGAACTTCTTTTTCTTTTTCTGCCACCAGCTTGTCGATATCGGCCACGAACTTGTCGGTCAGCTTCTGGATTTCTTCCTGGCCACGACGCTCGTCGTCTTCCGAGCAAACCTTGTCCTTGACCAGCTTTTTCAGGCTTTCATTGCCGTCGCGGCGAATATTGCGGACTGCAATCTTGGCATCTTCACCTTCGTTCTTGACCAGTTTGACCATCTCCTTGCGGCGCTCTTCATTGAGCGGCGGCGTCGGCACGCGGATCACGTCACCCTGGGAAGCAGGATTGAGACCGAGGTCGGAATCACGAATGGCTTTTTCAACTGCGGCCAGCATTTTCTTTTCCCATGGCTGCACGCCAATGGTACGAGCATCGATCAGGGTCACATTGGCGACCTGAGTGATATTCGTCGGGGTACCGTAATAATCGACCAGAATGTGATCCAGAATGCCGGTATGCGCACGACCGGTGCGCACCTTCGAGAGATTCGCCTTGAGCGTCTCGATGGATTTGATCATTTTCTGTTCTGCGCTTTTCTTGACGTCAGCGGTAGTCATTGCTGCTCTCCTATCTAATGCGGTAATACTAAAACCGAAGTGTAAATAAAAACCTGACCGTTTACCCGTTTATTTGCAGACAGGCACGCCGGCACCCTCGCCGACATCCCTCCCGCGCAATTTATACGTGTACCAGGGTCCCCTCATCTTCACCCATCACAACGCGCTTGAGCGCACCGGGCTTGATGATGGAAAACACCTTGATCGGCAGCTTCTGGTCGCGGCACAGCGCGAAGGCGGTCGCATCCATGACTTGCAGATGCTTGGAAATGGCTTCATCGAAGGTAATCGTGGAATAACGCGTTGCGGCCGGATCCTTTTTCGGATCAGCAGTATAAACGCCATCGACCTTGGTGGCCTTGAGGACGATCTGGGCACCGATTTCCGAACCGCGCAAGGCAGCCGCGGTATCGGTGGTGAAAAACGGGTTGCCGGTACCGGCGGCGAAAACTACGACCTTGCCCTCTTCCAGGTATTGCAATGCTTTGGGGCGGACATAAGGCTCGACCACTTGCTCGATGCCGATGGCTGACATGACCCGTGCCGTGAGACCGGCCTGACGCATTGCGTCGGCCAGTGCCAGTGAGTTCATGACCGTGGCCAGCATGCCCATGTAGTCGGCGGTAGCGCGGTCCATGCCCTGCGCTCCGGGCGCGACGCCGCGGAAAATATTGCCGCCGCCGATGACGATGGCCAGCTCGACACCGAGACGGCTGACTTCAGCGACGTCTGCCACCATGCGCTCGATGGTGGCGCGGTTGATGCCGTAAGCGTCATCGCCCATCAGGGCTTCGCCGGAGAGTTTAAGGAGTACGCGCTTATAGGCTGGTGTCGTCATGTGCTGGGCTCCGTGTTCTATCCGATTTGACTGTGTGTACTGAATCTGTTGCTTGATCTGCTGCTGAAACTGAACTGCTGATACCGCACTGCTGAAACTGATTTTCCCGGACCGCACCGGCATGCCTGCGGCTGTCCGGCAATTTACTGCGACATCGCTGCCACCGGCAACGTTCGGCATTTTATGCCCTGCCCCGCTTGCTGCGCTGCGAAATTACATTTTGAAATGCCTGCCCCTGCAACGCCAGTCACAAAACCGCCTCAACAATACGCCATCCTAAAAAAACGGGCCTCTCGGCCCGCTTTTCCTACATCACTTACGCCTGCTTGGTCGCTGCGGCGACTTGCGCAGCCACTTCAGCTGCAAAGTCGTCCTGTTTCTTTTCAATGCCTTCGCCAACCACGTACATGGTGAACGACTTGACCGACGTATTTGCGGCCTTCAGCATTTGTTCAACTGTTTGCTTGTCGTTCTTGACGAACGATTGGTTGAACAAGGAAACTTCCTTCAGGAATTTCTGCACCGAGCCATCTACCATCTTGGCAACGATATCGGCAGGCTTGCCGGATTCTGCAGCCTTCAGGGATGCAACCGAGCGCTCTTTTTCGATCAGATCGGCAGGTACCTGATCCGACGACAGTGCCACCGGCTTCATCGCTGCGATGTGCATGGCGACATCCTTGCCGACTTGCTCATCAGCACCTTCGAAATCGACTACCACGCCGATGCGTGTGCCGTGCAGGTAAGACACCAGCTTGCCGGCTGTCTCAAAACGCTGGAAACGACGGATCGACATGTTTTCGCCGATGCGGCCGATCAGTTCAGCACGTTTTTCTTCAACGGTCTTGCCATCCAGCGGCAATGCTGCCAGAGCAGCCAGGTCTGCCGGGTTGTTTTCGGCAACCAGCTTGGCAACCGAATTGGCCAGCGCGAGGAATTCATCGTTCTTGGTCACGAAGTCGGTTTCACAGTTGACTTCAACCAGTGCGCCGACGCCGCCGACGATATACGCCGCGACCACGCCTTCAGCAGTCACGCGGGAAGATGCCTTGGAAGCCTTGCTGCCCAGCTTGACGCGCAGCAGTTCTTCCGCCTTGACCAGATCGCCGTCGGCTTCGGTCAGTGCCTTTTTGCATTCCATCATTGGCGCATCAGTCTTTGCGCGCAGTTCGCCTACCAGTGCTGCGGTAATTGCCGCCATATACTTCTCCTAACAAAGGATGTCCGTTCGACGGACATCTGAAATTCGACAAATTTACTCAAAAAAAAGGGGTCAACTGCGCTTGTTCTCGCTGTCACCCCTCTTTTGAAACCTGCTGCAAAAAGGCGGAATTAAGCCTGTTCGCTTACCTCGACGAACTCATCGCCGCCGTTCTTGACTGCTTCCACGACTTCGTTGACCGCATTGGCGCGGCCTTCCAGAATCGCATCGGCAATGCCGCGTGCATACAATGTGATCGCCTTGGCGGAGTCATCGTTGCCTGGAATGACGTAAGTCACGCCTTCTGGCGAGTGGTTGGTATCAACCACACCGATAACCGGGATACCCAGCTTGGCGGCTTCAGTGATGGCGCCCTTGTGGTAGCCGACGTCGATCACGAAAATAGCGTCAGGAATGCCGCCCATATCCTTGATGCCGCCGATGGATTTTTGCAGCTTTTCCATTTCGCGGCTGAACAACAGGGCTTCCTTCTTGCTCAGCTTTTCGATCGAACCGTCTTCGATCATTGCTTCCATGTCTTTCAGACGCTTGATCGATGTCTTGATGGTCTTGAAGTTGGTCAGCATGCCGCCCAACCAGCGCTGATCAACGAAAGGAACGCCAGCGCGCTGTGCTTCGGCAGCAATGGTTTCACGTGCCTGACGCTTGGTACCGACGAACAGGATGTTGCCGCGATTGGACGACAGTTGGCGCACATACTTCAGCGCTTCCTGATACATGCCCAGGGTCTTTTCCAGGTTGACGATATGAATCTTGTTGCGGTGACCGAAGATGAACGGCGCCATCTTTGGGTTCCAGAAACGTGTTTGGTGACCAAAGTGGACACCGGCTTCCAGCATTTCGCGCATAGTTACGGACATAATTTTCTCCAGGGTTAGGTCTGGAATCCATTCGGTCACCCGGCGTATGCATGGCCAGGCACCCTTTTGGCGAACGGATTCGCGTTTTGCGTGCACTACATTTCAAATAAGCAAGGTTGACAACCTGACATCCCGCCATGACATTGCTGCACGTCCGACAGGCATCTTGCTGAAAATCAAGCCTTCCAACCTGAACAATTCAAGTTAGCCGCGCATTCTACCTCATCCAGCCAATCCATTCAAGCGCTGCAAGCAAGACAATCACCATTTCAGCCGCGACGGCATTTCAGCCCGCAGCTGACTGCTTTGCGCCGGACCTGATCAGACACGCCCGGCCAGCTCGTTTATAATCTCGGATTGAAGATTTTTAGCGGATTAACACCATCATGAGCACCATTTCGATCAAAAACGCGGAAGATATTGAAGGCATGCGCGTCGCCGGCAAACTGGCCGCAGAAGTGCTCGATTACATCGCCCCCTTCGTCAAAGCCGGCACCACCACCGGCGAACTGGACCGGCTCTGCCACGAATACATGCGCGACGTGCAGGATTCGATTCCGGCGCCGCTCAATTACTGCCCGCCCGGCTACACCCCCTACCCCAAGGCGATCTGCACTTCCCTCAATGACATCATTTGCCATGGCATCCCCGGCGACAAGGTCATGAAGAACGGCGACGTCCTCAACATTGATGTCACCGTGATCAAGAATGATTACCACGGCGATACCAGCCGCATGTTCTATATCGGCGAGCCATCGATTCTGGCGCGCCGCCTGACCGAGATCACTTATGAGTGCATGTGGCTGGGCATTTCCAAGATCAAACCGGGTGCACATCTCGGCGACATCGGCCACGTCATTCAGCAACACGCCGAAAAGGCCGGTTACAGTGTAGTCCGCGAATTTTGCGGCCATGGCATCGGCAAGGTTTTTCATGAAGAGCCACAGGTATTGCATTATGGTCGTCCCGGCACGCTGGAAAAACTGGAAGCCGGCATGATCTTCACGGTCGAGCCGATGATCAATGCCGGCCGCCGTGAAATCCGCGAGATGGGCGACGGCTGGACCATCAAAACCAAGGATCGCAGCCTGTCGGCACAGTGGGAACATACTGTACTGGTGACTGCCGACGGTTACGAAGTCCTGACCGTGTCGCCCGGCATGCCGGCGCCACCGGCAATCATCACGCCAGCAACCGCCACTGCCACCACCAGCGCCTGATCAGCACCAGAAACCCACTCCATGCCCAACCTTGCCGCCTCGCTCAAACAACAATTAAAGACGGATCGCCAACTGGCGATAGAAACGTTTCAGGCTGACGGCAAGACCGATCAATTGCTGACCCAGTTGCGACGCAATGTGGATGCGGCCCTGACCAAAGCCTGGGATGAGTCCGGCATGCCGCGCGACATTGCATTGGTGGCGGTCGGCGGCTATGGGCGTGGCGAATTGTTTCCGCACTCCGATGTCGACGTGCTGATTTTGCTCAACGGCACGCCCGACGCCGGTTTGCAGGAAAAGCTGGAAAAGCTGGTGCAACTGTTCTGGGATATCGGACTGGAAATCGGTCACAGCATCCGCACCGTAGAAGAATGCCTGGCCGAATCTGCGGCCGACATCACGGTCCAGACCAGCTTGCTGGAAGCGCGACTGGTGACCGGCAACCGGCCCCTGTTTCATGTGCTGCAGGAACGCTGCAGCGCCGCCATGGATCCGCGCGCCTTTTTCCAGGCCAAGACGCTGGAAATGCGCCAGCGCCACATCAAGTATGAAGACACACCATACAGCCTGGAACCAAACTGCAAGGAAAGCCCAGGGGGACTGCGCGACCTGCAAGTCATCATCTGGGTCGCCAAGGCTGCCGGGCTTGGCGATTCATGGAGCAAACTGGCGCAGCGCGGTTTGCTGACCGCCACCGAAGCGCGCCAGCTCAAGCAGAAAGAGCGCGCCTTCAAGGATATCCGGATCCGCCTGCACATCTACACCAATCGTCGCGAAGACCGGCTGGTATTCGATATCCAGACACCGATTGCCGAAACCTTCGGCTTCAAGACGACCGATACCCGGCGCGCCAGCGAGTATCTGATGCAGCGCTATTACTGGGCCGCCAAGGCAGTCACCCAGCTCAATACCATCTTGCTGCAAAACATCGAAGCGCAACTGTTTCCGCAACAAGTGGTGCCGCAAAAGATCAACGACCGCTTCAACGAACTCAACGGCTTTCTCGATATCGCGCACGACGATACATTCGAACAGACACCGTCGGCGATGCTGGAAGTATTTTTGCTGCTGACTCAGCATCCGGAACTCAAAAACATGTCGGCGCGGACCATGCGCGCGCTCTGGCATGCACGCTTCAAAATCGATAATGCCTTCCGCCGCGATCCGCACAATCACGCGCTGTTCATGCAGATCATTCAGGGCAAGCGCGGTGTTACCCACGCTCTGCGCCGCATGAATCAGACCAGCGTGCTCGGTCGTTACCTGCCGAATTTCCGCCGCATTGTCGGCCAGATGCAGCACGACCTGTTTCACGTCTATACCGTCGACCAGCACATCCTGATGGTGGTGCGCAATGTGCGCCGCTTCACCATGAGCGAACATGCGCACGAATATCCATTCTGCAGTCAGTTGATGGCCAACTTCGGACAAGCCTGGATCCTGTATATCGCCGCGCTGTTTCACGACATTGCCAAAGGACGCGGCGGCGACCACTCCAAACTGGGCATGGCCGACGCCCGTCAATTTTGCGAACAACATGGCGTGTCAGCGGAAAATACCGAACTGATCGTGTTTTTGGTCGAGCATCATTTGAGCATGTCGCAAGTGGCGCAAAAACAGGATCTGTCAGATCCCGACGTGATCCAGCAATTTGCCGACAGCGTCAAGGATGAGCGTCACCTGACCGCCCTGTATCTGTTGACGGTGGCCGATATCCGCGGCACCAGCCCGAAGGTGTGGAATGCCTGGAAAGGCAAGCTGCTGGAAGACCTGTACCGGATCACGCTGCGCGTGCTGGGCGGCGAAGCACCTTCTGCCGACCGCGAACTGAAAAACACACAACAGGAAGCCATCAAGACCTTGCGTCTGTACGGGCTGGAAGCCGATGCCCATGAAAAATTCTGGCAGCAACTTGACGTGGCCTACTTCCTGCGCCATGACGCTTCCGACATCGCCTGGCAAACGCGGTCATTCCATGATCGCATCGACAGTCCGGTGCCACTGGTCAAATGCCGTCTGGCGCCGATTGGCGAAGGCGTGCAGGTCGCCGTCTACACCAAGGACCGCGCCGATCTGTTTGCCCGCATCTGCAGCTACTTCGATGAAAAGAATTTCAGCATTCTGGATGCCAAGATTCACACCACAAAAAAGAATTATGCGCTCGATGCGTTCGTGATCAGCGCGCCGGTGTTCGCCAAAAACTATCGCGACATCATCAACCTGATTGAGCATGAACTGGCCGAGCTGCTGAAGTCGGACGGCCCGCTGCCGCCGCCGATTCGTGGCCGCCTGTCGCGCCAGTCACGCACCTTCCCGATCAATCCGACGGTCGATCTGCGTCCCGATGAACGCGGCCAGTATTATTTGCTGTCGGTCTCCGCCAACGACCGCACCGGCCTGCTCTACACCATTTCCAATGTGCTGGCGAAATACAAGATCAACCTGCACACCGCCAAGATCATGACACTCGGCGAACGCGTGGAAGACGTATTCGTCATCGATGGTCCGGTACTTAATCATCCGCGCAACCAGATTCAACTGGAAACCGATCTGCTGCAGGCATTGCGCGTGTAAACTCATGGCCATGCATTTCTGCCCCGCTCAGGCATCACCTATTTATTCGTTTTAATTTCATCATGACAGAACCAGTACGCCTTTCCAAACGCATGTCCGAACTCGGATTGTGCTCCCGCCGCGAAGCCGATGAGTGGATCGAAAAAGGCTGGGTGCGCGTGGACGGCGTGGTGGTCGCCATCCTTGGCAGCAAAGTCTTGCCGCATCAGAAAGTCACCGTCGAGCGGCAAGCCGCCGCCGAACAATCGAAACGCGTCACGATTCTGATCAACAAGCCCATGGGTTACGTCAGCGGCCAGGCCGAAGATGGTTACAAACCGGCGGTCGCGCTGGTGGAAGCCGCCACCCGCTGGAGCGAAGACAAGGTCGACACCGTCTTTCATCCGACCCAGTTGCGCAGCCTGGTACCGGCCGGACGACTCGACATCGATTCGGTTGGCTTGCTGGTATTGACGCAGGATGGCCGCATTGCCAAGCATCTGATCGGCGAAGATTCGAGCGTCGACAAGGAGTATCTGGTGCGCGTGGAATATTCGAAGCCGGGCAAGTTGCCGGAGAGCGACTTGAAACGTCTCAACCACGGACTGTCACTCGACGGCAAGGCACTCAAGCCGGCCAAGGTGCGCTGGCAAAATGAAGACCAGCTGAGTTTCACGCTGCGCGAAGGAAAGAAACGTCAGATTCGCCGCATGTGCGAAGCCGTGGGCTTGCGGGTGGTCGGCCTGAAACGCGTGCGTATCGGCAACGTCAAGCTGGGCGACTTGCCAACCGGCCAATGGCGCTATCTGCGACCTGACGAACAGTTCTGAGTTTGCCGCACAGCAGCGTGCCGGGCGCGCTGCGGGCATCGATCATGTCGGCCAGTTGATTCAGAACATCGGCGGTCAGCTGCTGCAATAAGGTTTCATGCTCCTGCGCGTACTTGTGCAGCAATCGCATGCACACTGCATCACACCACATCCAGTCACCGCCATTGCCGTTCGCCGACAATTGCAGTCGCACCTCTGCCGGCACCGGCACAATAACGTCCTGCCATTCCCACAAATAATCCTGATCCGCAGCGAGGTACGGCACCCCGAATACGCCGGCCACCTGCCGGTTGTGACGCACCGTAAAGTCGACCTGCTCCAGCCGCGTACCTCCCTGCGGCAAGCCGTGCTCGGCCTGAATCCAGCAGTGATAATCCTTGAGGTCAGATAACTTGCGGGCATGACGACGAGCCTTCCTCGACGGGAACAGGACGATATACCGGCCCCCGCCGCAATCGATGATTTCGCCGCCGGCAACCGCCACGTAAGGACGATCCAGCAGCACACTCAACACGCGTGCGCCGACCAGCGCGTAATCACCGCATCGCCCCAAAGTACCGGCAGCGAGCCGGGCCTCGGCGGCAGCTCGTTCTATGACCGTGTTGAGCGCACTGTCAACAAGATCGCGCAATGGCACCACCACTGGCATGCCGATCAGCGGCGCGTGCGGACCGGGCAAAAACCGGGAATCATTCGATGAATGGGGCATGGAAATAAGCCGCTGGGCAATCAACAAGGAAAGGAATTGTTGCACGCAGGAAAACACCCTCATCGCTTTGTCGCGACAAAAAGGATTTTTCTCGATTTATTTCTATACCCAAGAATGCGGAGAGACTGGCCCGAAAGAGACGACCTCCACCTGACCGGCAGCAGAGCTGCCGCATCAACCGACGCCGCCTTCTATCAACAAGGAAGGCAGTCCGGTGTCAAATGAAGAATCCTGGCCCACCGAGGAGTAGGCGCTTGCAGGAAACGGACCGCCGCTGATTACAAGAAGCGATCCAGTATTTTGCGGCTGACCTTATCCAGCGCCTTGCTATCCCGGATCAGGAATTGAATGCCATGATTATCCGCAATCAGCAATGCCGAGTTCGGCAAGCGCCGGATGTCTTCCTCGGCCTTGAGCGTAAATGCCACGGCGCCGCGATTGGTATCCACTTCCCAGACGGTCGGCGTGGCGTAAGTCGAGACGCCCCGGATGCGGCTGATTTCCGGCACGAATTCACGGCTGGCCAATTCTTCCTTGATCAGGATTTTGGTGGCAGCGGCAATGCCGGACCAGTCATCGATCCATACCAGCTCGCGACCATCGGCACTGACCAGTGCCACGCCATGTTCCGGAGCACTGATCGGAAACGCCCGCACCGGCACCACCCCTTCATCCTGCGTACCGTCGGCGGCCACGAATACCAGCCGCCCGAATTCATTGCGATGCAATTGGAATGCCTGCATGACTGCACTCATCACTCGCCTCCTTCTTTATCGCCGTCGCTGATCACCGCTTCGCCGTCAGGATTGCGGGCCTGTGCCTGATACAGGCGATAGTAAGCCCCCTGCTTTGCCATCAGCTCTTCATGATGACCGACTTCCACCACCTGACCGCGATCCAATACCACCAGACGATCAGCCTTGCGCAAGGTCGACAAGCGGTGGGCAATCGCAATCGTGGTACGGCCCTTGACCAGATTATCAAGCGCCTTCTGGATTTCTTTCTCGGTCGTGGTATCGACCGACGATGTCGCCTCATCCATGATCAGAATGCGCGGATCAATCAGCAATGCACGCGCAATCGAAATGCGCTGACGCTCACCACCGGACAAAGCCTGACCGCGCTCGCCGACCAGTGAGTCATAACCTTGCGGCAAGCGCAAAATGAATTCGTGCGCGTGGGCGGCACGGGCGGCGGCGATGATTTCTTCGCGCGTGGCTTCCGGTTTGCCATAGGCGATGTTCTCGGCAATCGTGCCGAAAAACAGGAATGGCTCCTGCAATACCAGCCCGATATTGCGGCGATATTCGGCAATCGGCAGCGAGCGGATATCGACACCGTCCAGCCTGATTGCGCCTTCCGAGACATCATAGAAACGACAGATCAGATTGACCATGGTGCTCTTGCCGGAACCGCTGTGGCCGACCAGACCGATCATCTCGCCCGGGGCAATCGTCAGATCAACGCCGCGCATGACCGCGCGGTTGCCGTAACGGAAACCGATGTTGCGCAATTCGATGGCGCCTTTGACCGCCGGAAGATGTACCGGATTGGCTGGTTCCGGCACGCTGGAAACGTGATCCAGAATATCGAAAATGCGCTTGGCGCCGGCGGCAGCCTTTTGCGTCACCGACACAATCCGGCTCATCGAATCAAGACGTGTGTAAAAGCGGCTGATGTAGGCCAGAAAGGCGGTCAGCACACCAACCGTAATCTGATTGTTGGAGACTTGCCAGATACCGAACGCCCATACCACCAGCAACCCGACTTCGGTCAGCATGGTGACGGTTGGCGTAAACAGCGACCAGATCTTGTTGACGCGATCATTGACCACCAGATTATGGCGATTGGCTTCCTTGAAGCGCGCCGCTTCGCGTTTTTCCTGCGCAAACGCCTTGACCACGCGAATGCCGGGAATGGTATCGGCCAGCACATTGGTCACCTCCGACCAGATGCGGTCGATTTTTTCGAAGCCATGGCGCAGACGGTCGCGCACCACGTGGATCATCCAGGCGATGAACGGCAATGGCAGCAAGGTCACCAGCGCCAGCCAAGGATTGATCGAAATCAGGATCGCCGCGGTCATGATGATCATCAGCACGTCGATCGCGAAATCGAGCAAATGCAATGACAGGAATACGCAGATGCGGTCGGTTTCAGAACCGATGCGGGCCATCAGGTCACCGGTGCGCTTGCCGCCGAAGTATTCCTGCGACAGCCTGAGCAAATGCTCGTAGGTGGTGGTACGCAAGTCGGCACCGATGCGTTCGCTGACCAGCGCCAGAATATAAGTCCGGGCCCATCCCAGCACCCACGCCACCATCGCCGACCCCAGCAAGCCGCTCAGATACAGCATGGCCAGATGAGAATTGATGGGGGCGCCGTTCTGAAACGGGATCAGCACGTTATCCATCAGCGGCATCGTCATGTACGGCGGCACCAGCGTCGCAGCGGTAGACGCCAGCGTCAGCAGGAAGCCCAGCAACAGCGAACCCTTGTATGGTTTGGCAAAGCGTGCCAGACGGAACAGTGCCCAGGTCGACGGCGGCGCCTCCTTGACCTCCGGACAAATGGCGCAAGTCTCTTGTCCTTGCGGAATCGGCGCCTTGCACTGCGGGCAGACATCCGCCTCTTCCTGCTGTTCGGTACGCCCCGAGACCAGCGCGTCGCGCTGCTGCTCGAACAGATTGATCAGCCGCAGGGCTTGCGGATTCTGTGCCAACGTATAGCGCCAGATCGCCAGCCGGCGCTGACCGTCTGCCAGCTCCAGACTGCCGACCCCGGCGTGGTCATGGTGCGTCAATACCAGCGCGGCAGCATACGACCAGGCTTGCCAGCCTTCGTCGCCGGCCATGCGGGCCAGCAAGCGGCGGTCAGTCGCCAGCACCAGGCCACGACTGAAATGCAGTGACACATCGAGATCGAGTTCCAGCCAGGCAATCACCTTTTCATCGGCGGTCAGCAGCAATTCGACATCTTGACGCCACTGTGCAGGCACATTGGCTAAAGGCAATAAAAGGGATTCTGTAGTCATCTGAACGGCATGTATGTCCTTGACGGACGGGATGTGAATGCCTGTGCAAGCCCGGCATCCATGCCGCGCGTATTATATCGCAAGGACTTGCTGCGCTGACAAGGTTCGGCCGGCTGCCGGCGCAAAAAATCCGGGGCGCCGGCATTTTTGGCGCAGTCGCGCAATGCGCCGCTTTCTCCCGCTATATATAGAGCCTGCGTTTTCATTATTTACATGCAATCTTTTTTACAGTCTGCGACAATATCATTACTTTTTCCTGACAACCCTGACAGACTTGTAAAACGCAGTTGCAGCGCCCGCCTCCGGAGCCCATGGCGGATTTGCAACAAACGATGAAACTGTCACTTCAGCGCCGCTCATGGCTTTTTCACCGCACGGTAAACCAATTCACCGCTAATGCGTTATTCATGTTTGTATCGCCCCGTATCGACAACGTCATCGCCAGCATTGCTGCTCACACATGAAAAACATTGAATTCCTCCGTATATTGCCACTGCACGGACCTAATATATGGACATACCGGTCAGCACTGGAAGTGTGGATCGACATCGGTGAACTGGAAGATTTCCCCTCCAACATATTGCCCGGATTCAATGATCGCCTTACCAGCTGGCTGCCGTCACTGGTCGAACACCGCTGCAGCTACGGCGAACGTGGCGGCTTCCTGCAACGGCTCAAGGAAGGTACCTGGCCCGGCCACATTCTGGAACACGTCACGCTGGAACTGCAAAATCTGGCCGGCTTGCCGGGCGGCTTCGGCAAGGCGCGCGAAACCTCGGTGCGCGGGGTCTACAAAGTGGTCGTGCGGGCACGCCACGAACAGGTTACCCGCGCCGCACTGCACGCGGCACGCGATCTGGTGCTGGCCGCCATCGACGACCGCCCCTACGATGTGGCGGCAACCGTGGAAACGCTGCGCGACATGGTCGATTCGCTGTGCCTCGGCCCCAGCACCGCCTGTATCGTGGATGCCGCCGATGAACGCCGGATTCCGTCGATCCGTCTGTCCGAGGGCAATCTGGTCCAGCTCGGCCACGGTATCAATCAACGCCGCATCTGGACCGCCGAAAGCGACCAGACCAGCGCCATCGCCGAAAGCATTTCGCGCGACAAAGACCTCACCAAGACGCTGCTGCAATCCTGCGGCGTCGCCATTCCTGAAGGCCGCCTGGTCGACAGCGCCGACGACGCCTGGGAAGCCGCCGAAGACATCGGCTTGCCGGTGGTGGTCAAACCGTCCGATGCCAACCACGGTCGCGGCGTCTTCATCGATCTCAATACCCGCGCCGAAGTGCAGACCGCCTACGCAGCCGCACTGGAAGAAGGCAGCAGCGTACTGGTGGAACGCTTCATTCGCGGCAATGAACACCGCTTGCTGATCGTCGGCGGCAAACTGGCCGCCGCCGCCCGTGGCGAACCGATTTTCGTGATCGGCGACGGCAAATCCACGGTATCGCAACTGATTGATGTCCTCAACACCGACCCGCGCCGTGGCGACCTCGAAGAACACCCGCTCAACCCGGTGATTCTGGAACGTGAACCGGCAGCCCGGCTGGAACTGGAACGTCAGGGCCTGAGCGCCGAGGCGATTCCTGCTGCCGGTCGCAAAGTGCTGCTGCTGCGCAACGGCAATGTCGCCATCGACGTCACCGATCTGGTCCATCCAAGCGTGGCAGCCACTGCATCGCTGGCGGCCCGCGTGGTCGGTCTCGATATTGCCGGTGTCGATCTGGTGGCCGAAGATATTTCGCGTCCGCTGGCAGAACAGCGCGCCGCCATCGTGGAAGTCAACGCCGGTCCCGGCCTGCTGATGCATCTGAAACCATCGGAAGGCAAACCGCGTCCGGTCGGCCAGGCCATCGTCAATCATCTGTTCAAGCCGGAAGACACCGGCCGCATCCCTATCGTCGGCATTACCGGCACCCACGGCAAAACCACGATTGCCCGGCTGGTGGCGCGCATCATTCATCTGAGCGGCAAACATGTCGGTCTGGCTTGCGGCGATGGCCTGTACTTCGGTCAGCGGCAAGTGGAAAAAGGCAATCGCGCCAACTGGCATGCAGCGCACCGGGTCTTGCTCAATCGCGCGGTGGAAGCCGCCGTGTTCGAAAACGGCAGCGTCTCCATCCTGTCTGAAGGCCTGGCCTATGACCGCTGCCAGGTCGGCGTGGTGGCCAATATCGATCCGGCTGACAGCCTGCCCGAGTATTACATCAACAACGCCGAAGAAATGGCCACCAAGGTCAAGCGCACCCAGGTTGACGTCGTGCTGCCGGACGGCGTCGCCGTGCTCAATGCCGATGATCCGCTGGTCGCCGATATGGCATCCCTGTGCGATGGCGAAGTGATTTTCTTCGGTATCGACGCTGAGACACCGGTACTGCAGGAACATCTGCGCCAGGGCAAGCGTGCCGTATTCCTGCGCGACGGCGCGGTGATTCAGGCCTGCGGCGACAAGGAAACCAAAGTCAGCACCGTGGCAGCGATTCCGCTGACCGTGGGCGGTTCAGTCACGTTCCAGATTGAAAACGTGCTGGCCGCAGTCGGTGCTGCCTGGGCGCTCGGCATTTCGGCTGACCTGATTCGCGCCGGCATCGAATTGTTCGGCACCGAGCAAGCCGAAGAACAAGGCAAGAAACGCAAGCCGCACACTGTCTGATCCGCTTTGAACATGCTATGCAACGCCCTTTACAACAGGCCTTGAAGGCCTACGAGACATTCAGGAAAACACGCTGATGGACGTATCACGAATTCGCGTTTTGCGCGGTCCCAACCTGTGGAGCAGAAATACGGCGGTGGAAGCCATCGTTTCCTGCACCCCCGAGGAACGCACCATTGACGCCATCGACGGCTTCGAAGTCCGTCTGCGCGCCCGTTTTCCACAAATCGGCTTTTTGCATGCCGCCGGCGAAGCCAAGACGGTTTCCATGGCGCACGCACTGGAAGCGGCCGTGCTCGGTTTGCAATCGCAGGCCGGCTGCCCGGTCACCTTCGGCCGCACCGTGCCGACGGTCGATGTCGGCGTCTATCAGGTCATCGTTGAATACAGTGAAGAAGCCGTCGGTCGCCTCGCGTTCGATCTGGCGCAGGCACTGTGCAAGGCGGCAGCCGAAGACACGCCGTTCGATCTGGCCGATGCCCTGACCCGTTTGCGGGAACTCGATGAAGATGTGCGGCTCGGTCCCAGCACCGGCTCCATTGTGGCTGCGGCACTGGCGCGCGGCATCCCGTATCGTCGCCTGACCGACGGCAGCATGGTGCAGTTCGGCTGGGGCAGCCGTCAGAAACGTATTCAGGCGGCGGAAACCAGCAATACCAGCGCCATCGCCGAATCGATTGCGCAAGATAAAGAATTGACCAAGATGCTGCTGCATGCAGCCGGCGTGCCGGTACCGAACGGCCGCGTCGTCACCACGGTGGAAGATGCCTGGGCCGCAGCGCAGGAAATCGATGCGCCGGTCGTGATCAAGCCGCGTGACGGCAATCAGGGCAAAGGCGTGGCGGTCAACATCAGCTCGCACGAACAGATCACGCTGGCCTTCAATGTGGCCGTCAAGATCAGTGACGAAATCATCGTCGAACGTTATTTGCCGGGGCATGACTATCGCCTGCTGGTGATCGGCAAGAACCTGATCGCTGCCGCCCGCCGCGATCCGCCGCAAGTCATCGGCGATGGCGTCCACTCCATCCACCAACTGGTGGAGCAAGTCAACAGCGATCCTTTGCGCGGCGACGGGCACGCGACCTCGCTGACCAAGATCCGCTTCGATGACATCGCGCTGGCCACACTGGCCAAGCAAGACTACGACGCCAATTCGATCCCGCCACAAGGCGCGCGCATCATCTTGCGCAACAATGCCAATCTGAGCACCGGCGGCACCGCTACCGACGTCACCGATGATGTCCACCCGGAACTGGCCGCGCGCGCAGTCGCCGCAGCACAGATGGTAGGCCTCGACATCTGCGGCGTCGACATTGTCTGCAACAGCGTACACAAGCCGCTGGAAGAACAGGAAGGCGGCATCGTCGAAGTCAACGCCGCCCCCGGCCTGCGCATGCACCTAAGCCCTTCTTACGGCAAAGGCCGCGCGGTCGGCGACGCCATCATCGCCACCATGTTCGGCGATGGCGACGATGCCCGCATTCCGGTAGTGGCAGTGGCCGGCACCAACGGCAAGACCACCACCGTCCGCCTGATCACGCATTTGCTGGCGCAAAACGGTTTGCGCGTCGGCATGACCAATACCGACGGCGTCTACATCGACAAGCAACGCATTGATACCGGCGATTGCAGCGGCCCCCGCAGCGCCCGCAATGTGCTGTTCCATCCCGACGTCGATGCCGCCGTGCTGGAAACGGCGCGCGGTGGCGTGCTGCGTGAAGGCCTCGGCTTTGATCGCTGCAG
Organism: Herbaspirillum autotrophicum; assembly: GCF_001189915.1. Classification (GTDB taxonomy): domain Bacteria; phylum Pseudomonadota; class Gammaproteobacteria; order Burkholderiales; family Burkholderiaceae_D; genus Herbaspirillum; species Herbaspirillum autotrophicum. Next base: position 118,620 of record NZ_LFLS01000010.1, read on the forward strand.
CGTGGCAGTAGTCACCAATATCGGCATGGGCGATCACCTCGGTCTGAGCTACATCAGCACCGTGGAAGATCTGGCCGTCGTCAAACGCGTGATCGTGGAAAACGTCGCGCCAAGCGGCGTCGCCGTCCTCAATGCCGCCGACCCGATGGTCGCCAGCATGGCCACCTCGTGCCCCGGCAGCGTGACCTTCTTCGCACTCGATGCCCAACACCCGCTCATGGCGACGCAACGGGCGCAGGGACATCGCGTGGTGTATCGCGACGGTGATGCCATCGTCGCCGCCCAGGGCGATCAGGAACATCGCCTGGAGCTGTCCGAGATTCCATTGACGCGCAACGGCACCATCGGCTTTCAGGTAGAAAACACCATGGCGTCGGTTGCCGCCGTGTGGGCCCTGAATCTGGACTGGAATGTGATTCGTGCCGGCTTGCGCAATTTCGTCAGCGATGCCGATACCGCACCCGGACGCTTCAACATGTTCGACTATCGCGGCGCCACGCTGATTGCCGACTACGGCCACAATCCGGATGCGATTCAGGCACTGGTCAACGCCGTCGAAAGCATTCCGGCGCAACGCCGCTCGGTCGTCATCAGCGGCGCCGGCGACCGCCGCGATATCGATATCCGGCAACAAACCGAAATCCTTGGCGATGCCTTTGATGAAGTCGTGCTGTATCAGGATCAATGCCAGCGCGGACGCGCCGACGGCGAGGTGCTGGCGCTGTTGCGCCAAGGCCTGGCGAATGCGCGTCGCACCAGCGAAACCAAGGAAGTCCACGGCGAATTCCTGGCGATCGATACCGCACTGGCCTCGCTCAAGAAAGGCGACTTGTGCCTGATCCTGATCGACCAGATCGAAGAAGCGCTGGCGCATATTGCCGGCCGCGTGGCCGAAGCGGACGCCGAAGCAAAGGCTTGATGCAAGGGATGCTGATGGCAGTTGGCATCAGCGCCCGAAAAAAAATGCTCATGATGTGAATCATGAGCATTTTTCATATCTGAAGCGTGTCAGTCGTCGTCGGCCGGATCGAGATCCGGAAACAAGATATCGGTAAACCCGAAACGCGTGAAATCCTTGATCCGCATCGGGTACAAAATCCCCTGCAAGTGATCGCATTCATGCTGCACCACGCGCGCATGAAAACCATCAACGGTACGGTCGATGCGATTGCCGAACTGGTCGCAGCCATCGTAATGCAGACGACTCCAGCGCGGCACCACGCCACGCAGTCCCGGCACTGACAGGCAACCTTCCCAGCCCTCTTCCATATCATCCGATAAAGGCGTCAGCGTCGGATTGATCAAGACGGTTTCCGGCACTGCCGGCGCATCCGGGTAACGTTCGTTTTTCTTGAATCCGAAAATCACCAGTTGCAGGTTGACGCCAATTTGCGGCGCGGCCAGACCGGCGCCATTGACGGCCCGCATGGTCTCGAACATATCCGCGATCAGGGTTTCCAGTTCTGCCGTAGCGAACTGCACCACTGGTTCGGCCTGACGCAACAGGCGCGGATCGCCCATGCGCAGGATTTCTCTTATTGCCATTTCAGTTCAACCCCTCTCATGCGCAAGACCGGACCGGCCGCGCACTTGTTTGGACTTATTTGGAATACACGCCTTCCAGCTGGCGCAGATATTCAGTAAACGCCGGACCGGTTTCAGCATGCTTGAGGCCCATGGCCACGGTCGCCTTCAGGTAACCGAGCTTGGAACCGCAGTCGTAACGCTGCCCCTGATAGCGATAGGCCAGTACCGACTCGGCCTGCATCAAGGCCGCGATGCCGTCGGTCAATTGGATTTCACCGCCGGCGCCGCGTCCCAGATTTTCCAGATAATCGAAAATCCGGTTATTCAATACATAACGGCCAACCACTGCCAGGGTCGAAGGCGCTTCTTCCGGCTTCGGTTTTTCCACGATGGCATTGACCCGCTCCAGATCTTGCTGGTACGCGGTGGCACTGACGATACCGTACTGCTTGGTTTCGCTGCGCGGCACATCCTGCACTGCCAGCAGACTCATGCCTTCGCGTTCATAGACGTCGGTCATCTGCGCCATCACCGGCTTGACGCCGGTCGCGACGTCCATGAAATCGTCGGCCAGCAACACCGCGAACGGCTCTTCACCGACTACTGGACGTGCGCACAACACGGCATGCCCCAGTCCCAGCGGCGCCGACTGACGAATGAAAATACAGGTGACATTCTTGGGAATCACGTTTTGCACGATATCCAGCAATTGTTGCTTGCCGGCCGCTTCCAGTTCCGCTTCCAGCTCGTAGGCCTTGTCGAAGTGATCTTCAATCGCACGCTTGTTGCGGCCGGTGATGAACACCATTTCGGTAATGCCGGCCGCGACCGCTTCTTCGACCGCATAGTGGATCAGGGGCTTGTCCACGATGGGCAGCATTTCCTTCGGCTGTGCCTTGGTGGCCGGCAAAAAGCGGCTGCCCAGACCGGCAACAGGAAAGACTGCTTTCTTGATTTTCTTGATCATGGTTTCTCCAAATCGGAAGTTTCAATGGCAACATCGTCAGTTGCCGGTGCGGCATCCATGCCCGCTGTGTGCAACAGCGCCAGCAGGCCCGCCTCGTCGAGTATGCTGACACCAAGCGATTCGGCCTTGGCCAGCTTGCTGCCGGCATCACTGCCGGCGACGACATACGTGGTTTTTTTCGATACCGAGCCGGACACTTTACCACCGGCCGCTTCAATCATTTGCGCCGCCTCATCCCGCGACAAGGTCGGCAAGGTGCCGGTCAACACGAAAATATTGCCCAGCAACGGCCGTGGCTTGATTTCAACACCCGCGCCTTCATCCCAGTGAATGCCGGCCGCACGCAATTGCTCGACCAGTTCCAGGTTCAGCGGATCGGTAAAAAATGCCAGTACCGAACGCGCCACCACCGGGCCGATATCGGCAACTTCCAGCAATTGCTCTTCGGTAGCCGCCAGCAAGGCATCCAGATTGCCGAAGTGACGCGCCAGCTCTTTGGCCGTGGCTTCACCGACGTGGCGAATGCCAAGGCCATAAATGAACCGTGCCAGCGTGGTCGACTTCGATTTCTCCAGTGCCGCCAATACATTCTGCGCCGATTTTTCGGCCATGCGATCCAGCTCGGCCAATGCTGTCAGACCCAGGCGATACAAATCAGCCGGGGTGGTGATGACTTGCTTGTCGACCAGTTGCTCGATCAGTTGATCGCCGAGGCCTTCGATATCCATCGCGCGACGCGAGGCAAAATGCTGCAAGCCGCCCTTGCGTTGCGCCGAACATTTGATCCAGCCACCGGAGCAGCGGGCAATGCTTTCGTCTTCCAGCCGCACGATCTCGGAACCGCACACCGGGCAAGCCACCGGCATCACGAATTCACGCGCATCGGCCGGACGCGATTCCGGCACACAGGCCACGACTTCCGGGATCACATCGCCGGCACGGCGTACGATCACGGTATCACCGATGCGGATATCCTTGCGCCGCACTTCATCTTCGTTATGCAAGGTGGCATTGGTGACGGTGACGCCGCCCACAAACACCGGCGCCAGCCGCGCCACCGGCGTGATGGCGCCGGTTCGCCCGACCTGCACTTCAATCTCTTGCACCACAGTCAGCGCTTCCTGTGCCGGGAATTTATGTGCCAGCGCAAAGCGCGGCGCACGCGACACAAAGCCCAACTGCAATTGCTGATCGAGACGATTAACCTTGTACACCACGCCATCGATCTCGTAGGGCAACTGACTGCGCCGCACGCCGATATCGCGGAAGAATTCCAGCAAACCGGCGGCGCCGGTCACCACTGCGCGCTCCTTGCATACCGGCAAACCCAGCGCCATATACCAATCCAGCAAGGCCGAATGCGACGGCGGCATGTCGACTCCTTCCAGCATGCCGATGCCATATGCAAAAAACCGCAACGCGCGTTGCGCGGTAATGCGCGAATCCAGTTGCCGCAAACTGCCGGCGGCAGCGTTGCGCGGATTGGCGAATTCTTTCAGGCCGGCGTCGCGCTGACGCTGGTTGAGTCGCGCAAAGTCATCTTTGTACATCAATACTTCGCCGCGCACGTCCAGCACCCGCGGAACCCGGTCGCCATGCAGGCGCAAGGGAATGGCTCTGATGGTACGGATATTGGCCGTGACATTTTCACCCGTGCTGCCGTCGCCGCGCGTGGCGGCCTCGACCAGCACGCCATCTTCATAGCGCAGATTGATGGCGAGGCCGTCGAATTTCAGCTCGCAGGCGTAGTCCACTTCAGGCACCAAACCCAGAGCGTCACTGACGCGCTTGTCGAAGGCGACGATATCGTCGTCATCGAAACCATTGCCGAGCGACAGCATCGGGATCGAGTGTCGCACCTGTTCAAACTGCGGCAACGGCTTGCCGCCGACGCGCTGAGTCGGTGAGTCGCTGCCCTGCAGTTCCGGATGTGCGGCTTCCAGTGCCTGCAATTCCTGAAACAGCTTGTCGTATTCGGCGTCGGGGACACTGGGATCATCCAGTACGTAATAGGCGTGATTGTGACGGTTCAGCGCGGCGGTCAGCCAGGCAGCCCGCGCGCGCCAGTCATTATCCGGCGCGGAGGCTGAGTGTAAATCTGCTTGCATTGTATGAGGGTGATGCCTGGTGAAGAGGACGGGCTAGCTGAACAAACGGGTTGCGCGGTTGGAACCGGCGGCAACATCGGCTGACTCCATGGCACTGTAGAACGCGCTGACCTGCTCGCCGATGTCGGCCAGGGCGGCGTCGGTCAGCAACTGATCGCTGTCGTCCACCACCGTACCGCCGAGGCGCATGGCCAGCGAACGGGCACAGGCAATCAAGGCGCCATAACCATCGCGGGCCGGGCCGACGCGCGGCACATCGAGCAGCAGCGTCAGACGGTCAGTGGTTTCTTCGGCCTGCGTGGCATTGGTCGACAGCGAGAACAACACTTCGCCTTCGCCATCCTGCATCACAAGATGACCGTCGGTACGGCGATCAAACCCTTGCCGCGTCAATGCCGCCAGCAAGGTGCTGATGTTCCATGGCGCGCCATTGGAACGGACATTCACGCCCAGTTGCACATCGTGATCCATGATGAACTGATGCAATGCCTGCGCCGTCTTCATGACATCCATCATGTCCGGGATTTCCGGCTCGGCATTGAGCGAATCGGTAAATTCGCGCAGGCGCATGACCAGCTCCGAATATTCCAGCTCGTTCAGTGCATTGCTGCGATTGGCCAATTGCGCGCCGGCCAGCAGCGCGGTGTAGACGCCGCCATGGGCAATGGCTTCCCATTCGCCGTCTTCGGTGCGGCCAATGAAATGCACCGGCTTGTTGCCGACGTAACGCAAATTTTGTATCGGCGGCAGAATCTTGTCGCCACGCACCGACGACTCCAGTGCAATCGGAATTGCGCAATCGATCAGATCGTCGACCGGCAGATCGCGTTGCGGCCGTGCCGGTACCGGGGCCTCGACCGGGGGCGCATCAAAACCGGCTTCGGATGATGTCAGCGGCGCATCGTCGCGGGCAAAATTCTGGATGGCTTCACGCACTGACTTGCCGGCCTCCGGATCGATTGTCACCGGATCCTGCGGCATGTATGGTTCGACCGGCTCGGCCGGCGCCGCTTGCGGACGACGTTCAGGCATCTGGTACAGCTCAGGCTCCTGACGCTCATCGTCATGTGCGGGACGCACGCTGTTGTCCGCATCCGGGTGCATCAGCACATCGTCATGATCCGACGAAAATGCGCGCTCTACGGATTTGCGGGTTTTGTGTTCTTGCCACTTGTTGTAGGAAATAACGCCGACGACGATCACGCCGCCGATCACGAGCAGGCTGGTTTGCAGGTCTGTCATGCGGCACGCACCCCGAAAATTTTCCCGGGGGCAATGGCTGGTGCCGCAGCGGCGGCTGGTGCCTCGCCGCAGTCAGATATAGTCAGTTCAATAAAGCAGGTCATTAGTGGAATCCATAGAGTGGGCAGGAAAGACGATCCGGTCGTCTTTCAGTTAGGCACCATCAGCATCTTTTTGTTATCAAGCCAGAACGAATAGACACCTTGTATGACAAGGCGTTCAGGGTAGTGTTCCGCATAAAAGTTGTCAAGCCAACCTGCACCGGGGCTCACGGTCCGCGGCCTCAGGCAGCTTGCTCCTCGGCAGTCAGATTGACGGCCGATTCCATATCCACGGCGACGATGCGGGACACGCCCTGCTCCTGCATCGTCACACCGATCAGTTGATTTGCCATTTCCATTGCAATTTTGTTATGCGAAATGAACAGGAACTGGGTATGCACCGACATCCGTTTGACCATGTTGCAGAAGCGTTCGGTATTGGCATCATCCAGCGGTGCGTCCACTTCGTCGAGCAGACAGAACGGTGCCGGGTTGAGCTGGAACATCGAAAACACCAGCGCGGTTGCCGTCAATGCCTTTTCACCACCTGATAACAAATGGATGGTGGCGTTCTTCTTGCCCGGCGGTTGCGCCATGACTTGCACGCCGGAATCGAGAATTTCGTCGCCGGTCATGATCAGCTTGGCCTGGCCGCCACCGAACAGAATCGGGAACAGTTCGGCAAAATGGGTATTCACCTTGTCGAAGGTATCTTGCAGCAAACCGCGGGTTTCGATATCGATCTTGTGGATCGCATCTTCCAGCGTATTCATGGCTTCGGTCAGATCGGCATGTTGCGAGTCGAGGAAATTCTTGCGCTCGGACGCCGTAGCCAGTTCGTCGAGTGCGGCCAGATTGACCGCGCCCAGTGCCGCAATAGCATTGGTCAGACGCGTCACTTCCCCTTGCAGATACGAGGGCCGCATCTCGCTGGTCAGCTTCTCTGACAAGGCCGCTTCATCGGCCTGCGTATCAGCCAGCGCTTGCGTGAACTGCTCCTGATTCAGGCGCGCCGCCTGCTCCTTGAGCTGCAATTCGGTAATCCGGTCGCGCTGCGGTTGCAGGCTGCGCTCGGATTGCATGCGGTTTTCTTCGTGCTGACGCAATTGCTGCGACAACTGATCCAGTTCGTGACGCGCATCGGCCAGCGCGCGTTCCTGCTCGCTGCGCTTGTCCAGCAAGGATTGCAAACCGGCCTGGGCGGCCTGATCGTCCAGGCTCTCCAGTTCCAGGCTGCCTTGTTCCATGCTGGCAAACAATTGCGCCGCCTGCTCCAGCGCGGTGGCGATGCTGCGCTTGAGTTCCTCGATCTTGTTGCGTTGCGACTTTTCGGCAAACTCGGATTCCTGCGCCGCCCGCTCCAGCTCGCGCAATTTCTGGCGCGCGTCGTTGAGTTGCTGTTCCTTGCCGAGATAGTCGGTCTGGCCGTTTTCATGCGATTCCTGCAATTCGGCCAGTTCGATATCGAGCTGTTCGAACTTGGCTTCGGATTCGGCCTTGATGTGCTGCTGCTCCACTTCCTGCGCTTCGATTTCGGCGAGGTCGGCGACAATTTGCGTACTGCGCTGATTGAAGCGCTCCTGCACTTCCGACAACTTCATGACTTCGATCTGCAAGCTGTGGACAGCCTGAGTCAAGCCGTTGACACGCTGACGCAATTCCTGCAGGCGCTGGGTAGCGCCGGTCAGCGCTGCCTCGGCGCGCACGGCACGCGACTTGGCCTCATCGGCCAGCATCGACTGCACGCGTTGCTGCTTGGTGATGTTTTCGATTTCCTGCTGGCGCGCCAGCATGCCGTCCTGCTCCGAATCGGACGCATAGAAACGCACGCTGGATTGACTGACCACATGACCCTGACGCGTGACAAAGCAAGCGCCGGCCGGCAATTTGCTGCGGTCAGCAAAAGCGCTGGCGGTATCGTCTGCCAGGAATACATTGTGCAGCCAGTCTTGCAGCAAGGCGCGCAAACCCGGATCGTTCAGTTGCAACAGATTGATGAAGGGCTTGAGGCCCGCTGGCGGCGGCGCTGCCGGTGCCGCCGCCGGATTCGGCGCAAACAATGCCAGCTTGGCCGGTGGTGCGTCATTGAAGAAGGCTTTGGCCCAATCCAGATTGGACACTTCCAGCGCCGACATGCGTTCGCGCAAGACCGACTCCAGCGCGGTTTCCCAACCTTGCTCGATATGCAGCTTTTGCCACAAGCGCGGCAGCTTGGCCAGTTCGTGCTTTTCCAACCAAGGTTGTACCTTGCCCTGACTCTGGACACTTTCCTGCAATTGCTTGAGCGCCGTCAATCGCGCTTCCAGCTGGCCGTTGGCAGTGCTTTCCTTGTTCACCAGTTCTTGCGCCGCGCGCCGCTCTTCTTCCAGCCGCGGCAATTGCTCTTGCGCCTCTTCCAGCTGCATGCCGGACTCTTCCAGCGTGGCTTGCTTTTCTTCCAGTTGCAGTTTCAGATTATTCAGATGCACATCGTCGGGCATGTTGAGCCCGCTCTTTTCCTGCATCAGGCGTTCGCGTCGCGTGGTCAGGCCGTTCAGGATATTCGAGGCATTGCGCTGGTGCGCCGACTCCAGCTCGATCTGCTGCTGGATCTGCATGATCTTGCCGCGCGATTCCGTGGTCTTGAGTTGCGCTTCGCGCCAGGCTTGCTCCAGCGTTGGCAAACTGTCGTTGCAATCCTGCACCGACTGTTGCGCCTGCTCGACCCGCATGCCCTGCTCTTCCAGATGAATCTCGGCTTCAGCCAGATCGTCCTGATGCTGCGTGCCCTGACGCTGCCACTGATCGCGCTGCACGGTCAGTGAGTTCAGTTGCGTTTGCAGACGGGTGCGCGATTCGATCACGAATTTGATTTGCGCTTCCAGACTGCCGATTTCGGAATTGGTCTGGTACAGATGACCTTGCGCCTGATGCAAGCGGTCACCGGCAGCGTAATGCGATTGCCGCATGTGCTCCAGCTCGGTTTCCACATGGCGCAGCTTGGCGGTCTGCTCTTCCAGATCGGTCTGGGCTTTTTCGATTTCGCGGAAGAATTTTTCCTGCTCGGCCTTGGCTTCGTTCTTGCGCAGCAACCACAGCAGTTTTTGCTTTTCTTCCTGATCGCCTTGCAAATCGTGGAAGCGCTTGGCGACTGCCGCTTGCGCTTCCAGCTTTTCCAGATTGGCGTTCAGTTCACGCAGAATGTCTTCTACCCGGGTCAGATTTTCGCGCGTGTCGTGCAGACGATTTTCGGTTTCGCGGCGACGTTCCTTGTACTTCGAGACACCGGCAGCTTCTTCCAGAAAAATCCGCAATTCTTCCGGGCGCGCTTCAATGATGCGCGAAATCATGCCCTGACCGATGATGGCGTAAGCACGCGGGCCAAGACCGGTACCCAGGAAAATATCCTGAATGTCGCGCCGGCGGACCGATTGATTATTGATGTAATAGGTAGACGTGCCGTCACGCGTGAGCGTGCGCTTGACGGCGATTTCCGCATACTGGCTCCATTGGCCGGCAGCTTTGCCGTCGCCATTGTCGAATACCAGTTCCACCGATGAGCGGCCGGCCGGTTTGCGATTGGTGGAGCCGTTGAAAATCACGTCCTGCATTGACTCGCCGCGCAGTTCGGATGCTTTCGATTCACCCAGCACCCAGCGCACGGCATCGATAATATTGGACTTGCCGCAACCATTCGGTCCGACCACGCCCACCAGTTGTCCCGGCACCTGAAAATTCGTTGGATCGACGAAAGACTTGAATCCTGACAATTTTATGGAAGTTAAGCGCACGTTATCGACTATTCAACAGAGTTTGAAATATGAACATATACCCCTCGCAGACCGGCCTGCCGGCAGCGCAAGGAGTTTGGCGAATCCGCCCCGGCGGCATCAGCCAGCAGCGGCGCGAAAGCAAAAAGCACTGTGCGGCTGCCTGACACCACCACAACGCCAATTGACGTCTTGACAATGGATGTGCACAGCAGCGGCCAGACAGTATGACACGCCGCATTATACTGGTTGTCGCCGCATCATCACCCCTATCTGCACTGCCCGGAATGCAACATTTTGCGAGTGCGGCCCGCCGCGGGTCACGTTTTCAACTTGCCGGGCAAAAAATCAACGATACTTAAAAAAACCAAAACGAAAAATAAAAATTACCCAAAAGAAATTGTATTGGATCCATGCCATCTTCATGCCGATTCTGAGGGGAATTCATCATGATGCAGCACGTATTTCATACCAGCATTCCTGCTGTGCTGTTCGCGGCAGCGCTATTGAGCTGGCATCCGGCAGCCGCGCCTGACAACACGAAACACACGGCACTCATCGGATTTGCCGGCGGCCTGGGGGCCAAGACCCAAACCAATTTGAGTTTCAGCGCGCGCGATGGTGCGCAACTGGCCGTCGATGACGCCAATCGCCGCAATATTCAGATCGCCGGCAAGCCCGTTACCTTCAAACTGATGGTGGTCGACGATCAATCTGACGTCAACTTTGCGCGTATCACCGCCAATTCATTCGTTTCCATGGGCGTAACAGGCGTCATCGGCCACAACTCCACTGATACCAGCGTGGCCACCGCCAAGATATACAGCGACGCCGGGATAGCCGAAATCACACCGACCTCGACCGGCCGCACATTCACGCAAAGCGGCTACAAAAACGTGTTCCAGTTGCTGGGACACAGCGATATCACGGCGGCCCATCTGGGCGACATCGCAATGGATATCCTGAAAAGCAAGCGCTTTGCGGTCATTGATAATGGCAGCGTACTTGGGACCGGTCTGGCCGATGGCTTTACGCAGCGCCTGCAACGGAACGGCGGCACTGTCGTGATCAGAGAATCGGTCAACAACAAGACCTCGGATTTCAATGACGCCATGGGCCGGGTAAAAGCGACCAGTCCGGATGCCATCTTCTTTTCCGGCGTCGGCCCGCAAGCCGCCGCATTCACTCAAAGCTTCCAGCGCATGGGCGCATTTGCCAAGTTGCTGTTGACCGGTGGCGGGGTCAATCTGGAATTTCCCAAAGCCGGCAACTACCCTGAGGGGACCTATGTGCTGCTGCATGGCACGCCGGTCGAGAGCCGGCCAGGTTACGCCGATTTCGAAAAAAGATTCAAGCAGAAATTCGATACCGCCATCAGTGCTTACGCCATGTTTTCTTATGATGCGGTCGGCATGCTGATCGAAGCGCTGAAAAGAGCCAATTCACTCAACCCCAAAGCCGCCATCGACGAGTTGCACGTGATGCGTTACACAGGCATTTCCGGTCCGGTCTCGTTTGCCGCCGACGGCAGCCAGAACAATCCGCCGTATACCTTGTACCGGATTTCGCAAGGCATGTGGCGGCCGGTCAAGCTATTTAACAATTGAAGCCGGCGCTGCAGCACTGCGCAAGAGCCGGCCGCCAGGCAATGTCAAAAGGTTTCCCAGTCGCCATCGTCAGAATGATTGGCCGGGGGTGTCGCCGGCCGCGCCGGTTTTGCCGGCGCCGTCGTTGCGCCGGTCACTGCGCTGTTCCGCACCACCGCAGCAGCCGGCTGCTTGCGCTCGGCACGCGCCATCGGCTGCGGTGGCTGCCGCACAGGGTTGACGCCCGGCGCTGCCGGTCTGACCGCAGCCGGCACCGCATTCTCCTCTTCCTGCAGTCGAAACACCGCCACCGCCTGTTTCAGATTGCGCGCCTGTTCTTCCAGTGAACCCGCTGCGGCAGCGGCTTGCTCCACCAACGCCGCATTCTGCTGGGTTACCTGATCCATCTGCGCGATGGCCTGATTGACCTGTTCGATGCCGGAACTCTGTTCTTCCGAGGCGGAAGTGATTTCACCCATGATGTCAGTCATGTGCTTGACTGCCGTCACTACCTCATTCATGGTCTGTCCGGCCCGATGTACCAGCTCGGAACCGTTACCCACCCGCTCGACCGAATCTTCAATCAGCGTCTTGATTTCTTTGGCCGCTTGCGCGCTGCGTTGCGCCAGACTGCGCACTTCCGAAGCCACCACAGCAAAGCCGCGCCCCTGCTCACCGGCGCGCGCGGCCTCGACGGCGGCATTCAACGCCAGAATATTGGTCTGAAAGGCAATGCCGTCGATCACGCTGATGATGTCGGCGATCTTGCGTGAGCTGTCGGTAATGCCTTGCATGGTATTTACTACCTGCCCGACCACTGCACCGCCGCGTACCGCGACATCCGACGCATTGCGCGCCAATTGGCCAGCCTGACGGGCGTTATCGGCATTCTGCTGCACCGTGGATGTGAGCTGCTCCATGCTGGAGGCGGTTTCTTCCAGCGAAGCCGCTTGCTGCTCGGTGCGCGACGACAGATCCAGATTGCCGGCAGCGATCTCGCTGGCGCCGACATCTATCGCATCAGTGCTGCTGCGGATGCCGCCGATGACGCCCGCCAGATGTTCGCGCATGTTGCGCATTTCGTGCAGCAGACTGCGGCTGTCGCCCGGCCGGGTGACGATGGTGCCGCTCAGATCACCGGCAGCGATGCGCGCCACCACCGATACCGCATATGCCGGTTCACCGCCCAGACTGCGCGTGATATTGCGGATGATCACCAGCATCATTGCCGAGACCACGGCGCCGACCACAAACAGCAGCGCCAGCAACTTCATCAGCGTGGCCTGAAAATCTGCCTCGACATCGTTGAGAAAGATGCCGGACACCAGAATCCAGTCCCACGGCTGGTAATGCACGACATAACTGAGTTTGGAAGCGCGTTTGCTGTCATCCTGGCCAGGCAAACGCCCCATGTATTCAACGAATCCGCGTTGCTGTTGCCTGGCCACGCGCACCATATCCAGATAATAGAGCTTGCCGTCGCTATCCTTGCGATCGGAAACATTCTTGCCGACCAGACCTTTGCTGGTCGGATGCATCAGCACCACCGGCTTGGAATCGACTACAAAAATGTAATTGGCATCGTCATAACGCATGGCCGCGATCCGTTCCAATGCGCTGCGCCGGGCATCCTGCACACTCAGCTTGCCGCTGGAGACGTCCGCCGCGTAACTCTTGAGCAATCCTTCCGCAGCGTCCACCACGCGCCGCAGACCAGCCTTGCGTTCCTCGATCATGTTGTTGCGCGTATTGAGCGCCGACCATGTCGCCAGCACCAGCAGCCCGACCCACATCACGGCCAGCGCCCACAGCAACTTTGCTCTCAATGTTTTCATTTCGCCCCCGGCTGCACCATCACGGAAAATGCCCCGTGGCAAGTATAGGCAAATTCAAGATACCCAAAAACCTATTTTTGTTGCGTCGCAAGGCCGCCACAACACCAGCAGGCAAGGCGGTGCCCGCACTTCGCCCGGCGCGAAGGGAAGCAAGGGAAAAACCGCCGCGGGCAGTATAATGACGCGTTCTCTCCCATCGACTCGATTTTGATTGCCGTGAATCCATTACTAGACAAGCTTCAACCCTATCCCTTCGAAAAGCTGAAGAGTCTTTTTTCCGGGGTCACGCCGAATCCGGCCTATCGCCCGATCAGCCTCGGCATCGGCGAACCCAAGCATCCGACGCCGGCCTTCATCCAACAAGCGCTGGCCGATAACCTGTCCGGACTGGCCAGCTATCCTCTGACCATCGGCAACGAAGCGCTGCGCGCGGCCATCGCCGGCTGGCTGGAACGCCGTTATGCCTTGCCGAAAATCGATCCGGCGTCACAGGTATTGCCGGTCAACGGCTCCCGTGAAGCCCTGTTTGCGCTGGCGCAAACGGTAATCGACCCGACCCGCCCGGATCCGCTGGTGATGTGCCCCAACCCGTTCTATCAGATTTATGAAGGCTCGGCGTATCTGGCCGGTGCCACGCCCTACTTCGTCAATTCCGACCCGGCACGCAATTTCGCCCCCGATTACCGCAGTGTCAGCGATGAAGTGTGGTCGCGCGTGCAACTGCTGTACGTGTGTTCCCCCGGCAATCCGACCGGCGCGGTACTGGGCCTGGAAGACTGGAAAGAATTGTTTGCCTTGTCGGATCGCCATGGTTTTGTGATCGCCTCCGACGAATGCTATTCCGAAATCTACTTCAAGCAGGAAGCGCCGCTCGGCGGTCTGGAAGCGGCGCACTTGCTGGGTCGCAGCGACTTCCGCCGGCTGATTGCGTTTTCCAGCCTGTCCAAGCGCTCGAATGTTCCCGGCATGCGTTCCGGCTTTGTCGCCGGCGATGCTGCCATCCTCAAGAAATTCCTGTTGTACCGCACCTATCAGGGCGGTGCCATGAGCCCGTCGATCCAGAGCGCCTCGATTGCCGCCTGGAATGACGAGACCCACGTGCAGGAAAATCGCGCCAAATACATTACCAAGTTCGCCCAGGTTACCCCGTTGCTGCAGGAAGTACTGGATGTCGCGCTGCCGGACGCCAGTTTCTATTTGTGGGCCAAAGTCGATAAATTGAGCGCGATCAGCGATACCGAATATGCCAGGCGCCTGTATGCCGAATATAATGTCACGGTATTGCCGGGCAGCTATCTGGCACGCGACGCCCACGGCACCAATCCGGGCCAGCAGCGTATTCGCATGGCATTGGTCGCCGAAGTCGACGAATGCCTGGAAGCCGCACAACGCATTGTCGCCTTCACCCGCACACTGGCCGCCGGCTGACGCCGGGCCGCACGCAACAGCGCGGTCCACGGTTAAACACGCAACACCTTTTTTATTTTTTCAACTTAACGCAAACACAAGATGACCCAATCCATTCAGCAAATTATCGACCAGGCATGGGAAGACCGCGCCAGCCTGTCCTCCAAGTCTGCTCCGGCCGACATCCGCAATGCTGTCGCTGAAGTGATCGCCGGCCTCAACGCAGGCACCCTGCGCGTGGCCGACCGCCAAAGCGTGGGTCAGTGGCAAGTCAATCAATGGGTGAAAAAGGCAATCCTGTTGTCGTTCCGCCTGGAAGACAACGCCCTGATTTCGAGCGGTGTCGCCGGCTTCCCGCAGTTCTACGACAAAGTACCGACCAAGTTTGCCAACTACACTGCGGAGGATTTCGCCCAGGGCGGCTTCCGCGTTGTGCCTCCGGCGGTCGCCCGTCACGGCTCGTTCATCGGCCGCAACGTGGTACTGATGCCTTCCTACGTCAACATCGGCGCCTACGTCGATGAAGGCACCATGGTCGATACCTGGGCGACTGTCGGTTCGGCTGCGCAAATCGGCAAGAACGTTCACCTGTCCGGCGGCGTCGGTATCGGCGGCGTGCTGGAGCCGGTGCAGGCCGGTCCGGTCATTATCGAAGACAACTGCTTCATCGGCGCCCGTTCGGAAGTGGTCGAAGGCGTGATCATCGAAGAAAATTCGGTATTGTCGATGGGTGTGTATATCGGTCAGTCGACCAAGATCTATGATCGCGAAACCGGCGAAGTGTATTACGGTCGCGTGCCAGCCGGTTCGGTGGTGGTGCCGGGCAGCCTGCCGTCGAAAGATGGCAAGTACAGCCTGTACGCCGCGATCATCGTCAAGAAGGTCGATGCCCAGACCCGTTCCAAGACATCGATCAACGAACTGCTGCGCGAAGCCTGATCACCGGCAACGCAGTATTGCGGGACGCCACTGCCAGCGTCCCGTGCTACACCGCAATACCTGGCCGCCATCGTGCGGCCGCGTTTCAACCACTGCCAACGCGGAACCCATGAGCAAGTCCATCACTCTTTACGGCATCCCCAATTGCGACACGGTCAAGAAGGCCCGCACCTGGCTCGATGACCACGATATTGCCTACACCTTTCACGACTTCAAGAAAGCCGGACTGGATGCAACGCTGGTGCAAGGCTGGCTCAAGGATGTCCCGCGCGATGTGCTGGTCAATCGCAAGGGCACTACCTGGCGCGGCCTGAGCGACGAGCGCAAGGCCAGCATCAGCGATGATGCCAGTGCCACGGCGCTCATGGTGGAATTGCCTTCCATCATCAAACGGCCGGTACTGGCCGATGGCAAGCAGACGCAGGTCGGATTTTCCGACGCCCTTTATCAACAGATTTTCAAAGAATAAATTGTCATGAGCAAAACGCTGGCCCTGACCCAGGAACTGATTTCCCTGTCATCGGTAACACCGCATGACAAAGGTTGCCAGGCGCGCCTGATCGAACTGCTGTCGCCGCTCGGTTTCACCTGCGAAACGATACAGTCGGGCGACGTCACCAACCTCTGGGCCCGCAAAGGTCAGACGCAACCGCTGCTGGTGTTTGCCGGCCATACCGACGTGGTGCCGACCGGCCCGCTGGAGCAATGGCAATCGCACCCGTTCGCACCGACCCAACGCGATGGCCGTTTGTATGGTCGCGGCGCGGCCGACATGAAAACCTCGATTGCCGCCATGGTGGTGGCCTGCGAAGAATTCATCGGCGCCCATCCGCAGCATCAGGGCTCGATCGGCTTTCTGATCACCAGCGATGAAGAAGGCCCGGCTACTGACGGCACCGTGGTGGTGTGCGAACAATTGAAACAACGCGGCGAACAACTTGATTACTGCATCGTCGGCGAACCAACCTCGGCCAAACAACTGGGCGACATGATCAAGAACGGCCGCCGCGGCACCATGTCGGGCAAGCTGACGGTCAAGGGTATTCAGGGCCATATCGCCTATCCGCAACTGGCGAAGAATCCGATTCATCTGGCGGCGCCGGCGCTGGCGCAACTGGTCGCGGAAAAATGGGATGACGGCAATGAATACTACTTGCCGACTTCATGGCAAATGTCGAACATCCATGGCGGCACCGGCGCCTCGAATGTGATTCCGGGCGAAGTGGTGATCGATTTCAATTTCCGTTTTTCCACTGCCAGCACGGTCGACGGTCTGCAACAACGCGTGCATGCGATTCTCGATCAGCACGGTGTTGAATACGATCTGAAATGGACTGTCGGCGGCTTGCCGTTCCTCACTCCGCGCGGCAATCTGAGCACCGCGCTGTCAGCGGCGATCAAATCTGAAACCGGTATCGAGACCGAACTGTCGACTACCGGCGGCACTTCCGATGGCCGTTTCATCGCGCAGATCTGCCCGCAAGTGATCGAATTCGGACCGCCCAATGACAGCATCCACAAGATTGATGAAAACGTCGAAATCCGCTACATCGATCCATTGAAAAACATTTATCGCCGTACGCTGGAAAATCTGTTGCTTTAACACTTCCGGCTCAGGTCCCCGGCAGGCGCTGCACCCCGTGCACCGTCTGCCGTTTCATTCCTGAGCCGACCGAATCATGGCTGAGTCTGCATGCATCACAGCCGGCCCACATTGCATCAGGCGCGCTTCAGGTTCTGCAGCGCGCAGGAGTTCACAACCCATGTACAGACCGAGAATATCGATCATGACACCAAACAATTTTGCTACTGTACGCGACATCTTGCGCTACGCCATCACTCGCTTCAATACTGCCAAACTGTTTTTCGGCCACGGGACCAATAATGCCTTCGACGAAGCGGCCTACCTGATCCTGCACACCCTCAAGCTGCCGCTGGATCAACTCGAACCATTCATGGATGCGCGTCTGCTGCAAGGCGAAATCGACAATCTGCTGCGCGTCATCGACAAGCGCACCGAAGAGCGCATTCCCGCCGCCTATCTGACCAATGAAGCATGGCTCGGCGGGTACCGTTTCTATGTCGATGAACGCGTGATCGTGCCGCGCTCGTTCCTGGCCGAACTGATCCCGGAACATTTTGCGCCGTGGCTGCAAGATGCCGATGCGGTTCAGCATGCGCTGGATCTGTGCACCGGCTCGGGTTGCCTGCCGATCTTGCTGGCCGACGCCTTCCCGCAAGCGCAGATCGATGCCGTCGATATTTCAGCTGACGCACTGGCCGTGGCGCGTCTCAATGTCGACGAATACGCCTTGGGCGACCGCATCACGCTGGTCGAATCAGACTTGTACAGCAAACTGCCGGACCGCAAATACGATCTGATCATCAGCAACCCGCCCTATGTGAACGCCGGTTCGATGGCCAAGCTGCCGCAGGAATATCTGCACGAACCGCAACTGGCACTGGCCGGTGGCGATGATGGCATGGATCTGGTGCGCACCATTGTCAGTGGTGCCGCGCAGCGCCTGACACCACAAGGTATCCTGATCGTCGAAATCGGCAATGAGCGGGAACACGCCGAGGCCGCCTTCCCCGGACTGGAACTGACCTGGCTCAGCACCAGCGCCGGCGATGACATGGTCTTCATGGTCAGCGCCGCGCAATTGCAGGCACGCTGACCCGGCATCGATTTTCAGCAACACTCCGCCCGGCCGGAATGCAGGGCGCCGCTTCTCTCTTTTAGAATTTGTTCAGCAATGATTCGTTTCCAGCAAGTTTCCCTCGCCCGCGGCATCAAGCCGTTGCTCGAGAATGTCGACCTCACTCTCAATCCGGGAGACAAGATCGGCCTGATCGGCGCCAACGGCGCCGGCAAATCCAGCCTGTTCGCCATCTTGCGCGGCGAGCTGCATGCCGACCAGGGCAGTATCGACTTCCCGTCCAGATGGCGTATGGCCTATGTGGCGCAGGAAACGCCGGCGCTGGATCGCCCGGCCGTGGAATACGCGATTGACGGCGACGTCACCTTGCGCAAGCTGGAAGCCGAGCTGGCGGCCGCTGAAGCGGAACCGGAAAGCATTGAAAACGGCACCCGCATCGGCGAATTGCACGGTGCACTGGCCGATGCCGATGCCTATACCGTGCGCTCGCGCGCCGAACAATTGCTGATCGGTCTCGGCTTTACGCTGGAACAGATGGAACGCCCGGTAGCCAGCTTCTCCGGCGGCTGGCGCATGCGGCTCAATCTGGCGCAGGCGCTGATGTGTCCGTCCGACCTGTTGCTGCTTGATGAACCAACCAATCACTTGGATCTGGACGCCATCATCTGGCTGGAAGACTGGCTCAAGCGCTACGCCGGCACCCTGATCATCATTTCCCATGATCGCGATTTTCTTGACGGCGTGGTGAACGTGATCGTCCACATCGACGAACGCAAGCTCAAGCGTTACTCGGGCAACTACTCTTCGTTCGAACGCCAACGCGCGGCGCAGATGGTACTGGCGCAAGGCATGCTGGAAAAGCAGACCCGCCAGCGCGCTCACCTGCAATCATTTATTGATCGCTTCAAGGCCAAGGCCAGCAAAGCCCGGCAGGCACAGAGCCGGATGAAGGCCTTGTCGAAGATGGAAGAACTGGCGCCATTGCGCGCTGCCGCCGAATTCTCATTCGAATTCCGCGAACCGCTGTCGGCACCGAATCCGTTGCTGGTAATGGAAAAGCTCAATGCCGGCTACCGCATCGAAGATCCGGAAACCTATGAAGTCGAAGAAAAGGTGATCGTGTCGAACATCGATTTTTCGCTGCAGACCGGCCAGCGCATCGGCTTGCTCGGCGTCAACGGTGCCGGCAAATCGACCCTGATCAAAACCGTAGCCAATGAACTGACACCGCTGTCGGGCACCAGCCAGTTCGGCAAGGGCCTGGTGATCGGTTACTTCGCCCAGCATCAGGTCGAGATGTTGCGCCACGACGAATCGCCGCTGTGGCATCTGGCCAAAATCGCGCCCAATGTGCGTGAACAGGAATTGCGCAATTTCCTCGGCAGCTTCAATTTCAACGGCACCATGGCCAGCAGCAGCATCGCGCCGTTTTCCGGTGGCGAAAAAGCGCGGCTGGCGCTGGCGCTGATCGTCTGGCAACGCCCTAACCTGCTGCTGCTCGATGAGCCGACCAACCATCTGGATCTGGAAACCCGGGAAGCGCTGACCATGGCGCTGGCGCAATTTGAAGGCACGCTGATGCTGGTGTCCCATGATCGCCATCTGCTGCGCGCTACCACCGACCAGTTCCTGATTGTCGCCGACGGCAAATTGCAGCCCTTCGACGGCGATCTCGACGACTATCGCGACTGGTTGTTCAAGACCAAGCTGGCAGCCAAGAATACCGCTGCCAATGCAGCCGCAGAAGTGGTCGCACCCTTGCCGGTCGCCAAGCCGGTGGCGGTCGCTGCACCTGCTGCACCACTGGCAAACGTCGCCGACCGCCGCGAACAGAAACGCGTGGAAGCGGAAGAACGGCAACGCCTGGCAACCCTCAAAAAGCCGCTGGAGTCACGCATCAAACGACTCGATGAACAAATCGCCAAGGCGCAGGCCAAGAAATCCGCGATTGATGCCCGCCTGGCCGATCCCGCCATCTATGATGCCGGCAACAAGGAAGAATTGAAAAATCTGATTACCGATCAGGCATACTGCAACAAGGAAATCGAGCAACTGGAAAGCGACTGGCTGGAATTGCAGGAGCAATTGGAACAGCTGGAAGCCTGACTCTCCCCTTCATCACAGGATAGCGCGGGGTAAAGAGCGGAAATCGACGTGCGGAATTATAAGCATCTGCCAACTATGTCTGAAGTTGTCGCCAAAAAAGAATTATCATGACGACAATGTTTAAACATCCTCAGGAGCCAGCATGACCAAAACATCACTTCGCTTTCTGTCTGCCGTCGCCGCCGGCATCATCTTCTCGGGCGCCGCGCTGGCTGCCGGCGCGGCCGATCTGCTCGATACCGTGAAGGCACGCGGTACCTTGAAGGTAGCACTGGAGGGCAATTACCCGCCGTTCAATTTCAAGGATCCGAAAACCGGTGAACTGACCGGCTTCGAAGTAGATGTCGCCAAACTGCTGGCAGCGAAACTGGGCCTCAAGCCCGAATTCACCACCACCGAGTGGAGCGGCATTCTGGCAGGTCTCGGAGCCGGCAAATACGACATCATCATGAATCAGGTCGGCATCACCGACGAGCGCAAGAAAGCCTTCGATTTTTCGGACCCCTACACCTTGTCGAGCGCCCAGCTGATTGTCCGCAAAGATGAAAAGCGCCAGTTCAACAGCCTCGACGATTTGAAGGGAAAAAAACTCGGTCTGGGCCAAGGCACCAACTTTGAACAAAAAGCCAAGAGCATTCCCGGCATCGATGTCAAAACCTATCCCGGCTCACCCGAATACCTGGCCGATCTGGCCAGCGGCCGCATCGACGCCGCGCTCAACGACAGCCTGCTGGTCAGCTATCTGCTGAAATCATCCAACCTGCCGCTCAAAGGCGGTGCGCCGGTAGGCGCCATCGATCAGATCGGCATTCCGTTGCGCAAGGGCAACCCGCAATTCAAGACGGCCCTGAATCAGGCACTGGCGGCAATTCAGAAAGACGGCAGCTTCCGCCAGGCATCGGTCAAATGGTTCGGGATTGACGTCAGCAAAGCGCCGGCAGCACAATAAACCGTGCCCCTTTCGATCAACATCCCCGCACCGGCGGGGATTTTTTTATGACCACTCATGACTGACATTTGGGAATTACTGCAACAGGCGGCACCGATCATGTTGAAAGGTGTCGGCTATACGCTGCTGTTTGCGCTGTCATCAATGGTCGGGGGCCTGGTGCTGGGCTTCGTACTGGCGGTGGCGCGCATTTCGCGCTGGCGGCTGATCCAGTGGCCGGCCGCAGTGTATGTCAGTCTGATGCGCGGCACGCCGCTGCTGGTGCAAATCTTTGTCGTGTATTACGGCTTGCCGAGCGTCGGCATTGAATTCTCGCCGCTGATGGCCGGGGTCCTGACATTGAGCCTGAATGCCAGCGCCTATCTCTCCGAAAGCCTGCGCGGTGCGATTGCCGGCGTCGGCAAAGGCCAATGGGGGGCCAGCTACAGCCTGGGCCTGACCTATCCGCAAACCCTTTACTACATCGTGGTGCCGCAAGCCATCCGCATCGCCGTGCCATCGATGAGCAATACCCTGATCAGCCTGATCAAGGATACGTCGCTGGTGTCCGTCATTACCGTGACCGAACTGATGTTGTCGACCAAGGAAATCATTGCCGTTACCTTCCGGCCGCTGCCGCTGTATATCGCTGCGGCGATGGTGTACTGGTTCCTCAGTCTGTGTTTCGAAGCGCTGCAGCACCGGCTCGAACAACGACTGGCGCGTGCTCATCAATAACTGCGCAATCATCGGGCAATCATTGCAGCATCGCAGCAGGCATAAAAAAACCGGACTGTGAGGTCCGGTTTTTCATTCTGTTCTCAGTTGCATGCTGACGCTGGCCAACATTGCCGCACATCAATATCCCACATTCATTCAACGCTTGTAGCGATAAATATCCTGACCTGCCTCGTCGATCTGACGACGCAACTCGCGCCGTTCATCCGGGCTCAGCTTGCCACGCCGCTGATTCTGCTCCTCGTCACGCTGCTTTTGGGCACGCCCGGCGTCAGGTCCGGCATCGTTCTGCGGATGAAAGCCGGCAGCCTGATGTGGTATCGGACGCGGCGGCTCCGGCGGACGGGCCAATACGGATGTCACGCCGGTCAGCAACAAAACCGCGATAGCATATTTTTTGGTAGCAACAATATCCATGACGCATTTTTCCACATTTCCGGGCTGACGACAAAATTCTTCTTCGTTATGCCCAGTGTAGGTTGACCGGCGCGATGGTATAAGATGATTAAAGTAAGGGATGTAACACTTTGTATCTTTTGCCCGGCACATCTTGCCGATCACCGTGAAGACGTTACCATACACTCATGAACACAAACAATACAACTTCTTCCGCCGCCCCGACTCATCAGTCCAAGATACTGGTGGTGGATGATGACATCCGCCTGCGCGACTTGCTGCGCCGCTATCTGACCGAACAGGGCTTCAATGTGGTCACGGCGGAAAACGCGCAATCGATGAACAAGTTGTGGATTCGTGAACGCTATGACTTGCTGGTGCTCGACCTGATGCTGCCCGGTGAAGACGGCCTGGCAATCTGCCGTCGTCTGCGCGGCGCCGGCGATCAGACGCCGATCATCATGCTGACCGCCAAAGGTGAAGACGTCGACCGCATCATCGGTCTCGAAATGGGCGCCGACGATTATCTGCCGAAGCCGTTCAACCCGCGCGAACTGGTCGCCCGCATCAATGCGGTATTGCGCCGCAAGGGCCCGGATGAATTGCCGGGTGCACCATCGGAATCGCCGGAGTCGTTCGAATTCGGTGAGTTCGTACTTGATCTCGGCACCCGCACCCTGAAAAAAAATGGCGATACCGTACCACTGACTACCGGTGAATTCTCAGTGCTCAAGGTGTTCGCACGCAACGCACGCCAGCCGCTGTCGCGTGAAAAACTGATGGAAATGGCACGTGGCCGCGAGTACGAAGTATTCGACCGCAGCCTCGACGTTCAGATTTCCCGGCTGCGCAAACTGATCGAACCCGATCCGGCCAATCCGCTTTACATCCAGACCGTGTGGGGTCTGGGCTACGTCTTCATTCCTGAGGGCAAACCGCGCTGATGCGCATGCCAACTCCTTCTGCGGGCATTCAACATATGCGTTCCCAGGTCCGACTCGGGTGGTTCAGCAACGGCCTGTTCTGGCGTACCTTTTTCCTGCTGACGTTCTTGATTACCGCCAGCATGGTGGCTTGGGTCGCCAGCTTCCGGATTGTAGAACGCGGCCCGCGCGCCGAACAACTGGCGGCGCAGATCGTTTCGGTGGTCACCATCACCCGCGCCGCCCTGACCCACTCGGCACCGGAAATGCGGCGCGAATTGCTGTTCGATCTGGCCAGCAACGAAGGCATCCGCATTTATCCGCTCGAAAATTCCGACAAGGTCGCGCCACCCGATGATTCGCCGGTATTGCCGGAACTCGAATATTTCGTCAAGCAGGCGATGGGCGAAGATACCCAGTTTTCTTCCAGCGTCAACGATGTCGACGGTTTCTGGATCAGCTTCAAAATCGATGAAGATCAATACTGGCTGATGCTTGACCGCGGCCGGCTGGATCGCACCTCCAGCCTGCAATGGCTGGGCTGGGCTTCGATTGCGCTGGTGCTGTCGCTGATTGGCGCAGTCTTCATTTCAACCCTGATCAATCAACCGCTGGCACGCCTGACGGCCGCTGCCCGCGCCATCGCCAAAGGCAAGCAACCGGACCCGCTGCCGGAATCCGGCCCGACCGAAATCGAAGAAGCCAATCGCAGTTTCAATCAGATGGTGGCCGATCTGGACCGGATTGAATCCGACCGCGCCGTCATTCTGGCGGGTATTTCCCATGACCTGCGCACGCCGCTGGCGCGCATGCAACTGGAAGTCGAGATGGCCAAGCTATCCGACGAAGCACGTGACGGTATGCACTCCGATCTGGCGCAGATGGATGCCATCATCGGCCAGTTTCTGGATTACGCCAAACCGTTCGACGCCAGTCACTTCATGCCGGTCGATCTGTCGGGCATGCTGGAAGATACTGCCAACAATGCCAAGCGCCTGACCGATGTGCGCATCCTGACCGATATCACGCCCGGCGTGGAAGCCAAAGGCAACAGTACCGAACTGGAACGCGTGATCAGCAACCTGATTGAAAATGCACGCCGCTATGGCAAGACACCCGGCACCGACATCGCCGAGATCGATCTGCGCTGTCACGCCGAGGGGCAACAAGCCGTGATCGAAATCAATGATCATGGTGCCGGAGCACCGGACAGCGAACTGGAGCATTTGCTGCGCCCGTTTACCCGCCTGGATGCGGCCCGGGGTCAGGCCAACGGTTCCGGTCTTGGACTGGCCATCGTCAATCGCATCGTGATTCGCCATAACGGCAAACTGCATTTGCGCAACCGCAGCGGCGGCGGCCTCAGTGTGCAAATCACACTGCCGCTGCACCATGAGCGCAATGTCTGAGACGTCAACCGGCCATGAACCATTCACTGATTTTTTCGATTGTCTCCAGCCTGGCATTGCTGGGCGGCGCGACAACGGCAGCGGCGCAAATACGGATTGATCGCAATTTCAGCGTTGGGGGCACCGCCGGCACCACCACGCCGGCTTCGCAAATACACGCGGTTCCGGCGAACACACCCGCAGTCACCGCAAGCACATCCCCTGCAGTGCCATCCGGCCCGACGGCGGCCTACTCGGCCGATGCCATGGGTCCCACCGTGGTGGCCAAAAATGCCAGCTATGAAACCGTCTTCAGGATTCCCGGGACGATACCGGCAGCAGCCGGCATCACCAACGTCGCGTGGAAATATGATGTGAATCCGAAACCGTATGGATTCGAAGCGGTATTGTGCTGGCAGGATCAGCGCAATTGCTGGAATGTGACGCGCAACGCCAGCGGCAGCACCACGTTTTTCAATGGCAAAAGCGCGGCACAACCGTTCACGCTGCATTACCGCGTCACCGGCAGCGGCCCGCTCGGACCGCCGGCGCAAGGCAGCATGAATCAGATCATTGTTACCTACGCCTTGCCCGGCTAAGTAAACAGATCGACGGGCGGCGACTCAGTCGTCAATATCACGGATTTTTTGCAGTGCTTCGTCAATCCGCTCCACCGCCACTACTTTCAATCCTTCGATTTCCTGTTTGGGCGCATTGGCCTTGGGGATCATGGCAATGGAAAAGCCCAGCTTGGCCGCTTCGCGCAAGCGTTCCTGGCCGCGCGGTGCCGGACGAATCTCGCCGGCCAGTCCGACTTCACCGAATACCACCAGGCCACGCGGCAACGGCCGGTTACGCATCGACGAATTGATGGCCAGCAGTACCGCCAGATCGGCTGCCGGCTCGGTGATCTTGACGCCGCCCACGGCATTGATGAACACATCCTGATCAAACGCGGCAATGCCGGCATGCCGGTGCAGCACCGCCAGCAGCATGGCCAGCCGGTTCTGCTCCAGCCCGACCGACAGCCGCCGTGCATTCGGCACATGCGAACTGTCGACCAGCGCCTGAATCTCTACCAGCAATGGCCGGGTGCCTTCCTGCGTCACCATCACGCACGATCCCGGCACCTGACTGTCATGCTGCGACAAGAACAAGGCGGAAGGATTGGAGACGCCCTTCAGCCCCTTTTCGGTCATCGCAAACACGCCCAGCTCATTGACCGCGCCGAAGCGGTTCTTGAATGCGCGCACCAGACGGAAGCTGGAATGGGTATCGCCTTCGAAGTACAGCACGGTATCGACAATGTGTTCCAGCACGCGCGGTCCGGCCAGCGCGCCTTCTTTGGTCACGTGACCGACCATGATGATGGTCGTGTCCGAGGTCTTGGCGGCACGCGTCAGTTGCGCCGCGCATTCGCGTACCTGCGCCACCGACCCCGGCGCCGAACTCAAGGCATCGGAGTACATGGTTTGAATCGAATCGATGACCGCCACATCCGGCTTGTGTTCAGCCAGCGTCGCCAGGATTTTTTCCAATTGAATTTCTGCCTGCAGCTTCAGGTCACCAGCATCCACCGCCAGACGTTTGGCGCGCAACGCAATTTGCGACCCCGACTCTTCGCCGCTGACGTACAGCACTTTCTTGAGCTTGGAAATGTTCGACAAGGCTTGCAGCAACAGCGTCGACTTGCCGATACCCGGATCGCCGCCGATCAACACCACTCCGCCCGGCACCAGCCCGCCGCCGAGAACCCGGTCGAATTCTTCGATACCGGTACCGAAGCGCGGTACGTCAATCGCTTCGATATCAGCCAGCGTCAATACCGGCGCTGTTTGCGCCAATGCCTGCGGTTGCGACGACAGGCGATTGACGCCCGGCGTTTCAATGATGGTTTCCACCAGCGTGTTCCACTGCCCGCACGCCGGACATTGTCCGGCCCATTTGTTACTGATGCCACCGCACTCGGTACAGGTGTAATTGGTTTTGGCTTTTGCCATGCGGCGCTGTTCCTTGCTTGGTGAATACTGACGGTGATTGCTTGCGGCTCGGGTATGGCGAGCGTTATTGCTCTATTTCTTTTCTTGCACCGGCACCCGGGGCGCCAGCGCGCACATCAACTCATAGCCGATGGTTCCGGCGGCAAAGGCCACTTCATCAATGGACAACTCCTTGCCCCACAAGGTCACGCGACTGCCGACACCGGCCCCGGGAATGGCCGTCAGGTCGACCGTCAGCATATCCATCGAGACCCGGCCGACGGTACAGGTACGCACACCATCGACGATCACCGGCGTGCCATTGGGCGCATGCCGCGGATAGCCGTCGGCATAACCGCATGCCACCACGCCTATCGTCATCGGCTTGTCGGCAACAAAGCGGCTGCCGTAACCGACCGCATCGCCAGCCACGATATGCTGCACGCCGATGACTTCGCTGTCGAGCTGCATCGCCGGCTGCAAGCCGAAATCCTGCGCCGTGCCACCACCCGGGGTAGCGCCGTACAACATGACGCCGGCCCGCACCCATTCATAGGCCAGATCGCCATGCATCAGATCGGTGGCCGAATTGGCGACGCTGTGTTCACCTTCCAGACCGGCCGTCGCCTGCCGGAACCGCCGCACCTGCTCGGCCAGCGGCAAGTCCGGATTGGCGGCGTCGTCGGCATTGGCAAAGTGGGTCATCATGGTGATGCTGCTCACCGCCGGAATCGCGCGCAGGCGTTCATACGCCGCGCGATACTGGTCCGGCGTGAAACCGAGCCGGTTCATGCCGCTGTTCATTTTCAGATGCACATGAAAGCGGGCATCTGGCAGCGCTGCCGCTTCCAGCAAGGCAATCTGCGCATTGCAATGAATCGCGAACTGCAACTGATGCGTCACCAGTACCGGAATATCGCTGGCATCAAAAAAACCTTCCAGCAACAGGATTGGTTTGGTCCAGCCCAATTCGCGCAAGCGCACCGCATTATCGACTTCGATCAGCGCCAGGCCATCGGCGGCGGCAAACCCGCGCACTGCCCGTTCCAGTCCGTGTCCGTAGGCATGCGCCTTGACGACCGCCCAGGTCTTGGCATGCGGCGCATGCTTCCTGGCTACGCTCAGATTATGTTGCAAAGCAAAAATATCGATGGTCGCTACAATTGGTCTTGGCATGATGGATGTCTGAAGTCGGGTCTGAAGTCGAGGGTGTTGCGAGCTTGTTATCTTATCGTCAGCGGATTCAAATTATTTTCCGGCAAGAAAAAGCCGTCAGGGCATTTTACCGGAGCGAGCAGTTTCCACGAAGCTGCCGCATCTGGCAATACATCTGCCAATATGCATGACAACAGCGCAAGGATTGAAGGGCGATATCGCGGCTTACCGTGGTCCCAACTTATCATTGGCATGTCATCTTTTCATGGTATAAAGCAAGCCGGGGATAATTTGTCACATCTTGGATACGGATGAATCGCGGTTTCTACACCATCATGGCGGCGCAGTTCTTTTCGTCGCTCGCCGATAACGCGCTGCTGATCGCAGCCATCGCCCTGTTGGCAGACATGCATGCTCCGGCATGGATGACTCCCATGTTGAAACTGTTCTTTGTGCTGTCGTACGTGGTGCTGGCCGCTTTCGTCGGCGCCTTCGCCGATGCCTTCCCCAAGGGCAAGGTGATGTTCATCACCAACCTCATCAAAGTAGTCGGCTGCGCCATGATGTTCTTTACGGTGCACCCGCTGATTGCCTATGCCGTGGTCGGCTTCGGTGCCGCCGCCTACTCTCCCGCCAAATATGGCATCCTGACTGAATTGCTGCCGCCGGAAAAGCTGGTTGCCGCCAATGGCTGGATCGAAGGATTGACCGTTGGCTCCATCATTCTCGGCACCGTACTCGGCGGCGCACTGGTCAATCCGCGCATCGCCGGCGCCCTTCTCGCCGTTGACATTCCGGCGCTCGATTTCGTCGACACGCCCACCGAAGCCGCACTCTGCGTCATCACCGTGATCTATCTGATCGCTGCCGTTTTCAATCTCAACATCCCCGACACCGGCGCCCGCTACGCCCACCAGCAACACAATCCGCTCAAGCTGATCGTCGATTTTGCCGGTTGTTTCACCACATTGTGGAAAGACAAGCTGGGACAAATTTCGCTGGCCGTTACCACTTTGTTCTGGGGCGCGGGAGCGACCTTGCAATTCATCGTCCTCAAATGGGCTGAAAAATCGCTGCACATGCCGCTCGACAAAGCCGCCATCCTGCAAGGCGTGGTGGCCGTCGGCGTTGCGCTCGGCGCGATTGGCGCCGCCCGTTTCGTGCCGCTCAAGAAATCGCTGACGGTGATGCCGCTCGGGATCGCCATGGGGCTGGTGGTGATGGCAATGACTACCGTCACCTCGGTGTGGGTGGCCTATCCGCTGCTGATCATCATCGGCGCGCTGTCGGGTTACTTCGTGGTGCCGATGAATGCCTTGCTGCAACATCGCGGTCACGTGCTGATGAGTGCAGGCCATTCGATTGCGGTGCAGAATTTCAATGAGAATCTGTCAGTACTGGGCATGCTGGTGCTGTATGCCCTGATGGTCAAGATCAATATGAACGTCAACATCGTGATCATCATCTTCGGCGTCTTCGTCGCCAGCATCATGTATCTGATCATGCGCCGTCATGCCGCCAACCAGCGCGAGCATGACTCGCTGGCCCTGATCGGCGAGCAAAAACATTGAGCCTGTCAGGCGGTCAGGTGCAGACTGACCGTCAGGTGAACCAAATGTCCCGGCAACTGACAGCGGCTAGACGGCTACGATGGCGTGCTGCAATTTTTGTGTGGCCTGCGCCGACCAGTCATCCGGCACGATAAATCCCCGTTCACGTTCCAGCAACACGTCGCCATCGCGGTCGCACAAGGCAATCAGCACCGGTGCCGGCGTGATCGAAAAATCCTGCGCCAGTATCGCCGCCAGTTGCACTCCCGATAGTGCATCGTCAATCGCACAGCGCGTCGGCGCCAGCCAACGCAGGCGCGGCAAGATCACGTAATGCGCGGCCCGACCGAGGTCAAAGCCGCTCAGGCTGCTCCAGAAACCACGACAATGATCAGGCGCAATGCCCAGCCGCGCCGGCAACACTGCTTCCGCCTCCGGATAAAACAGCCAGCCCTTGACCAGCGCCTGCGCCTTGTGCACCGGTACACTGAGATATTGCTGTGCCGCCGGATGCTGCGCCAGCATCAATTGCTGCCGCATGATCTTGCGCATTTTGGCGCCCAGTGAATCCGCCAGATTCGGACCGACAAACGCTTCGGTCCCGACATCGTGCGCACTGGTCTGCAACAGATAGAATTTGGTGGCGAATTCCCAGTGCACTGCCGCCGCACCATCCCGCACCAGAAAATCGAATTCGCCGATGGTGGCATTCGGGCCGTCGCGCACCTGCACGTTATGCGCGATCAGCCGGCCGCTGTGTTGCAGATAAAAGGTCATCAACTTTTCGGCATAGCGTCCGAGGCGATGCGATGGCTGTGTATCGAGCATCGCATGCAAGGCGGCCGGCGCCGCATCAAGTTGTTGCAGCCAGCCGGCAATCCCGGGACTGACCTGATCCAGCACCGCTATGCGGCCCTCCCAGCAGGCCGCCTCAGCGTCCAGCAGCCCCGGCGCATCCAGCAGCCAGGCCAGCGCCCGCACGTGTGGATCATGCAAGTGCCCCCAACGACGATGGAAGCCGGCCTGAAATGACAGCGGCAACTCAGCGCGCATGTTCGGCGTATGCCGTCATGGCCAGGCAGAGATCGGCCCAGGTTTTACTCTTGTCGCCCAACTGCCGCAACAGATAGGCCGGATGGTAAGTCACCACCAGCGGCAACTCCTGATAACGATGCACCGTGCCACGCAATTTCGACACCGGCGTCGACGGATCCAGTCCAAGCAGCGACAACGCTGCAGTTTTACCGAGGGCCACCAGGACTGTCGGCTGAATCAGGGCAATCTGCCGCTGCAGATAAGGCATGCACGCCGCCACCTCTTCCGGTGCCGGCGGCCGGTCGCGACCATTTTCATCGGTCGGGCGGCATTTCACGATATTGGCGATATAGGCGTTTTCACCACGTTTCAGCCCCATCGCCAGCAGCATGTTGTCGAGCAGTTTGCCGGCCGGACCCACGAATGGCTCACCTTGCATATCCTCATTGCGACCGGGACCTTCGCCGATAAACAGCCATTTGGCACGCTCATCACCAACCCCGAATACGGTTTTCTTGCGCCCTTCGCACAAGCCGCATTGACGACACCCCGCGACTTTTTCCTTGAGCGCCGGCCAATCCATACTGGCAATCGCAGGATCAATGCGGATGGCCGGCCCGGCATCATCGTCATCGTCGTGCGGGATGAAGCCCGAGGTCATCTCGACCGCGTCATCCATTTCATGCAACCAGGCCGGCAGGCCATCATCAGCCGCGGACGGTGGCGGCCTTCTGACCGCGGCCGCGGCCGGCATGGTCTGCGTCGGCGTTGATCTCACAGGTGCGGCCGGGGCGGCAACGGGCACTCGCTCCGAGGCGGCAACCCGGGTGGCGGTGCCTGGTGTCGGCGCAGCAGGAGCGGCCGAAGCAACATAAGCGACGGCAACGTCAGCAACCTGCTGCGACCCAGCCGCGACCGGTGTTTCCAGCGCGGCCGCGTCATGCGCGACGGCGCTATCGAGCGCACGACGCAACCAGATCGGACCGACGCCGATTTCTTCCAGCACCAGTGCTGATCGTAAAAATGTGTTGGACTGACTCATAACGACAAACTCATCACAATGGCGTCTTCACGCGTGTTTTCATGGGCCGGATAGTAATTCTTGCGGCGTCCGATTTCAGTAAAGCCAAAGCGCTGATAGACCTGCAACGCGCGCCGGTTGGAGATCCGCACTTCCAGCAAGAGCATCTTCATGTGCTGTTCACGCGCCACCGCCACCGTCTGTTCCAGCAACAAATGTCCGTAGCCCTTGCCCTGCATGTCGGCAGCAACGCTGATGTTGAGCAAATGTCCTTCATCCACCGCCGGCATCACCAGAAAATATCCCAGCAGCCGTTGCGCCGCATCGCGCAAGGTTCTGGCCTGGTAGCCACTGTAGAGCGAATCGAGAAAATTGCCGCGCGTCCAGGGATGCGTATATACCTGCTGTTCGATACTCACCACCTGATCCACGTCTTCAACCGTCATCGGCGCCAACCACAGTGGCCCGAACGTCGTTTGCAAGCCGCTCAATACGATGCCAGCGCTCACTTCGTCGGCTCCGGGCATCTGCTTCACGCCATCCCCGCCGCCGCATGTTTGGCCGCATCGCGCACCACACGCTCCTCCGTCGTCAGCGCCACCTTATTGCGCAGATACAATGGTTGCGCCATATCGAGCGATACGGCCAGCCCTTGCGACAACATCTCCTGTCCCAGGCGCGCAATCTGCGCGGCATGCGGCATCACTTGCGGCAGACCCGGCAACAAACTGGCGGCGGCAAACGCCTTCGGATAAGCACTCAGGCCATTGCCGCAGGCTTGTACCGCCCCTTCGGGCAACACCGCGGCCGGCACACTGAGTTGTGGCTCGATGATGGTTTTCCAGCCGGCATCGTAACGATACTGCGCCCAATAAACCTCACCCATGCGGGCATCCAGAATTGCCAGCACATCGCTGGCGCCACTGATTTCACGGCAAGCCTGCGCCATCGCCGCCAGCGTCACTACCGGCAACACTGACAACCCGGCGCCGAAGGCCAGTCCCTGCACCACACCACAGGCGGTACGGACACCGGTAAACGAGCCGGGGCCGACGCCGAAGGCAATGGCATCACAAGCCGACAGCGAGATGCCGGCTTGTGCCAGCAACTCTTGCACCATCGGCAGTATGGTTTCGGAATGGGTTTGCACGCCCAGCGAAGCGCGCGTGGTCAACTGATCGCCATGCAGCAGTGCGGCAGACGCCAGTTCGGTGGAAGTTTCAATGGCAAGAATAATAGACATGGCCGTATTTTACCGCGCCCGACGCCAATCTCTCTGCAGAAGATCAACCCGCTGACGCAGCGCAACACGGATGCGCTGCGTCAGTGTTTCAAGACGGCCACGGCAAGCCGTGACATGCGGCAAATGCAGAAGCAAATTTGCTTTTGTGCAGACGCGGTAGAATACGCGTCTATGCCCTACGATATTCTCGACGACCACAACCATGACCGGCTCGCTGACGCCCTGCGCGAACAGCGCTGGGTAGTGGCTTGCCTGTGCGCCGACTGGTGCGGCAGCTGCCGCGAGTATGCAGCCAGCTTTGCCGCCTGGGCCGAGAAATATCCGCAGCATTACTTCGTCTGGATCGATATCGAAGATCAGGCCGCGCTGGTCGGCGACCTCGATGTCGATAATTTCCCGACACTGCTGATGCAGCACGGCGCCTGCGTCAGTTTTTTCGGTCCGATGGAACCTGACACACGCCTGGCAGATCGCCTGCTGCAGGCATTGGCAGATCGCTCCGATGAGGATCGTCAACGCGAAGCCGACAGTACCGAGCAGCGCCGCCGCTGGCAAACCGAATGCGACCTGCAGCAACGACTGGCCAGCTTATCCGGTGAGACCGGCGAGGCCTGAGTTCCGGCCTCCAGCTATTTTCAGCCGGCACTCACAACCACGCATCACGCTCCGGATGTGGAAAACGCTCGACCACAAAATCCACAAAGCTGCGCACCTTGGCCGATAACTGACGCCGGCTTGGATACACCATGGTGACCGAAATCTGTCCCATCTGATAACCAGCCAGCACCCGGATCAGTTTGCCGCAGCGCAAATCATCATCCAGCGAAAACGACGGCCGCAGCACGATGCCCATACCGGCCAGCGCAAAATCGCGCAGCAGGATGGCGCTGTTGGATACCGCCTTGCTGGTGATCGGAATGTCGCGCACCCCATCCTCTGTTTTGACATGCCAGTAGTGACGCAAATGCTCATGCGAAAAATTGAGACAAGCATGCCGGCTCAAATCCTCGGGTGTCTGCGGCGTGCCGTGGCGGGCGAGATATTCCGGCGATGCACACAACACCACCTCCGCCACCCCGAGCTGACGCGCCGCCATGCTGGCATCGAATTTTTGCAGGCTGCTGAAGAAGCCGATATCCACCCCTTCCTCAACCAGATCCATATTGCGTTCGGCGACGGTCACATCGAGCACGACGTCGGGAAATGCCTTGGAATAGTCAGGCAAGATCGATCCCAACTGACTCTGGCCGAAACCGACAAAGGAATACAGCGACAGGGTCCCGGCCGGGCGTTTGGTTTCTTGCGCCACGATGGCTTCAGCTTCGTCGATCTCGGGCAAGATATGCAGTACCCGTTCAAGATATGCCTGCCCGACCTCGGTCAACGACAGGCGGCGCGTCGAACGGTTCAGCAAACGCGCGCCCAGATGCGTTTCCAGATCCGCGATATAGCGCGTCACCACCGCATTCGACAGTGACAGCATCTCCGCCGCCCGCACAAAGCTGCCCTGCTCCACTACCTTGGAAAATACCCGCATGGAGAGTAATCGATCCATTTCAACCCCTTAATTATTTCTTAATACGAAACAGTAAATTGCAATTAAACCCATTTATTCCGACTCAGGCAATAGATAAAATTTGCTTCATCGGTACCGGACACACAGCCACAAGCCTTGCACCAGTTACCGAACCTTTGTTTTTCAACGTTTCATTTTGGGAGATTGATCATGAACACCAAGCAACTTACTGCCGCCGTTATCCTGTTTGCCGCTGCCGGCGCTGCCATGGCCGATGCGCCTTATCCACCAGCAAGCAACTTTGTTTCTATCAAGAGCCATGCCGACGTCATTGCCGAACTGCAACAGGCACGCGCCCAGGGTCTGATCTCTGCACGTAACGAATATCCGATCCAGCCCCAAGTGAAACAACACTTGTCGCGCGAACAAGTGGCCAGCCAGAGCGCTCCAACCGGCACACGCAATCTTTATACTGGTGCCTGATCCCGGTTTCACTGCAGCAAGCAACATGGCAATACCGTAACAAACCACCGTCTGCCTTGGTCGTTCTGCCTGGATGGCAGCACCAAGTGTAGATGGCGTAACAGCAACGGCCCGTCGCGGCCGCCTGCTTCATCTCTGCGGCACCATCGCGCTGCAAACACTTCGCCAGCGACTCCCGAATCAATGATTTTACGGCCGTACCTGCCCGTGGCGCTTGTCATTTCGGGGCACTGCCTGTAAAGTCGAGGGTTTGTTTCCACCGGCTCTGATCGGCTTCCGGCAGACCTAATCTTTCCATTCCTATGGCCTTATACGTTCATAAATACGGCGGCACTTCGATGGGCTCGACCGAGCGCATCAAGAATGTCGCCAAGCGCGTTGCCAAATGGCACGACGCAGGCCACCAGGTCGTTGTTGTTCCATCCGCAATGTCTGGTGAAACCAACCGTTTGCTGGGGCTGGCCAAAGATATTATGGCGCAACCCGATCAACGCGAACTGGATATGCTGGCCTCGACCGGCGAACAGGTATCCGTGGCACTGCTGGCCATGGCTTTGCAGGCAATCGGCAAGGAAGCGGTTTCCTATGCCGGCTGGCAAGTACCGATCAAGACTGACTCCGCCTTCACCAAGGCGCGCATCCGCTCGATTGACGATGCCAAGATCCGCAAGGACCTCAACGCCGGCAAGATCGTGATCGTCACCGGCTTCCAGGGTGTGGACGCCAATGGCAACATCACCACGCTCGGCCGCGGCGGCTCCGACACTTCCGCCGTCGCTGTGGCGGCTGCGATCAAGGCTGCCGAATGCCTGATCTACACTGACGTCGACGGCGTCTACACCACTGACCCGCGCGTGGTCAGCGAAGCCCGCCGGCTCAAGACCGTGACCTTCGAAGAGATGCTGGAAATGGCGTCGCTCGGTTCCAAGGTTCTGCAAATCCGTTCGGTCGAATTTGCCGGTAACTACAAGATGCCAACACGCGTACTGTCGTCATTGACAGACCCGTTAATGCCGCTGGAAGAAGAAACCACATCCGGCACACTGATTTCGTTTGAGGAAGACACCAACATGGAACAAGCCACCATAACCGGCATCGCCTTCAGCCGCGACGAAGCCAAGATTACCGTGCTGGGCGTGCCTGACCGTCCGGGCATCGCCTATCAGATCCTGGGCCCGATCGCCGATGCCAACATTGAAGTCGACATGATCATCCAGAATCAGTCGGTCGAAGGCAAAACCGATTTCACCTTCACCGTGCCGCGCGCCGAATACGCCAAGGCCATCGAAGTGCTCAACAACAGCGTCAAGAGCCATATCGGCGCCGCCAGCATCGTCGGCGACACCAAGGTATCGAAGGTATCGGTAG
Source organism: Herbaspirillum autotrophicum (assembly GCF_001189915.1). Lineage (GTDB taxonomy): Bacteria > Pseudomonadota > Gammaproteobacteria > Burkholderiales > Burkholderiaceae_D > Herbaspirillum > Herbaspirillum autotrophicum. Next base: position 154,510 of record NZ_LFLS01000010.1, read on the forward strand.
TCGGCGTCGGCATGCGCAGCCATGTCGGCATCGCATCGCAAATGTTCCGCACGCTGTCGGAAGAAGGCGTCAATATCCAGATGATCTCGACTTCCGAAATCAAGATTTCGGTGCTGATCGATGAAAAGTACATGGAGTTGGCAGTGCGTGCATTGCATAAAGCCTTTGATCTGGACAGTGGGAAATAAGCAACCGGATCGCCGGGTCAACAAAAAGCAAGAAACAAACGCCGTAGTGTTGACCAAACCCGCTTGAAAAGATATTATGCGGGTCTTCACTGAGACAGCGCTGTAATGTCTGCAGTGTGGAGACGTGGCCGAGTGGCCGAAGGCACTTCCCTGCTAAGGAAGCATATGGGCTTAAACCTGTATCGTGAGTTCGAATCTCACCGTCTCCGCCAGAAACAAGAAAACGCCCGCGCAAGCGGGCGTTTTTGTTTCCGCTCACTTTTTCAATGTCCGCAGGACATTGCCATCTACGGAGACGAACAAGCCAACAGTTTGGCTTGTGAGTGCGATTCGAAGGGCTGCGCTTGCAAGCGCAGCAGCGGCCTGCAACATGCAGGCGAATCTCACCGTCTCCGCCAGAAATAGAAAACGCCCGCGCAAGCGGGCGTTTTCTATTTCCATTCCCTTTTTAACGGCCTCAAGTGCGCACTCCCACGCGCGAAGACATATCGGTCAACAATCTTATTGAGCCCAAACTAAAAATACGGTAATTCTGGAGATGGCAATTGGCACCCGCTACAGCGAGTTTCGGTTATTCAACGCTGATCATAATTGAGCGGCCGTCACGTCACTTAAAACTCAAACCGAACATCTTTGACCACTTGAATTTTTCCGTAGCTGAAATTGCACATACGAGCGACTTCAAGTTCATTCTTGCTTCCCGGGATACAACCACCTTTAATTTCCACAATATTGGTTCCATCTTTCAGCCACCTATACCACCACCAAAAACCAATTCCCCCGATCATTGATAAAATGCCTCCCGGCACCGCAAGTCGGACGATGGCAACCTCGCACAGCTTCGACCAGTCAACTAACCTGCCCGCCATTACCAGCCTCCAAGCGATTAACTACGCTGCAGCACTCTCTTTACTTTTCAGTTTCCGGATGTCCACATGAATGATTCACCTGCCGCACCGAATATAAGTGCCTTCACCACGTTGCTGTCGCTGGCGGCGATCATTTTCTTTGGCTTCATGACCATCGGTATGCCGTTGCCGGTGATTCCGGTCTATGTCAATCAGACGCTGGGCTTTGGTTCGCTGATGGTGGGTATTGCGGTTGGCTTGCAATCGGTGGTGACCTTGCTGCTGCGCTCGTTTGCCGGTCATACGGTGGATACGCGCGGCGCCAAGTATGCGGTGTTGAAAGGTTTGTGTGGCTGCGTGGCGGCCGGTGTGTTGTATCGGGTGTCGGCGGCCTTTGCCGACCAGTCGCCGACGCTGGCGCTGATCATTCTGCTGAGCGGACGCGCCGTGCTCGGTTTTGCCGAAAGCCTGATCCTGACCGGCGGCATGACCTGGGGCATCGGCTTGCTGGGTCCGGCACATGCCAGCCGCGCCATTTCCTGGCAAGGCATTTCCATGTACACCGCGATTGCCGTCGGCGCGCCGGCCGGGGCCGCACTGTTGCAGCGCTGGGGTTTCATTTCGGTGGCATACACCGTGATCGTGTTGCCGTTGATTGCGATCCTGGTGGCGCTGGCATTGCCGCCCGCCAAACCGATGGCGGGTACCCGCCTGCCCTTCATTCAAGTGATAGGCCGCGTCTGGCGACCCGGGCTGGCCATGACGCTGGGCAGCATCGGCTATGCCGTGATCGCGGCCTTCATTACCCTGTTCTACGCCAGTCGCGGCTGGTCGGATGCGGCGTATGCATTGACCGCCTACAGCCTGACCTTTATCGGCATGCGCCTGCTGTTTGGCGATGCCGTCAAACGTTTTGGCGGCGCCCGGGTGGCGGCGGGTTCCTTGCTGATCGAAGCGGTCGGTCAGGGCTTGCTCTGGAGCGCGAGCTCGCCGACCATGGCGGTCATCGGTGCCGCCCTGACCGGTATCGGCTTTTCGCTGGTCTTCCCGGCACTCGGGGTGGAGGCGATCAAGAATGTGCCGCATCAGAATCGCGGCGCCGCGCTTGCTGCCTACTCCGGATTCTTCGATCTCGGACTGGGACTGATCGGACCGCTCGCCGGGCTGGTAGTCGGTGCCTTCGGCTATGAAACGATTTTCCTGTGTGGTGCAGCCAGTGCCATCATCGGCGCATTTCTGGCGGGTCAGTTCGATCGTCGCAATCAGCGCGATGCGCCATCCGAAATTGACGTAACGCCAGATCCGCACTGACAAGCCGGCATCAAGACCGTGTTGATGAAGATGATATTAATGCGACATGAAGATCGCCTTAATATTGATGAAACAGAATCTCCTCGCGCCGATTGTCAGGCTACAGTCTGATACATCTTGCCACCTGGCACGGCAATATCCTTGCCGGAACCTGAATGGAGAAAGGAACAGCGATGCCGGTACTTGAACTGAACGATAAGGAATTGATCGTGCGCATGAACTTGTGGGAGACCATCGCCGCATTCCAGCGCGACATCCGCATTCCACTGCATCGCGTTCGCGGGGCAATGGCAGGCAACAGCTTCAGAGATTCCCGCTTCGGCCTGCGCCTGCCCGGCACCGGAATTCCGGGCCTGATTGCCGCCGGCACGTATCTCAGCAAGGGCGAGCGACAGTTCGTTTTTGTGACGCGTGGCACACACCCGGTCGTGATTGAGCTGATGCAGTCAAGATG
>NZ_LFLS01000011.1 GCF_001189915.1 Herbaspirillum autotrophicum
TTTGTTTGTCATCAGCAGAGAAGCGAGATTATGTAGTCATTTTCGATTCGCGTCAACTTCTTTTTTAACGCTTTTCTTAAATTTCTTACTGCTAAATCCGCACTTCTGAAACCTTCCCCACCACACTTGCTTCGTCACTCGCTACTGCTTGTTTCGTCGCTGCTTCAGCGGGGAGGCGAACTATAGCAAGACATCCCCTGCACTGCAACACTTTATCGCAAATAATTTACTCTTTTTATACCATCTCCCCGCAAACCCACGTCCAGACTCACTTCCCTCAAATTCAACATCACAAACAAAAAGCCCGTCCCTGGCGGGACGGGCTTTTATCTGGCGGAGATGAACGATCAATCCTGCGACAATCAGCGATTCTTGAAGTTAGGCACCCGCTTTTCGAGGAACGCACTCATGCCTTCCGTCTGATCTTCCGTGGCAAAACAGCTATAGAACACTGCGCGCTCGTATTTGATACCTTCTGACAATGTGGTTTCATAAGCACGATTGACCGATTCCTTGACCAGCAATGCTACCGGCTGCGACATCCCGGCAATGGCATTGGCTGCCGACATGGCCTCATCCAGCAACTTGTCCGCCGGCACAATACGCGATACCAGTCCGGCCCGTTCCGCTTCCTGCGCATCCATCATGCGTGCCGTCAGGCACATGTCCATTGCCTTGGCCTTGGAAATTGCCCGCGGCAAACGTTGCGTACCGCCGGCGCCCGGGACGATGCCGAGCTTGACCTCGGGCTGACCGAACTGCGCATTGTCGGCAGCGATGATGAAATCGCACATCATTGCCAGCTCACAGCCACCGCCCAGCGCATAACCGGCTACCGCTGCGATCACTGGCTTGCGTACCCGGCGAATGGTTTCCCAGTTGCGGCCGATGAACTCGCCCTTGAGGACATCCATATAGTTATAGCCGGCCATGACCGTAATATCAGCGCCCGCAGCGAATGCCTTCTCGCTGCCGGTAATGATGATGCAGGCAATACCTTCGTCGGCATCGAAGCCGAGCAGCGCATCGCCCAGCTCAATCATCAACTGTTCGTTGAGGGCATTGAGCGCTTTCGGGCGATTCAGGCGAATCAAGGCAACCTTGCCTGTGACTTCGGTTATTAGTGTTTCGTAGCTCATGCGGTCTCCTGGTCTGATTACATCTATATAGGTATGGTGCAAAATCGAATCACGCACGATTGTAACGTCATTAAAACTTGTGCGAAATCAAACCCGCGTCAGGAATTCTTACAGCAGATCATGGTCAGGACTATACTGAGTCATACCCCCCTTCACCTCTAACAAAGGAGGACCATATGTTCAAGACTATTCTTGTACCGACGGATGGATCCGATCGTTCGGACAAAGCGATCAACAACGCAATCGACTATGCCCGCCACTGCAACGCCAGAATTATCGGCATCTCGGTGGCCGAGCCGTACCCCTTCTCACCGCTGGCGGAAAGCTCGATGGCAATTGATCCCGGGATCTATGAAGATAATGTGCGCTCACTGGCGGAACAGCATGTCAAGAAAATTGCCGATGCCGCCAGAGAAGCCAACGTCACCTGCGAAACCGTCACGGTCCTGTCATTCGCGCCGGATGAAGAAATCGTCAATGCCGCCAAGAAATTCAACTGCGATGTTATCTTTATGGCATCACATGGCCGCAGCGGATTAAGCCGACTGTTTCTCGGCAGCAAGACGCAAAAGGTATTGGCTCATTCGACAATCCCGGTACTGGTATTGCGCTAAACCGCGCACGGTCTTGAAAGACAGAAGCCTGTCCGTTTTCCAACGGGACAGGCTTCTTTGTTTACCCCTATGTACAGAGCGCGCTGATTTTCAGCGTGGCGCCACGCCCGTTGGCAGCAACACCCACATCAAACCGCGCTGCTTCATGCCGCCGGCCTTGTCGCCGGCTTCATCGCCAAAACCCCAGAAGTAATCTGCCCGCACCGGACCGCGAATCGCGCCACCGGTATCTTGCGCCAGCACCAGTCGTTGCAGCAACACATCGCTGTTGGGCTGCGTGGTTGCCAGAAAGACTGGCGCGCCCAGCGGAATGAATTGCGGGTCGACTGCAATCGAGCGCTGACCGGTCAACGGCACGCCCAATGCACCCTTGGGACCTTTGGACGGATCGAGCAGCTTTTCTTCCTTGAAGAAGATATAGCTCGGGTTCACATTCAGCAATTCTTGCTGGCGCGCCGGATTGGCGGCCACCCATGCCTTGATTCCCTGCGCCGAGGCTTGTGCCAGCGTCATTTCACCTTTGTCCACCAGATAGCGGCCAATCGATTTGTAAGGGTGACCATTCTGATCAGCGTAAGCCAGACGCACCGTTTCATTGCTGTCCGGCATGAAAACCCGTCCCGAGCCCTGCACTTGCAGGAAAAATGCCTCGACCGGATCATCTACCCATACCAACTCCTTGCCACTCAGTGCATGCGACTGCAACAGCTCGGCCCGTGACGGATAAGGCACAACCTTGTTGCCGACCACGCGGCCACGCAGACGCATGTTTTTGAGATCGGGATAGACGCTGGCCAGGTCAATCGTCAGCAAATCTTCCGGCGCGCGATACAGCGGTGTCTGATAGACCCCACCGCGCTTGCGGGCGCCACGCAGCAATGGTTCGTAATAGCCCGTCACCAAACCGTTATCGGAGCCGTCCTGATTCAACACCTTATATGGCGTGAAATAGGTTTCAAAGAAAGCCCGTACCGCATTCTGATCACCGGCATTGACCTGACGCGCGGCGGTACAGACCGATTTCCATTCAGCGCGCTTTACCAACGTCGAACAGGAAGTCATGAATGCCGGCCATGCTTCGCGCACATCGTCGCGCGCCCATCCCGGCAATGCGGAAAAATTGCTGGGTTGCATGGTTTGCGTGGCGCCGGCAGGGGTTGCCGGTTGTGGTTTGGCGACCGGCGTTGTTCCGGGAACCACCGGCGCCGGGCCCGGCGTGGTACACGCGGCGAGGCAAACAACGACGATGGCGGCTAATGCAGGTAAACTGATGCGGGTAAAAGACATTGAGGAAAATTTAAAATGTGGTGGTTAATACTGGAAGCGGCGGGAGCATTCTTTATATTCGTATTCATCGTCTGGTGGACCATGTTCTCCGGCCGGAAGCCTGACCGGCCGGCAGCGCAGAAAAAGCCGCAGCCGACATCCAGGGACAAGGAAACGAATTCTTAATGCAGCGTGCGCGGCAATGACAGGATGAATTCAGGAATTCTTACATCAAACTGCTCTCCATCTTCTGCGACACAAAAATACTCTCCGTGCATGGAGCCCTGCGGTGTCTGCAGGGCCGTGCCACTCGTATACTCAAATTGCTCTCCTGGCTGCAAGAACGGTTGATGACCGACCACGCCGAGTCCGCGCACCTCTTCCGTATGGTTATTCGCATCGGTAATCACCCAATGACGTGAAATCAGCTGGGCAGCCACTTTCCCGCTATTGACGATCGTGATCGCATAAGCGAATACATAATGCGACCGCGACGGATCAGACTGTTCCTCCAGATACTGCGTCTTCACCGTCACCGTTAATTCATACGTTGCCATGCGGATTCCTCGATTTTATGGATTGCGTGAGCCATTCCACACGAAATTAACCGCAAGTGCAAGGCTTGCCCCAAACCGATCGGACTCAAACAGGTAAAATAGCGCATCTTTTTAAGCCATACCGCCATGCCTACCTATCGTATTGCTCCAAGCATCCTGTCTGCCGATTTCGCCCGTCTGGGAGAAGAAGTCCGCAATGTCGTCGCCGCCGGCGCTGATTTCATCCACTTCGACGTCATGGATAACCATTACGTTCCCAACCTGACCATCGGTCCGTTGGTATGCGAAGCAATTCGCCCCCACGTGCAGGTGCCGATTGACGTCCATCTGATGGTGAAACCGGTGGATCGCATCGTTCCCGACTTCGCCAAGGCCGGTGCCAACATCATCAGCTTTCATCCGGAAGGCTCCGAACATATCGACCGCACCTTGCAACTGATCCGCGACAACGGCTGCAAAGCCGGTCTGGTCTTCAATCCGGGGACGCCGCTGCATTACCTGGATCACGTCATGGATAAGCTCGATCTGATTCTGATCATGTCGGTCAATCCGGGCTTCGGCGGTCAGTCCTTCATTCCTGAAGCACTCAACAAGATTGCCGCAGTACGCCGCCGCATCGATGAGAGCGGTCGCGACATCCTGTTGCAGGTTGACGGCGGCATCAAGATCGACAACATCGCGGCGGCGGCCAAGGCTGGTGCCGATACCTTTGTCGCTGGCTCTGCCATCTTCGGCAAACCCGACTACAAAGCCGTGATTGACGCCATGCGCGTACAACTGGCCGCATAAAGACCAACAGAAAGTACGTTCCCATGCTGCACGATATCAAAGCTGCCATCATCGACCTCGACGGCACCATGCTCGACACTGCGCCTGACTTTCATGTCGCGGTCAATCGCATGCGCGCCGATCTGGGTCTGACCCCGCTGGCGATGCAGACCATCGTGGATTTCGTCGGCAAGGGGACCGAAAATCTGATGCGACGCGTGCTGGCAGTCGACTATGACGAGCAGGAAGTGGAACAGCATTTCGCGCAGGCGCTGGAGTCTTACCAGTACCACTATCCGTTGATCAATGGCGATTACTCGACGTTGTACCCGGGCGTCATCGATGGCTTGAACGCCATGAAACAAAAGGGATTGCGACTGGCATGCGTGACCAACAAGCCGCTCGCCTTTGCCTTGCCGCTGCTGGAGAAAAAGGGACTGCGTTCCTATTTCGAGATTGTCTATGGCGGCGATTCGCTGCCACAGAAGAAACCGCATCCGGCGCCACTGCTGCAAGTCTGCAAGGATTTTGATCTGCAACCGGCACGGGTAGTCGCCATCGGGGACTCCTCCAATGACGCGCAAGCAGCGCGGGCAGCGGGTTGCCGGGTATTGAACGTACCGTATGGGTATAACCACGGCGAGCCTATACACGACGTCGATTCCGATGGTATAGTTCAAACCTTGCTGGAAGCAGCAAACCTGATTTCGTAAGCATCGGACTGAGTCACACAGATTTACCTGAAGATTACTTAAACGCCACCACAAATGTTTCTCGACAAAAAAACTACCGTCCAACAATCAGCCGCCCCTGAGGCCTGGCTGTGGCGACGCTGGCAATCCTGGGCTAACTGAACCCGAATGCCTCCGGCTGCTCCGCGCAACCGGAAAGTTTTTTGCAACATCCCCCCTATATTAGTACCCGTAAGCAGTACCCCTGTTTAGATAGCGCTATTGCCCGGAACGGCTTCGTAAAGACGCATCTTGCGGATTTATAAACGTTCTACAATAGCGATCCTGGAGAGATACATGACTGAACTCGAATTCAAATCGCTGGCCGCAGAAGGCTATAACCGCATTCCCCTGATCGCTGAAGCCTTTGCCGATCTGGAGACGCCGCTGACGCTGTATCTCAAGCTGGCACAAACCCAGAATGCGGGGAAAAATACTTTCCTGCTGGAATCAGTCGTCGGTGGCGAACGCTTCGGCCGCTATTCCTTCATCGGCCTGCCGGCGTCTACCAAATTACGCAGCTACGGCAACAAGATCGAAGTTCTGAAAAACGACAAGGTGATCGAAACCGCCGAAGGCAATGCGCTGGAATTCATCTCCGAATACCAGGCCCGATACAAAGTGGCGATTCGTCCGGGCATGCCGCGTTTCTGCGGTGGCCTCGCAGGTTACTTCGGCTACGATGCGGTACGTTATATCGAAAAGCGTCTGGCGCATTCGACCCCAAAAGATGATCTCGGCCTGCCCGACATTCAATTGCTGGTTACCGAAGAACTGGCCGTGATCGACAATCTGTCCGGCAAGTTGTATCTGATCGTGTACGCCGATCCGTCGCAGCCGGAAGCATTCTCGAAAGGCCGTCAGCGCCTCAAGGACTTGCGCGCCATGCTGCGTCGCGCCGCCGATGCGCCGGTCACCAGCGGCTCGGTCCGCACTGAAACAATCCGCGATTTCTCCAAGGAAGCGTATCTGAAGGCAGTCGCCAAAGCCAAGGAATACGTCATGGCCGGCGATCTGATGCAGGTGCAGATCGGTCAGCGCCTGCGCAAATCCTATGTCGATTCGCCGCTGATGCTGTATCGCGCACTGCGCTCGCTCAATCCTTCGCCCTATATGTACTTCTACAATTTCGGCGATATGCAGATTGTCGGCGCGTCACCGGAAATTCTGGTGCGCAATGAAAGCCTCGGCGACGGTCAAAAGAAAATCACCATCCGGCCGCTGGCGGGAACCCGTCCACGCGGCTCGACCCCGGAACGCGATGCTCAACTGGCAACCGAGTTGCTGGCCGATCCCAAGGAAATTGCCGAACACGTCATGCTGATCGATCTGGCGCGCAACGATATCGGCCGCATTGCCGCTACCGGCAGCGTGAAAGTAACCGATCAGATGGTGATCGAAAAATATTCGCACGTGCAACACATCGTTTCCAACGTCGAAGGCATTCTCAAGCCGGGCTTGTCGAATCTGGACGTGCTCAAGGCCACCTTCCCGGCCGGCACGCTGTCGGGCGCACCGAAGGTACGGGCCATGGAAATCATTGATGAACTGGAACCGACCAAGCGCGGTATCTACGGCGGTGCCTGTGGTTATCTGTCGTTTGGCGGCGAAATGGATGTCGCCATTGCGATCCGCACCGGGGTGATCAAGGATGGCACGCTGTATGTGCAAGCCGCTGCCGGCATCGTCGCCGATTCGGTGCCGGAAATGGAATGGGAAGAAACCGAAAACAAGGCACGTGCCGTATTGCGTGCTGCCGAACAAGTACAAGATGGCCTGGATGGAGAAATCTAAATGTTACTGATGATCGATAACTACGACTCCTTCACCTACAATCTGGTGCAGTACTTCGGTGAACTCGGTGAAGACGTGCTGACCATCCGCAATGATGAAATCACGCTCGATGACATCGCCAAGCTCAATCCGGAGCGGATTTGCCTGTCGCCCGGGCCATGCAGCCCGAAAGAAGCCGGTATCTGCGTCGATTTGCTCAAGCAATTTTCCGGCAAGCTGCCGATTCTCGGCGTCTGCCTCGGCCATCAGGCCATCGGCGAAGCGTTCGGCGGCAAGATTGTGCGCGCCAAACAGGTCATGCATGGCAAGACTTCGCGGATTGCCCATACCGGCGTTGGTGTGTTCAAGGATATTCCAAGTCCCTATACCGTGATCCGCTATCACTCACTGGCCATTGAACGGGCGTCCCTGCCGGACTGCCTCGAAGTCACGGCCTGGACTGATGATGGTGAAATCATGGGTGTGCGCCACAAGGAGTTCGATCTGCAAGGAGTGCAATTCCACCCTGAATCGATTCTTTCGGAACACGGCCATGCCCTGCTGAAGAATTTCCTGACTGGTTCGGCCCGCGCCTGAACACCGTCATATCACTGAACCCGGATCGGAATCACATCATGTCTATCACTCCGCAAGAAGCGCTGCTGCGCTGTATCGAGCACCGCGAAATCTTTCACGACGAAATGCTGTCGCTGTTTCGGCAAATCATGCGCGGCGAAATGTCGCCGGTCATGATTGCCGCACTGACACTCGGTTTGCGCGTCAAGAAGGAAAGCATCGGCGAAATCGCCGCCGCCGCACAGGTCATGCGCGAATTCGCCACCAAAGTGCCGATGGCGGAAACCGGCAACCTGCTCGATATCGTCGGCACCGGCGGTGACGGCGCGCATACGTTCAATATTTCCACCGCCTCGATGTTCGTCGCCGCCGCCGCCGGTGCCCGCATTGCCAAGCATGGCGGCCGCAGCGTGTCATCTTCGTCCGGCAGCGCCGACGTTCTGGAAGCACTCGGCGCCGATATCAACCTGCAACCGGAACAGGTCGCGCAATCCATTGCCCAGACCGGTATCGGCTTCATGTTCGCGCCCAATCATCACGCCGCCATGAAACACGCGGCGCCGGTACGCAAGGAACTCGGCGTGCGCACCATTTTCAACATTCTCGGCCCGCTGACCAATCCGGCCGGCGCCCCCAATATCCTGATGGGAGTATTTCATCCGGATCTGGTCGGTATCCAGGTGCGCGTCCTGCAACGCCTCGGCGCGCAGCATGCCATCGTGGTCTGGGGTCGCGACAATCTGGATGAAGTCACACTGGGCGGCGCCACCATGATCGGTGAACTGGTCAATGGCGAAATCCGGGAATATGAAATCCATCCGGAAGATTTCGGCATGAGCATGTTTGCCAGCCGCAATCTGCAAGTGGCCAATGCGGCCGAATCCAAGGAAAAAATCTTTGAAGCCCTGGCGGGCACGCCCGGTCCGGTGCACGACATCGTCGCGCTCAATGCCGGTACGGCGCTGTATGCCGCCGGCGTGGTTGAGTCGATCGAAGCCGGTTTGCAAAAAGCCCGTGCCTGTATTGCTTCCGGTGCCGCCCGCGCCAAGCTGGATCAATTTGTCGAAGTGACCCGGCAACTGGGCGGCAAACTCTGAACGATGACCTGACCAAGCCCTGTACATCATGATTCCATTAAACGATTTGCTGCTGTTTTCACTCGCCGCTCTGGCGCTGGTTCTGACACCCGGCCCCAACATGGTGTATTGCGTATCGCGTTCGATTTGCCAGGGCCGCATGGCCGGCATGATTTCCCTGCTGGGAGTCGTGGCCGGCTTTGTGGTGCACATGCTGGCCGCCGCCTTCGGATTGACGGCCTTGTTCCTGGCGATTCCGCTGGCCTACGATATCGTCAAGTATGCCGGCGCCGCGTATCTGTTGTGGATGGCATGGAACACGCTCAAGCCGGGCGGTTCGTCGCCATTTCAAACCCGCGACCTGCCTCACGACAGCACCCGCACGCTTTTGCGCATGGGGTTTCTCACCAATCTGCTCAATCCCAAGGTGGCCGTGTTTTATATGTCGCTGTTTCCGCAATTCATTCACGCTGAACAAGGCCACGTACTGCTGCAAAGCGTGACGCTCGGCGTGACGCAGATCAGCATCAGCTTTACCGTCAATGCACTGATCATTCTCTCAGCCAGCGCCATCACCGGTTTTTTCTCGAACAACCCGGGATGGCTGCGGGCGCAACGCTATGTGATGGGATTGACGCTGGGCGCACTCGCAGTTCGCGTGGCACTCGACCAGCGTAAATAAGGAAAATTCTCATGTCCGACATTCTCAATAAAATTCTCGACGTCAAGGCCGACGAAGTCAACGCTGCCAAAAAATACCGCGACTTCGCCAGTCTGCGCCGCGATGTCGAAAGCGATACCGAAGCACGCGCGGATTTGCGCCATTTCGAAAACAGCCTGCGCGGGAAGATCGCCAACGGTCTGGCGGGCGTGATCGCCGAAGTCAAAAAGGCATCCCCATCGAAAGGCGTGATCCGTGAAAACTTCAACCCGGCCGAGATCGCGCAAAGTTACGCCAGCAATGGTGCCGCCTGCCTGTCAGTACTGACCGACGTGCAATTCTTTCAGGGTTCGCCGGAATACCTCAGACAGGCGCGTGCCGCCTGCGCCATTCCCGCCTTGCGCAAGGATTTCATGATCGATCCGTATCAGATCTATGAAGCGCGCTCCTGGGGTGCCGATGCGATCCTGCTGATCGTGGCGGCACTTGATCACGGCTTGATGGCCGAACTCGAAGCATGCGCACACGATCTGGGCATGAGTGTATTGGTGGAAGTGCACGACGGCGTCGAACTGGATGCCGCACTGAAATTGAAAACGCCCCTGCTCGGCATCAACAATCGCAATCTGCGCACTTTCGAGACCACACTGGAAACTACACTCAATCTGTTGCCGCGCATCCCATCCGACAAACTGGTGGTGACGGAATCGGCCATCGCCACGGCGGCGGATGTCAAACGCATGCGTGATGCCAATGTCCATGCATTTCTGGTCGGCGAAGCCTTCATGCGTGCACCGGAACCCGGTGTCGAACTGGCGCGCCTGTTTGCGTGATCGCAGTTGCCAATGAAAAACCCCGAAAGTTGATGTCCAACTTTCGGGGTTCAGTTCACTGCAGTTCCGCTTTTTTTACGTCTGTTGCGTCAGTTTGACCGGCTCAGGCCGAGAAACCGCCGTCGATGGTCAGGCTGGCGCCGGTGATATAGCCGGCTTCCGGTCCGGCCAGATAGGCAACGAAACTGGCAATTTCCACATCCTTGCCATAGCGCGGCAAAGCCATCAAGCCCTTGAGCGTTTCAGCAAAATCGCCGCTGGCCGGATTCATGTCGGTGTCGACCGGTCCGGGCTGCACATTATTGACTGTAATGCCACGCGGACCGAGGTCGCGTGCCAGCCCCTTGGTCAAACCGACGATGGCAGATTTGCTCATGGCATACACGGCGCCGCCGGCAAACGGCATGCGGTCGGCATTGGTGCTGCCGATGGTGATCACGCGACCGCCATCGCCCATGAAGCGCACCGCCTCCTGCGTGGCAACGAATACGCTGCGCACATTGACGGCGAGAGTGCGATCCAGATCTTCCAATGTGAATTCCTCGACCGGTCCCATCGCCAGCACGCCGGTGTTATTGACCAGAATATCGAGGCGACCGAAGGTTTCGGCGGCAATCCGGATGGCTTGTTGCAGTGCTGCGGAATCGGCACTGTCGGCTTGAATCGCCAGCGCCCGGCCGCCTTTGGCGTCGACTTCATTGACCAGCGCTTGCGCCTTGTCGGCCGAACTGACATAGGTGAAGGCAACCAGCGCGCCTTCGCGTGCCAGACGTTTGACAATCGCGGCGCCGATGCCGCGTGAGCCACCTTGCACAAAGGCAACTTTATCTTGCAGTGACAGATTGGTATTGAGGTTGGCAGTCATGATACAGCTCCTGAATGACGATAGAGAGTGAATAAGATGGCCTGCGGTTTCGCGGATGGGGATTGGATTCCGTTTGGCTTGAAATGAAGTATGGAGCAGCGATTATGTTTAAACCAGATAGCAATCACTCTGTTCTTTATAAACATAATGTTTAAAATTAGCCTATGGAATCCCTGACCAGCATTGAATGTTTTGTTACTGCCGCCGAATACGGCAGCTTCTCGGCTGCTGCGCGACGACTCGGACTGAGCTCTGCCGCAGTCGGCAAGAATGTCGCCCGGCTGGAATCCAATCTGGGAGTACGCCTGTTTCAGCGCAGCACGCGCAGCTTGCGTCTGACCGAGGCCGGTGAACGATTCCGGCAAGAAGTCAGCAGCGGTTTGTTCAGTATTCAACAGGCAGTCGCCAACCTGGCCAGCGCTGACGGACAACCGTCCGGAGTACTCAAAGTCAGCATGGGAACCGGTTTCGGGCGTGAATACATCGTCCCTTTGCTGGCGGATTTTCTGCAGCGCTATCCGGCCATCTCCCCTGACTGGCATTTCGATAACCGCCCGGTAGATTTGATTACGGAAGGTTTCGATGCCGCCATCGGCGGTGGGATCGATCTGCCGCCCGGCATTGTCGCGCGTGAACTGGCGCCGGCGCACCGCGTGTTGCTGGCGTCACCGGACTATCTGGCGCGGCACCCGCCGATACGCTCGCCGGATGACCTGGAAGTGCATGACGGCATTCTGATCCGCTCACCGCAAACCGGCCGGGTTCGTTCCTGGACCTTGCGCAATCGCGAGGGCGCGCAAACGCCGATCAATCTGAAGGTGAAGATGACCATGAGCGACCCGAATGTGGCGTGTGAAATTGCGCAGATGGGATTGGGTATCACGCTGGCAGCCATGCCGCATGCCGTGGTGTATATCGACAGCGGAGCACTGGTGCGGGTGTTGCCGGATTGGCATGTCGATGGCGGCATGCTGGCGCTCTACTTCGCAGCGGCGCGCCTGTTGCCGGCGAAAACCCGTGTGTTTATCGATTATGTGGTCGAGCACTTTCGCCGCGAACAGCTGGCGCGGCGCTTTTCTGCTTTCTAGTGCCAGCGCTCAGCGGCTCTTGGGGAGCGCGCGCGCACCACCGCCAAGATTATTTCCCGCATCCTTTTCCAGTCGCCGGTATCCCAGCGCCGAGCACAATATCAATATGCCGGCCATGGCAAATGCCCAATGGAAGTCGGTCACCGAGAAGTGCGCGCCGGTATCGTCCGTGCCACCGCTGAAGTAAGACGCCACCCGCAAAGCCAGAGCGCCGAATGCGATGCCCATGCCGATGGTCATTTGCTGCGCCACGCTCCACAACGTGCTGGCGGCGCTTTTCTGCTCTTCGGTGACATCTGCATAGGCCAGTGTTGCCAGCGTGGAAAACTGCATTGAGCGCGACAATCCGTAGATGAAAATCGTCAGCAACACCACCACCAGCGGCGTGTCCGGGGTTAACAATCCGCACGCCAGTACGAATACGCCGGCCAGCACCGCATTGTTGAGCGATACGCGACGAAAGCCGAAACGCCGCAAGACGCGCGTGGTAAACATTTTCATCCCGAGATTGCCGAGCGCGCTGGCCAGCAGCAACATGCCGGAATGGAACGCCGACAAGCCGAAGCCGATCTGGAACAACAGCGGCAACAGATACGGCACGGCTTCGATGCCGATACGGGTGAAGGAACCGGTGACGATGGTGACATTGAAGGTCGGTATCTTCAGCGTCGAGTAGTCGAGCAAGGGATGGGCGCTGCGTATGCCATGGCGATAGGAAAACAGGCCGAGCACGATGCCGGCCACGATGAACAGTATCGATACCGTCAGATTGGTTTCGGTATGGCTGGCCAGCTCAGTGCCGTACAACAATGACGTCAGCGCCGTGCCGCTCAGGAAAAAACCCACCAGATCCAGCGGCCGGCGTTGCGTGCCGCGCTCATTCGGTACGATGCTCAGGACCGCAATCAACGCTGCGATGCCGAATGGCACATTGATCAGAAAAATCCAGTGCCAGGAAAAATAGGTAGTGATGAAGCCACCCAGCGCAGGCCCGACCACCGGCGCCGCAATCGCCGGCCAGGTAATGGTCGAAATCGCCTGCATCAGCTTGTCTTTGCTGGTATTGCGCACCACGATCAGGCGCCCCACCGGCACCATCAGCGCACCACCCATGCCTTGCAGGATACGCGCCGCAGTAAATTCAAATACGCTGCCGGAAATGCCGCACAGCACCGATGCCAGCGTAAAGATCACGATTGCCGTACCGAACACGGTGCGCGATCCAAGCCGGTCCGCGACCCAGCCGCTGATCGGGATGAATACCGCCAGCGTCAGCATGTATGCCGTCATGCCCAGACTCAGTTCATTGGGTCCGACGTGAAAGGTTTGCGCCATCTGCGGCAATGCCGTCGCGATGATGGTGGTATCCAGGTACTCCATGAAAAACGTGGCGGCGACGATATACGGCAGCCAGTGCAACCGTGACTTGGCATTGACAGCTGCCGTCATGACGACCTCTCAGAAGGAAAGCGGGCCCGGGGCACGCGCAAAAGATCGCATGAGTATACAAAAAATGCCGGATGCGGGTGCGGCCGGATGCAATATCCGGCGGCACCCGATCCATCAGAAGAAATGGATGAAGCGCATGAACAACTGCAAGACGATAATGCCGCCGATCAGGCCGCCGCCAAAGTAGACGATCACACCAAGCAGCATATTGGTACGCCGCTGTTCGGCCACCAGTTTTTTCATCAGATCGGTATTCTGGTTTTGCCGGGATTCGGTCGCCATGGTCAGCGCCTGATGCGCCAACCGCGGCAACTGTGGCAACAACCGGCTGTAGCGTGGGACTTCCACTTTCAATTGTTCAACAAAACCGCGCCATCCGATCTGTTCGCTCATCCAGCGTTCCAGATAAGGTTTGGCGGTTTTCCACAAATCGAGTTCGGGGTCGAGCTGGCGGCCGAGTCCTTCCACGTTGAGCAAGGTCTTTTGCAGCAATACCAGTTGCGGCTGCACTTCGACATTGAAGCGACGCGAAGTCTGGAACAGGCGCAACAAGACCTGGCCGAACGAAATATCTTTCAGCGGACGATCGAAAATCGGTTCGCAACAAGCGCGTACTGCAGCTTCGAGTTCATCGACACGGGTTTCCTTTGGTGCCCATCCGGATTCGATATGCGCTTCCGCGACGCGTTTGTAATCGCGCTGAAAAAACGCCAGGAAATTCTGCGACAGGTAATCCTTGTCGAAATCATTGAGGGTGCCGACGATACCGAAATCGAGTGCGATATAACGACCGAAAGTGGCCGGATCAACCGAGACCAAAATATTGCCGGGATGCATGTCGGCGTGAAAGAAACCGTCACGGAATACCTGTGTAAAGAAAATCTCGACCCCGTCACGCGACAGTTTTTTGAGATCGACCCCTTCCGCCAGCAAGCGCTCGGTTTGTGAAATCGGAATGCCGCGCATGCGCTCCATCACGATCACCGATGAGGAGCAGTAATCCCAGTGCATTTCCGGCACGATCAGCAAATCGGAGCCGGCAAAGTTGCGCCGCAACTGGCTGCCGTTGGCGGCCTCGCGCATCAGGTCCAGTTCATCGTGCAGATATTTGTCGAACTCGCCGACCACCTCTTTGGCTTTGAGACGACGACCGTCGGCCCACAAGGTTTCCAGCCAGTCGGCCGCAATATGCATCAGGCCGATGTCGTTATCGATGGTGCTGCGCATGCCCGGTCGCAGAACTTTGACCGCCACTTCGGCGCCATTCTTGAGTGTCGCGAAATGCACCTGCGCAATCGAAGCCGAGGCTACCGGCACCCGTTCAAAATTGTTGAACAGTTCATCCGGATGGGCACCGAGCGATTTTTCGATCTGCGCGATTGCCAATGCCGAATCGAATGGCGGCACCCGATCCTGCAAGCGCGCCAGTTCATTGGCGATATCGAGCGGCAACAAGTCGCGCCGGGTCGACAGCACCTGACCGAACTTGACGAAAATCGGCCCCAGATCTTCCAGTGCCTTGCGCAGACGTTCGCCGCGCGGCGCCGACAGATCGCGCCAGAAAAATACCGCATTGGCAAATCTGGCGATACGGGGCGTATCGAAACCGGAAATGACGATTTCATCCAGACCGTACCGGATCGCCACACGCAAAATCTTGAATAATCGTAAAGAACGCAACAACATCAGCGCTTCTCCAGTTTCTCGATGCGCTTGCCAAGGCGTTCGATATCATCACGCAACTTGATCACATCAGCCGAAAAATCGGTAACGGCATGAGGACGTATCAACATCGGTTGCTCTTCCAAAAAGTATTCGGCGACATTTTCTGCCAGTTTTCTGTGGGTCGTCTGTGCCACGTCGATTGCCGAGCGCGCTCCTGCGACGACGCGAGTGGCGGCGATATCGCCGACTACCTTGCTGAGGTCATCCTCGGCATCCCAGCGCAATGACCGGGTCAGTTGCGAAACCGCATTGGCGAAATCAGCATCGCCTTCAATCTTGACGTAAGAAACTGCGCGTTCACGGTTGGCCGCAATCAGCGGCAAGTCGCTCAGTTTGATGCGAATGGTGACATTGGGCGTGGCCCCGGCATCCACTGTTTCGACCATGCCATCAGCCATTACCCGCAGGCGCAACTGAAACAGGCCGGTGTCGATACACGCCAATTTGCCGCCGTGCTCGGCCAACTGGCGTTGTGCCGCAGGTTCTTGCGCAAGTAAATGATTGATGACGGCAGCAGCAGGACGCATGAAGAAAACACTCAAGGGTTAATAAGAAAACAGCGAGGACTACCGCAGGAAAAACAGCGGCAAGACAGATACCGGGCCGGAAACTGGTATAAAACGAAACCGCCCGGCAATCTTGCGGGCGGTCTCAAGTTTAACAGTTTGCTGCAGCCTGCGGCACTTCAGGCGACCTGCTGAATGCCTGCCAGTACCCAGCCACCGTTGCCGCTCTGTGGTTTGGACAGATTCCAGAGTTCCGCAAATGGCTCGGCCGAGGCGTCCGGTGCTTCCTTGATCAGGCCAGTGAACTTGAGAGTGGCCAGATAATCGTCACCAACGGTATCAATGCCAAGCAGTTCGCCATCGATCTGGACCACATCGGTCTGATTCGGTGCCGGGCCGCGTTCTTGCAATTGCAAGCGCAGTTCGGCGAACATTTCCGGCGTCGTGAATTCACGGATATCGTTGATATTGCCCTTGTCCCAGGCGTCCTGCAGACGAATGAAGTAAGCCTTGCCGTTGCGCACGAAGCCGGGCACATCAAAATCGGCAGGAATGCCCCATGGCGCCGCCTTGGCGGCACCTGCGCCGGCGCCGAAGTTGTCGGTCTGCAGCGAAAACGGTGTCTGGGCGCCGGTCGGCTCAATGCGCGAGCCGATTTCAGGCGTGTATGCCGCACCATAGCCCGGCTGGCTGCCGGCAGCGTATGCCGGTTGATTGTCATTGTTGCCATTCTTGCGGCTGAACATGCGAATCACGAACATGACCGCGAATGCCAGCACCGCAATCATCAGCAATGAACCGATCATGCTGCCGAAAGCACCGCCGAGACCGAAGTGGGACAGCAATGCGCCCATGCCGAGACCAAGCAACGCGCCGCCGAGGATACCCTTCCACGGACTGGCCGGTTTTGGCGGCACCGCGCCCGGTGCAGCGGCCGGTGCGGCAGGACGTGCCGGTGAGATATTGCCCGGTGCCGCTGGCTGCGAAGGCATTTGCCGCGAATAGCTTGGCGATTGCTTGCCGAATGAACCGCCGCCGCCCAGACGCTTGGCCTGTGCCGATGACATGCCAACTGCCGCGGCAGTCAGTATCAACATCAAAACGATCAATAGCTTTTTCATGCGAACTCCCACACAAGTTGTTCAGGCTGCAATTTACAGCTTGATCCCGGTATGCAATGCCGCCACACCGGCTGTCAGATTGAAATACTGGACCCGCTCCAGACCGGCGTCCTGCATCATTTGCTTCAAGGTTTCCTGATCCGGATGCATGCGGATCGATTCAGCCAGATAGCGGTAGCTTTCTGCATCACCGGCAATTTTCTGACCCAGCCATGGCAGCACCGAGAACGAATACACGTCATACGGTTTCTTGAGCGGCTCCCATACCTTGGAGAATTCCAGTACCAGCAATTTCCCGCCCGGCTTCAGCACCCGGCGCATTTCGGACAAGGCGACATCCTTGTGCGTCATGTTGCGCAAGCCAAACGCGACCGATACGCGGTCAAAGTAATTATCGGGAAATGGCAACTTCTCGGCGTCACACAGCAAGGTGGGGGTCGGAATACCTTTATTCAATAAGCGATCGCGCCCGACCCGCAACATCGATTCATTGATATCGGTCAGCCAGACTTCGCCGTTTGGTCCGGCCTGACGTGCAAATTCCTTCGACAGATCGCCGGTGCCACCGGCGATATCCAGCACTTTGAAGCCGGGACGCACGGCCGCCTGCGCAATCGTGAAAATCTTCCACGCCCGATGCAGGCCAGCCGACATCAGGTCGTTCATCACATCGTACTTGGAAGCGACGGAGTGAAAGACTTCAGCGACTTTATGAACTTTGTCTTCTTCTGAAACGGTCTGATAACCGAAGTGAGTGGTATTGGTCATGGTGGCAAAGCGCGTTTATTGAATCGACATTATACAAGTGGGGGCAAGTGCGTCTCGCGCTGCCCCGCAAGGCCGGCTGTCGACAGACCGGCGGCGGCCTGACTCCAGGCAGAATTCAGTGCGAATGTCCGCAGGCGTGCCCGGTAGCAGCGGCCGGAGTAGTTTGCGGATCGCGCCCGCTGTCGCCGGCAAATCCGGCTGCATGCAGCTTCTGCAGATAGGTTTCCCACATTGCAGCCTGATCTTGTCCGAGCTGATACAAATAGTCCCAGGTATAAATACCGCTGGCATGACCATCCGAGAATATCGGTTTGATGCCGTAGTTGCCGACCGGTTCGACGCCGACAATTTCCACTTCGCGCTTGCCGACCTGCAAGGTTTCCTGACCCGGGCCATGGCCGCGTACTTCTGCCGACGGCGAATACACGCGCAGCAATTCAAACGACAACGAAAACATCGCACCATCGTCGAATTCGACTTCCATCACCCTGGACTGTTTGCGTACTTTGAACGAGACCGGAACAGGTGCATTGGCAGAGCTCATGGCTTGCGCTTTCTATAAGACTATAAGACGTGAAGCAGATTAATCGAGCAGCGCAATATGGCGCACGATCGCCGCCGTCAATTCCGGCAAGCGGGCGCGCCGCGCCGCCAGCGTCCCGGCCGCTGCCTCGCGGCGGGCTTCTGCCCAGACCGGACTCGGAAAATGCGCATCATTCGTATAACGCGGGATGACATGCCAGTGCAGATGCGGCGTCATGTTGCCCAGCGTCGCCAGATTGATTTTTTCCGGCTGCATGACTTCGCGCACCGCAGCTTCCACGGCCCAGACGACATTACTCAATGCAGTCCGGTCAGCGGCCGGCAAGTCACTCATCTCTTTGACATGCGCATTCCAGATGACCCGGCAAAATCCCGGGTAAGCCGCATCGTCTACCAGCACCACACGATAGTGCGGGCTGCGGTAGACGATCTCACCGCCATCACTGTCACACAGTTCGCAAGGTGCTGTCATGGCTACACCAGAATCCGTTCGATGCCGCCGTTGTTGGCGCGGGCGACATAATCAGGCAACCAGTTTTCACCGAGCAGATGCTTGGCCATTTCGACCACGATGTAGTCGGCAACGGTGCCGGAGTCTTCGTTATAACGCGACAAACCCTGATAGCAGGACGGGCACGAGGTCAGAATCTTGACTTCGCCTTCGAAGCCGTCAGCCCGTACCTTGTCCGCGCCCTTGCGCATTTCTTCTTCCTTGCGGAAGCGCACCTGCGTCGAGACATCCGGACGGGAAACACCGAAGGTGCCGGACTCGCCACAGCAGCGGTCATTCTTTTCGATCTTTTGCGCATCGGCCGTGGTGATCAGTGCATTCACCGTTTTCATCGGATCTTGCAGTTTCATCGGGCTATGGCATGGATCGTGATACATGTAGCGGGTGCCGGTAACGCCTTCGAGTCGCACGCCCTTTTCCAGCAGGTATTCGTGGATGTCGATGATGCGGCAACCCGGGAATATCTTGTCGAACTGGTAGCCCTGCAACTGATCGTAGCAAGTACCGCACGACACGATCACGGTCTTGATATCCAGATAATTGAGGGTATTCGCCATGCGATGGAACAGCACGCGGTTATCCGTAATGATCTTTTCCGCCTTGTCGAAATCGCCCGAGCCGCGTTGCGGATAGCCGCAGCACAGATAGCCCGGTGGCAATACGGTCTGCACGCCGACATTCCACAGCATGGCCTGCGTTGCCAGACCAACCTGCGAGAACAGACGTTCCGAACCGCAACCGGGGAAATAAAACACGGCTTCGGTATCGGCCGTGGTGGTCTTCGGATCGCGGATGATCGGCACGATCTTGTCATCCTCAATATCGAGCAAGGCACGTGCTGTTTTTTTCGGCAGGTTGCCAGGCATCTTCTTGTTGATGAAGTGGATCACCTGTTCCTTGATCGGCGCTTTGCCAACCGTCGCCGCCGGCTTTTGCGTCTGCTTTTTGGCAAACTTCTTCAATACGTCATGCCCCAGACGCTGCGCCTTGAAGCCCCAATCGGTCATCACTTTGCGCGTGGCATTGATGGTGGCCGGATCGGTGGCATTGAGGAAGAACATCGCCGCCGTGGTGCCGGGATTGAAGGACTTCTTGCCCATCTTGCGCAACAGGTTGCGCATGTTCATGGAGACATCGCCGAAGTCGATATCGACCGGGCACGGTGTCACGCACTTGTGGCAAACCGTGCAATGGTCGGCCACATCTTCAAATTCTTCCCAGTGCTTGATCGACACGCCGCGGCGCGTCTGCTCTTCATACAGGAAGGCTTCGACCAGCAACGATGTCGCCAAAATCTTGTTACGTGGCGAGTAAAGCAGATTGGCGCGCGGCACATGAGTGGCGCAAACCGGTTTGCATTTGCCGCAACGCAGACAATCCTTGACGCTGTTGGCAATGGCGCCGATATCGCTTTGCTGCATGATCAGCGATTCATGCCCCATCAGACCGAACGATGGCGTATAGGCATTGCGCAGATCGGCTTCCATGCCCGGCAGGTTCAGCAACTTGCCTTTATTGAAGCGTCCTTCCGGGTCGATCCGCAACTTGTAGTCGCGGAAGTCGCCGATTTCTTCTTCCGTCAGGAATTCCAGTTTGGTGATGCCGATGCCATGCTCGCCGGAGATCACGCCATCCAGCGAACGTGCCAGCTTCATGATGCGCGCTACTGCTTCGTGCGCATCTTGCAGCATTTCATAGTGATCGGAATTGACCGGCAAATTGGTATGCACGTTGCCGTCGCCGGCATGCATGTGCAACGCCACGAAGACGCGGCCGCGCAGGATTTTCTTGTGAATCGCGCTGCACTCTTCCAGGATCAGCTTGAAGGCGGCACCGCTGAAAATCTGGCGCAGTTGCGCCCGCACTTCCTGTTTCCAGGAAACCCGCACGGTGCGATCCTGCACCACGTCGAATACGGTGGCTTCGGGTTGCGCCTGCAAACGCTGTTCAAATACCAGCTCCAGCTTGTCCAGTCCGAGTGCCTGCAATTCGCTGCTGGCCGCGCGCAGCGGTTTATCCAGATTGCCGAGCAGATAGGTCCAGCGTGCCTGCGTGCGCGCAATCAGTTCTTGTGCCTGATGCACGCGGTCCTCCAGCATTTCCGCGGCCGGAATTTCTTCGCCTTCACCATCGTCGCTTTTACCGAGCGGCAGATTGCCGGCGGCGAAGAAGCTATCGAGCTCGCCGAGCAACTGCAACTTGTTCTTGACCGACAATTCGATATTGATGCGTTCGATGCCGTCGGTGTACTCGCCCATGCGGTTGAGCGGAATCACGACGTCTTCGTTGATCTTGAAGGCGTTGGTATGTTTGGCAATGGCGGCAGTGCGCGAACGATCCAGCCAGAATTTCTTGCGTGCTTCCGGGCTGACCGCGATGAAGCCTTCGCCGACGCGGTTGTTGGCCATGCGGATCACTTCCGAAGCCGCCTGCGCTACCGCGTTTTCATCATCGCCGACGATATCGCCGAACAACGCCATCTTCGGCAACACGCCGCGCTTGGATTTGGTGGCATAGCCGACGGCACGCAAATAGCGCTCGTCCAGATGTTCCAGACCGGCCAGAATCGCGCCGCCCTTGCGGGTCTCGGCATCAAGGTAATCCTTGATTTCGACAATCGACGGAATCGCATCGCGCGCCTGACCGAAAAACTCCAGGCAGACGGTACGCGTGTGCTTGGGCATCTTGTGCAAAATCCAGGTCGCCGATGTGATCAGACCATCGCAACCTTCTTTTTGCACGCCCGGCAATCCGGACAGGAATTTGTCGGTAACGTCCTTGCCCAAACCCTCTTTGCGGAAAGTACGGCCGGCAATTTCAAGAATCTCGGTCTTGAACGGCGCGTTCTTTTGTCCCTTGGGAGCCGGATGCGTCCACTGCAACTGGAAGCGGGCCAGCGCCACATCATGAATCTTTCCGAGGTTGTGATCGAGACGCGTGACATCCAGCCAGTCGCCGTTCGGATCCACCATGCGCCAGCTGGCGAGGTTATCCAGTGCGGTTCCCCACAACACGGCCTTTTTGCCGCCGGCATTCATGGCGACGTTGCCGCCGACGCATGACGCCTCTGCCGAGGTCGGATCGACCGCGAACACAAAGCCGGCTTTTTCGGCCGCATCGGAAACCCGCTTGGTGACCACGCCGGCGCCCGAATAAATCGTCGCATACGGTTTGTCCAGACCGGGCAAGACAGTCATCTCGACCGCGCCCAGCTGTTCCAGCTTTTCGGTATTGATCACTGCCGACATCGGTGTCAGCGGAATCGCACCGCCGGTATAACCGGTGCCGCCGCCGCGCGGGATGATGGTCAGTCCCAGTTCGATACAGGCTTTGACCAGACCGGCCATCTCTTCTTCGCTGTCCGGCGTCAGCACCACGAACGGATATTCCACCCGCCAGTCGGTCGCGTCAGTGACATGCGACACCCGGGACAGGCCGTCGAACTTGATATTGTCTTTGGCGGTATGACGGCCAAGCACCTTGTTGGCACGCTTGCGCAAGTCATATATTTGCCTGAATTCTTCGCCGAAATCGGCAATCGCCTTTTTCGCCGCGCGCAGCAATGCTTCCACGTTGGTGCTGCGCCGCACGGCATCAGCGTCACCGGCTTCTGCCAGATCGGTCACGATACGCCGCTTGTCCACTTCACCCAGACGATGATTGAGCGCATCAATCAATGCCGCCCGGCGTTTGGGGTTGTCCAGCATATCGTCCTGCAGATACGGATTGCGCCGCACCACCCAGATATCCCCCAACACTTCATACAGCATGCGTGCCGAACGTCCGGTCTGCCGCTTGCCGCGCAATTCATCGAGCAAATGCCAGGCATCTTCGCCCAACAGGCGAATCACGATTTCACGGTCGGAAAACGAGGTGTAGTTGTAGGGAATTTCGCGCAAGCGCGTGGGAACAGCACCGTGTGGTGCGTCAGTAAGCAATGCCTGAATTTTTGCGGGGGCGTTCATTAATATGGAAGAAAATCTGCTGCCGGATGTGCATTTTATCTTATTGCTGATTCCCGCGAGGTAATGCCCTTACTTTTAGAGGCCCCATCAGAAATGATTCTTGTTTATGGAGAAATAAGAAGCAGATTGCCGACATTTCAACGAACAAGATAGGCAAAAGCAATTGAATCAATAAAAACAATCAAATTAACAGAATCGATAATTAAAAACTATAATCAATCAAAATTCAAAGCCAGTCCCCCTACCTTTTGCGGAGCGTGCTATGTTTCAACAACTGATTATCGATTTTCTAGAGAATCTAGCCATCACCCTGGCCGACTATGCGGAATGCAAGGCATGAAGACTTCTCTGTCTTCTACCCATCCACTGACCAGGATGCCTGCCATGATCCCCACATTGAACCAAGATATACCGATTCCATCGACTGCCGCCAAGCGCCCGTGGTTGCAACTGCGTTTCCGTCAGATTGCCATGCTGGCGGTTGCCGCAGTGTTTCTGCTGGCAAAGCTGGCTGATGCCGCCTCCGGCTTCTTCGTCGCCTATCCGCATGTGAAGCAGGCGTTGATTGCCTCTTCTGCTGCGGCAGGCCTGACTGCGCTGGGTGCGCTGGGGGTTCTGTTCACGCGCCGCATTTCCTTGCGCATGCAGGACATACTGCTCGGCTACGGCGGCGGCGTGATGCTGGCGGCCAGCGTGTTTTCACTGATCTTGCCGGCCATGCAACAGGCGCAGGCGCTCGGCTACGAAAAAACCGCAGCGGTCTTGCTGACGGCTACCGGCATCATGCTTGGCGGTTTGTTTGTGCTGGCGATCAATCATCTGGTGCCGCATGAACACTTCATCGCCCCCAATGCCGCCATTTCATCGGCCCGCAGCAGCCGGATCTGGATGTTCGTGCTGGCAGTGACGATTCACAATTTCCCGGAAGGCCTGGCCATCGGCGTCGGCTTTGGCGGCGATGACTTCGGCAAGGCCGTCGCCCTGGCTACCGGCATCGGCATTCAAGATATCCCGGAAGGTCTGGTTGTCGCATTGGCCTTGCGCACGCTGGGCTACTCGCCGCTCAAAGCGGCCGGTGCCGGCATTCTGTCCGGACTGGTGGAACCGATTGGCGGCGTGCTGGGCGCGCTGGCAACCGGCATCTCGGCCACGGCCCTGCCATGGACTCTGGCTGGCGCAGGCGGCGCAATGTTATTTGTGATCAGCCATGAAGTGATCCCCGAATCGCACCGTCAAGGCCACGAAACGCAAGCCACACTGGGCTTATTGGCAGGTTTCGTGACGATGATGCTGCTCGATGTCTTGCTCGGATGACGCGCTGACAGGCGACCGCGTTTACGCCAGCCAGTCAGCCACCGAACGCCAGAAACCGTCCGGCACATTCAGCAGCAGCCAGGTCATCAGGATATAGCGCAGGAATTTGCCGACCGCCATATAAAACACCGATGGCCAGAATGGCAAACGCAACCAGCCGGCCAGTGTACAAATCGGATCACCGATCCCGGGCAGCCAGCCGAGCAGCATGGTTTTGGCACCGAACCGCTCCAGCCAGCCAAACCATTTGCTGCTGCGCTCCTTGGCAAACGCCTGCTTGGCGCCATATCCCATCCAGTAATCCACCACCCCACCCAGAGTGTTGCCGACCGTAGCCACCAGAATGACTGACCAGTACATGGCCGGATTGGCCTTGATCACGGCGAACACAGCGGGTTCCGAACCGAGCGGCAGCAGCGTGGCAGAAACGAAACTGATGATGAAGACGGAAGTCAGTCCGACGGTCGGTACGGCGAGTACATTCAACATCCATAAAACGGCGGATTCAATCATGCGTAGAGGGGAAAAGGTTAGAGAAAAACGACAAGCCCGGGGCGGTTTGCGCAATCGGACAGCGCCCGGCTTTGAGCGTCCATTATAATGACCAGTTCCTCGCAAGCGTCGCAATATTGCGGATTCGCGCCAAGGCGCGCTTGACAGACTCTGCCTAGACTGGACCATGACTACCGATTATCTGCAAAAAATTCTGACCGCCCGGGTCTACGACGTCGCCATAGAAACACCTTTGGAGCTCGCCAACACTCTCTCGGAGCGGATGGAAAACCGCATTTATTTCAAGCGGGAAGACATGCAAAGCGTCTTCAGCTTCAAGCTGCGCGGCGCTTACAACAAAATGGCGCATCTGACGCCGGCCCAACTGAAGCGCGGCGTGATTTGTGCGTCGGCCGGCAATCATGCCCAGGGCGTGGCGCTGTCCGCCGCCAAACTCGGCTGTCGCGCCGTGATCGTGATGCCCACCACGACGCCGACCGTCAAGATTGAGGCAGTAAAGGCGCGCGGTGGTGAAGTCGTGTTGCACGGCGACTCCTTCACAGATGCCTACAATCACGCACTGACGCTCGAAAAGAAGCTGAAGCTGACCTTTGTCCACCCGTTCGATGATCCGTATGTGATTGCCGGACAAGGCACCGTCGGCATGGAAATTCTGCGTCAGCATGCCGATCCGATCCATGCGATTTTTGTCGCCATCGGCGGCGGCGGTCTGATCTCGGGGATTGCCGCTTACGTCAAGGCCGTGCGTCCGGACATCAAGATCATCGGTGTGCAGACTGCTGATTCCGATGCCATGGCCCGCAGCCTGAAGGCCGGCCGTCGCATCACCTTGCCGGATGTCGGTCTGTTCTCGGACGGCACTGCCGTCAAACTGGTCGGCGAAGAAACCTTCCGCATGGCCAAGTTGTATGTGGATGACATCATCATTGTTGATACCGATGCCGTCTGTACCGCGATCAAGGATATTTTCCAGGACACCCGCAGCATTGTGGAACCGGCCGGCGCGCTCGCCGTCGCCGGCGCCAAGGCGTATATCGAACGCGCCAAGAACAGCAAGAAACCGATCAAGAATGAAGCGCTGATCACGATTGCCTGCGGCGCCAACATGAACTTCGACCGTCTGCGCTTCGTCGCCGAGATGGCAGATGTCGGCCAGTCGCGTGAAGCGGTTTTTGCCGTCACCATTCCGGAAGAACACGGCAGCTTCAAACGTTTTTGTGAAACCGTCGGTCCGCGCAACGTTACCGAATTCAACTACCGCATCAGCGATGAAAAATCGGCGCACATTTTCGTTGGCATTCAGACCGATAGTCAGGACGAGTCGGCCAAAATCGCCCGCAATTTCGAAAAGCAGGGATTTGCCACGCTGGATCTGACGCACGACGAACTGGCCAAGGTTCACATTCGCCATCTGGTCGGCGGCAAGAGCCTGCTGGCGCAAAACGAATTGCTGTACCGGTTTGAATTCCCGGAACGTCCGGGTGCACTGATGCGCTTCCTGAACGCGATGAATCCGAACTGGAATATCAGCCTGTTCCATTACCGCAATCAAGGCAGCGACGTCGGCCGCATTCTGGTCGGCTTGCAAGTGCCGAAAAAAGAAATGAAAACCTTCCGCCTGTTCCTCAGCAATCTGGGATACCGGCACTGGGATGAAAGCAAAAATCCCTTGTACAAACTGTTCCTCGGCTAATGCCGATATCACGATCGTTCATCATGCACGCCAATTCGCCTGACACCTCGCCACTGGGAAAGGCATCCGAATACCCGGATGCCTACAACCCGTCCCTGCTGTTCCCGATCCCGCGCCAGGCCAAGCGCGACGAACTGGGACTGCATGGCACGCTGCCGTTTTTCGGCGTCGATCTCTGGAACGCCTACGAGGTATCGTGGCTCAATCAGCGCGGCAAACCGTGCATCGCGATTGCCACATTCCTGGTGCCGGCCGACTCCGCTTTCATCATTGAATCGAAGTCATTCAAGCTGTACCTGAACTCCTTCAACCAGGCCCGGCTCGACGATGCGCAGGCACTCAGCGCCATCCTGCAAAAGGATTTGTCTGCCGCAGCAGGAGCACCGGTACAGGTAACCCTGACCGAAGCTGGCAATTTTCAGCAATTGAAAATGGGCGAACTGAGTGGATTGCTGCTCGACCGGCTTGATATCGAAGTTGTCGACCGTCACCCCGATCCTGATCTGCTCAAGGCGCGGCATGACGAAGCAGCGGTTGAAGAAACACTGGTATCGCATTTGCTGAAATCAAATTGTCCGGTGACCGGCCAACCCGATTGGGGCAGCGTGCAAATTCGCTACGTCGGCGCACCGATTGAGCAAGAAGCATTATTGAAGTATCTGATCGGATTCCGCGAACACAACGAATTTCACGAGCAATGCGTGGAACGCATTTTTGTGGATATCCTGCGCCAGTGCAAACCGCAAAAGCTGGCCGTGTATGCGCGCTACACGCGACGCGGCGGACTCGACATCAATCCCTGGCGCAGTAACTTCTCGAGTGGCAGCCTGCCATCCAATTTGCGTAACGCCCGCCAGTAACTCCGGCGGCGCAAGCGTACTAAGAATCACTCCGTAAAATTTGTTGGCGCACAGAAAAATTTATTGTTTTTTTCGTTGCGCCACGCAAACACATCACGCAATCCTTCCGCAACAATTTGATACCATTTCGCTACGTCAGACGAAACTTCAGGCCACTACAATTGGTCTGAAGAACACGTTTCAACGTCAGCGCAGTGTGCAATACGACGCGACGCTTCACGGCGGCCGTTTTTTGCCGATGCCCTTCCTGATTGAATGTTTTTTGCCTGAACATTGAATAAGCAACACTTGCCGGGATGCGCTGTGCTCAAAAAAACCATGCCATTTAAGAAAAACATGAAAAGCCTTACTCCCCTCAAAAGCCGCACAGCATTGCTGGCGGCATCCGCTTTTGCATGCGCAGCCTTGAGCGCGCCGGCACTGGCACAACAAAGCGATGAATTCAGCTGGTGGGACAGCACCAAGAGCCATGCAGCAAATATCTGGGACAAGGGCGACGACGCCATTTATCTGTCCGGTTATGCCTATCATGGACGCAGTACCTATTCGGCAGAAAAACTGGCTGAACTCAATGAAAAGGCCTGGGGCCTGGGCTACGGAAAAACGCTGCGCAACGAAAGCGGCAACGATGAATCGCTGTACGGCTTCGTCATCCGGGATTCGCACAAGCATCCGCAGATCATGGCCGGCTACGCCTATGAATGGGTATGGTCGCTGGGTCATTCGCCACTCGAAGTCGGGCTCGGCGGTACCGCCATGCTGATGAGCCGCCAGGATTATTTCGGTGGCGTGCCGTTTCCGGTACCACTGCCGCTGGCATCGATTGGCACCAAAAAAGCAAAAATCATGTTTTCCTATGTGCCGCGTTTTTCAAAAAACAAAAACAACGGCGATGTACTGTTGATTTTCGGTCGTATCGAGTTGTAATTGCGCTCTCTGGCATCGATGTTGCCCGGTTGAAACCGGGCAACACTTTGCCGCACGGCAAATACGGAATGCGTTGCAGAACTCATAAAGAAGCCTATAATCCTGCACAAAAGTCCGCCTTGCTTCCCCTTGTGTCATGACAAATCTTGCAAAAATCCTGTCGCCAGAAAACGTTGTTCTGGATCTAGAAGTTTCCAGTAAAAAACGAGCTTTCGAACAAGCTGGCCTGACCTTTGAAAACAACAGCGGCATTGCGCGCTCCACCGTATCCGAAAACCTGTTTGCCCGTGAACGACTGGGCTCGACCGGACTCGGCCACGGTGTTGCCGTACCGCATGGTCGCATCAAAGGTTTAAAAGCACCGCTGGCATTGTTCATGCGGCTGGCAGAGCCGATCCCGTTCGAATCGCCTGATGGTCAGCCCGTCAAACTGCTGATCTTCCTGCTGATTCCCGATCACGTTACGCAACAACATCTGGAAATACTTTCAGAAATTGCTGAAATGTTTTCTGATGACGCGTTCCGCGCCGAGTTGTCTGCCGAAGCCGAACCGGCATTGGTTTATGCCCGTCTGGTCAGCTGGCAAGCATCGCTGGAAAAAAACAATTAATTCGCGCGTCCGGGGCACCAGCTCCGAGACAGTCTCGTTCGCTTGCCTCATCGGATTGCCATGCCCGCCTATACCGCATTATCGATACAACAACTGTACGAAGAAAATCGCGAATCATTGCAACTGGGCTGGTTCGCCGGTTTTCCGGGCGGAGAACGCCTGATTTCAGGCGATGCGGCATCCGCCGCCGATCAGGTAGGTCACTTGAATCTGATTCACCCGGGACGGATTCAAGTCTTCGGCCATCAGGAAACCGAGTACTACCAGCGCTTATCCAACACTTCGCGCGCCTACCAGACTGCTGAGCTGGTGGCCGGCGAGCCACCGGCTTTCATCATCGCGCAGGGCCTGGCCACACCGCCTGACATTCTGGCGGTGTGCGACGAAAAGAATATTCCCTTGTTTTCGACGCCGTTGCCGGCAGCACAGGTAATTGATTACCTGCGCGTCTATCTGTCCAAGAAACTGGCGCAGCAAATCACCATGCACGGCGTTTTCATGGATGTATTGGGTGTCGGCGTGCTGATCACCGGCGAATCCGGCCTCGGTAAAAGCGAACTGGGGCTGGAATTGATTTCCCGCAGCCACGGCCTGGTCGCTGACGACGCTGTCGAATTTGCGCGCATCGCACCGAACATGATTGAAGGCCGTTGCCCGTCGCTGCTGCAAAATCTGCTGGAAGTGCGCGGCCTGGGCTTGCTCGACATCAAGGCCATCTTCGGCGAAACCGCAGTGCGACGCAAAATGCGCCTGAAATTGATTGTGCATCTGGTGCGACGCAGTACGCTGGAAGAAAACTACGAGCGCTTGCCGCTGGATGCGCAATTTGAAGATGTACTGGGATTGCCTATCCGCAAAGTAGTGATTCCGGTGGCAGCCGGCCGCAATATTGCGGTGCTGCTGGAAGCCGCAGTGCGCAACACCATTCTCCAACTGCGCGGTATCGATACCTTGAAAGAATTCATCGACCGCCAGCGCAAAGCCATGAACGGCGAATAGAAATCCGCATCGTCATTTTTCATGCCCGGCGAAAACAAATCGCAAGCTGCGTTATCATTGCGCCATGCGTATCGTTCTCATCACTGGCATTTCCGGCTCCGGTAAATCAGTAGCACTCCACGTGCTCGAAGATGCCGGCTATTTCTGCGTCGACAATCTGCCGCCGACCTTGCTGCGCGATCTGGTCGGCACCCGTATCCGGGAAGGCGCCGAAATGCTGGCCGTCGCCACCGATGCCCGCAGTGCCGGCTCGCTGGCCAGTCTTGGAGCAGATATTCAGCAACTCAAGGACGAGGGGCATGACGTCAAGGTATTTTTCCTGACCGCCACCACTGAAGTCCTGGTAACCCGCTTTTCTGAAACCCGTCGCAGTCATCCCTTGTCGCATCGGCTGCTGCCGGATCACAATCCCGCCGACCGGTTGACGCTGACCGAATGCATTCACCTCGAACGCGAAATGCTCAGCGCCATTGAAGGTATCGGCCACGTGATCGACACCTCGGGCCTGAGCGCCAGCAAACTGCGCAGCTGGATCACCGATCTGATCGACGTCGAGCGAGCTTCGCTGACACTGCTGTTCGAGTCATTCGCGTTCAAGTTCGGGGTGCCGCTCGACGCCGACATCGTGTTCGACGTCCGCATGCTGCCGAATCCGCATTACGACCTGCGACTGCGGCCGCTCACCGGACTCGATCAGCCGGTCATCGATTTTCTGGCGGCCTTGCCGGAAGTCGACGATCTGCTGAGCGACATCCGCAATTTCATTGAGAAATGGTTACCGGCATTCAAGCGCGATAACCGCAGTTATCTGACAGTCGCTATCGGCTGTACGGGCGGCCAGCACCGCTCGGTGTATATCGCGGAACAATTGGCCATGCATTTTGCCGCCACCGAACATGTGGTGCGCCGGCATCGCCAGCAAAACTCATTTCACAAATGACACTGCGGCGCTCTGCAATCAGAGCGCCGCAGCTTCGCTCAGCAAATCTTCCGTCTGCAACACCGCCAGCAGCAATTTCTTGACCGGCGCCGGCAATGGCGCATCAGCCAGCCTGCTCACCGGATACCACACGTATTGGTGTTGCGCGGCATGCAGCAATCGGCTTTCGAGTGCGACCTGATATGGCGACACATGCAATTTGAAATGGGTGAATACGTGAGAAAACGGTGTCAGCTTGCGACACGCCGAGATCTCGCCGAATGGCGCCACGAGACCTCGTACCGACCTATCGAATTCCGCCGCATTGGGCATGAGCGGCAATTCCGGCAGTGACAGCAAGCCACCCCAGATACCGCTGTCAGGACGCTGCTCAAGCAAGACATCAGCACCATCATTGATTACCAGCATCACGGTTTCGCGTTCCGGCACCGCCTTTTTAGGCTTGCGCACCGGCAGCACTGCAACACGATCAGTCGCCAGCGCCACACAACGCTGCGCCAGCGGACATTTTTCACAAGCCGGCTTGCCGCGCACACAAAGTGTCGCTCCCAGATCCATCAATCCCTGGGTATACGATTCCATGTCGGTTTGCGGCAACAAAGCCACGGCGCGTCGCCACAACTGATCTTCAACCGCCTTGGCGCCGGGATAGCCATCGACGCCGAAAACCCGTGCAAATACCCGCTTGACGTTGCCATCGAGAATCGCCGCGCGTGTACCGTAGGCAAATGCGGAAATGGCGGCGGCTGTGGAGCGGCCAATACCGGGCAGATCGGCCAGCAACTCAGGATCACTGGGGAAACGTCCGCCATATTCGGCGCTCACGCGCTGGGCACAGCGATGCAAATTGCGCGCGCGCGTGTAATAACCAAGTCCGCTCCAATGCGCCATCACCGCTTCGGACGGTGCCGCAGCCAGACTGCCGACATCCGGAAAGCTGTCCAGAAACCGCTGGTAATAGGGAATTACCGCAGTCACCTGCGTTTGCTGCAACATGATTTCGGACAACCAGATGCGATAGGCATCGCGCGTGTTTTGCCACGGCAGTGCATGTCTGCCATGTTGTTTCTGCCAGCCGATGACGGCCGCGGAAAACGATGGATCGACGAATTCAGAAGGCGCGGTCGACAGTGGCGCTTTGGCGATGACGCGTTTCATCGTTGGCAGTTGACACAATAGAAGGTGGAGCGCTGACCTTGCTTGATCTGACGGATCGGCGCCGTGCAGACACGGCACGCCATGCCGGTACGGTTATATACAAAATAGCTTTGCTGAAAATAGCCGGATTGACCATTGACGGCGATGAAGTCCTTGAGACTGCTGCCGCCCTGCTCGATTGCAGCAGCCAGAATTTCGCGGATCGCAATCACCAGTTTTTCGTAACGCGCCAGACTGATTTTGCGGGCCGGTGTCTTGGGATTGATTCCGGCCCGGAACAGACTTTCCGATGCATAAATATTGCCGACGCCAACCACGATGTCGCCGGCCAGCAGTACTTGCTTGATCGGCGCACTGCGGGTACGCGTCTGCCGGTGCAATTCGCGCGCCGAAAAGACTTCTTCCAGCGGTTCCAGCCCAAGACCACGCAATAACAGATGCTCCTCCACCGGCCCTTCGCTCGCCGGGTGCCACAATACCGCACCAAAGCGCCGCGGATCCGTCATGCGCATGACTTTGCCGCCAGCCACCAGATCGAAATGATCATGTTTTTGCGGCACAATCCCGGGCGGCAGAATCCGCAAGTGGCCGGACATTCCCAAATGCACGATCAGGGTGCCATGCGCAAAGTGAATCAGCAGGTACTTGCCGCGCCGCCCGGTCTTGATAATCCGCTTGCCTGCCAGCTCCTGCTCAAGATCGGCCGGAAACGGCCAGCGCAAACCGGTATGGCGCATGACGACCGCGCTGACCGTCTTTCCTTCCAGATAAGGGGCAACACCGCGTCGGGTAACTTCAACTTCAGGCAATTCAGGCATGGGGGCAGGCGATATGGGTCAAGGCGGCTATGATAAAGCAGATGGTTTGCACTCGCTTGCACCTATAAACGTGCGGTTGAGCGTAAAATCGAAGTTTGTCTGCACATTCAGGATTTTCCCTTGAAAAAACCTCTCGCCATTGTAACGCTCTCCGTCATGCTGTCCGCGTGCGCAAGCCTGCGACAACCCAGCGAGACAGAATCGGCTCCGACCGCTGCCGACAAGGCTGCGGCCAATACCAAGAAGGCCCCGGCCAATGCCCGCAGCAAGTCGCTGCTCAAGGCCAAGGTCCAGCAGACAGAGGATGTATTACCAGGCAACGAACTGAGCGAAGAAATCCTGTACAAGGTGCTCAGCTCGGAAATCGCCTTCCAGCGCGGACAATGGCAGGCCGCCTATGTCACCTTGCTCAGCACCGCACAACAGACCCGCGATCCGCGCCTGGCACGGCGTGCCGCCGAGATTGCATTGTCGGCGCGACGCCCGCACGAAGCACTGACGGCAGTCCGGCTGTGGACCGAACTGGCGCCGCATTCTGATGAGGCCCTGCAAAACTATCTCGGCCTGATCATGCTGAGCGAGAATATTTCGGAAATCCAGCCATTGCTGTCGCAGCGGCTGGCCGATGCCGCGCCGCAGGCACGCGGACCGATGATTCTTCAAATCCAGCGCCTGCTGGCACGCGCCAAGGACAAAGCATTGGCGCTGTCGATTCTGCGTGATGTGGTGGCGCCCTACTCCGACCTGCTGGAATCGCATCTGGCATTGGCGCAGGCGACCTATGCCAACGGCGACATCGCTACCGCCCGCAAGGAAGCAGATACCGCACTCAAGATCAAACCCGACTCCGAACTGGCAATTCTCACTGTCGCTCAGGTAACGCAAGACCCGGCCGAAGCCATGAAGCTGGTCGGCAATTTCCTGAAACGCTATCCCGATGCGCGCGAAGTACGGATTGCCTATGCCCGCGGCCTGGTAGAGCAAAAACAATACGTCGACGCCCGCAATCAGTTTGAAACGCTGCTCAAGAGCGACGCCGATGACCTGACCACCTTGTTTGCGCTCGGCATCCTGAGCGTCCAGACCGGCAAGTTGCAGGAAGCCGAAGGCTATCTCAAACGTTACCTGGCAGTACTGGCAACGCAACCGGAAGATGAACGGGAACCGACTCAGGCCCTGCTCTTGCTGTCGCAGATCGCCGAAGAGCGCAACGATATCGATGGCGCATTGAAATGGCTGGAACAGGTCGAACCGGGCGAGGCGTATGTCAATGCCCAGATCCGGCGTGGGCAGTTGCTGGCACGGCGCGGTGACATCGACGGCGCCCGCAAGGTGCTGGAGCAGGCACAACTGGAAGCCGGCAGTGAACGCGAACAACTGCAACTGATTCAGGGCGAAGCCCAAATTCTGCGCGACACCAACCGTCACGCCGAAGCTGCCGCAGTATTGCAGAGTGGCCTGAAGCGCTTCCCTGACAATACCGAGCTGCTGTATGACTACGCCATGGCCGCTGACAAGCTCGGCGACTATGTGTCGATGGAAGCGGCATTGCGCAAGATCATGGCAATCAACCCGGCCAATCAGCATGCCTACAACGCGCTGGGATACTCGCTGGCCGATCGCAATACCCGCCTGCCGGAAGCACTCACCCTGATCAAGAAGGCATCGGAACTGGCACCTGATGATGCCTTCATCACCGATAGCCTGGGCTGGATCCAGTTCCGCCTCGGCAATCTCGATGAAGCGGAAAACCAATTGCGCCGCGCCTATGGGTTGCGGCCGGATCCGGAAATAGGCATGCATCTGGGCGAATTGCTCTGGGTACGCGGCAAAAAGGAAGAAGCCAAACAGCTCTGGCGTGACGCCCAAAGCAAGGATCCCGGCAATGAAGCGTTGAAAGCGACCCTGACCCGACTTAACGTGCAGCTATAAACCTGGCCGATTACTGAATGGATTTTCTTTTACCTATCCGGCGCCTTGGCGCCCCTGTCGCAACGCTGGCCTTCACCGCCATTCTCGCTGGCTGCTCCACGTTCCAAGGGCCGGCCACGCCGGCCGCCTCCAATGTGGCGCGCAACTACCAGCAAAGCATCAGCCTGAGCGGACGGATGTCGGTGCGCTATCAGCAAAATGACAAGGAACAGGCAATCCATGGCAGTTTTACCTGGGATCAGCAGCAGCAGCAGACGGTAGTCGATTTGCTGTCGCCGCTGGGCCAGACGCTGGCGACGATTACCATCAAGCCCGGTATGGCGTCACTGACGCAATCAGGCAAGCCGCCAAGAACGGCAGCCGATGTCGATACGCTCACCGAACTGGCGCTGGGATGGCCATTGCCGGTATCCGGACTGCGCGACTGGCTGCAAGGATTCAGCCGCCATGACGCCGGCGGTCCTTATGTTGCGGTCCCCGCCGATACCGAATCGAGCTTGCAATCGCCCGATGGCTGGAAAATCAGCTACGACACCTGGCAACGTGAAGACGGCGCGAACAGCAGCCATCCAAAACGCATTGACCTGTCACGCAATACCGAACAGGCGGGTCAGGTATCGATTCGCATCGTCATCGACACCTGGCAGCCACGTTAATCTCATGTCCGTCAGTCTGCTCAATTGCCCGGCGCCGGCAAAGCTCAATCTGTTTCTGCACGTGGTCGGCCGCCGTCCCGACGGTTATCACTTGCTGCAAACGCTGTTTCAACTGATCGATCGCAGTGACACGCTGGATTTCGTCACCCGCGATGATGGCCAGATCCAGCGCTGCAACGACATTCCCGGCGTGCCGGCAGAAACCGATCTGGTGGTGCGTGCCGCCAAACTGTTGCAAACCGCTGCCGGACGCAGCGATCTTGGCGCCGACATCACCGTTCACAAGCGTCTGCCGATGGGTGGTGGTCTTGGGGGCGGCTCATCCGATGCAGCGACAACACTGATGGTATTGAATCATTTGTGGCAGACCGGACTGACGCGTGAACAATTGATGGCCCTGGGGCTGCAATTGGGGGCCGATGTGCCGTTTTTTGTGTTCGGTCAAAACGCCTTCGCCGAAGGTGTCGGCGAAGCGCTGACGCCCCTCAAAACCCCTGATCGCTGGTACCTTGTCATTGAGCCGGGCGTCTCGATTCCGACTTCAATAATATTTTCATCCAAAGAATTGACAAGGGATTCAAAAGTCGTCAGAATAACGGACTTTCCTGAAGCCAAAAATCTTTTCGATACGGGCTTCGGCAAAAACGACTTGGAAATGGTGGTAACCAAACATTTCCCGCCTGTCGCAGCAGCAATACAGTGGCTGAAGACATACGGAGATGCAAGGATGACCGGATCAGGTGCATGTGTATTCTGTTCTTTTGAACATGAGGCGCAAGCAGACGAAGCACTCAGCAAAGTGCCTTCGGAATGGACCGGTTGGAAAGCCCGGGGATTGCAGTATCATCCTCTGCACCATTTATCAGGCTCGTAACCAAGAATTGGTTTGACGAAGAATTGCACCTGTTTCTGCAAAAGGTGTGATAAAACGGCAAACAGCAGATTGCGTAGGGGAATCGCCAAGTTGGTTAAGGCACCGGATTTTGATTCCGGCATTCCAAGGTTCGAATCCTTGTTCCCCTGCCATTGAATTTGGGCAATATCGTCCGATAGAGAAACGATTGAGTAAGAAACAAGCCGCCAACGCAAGACTAAGACCTAGTCGTGCATTGTCGGCTTTTCGACTTTATAACGATTGCATTCAGGGATACCCACATGGCATATGAAAACCTGATGGTTTTTACCGGCAACGCCTATCCGGAATTAGCGCGCGGAGTTGCCGAAAAGCTGGGGATTCCGCTCGGCAAGGCGAATGTTTCCAAGTTCTCCGACGGTGAAGTCATGGTCGAGATCAATGAAAACGTGCGCGGCAAAGACGTATTCGTGCTGCAATCGACATGCGCCCCCACCAATGACAACCTGATGGAAATCATGCTGATGGTCGATGCGCTCAAACGTGCATCCGCCGGTCGCATTACAGCAGCGATTCCCTACTACGGCTATGCCCGCCAAGACCGTCGTCCGCGTTCGGCGCGGGTTGCGATCTCGGCCAAGGTGGTCGCCAACATGCTGCAGGAAGCTGGCGTCGAACGCGTATTGATCATGGATCTGCACGCAGACCAGATTCAGGGCTTCTTCGACATTCCGGTCGACAATATTTATGCATCACCGATTTTGCTGGGCGATCTGGTCAGCAAGAACTACGACGACCTGCTGGTGGTCTCGCCTGACGTCGGCGGCGTAGTACGCGCCCGCGCGCTGGCCAAACGCCTCAATTGCGATCTGGCAATCATCGACAAACGTCGTCCGAAGGCCAACGTCTCGGAAGTGATGAACATCATCGGTGAAGTCGAAGGCCGCAACTGCGTGATCATGGATGACATGGTCGATACCGCCGGTACGCTGACCAAGGCTGCTGAAGTATTGAAAGAACGCGGCGCGAAAAAAGTCGTGGCCTACTGTACTCACCCGGTATTGTCGGGTCCGGCGATTGACCGCATTGTCAATTCGCCGCTCGATGAGCTGGTGGTTACCGACACGATTCCGTTGTCCGATGCAGCCAAGGCTTGCGACAAGATTCGCCAGTTGTCCTGCGCATCGTTGCTGGCAGAAACCTTCAAACGTATCAGCAAGGGCGATTCTGTGATGTCCTTGTTTGCCGATTAAACCGGCACAGTAATTTTGCTTCTTCACGCAAGTGAAGGAGCTACTTGAATCCCCTGGTCGCGGGGGATTTTTAACGCGGGGCCTGGCCCCGCATCAATGGAGCTTAAAATGAAAGTAATCGCATTTCCACGCAAAGAGCAGGGGACCGGAGCGAGCCGCCGCCTGCGTATTGCTGGTCAAACGCCAGGTATCGTCTACGGCGGCACCAGCGCACCAGTATCTGTGACACTTGATCACAACGCGCTGTACCATGCACTGAAAAAAGAAACATTCCACTCGTCGATTCTCGATCTGGAAATCGAAGGCAAGGTTGAACAAGTTCTGTTGCGCGACTTCCAGGTCCACGCATACAAACAACTGGTTCTGCACGTTGACTTCCAACGCGTTGATGCTTCCCAGAAGATTCACGTCAAGGTGCCACTGCACTTCGTGAACGCTGAAACATCGCCAGCAGTCAAGCTGTCGGCCGGTATCATCAGCCACGTGCTGTCCGAGCTGGATATCTCCTGCCTGCCAAAAGATCTGCCTGAATTCGTTGAAGTTGATCTGGCCAAGCTGGAAGTCGGTCACTCGATTCACCTGGCCGACATCAAGTTGCCAAACGGCGTGACTGCAGTGACTCAAGACAACCCAACCATCGCTACCGCTTCGGTACCGGCTGGCAAGGTTGAAGCTGAAGCACCGGCAGCACCAGCCGCAGGCGACGCAGCAGCGAAGTAATTCGACTCTGCATTGCAAGCGTCAAATAAAAAACCCGCCTCGGCGGGTTTTTTATTGCCTGTTGCTGCGGGAAATCACTTTTCCAGCCAGGCAGTCCGTTTCCGCGTCGCTGCCACCGGCTTGGATTGCACGGTCAATGCGACCTGCGGTGCATCATCACGGCTGAGTTTGAATGTGAACGTCAGCAATTCATCGCGTCGGAACACATGCAAGGTCACTGCATCATTGACGTTGTAGCGATTCAGCAATTCATCCGGCCCGGCTGCCGGCACCCGCAATCCATCCAGCGCCACCAGCCGGTCACCCGCCGACAAACCGGCACGATGCGCCGCCCCGCCCTCGTACACACTGGCAATCTTTGAGTCACCATTGTCACGCGACAAACGCACGCCAAGGCTCGGCTTGGTATTTTTGGCAGTGTCCGCATACGTCACCGCAAACGGTGCCAGCAATTGTTCCAGCGGCAGGTCATCCGTGCCGCGAATATAGCGGTCAAAGAAGCGCTTCAGCTTCAACCCGGTGACTTCATTGAACAGTGTCTCAACTTCATCCTCGGCGATACCCTTGCCACCATCACGCGCATAAAAGCGACGGCCACAGGTCTGCCACAAGGCACGCATGACATCGTCCAGCGACTTCTTGCCATTGGTTTCGCTGCGTATCGTCAAATCCAGCGCCAGCGCGACCAGCGAACCCTTGGTGTAATAGCTGACGATGGCATTCGGCGCATTTTCATCCTGGCGATAATATTTGACCCAGGCATCGAAACTCGATTCCGCCACGCTCTGCTTGCGGCGGCCGGTTCCGCGCAGTACCCCGTTGACTGTTTTTGCTACCAGCTTGAGATAAGCATCAGTATCGATCACACCGCTGCGCACCAGAAACAGATCGTCGTAATAGCTGGTAAAGCCTTCGAACAACCACAACAGCGAGGTGTAGTTCTCATTTTGCAGATCATATGGCGCAAACGCTGCCGGTTTGATGCGCTTGACGTTCCAGGTATGGAAGTACTCGTGGCTGCACAAACCCAGATAAGTCCGGTAGCCATCACTCAGCGCGGCCTTGCCTTTGACCGGCAAATCGCTGCGCGCGCAAATCAGGGCGGTCGATGCCCGATGTTCGAGTCCGCCATAGCCGTCGCCGACTGCCAGCGTCATGAATACATAACGCGACATCGGGGCACGCCGGCTTTTCGGTTCAAAAAAAGCGATCTGCGCTTCACATATTTTTTTCAGATCTGCACTCAGGCGATCCATATCGAGATTCGGCACCTGACCGGTAATCACGATGTCGTGTGCAACACCATGCGCAGAAAACGTTGCCAGCGCAAAATTGCCCTGTTCTACCGGATGATCAATCAGCTCGTCGTAATCGGCTGCGATGTAAGTGCCGAAGCCATAGCGCTTCGCCTTCAGCTCCGGCAATGCGGTAGCCACACGCCAGCGTTTGAATGCGTCACCGGCCGGGCGCACCATATCGACGATATGCGGCACATGCTCTTGCCCTTCCACCCGCAGAAATACGCTGGTGCCATTGAAAAATGCATGGGTCTGATCAAGATGTGCCGTGCGAACCGATAAATCCCAGGCATACACCTGATAGCTCAGGGTCAGCGGACCGCTGCACGGGGCAGCTTGCCAGCTATGCTTGTCGCGTTTTTTGAGCGTGATTTTTTTGCCATTCGACCCGGCACGGATTTGAACGATATTGCGCGCAAACTCGCGAATCATGTAACTGCCCGGAATCCAGGCCGGCAGACTGAACACCTGTCCGTCTGCAGCAGGATTGGCAACGGTGAGCGACACCTCGAACAAATGGGCGCCGGCATCAGTGGAAGTAATACGGTATTGGATCGCGTTAGACATGGTCATCCTGAATCAAGCACATGCCTGCCATTCTACTTGAGCCCGGCAAAATGCAAACCGGGCCAGACGGAAATACGATTCCGACTGGCCCGGTCTGTTTTTATCGCCGGCAACGACTGCCGGTAATGCTTAGCGTGGCAACAGCGAAGAACCCATCAGGAATTCATCGACTGCACGTGCGCACTGACGGCCTTCACGGATCGCCCACACGACCAGCGACTGACCGCGACGCATATCGCCTGCGGCAAATACCTTGTCGACCGAAGTTTTGTAGCAGCCGTCGCCATCGGTAGTTGCCTTGGCATTGCCGCGCGCATCCTTGTCAACACCGAACGCGTCCAGCACTTGCTGCACCGGCGACACAAAACCCATCGCCAGCAAGACCAGATCGGCCTTCATTTCGAATTCCGAGTTCGGCACTTCCTGCATCTTGCCGTCTTTCCATTCGACGCGTGCGGCAACCAGTTTCTCGACCTTGCCATTTTTGCCTTCCAGGCGTTTGGTGGCAACTGCCCAGTCACGTTCGCAACCTTCTTCATGCGACGACGAAGTACGCAGCTTGGTCGGCCAGTAAGGCCAGACCAGCGGCTTGTTCTCGGTTTCCGGCGGTTGCGGCATCAATTCGAATTGCGCCACCGAAGCTGCGCCATGACGGTTCGAGGTACCAACGCAATCGGAACCGGTATCACCACCACCGATCACCACCACATGCTTGTCGGTTGCCAGCAATTGGCCCTTGATCTTGTCGCCGGCGTTGACCTTGTTTTGCAGCGGCAGGAAATCCATCGCGAAATGGACGCCCTTCAGTTCGCGACCTGGCACCGGCAAGTCGCGCGGTTGCTCGGCACCGCCGGCAATCACGACGGCATCGAAGTCTTGCTTGAGCTGTTCCGGCGAAATGGTTTCTTTCGACCAGTTGGTGACATTGGCGGGAAAATCCTTGCCGACCAGCACGCTGGTACGGAATACCACGCCTTCGGCTTCCATCTGTTGCACGCGCAGATCGATGTGTGTCTTTTCCATCTTGAAGTCAGGAATGCCATAACGCAGCAAACCGCCGACGCGATCATTCTTTTCAAATACCGTCACATCATGGCCGGCACGCGCCAGTTGCTGTGCTGCCGCCATGCCGGCAGGACCGGAGCCGACCACGGCCACTTTCTTGCCGGTCTTGACTTGTGCCGGTTGCGGCACGACCCAACCGTTTTCCCAACCCTTGTCGATGATGAAATGCTCAATCGACTTGATGCCGACGGCATCGCTGTTGATGCCCAATGTGCATGCGGATTCGCATGGCGCCGGGCAGATGCGGCCGGTGAACTCGGGGAAATTGTTGGTCGAGTGCAAGGTGTCGAGCGCTTGCTGGTAGTCGCCCTGATACACCAGATCATTCCAGTCAGGAATGATGTTGTTGACCGGGCAGCCGTTGTTGCAGAACGGGATGCCGCAATCCATGCAGCGCGCGCCCTGAATCTTGGCTTCTTTGTCGCCCAGATGCAAAACGAATTCTTTGTAATGTTTGGTGCGCGACTGCGGCGCTTCACTCGCCTCTTTCAGACGCTCAAATTCCATGAAACCGGTTACTTTACCCATTTTCCACTCACATTCTTCGCTAAGGAT
Source organism: Herbaspirillum autotrophicum (assembly GCF_001189915.1). GTDB lineage: Bacteria > Pseudomonadota > Gammaproteobacteria > Burkholderiales > Burkholderiaceae_D > Herbaspirillum > Herbaspirillum autotrophicum. The sequence continues at coordinate 41,267 of NZ_LFLS01000011.1, forward strand.
AATCGGCTGATGTCATTCACATGAGACATCAGCCATGCGTATCAGATAAATCGCTTGAGGCTGGCCGCCGGCTTACGCCGCGACCTTTTCCTTGGCATTCACTTTGGCTGCATTCAACTCGCCAAGCGCGCGCTTGTACTCGGTCGGGAATACCTTCACGAACTTGTTGCGCGATACCGCCCAGTTATCCAGCAAGAAACGGGCACGGGTACTGCCGGTGTACTTGAAGTGACGCTCAATCAGACCACGCAAAATCAATTCATCCGTCTGGCCCTGACCGTTGCGTTGCAGGCTGTGCCAGATGGCGCGATCAACACCGGCTTCTTGCTCGGCATCGGACAAGACCTTTTCCAGTGCCACCATCGCCATGTTGCACTTGCCAGCAAAGTCAGCATCTTCGTCGTAGACGTAAGCGATACCGCCAGACATACCCGCCGCAAAGTTGCGACCGGTACCGCCGAGTACCACCACCGTGCCGCCGGTCATGTATTCACAACCGTGGTCGCCAGTACCTTCGACCACTGTAGTCGCGCCCGAGTTACGCACCGCGAAACGCTCGCCGACCACGCCATTGATGAATGCTTCACCTGCAATCGCACCGTACAGCACGGTATTGCCGGAGATCATGTTATCGACTGCGCGGCCGCGGAATTCGGTATTCGGACGCACGATGATGCGACCACCCGACAACCCCTTGCCGACATAATCATTACCTTCGCCGACCAGATCCAGCGTGATGCCGTGTGCCAGGAATGCACCGGCCGACTGGCCTGCAGTTCCTTGCAACTGGATATGGATGGTGTCATCCGGCAAACCTTCGTGACCATAACGTTTGGCGACTTCACCCGACAGCATGGCGCCGACAGTACGGTTCAAATTGCGGATCGGCGAAATGAACGAGACCTTCTCGCCCTTGTCCAGTGCAATCCGGGCTTGTGCGATCAGCTTGTGATCGAGTGCCTTGTCCAGACCGTGGTCTTGCGTTTCGGTATGGAAGTACGGGGAAGTCGTTTCCGGCTGATAGAAAATCTTGCTGAAATCCAGACCCTTGGCTTTCCAGTGCTGGATAGCCTTGCTGCGGTCGAGCAGATCGGCGCGGCCGATCAGTTCGTTGAAGCTGCGGATACCGAGCTGCGCCATGATCTGACGTACTTCTTCTGCGATGAAGAAGAAGAAGTTGACGACATGCTCAGGACGACCGGAGAACTTGGCGCGCAATACAGGATCTTGCGTAGCAACACCGACCGGGCAGGTATTCAGATGACATTTGCGCATCATGATGCAACCCTCGACCACCAGCGGTGCCGTCGCGAAACCGAACTCATCGGCACCGAGCAGCGCGCCGATCACGACGTCACGACCGGTCTTCATCTGACCATCGGCCTGGACCCGGATACGATTGCGCAAGCCGTTCAATACCAGTGTCTGCTGGGTTTCGGCCAGACCGAGTTCCCATGGCGTACCGGCATGCTTGATCGACGACAGCGGCGAAGCACCGGTACCGCCATCATGACCAGCGATCACGACGTGATCCGACTTGGCCTTGGCAACCCCGGCAGCAACCGTGCCGACACCGACTTCCGACACCAGCTTGACCGAAATCGAAGCGCGCGGATTGACGTTCTTCAGATCATGGATCAGTTGTGCCAGATCTTCGATCGAATAAATATCATGATGCGGCGGCGGCGAAATCAAACCGACGCCCGGCACCGACACGCGCAATTTGGCGATGTATTCGGATACCTTGTGACCTGGCAGTTGACCGCCTTCGCCCGGCTTCGCGCCCTGCGCCATCTTGATCTGAATCTGATCCGCAGAAATCAGGTACTCCGCCGAGACGCCAAAACGACCGGACGCCACCTGCTTGATGCGTGAGCGCAGGGAATCGCCGTCCAGCAACGGAATATCCACTTCGATGCGGTCTTTACCGATTACCGAAGCCAGTGTTTCGCCCTGCTTGATCGGGATGCCTTTCAATTCATTGCGATAGCGGTTTTCATCTTCGCCGCCTTCACCGGTATTCGACTTGCCGCCAATACGGTTCATGGCAACTGCCAGCGTGGCGTGCGCTTCGGTCGAAATCGAACCGAGCGACATCGCGCCGGTAGCAAAACGCTTGACGATTTCCTTGGCTGGCTCGACTTCGTCAATCGAAATTGCCTTGGAAGGATCGATCTTGAATTCGAACAAACCACGCAGCGTCATATGACGACGCGACTGGTCGTTGATGATTTGTGCGTATTCTTTATAGCTGTTGAAATTGTTGGCGCGGGTCGAATGCTGCAACTTGGCAATCGCATCCGGCGTCCACATGTGTTCTTCACCGCGAATACGGAATGCATATTCACCACCGGCGTCGAGCGCGTTGGCCAGCACCGGATCCTTGCTGAATGCCGAGTTGTGCAGACGCAATGCTTCTTCGGCCACTTCGAACACGCCGATACCTTCGACGTTCGACGCGGTCCCCTTGAAGTACTTGTTGACCAGCGCCTTGTTGAGGCCGATTGCTTCGAAAATCTGTGCGCCGCAGTACGACATGTATGTCGAAATACCCATCTTCGACATGACTTTCAGCAAGCCCTTGCCGACTGCCTTCTGGAAGTTGTAGATGGCTTTTTCAGGCGACAGCTCGCCCGGCAGATCCTTGGCCATTTCGCTCAGCGTATCCATTGCCAGGTACGGGTGAATCGCTTCCGCGCCGAAACCTGCCAGCAAGGCAAAGTGATGCGTTTCACGCGCCGAGCCGGTATCCACAACCAGACCGGTCGAGGTACGCAAGCCCTTGGCCACCAGATGCTGGTGAATCGCGGAAGTTGCCAGCAGCGCCGGAATCGCAACCTGTTCGGCATCCACTTTGCGATCCGACACGATCAGAATGTTGTGACCCGATTTGACGGCGTCGACAGCTTTGGCGCACAGCGATGCCAGACGTGCTTCGATACCTTCTTTGCCCCATGCCTTCGGATAGCAGATGTTCAGTTCATGCGACTTGAACTTGCCGCCGGTATGGGCGCTGATGTTGCGCAGCTTGGCGATATCCGCGTAGTTCAGGATCGGCTGCGACACTTCCAGACGCATCGGTGGATTGATGTTGTTGGTATCGAGCAGGTTTGGACGCGGGCCGATGAACGACACCAGCGACATCACCATCGCTTCGCGAATCGGATCGATCGGCGGATTGGTTACTTGCGCGAACAATTGCTTGAAGTAGTTGTAGAGCGTCTTGTTCTTGTTGGACATGACGGCCAGCGGCGAGTCATTGCCCATCGAGCCGATGGCTTCTTCCGCCGATGCGGCCATTGGCGACATCAGGAACTTGATATCTTCCTGGGTATAGCCAAACACTTGCTGACGATCCAGCAGCGGAATGGTGGAACCGGATTCGACCGGCTCGGCCTTGAGTTCGTCGAGCTTGACGCGCACCGACGCAATCCATTGCTTGTATGGTTTGGCGTTGGCGTATGTGTCCTTGAGTTCTTTGTCGTCGATGATGCGACCGGCATCCAGATCGATCAGGAACATCTTGCCCGGTTGCAGGCGCCATTTCTGAATGATCTTCGATTCCGGAATCGGCAACACGCCGGATTCCGAAGCCATCACCACCAGATCATCATCCGTCACGATATAACGCGCAGGACGCAGACCGTTGCGGTCCAGCGTACCGCCGATGTGACGGCCATCGGTAAAGGCCATCGCTGCCGGACCATCCCATGGTTCCATCATGGCCGCGTGATATTCGTAGAAGGCGCGACGGTTGTCGTCCATCAGCGTATGGTTTTCCCACGCTTCCGGCACCATCATCATCATTGCCTGTGCCAGCGGATAGCCCGCCATCAGCAGCAATTCCAGTGCATTGTCAAAACAGGCAGTATCGGACTGACCTTCATAGATCAGCGGGAACAGCTTCTTGAGGTCGTCGCCCAGCACCGCTGATTGCATCACGCCTTCGCGCGCGCGCATCCAGTTAAAGTTGCCTTTGACCGTGTTGATTTCGCCGTTATGCGCGATCAGACGGTAGGGGTGGGCCAGCGGCCATTCAGGGAAAGTATTGGTGGAGAAGCGTTGATGCACCAGCGCCAGCGCCGATACACAGCGCTCGTCTTGCAAGTCTTTATAGTAGACGCCAACCTGATCGGCCAGCAGCAAACCCTTGTACACCACGGTACGCGCCGACATCGACGGCACGAAGAATTCTTTGCCATGCAACAGATTCAGGGCCTGGATCGCGTGACCGGACGATTTGCGGATCACGTACAGTTTGCGTTCCAGCGCGTCGGTCACCATGATGTCCGGACCACGGCCAATGAAAATCTGGCGGATCACCGGCTCTTTGTCGCGCACGGTAGGCGACATCGGCATTTCCATGTCGACCGGCACATCGCGCCAGCCCAGAACAACCTGGCCTTCCGCCAATACCGCGCGCTCGATTTCCTGTTCGCAGGCGATGCGCGATGCATTTTCTTTCGGCAGGAACACCATACCGACACCGTACTCGCCTGGTGGCGGCAGTTCAACGCCCTGCTTCGCCATTTCTTCACGATAGTACTGGTCAGGAATCTGGATCAGGATACCGGCACCGTCGCCCATCAACTTGTCAGCGCCGACTGCGCCGCGGTGGTCGAGGTTCTTCAGAATGAGCAAGCCTTGCTCGACGATCGAATGGTTTTTCTTGCCCTTGATATGGGCAATAAAACCGACGCCGCAGGCATCATGTTCATTAGCTGGGTCGTATAGGCCTTGCGCATGCATAACGGTGCTCCACCACTTTGAAAGTAAGGATTCAAGAATAGTGCACTGCACCCAAATCTTCAACAAGAATAAAGAGGGTCAGAGTAAAATTAAAAACCTTAGTTTTTTTGCCGATTTAAAATTAGGGACATAGTGATTGCCAATACAGTGCAAGCGCTTGTATTCATTCAGTATTATTGCTCTTTTGGCGGGATATTTGCCCCATCATTGGGCACACTATTGTCTTGAATCTTGGCCGGCCGCCCTCTTTTTGCCGGACTGACGCGACGGCTGGCCTGTTTTTCCAGACTCAGCTTGAAATCATCCGCACCCAATGCCCAGCCTTTCAAGGTTGCCTGACTGACCAGCGCCACTTCTTCCGTACTGAGCGGCTGTTCTGCCTGCTGTTTGTAAGCAATTTCCCGGTCAAACGGCGTATTGCCGAGCGCCCAGTACACCGAATGATCAGTAATCAGCGGATCCGGCTTGGCGCCAATGTGATGCATATAACTGGACCAAGGGTATTCTGCCGCAACCATCGCCAATCCACTGCGTACCGGATTAAGCTCGATATAACGACTGCACACCAGCAGATAGCGCTCGGCATCCACCACCGTCGCTTTGTAGCGTCCCTGCCACAACGTGCCGTTACGCGCATATTTATGATTGAAGTACGGTACATAGCAACGTCCGACCCACTGCATCATTCGTGCCAGACCTTGCATGTCAGAGGGGGTTGCCAGCAAATGGATATGATCATCCATCAGCACATAGGCGTGAATAGCCAGCTTGAAGCGCTTGGCGCCTTCACGCAGCCACTCCAGAAAAGCCGTGTAATCGGCTGAATCGCGGAAGATTGTTTGTTTGTCATGCCCCCGCTGGATGATGTGATGCACTTGATTGGGGACAACCAGACGGGGCAAACGGGCCATGGCAACACTCGGATCGGAGAAGATGAACTATTGTAAATCAACTCCGACCCTATTTATCGCAACTGCTTAAGATGCAGCCTTGTTCCTGGTCAGCACCAGACTGAGGATGACGGATATCAACAAGATGCCCCCTACCACCAGCAACGATGCCAATACCGGAATGTGGAACCAGTAAGCCAGCAACATCTTTCCGCCCACGAATACCAGCACCAGTGCCAGGCCATACTTCAGCAAGTGGAAACGATCTGCCACGTCAGCCAGCAAGAAGTACAGTGCACGCAAACCCATGATCGCGAACATATTGGATGTGAACACGATAAACGGATCGGTCGTGATCGCGAAAATCGCCGGGATGCTATCCACCGCGAACACCAGATCGGTCAACTCGATCAAAATCAGTACCAGGAACAGGGGCGTCATGAAACGAACGCCATTGATCACGGTAAAGAACTTGGGACCATCGTATTCCTGACTGACCCGCAAATGCCGTCGCATGAACTTGAGCAGCGGGTTTTGTCCGAGATCAGTCTCCTTATCGGCAAAAATCAACATCTTGACGCCGGTCAGGATCAGGAAAGCACCAAACAGATACATGACCCAACTGAACTGCGCGATCAGCCATGCCCCGAGCAAGATCATCACTGCCCGCATCACAATCGCCCCGAGCACGCCGTACAGCAAAACGCGTCGCTGCATTGCAGGCGGAACAGCGAAGTAACCAAAAATCACCAGAAAGACGAAGATGTTATCGACCGACAATGACTTCTCGATCAGATAGCCGGACAAGAATTCCAGACTCTTTTGATTCGCGAACTCGCGTCCGATGTTCTGATCCAGATACCACCACAACAACACACTGAAGGCCAGCGCCAGTCCGACCCAGGCCACCGACCAGCCCAGCGCCTCCCTGACCGTTACCTTATGTTCATTGCGTCCGCCCAGCACCAGCATGTCGAATGCCAGCATGCCGAGCACAAACACGATGAAACCGATCCACATGGGAGCGGTTGCAAAACTTTCGACACCGTTCACGATTTACCCCCAATTTCTGTCTTATCAATCGAAATCAAACATTTCTCCCAGAAAGCTCTTCTTCTTGCGCGCCGGATAGGCTTGATGTTCATGACGGCTGCGCTCATCGCGCCGGTCTGAATCATCATAACGCCCCTGATTGCCGAAACGCACTGCCGGGTTATGGACCGGGCTGGCGGGTGCGGCAACCGCATTGCCGCGTTCAATCAGTTTGTCGAGTTCCCCTCGGTCAAGCCACACGCCGCGACATTGCGGACAATAATCGATTTCCACGCCTTGACGTTCCGACATGGCCAGCTCAGTGGTTGTGCATGCAGGACATTTCATCACTACCTCCATTTATTGAAAACAGGCAACCGGGCTCCTGATTCGCCCGCATGACCGCACTGTAGTCTCAAATAAGGCATTTGAAAATTCGAATATAATCCAATTTCAATTCGGTTTTTACGAACAATTACCAGAATGCCGGCCATGCTCAATTACAAACATCTCCACTATTTCTGGGTTGTCGCAAAAACCGGCGGCATCAATCACGCCAGCGAGCGGCTGCACCTGACTCCGCAAACAATCAGCGGCCAGATCAGTCTGTTCGAAGAGGGGCTCGGCTACAAATTATTCAATCGTATCGGCCGCCGGCTTGAACTCAACGACGCCGGTCGCACCGTGTTCAGTTATGCCGATCAAATGTTTACGTTGGGAGAAGAACTGGAAGAAGTGTTGCGGTTTCGTCCTGGCGGGCGGCCGCTGCAATTCCGTGTCGGTGTGGCTGACGCGGTTCCCAAGACCATTGCTTACCTGCTACTGGAAACAGCATTGAAACTGCCGGAGCAGTTCCGCATCGTTTGTCGCGAAGGAAAATTGGATCGCCTGCTGGGTGATCTGGCAATTCATCGCCTGGATATCGTGATCGCCGACAGTCCGATGCCCACCAACATCGATGTGCGCGGATACAGCCATTTGCTGGGTGAATGCGACACCAGCTTCTTTGCCACACCGGCGTTGGCCAAACAATACAAAAAGGGATTTCCGCGCAGCCTCGATGGCGCTCCCTTCCTGATGCCGGGTGAAGACGCCGCCGTCAGGCCGCGCTTGCTGCGATGGTTTGACAAGGAAAAGATTCGCCCCAACATCACTGGCGAATTTGACGATGGCGCATTGCTCAATGCCTTCGGCGAAGCCGGCACCGGCATCTTCGCAGCACCTTCGGCAGTTGCCGCGCAGTTGGCAAAACAACTCGGCGTGGTTCAACTGGGACAAACCGATGCCGTCATCGAGCAGTTCTTCGCCATTTCGGTGGAACGCCGCCTTACGCATCCGGCGGTGCTGGCAATTCAGTCGGCGGCGCGCGAAAACCTGATCATCCAACCCGGCAATTAGTTGACGTGCAGACATGTTGTTGTACAGCGAGCACGTCAAGATACCAATGATAAACTCTGCACAACACAAAAGAAAAACCCCACGCACCTTGCGGTACGTGGGGTAAATCCCATTCTCGGGGGAGAGAATGGAGGGGGAACTTCAATATATAAAAAAAACTGCATCTGCTACAGGCCATTTACAAATTGTTACCTGAATTGCCCGCAAACACTGATGCCTGAAGGATATCTTTTATTCAAGAAATTTTGCGCGTGGTAAATTTCAGCGCTGACAGAGAGCAGAACCGCCGCAACTGATCGTCGCCCAAGCGGCATCTTTCATCGATGCCATGGCAAAACATTTCCGCTTCATGCAGAACATAAAGTCTGCCGGCCGCATTAGTCAATCGCAAATTATGATGGATACATTTTTATTATTCATTTTTTAGAATTTGCCAAACACGCTACCATGACGCCTTACAAGCTCACTTAATCAGTCTTCATGTCTGGCCTTCCGTCGCGTAGCACTATTTTCCTCCCGCCGCAGTGTTTCGTCAGCGGGGTATCAATCCATCTCCAGCCATTTGCCAAGGCAGCCGCGAAAGCTCGCCATGGATAAACTGCATGCCGATACGATGGCCCGCAAAAATGCCTGGCGTATCGCGTTTGCCGGCCTCATGACGCTGGCAACGGCGATGGGCATCGGACGCTTTGCTTTCACCCCGTTGCTGCCGATGATGCTGCATGACGGCAGCATCACCCTCAATTACGGCGGCTGGCTGGCCACTGCCAACTATCTGGGTTACTTCGCCGGCGCCATGCTGTGCGCCATATGGCGCGGATTGCCCCCGATCGCCACGATTCGCGCCGGACTGCTCAGCACCATTGTGTTGACGCTCGGCATGGGCTTACTGGATATGCCATCGCTATGGCTGTTGATGCGTTTTCTGTCAGGCGTCGCCAGCGCGCTGGTATTCGTCTATGGCTCAAGCTGGTGTTTGCAGCAACTGACGCACCTCGGCTACCCGGCCATGGGCGGAATCATTTTTTGTGGTCCGGGAATCGGCATCATGCTGACCGGACTGGCGACCGGCAGCATGGTCAGCCACCACTGGAATTCAGCCTCCGGCTGGCTGGCCTTCGGCGCGCTGGCGATTGTGCTGACCTTGCTGGTTTGGCGGATTTATCACGACGACCACAGCACCCAACCCGCAGCGTCGACCCGCCAGCCGACGGCCGCCATCAGTGAAACTGCCGGTCTCAAAAAAGAAATCCGCTTGCAGGTTCTGGCCTATGGGCTAGCCGGTTTCGGCTACATCATAACGGCCACGTTCCTGCCCGTCATCGCGCGCCAGGCATTGCCCAATTCAGTCTGGCCGGATTTTTTCTGGCCGTTGTTCGGTTTGTGTGTGGCGCTCGGCGCCTTTGGTGCGACCCGCTTTCCGGTGCATTACGATCAGCGCAAACTGTTGGCAGCCAGCTATCTGACACAAGCCTGTGGCGTCCTCATCAGCGCGGTTTTTCCGAACGAAGCAGGATTTGCAGTGAGCAGCATCTTGCTCGGTTTGCCATTTACCGCAATCACGCTGTTTGCCATGCGTGAAGCGCGTCGTTTGCGACCGGAACACACCAGCAGTCTGATGGGATTGATGACCGCCTCTTACGGCCTAGGACAAATCGCCGGCCCGCCACTGGCAACACAACTGGTGCATCAGACCGGATCATTCACGGCGTCGCTGAGCATTGCCGCTGCAGCTCTGCTGCTGGGCGCGGTGTTCTATTACAAGATGACCAGAACGACGCCGACCGCAGCCTCCTGACTGCGGTCGGCAAGCCAATGCCGGCAAGCGATTAACGGAACGCCGGCTCGCTGAAACTGCGCAATTTTCGGCTATGCAATTGCTCGATGCCGTTATTGCGCAACAGTTCCAACGCTCTGATACCGATCTGCAAATGCTGCGCCACACGCTGTTCATAGAAACGGTTGGCCATCCCCGGCAACTTGATTTCACCGTGCAGCGGCTTGTCGGAAACACACAGCAGCGTACCGTAAGGAACCCGGAAGCGGAAACCGTTCGCCGCCACCGTGGCACTTTCCATATCAAGCGCAATCGCCCGGCTCTGACTGAAACGCAATAATGGCATCCGATGATCTCGCAACTCCCAGTTGCGATCATCGACCGACGCTACCGTGCCGGTTCGCATGATGCGCTTGAGCTCATACCCTTCCAATTGGGTGATGCCGGCAACCGCATCCTGCAACGCCAGCTGCACTTCAGCCAGCGCCGGGATCGGCACCCACAGCGGCAAGTCATCATCAAGCACATGATCATCACGCACATAGGCGTGCGCCAATACATAGTCGCCCATGCGTTGTGAAGCCGACAGGCCGGCGCAATGTCCGAGCATGATCCAGCCATGCGGACGCAGGACCGCGATGTGGTCTGTGATGGTTTTCGCATTGGATGGACCGACGCCGATGTTGACCAGCGTAATGCCGGAACCGTCAGCACGCTGCAAATGATAGGCCGGCATTTGCGGTTGCCGCACCGGCGCCGTACCGGTGGTGGTTGCCAGCGGCGGATCCTGCAGATTGGCATTGACGGTAGTGACATTGCCCGGCTCGACGAATGCGACGTACTGGCTGCGATAGGCGCGCTCGGCCGGATCGTCGGTGGCTTGCATCAATGACCGTCCGAGACGCACGAACTCATCGACATAAAACGCATAATTGGTGAACAGCACGTAACGCTGAAACTGATGCGGTGCAGTGGCGGTGTAATGCCGCAAGCGATGCAGCGAATAATCAATCCGCGGTCCGGTAAACAATGCCAGCGGATGCACCCCATCCCGCCACGCGCCGTTTTCCACTTCGTAAGTACCGTTGACGATGCGGTCATCCATCTCGGCCAGATCCGGCAAATCGAAGACATCCGGCAACAGCCGCAAATGTTCCGGATCAAGGTCACCTTCGACGTGGATGCCATCGGCAAACGCAAAATGCACCGGAATCGGCAACTCGCTGACGCCGACCTCCAGCGGCACTTGATGATTTTGCAGCAGCAGCTTGAACTGGCTCAGCAAGTATTGAGAAAACAATACCGGCTGGGTCAGGGTAGTCTGATACGTGCCGGGACCGGCGACAAAACCGAAAGACTGACGGGTATCGGTATGGGTCACCTTGTCGGTCGTGATGCGGACAAACGGATAACAGGCGCGTACCCGCTGCGGTATTTCCTGGCCTTGCGTGAACTGCTTGAACGCGGCTCTCAGAATGGCCGTATTGCTGGCGTAGATTTCAATGACACGGTCAAGTGCCGCTTGCGGATCGGTAAATTTTTCACTCAACACAATTTCTCCCGTTGCTCTCAAATCAAGACAAATCGACAATATTGAAAAGTTGCCATGATTCATTTTACTCACATAAGTGCCGGCATGAATGCAAATCACGCAACTGTATTTTCGCACGTCACTGACGACCGAAAAGAATGCAATGCCGACCTCGTTCAATCACTGATTTTCTCTCACCAAGCCACTGCTGTTTCGCATGAAAAACGGCCATCGGCAAACCGCCGGCTGCCAGGTACAAGCGCACATGAGCAATCAATAAAATCTTGCCAGAAAGCAATCACAGCAAGGCTTCCGTTTCGGTGCAAACATGCAAGGGCGCGCACTTTAACGATACTTTTATGCACAACCAGCGAGCAAAAAAATTATCCGAAAACGCGGCGTAAAAAATACCTTCGTTTTAGTCCCCGGGGCTATTCAAGGAAGTGAAAATGGGTGCTATCTTGATCGCTCTCCGGCACCACACAAAAAGTGGCGTACGCGATACCAACTGTACAGCCGGATACATCGCCACCCATCTTGAAGAGGAAAGATATGTACTCTAAAAAAATTGCCGGCCAGTTTCTGATCCTGGCATGCGTCGCAGTATTTTCGGCAGCGCAGGCGCAAAAATTACCTAATGTCACCATCCTCGCAACTGGCGGCACCATCGCCGGCACTGGCGCTTCAAGCACCACCACCGTTGGCTATACCGCGGCCAAAATTGGTGTCGATGCATTGATCGATGCCGTTCCTGAACTGAAGAAAGTCGCGAACGTCAAGGGCGAACAAGTTTTCCAGATCGCCAGCGAAAACATGAACAATGACTATTGGCTCAAGCTCGGCAAGCGCGTCAATACTTTGCTGGCGCAGAGCGATGTCGATGGCATCGTGATCACGCACGGCACCGATACGATTGAAGAAACCGCCTACTTCCTCAACCTGGTTGTCAAAAGCAAGAAGCCGGTGGTGATTGTCGGTGCGATGCGTCCGGCCACAGCCATCAGCGCCGACGGCCCGATCAATCTGTACAACGCGGTATTGCTGGCGGGCAGCCAGGAAGCCATCGGCAAAGGTGTACTGGTATCACTCAACGACCAGATCAACGGCGCCCGCGAAGTTACCAAGACCAATACCTCCACGCTGGATACCTTCAAGACGCCAGAGCTTGGTTTCCTTGGTTACATCCAGGGCAGCAAGCCTTACTTCTACCGCCAGTCGACGCGTCGCAATACCGCTGACAGCGAATTCGACATCAGCAATCTGAATTCCCTGCCGGCAGTCGATATCGTCTATGGCTACGCCAACATGAACCCGATTGCATTCAACGCCTTCGTGGCGTCCGGTGACAAGGGCATCATCCATGCCGGCGTCGGTGACGGCAGCCTGGCCAGCACCGTCGTGCCATCGATTGTCGAAGCGCGTCAAAAAGGCGTGATCGTGGTGCGCAGCAGCCGCGTCGGTCAAGGCATCGTGGCGCGTAACGGCGAAGCCGACGATGACAAACTGGACCTGGTGGTATCTGATACATTGAATGCGCAAAAGGCCCGCATCCTGCTGATGCTGGCATTGACCAAGACCAATGACACCAAGGAAATCCAAAAGATTTTCTACCAGTATTGATCTGATTCAAACTGATCCGGAGTCGCAATGAAAAATGGCCCGCAGTTCACAACTGCGGGCCGTTTGTATTACAGAGGCAAGAGTCTCGACATCGGCGGCGTCCCGGTCAGAAGCCGATCGACTTGCCGGCGCCGAGCAAGGTCGCAATACCAATGATGGCAAAGATCAGGGCTGCAATCGCATGCACCACGCGTACCGGAATCCGTCCCGCAATACGGTCACCAAGCAAGACTGCCGGCACGTTGGCGATCATCATGCCCAGCGTGGTACCTGCCACCACCGCGAAGAACGCGTGATATTGAGCGGCCAGTGCCACCGTGGCCACTTGTGTCTTGTCGCCCATCTCAGCCAGGAAGAAGGCCACCACCGTCGTTCCGAATACACCGAAGCGCACGAACTTGGCTTCCTCTTCGTCGAACTTGTCTGGAATCAGCGTCCAGATTGCCATTGCGATAAATGATACGCCAAGCACCCAGCGCATGATTTCAGGCGACGCGAGCGAGGTGATCCAGGCACCGAGAGCGCCGGCAAATGCATGATTGGCGATGGTCGATACCAGAATGCCCAGAATGATGGGAATCGGTTTGCGGAATTTTGCAGCGAGAATGAAGGCGAGCAGTTGTGTCTTGTCGCCGATTTCGGCCAGGGCAACTACGCCGGTAGAAACGAGAAATGCATCCAATTGGGGTCTCCATGGCCGGACAAAAAAACGATGACCACACCTCTCCCCGGCCAAATCCGAAGGCAGTATGGTCAAAGGTCTTGTCAAGCACAGGAACCGCTTGCACCATGGTCGTTTTTTGACCAAGTATGTTGATGCAAGCCCCTCCTCAGGGCGGAAGGCGACTACTCCCCAATGACCCGCGCATTCTACTCAATTTATTTTTAACCGTCCATCAAAAAGCATCCCGCCAGGCAATCGCGGAACCATCTCCGGCACATCGTACTCAGTACCTGCAGAGCAAGTGCAAGCCGCTGTTCCCTGCGCTTGCGATTGCAGACAACATGTTATCTTTCTGTACTGCAAGCACATGGTTCAACGTGACATTGACAGACCGACATCATCCGGATGCCAATGACAATTGCCAATATCATCCAGTGCCAGCGACCTTTTTTCGCGTCGTTTAATGCCCGCCCATTTCGACAACACACCATTCCCGACATCGCCTGCCCATGATCAATCGCCGTGACTTTCTGACTTCTGCCACCGCCGCTGCCGCCCTTTCTGCACTCGGCATCCCCCCCGCCGCCATTGCCGCTGACCGCATCAAACTTGGCAACGCCCGCGATTTTTCATTTGATGACTTGATCGCCCGCGCCCGTACGCTGGCGCAAACTGCGTATAAAGCGCAAGCGGCAGCGCCGCGCGAGATACTGGAAAAAATCGATTACGAAGCGCACGGCAAGATCAAATTCGATACCGGCCATGCCTTGTTTGCCAACGGCCCGGGACAATTCGCGGTGACCTTCTTTCACCTCGGGCGCTTCTTCCAGTCACCGGTTCACATGCATGTTGTGACAGGGAACGGCGCTGCTGCCAAAGCGCGCGAAATCGTCTACGACGAAAGCTACTTCGACATGCCCGCCGATAGTCCCGCGCGCCAGTTGCCGAAAGGCAGCGGCTTCGCCGGCTTCCGTTTTCAGGAAAGCCGGAGCGGCGATCAAAGCAAACTGGACTGGCGCAAAAACGATTGGGTGGCGTTTCTCGGCGCCTCCTATTTCCGCGCCATCGGTGATCTGTATCAATATGGTTTGTCGGCGCGCGGCATCGCCATTGATGTCGCACAAGCCGGCAAGGCAGAAGAATTTCCCAACTTCACGCACTTCTATTTCGAAACCCCGGCCGAGGGCAGCAATACCGTCACCCTTTATGCGTTGCTCGACGGCCCCAGCATTGCCGGTGCCTACAAGTTCGTGATGACACGCAGCACCGGCGTCATCATGGATATCGACACCGCCTTGTTCCTGCGGCGCGACATCGCCCGTTTCGGAATTGCGCCGCTGACTTCCATGTACTGGTTTTCGGAAACGGTCAAAGGCACCGGTGCCGACTGGCGTCCCGAGGTGCATGACTCGGATGGACTAGCGATCTGGAATGGCGCCGGCGAACATCTCTGGCGGCCGCTCAACAATCCGCCGCGCACCACGGCATCGGCGTTCGGCGACAACAATCCGCGCGGCTTCGGCCTGTTGCAGCGTGACCGCAACTTCGACCACTATCAGGATGGCGTGCGCTATGAAGACCGCCCGAGTCTGTGGGTCGAGCCGCAGCAAGGATGGGGCGAAGGTGCGGTGCAACTGATCGAAATTCCCACCGACGATGAAATTCACGACAACGTGGTGGCAATGTGGGTACCGCATGCACCGGCGGTTGCCGGCAACAGCTACCGCCTGAGTTACCGGTTGCACTGGCTGCACGACGAGCCGTTCCCGACACCATTGGCGCGCTGCGTCGCGACGCGGCTCGGCAACGGCGGCCAGCCGGGGCAGGCACGTCCGCAAAATGTGCGCAAATTCATGGTCGAATTCAAGGGCGCCCCGCTCGAACAACTTCCCTTTGGCGTCAAGCCGGAAGCGGTATTGTCGGCATCGCGCGGCAGCTTCTCTTATGTATTTACCGAAGCCGTTCCGAATGGCGTTGCCGGACACTGGCGCGCGCAATTCGATCTGACTGTCGACGGTGATGCACCAACAGAGATCCGGCTCTATCTGCGTCTCAAAGACAAGACCTTGTCGGAAACCTGGCTCTACCAGTACTTCCCGTTCAAGACCGGCAAACCCTATTGATTTTGCGAACGTTCAGGAATGATTGCCGGCGCCCGTCTGCGGTGCCGGCAGCGTCCTCGTCCGCTTGCCGGCACGCGCGACAAAATCTGCCAGCAAAGAGGCCAGGCAAAATGCCGCGATGACCGCACACACGCCATGCCAGCCACCATGCGCCCAGGCCGCACCGGCAGCCACCGAGCCCAACGCTCCACCGATAAAAAAGATCGCCACAAACAAACCATTGATGCGACCGCGCGCAGCCGGATTCAACAAGTTGATGGCGTGCCGGCCCAGGGTCTGGTCAGCAGTCACACCGGCATCCAGCGCAATCGCCGCCAGTGCCAGCAAACCAATCCCCAATGCACCGCCGACGTTTGATCCGGCATACTGTGCCAGCAGACAAGCCAGCAACATCAGGCCATGCGCAGCGACGGTCAGCGGCCGGGTCCAGCCGCGATCGGCACACCGGCCAGCCAGCGGCGCCACGACGGCACCAGCCGCACCGGCCAGCGCAAACAGGGCAATCGATTTCTGGCTCAAATCAAACGGCGCTTGCGCCAGCCGCAAACCAATCGACGTCCAGAACGCGCTGAACGCGCCCAAACCCAATGCCGCCGTCAATGCACGCTGACGCAGCACTGGCTCATCGCGCAGCAAATGCCACAAGGATTTCAGCAGGCCACTATAGGAATGCGCGTCGCGCTTGTTACCCGTCTGTGGATAACGCTGCGGCAACACCCGCGCCAGCAGCAACGCCAATAATCCAATCGCCACACCGAGTGCGGCGTACATGCTGCGCCAGCCGGCGAAATCCGTAATCAGGCTGGCCAGCGGACGTGCCAGCAAGATACCCACCATCAACCCCGACATGACATTGCCAATGGTGCGTCCGCGATGTGCTTCGCTGGACATCATGGCGGCCATCGGCACCAGCATCTGGATCGCGCTGGAAGTGGCGCCGGCCAGGAAGATTGCACTCAGGAACAATACTTTATCGGTAGCAAACATGGCACCCAACAAAAACAGGGCGCAACATCCGAGTATCCCCACAATCAAGCGCCGGTTCTCCAGCAGATCAACCAGCGGCACCAGCAACACCAGTCCGACGGCATAGCCCAATTGCGGCAGCATGGCGATGACGCCGGACCACGCCGGCGGCAAATCCAGCGCCTCCTGAATCACGCCGATCACCGGCTGCGGCGCCACCAGGTTCATGATGATGACGCCAACCGCGACTGCGAACAGCAGCGTCAAGGCAGTGGTCAGTGGCGGTACGGTGACAACGGGAGCAATTCCCGATGACTGCGGGCAAGTCTGGTTCATGTTGTTCTTCACGGAATATCAATGCCTTGCAGTGTATGCACATTCACAATATGCAACAATTGAATTATTATCATACACATTATGCAAATATATTTAGACAACCATGAATACCCATGACATCCAGGCGTTTGTCGCCGTCGTTGAAACCGGCTCCATCAGCGGCGCTGCGACGCGCCTGCATTTGACGCAACCGGGAATCAGCCGGCGCATTCAAAGCCTGGAAGCCACTCTCGGCGTGACGCTGCTGGATCGTCTGTCGAAGCCGTTGAAGCCGACCGTCGAGGGACGCGATGTCTACGCGCTCGGTCAGCGGGTCTTGCGCTCGGTGGATGAACTGGTCCGCAGCACCGATGAAAAAAGGGAGTTTACCGGCTCGTTGCGGCTGGGCGTGCCATCGATATTGTCGGAACTGGTGCTGTCTGAACCCATCAACAATCTGTTGGCCGCCTATCCGCGGCTGGGCCTGAAAGTCAGCTCGGCGTGGTCGCCGGTGTTGCTGACGCAGGTGCAAGAGAATGTCGTCGATGCCGCCGTGGTGATCATGCAAGATGATGCCCAACCGGGCGAACGGCTGGCCGGGCACAAGCTGGCCCAGCAAGCGTTGCTGGTGGTGGCATCCGAACAGCTGGACATTCCCGATCACGATATCGGTCTGGATGCCTTGTCGCGCCATCCGTGGATCCTGAATCAGGATGGCTGTGCCATGCGCGGTGCGCTGCGCCGCAAATTTACTGACGCTGATTTACCGCTGGAGATTGCAGTGGAAGCATTCGGCGCCGAACTGCAAATGTCACTGGTCAGCCGCGGCCTCGGACTTGGCATCGTGACGGCCGGGGCATTTTCCCGCAGTGCATTCCGACGCCAGTTGAAAGTGGTCTCGGTGCCCGCCCTGCACGCCAGCTCAGCCTTGTGGCTGGTGCATGACTTGCAGCCGGGACGCTTGATCGGCCCGCTCGACAACCTGAAAAAATCGCTGGCCAGTATCAGCACGTATTAGCAGCACGCGATCAGAAACGCGCCTTCTCAGATACGAATCGCCGCTGAACGGAAGTGTCCGTGTTCATCGTGATAGGCCACCAGGCTGCGGTCGTTTTGCCAGGTGGACAATAGCTGACGATCAAGTTCTGCGTATGCCGCGATCTCCATGATGCTGTCCGGATCGGGAACCGTCGCCAGCAAATTCTTGCGGATGCTGACGATGTAATCCGGATCTTCGTCAGGCTGCGCCGGCGGCGTGTCGCGGCTATCGAAAATCAGTTGTGCACCCAGCAGCGCCAGCAGAATCAGAAACAAACCCAGGCCGACCTGACACACCACAACCAACAGGGAGACATGAATCGTCTCCAGCTTCAGGAAGCATCGATGAGCATACCCGCCCAGTACGGCCCAGGTCAGCAATACCAACAGCGGCCTGAGCAGACGAAACCAGAGCAGCTTCAATACCGCAGCGTTTCTCTTGCCGGCGCGCGCCGATATGTCGAAAGGCTGATAACTGATATCGATAATGTAAGCCGCCATCACCTGATCGGCTGATTGTCGTGCATTTGTCGTATTAGTCATGCTTTACTCCCCGATCCGGACTGACCCAAACAGCGCGTGCTCCGCGCCGACGCAACAACACCGATGGCACCGCCATGACGGTCGTGATCAGATTGATCATCCAGAACGCCAGCGGATACCAGATGGTCCACAGAAAATAGCGCAGCAAATGACAGTCATAGCGGTAATCAATCAGCAACCCGATCATCAATTGCAGAAAACAGGTAAAGATCAACAGCAAGCCGCTCCATTCCGGAATCAGCGCGGTATCCAGCGTGTGCGGCACCAGCCCGAGGGATTTGAGCAAGGCCAGCACCAGTGCCAGCACCATCGAGTACGACCAGAACACGCTGAGGAGATACTCGCCATAAATCGGCCACATGCGACGCTGCGAAAGATGACGCATGTTTGACGAATATTTCAACAAGGTCTGAATCCCGCCCATGGCCCAGCGCAAGCGCTGCTTGTACAAACCTCTGATCGTTTCCGGCATCAGAATCCAGCACAGCGCATGCGGTTCGTAACGGATGCGCCATCCGGCAACCTGCAATTTCCAACTGATATCAATATCTTCAGTCAGCATGTCGGTACTCCAGAAGCCGACATCCAGCAACGCCTTGCGCCGGAACATGACGATCACGCCGGAGACACTGAACAGGCGTCCATACAATTGCTGGGTGCGTTTGATCAAACCGATGAATGAAGAAAATTCTCCTACCTGCATGCGGCCCAGCAAGGTCGATCGCGTGCGGATGCGCGGATTGCCGGTGACCGCAGCAATGTCGTCATGCCGCAGAAAATGCCGCAGCATCCAGCCGATGGCCTTCACATCAAGAATGGCATCGCCGTCAATACCCAGAATGAACTCGCCCTGCGCCAGAATGGTTGCCGTCGTCAGTCCTACCGCTTTACCCTGATTGACGTTCTGATGAATCACCCGCAGCAGGGGAAACCGGCGCGCCATCTCATCCAGTTGCGCGCCAGTGTCATCAGTACTGCCGTCGTTGATCGCAATCACTTCATAATTGGGATATTCCAGTTGCATCAGATGACCGATGACTTCCCGGACATTGTCACCTTCATTGAAACAGGGAACCAGGATGCTGACCCGCGGTAAATCTGCCAGCAATTCCAGCGCATCGCGCGTATCCCTCTGACGCCACTCGAACAGGAAAAAGTGCACTACCCCTCCGGCCATCCATACATAAGCCATGAAAAACGGATAGAAAAAAACAAAGTCGAACAATATATCCAGGCATAGCAACCACCAGATGGCGAGCGTCATTTTTCCACTCCCCGGGAGGGTTTGCGCCCCCTGACTTCAGTTCCCTCGACTTTGCCCGGGACTGATTCCAGAAAACTTTGCTTGGACAGCGTCCTTTTCACCAACCCCAGATCAGGCTGATTTTCCAGAAAGTCATCCGGGTAGTACGCCAGATGTCGCACGCCCATACTGCGCAACAGCGAAAACTGTTTTTCCAGAGTTGCATCGGCCACGGGCTTTCGGACATTCCAGTCGAATGCCTGCAGTTCGAAGATCGTGCCATCCAGTCCGCCGGGCGTTGCCGCCACCCGCCGCGCCAGTTCCCTGAGCCACGGCAGAGGCTCTGCAACCCGCTCCATATAGGGCATCGCCATCACCGCGGTATAGTCGTAGCTGTGCAGAAATTGCTGGTAATTCTGGGCGAACCAATGCTCCGATTCCGGTTCCATCAGCGGCGCCGCATACATGTTGCGGGCGGTCATCAGCGCTGGCTGGGCGGTTTTCAACACCGCGACCAGTTCATGCGTGAAATCGGTCAGATACCGCGTCTTCAGATCCGACCAGCGATCCGCCAGTACCGGCGACCGCCGGATCGCTTCGATATCGGATGGCAAACCCCATGACTGATAGACCTGCAACGCAGCGTGACTGGCATCTTCATAATCATTGAGCGTGGCATCGTCATGAAACAGAACGCCATTGAAGCGCGCATATTTGCCAAGGTCTTCGTAGATCTCCCGAATCAGGTCGCGTACCTGAGGATCGAATGGCGTGAGGCGATGGTAACGATCTGCATATGCCGCTGCCGGTGCGCCTGCACCCATCTTGACTACCGAGCCCGCCAGCGGATTTTTCGACGGCAAGCGGAATGCCATGACCGGCATCCATGCATACACCTTGACCCCTGAGCGCGTCATCAATTGCCAGGCGACCCGGCTGAACAGGTCTGCCCGCAGCGGCAAATGACGATTGGGAAAGTAGACCGAATCGGCGACGCCATCGCCATCCGGATCGGCATACGCTTGCAGGAATACGCTGGTGGGACTGATCTTCTTGACCCGCTCCAGCAAGAGCGACAGATTTTCTTCCTGCTGCTTGGGGTCCGGATCATAAACATAATCCAGATCGACGTGCATCACGCGGTTGACCGGACGCACATCGCCATCAAAACCGGCCGGTGTGCGCAAATAATATAAATAATCGGGCGCCAGCGCGTCGAACGAAACCAATCCGCGCCGGATCCGGTTCAAGGGTACATCCGGCGAATTCGGCCCGCTCTCAAGCGACATGGCGAACGGCAGACCGACAGCATCAGCAGCCGCCAGCGCCGTATTGTTATACGCGCCGTAGGGCCAGACCACCGCGCGCACCGGCACGCCGGTGTGCTTCTCGATCAACTGCTTTCCCAGTTGCAAATCAGCAATCAGACGCTGCTGATACGCGGCGTCGCTTTCATAGGTGGCGGTGCGGGAATCATAGCGATGCGTCACGACTGCCGGTATTTCATTACCTTGTGGATTTGCCACCGTGCCTTTATGCAATGCATGGGTATGCGTGGCAAATTCAGCCAGTCCGGAAGCAGACATTTCAGTGATCTCCGACCAGCTCAGGAATTTTTCGCGCGGCACGCCGGTCTTCCCGTATGACATGACCCGCTGGCCGCCAGGCACCTCCAGCCACTCCGTCACCAGCGCGAAGATGGCCGGAAACCGAAACAGCTTCAGCAGAGGAAATACTTTGCTGTAAAAACTCTGATAACCGTCATCGAACACCAGCAACACCGGCTTTCCCGGCAACGGCGCGCCGCCGTTCCGGGAAGCCCGGATCTGATCCAGCGTAACCGGGTGATAGCCGTTGTCCCTGAGCCAGGAAAAGAAGTTCATCAACACGCTCTGATCGACCGCCAGTTCTTCCGGGTCAGTATCAAACGTGGCCCGTACATTTTCACGTATGTCATGAAACGCAAAAACGCGGAAGGTCTTGCCATCATCGGGATCAGCTTGCGGCAACGATGCTGCCTGCGCCGCCGACAGCATGCCGCCTAGGACCAGCATCCACACCGGCACCATGATGCAGCGCCTTATCAACCAGATCAATATCAGCACAGCGTCTCCTTAGTCAAACGGAACAGACAAGTTCAAATAGCCATAGCTGCGGCGGTCGCTGACCCCATCGTAGGGATGCGCCGCGAGGCCGGCGCCATAGGTCAGCGCCAGTCGTTCACCGAGTTGCCATTCATGTTCGTAGCGGATGCCCCATAATGGCCGGCCATCCTGGCCGGCCTGCCGATACCAGCCAAGCGTGCCGTAAATGCGTTGTGTCAGACGTCGCTCATCCCGTTTCCAGGTCAGCCACTGAAAACGGCTGACCTGCTCCAGAGACGCATCTGTACGAGGATTGAAATAGGCCGCCGGGCGCTCGCCGTTGAGCGCCGCCGCCATGCTCAGCGTGGTTGCGAATTGCGCGCGCGGACTGCTGTACCAGCGCTCGCTCCAGCTCAGCGAAAGCGCGTGACGACGATTGCCATCTGAAAAACCGATATGCTGATAAAGGGTGTCAAACTGGCGACTTTCATTGACGACATAGACGATGCCGGTGTTGTACTCGCTGCCGCGGACGCCATCGGCATATGCCTTGGCAGAAAGATTGATGCTGTTGCTGTCCGCAAAAGCACTCCAGCGCCACTGATCATCAATACGATAAGTGAGCGCGGCCGTGGCACCTGCGGCGAGACTGGCCTGCGCGGTATGGTGCAGACCAGCGCCGATTTTCCAGCGTTCGTTGAGCCATGATATGCCGGCTTCACTGCGCTGCCGGCTGATATTTCCCTGATCGGTGTTGGCATGGACAAAGATTTTCTGCGCATGGACGCGCCACTGATCATTGAACAATGCCGAATTGCCGCGCACTGCGATGCGTTGTTCGCTGTTGGCCACACTGCCGCCGCCGCTGCTGCTGCGGCCTGCACTTGATGCGATTTCCACCGACGGTCCGCGCAACGCATCGTTGGCACGCACCAGACGCTGCACCATCGCCGCCTCGGGAAACTCCCGTTGCAGTTGCGCCACCAGCCTGCTGCCTTCACCAATCCGGTTGGCCGCCAGCAAGGCACTGGCATAACTTGCTCGCGCATCCAGCGAGGTCGGCCTGTCGGTCAGGATCGCTTGCAGCAAGCTCAGCGAAGCATCCATTTGCCCGCGTTGTCCGAGCGCCTGCGCCAGGCCTAGCGAGAAATCCTCATTGAATGGCGCCACGTCATGCAGAATTTCAAAACGCTCAAGCGCCAATTTTTCGCGCTCGGTATACAAGAGATATCTGGCTTGCAGGGACTGAATCGCCAGATATTCCGGATTCGGCTTGCCCAGATTGTTGCGTAATGGTGTCGCCGCTTCCAGTTCGACCAACAACTGTTCGGCCGATCTGAAACGACCGGTATCGAGGTAGGCATAAAACAAACCAATGTGCGCCTCGCTTGGCATGCGCAGGTGGTTTCCGCCTTCCTTCAATGCCTGTTCATACAATTGCACGGCCTGCCTGGAATCACGTTCCTGAGCGCAGGCATCGGCGACAGCCGCAAGAACATAATAAGGAAAGCGGATGCCTTGGCGCTGTCGTTCATGAAACAGTGCAATTGCCTGATCATTGCGCCCCCGCGCCACCAGAGCGACCAGATAATCATTGTCGAGACTGGCGCGCAGCTCACGCATCTGCGGGACATCCGCAAGCGCGTTCCGCAAGTGCTCTATTTTCAGCAACACGGTTGTCAGCGCATCGAATCTGCGCTCGTCGCCAAATACCTCACGGTCGCGCAGTGCCCATTTCAATTCGTCACTGATCGCGCGTTGTTCCAGTTGCCGCATTTCTTCAGGCGTAAACAGCGGCCCGGCGGCGGCCTGTCCGCTGCGTGCCTGTTCCAGCGCAAATGTCGCGGCACCGGTACGTGACAACAAAAACAATCGCTGACGTTGCAAGTCCTTCCTGTGCGGCGCCAGCGCCAGCGCCCTGGCGTAGAGATCAATCGCTGCAATCCATTTTTCACGCGTCTCGGCCAGCAACGCTTCGGCTTCCAGCACCTGCACTTGCTGCACTGTACCGGCGGCGATCTGGCGCAACGCCGGCAAGCCGGCTTCAGCCGCCGGCAGTTGGCTACTATCGATCAGCCAGTATGTCTGTTTGAGCCGGGCATCGAATGCCATCGGATGTCGCCGCATCAACACCTGTACCACCATCGCTTCCAGCGTTACCTGACGCAGTGCGCGCGCCGCGCTGAACAGGGCATCAAGAGCGTAGTCCGGCAATTGCTCCGGCGCGATGGTTTGGATCACCGCTATCGCGGCTGCTGCATGTCCCTGCTCTTGCTGCCACACCAGATAATCGGCCAGCACTCTGACGCTCTGCGCCGCGCTGAGCTGATGCCTGGCGTCGCCGGACACCCAGGCCGACAATGAAGACAAGGCCGCCTCCCGTTCTCCATTTCGATACTGCTTGATCAGTGCGTCATGCCGCGCCTGCGAATAAGGCACGGCCACCGCACCGGGCGTCAGGCCCTGGGCCAGCGTGTGCGCGTGGCTTACGACAAACATCACCAGCAGAAAAGGCAACTTCCGTGACGGCATTGCACGACTCCCTGTTCAAGAACTACTGTTACCTCCCGCTGAGCGAGCCCATCAGCAACCGGACCGGAATACGGATGAACGCATTTGATCAATCAATATTGTTTTTTTAACAATCTCATGATGAGAATGAATGTAGACCCGCATCCACAAGAGCGAAGTAAGAAAACTCTCAAAACCGACATGCGATCTGCAAAACCCGCATGTATTCGATTTACTTCAACGCATTTAGCTGCCGGGAGAGATAGCGGGATTGTGGAAACGACGATGACCATCAACACATAACAACGAGCCGGTGATCATCTGTATGACGGAGGAAATTCCCGGCGTGCAGCAGGTGCACGGTTTGCCGCTGTTCCTGCAAGATGGATGGCTGGCAAGCCATCACGAGAAAATGACAGCGGCTGCAAGGCTGACCCGCATGCTTCGGCAAACCTGTTGCGGATGGCGTATATTCTCACCGTAAACAGGCAGCGCCAGTGCCATCCGGCAAGCGCTGCGGCAACATCAGACATGACCATCGTCTGCGATTTCCGGAACAAGTAAATGACCTATGTATTCAAGACCGCCGACACGCCGGTCGGCAAGCTCAAACTGGTGGCAAACGGCCAGCGCCTGGCGGCAATTTTGTGGGAGCACGACAAACCCGACCGGGTACGGCTCGGCCCCATGACCGAAGATCCGGACAGCGTCGTGCTGTACGAAACCGAGCGGCAGTTGCGCGAATACTTTGCCGGCACCAGACAGCAATTCGATCTGGAACTGGAATTTTCCGGCACCGAATTCCAGAAGCAAGTGTGGAATGCATTGCTGACCATTCCGCTCGGCGAAACCAGAACCTACAGCGACATAGCCTGGCAAATCGGCAGACCCAAGGCGGTGCGCGCAGTGGGTGCTGCCAATGGCCGCAATCCGATTTCCATCATCGCGCCGTGCCATCGGGTGGTCGGCATGTCGGGCGCACTGACCGGATTTGCCGGCGGCTTGCCGATCAAGAGAAAGTTGCTGTCGCTGGAATGCGGCACGCCCGATTTGTTTTGAACCACACTCCGGGCCTACCGGCAACAGCACCGGATGCAGTCTGCATCCGGTGCGCGTTCAAGATCAGAACTTCATACGCAAGGTCACCGCGCCATTGCGCGGCGTGCCGATATGGTTGCCCCAGTTGGTACCGCCGATGGTGGAGTAATACAGCTTGTTGAATACATTGTTCAGATTCAACTGGACTTCCGTGCTGCGATCAAACTGATAAGACGCCATCAAGCCATACACCTGATATGCCTTTTGTTCGACCCGATAAGGTATCGCGCCATAGTTATATGACTGATAGCCGGTGGTGGTCTGGTCCTGGTAAATCGAACTTTGCGCTTGCATGTTGGCGCCGACCTTCCAGGCCTGCATGGCGCCGGGCAATTGCCATGTCGTCGCCAGCTTGACCAGATGGCGCGGCAAGTACGTGTTGTAGTCCTTGTCGACGCTGCCGCCGGCGGCATACTTCGAGACGTTGTAGGTATAGCCGGCAGCGATGCTCCAGCCCGGCAACAACTCTCCTGAGATATCGAATTCCAGACCGCGATTGCGCACCTTGTCGGACGCCTCATAGCACGTCATTGTCATGCTGAAACAATTGGTATTGTTGGCGACTCCC
This sequence comes from Herbaspirillum autotrophicum, assembly GCF_001189915.1. Lineage (GTDB taxonomy): Bacteria > Pseudomonadota > Gammaproteobacteria > Burkholderiales > Burkholderiaceae_D > Herbaspirillum > Herbaspirillum autotrophicum. Next base: position 67,417 of record NZ_LFLS01000011.1, read on the forward strand.
TTGGGCAGATTGTTTTGCACCGTTTGAAACAGCGCCGCCGACGCATTGAGCTTGCCGCCAAAGAATTCGCCCTTGACCCCCAGTTCATAATTGCTGCCGGTGACCGGCGGTAGCAATTGCCCGGTCACATCGCGCTGACTTTGCGGCTGGAAGATTTCCGTGTAACTGGCATAGGCCGAAGTAGTCGGGCTGAGTTCGTGGACCAGACCGGCATACGGCGTGAATTCGCGCGTCGCTTTGTAACTGGCGGACGACCACGAAGTCTTTGAGACATAGTCGACCCAACTGAAACGTCCGCCCAGAATCAATTTGGTAGAAAAAGGCAGATCGAAACGAGTCGCCATGTAAACGCCGGTGTCCTTGCGGCGGCTGCTTTCATAGCTGGTGGACCTGATGGCTGTCGGATACGGCAGACCGGATAAATTGAAGTTCCACGGATCGAACGGGGTACGCACACCGATGCCCGCAGACCAGTAGTACCAGTCGGTATGCTGGACATTGGCGCCGACCATCAGCTCATGACGCCGGCCCAGCAACTCGTAGGCACCTTGCAGATGGAGTCCGAAATTTTCCCGCTCATCGGTATAGCGCAGATCGGTATTGCTGATGCTCAGCTGATCGTTGACCGCATTGGTATGCACCAGCGAACGGCCCATCATGGCAGCCTTGGCTGAAATCTTGTTGGCAGAAAAGGTCAGCTTCCAGTCATCGTTGAATTGGTGCGTCAGTTCGGCAAAGACTTGCTGATTTCTCTTGTTGAGGAAGGTCCAGTCCGGAATCAAGGTCGTGGATGCAGAAAACGGATAGAACGATCCGTCGATGCGGGTCGGCAAGCCGCCCCAGTCATAGCCTCGGTTGCGCTCGTTCTGCAAGACCAGGCCGGCGGTGAGCATGGTGTCGGGCGTGAGGTCGGCTTCCAGAATGCCGTATCCCAACTTGTTGTCCTTGCTGCTGTCTTGCTGATAACTGTTACCGTCAGTACCATACAGCACGCCGCGCGCACGCAAGGTGCCGGCTTCATTGAGCGGGCCGCCGGCGTCGATCTGGGCCGCATACGTGGACCAGGAACCGGCGCTCAGTTCCACGGCTACCTGCTTCTCGCGCGTGGGACGCTTGCGCACCATATTGACCGCTGCCGAGGGGTTGCCGGAACCCTGCATCAGGCCGTTGGCACCGCGCACGATTTCGATATGGTCATACAGCACGGTCGCCGGCAATGACAACGAATCGGTAGAAAAACCATCCGAAATGCTCAGCGGCAAACCGTCAATCTGCAAGCTCTGAATCCGTTCACCACGGGCGTACCACAGGGCGCGGCCGCTGCCGTTATAGGTTGAAGTCAGGCCGGTGGTGGCGCGCAAGACATCATCCAGCGTTTGCAGGCGCTCGTCTTCCATGCGCTGACGGGTGACGACGGAAACCGATTGCGGCGTGTCGCGCATGCTCAAGCCCAAACCGGTTGCGGTACTCATGGAGCCGGTGGTGTAGGAACCACTGCCTTCGGTCACGGCGCTGCGCTCAACGCCGGCAGTCACCACTACCGCCGGCAGCTTGTCGTTGTTGCCTGCCGCAGGAACGACATCCCGTTCGCGCAAGATGTAATCGCCATTGCCCTGATGCACGGCTTGCAGGCCGGTGCCTTCCAGCAGAGAGACAAACGCCTGATCAACCCCAAGCTTGCCTTGCAGCGCCCGCCCCTGTTTTCCGGCCAGCAGCGCCGAGGGTGCCGACACACTGATGCCGGCCTGCGCCGCAAATGCCGGCAATGACGCGGACAACGGGCCGGCCGCGATCTGATACAGGCGCTCGCTGCTGCGGCTCTCCACGGCGCGCGCCGCGCCCGGCTGTTGGGCCAGCACGCTGCTGCAAGCGGTGGCCAGCATCAATGCCAGTGCCCCGCTCCGGTGGCGGGCGGAACAATACGGCGCGCGTGGTGCGCGGACGAGGACTGGCCCCGGGTGTTTCGGTGTCATGCTGCGCTTCCCTTTCGATTCGTCAAATTATTCTGGTTCTCATGACATTGACGAAGCGGCCGGCAAAAAGGGACAGCGACGGTTGAATTTCCGTGAAATTTCCTGAATGGTTCAGAGCGCGCCCACGCTGGCCCAGTAACGCGTGAAATAACGCACGCGCACCGGCAGGGATTGTTGCAAAAGATGAAGCACGGCATCGGTGTCGCGCAGACGGAAAGCACCCGATACCCGCAGATCGGCGACGTCCGCATCACAACGCAAGCTGCCGCGACGATAGCGCGCAAGCTGCGTCAGGAATTCGGCAAGCGGCGTATCGTCGGCATAGAGCAAGCCCTGCACCCAGGCTTCTGCATTGAGCGTCAAGGCACCGGCGGCAGCGCAGGAATCTTCATCAAAACTGCTTTGCCAGCCGGCCTTGATGATCTGCACCGGCCGTTCGCGGTTGACCGGACGTATTTCAACCGCGCCGGACATCACCGCCACATGCGTGCGTGAACCCGCACCGCGTGCATCCTGCCGTACCGCGAAGCGCGTGCCCAGTGCGCGGATCCGGCCATGTGCAGTCTCTACCGTGAACGGCCGGTGCTGCGGTGCCGGATCGGGCGCGGTGTCGATGTGAATCGCGCCGCTCCACAAGCGGATCAGACGCAGTTCTTGATCAAAACGGATATCGACTGCACTGGCGCTGTCGAGCGTCAGGCGCGAACCGTCAGCCAGTTCGATATGACGGATTTCGCCGGTAGCGCTGCGCCATTGCGCATTCCATTCACGCCACGGCGTCGCTTCGTACGCGCCCCAACCGAGCGAGCCGGCCCCGATCAGCAGACACAGTGTTTTCAATGCCGCGCGCCGTTGCCGGATCGATGGCCGGTCCAGTGTCGACATGCCCAGCGCCAGCGGCACCATCTCCAATGTTTTACTGACACGCTCGGCACGTTGCCAGGCGGCTTCATGTTCGGGATCGGCGGCGCGCCAGTTCATCCATGCCTGCCGTTGCGTTTCGCTGAGGGCACCGTCATGCAGGCGCATCAGCCATTGTGCTGCGGCGCGCGCGCTGCGCGGGGTAATGGCGGGCTCGATGACGTGACTCATGCGATCAAGAGAATGCATTGTTCCAGCGCCCGCACCATGTGCCGCTTGATGGTGCGCTCACTGAGATTGAGGCGCACCGCAATCTCGGCATACGTCAGCCCTTCCAGTTGCGCCAGCAGAAACGCACTGCGCACCGGCGGCGGCAAGCCATCCAGCATGGTATCTACCTGATGCAGGGTTTCCAGCATGATCAGCCGTTCTTCCGGCGCCGGCATGAAATTTTCCGGCATCAGCGCCAGCGTGTCGAGCCAGGCTTGTTCCAGCGAGCGGCGCCGGTAATGGTCAATCACCAGCCGTTTGGCAACCGTGGTCAGGTACGCGCGCGGCTCGCTCATCGGGCGTTCGTGGGGTGAAGTCAGCAGCCGGACAAATGTATCTTGCGCCAGATCAGCGGCTTGCTCGGCGCAATTGAGCTTGCGCTTCAACCAGCCCAGCAGCCAGCCGTGATGCGCGCAATAAAGATCCGCAAGGGGATCGGAAGAACGGGCGAAGTGCAAGGGATGCTCCGGAAAAGGCGGCGCATGGCCGTGCGATGCTCCTGCCTGAATCACAATGTATTGATAATGATTCTCATTATTGAGCAAATGCTAGTTCTGCGTCAAGCAGAACCATCATCAAATACGGCGCGCCATCGCCGGTGTTGTATGGCGCGCCATCAGGGCAACGGCAGATCGGCTTCCGCATTTTTCTCCCACCTCAAAATTTGCATTGAGTGAACATTTATTTTGCACTATAGTAAACAACAGAAAAATCAGAACACCTCAAAACAAGACAGGAGACAAGCGCAATGACGCAAAGAAAACCATCGCTGACAATAGCGAAAACACCGGCCCAATGGCGCAATGCCGTCAAATGGCTGGGACTGACGGCCGCGCTCACATGCATGTTCGGTAACGCTTATGCGGCGCCCGAAGCCTTCTCGGGCGACGTGGTCAAGATCGGGATCCTGAATGACCAGTCCGGCTTGTATGCCGATCTGGCCGGACAAGGTTCGGTCGAAGCGGCGCGCATGGCCATCGAGGAAATGGGCGGCAGCGTGGCCGGCAAGAAAATCGAACTGGTGTTCGGCAACCATCAAAACAAAGCTGACGTCGGCGCGTTGATTGCACGCGGCTGGTTCGACAAGGATGGCGTCGACATGATTGCCGACTTCTCGAATTCATCGGTCGGCTTTGCGGTGCAGGGACTGGCTGCCGAGCGCGGCAAGATTGCGATGATCGCGGCCGCCTCCTCCGACTTCACCGGAAAATCATGTACCGCCACCTCAGCGCAATGGGTCTACAACAGCTATACGAATGGTTATGGCCTGGCCAAGGTATTGACTGAACAAGGCTATAAATCCTGGTTCTTGCTGACCGTCGATTATGCTTTCGGGCATGCCTTTGCCAGCGACATGAAAGACGCCATCAAGGCCGCCGGCGGCACGGTCGCCGGCGAGGCCCGGCATCCGCTGAATGCCTCCGACATGAGCTCTTTCCTGTTGCAGGCGCAGGCATCCAAGGCCAGCATCATCGGCCTGGCCAGTGCCGGCGCCGACATGACCACCGCCATCAAACAGGCCGGCGAATTTGGCGTTACTGCCAAACAGGCACTGGCAGCGCCGGCAGTATTCATCACCGACATCCACGGCATGGGGCTCAAGGCGGCACAAGGATTGCGCTTCATTACGGCGTTCTACTGGGATCGCAATGAGCAAACCCGGGCCTGGTCACAAAAATTCTTCCAGCGCCGCAAGGCCATGCCGACCATGACGCAGGCCGGTGTTTACTCCTCCGTGCTGCACTACTTGAAAGCAGTCAAGGCCGCCAATACCGACAACGCCGCAGCGGTGATGAAGAAAATGCGCGAGTTGCCGGTCAATGACATGTTTGCGCAAAACGGTCATTTGCGGGAAGACGGTCAAATGGTGCATGACATGTTTTTGGTCGAGGTCAAGAAACCCTCCGAATCCAAAGGCGCCTGGGATTACTACAAGGTGATCGCCACCATCCCCGGCGACAAGATTTTCAAGCCGCTGGCGCAAAGCGATTGTCCATTGATCAAACGCTAATCAAGAAATGATTTTCCGAAGGAGACTGAAATGACTGCAGCAGCAAAGAATCCGAACCAACAAGACCCGCCGCCACTGGTACGCCACGCCGATGACATGGAGTGGGAAACCATCCGCTGGCCGGGCGAAACCGGCAAGATGCTGTTTCACCCGACGGCGGAAAATCCGACCGCACCGAATGCCGGCCTGTTGCGTCTGGAACCGGGGGCGCATCATCCGTGGCACCGGCATGACTTCGCCCAGGTCTGGTACATCCTGGAAGGCGAATTCAATATCGGCGGCAAGATCTGCACACCGGGCACCATGTTGTTTCACGGCGATCCGCATTGCGAGGAAGAATTGCATACGGCGACCGGCGGCATGATGCTCATTGTGCAGTATCCGGGTCCTACCACGCAGGGGCGCCCGATCTACGACAAGCGTTTCAACATGGACCAGCGTGTCGCCCTTGATCTGGAGCGTACCGACATCTGATTGTCGTACCCGCAATGCCGACAGCCGCCGCAGATACATGTGCGCCGGCTGCCATGTTTTGTTTGACGCATTTCAAGACAGGTACAATAGGCTCGCACCGGCGCAGGCCTTTATCCCTCATAAAAACAAAGCATGGACAACCCAGAATTGATCGCGATTCAAATTGGCAGTCGCATCCGCGAATCCCGCCGCGCACGCCATATCACGCTGCAGGTATTGAGTGCGGAAACCAGTCTGTCCACCGGCTTTCTGTCCAAGCTCGAACGCGGCGAAGCCAGTGCCTCCATCGCCAATCTGATTTCCATCTCGAAGTATCTCGGCCTGTCGCTGCAAGATCTGTTTCAGGCCGGCACCGGCGAGATACCGGCGGTTCCCGATTATGTGTTGTCGAAAGCCAAAGAGCGCAATGACAGCCCACCATTGCCGGCAGTCGGTTATACCTTTCACCGCTCCTGCGGCGACCTGCCCGATCAGCAACTGGCAGCATTCGAGCTGGAGTTTCCGGCCAATCAGGAAAACCAGCCGGTACTGGTGGCGCATGAAGGCGAAGAAGTCTTGTACATGCTGGAAGGCAAGCTGGAATTCCAGATCGGCGATGCCACGCTGGTTCTGGAACGCGGCGACTGTGTCCATTTCGATTGCGAAAAACCGCACATGGGTCGCAATATCGGCAACAAAACGGCACGGCTGTTGATGGTGGTTTCCAGCGCCTCGCCAATCAAGCGCCGCTTCGGAAAAAGCTGAGCAATCCCGGCATCACGCCTTCTTGCGCAACACCGTCCGGCAACTCATGCTTGCGCTCCGGGTTCCGGCTCCCGGTGTGCCTGCCGCATCACCACCTCATGCACAAATGCCAGCTTCAGCAATACCGGCGTGGTTAACGTAAACGGATACGAATCCGGCATGCCGATACTGCGGTTGAGGCTGTTCAGTACATAGGTCAGGGCAAACCATTCCTTGCTGAGTTCATCGAAAGACAGCGCATCGACCGGCGAGCTGTCAATCGTCATCGCTTGTTCGTTGCGATTTTTCGGGCGTAGTTGCACACCGCAGGAATAAGCGGTCTCCAGCGTATCGAACATGTGCAGGTAATGCGCCCAGGTTTCCGCCCAGTCTTCCCATGGATGGCTGCTGGCGTAGACGCTGACGAATTGTTGATTCCAGTCCGGCGGCGGACCATTGTCATAGTGCCGCTGCAAGCTGTCGCCATAGTTCGCGGTCTCGTCGCCGAACAGACGGCGGAATGCATCGATGTCGGGAGTGCCCGCAATCAAACGATCAAAATAGTAATGCCCGCTTTCGTGACGAAAATGTCCGAGCAGGGTGCGATACGGTTCCGCCATCTGGGCCCGCATCTGTTCCCGGTACGCCGGGTCTGCCTCCGCAACATTGATAGTGATCACGCCTGCGGCATGGCCGGTCAATACCGACGGACCATGCGGCACATCTTCCAGGAATTCGAACGTGAGACCGGCGCGCGGATCTTCCGGTTTCGACATTGGCTGCAACTGCAGCGTCCAGAGGGTATGCAACAACCGGCGCTTGGCTACTTCGAGGCGTTTCCAGAGAATGCGGTTCTGTTCTGTCGCCAGCGAAGGAATCACGCTCGTCAGACGACACGATGCACACAGCGCGTTGTCGTCCGCATCGTCGATCATCCAGTTGCACACCTCTTCCTGCACATAGTTGCGGCATTGCCGGAAGAGCCGGTTCTGGTTCACCGGATTGATACTGCGCCAACGTTGCGCGCCGGAGCCGTCACCGGCAATGCTGGTCACATCGGCCGCAGGCGCAAAGCTGCTGATGATCTGAAATTCAGGCTGACAACCCAGCAACCAGCCGCAGTGTTCGCACAGTGTGTTTTCAAAGAAAACCTGGCTGGCACAGTTGTCGCAATGAAACGTCTTCATGCCGCTCCCTGTTCTGATATCGCGTTGTCGCATTGGCATGCATGCACGCGCTGCCCGCATCCGCGACGCGCTACGGAATGGCACGGCTACCTCACTACTGACCGCCGCCACGGCCGCCTTGTTCCGGCATCGGCTGCAAGATGAGCATAAATAATTGAGCACAGATAATGCCGCCAGCCAGCGCGCTGCCGGCCGCTTCGCAGGAAGCGCGCCGCGCCGTCGGACGAAATGCGGCGACCGGCGCTGCGTTTGCCGCAAGTCCTACAAAATGTCACGTCATCGTCCTATGGTCTGCGGCCAGTGCTGTCGGTACATTTCGTGTGTCTTGATGCAAGACGTAAATCATCAGGTTGCGGAGGGTGCGCGACTGAGCTGCCGTTCCATGGTGCATCAATAACAGGAGATCATTATGATAAGTCGTACTCTGCATGAACCTGACACAGAGGCGAGCGGATCCGCCGCCTCCGGCGTGTCCTGGGGCGCCATCCTCGCCGGGGCATTTGCCGCAGCGGCGCTGTCGTTCATCCTCGTCATTCTGGGCTTTGGCCTGGGATTCTCGTCGGTGTCGCCATGGTCGGGCAGCGGTCTCAGCGCTCAGACTATCGGCTATTCGACCATCGTCTGGATCGCCTTCACCCAGATCGCGGCATCCGCCATTGGTGGTTATCTCGCCGGCCGGCTGCGCGTGAAATGGACCAGCGTGCATACTGACGAAGTGTATTTTCGCGATACCGCGCACGGCTTTCTGGCATGGGCAGTCGCCTCGCTGGCTACCGCCGCATTGCTTAGCAGCGCGGTCGGCGCGGTCTTGTCGGGCGGCGCCAAAGTGGCCGGTTCTGCCGGCGCGGCAGTAGTCGCAGCCGGTGGCGCAGCGATGACGGCCGATGCCAATGACAGCCGTGGCGGTGATGGCATATCAGGCTATTTCATTGACTCGCTGTTCCGTCCTGCTACCGCAACCGCATCCGGCGCACCGGCAGCACCCGGCACTGACACCGCTGCCGCAGTTGCACCACTGGCAGACGGTCGCAGCACCCCGGTCACGCAGCCCCAACGGACAGAGGTCACCCGCATTTTCGCCAATGCATTGCACACCGGCGCATTGCCGGACAGCGACAAGAAATATGTCGCGCAATTGCTGGCGCAACGCACAGGCATGAGCCAGGCCGATGCGGAAAAGCGCGTCTCTGACACCTATGCCACGTACAAAAAGAACATCGACGACGCCACCCTGAAAGCCAAGGAAGCCGCCGACAGCGCGCGCAAGGCAGCCGCTTATGGTTCGCTGTGGATGTTTGTGGCCTTGTTGTGCGGTGCCTTTGTTGCCAGCTTTTCGGCGACCTGGGGCGGCCGCCGACGCGACCATGTTGTATTCACCGAAGTGGAACCGCGCATCACCGAGTCCACCGAACATGTCACCATTTCCTAGGAGATCACCATGCCAGCAATTCTGCTTTGGTTACTCGGCGTACCTATTCCACTCATCATTCTGATCATTTTGTTCATGCACTAAGAACAACGCGATCTTGAAATGACAGCCGCGCTTGCCAGCGCGGCTTTTTGTTTTCGCGCGCGGCGGCTTGCCGGGGATTTGCAGTATCAGACAAATATCCGCGAGGATCGCGCTAAAGCCAATTGTGTGAATGCGTTACAGTGTATTCACTGTCTCAACCCTCACTGGACTATCAACCATGACACTCGCACGCGGATATGCGGCATCAGCCGTCAAAGCAAAACTGGCTCCCTTTTCATTCGAACGTCGCGCAGTGAATGCCGACGACGTGGCCATCGACATCAAATTCTGTGGCGTCTGCCACTCGGATATCCACCAGGCGCGTGATGAATGGGGCGGCGCGATGTTTCCGATGGTGCCGGGCCATGAAATCGCCGGCATCGTGACCGCGGTCGGCGCCGATGTCACGAAATTCAAGGTCGGCGACCGTGTCGGTGTCGGCTGCTTCGTTGATTCCTGCACCACCTGCGGTACCCGCCACGCTGATCTGGAACAATACATGCCGGGCCTGGTGCAAACCTATAACAGCGTTGAAGCCGATGGCGTCACGCCAACCTACGGTGGTTATTCCGATCACATCGTGGTCAAGCAAGGTTACGTGCTTTCCATTCCGGACAACTTGCCGCTGGATAAGGCCGCGCCGTTGTTGTGCGCCGGCATTACGCTGTATTCGCCGCTCAACCACTGGAAGGCCGGCCCGGGCAAGAAGGTCGCGATTATCGGCCTCGGTGGTCTGGGTCACATGGGCGTGAAGATCGCGCATGCCATGGGTGCCGAAGTGACCGTGCTGAGCCAGTCGCTGTCGAAGCAGGAAGACGGCCTGCGCTTTGGCGCTGCCAGTTACTATGCCACCAGCGATCAGGAAACATTCACCAAACTCGCTGGCCAGTTCGATCTGATCATCAACACCGTCGGCGCCGCCATTGATTGGAACGATTACCTTCAATTGCTTAAGGTTGACGGCACCATGACGCTGGTCGGCGTACCCGACGCCGCAACCCCGCCGGTCAATGCCTTCCACCTGATCGGCGCGCGCCGCACACTGGCCGGCTCGATGATCGGTTCGATCAAGGAAACCCAGGAAATGCTGGATTTCTGCGGCAAGCACAATATCACCGCGGACATCGAAATCATCGATATCCAGGCCATCAATGAAGCGTTTGACCGGGTCGTCAAGAGTGATGTCCGTTACCGCTTTGTCATCGACATGAAGTCACTGGCGGCGTAACACCTCGCCATAACGCAGCATCCTCACTAAGAAAAAGCACCCGCGGGTGCTTTTTTCTTTTATCTGCGCGGCTAACGCCAGCTCAGGGAACTGCCGCCACCGCTGCCGTCGCAGCGGCAACATCTCCCAGCAACTGCGCCCGCGCCTGCGCGACGTCACGCATCGGCGCCTGACCGAAATGGCGCGTGTATTCGCGGCTGAACTGGGACTGGCTTTCATACCCGACCCGAAATCCGGCAGCGCCGGCATCGATCATATCGATCAGCATCAACTGACGCGCGTTCTGCAGGCGCAGTACTTTCTGGTACTGCATCGGCGTCATCGCGGTAATGGTTTTGAAGTGATGGTGCAGCGACGACGGACTCATGTTGACGTACGCCGCCAATTCATCAATCCGCAATTGGGTGGAAAAATTTTCCTTGATCCAGCTGATCGCACGTCCGATCCGGTGGGTCTGACTTTCCGACGCCGCAACGTGACGCAGCCGCACGCTGTCGGCTCCGGTCAATAAATGATAGGCAATTTCCTTGCGAATGAGCGGCGCCAGAATCGGAATTGCAGACGGCGTCTCCAGCAAGCGCAACAAACGCACGCAACTGTCCATCAACGAGGGCGGCAAATGGTTCACCGACAAGCTGCGCTGGGACTTCTCGGAAGCCACGGCAGCGTTGTCAATCTGGTTCATGGTTTCGGTCAGTTGCAAGACATCGATATCGAGCAGCAGGCACAAATGCGGCCGTTCAACACTGGCTTCCGTAACCCGCGCCATCACCGGCAGACCAATCGACGTCAGCAAATATTCACCTTCGCCATACTGGAAACATTCCGTGCCAAGAATCGCGATTTTGCTGCCTTGCGCGACAAAGGCCAGACCCGGTTTGTATTCCAGCGCCACCGGCTCGGTCGGCACCGAACTGCGGTACAGCCGCAAACCGTCAATCGCCGTCTCCAGACTGCCGTCATGGGGCAGGAACTGCGCGATCAATGCGCTGATTTCCGAATGCAAAGAGTCGAACACGAGCATGTTGAGGGGAGCCGTTGGTGGTGAGGAGTGCAGCCATTATAGCCAGATGCCGTATCTGGTCATGCGGTGGCGATATTTCAAGAGGAGGCGGCATGACAGCCCTGATCCGCCACATGCGACATCCTGCCGGAATTGCCGCCAGACAAAAAAACCCGCTCGAATGAATCAGCGGGCTGTATATTCATCTGCGCAAGGCACTTGATGCAGCATGCGGAAAAACATACTGCATCAGATACATTACTTCGGCTTGACGTCCTGGTTCTCCGTCGATGCTTCTTTCGGTGCCTCTTTCGACACGTCTTGCGATGCGGACGAACGTACCGACTCGACTATTTTTCCGGTACGCGACTGCGCCGCTTGTATTGCCTCATTCGTCGCCGAACGCGCTCCCTGACTGATTTGATTTTGCGCTGAATTCACCACCTGCCCCTTGACCGACTCAAGCAACTGGCTGAATTGCGCATTGGCATTCATTGAAAACAGCACCGCGAACAGCGCCCACAAAAATTTCCTTACCATCGTCAACTCCCATTAAATGAAAATGAAATAACTTGTCAATAGCGCCGGCATCGGCGCACGCCCCGGAGGACATGGCAACACCTGTATTCGCGCTGGTTACTTTCCGGTCTTGAACGGCGCGAAGAAATTTTCCGGCAATTCCTGAGGGAAACCGACCGCATTGGTGGGAGTCAGATCTGACATATTGACGTCGAAGTCGTAGGTTTTCTGGCGTCTCTGCGCGTCCTGATGTGCAGCAACTTGCTTGTCAATGGACGATTTGATATTCGACATCTGTTCCAGCATCTTGTTGCCGACCTGCTGGACGGTCCCGATCATGTTGCTGGCGTTGCTCGTTGAAGCCACCGACATGTCCGGAATCGCATTGATGAACGACTCAGACAGCGAGCTGCCAGCACTTTGGCCATAGCCGTGCATCTCGTTGCACGCAGCCATAATCTCTTTCGGATCAATCATGTCCTTGGGGTCAATCATTACCACTCCTTTTCAGTTTAATTGAAGCGCCGGCGGCGCCTTTGATACCATCTGCATCACGACGGACATCTGAACGACTGCAACATGCCCGACCAAATCGGCGACAGCGCCGTTAACGCCTGCCACTCCAGCCGAACCGTCCCGATGTTCGTCTGATACAGTCTTTCGCGACGGTCCGCGGTTCCACCCGCCGCCTGTCCCGCGTCGAAGAAACGGAACAGCGCCCATGGGCCGGTGAACTGAAGCGTGCTCAGCCGGCCATCCACCGATTTCAATTGCATTTGAATCGCGAGCTTTGTACTTTGGCCGTTCCAGTCAATCCGTTGCGGCGACGTCATTCCGTGCGCATACCGCAACGTCTGGCCGTCGATCGTCAGTTGCACTTCGGATATTTGTGAATCCATATCAATGAAACGCAGCACCGTAGACACCCGCAAATGCCCCGCGTCATCGAGCATGGCGCTGCGGATGCGATCGGCCGCTTCATAAGAAGACAACACGCCCGGGCTTACCATGCCGAGGTTGCCTCCATTCGAATTCAACGCCTTCCATGGCGTACCCGAGGTATCGACATGGGCTGCCAGGTGCTCGCGAAAATAGCTCGCCATCAGCCCTTGCGCGCTGAACAATCGTTCGAAATCGGCCACTCCCGCATCGAGCTGCGAACCCTGGCGAAACGGATAACGTGCAGTGAAACCATTACTGCACACCGATGAGGTTACGCCGGCGGCGCCCCGATTGAGCAACGCACCGGACTCCTTGGTCGTCATCGTGCTGCCGTTGCCGATCAAATCGAACATGATCCCGCGTACCGGTTCCGGCTGGCGCGCAGCGGTTTGCTTGAGCCGCGAAAACACATCGTATTGTGCGGGCAGAACCTGCCCTACTTGCAGTGCACCACTGACCAGTCCCAATTGCCGGTACAGTGGCTCAAACAGGCGGGCCAGCGGATTGGTCGGTGCATCGCTACGGTTATTCAGTTGTGCCGCCAGTTGCCGGATGGCCTGGAAATGTTCCTCGACAACGTGTTCCGGCAATAACACCGTACGATAATGCTGACCACTCAGTTCGCCTACGATCTGACGTCGTCCCTTTTCAAAACGATATTTCTGGCGATCGATCCAGCTATCGATATTGCCTTCATCATTGGCGCCGGTAAGCGTCGTCTCTCGGGCTGCGAAACGCAACAAATTCACCAGCGACGACTGCGAATCCATCATCGCCGCCGCCAGTTGAGCAGCGTCATCAAGTCCCGTCACGCTGCGCACTGTCACATCGTTGAGGAAATTCTGCCAACTGGTAATGTAATTTTGCAAAAACTGAGCCCGGGTAGAGTCGGTCAGCTTCTGAACTACCCCGTCAATTTGAAAGCTGTTGCCGCGCAACTGTTCATCGCGCAACACCCAGCTCTCCTCTTCAAGCATCGCACGAGCGCTCTTCTCGACGCGGGGCAGGAACACATCCGTATAACCCGCCCGCGTGAACCAACCGGATACCGCAACATCGGTGGAAGGGATATTGCTGCGCAAGCGCAGGCTCATCGCCGATTCAAATCCCGCCGCGCGTGACAGCGAGATATCGTTGACATTGGCAGGCAGCTCTTGCGTCCGAATGTGCTGCAGTACGCGTGTAACAAGTGGAATTTGTGCTGCCCGCGCACGCGCCGAACGCACCAGGCTGGCGTCCTCCGGGGTGGCAGGAAGTTTTGGCAGAGAGATCAGCTCGCGCACGTGGGCCAGCAATACGCGCTTATCGTCTTCATTGTATTGTCCGCCGGAAAGACCATCCCAGCGTGTCCCCAGCCAGCGCACGACTTCTTCAGCGTGGCGCCGGTCAGGTCGGCACAGCATCAGATAGACCTTGAGCGTCTGGTATACATCGCCTGATGCACCATCCGCTTGCGCCAGCAATACACGCCGGACTTCATTGTGCAGCTCCGGCATCAACATTTTTTGCAATTGGCGATGGTAGGTATCACGCGCAACATCGGCGACGCGATCATGTTCGAAATACGGCGTCGCCATCCCGCGCCCGGCTTCTTCTGCCTGTATCTGCGCATAACGCATTTGGCCCGCAACCTCAAGCAGCGGTGAGCCGCCATCAGGTCCATACGACACCTGCGCCTGTGCCAGACGTTTCGTCTCACTGAACTGCGCCCAGACATCTTCCAGGTAGTTGCGCTCGGCGAAGTATCCCCAACCGAACCACAGCAGCAGAAACATGGCAAGAACCGGCAATGCCATCGCGCGTATCCCATGACCAACCCGGTTGCGCCATGATCGCTTACCGCTTGGTCGCACCGCATTGCGTTCGAGCACCACCTGTTTGAAAAGTGGCGTCCACAGTTCCCCCAACGATCTGGTCGGTGCTGGCGAACCCGGCATCGTACCGCCGGACTGCGTCACGGCCAGTTCTGCCATCGATCCTATCCACACGCCCCGCAACCGCGCGGCCACGTTGAACTCAGCCGGTGCAATCGCAATTTGCAACCAGACAAAGAGCGTTTTGTGCAACTGGCTCAAGGTCTCCACGAAGCGCAATTGTGCATAATTCGAGGCGACCTCAGTCACCGCCGGTGTGGAGAACAACACCTGTTGCTGGACTCGCCGCTGCAGTTCGTGCAACGCACTGTCCCAGCTCGCGCCAGTTTCCGCAGCGCTTTCATCGCGCGCCTGCTCAGGCAGGCAGAATCCCATTCCGCTGGCCCAATAGCCGGTATCCAGTTGCGACAGCACCGAGACCGCGCCATCAAGCCGGTCGATACCGTTCAGGGCGACATATACCTGCGCCTGCTGTCCGAACATTTCACGCATGTCTGCAAGCCGGCGATGCACAACGTCAGCCATGCGCTTACGCGCTTCCAATTGGGCATCAACCATCACCCCGCTATCAACACACAGCACAACACCACTGATTGGCGCGCTTCCGCGAAGACGGTACAAGCCCTTCAGCAATTTCTTCCAGGCTTCCAGCGACGCATCGTCGATACCCTCGCGCAGATTCCAGCGCCCACCGATATCAAACCAGACAGCATCGTTCGCGATACGAACATTGAGATCCGCACCTCGGCTGTTCAACGGTTCGATCGCAAGTACCCGCTCCTCGCCGGAGCCTGCCGCATTCACTGCCTTCGCCACCAGGTTGGTCTTGCCACTGCCCTCCGTACCCAACACGAGGTACCACGGCAAAGCGCTCATATGCTCCCGACGCAACACGCCGATCCAGTGCTTCCAGCGGCTGCGTGGCTGGCGTTCCCAGCGGGTCTTCAGTTGCCGCCCCAGTTCCTGCAGCCGCTCATCGATAATATCGGCCCGCGCCACCGGCTGCGATATCCGCACCCGGCGCGGGCTCATGGCGAGCCGTGCCCAGAGCCGCCCCAGCGTCGGCCACAGCCCCCACGCCAGCACCAGCACAATCAGGATCTGGCGCACCACGACTCCTGCGAACGGATGATAAATACCAAACGCAAACAACGGCCCCACCCACCAGATCATCACTGCAATCAGAAGCGCAACAAAGACTCTAAGACTGGCTCTTACCATGGTTTCACCTTCTGTGTTGCATAGGGAGATTGTCCTTCCGGTGTCATCTCCACACCGTCCGGCATGGCGTTCGTATCGTGGTAGGGAGTAGTGGCGGCAGCGTTGCGCTCAGTGCGCCTGCCACCGCCCGGAATCACTTTCCACAAGACATCTACCCGGCGATTTTTCTCGTAGGCGGCCGATGTCCGGGCCGGATCCATCGGCTGCGTGTCACCCAATCCTGAAAAGCCGATGTTTCGCTGTACTGCATTTTCAGGGGCCTGCGCCCCGCCCGGCAACGCAGTCCTGCGCAACTCGTTGGCCACGGTACGCGCACGCGCCTCCGACAACACTTGGTTATTCGCGAACTCACTCGTGCGAATCGGTTGCCGGTCGGTGTGACCGATTACCTCAAGGTCGCCTGGCCACGGTGCGAACGCCAGGCCGAGTCGTTCAATATTGCCTTCGAAATCGGCGCGCACTTTGGCCTTGCCGACGTCAAATGCGCCATCGCTGCGAAACACAAGCAGCCAGCCTTCGGGATGTTTGTATGCGGTCAGCCAGCCTTCCGACAGCAGCAGCGGCAGCGGCGGTGGCAGCGTTTCCGCGAGATTGATGGTGCGGGTCGGCGGCATCCATGCGGCGAGTGCATTGCGTATTGGTGCGCCTTGTGAATTCAGTACAGCGCTGATGATTCCATAGATCAGCAACACCGCGGCCAGAGCGACCGCTCCCGCTCTGGCCACAGTCCACCACCGCTGATGCGGTCGCGCCAGCGTGATCAGTTTCGTACCCAACGGCTCGGGTGGTACATGACGCCAGATCAATACATGCAATTGCGAACGCAGGTCCCGCAACAACACATCGCCGCGGTCCAGTACCCGATAACGGCCTTGCCAGCCGAGTGAGAGAATCAACTCGTAGAACGACAGCAAAGCGACGGACGAATCATCCTCGGTCTTCATCCAGCGTGCCAGATCGGAAAATGCATCCTCGCCGCCCCAGGCATCATCGTGAAACTCGACCAACAGGCTGCGTTCACCGTCGTACAGCACCAGTGACCCAGCGCGCGCGGCATCGCTGGCATTCTCGTCCAAATAGGTACATAACAAATAAGACGCGTCGCGGATTTTTTCCCACTCACAACCAGAGCTGGCCAGCCGCTCACGATAAAGCCGTACCTCGAGACCGAGCTGGGTGCGCATGGCCGACTGACTGAGCGAACTTTCCGACAAATGTCGCGACAATTGCAGAATCGCCGGCAACGCATGCGACACGAACGGATTGCTCCAGTTCGCTGATTGCTGCCCGGCTTTCAGGATGGCTACCGGTTCGCTTTGCTGACTGTAGACCACAGGTGAAGTGACTACCGTATCGGCCTGAAGCGCAGAAGGGTTGTCCTTTACTGTCGTGGTCGCACCCACACTGGTGGTCGTACCGATACTTGACGATGCATTGACCAGCGATGACAACGTCGGCGCACGCGTCATCAGATCCGGATTAGAGGCGGCCCGGTCGAGCATGTGGGACGCCGACGTCGCACGCCGGATGGCAGAAGAAAGATTTCTTAGCAAATTCATATTAGTAAAAGCTCATGTCAGTGGTCATGCAACCTTGCCGTCTCGCAAGCCCCATGCTTCAAAGCGCAGGTCTGGAAACTCGCCGACGATGCGCAGCGCCATCGCGGAACCGGAGAGTGTCTGTTTCCAGAACGGATCGCTCGATTCGACTTCGAAGTAGGTGCTTTGGGCGTAATAAGGAATCTGGCGCGGTGGATTGGGCAACGGAATCAGACGCGCCCCCGGCAATTGCAGATCTACCAGTTTCTGAATTTGCTCAACCGCGCCCAGCTTGGTTTGTTGAGGCAGCAACTGACGGAGTTTTTCGGCCGGCATCGCGGCGGAGACCGCAAACACGAGCTTTCTGAGATTCCACTGCTGATCGACCATGCAGATATGGACCTGATCGCCCCGATCTTCGAAGCGCAGGGGCAACACCGGTGTCTCGATCACGCGCGCCAGTGCGTGCCGCACTGCCGTCGCCAGCGGCTCGAAACAACTTTGCAAATCGTCATGGCGATAGCCAAATTCGCGACCGGCCAGTTCTTCGTCAACACCGGGCAACACGCTCAGTCGCCCCAGCAAGCCGATCAGCTCGCGATATAACAACACGGGTGGCAACGGGTCGAACGCATCGAGATTGGCCAGCCGCATGCGGTACTCGGCAATCGCCTGTCTCAGCATCAATTCGATAAAATCCGCGATGCCGCCGCCGGCCGTCAGGATTCGTTGTCCGGACGTATTTTCCAACCGTACCCGCAGCGTACTTTGCAGTTCGTTGATCAATGAATTCAGCACCACATGCGTGCGGGTGTCGAGCAGCGGCGGAATAAAACGCGGATCCAATAGTATCGTGCGGCTCGCACTGCGGCCCGCAACGCGGGCGATCGGTAACGCCACCTCGTCGGTACGAAGCTGCTTTTGCCAACACAGTCGCGTCATCAACTGACCAGTTTCAATCGTCAGGTTGCGCGGTGTGCCTGGCGCATCGAGGCCGATACTCAAGTCGCGGACCTCAGTGGCCGCAGCACGGTAACGCGAAGCCGACGTCACTTCACCGAACGCCATCTCAGGGCCGCCGCTGCCCGCAGCCTGAATCGCGAAACAGGCGACGTCGCCGGCCTGCGCCTGTTCGGTTCCCAGCGGTAACGGCAATGCATCGTGGGATGGCAATGAAAATGCGGTGCCATCCTGGAACACGCCGCGTGCACTGCGCAGGCCGAGCCTGCCAAGCCCGAGCCCGTCCTGATCGACATCGAGCTGCGTAAAACCCCAGCCGTGATTCACGGTTTGTCCGAGTCGCGACGCAACCTGGTGTGAAAAATAACGTTCCAGTTGTTGGAAATGCTGAGTTTCGATCAACATTCCATCACTCCACGCTACCGGCCCAACCGGTAAACTGCTCATTATCTTCGTCTCCTTATACCCGTTGCGTGGGGGGCTGGTTCAACTGCCACGGCATTGGTGTTTATGTTTACAGGTGCATCAAGTGCGAGCGGCACGGGGCCCGGCAGCGATGCGTTATAGATACCGCTGCGCTCAAGCAACACGGCCAGATGAATCACTTCCTGGCCATCGATGCGCACGCGAAGCGGCGCATAATTGGGCGGACGCTGCGCGTAATCCGCGTCTGCCAACAGCCAGATCTCGCCGGTGCGCGGTACTTCGATCCAGAATTGCAAAACCTGATTCGGCGCTATGACATGACGAGAAGCGGCAAGCACGGAACCATCCTGATCACGTCCGGCGCACGACGAATCGTTGCTTCCCATCGGCACCCAATCAGCCACCCGCACGATATATATGCACGACTGAACCGGTCTCGAATCGCCGTTGACACCGGGATTGAGCCGATTGCTGCCTACCAGCGTAACGTGCAACCGGCGCGGCTCGACATTCTTCGAACCAAGCGACGAACACGCTGACAGAACGCTCAGTACGAGACATGCAATCAGCGTCTGGATATATTTCATCAGCTGAGCGTCATCGTGATGGTCTGGGATGGCGTGACTGTCTGACCCGACGTATTCTGCTTATTCGGCAAATTGGTATCGGTCAGTCTGGTCTGCGGCGCACCTTGTATCAACACCTTTCCCGACCCCGTCACATGACGCGACTCGGAGGAAACGGTGCCCGATGCGACCCCGCCCATTGAACCCGGCTCATCACTGTGCGTGATCGGAATAGTCGTATTCATGTTGTGCACCGGCCCGCCGCTGTAAATGATAGTCGGCACATTCGGCACCGCTTCAGGCTTGTTCGCGATGTTCGTATACGATATCGGGATCGCCAGCGGCGGCGTTTTGCAGACATCGGAATCTGACTGCGCCATCCCGCCGGCAGAGCAATTGGCAAACATAACAACCTCCATGTATAAACTGGTTCAACCCATGTGGATTTGTCCGGCGTCGATCTTAATCAACGCTTCGGCCGACACCACAGCGCTTTGTGCATGCATCCCCAAATGCCCCTCCGTATGGACGAACGTGTTTCCGGCACGAGTGGAGTCGGTCCCACGGACATGGGTGTAACGCTCTGCCGCCACCTCTGTAACCACATCCGCCCGGCTCGCGATCTGAACCGCCTCGAAATCCAATCTGTCACTGGCTTGCAGGAGCATGCCGTGCGCCTGTATGCGAAGGCTGGCAGCACCGAAATCAAGTACCACCGCTTCCGCATCACCGCTTCGTTCGAGAATCGCGAGTACCCAGCACCCTCTTGCCGTCTGGTACAACTGGACCAGATCGTCCAATTGCGGTTTGACCAGACAACTGACCGCGACGCGGGCCAGCACCGTGTCGCCGGGCAGTGCAGAAATTCGCCACACGCCGTGGTCCTCCGATCCGCACACACGGCCGATAGTCAAATGATCGGTCCTTGTGAACAGCGCCAGCAGCGGCGCAGAAATTTCTTTGTCGCGTTCATTTACCTTCGTTTCCCGGCCCGGTTGCATTTCACTCGTCATCAGATTCCTCTTGCTCCTGGTTGGATGCGCTGCCGCCAAAGACCATCGTCATCCAGGGCAGCATCATCAAATTTTGTATTCTTCGTGTCGGCAGCGCTCCAGACATTTCTCGGCTGTCCTGTCAACAGTCCGGAGCGACAATCACTGCCGGTCAGATTGACATCACACAAATCAGCACCGCGAGCATCGATGCCCCGCAATTCCGCAGCCACGAGCTGTACGCGTTCGAGTCGGGCATGACGAAAGGCAACGCGCGGAGCGCGCAACGCCTGAAAATCGCAGTTTTTGACATTGGCATGATCGAACATGGCCTGAAACAATTCAGAGTTCCGGATCGTCATGTCGGTCAGTACCGCGTGATCGAAACTCACGAACGGCAACGTGCTCCCGTTTATGCTGCCACCGGTCCAGTGGCTGTGTGACCAGGCGGCCTGTTTCAACTTGCTCGCTTGCAGCGTCATCTGTTCTATTTTCGAATCTATCCAGCGCACGTTGATGCCGCTGCAATCAGTCAGAACAACGCCGGTGCAAAGACTCTGACCAACGATGAAATTCTCAAGCTCGACCGCCATGACTTGCAGTTCGGAAAGCTGGACGTCGATCCACGACACATCGGACCAACGCGCGCCGCGCAGCGAGACCTTCGTCAGTTCGCTCGCCACGAACGATACGTGGGCCGCGCGGACTGCATCGAACTGCAACGACGCACCTTTGATATTGGCCAGCACCATGTCCTTTAACAGACTGTCCTGCCATCTGGCGCCGCGAATCTCGCCGCCCGTGAAGGATAGTCCTCGCAGCACGCTGTCGGCCCATTCCCCCTCGGCGATCTGGCAATTTTCAAAGACCAGACGCGTCAGGTCACAATCTTCAAAGTGATTCGCATCGAACCGGCAATTGACGAATCGCAGGCCGGACAGCCGGCACCGCGACCAGTGCAGCTGGTCGAAATGGCAATCCTCGTAAATCGTATCGGACAAATCGAGGTTTTTGTGCGACGACGTGTAATGCCGTCCCCGAATTACTGACGGCAAGGCGGGCACATCCGGCGGCAACAGGGGGGCATTCATTCGCCCCTCCTGGGTACATCGATTCGTCCCGTGTTGAGGTTCCGGCTCCATACACCGGACTGTGGCAACAGGGCCCATGAAGTACTTGCCCGGATCAGATTGCAATCGTGCATCCGGGTCTCGCGCATGTCGGCGCCGTAAAGGATCGCCTCTTTCAGCGAACAGCCGTCAAACGATGCGCCGGCCAGACAGGCATGCATGATGTTCGCGCCGTCGAGTAACGTCGATGTCCAGTTCGACCGCTCTGCCTTCAGGTGTTGGCCGTTGAATTTGATGAACGAACAGTGATTGACCTGCACCCCGAGTGCCTGCAAGTCCTGAAAGCTCGACGACCGGAACACGCAATCGGTAAGGTGCGCGTGCTCCAGCGACGAGCCGTACGACAATACTGCCGACGACAACGTCGTTTGTTGCCATGTGCTCCGGCATAAATTACTCAACAGCACACTCAGTTTTGTCATCGTGCATTGCGACAGTTTCAGGTCTGTCAGTTTGCATTCAACCAGGTCGATTCCCTTCGCACGTACCTGGTTCCAGGTCCAATGACAGGCATCGACGTCGTTCCAGGACACGCCCTGCCATTCCACATCCTGTATGCAACCACGCGCACCGCCGCCGCCCTGCACGACCACCATCGACCACGCTCCCGCTGTCGCTGTAAAGTCGTCAAGCCGGCACGTCTCCAGGTTGACGCGCTCCAGCGTCACGTTGTTCCAGGAACTGCGCGCAAGTTCGCAACGAATCAGTGCACCGTCCTGCCATTGCACCTCGTTGAACGCGGCATCGACGCATGTGCAGTCGACCATCTGTACCTGGCTCAGCGAACAGTTCAGCCAGTTGCTCTGATCGAATCGGCAACGCTCGAACCGCACTTCTTCGAAACACCAGCCGTCAAGTCGCAACGCCGACAGATCAGCGCCCCGGATGGTCACCCGCGCAAGCCCGGCAGCATCAGCTACGCTCAAACGTTGTCGCCAATCCTGACCGTCAGGCGGCGGTGCCGGCAATGTACCGGATTGCATTTTTTCTCCGGACGCGTTCAGCCTGATCTGGTCTTCGCGTGCCACGGTGAGGCTCATAAGCTGGCCTTCGAGCCGCGTTCTGACTTCCTTGCGATGGTAAGGTACAGGACTAAAACGAGGGTGATCATCCGCATCAAGAATGAGATCCCAACTCCAGCCCCGGTCGACCGACGGCATCAACGGATGATCCGCCTGTTGCGTCGGATCAATGCAGCTCAAGTCCACACGCTGCCCGGCAAATGCCATCAAGGTGTCGACGTCGAATGGTTCCTCCGCATCCTTGAATGCAGCGACCAGCATGGCCGGACTGTCATCAAGAACGTAAGCGGTCGCAATTGCGCCATTCCACCACAGCACACCGATATCACGATCAGGAAGGAACCAGAGAGTCTGTTGCCTGAGCGCAAGTTGATCGGCGCCGGTGCGGTCGGTGCGCGTGACCAGCGCGACTGCGGCAAGACGTGGCAGTAACCCGCTATACCCTGCGCCATGCTCGCCGAAACCGCGCAGTTCGAAACGCGCGCCCGGTGTCCAGCTTTCGCGATGCGACCATTGATCCGGTGCCGCCTGCTGAAAAAACCGAAGATCGACACTGGCAGGCCATCCCATGTGCGTACCGTCACGCGCCATTGCCTCAGACGTGCCGGGCCGGGCGGGCATCCATTGCCGGCGTTCTGGCCAGTCATTTGCGAGCGCCCCCATCGCGGCCAGCGGTTCTGGAGCAACGCCCAGCACCCCCACACGCTGCAATGGCGCCGTACCTGACACGATGCCGAACGGATTTTCTCCGGCCCCGCCCGCGGCCGCCTGCACCGGATCAATCGTGAGTCGCGCGAAGGCATCTGGTGCCGACCCGGGGTTCGCTTTCACGCGACACGACACCGTCTTGCGAACGCCGTCGAGTTCAACCGAAGCGTTCCACTCAACCATGCCTCTATGGTCTGCGGCGGTTATCCGGTGCACTGATTCGCCGGCCAGCAACCACTCCGCGCAACGCTTCGGCATGGCGACCTCGGCCAACGGCACCGATGGCGTCGCCGCCTTCAGCGCCTCCCAGACTGCCGCTTCATGGACCAGGATCGTCGGATCGCTGAGCCGGAAGCCGACACCGATACTGATCGCCAGCATCGGCGTAGCACCAATCTGGGTTCGCGCCGTCGCAATAAGTGCGGCCTGAGGCTTGATATGACGCATCGGCATCAGCTTTTCACTTGCATGCCAAGTTTCTTCAGATCCACACCGGTATCCGAATAACTGGCACCGGTGTACGAATAGCTGACACCGGTGACCGACGTGCTGTTGCCGGTGGTCGAATTGCTTGAACCGACAGTAGAGGTCGTGCTGCCTGTGGTAGACATGCTCGTCCCTACCATTGTTGTCGATGATCCCGTGGTCGACATGGAAACACCGGTGACGCTGGTCGACATGCCCGTATTCGACATCGATGTGCCAACGATACTGGTTGTTGAGCCCACCACTGATGTGCTGGCGCCGGTCATGCTGTTCGATGTCCCGGTAAACGACAGCGAGACGCCGGTCATGCTTTGCGACTGTCCTGTGGCAGACGTGCTGACGTCGGTCATCGAGGTTGAAATGCCCGTCATGCTGGTTGACACCCCGGTCACCGATGTCGTGGTGCCGGTCATACTGGTTGCTACGCCGGTGAACGAGGTGTTGACGCCGACGAACCCTGTATTGACGCCGGTGAACGAGGTATTGACGCCGTTGAACGAGGTATTGACACCGGTGAACGAGGTATTGACGCCGGTGAAGCCGACCGACGAACCGGTAAACGACAAATTGGCGCCGGTAAAATTTACCGACAATCCGGTGAAGTTGACCGACAGCCCGGTAAAGGTTACCGCGATACCCCTGAAACTGATCGCCGCCCCCGTCACCGACGTCGACGTGCCGACCACCGATACGCTCGAATCCTGGCCGACTGCCTTCGAGCTGTTACGCTCGACGGTCTCTTGCATGTCGCGCTCGGCATGAATCATCACGCGCTCCGCGCCACGCTGGTCGTCGAAGGTGAGCTGACTGGCATTCTGAGGTTGTCCTGCCTGCTTGATCGATCGCGATACCAGCCCCGTATAGCGAGCATCCTTCGGCAAGTCGTAGGGTGTCGGATTATCGCCGTTGTAGACGATACCGGTCACCAATGGCCGATCAAGGTCACCGTCCACATACGTCACCAGGACTTCCTGTCCGGCCCGGGGCATGGCGATGACACCCCAGCCCTTGCCGGCCCACGCCTGAGACACCCGGATCCAGCATGAAGCGTCGGCTTCCACCGTCTTGTAGCGATCCCAGTGGAAGTGCACCTTGATGCGCCCCAGATTATCTGTATATACCTCGGAAATCAGGGGTCCCACTACAGTTGCGCTCTGAATCCCCGGTACCTGCGGTCGCGCCGTCACCAGCAGCGGCCGATATGGCTGATTGTCAGCCAACGCCCTGAATTTGACGCCGACATTGCGCCCTTGCGACGAGCTGTCCGGTCCATCCTGGACGAATGACAATTCGCTGCCGATGACGTAATAACGGCGATTGCGCGTAGACGCCGGGTAACCTACCAGCGTAAATGCCTGGCCCGTCGTCAGGCCGCGTGCATTGGCCTCGCCGATCAAAACATGGGCATCTGCCTGAAACGCATCCAGCCGCAGCCGTGCCAGCCGTTCGCCGTTTTGTTCGTCCTGATAGCCCGTCGCGTAGTCGTAATATTCGAGCTGGACACCGGACAATGCCCGCCCGGATGGCGTCTGCGCATCGCTGTCCAGGCGGTTCGACGGCACCAGATAGTTGAAATCGCGCAGCGCGACGTTATTCGACCGTACCCGCCGGGTACGCTGTAATCGCTGCACCCCTTCGCGTCCATGGATGGCCCGCGCTTCTTCGCCGTCAGGCAAATACTGGAGCTGGCCATAGGGCGATGCCTGGTCACCGAAGCGTTGCGTGTCTGACAGCACGACAACATGCCGGTCTGATTCGTGCGCAATCCAGAAATATATTCCCTCGTCTTCCAGTAATCGCTTGACGAAATTCAGGTCGGATTCCTGAAACTGCACGCAGTATTCGCGTGGCTCATACATTCCTTCCAATTCAAAGCGAAAGCCGCTGCGTTGATGTCCGGCGAACACCTGTTCGACGATTTCCGGCACCGTCAGGTTTTGAAAAATCCGGCTGTTCCGGTTTTCTTCCAGGAACGACAACCAGCTTCTCAAGTCCAGCGTATAGGTATATTGCCCGCTCAGTTGTCCGGTGTCATAACCGCCAAACACATAGGTACTGAAGGTGCGCACCGCGCCATTACCCAAATCGATATCAACCGATAACGGCGTACCAAGCAGTTCATCCAGATCCAATTCCGGATCATGACTCAACACATCAATACGATACGACGGCTCCTGCGAGAAATCCTCTCGCACCGTCAACGCCAGCGCCATGCAACCCGAGTCCAGCGCATCACTACGCAATTCGATCAGACGCATGCCGGTTCTCCCTTCGTACCGGCATCAGCCGGCATATTCAGACCAACCGGCATCAACTCCCCATCGGTCTCGTCCTGCTCGGTTCCATCATCGAGTGTGAGCAACAGCCTGTCGGTCGCGGACAACCGTACCGTCTGTAACGTTCGGCCTTCCGCACGCGCAACCAGCACGCCATGCGCCACTACCGGCAGCACATGTTGACGCAGCAATTCGCGTACTGCGCGGCCGTTGGCCGGATGTTGTGCAATTGCCCTGGCAATCCAATCCGCGACGTTGTCTTCGACCTGCCAGCCAAGTCCGTTTTGAGCCAGTCGCTGGCCAATTTCATCAAGCGCCTGATATGCAATACCGGTCAGCGCCGCAAGATCAAGCGGCCGGAACACGACAACCTGAATCCGCGCCAGCAGTGCCGGAGAAAAACGTCCTTGCAATCGCTCCCGCACCAGTGCCTCCAGGCTGGCCTGCGACACCTGCGGATCGGCCTTGCACGATGCTTCAATCTCCGCATCGCCCAGATTGGTCGTCAGCAAGATCAAGCTGTTGCGAAAACTGATCCGGCGTCCGTCGCCATCCTCCATCCACCCCTGATCGAAGACCTGATAGAACACCTCATGAATGTCTGAATGTGCCCGGTCAAATTCGTCGAGCAACAAGACGCTATACGGCTTTTTCCGGATCGCCTCAGTCAGGCGTCCGCCCTTGCCGTATCCAACGTAGCCGGGAGGAGCCCCTTTCAGCGTTGAGGCCGTGTGCGCCTCTTGAAATTCGTTCATGTTGAACTGTACGAGGTTGCGCTCTCCGCCGAACAGCAACTCCGCCAATTTTGCCGCAGCCTGACTCTTGCCAGTACCTGTCGGTCCCGCCAGCAACATGACGCCCAACGGGCGCTGCGGATCGCCGAGACCGGAATGCGAGACATGCAATGCCTGCACAATCGCGCGTATCCCATCTGACTGGCCGTGGATGCAAGTGTTCAGCGAACACTCCAGATCAACGATCCGCTGTGCTTCGTCCTGTGCCAGTTGTGTGACCGGAACACCGGTCCACTCTGCCAGAACTTCGGCGATGACGTGGGCGTCGACCCAGGGCCGCACCAGATGATCAGCATCGACACGTGCCGCCAGCGTGCCGTCATCATCGGATTTGCTTGCAGCTGAAGCCGGCGTGGCGCGCATCCGGGCCAGCCACGAGTTCACTTCCTCGCGTTGTGTTTCAACAATGCCCTTGAGCGTTTCCGCTTCGACTTCAATGCGATTGCGCTGAGCTTCAAGATCAGCATCATCGTCCGGCGTTGAAACACCCATCCGGCGATCGTTAGCCCGCCACTGCAAAGCCTGCCCGATTGCCATCGCCTGCTGCCCGAGGCGCTCCAGGCCGGCTGGCGCACAGCTCTGGCTCATCGCGACCCGCGCGCATGCCGTATCCAGCAAACTGATCGCCTTGTCCGGCAGTTGCCGGGCCGGAAGATAACGTCTCGACAGCGCGACAGCACTGCGCAGCGCAGCATCGACGATGTGTACCTGATGATGCTCGGCAAAACGCGGTGCGATAGTGCGCAGCATGTCAATGGCTGCAGCATCACCCGGTTCATCGACTGCCACGGTCTGAAAGCGCCGGACAAATGCAGCATCGGGCTCGATATATTGCTTGTATTCCGACCACGTAGTCGCCGCCACCATGCGCAATTGCCCGCGCGCCAGCATCGGCTTGATCAGATTGGCGGCGTCACCGGTACCGGCCGATCCACCGGCACCGATCAGCGTATGGGTTTCATCGCAAAACAGAATGATCGGCGCCGGTGCCGCGATCACTGCATCAACCAACGCCTTCAGCCGTTGTTCGAATTCGCCGCGGACCCCTGCCCCGGCCTGCAGACGCGCCAGATCCAACGCCCACACTTGCGCCCCCAACAGACCCGGAGGCACGGCACCCGAGTGAATTCTCTGTGCCAGTGCTTCGACTACGGCCGTCTTCCCCACGCCAGCCTCACCGACCAGGATCGGATTGTTCTGACGTCGCCGCGACAGGATGTCAATCACGATTCGCAACTCGTCATCACGCCCTACCACCGGATCAAGTTCGCCACGCGCAGCCTGGTCGGTCAGGCAGGTTGCCCACTTGGCAAGCACACCATCCGAACCCGCCTCGTCAACCGGAAAATAACCAGAGCTTTGCGACGGATTTTCCGCTGCCTCGGACCATCTCGCTTCCAGCATTTCGTAGCGTTTTGCGACCTCATCGGTTGAAGCCGCAGTGATGCCTTGCGGGATCCGTTGCTGAAGCCAGCGGCGTGTGACATCTTCATCAAGCCACGCGAGCAGCAAATGTCCGGAGCGGACTTTGCCCGACGGTGCCGCAATCTGGCTCCAGATCACGGCAGGACCGACACTGCGCTCCAGCGAAGCAGATATGTCGCGCAGCGAATCTCCGCTTACGTCGAACCCGTCCAGCGCTTTCTCCAGGCGGCGCTTCACGTCGTCGACATCGTGTCCCCATTCCGCGAAAAGCCTGGAAAAATCACTCTGCTCACGCTGCAACAGACACAAAGCCCAGTGGTCAAGATCGATAAAGGTGTGGTGCCTGGACCGACCCAGCGTCGTGGCATCAACCAGCGCCGCATAAGCCGTGCGACCAAGGCAATTGAAAATACGTTCGCGATTCACGTCTAGTTCCGAAAAAAATCGTAGATGGTTAAAGTACGTAGTGCATGATTCGGTCGAGACCATGTATCGACACCGAGGCGCATGCGTCCAATTTTTCCGGCGATTTCAGGGCGTGTTCGCACCTGGACCCTGATCACCGGATCAATCTTGCCGTCGACAAAATCCGTGACGACTGCGCATAACGCCATCGCAGCCGCTGAACGACGTTGCCAGCGGTAAAATTCTGCTGCATCTATCGGGCCGATTACGACTTCCATCGAGTGCTGGACATCCCAAATCCTGGCCCCGATCCGGCGCCCGCCGCGCAATGCCAGCGGCACCGGAATCCAGCGTCCGTGACGCGGCGTGATCCTGAACGGCACACCAAAGTAGCGCACCAGCATTCGCTGCAAATCGGCCAGCGACCGCCGAGGAGCGCAGTACACCCCTGGGAAGGCACGTCGGCAAGCCCGGGCGTCATGACTTGCCGTCGCTTCTTCATGCCGGCGACCGGCATCCGCCAATGCCGTTACCCGCTCGGCGAAAGGATTGCGCGCGCGCTCGTATCCAAGCACCGGATGCATTGACGACCAGGCAAAGTAATGCAGCCATGCCATATCGCCACAAATGACGTTGACAAAACGTTCGAATGCAGCATTGCGTTCAAAGCGCTTTTCTTGCATTGCATGTTCAGTCACGTGCAACGGCATCGGACCATACGGTGCGAACAATCCGAAATGTCTCTGAATCACGTTGACCTGATGATAGTCATCCGCTTCAATGAAGCGGGTCTGTCCGATTCGCACACTCGCAACGTCCGTGCTCGCAAAATGCATTTCTGCCGATTGCTCGATACGCAGCCACGGCGGACTGCGCCTCATGCGTCGCAGGGAGCCGGTCCTTTCCCGCTCCAGCACTTCCACCCGGCGCATCAACTCGAAAAAGTTGCGACGCGGCGTCAGTGCGCGCTGAATCTGTGCAAGGATCACAGCAGTCTTCCTTCGCCGGCGCCGGTGTTCACATGCGTGCTGACAATCTCGCCGTCCAGCCGCACGCCCACCTCTATGCCGTCGTTGAGCGTTGCCGCCTCCGCCAGCGCTTGCGCCAGCAACCGTCCAAACAACCAGCCGCCGCGGTCCGAGTGCGCCGACTCTGCGATATCTATATCGACGCGCGTGGCCTGCACGAAAGAACGCGGCACCGCACGTCCGGCCGCAATAAACGTCGCTTCCAGATGGACCGAGAGCAGACTTTCAATCCGCTGACGGTCAAGCGCGTCGTCACGATTGGCGGCAAGCAACAATTGCTCGACTATCCGCGCGGTGACGTTCTGCGCCTTTCCGACACGCAGCGCGAGCGGGTTTTGCCCCAGATGTGAGGTTGCATCCCAACACATTTCGACGGATGGCATGCCGCGCGGCGCGCTTCCGGGCCACAGGCATTCGATGCGGCGTACGGCGACCGGATCAAGCAAACTGAGTTCAGCATCAAGCAGCGCTGAGGGGCGCCAATCACGGTCGACCACCAGCGCCTTGCCAGTAATCAATGCAATGTCATCCAGTTCCACAGCGTCATCCAGCGTCGATACTGCAATCAGATCGTGGCTGGCGAGCGGGTCGAAACGATCACGTCGCGTGCCGTCGGCGAGCAAGCCGCTCTCTCGCCGCAAGCTATAGCGAATTGCTTCACTTCCGCCTTCATAGCCGGCGGTCTCCAGCACCGAACGTGCCGTATGTGATTTGCCATTGCTTTCGCATACCTGCACGGCCGTCAATCCCCACAGAAAATACGCGGCAGGCAACATCCGGTCCACGGGTATCCACTGTTCGGTCAGATTGGCGTCATACGGCACCGGATCGAAACGCTTGGGATACAAATTAATCACCGGCGTTGCGAACAGACGAAATTGATTCGCGTCAACTTCGCCAACGAGCGAATTCGGTACGTCACGCAATGAAAAAAACAATTCGAACGAACGTGCAGACGGATTGATTTCTGCAACGGCCGCCAGCACATCGAGATAGAATCCGAGCAGCCGCGCCGGCTGGGCAAAATATTCCCGCAACAGCCGCAAACCTGGCAAAGCACTGAAGTCCGGCGGCAGCAGCGCCTCGGCATCGTCTACACCGGACAAGCGGATACCCGTCAGCGGCAACTTCAGAACTTCATCGCCGTGCGCCGTCGGCACCAGCGCATACCACCCGCTGCTCGATGTCAGCAACATCCGATGCAGTGCGTATGCACGCGGCAGATCTCCGGCAAGACTCAGATGCAACGGCGGGACGCTTCCCTCGCCGCCGCACAGTTCGGCGATGGTTGACATTCCCTCCAGTTCGAAGCGGAACCGCAACACCGCCTGCGATGAAGCAAGTTGCTGCGCCAGTTGAGAAGGCAATCCATTCAGGCTTCTGCTGCATTCAGCCTTCGCAATGCGCAAAGGCAGCATCGTCACGTCGCGGGCCGTGGCAAAGGTGACCGGAAGCTTTCGGCCCGGCATGCGGGCCGACACCAGCGTACCGCGAGGCAGCGTATAGCGCCGGAACGCATCGGGGGAATCCAGATCCGGGTGAAATGCAAACGTCGAGATTACGGGCGTCGCCGCCATGAACAACGGGCAGATACGGCCAAGTGCCTGCTGCGCAAACTCGGCACATTCGCGATCAAGTCGCGTCTGTACCCGTGCCGACAGATAGGCAACGCCTTCAAGCAGCCGCTCAACGAACGGATCAGTGATCGCCTCCGGATGCAAACCGAGTTCCGAGGCAACCTGTGGATGTTCCTTCGAAAATCGTGCACCTGCTTCGCGCAACTGACGCAACTCATCGTTGTAATGATCCAGGAAACTCATGATTGTTCGTTGTGCATCAATCGCCAGCCAAACTGAAGAACCCGTTCAGATAATCGAGCGCAAGACTTGCCCTGATCTCGGCACCGTCGTCGCGTGCCGTCATCAGAATGTCAAAATACATCGTATGCGATACATCCCGGTTGCGATCAAGACGTGGTTGCACCTGGATGCGGGTGCTGACCACGCGCGGCTCGAAACGACGTATCACTTCGCCAATGTGCGCCGCCACATGTACCGGATCGAGGCCAATGCCGCCTGATATTTGCAGCGGCGGGCAACCGTAATTCAATACCGAATACGCAACCGGACTGCTATCCGAGGCGTTGATTCGCCCGCCGCGCAGCGAACAATTCATCAATTCAACCAGATGATGCGCAACGATTTCCCGCAACGAGTCGTGGTGAAATCGTTTCGACAGCTTGTTGTAGAGTGAATGTGCGCTCACATGCATATTTCCGTGTGTCACGCCTTGAATCGCGACACCTCCATGGTTTATTCGAAAGAAAAATTCTCTCGGATCAGATTGGCGCGTTCAACTTGAGATCGTAGCCAGCCTTGATGACCGCTCCCATGGCGCCATCATCGCGCTGTTCGCGGTACTCGAATTCGATCTGTGCAAAATTGATCTTGATCTCATCCGTCGGCAGCACGTTGTCGACTTCACCACTGCCATGACCGAGCAGCGAAAACGGCATGTTGCCAAGCGTGCGAAACGAAGACACCAAACCGCTGGCGAAGGAAATCGTAAGAAATTCCTGCTGTCCCTTGCCCGACTTGCGGCAGATCAACTTGGCGCTGCCGATATGGTCACCGGTTGCGCACATCAGAAACAGCTTCGGAGAGGCCTTGTTCGACACCATTCGAAACTCGAAGTCTTTCATCTCGACCTTGCCAGCACCGCCGCCACTGCCGAATCCCCAGCGCCCCGAATTTTCTTCCGCCCATTGCCAGCTCTGGATCTGGATCAGCCCCGGATACTGTTGGTCGGTCGACTCGCCTTCAACGCCATCGATTTGCAGAAAATAATCAACCAATGCATTTGCCATTCTAAGGTTCCTAAATTAGGTTAAAAAACAACTGGTCCACCGTGCACACAATCTTGTCGCGCAACGCCACTCACTGCGATGTCGCTGCACGACATTTCGAAATCCACCATCTGTCGCATGAATCGAAAAGTCTCCGGTCTTCTCAAATCAATTTTCGACATCCAGCTTGGTCGATGGCAGCTTCGAAACCAGTCGGAGGGACACGGTCAATCCTTCCAACTGAAAATGAGGGCGCAAGAAAAATTGCGCGCGATAATATCCGGGGTTTTCCGGAATTTCGTCGACCACCACCTCGGCGGCCGACAACGGACGCCGCGACTTGGTGGTCTCGCTCGAAATCGACGGGTCACCGTCGACATAATTCATCAACCAGTCGTTCAGCCAGCGCTGGGTATCCTCACGCGACTTGAATGTACCGATCTTGTCGCGGACGATGCATTTCAGATAATGCGCAAAACGGCAGGTCGCAAAAATGTATGGCAGGCGCGATGACAGATTGGCATTCGCCGTCGCATCGTCGTCTTCATAGATTGCCGGACGATGCACGGTTTTCGCGCCGATGAAGGCCGCCGTGTCAGAGTTCTTCCGGTACACCAGCGGCATCAGGCCGGATTCCGACAATTCGTGCTCGCGACGGTCAGAAATGGCGATTTCCGTCGGACAACTCAATTCAACTTCATTGTCCTGCGATGGCGAAATGAACTTGGGCAGTACTTCGACTGCGCCACCGGACTCGATGCCGCGTATCTTCGTGCACCAGCCATACGTCTTGAACGCACGGGTTATATTGGCCCCCATTGCATAGGCAGAATTCGCCCAGCAGAAATCTTTTGAAGAATCAGGATCGACTTTTTCCTCGAAACCGAATTCCTCGACCGGTAGCGTTTTCGCGCCATAAGGCACGCGCGCCAGAAAACGCGGAAGGGTCAACGCCAGATAGCGGGAGTCATTGCTTTCCCGCAAGCGACGCCAGAATGCGTATTCGGTTGAGGTAAAAATCTTGGACACATCGCGCGGATTCGACAATTCGTTCCAGTTGTCCATCTGCAGCAGTCCCGGTGCGGCTGCGGAGATAAATGGCGCGTGCGCAGCGGCCGCGATTTTCGACATTTCAGTCAGGATCGATACATCCTGCATGCTGTGATCGAACTGATAGTCCCCGATCAGACAGCCAAACGGCTCGCCGCCAAACTGTCCGTATTCTTGTTCGTACACCATCTTGAAAATCGGACTCTGGTCCCACACCACACCTTTGAAGCGTCGCAGTGTCTTGCCAAGATCTGCCTTCGATATGTTCAGGTAACGAATTTTCAGATTTTCGCTGGTGTCCGTGTTCGAGACCAGATAATGCAAACCGCGCCACGCACCTTCCAGCGTCTGAAAATGCTTGTTGTGCAGCACCTCGGTTAACTGGTCGGAAATCTTCTTGTCCAGTTCCGCAATCAGTTGCTCGACGGTCTGCGCAACGTCTTCCCGAATCACCACCCGGCTACCGCGCGCATACGTCAGCAATGTCTCGACGGCACTCTGGACCGCCTCAGCGGCTTCATTCGTCCTGGGCCGGAACGAGCGACGCAGAATGTCTTTCAGGTCGCCATCAATGCGTTCTTCTACAACGACGCGCTCTGGCGCCGATTCAATCTGGCCGGAAATACTCATTCTCCCTCCTGACCAGGTGCCGGGTTCTCTGGCGTCGTACCGGCAGGAGCCGCTTCAGAAACGGCCGCCTTGAGACCATCCCAGTCCGGATTCTTGAGCAATTCCTGGATCAGATCCTCGGCTGCTACCTTGCCATCCATGTACGTCAGCAATTCCTTGAGGCGATTGCGCGCCTCAAGCAACATCGACAGTTCAGGGATACGCCTGACGACTTCCGCCGGTTCGAAAGACTCCATTGATGTGAACGTCAGATCAATTGGAATCAGCGTACCATCGTCCGTGAGCACGTTTTTCACGTGATAATTCAACGACGGCCGGATCTGCTGCATGCGCTCATCAAAATTCTCGACATCGATTTCCGAAAACCGGCGTTCCTCGACCGGCCCCAGCGACGCGACGTTATCGCCGGACAAATCCGCCATCACGCCTGCCACAAAAGGCAATTCGACCTTTTTCTGGGAACCGTAGATTTCCACGTCGTATTCAATCTGCACCCGGGGAGCACGGCTTTTCCCGATGAACTTCTGCCCGTCTGTTTGACGCACCATATTATTCATACTCCTAGATCAAAAACATCAATTACCTGACGACAGCGCCGGGGCGATCTATCTGGGTAGCCAATGCCCCGCCCTCCGCATAGAGTTCTGCCATCACTTCCTCGAAACTTGCTCCGAGCATGCGTCGAACGCGCAACAAGAAAATCGGTGCGGGATGACTCGGCTCATGAATCCGAAAATATTCAACGATCCGATCCAGCGCTATCTCCACGCCCTTTCGCGTCGTCACTTCAGCTATGCCGTCGACAATTTTTGCGCGTTCGACAGCGACAACTCCCCCAGGCTCGCCGGTGCCGACATCGGCGAAAACCGCGACAGAGACAGCAGCGACGCTCAATCGCGCCAGCGCCCGGCCCAGCAACTGCAAAACGTCCGAGACATCGAAATGCTGCTCAGCGAGCATCATCAAGCCATCCATTTTCAGGAAAGCACCCTGAATTTCCGTCAACAAGTCAAGCGCCGTCGCCTTGAGCTCCTTATCATCGTGAATCGCACTGCCTTCTCCGCTGACAAACGCATTGAGCGAGATACCTGTCGTTCCAAAACTCGCATTGCCGAGCTGATGCAAAAATTGCGGCTCTGATATCCAGCGCAAGTGCAAGGTATGAATCTCTCGGGGAGACTCCCCTGGCAAGGCCCGCGGGTGAATCTCATCAACTGGCGAACTCATGATGTCGGCGAGCACGTTGATGCCCTCCGCCAGTCCGGCCATTCCTCTTCTCGCCATGCAGGCACGCATGTACCAGATCGCCACACGAATATCCTTCGCCCGCGCCAGAAGCCCGAGACAGGAGGTTTCGATCGAACTCCATTGAAAACTGCTCTCGCCTTTTCTCTGCGGCGCATTGCCGACCGCGTCGTATTCACAAATCGCGGCGTCAATCAGAGCGAAGTCCTCGTCAAAATCCAACGCATGAAGCTCCAACACGTTTTCGTTCCGAGAATCCTTGTCCATTACGCCTCCCGATTCATGCTGCTGAAACCAAATCGATTTCCTTTTTTTGCAGAGAAAAATCCGCCACGCCAAAACACTTCGCTGGTTGAACAACAAGCGTCGCGCAGTCGCTGCGCCATGACACAAGCACACTGCATTCACGTTGGAGTCACAATGAATTGAGCGGCTTTTTGTTGGCAAGAAAATAATACAACTATATTTTTGGTTCAGTGCTAGCTACTTCTGTTGAGGGTGTTACCCAAACAAGCAACACCGGGAAGGCGAACCGAAGCGTGGCTGCCGATGAGAATTCGACACGATTGAAATTTTGAAATTTTTATTGTTCAACATGTCGATCTTTCGGACTAATCCTATATTTATTTGAGAAATGAATACTTAAAGTGGCATGCCTGACAATTAATTGATCAGGTGTGGAGACAAAAAAAAGAAACAAGAATGCGCCGTATCGTTTTGAAAACAAGATGACTGATCGGTTGCTACCGAGAAGCGAAGCACCCCTCAACAAAGTTCATCTGGCGGCCGCAGCGCTGCTTTTCTCAACGCCTTTGCGTTACGGTGTCGCGCAGTCATCTGCTCCCGATTGAAACCATGGCGACCAGCCGATACTGAAAAGTACATTGTTTGGAGG
This sequence comes from Herbaspirillum autotrophicum, assembly GCF_001189915.1. Lineage (GTDB taxonomy): Bacteria > Pseudomonadota > Gammaproteobacteria > Burkholderiales > Burkholderiaceae_D > Herbaspirillum > Herbaspirillum autotrophicum. Next base: position 103,637 of record NZ_LFLS01000011.1, read on the forward strand.
CGGCAAATGAATATGGATTTGAACAGGAATCGCATGCGGTACTTCGAGGCTGTGAAGGAACATAAATCGATTCGACGGGCAGCCGAACAACTCAATGCCAAACCGTCTGTCATTACCCGACAGATACAAACGCTTGAAAATGAAATCGGCACCGAGTTATTCGAGCGCAATCACAAAGGCATGATTCCTACCGAAGCGGCCTATTTTCTGACCGAGTTCTGGCTCAGTTGTCTCGCGCAAAAAGAAAATCTGGACGACCAACTACGCACTCTGCGCGAGATACAACATGGTCATATTCAAATTTCGCTGTGTGAAGACGTGGCAGAGAGTTTTTTGAATGAAGCATTGTCTGAATTCATTCACCTCTATCCCAAGGTCGAGATTGTCGCCAACGTCCGGGCAACCAATGCAATTATCGGTAACGTGGTGGAAAACGTCGCTCATATCGGCATCGCATACAATCCGCCCATGTGTGCCGATATAGACACTCATGCCAGTTCGCGACATTGCATCGTCGCGGCAATGAGACCAGGACATGCCCTTGCGCAACGCACTGGCCCCATTTCACTTCAGGATGCAATTGAATATCCCTGCGGATTGATGCCGACCTCCTACGGCCTCGGGCAACTGGTTCAAAATATCGCCTGCGCTGAAGCGTTGACAATCAAGGCCGCTTTTACATCAAACACGCTGCTCATGCTGAAACAGTACGCGAAGGCTTCCGATGGCATTTCCTTCCTGACTGATTTCTCGGTAAGACGTGAAATTGCCGCAGGAGAGCTGGTTGCCATTCCTCTCGCTCACCCCCTGTTGAACAATCAACATGTCAAGGTATTGGTAAAAGCCAAACGCCCGTTGACGCGCGCCGTCCAGGAGTTACTGACACATATCAAGCAACGAATGACAGTATTTAATGACGCCGGCTTCGATTGAAGCCGGTACGTGATGTGCAGAAAACTGCTTCTTCTTGATTGTTGACTCGCGCGGAAAGCCGGTTCATCCGGCCGTAGATTCGCATGCAGACCTGCTCCCCGCTTACGACGTCATCCGGCGCAAACAATCGGGCAGGAATCCGGGGCAATCGACATGGCCTTTTCCCGAGTGATTGACGAGTTACCGCGCAAAAAAGCCCCGCTCCGGGGGGGACGGATCGGGGCAAAAAATGCAGTTCTGCTTGCGCAAAAACTACACCAGGTCGTCAGTTGGTTGAGGGAAACTGACGACCCGTAGAAAGATAACAACATATTTCGTTGCGTTGGCATCCGCTCTCACGCAAAACACGGAGCTGTTGCGCGTGCGTACCAATGCATTGTCTGAGCAGGTAGTTACGCAAGCGACGGCGCCATTTCATTTACCCTCGACATGGCTTGATACTCTCTTACTTTTCAGGAAATCCGGCACCGCCGCTTTTCAATTTCCCGGCCAGCCGCGCGACGAACCGACTGGGAAAACCCGGCTCAATGACTTACCGACTTGCCATTCCACAATGTCTTCCAGCTGTTCTCTTTTGCCAGCAAACCGATCACTGAACATAACGGCTTGAAAAATATCTCGCGCAAAATCCAGCCTTTCCGGTTTCCTGTTGCACGCATGCCCATTTGGTAAGCGATATCTTCGACAAACCAGGTGACAGGAATCTGTGCGATTTTTGCAAAAACAGGATATCGCTGCATCAGTCGTACATAAGGAACGCCCCAGAAATGATAGCCACGCAAAGTACGCTCAGAGAAATTCTCTTTGCTGTACAGCACATCGGCCCGCCAAAGTTCCATGTCAACACTGCCGATCCGGCACAGCTCCGTGCAGATGACTTTCTGGCTAGGCTCCCATACCGGGACTTCTTGTGTTTTCAAGATTTTCATTTGATTTCCTATGTTATCTAAGTATGATTTTTCACAACCAGCACCGTATTACTACCACCAAAAGCAAATGAATTTGATACCGCATATTCAAGACCAGTCACTGGCAATCCTCGCTGTGGTACGTAATTCAAATCACACGCACTGTCTGCCTGCGACCAATGCGTGGTGGGCGGCACAATCTGCGTTTTCAAAGCAAGAATGGTCGCAATCATTTCTATCGCGCCTGCGGCACCCAGCAAATGGCCGTGTGCCGACTTGGTGCTGCTGACCGGGATACGATAGGCATGCTCGCCCAACATTTCCTTGATCAGTGCTGTTTCAACCACGTCGCCGACTTTGGTGGCGGTGCCATGCGCATTGATATAGCCGATTTTTTCCGGCGCGATCCCTGCATCCGTCAGGGCCCGGCCAAAAGCAAGCTTTTGCCCGTTCAAATCCGGTTTCGACAACGACTTGGCATCATTGCTGACCCCATAGCCGACAATTTCCGCGATTGGCCTGGCACCACGCTGCAACGCATGCTCCAGCGACTCCAGTACCAATACCGCAGCGCCTTCCGCCAATGCAAACCCGCTCCGGTCCGCACTAAAAGGGCGGCAGCCAGTGCCCGGCGAATCGCCTGGTTCCTTGCACAACACTTTCATATCGATCCACGACTGGATGATCGCCGGCACCAACAGCGCTTCAGCACCGCCGGCCAGCGCGACATCAAGATAGCCGTCGCGAATCCGCCGAAAAGCCTCACCGATCGCCACGCTTGATGATGAGCAAGCACACGAATAGGTTTGCGATTCGCCCTGTATGCCATAACGCAAACCGATGTGCGAAGCTGGCGCATGGGTCATCGCAGCCAGCACGATCAGCATTTTCTTCTGCGGCGATATCTTGTAAAAATCGAAAAAACCTTCTTGCAAGGATTGGGCACCACCCATTCCACTGCCAAAGAAAACCCCCGCTGACTCACCGAGCGGCAACGGGAGCGTACTCCCTGCCGAATCGATGGCTTGCCTGGCGGCGATGAGCGCCAGTTGACTGACACGATCAAGTTGCCGGTTTTCCAATGTGGAAAAATGCGCATCCATATCGATATCGACAACGCCTAAACCTCGTGTCGCGCATAATTCACTGACCATGCGTATGCCAGTGGCACCCGCAGTCAGATTCGCAAAGAAATCGTCGACGTTATTGCCTAGCGGTGTAACCGCTCCCATGCCGGTGACAACCACCCTGCGTGCAGCAAGCATATTCATTTTCAAGCCCCCTTTTTCCGCCCTGGAACTTGCAGTTCCATTTTTCGGGCATCGTCTATGCCTGCGATTTTTCTTTCTTCAATTCCGTTTTCTGTTGATTTTTCTGGCGCTGGTATTGTTGTAAAAAACCATCAGCCAGTTCGTCGATATCTGTCGGAAATGCTTCCTTGTCAACACCTTCAAAGTTCAGTTCGACGTCATAATGCTTTTCCAGCAGCAACTGGATTTCAACCATCGCCAACGAATCGAAATGCTCGATCAAGGTATCGAATTTCTTTCCTGACAATACCAATTCCCGATCAATGCCCATATATTCGCTGACCAATGTCGCCATTTGATTTTTTACCTCATCAATTGTCAATTCCGGCTTCATTTTATTACCCCCCCGTAAATTAGTAACGTATCAACAACATACGCCAATCAGACTGGCTGATCGCCAGCCCTGCCATCGATGCAGCATCTCCACAAGCATTCTTGCTTAATCCTGCAGCGAGCTCAAACTATTTTCAACTACGACTTAACCGTATCCGCACTACCCGCTAATTCGTTTGCAACGTAAAGGTAGCAACGGTATTTGCGCTCCCTGGCGTCACGGCTGGCCGGGTCTGAATATATTGTGCGGAAAAGCCCATACTGAAGCGTGTACCCGCCGAAATTACCGTTATGCCCGGGGTTTCAAATTGCCCCAGGTTTACCGGTGTGCCGGCCTGATGGAGCATTTGTATACCTACGCCGGTCGCCGTTGAACCACCGCCTAACGCCAGCGTACCTGCGTAACCTGAAATATCAGCCGTTCCATTGAATTGAATCAGCAGCTTTGGCGGCGCGCTGGTGCAACTCACATTCAGGTTGAATGCCTTATTCCCCTGAACCGAATTCAGGCCGGTAAACTTGTTGGTGGCGACGCTGTTCAATGAAACAACTTTGTTGACGGAATCGACATCTACGGTGCAGCCGCCGCTTTGGATATAGCCGCCATTGGAGACATATATCTGCAGTGCCTGATAGCCCGGCACGTTATCGCTGCCATACTCGCCTACGCTCAGCGGACCGGAGCCGACAGTAACTGCGGTCTTGATCAGCTCGAATTTGAACTGCCCCGGAGAGAAATACATCACTCCGCCATTGGTCGTACTGCCCGCTGTTCCGTAGGGATTGCGCCATTGTGCAGGCGCCAGAGTGACGCCATCCGAATAAGTGAGGCGATAGCCGATGCCCGCCAGGTTGGTGCGGTACACATTGGGAAAACCGGCGACCGGAGCACCGCCATTCATCGACGGCGTAAAGGTTTCCAGATCGTTGAGCTGACACGCCAGATAGTTACTCGCGTTGATGAGCGTTTTCGACGGCGCAGTTTGCGTGTATGACGCGAGGACGGCGCCTACCGGAGCCGTACCGGCACCGAACACCGTGCCAATATTGATATTGAACTGGACCTTTTTCGCGCCATAGGGGTTACCGACCAGTGAGCAAGCTGCCTGACTCTCTCCACAGATCAGGAACAATCCTGCCAATCCGAACAAAATATTCCTGATATTCATGTACACACCTTCATCCTGTCAATATTGCGTTTATTACGAATAAATCCGATTTTCTTTCACATGCTGCGCTGCGGCCACCTGCCTGAATATCGTATGAACATTCAACCTGGCCACCGTCTTCACCATTAGTTCTTCATCAGCGGAAGGCATCACATCCGGGCTCGCCTTCCATGCTGATCACGCCGCTCTTAAGTGAAGCAGGTGCGCTGCATTTTTCTATTTGCTTAACGCCTTGCCTGCCTTGACCGCAGAGACTGCCGAAAGTGACACCACCTTCGGCGCCAACACGGTCTGCTGGCAACTGCCTTCGATAAAACTGATGGCTGCTTGTCCTTTAACCGGCTCGGGCAATGTGTACGTCATTTGGCACTGCTGGTCAGCAGCATCACCCCACTTCACGGTCAGCACGCCGCTATCGGCAACACCCCGGACAAACGCTTTGCTGCCCTGACCAACCACACCAACCGGTTGCTGCTGTTCGTTCAACACTTCGGCGGCGAAGGGCAACGGGCTGCCATCAGGACGTGTCACCTTGAACGTGACGGCACGGCTGTTATCGGTTTCAAATTTATACATGACCACCGAACCCATACGTGGCGCGACCGTCTTGCTGGTTTCCTTGAACTGGATATCATCGGACGAACCCTTGGGATCAATCTCGATCGTATTGTTCTCATAAGGCCGCAGGTACGGTGCCACGGCATGACCGCTGCTATCGACCGTGACCCCGATCGCGCTGCTGATGCCGGCACCTTCGGCATTCGGCGCAACAATGATGCCGACGGCATCGCCCAGTGTTTGCGACAGCGATACGCCGCCGGGATAGGCGACGATGCCGCCGTTGGCATTGAACGAAACCTGGCTGTTATCGCCAGACCGGCTGAAGCCGACACCCAGGTTGGCGCTGCTCGCCTGATAACCCATGTTGGCATTGAAATAATTGCTGGTGCCGCCATCACCGCTGGTACGGCTGCCTGATACGCCATAGGTAACCTTGCGCGCCTCGTCCACGGTACCGTTGACACCAACCTGCATATTGGTACTGCTGTTGGAGCCCGTATTCCGTGTCAGATAGCTATTCATCGTCGGCGCATTCGAATCTCGTCCGAGCGGAATCGACAACGACAGCATGATCCGATTGTCGCTGCGGCCACCGTTATAGCCGGCGCCATAGAACACGTTTGCCATCTGCTGTGCCTGCAACTGATCCGACGTCATCGGCGCTGTTTGCGACAAAGTACGCTGCACCGACAGATTCCAGCTCACCCGGCCCCAATTGGCACCGTAACCTGCAGAAAAAGAGGTCTGACGACCGAGGTTGCCGCCCCAATACTGCACCGAACTGCCAGACAGAAACAGAGAACCCGGGCCAACTGCCTGACTGATATTCAGGTCGAGCCGACTGCGCTGACGGTTGATCTGGTTGATGTTTTCACCGCGGGCCGCCAGGCTGCGCACACTGACGGCATCGTTCAACCCCAGATAGCCGCTACTGGAAAAGCGATAAGCGCCGAGCGCGAAATTGGTGCCTGTCTCGGGAATATTTTTGTTGTATGCAATCTGAATGCTTTGCCCTTGCAAAGCACTGCTGGATTGCAATTTCGTGTTCGAAACAGCGGCGTCGACAGCAATCGCCCCGATCGGGGTGCTGACGGCGGAGCCTACCTTGAATTGCAGATAGCCTTCCGAAGCAGCAAAGCCACCATAGCCGGTGAGGAAATTGTTGATCCCCTTCTGCAAAGTACCTTGCATCACCCATGGCGTGGCATTGCTGACGCTGCTGTATTGACTGAGCTGACCTACTGCTACGCTGTATCTGATCGCACCGGGACGCAGCAATTGCGGGATTGCGGCATAAGGCACGACGAACTGACTTTGACGACCACTTGTTTCGGTCACGGTCACCAGCAAATCGCCGCCATAACCGGTGGGGTAGAGATCGTCAATGACAAACGGACCCGGCGCCACCGTTGTTTCGTAAATGGTGTAGCCTCTCTGGCTGATGGTGACGCGGGCATTGCTCTCGGCGATGCCGCGCACTACCGGCGCGTAGCCTTGCTGTGATTGCGGCGTTTGACGATCATCGGTGGCAAGCTTGATCCCGCGCAGACGCACGCTATCCATGATCTGCCCGTCAGTAAAACTGTCACCCAGCACCAGTTGCGATCTGAGTTCGCTGATATCGCGCTGGAGGTAGGTAGCGGTATTCTGATAAGCCGTACGGCCTGTGATCGAACTCCAGCCTTGTGCACCTTGATGCCGCAGGCGCCAGTCGCCCAAATTGATGCCGCCGTTCAAGCCCAGATACGATTGCGATCCGGCGTTGCCGCTGGTGGCCGCCGACGAGCTGAAGTTATAGCCGAGCAAAGCCGCAGTGACGCCGCTGTCGAGCAGAGCAGGATCGACATAGCCACGCGCGGACCGGTTCATGAAGATCTGCGGCACGGTGACGGTAAGCGTCTGTTCACCGGCGTCAAAAGACACCGTGGCGCCTGCGATCCAGATACCCAGGTCGCCGCACAGAGGACCATCAGGAATCTGATGAGCAGCCACCTCGGCTTCACTGCGGGTACCGTCGCCACGCGCAACTTTGTTCAAATCCACCCCAAACCTGGTCAGCATGGCGCGATCAAAACAGGGCATCGCGCTTTCCTGATTTGGCAAGTTTTTGAACACAATATCATTCATGCCCTGCCAGCCTTGATTGACGGAGACGCCAACGCGATAAATGCCAGGCAACACGATATTGGCTTTATCGAACCGAGACAAATCCGCCTGTTCATTCATGCCGGGTGCAAAGGATCCGGCGTCGAATTGCATCGCCGCCAGCGAGAATGGTTTGGCAGGTGCCGCCACGGCTGTACTTGTTTGAAAGAGCAGGCCCGAGAACATGCCGGAAATCAGCATGCTGAGCAAGCGCGGCTGCAATTCAAAAAATACGCCTGCCTCGACATGGCGACCAATAGGATTGCGTTGCAAAAAATGTAGCGATCTGTTCATCATTATTTCGAAATTGAAAACGCAAGTCCAAATGCCTGCTAAAAAGCATGGACACAATGTCAGCGTGGAAAGTCAGACGAGGCGGGATCCTGCAATCCCGGCATGGGATACTTGAAATCCGTTTTACTGCTCAGCCAACGGAGCGGTCAATGGAACAAACGCGCCATAGTCATCAACGATGGAAAACGCGACGTGCGCTCCGGGGCCTGGCGCAGCAGGAGCATTTTTCAGCGAATAATGCTGTACACCGCCTGGCTCGACCATCGTGTAGTCGTCACTCTTGATTTGCTTATCGCCCACGGCCAGCGCCACACTTTGGAACGAGATGTAATACGGCGTAGGATTGCGCACTTGCAACGCTTGGCCGCCGTCCGCTTTTACCAGACGCCACTCAAGCAGCCCAGGCGCGTTGTCTGGCTTGATCGCCAAATTGGCCGGACGGAAAAATATCTTGGTGCGCAGACGGAATGCAAAGCGCAACTGGTTATCTTCTTCGCCTCCCACTCTGGGAGGAACTTCCAGCACATTGAGCCAGAACAAGGTTTCTTTATCGGTGGCCAGCGGCTCTTTGGTATAAACCATGCGCATGACCTGGCTCTTGCCAGACTCGACACGAAAAACAGGTGGAGTCAGAATGAACGGCACATTGCTTTTTTCAGCGCTGAGTTTTTCATCCCCGGTATCGATCCACGCCTGGACCAGACGGGGAAACTGAGCATCGTCATTGGTCAGCTTGATGCTCACTTCACGCTGTTGCGCGGGGTACACCACGCGTGTACCAGATAACATAATGCCGGCGTGAGCAGACAGCGACAGCAAGCTCGCAAAACTCAAAACCAACAAGGCAAAGCACCATTTCAAGTAGCGCATTTTTTTCTCTTTGTAAAACCGGATTCGAACAGCAACTGTATTCAATCCTTGCAAATTCCGTCCTGCCACATGGCAGGACGGAAGGCTTCAATCGCTCTGCTTCATTGCGATTTAAGTCTGATCAGATTTAACCAATCAGTTAAACGCGATCGAGTACTGAACGTTGCTGTTGACAGTACCTGCAGTAGCGGCGCCAGTAGCGAAGTACTGAGCCGAAAATGGCAGCACTGCTGTGTTGTTCGCAATCACGACCGGAGTCGACGATGTGTTGGTGAACAGGTTGATAGGAGCATTGGCTGCACCCGCATCGGCGATTTGCACTTGAACGTTGGTGGCGGTGCTACCGGCAGCCAGATTCAGGTTGCCGCTGGCAGCATCAACCAGTGGGCTGGATGCTTCGAAATGTACGGAAGCGCGGGTTCCATCGGTGCAGCCAGTGTCGCCAGGACCGCCAACAACGATATTGAAACCGGTAGAACCAGCAACAGCACCTTGGCTAGCCAGCGCAGTAGTCGACAGTGTTGGCAGCGACACTGTGAAGTCGCCGTTTGCCGCGCCAGCGGAACCGCCGTGCACAGCGCAAGTAACCGAAGTCAGCTGACCATTGAAAGTAATTGTGCCGTCAGCTGCCTGAGCCGAGCCTGCAAAGCCGATAGTTGCCAACAACGAGATGATGAGTGCTTGCTTTTTCATTTTAAGATTCCTAGAGATTGACGTTACCTTCTCCGCAGGTGCGGAAGAAGGGAGGAGCGCCCAGTAATTTGTTGAGCTAGCGACAGAATATTCGCCAGCAAAATCTCCGGAAATAGGCCTGGTCCTAAAATGAAGGAATTTGTGCAATTGACAACAAGTTGTTGAAAAAACACCACTCATTCACACGGATTTTCCATGAAAATTTCCCGTTTTTTGAACACGAACAGACTGATGAACGTCAGCAGCAGATCGACTTGACGGAAGCAGCATCGCCGAGTGAGATTGCACCGTGGCACATTGTTGTCCGTCAACTTGGATGACGAACATTTTCGACAGGCATGATGTCTCCCCCGCAGGCACTGCATGCCCCGTGAAAGATGGTTGTTTTTCGAAGAATTCAAGTCCGGGGCAATCAGGCTGACCGCAACAGACGACGACAGCACAATGGGTGACGGATGCATTATTGATGGCAGTCGCGCGGCGACGCCGCCCCCGGGCCGCATTACATCATTGCGGCCCCGACGCTGAGGACCGGACGCCAGCGCAAAGGAACATTCCGGCACAAGAAATGATTGACGCGCCGATATGCCCGGCCATCCGGATAGCTTTTACATTCGCCTCGACAGCACTGCTCCATCAGCCATCTCATCCCGCTACAGCCGGAGAACTTGCATGCACCCGGCAGAAGTGCCCGGCATAACGGGAAGGGGCAAGGCCGCTTGAATTGACTGCGACTACTTCGTGGTGTCTTCAGCCGCATCAAAAGCCCGAGACATCGGCGACGATGTCACAAACCCGTTTTCCATCGCATATCTGATGAGATCCACATCCTGCTTGACCCCCAGTTTTTCCATCGCCTTGGTTTTTTGCGTGCTGATAGTCTTCTTGCTTCTGTTGAGCTGCTCGGCAATTTCATTGACCGTCAGCCCTGAAGCATAAAGACGCACTACTTCCGATTCGCGCTGGGTCAGCGCACTGGCGACGACATCACCATTGCGCTTGCGGTCAATCAATTCATTAATATTATTTATCGTGGGAGAAAAGTAATTCCCTCCCGTGTGCGCTGCATAAATCGCAGGAACCAAATAGGAAACGGCATCCGACTTGCTGGTGATGCACGAAATACCGAGCGCCAGAAGTGAGCGCAGCAAGGCCGGGCTGTCGAGCATGGTCAACACCACGATCTTCATCATCGGATAGCGTCGTTGAATAAATGAAAACAAGGCAATGCCATCGCCGTATTCGCCACCGGGCATAGAGTAGTCTGAAATCAAGACATCACATTGATTCTTTTCCAGAAATGCAATCAGCTCCGTTGAATTGCGTGCACTGCCAACCACTTTCAGATTGATTACGCTCGACAATTCCTGCTCGATACCGATAATCACAGCCGGATGATCGTCGACGATGACCACGCGAATCGAAAAATTATCCATTGCAGATTTCCTTGTATTCTTTTGCAACGAGAATTAAGACATCACACCACTGGCAGTATGTCTCCGCCAATAATCATGCCACGAATTAACGATGGGTTGAAGCCTGCGACTGCTGACTGGCAACTCATCGTCAACGTCGCCCGATACCCCTCCTCCCTGCGGTCACTGCCGGCCGGGTCTGAGTACAACGCGCGGTCAACGGGATACTCAACGTTCCGTTGGCAGTGGCAGCAAGCGTGCATTTATTCTTGTTTCCAGCCACCTTCGTGTCCGGACCACCTTTCGAATGCAACCTGCGCCAAGTCCGGCGGCACAAATCCGCGCAATGGTTCGGCTGGCGGCCGCAATGACTGGCGCGCAATTTTTTTGGGGTGGACATGAGTACCGGTTCCGGCAAAGCGTTTCGCCATGGGTTCATCATCAACAATGACGGCAAAGCTGTGTCCACGGAATACCAAAGAAAATTCCAGACCTGATTCAATGTGCAAACCACGTCATGCCAGCTCCATCAAGTCGCTTGCAGAGATGAAAGCGTATTTGCCCCCTCCGAACAGTGAGGGCGGTACATCTTATCGATAAACCAATGCGTATTGAATGCAGGAATTCGCAGTAAAACGTTCCTGAGAATGGATGGAATCTGTGCCTCGCTGTCCAGCTTCCTCAGCGCAAAGAACCAGACCGGACCGTTCCGACCCAACCAAAACAATTATATTTATAGCAACTTTCCATAAGAATCAGCCAAAGCCGTAATCGGCAAAAAAATGCATAAGCCCAGTCCTATTTCCATGTCGATATCTCTCCACTCTGCGCCAAAGGATGCCGCAATCGGTTCTTCTTGCCACAGGACCTATGTGCCCTCTCCCGTCTGCTATTGTGCGGTCTGTTCCAGAACGCACAATACTTCATCCAGCATCGCGTCAAATTTCGGCACGCTTTCAGTCAATGCCGCAACATCTGCCGTACTGGCAAGATGTTCCATGCGCCGGCAAACGGCAACCACGGCAGTTTCACCGATCATCGCAAATACGCCTTTGATTGAATGCAACTGCTCTTGCATCTGAGCAAAATCATTGGTGGCCAGCGCGCGATAAATCATTGCGATCGAATCAGTATTGGTAACGCGCATTGTTTGCAACAATGCCTTGCTCAGCACCGGCTTGCTCAAATTCGGCGAATGAAAGGACGCCGTCCCGCCGCCGCAATGCTTGCGCACCATCTGATCAATTTGCGCCAGCGACATCGGCTTGAGCAACACATCGGTAATACCGATCTGCTTGCAACGCTGGCGTTCTTCCGGTCCCGCGTGCGCGGTGATGGCAATGATCGGCAACCTGGTACCGCGCCGCCGTAACGATGTGGTCAGCATATAGCCATCCATACCCGACATGTTCAAATCGGTAAACACCATGTCATATTGATTTTTCTCAAACAACGCCAAGGCAGCCTGACCGCTGTTGGCCAAATCTGCCGGGTAGCCCAGGGTTGCAAATTGATCGTGGATCAACGCCAGATTGATTTTGTGGTCCTCCACCACAAGTGTTCTGACGGCCGGTATCGCAAAGGCGTTTGTTTCAGTTGGCTGGCCCGGTGCAGCATCAGCCGCGCCCTCCTCCGGCACCAGGGCCAGTGCGATTGCATTACGCAAACCATCAAGGCAATAACATGACAGCGCGGTACGTCTGCCCCGAGTAACCGCTTTTCTCGGACCATCCTCCGCCACATCGATCACCCACGATGCTTTATCACAGGCCAGATTTTCGTCGGCAAAACTCCAGCTGCGTGATCCACCGAAAATCAGCAGGGGCAATGCCATTGCCGGCATCTCTGCCGGATCACTGATCAGGTTGACTTGTATACCCCAGTACCGTAGCTGCTCACCGATAAACTCGCACCACTCCGGCGCGGAACACAGCAGAACCACCGTCGGGAAATCGGGAAAAGCATTGTGCAACTTCTGCACATTGCCGGCCAATTGTAAAGGCAGGCGAATGGTAAAAATACTGCCGGCAGCATCGCTTACATCGAGTGCAATAGTGCCGCCCATCAGCTCAATCAACCGTTTGCATAACGCCAGGCCAAGACCGGTGCCGCCAAACCGGCGACTAATCGATGTGTCGCCTTGAATGAAAGGCTGAAACAAAGCCAAGCGCTGCGGCGCGGTAATGCCAATGCCCGAATCACTGACACTGATCGTCAACACCGGCGGCCCACTGCCGCCGGCAAGACTACTGGCCCAGATAGTCACCTTGCCACTTTCGGTAAACTTGATCGCATTGCTCAGCAGATTCAGCAACACCTGACGCAAGCGGGCCGGATCACCGCGATAGTGACGCGGCATATCCGGCGGCATCGTGTAAAACAGTCCCAAGCCCTTGGCGTCGGCCAGCGGTGCAAATACCAGTGCCACCTGTTCAATGACATCCAGCACGTCAAAGTCGATATTCTCGATCGTCATTTGTCCGGATTCTGCTTTCGAAAAATCCAGGATGTCGTTGATGATGGTAAGCAGCGCTTTCGATGAAGAACTTACCGTGCGCAGGCGATCCGCTTGCAGCTCTGTCAGTTCGGTACGCTCCAGCAACTCCAGATTGCCGAGGATGGCGTTGAGCGGGGTCCTTATTTCATGACTCATGGTCGCCAGAAACGACGACTTCGTCTGGCTTGCAATGTCTGCCGCAATACGCGCTTCTTCCAATTTTCTCTCCAATAGCTTGCGCGTGGTAATGTTGGAAACACTACACAACAGAACATCCTCACTTTGATACTTGGTCTCCACCAGATTGACCAACAGATGCGACTCGGTACCATCTGCGGCCGTGATGGCAAGATCCTGCTCGATAAACCGATTGCCGCGCCGGTTGCCTGCTCCTCCCAGATTGCGCCAATACAAATTGAGAAATTTCCCCTGAAGTGATATGGCTTCATCGTCATAGGAACGCATCACATCATTCTTCAATAATGTATCCCCCTTGACCGACAGCAAACTCAAACCCACGGGGGCAGTAGCAATAATGGTCCGGCTCAGTTCTTCGCTCTCGAACACACGCTGTGAATGGCGGTAGGTCGGCATGAATACCTTCCGATCGAACGACCACAAGAACCCCCAAAGTACGCTGAGCATGATCAAGGACCCGCCGCCGTATGCAAGCAAGATCGGCCAGCGCGCTGCCAATATGGTGCGCCACGAATAGGTGTAAGCGAAGATCCAACCGGTATCCGACAACGGTTCGCTGAACGTGAAATCGCCCGCTTCGTAGTAGTGGTCAGAAGATTGCAGATTTTTTTTCCAGCTTTGGGAGGCAAGGACGCGCCGGGGCAGATCATGATCGACAGACTGGTCTCCCCGCACGCTCAATATTTGCCTGCCCTGACTGTCGAGAATCAAAAAATTCCCGTCATAATCGCCATCATTCAAGACATCCGATAATGCATTGCTTCCCAGGCTGCTCACAAACACAATAAAAGCGTGTCCCTCATCAAATGCAGGGATCACCAATCTGAACATTTTTTCTCCGGTGAACAGGTCGTCCCATGCAGGCAACCAGATAATGCGTCTGGATTCATGAAATTTTCTGGCAATCACGGGATCGCGAAAATTCCCTATATCCGGCGCCAGCCGCCGGATCAGACCTGAGACATCTTCGCCAGCGGCGAGGTTGACCAAGTCATTGGGCGGGGGTGGCGCGATGGTAATGAAGGTGTGATCGAGATTGTAGAAAAAAATACTGACAGGCATGCGTCGCGCCTGGACACTGGCGCTGAGGGTATACGCCAGCTCCCCGGCCAGCGCCAGATAGTCGGCATAGACATTGACCGGACATTTTCCTTTGGCCTCGCCCAGCGACAATTGCGGCAGTACCTTGCTGTTGATCTGGATGACCGCCCGGCAGCCCTGAGAAGAAAAATCATTGAGCAGCGTTTGCTTCGGCCGGCGGCGGTCTGACCATAGCATTTCCGCATTGATCACGCCGCGGCGCAGTGCCGCCTGCTTAGTCTCGATCACGAGCAACAGCAACGCCTTGTGCCGCAAATAGACAGAACGCCCCTCGCCGATGTAATCCTTGATGCTGGACCAGATCGCCAGCACGCTGGCGGCGACAATCATGACCGACAAAGCCAACCCGCCGCCCCACAACAACCAGCGCTGATAGCGTCTGAACAAAGCGATTCTGTGCATGTTTTACCGATTCAATAATGCAGCGGTTCTGAACAAGGCGCCCGGTTGTTTGACAAAAGCGCAATACATCGAAAGAGAATTGTGTATTTCGCCCCGTGTTTCAGACCAGTCCTATTGCTGCAAAGAATATTTCAATTTAAATTCGACTCAACGCGAAAGTGTTATCGGCACAAGAATACAAAAAGATAGAAATATTAAGATGAAACAGGATAATTCAACAAAAGCCGCACAGCTTCTGCTCGGCTATGCACGCCTCTCAAACACTGAAGCCATACATTTCACAAAAGGCATGAATCAGTTCATTTTTGCATCGCCGTCGCAAAAACGACAAATGATGGAATGCTGGAAACAGCAAGGACAAGCATTGCCCGACGAACAACGGTGATCATCAGGCATAACGGATTTTTACTCAACGACAGAATGATTTTTTCCAAATCTGTAAAACATGAGCATGAAACACAACCAATCGACGATTTTATATGAGCGCACTAATAAAATTATCGCCGGCACGCGTACTGTTGTTTTCAGATATCGTGCCCATGGAGAATCCCCAGGTGATCCGTACGGCGCCGCGATTGCATGTTCAAATTTGATTTTTTGCAGCTTTCGGTAAAAGCGAAGTCTCGGGCAACTATATTTTGCAAATCCAGATAAATCAACAAAATGGCGTCTTTTTCAATCATGCCGGGAGAGGTCAGCATGCGCTCATCAAGAATGCGTTTTGCCTGTGCCTCATTGCCGTCGCACATATCGACAACAAACGACCATTGACGCTCTTGCGGAGACTGCTGCAGAAACTCCTGCCGGTGACTCAGAAATTTATATAGAAAGCAGAACACAATCAAAAGAAAGACCAGGCCGGGAATAGCATTATTCATTATCAACACCCTTGATTAAACTGACTTGACAGACAACCGGCCTCAGATGCCGATACCAACAATTTATTTCTGCCGTTAAGTAATTGAACCAGCCGTAGCAACAATGAAATCACGAGGGAAAACCGTATATCAATTTGACATCCCCTGTTTCCAGCTTGACCGCCAGACCTCGACACCACTGAAATGATTATATTTTTAGCAACCCGCCAAGGAAATCAGCCCGAGCCGCAATTGATGCGCGAATGCATAGGCCCGGTCCTATTTGCGTATGGCGGCACATGAAGCAAGGATGAAAACACTGTTCAAATAACTGATATCGGGAAAGGAGGCACATCGCTTCAGGCAGACACGCATATAACTACAGACAACGGCCTCGGGTCAGCGAGGTTTTTCTTTGGTTGAAGTCCGGCATCCAATTTTTAGGCAACACATCACATGCGTGAACAGATCGCGCATTTACCGCAAGGTGCTCACCCCTGGGAAGGAAAAATAATGACAACTGCAACAACAGCATGGAAGACAATTTCAGCAGGCTTTGCTCTGCTTTCTATCGCAACAGCGACAATGGCAAGTCCGGTTGGCGGCATCGCTTACTTTAGCGGGAAGATTGTTGAACCACCGTGCTCAGCGACACTAAACCAGATCGCAACACCCGCGAACCAGGTGAGTATCAATTGCACCCGACCGAGCGCATTTGCAGTGTCCTTCCAATCCGTTGCGAGGTCAGTAGCAGGCTCCGCTGCAAGTCTGGCAACGCAGGAAACCAGCAAGCCGGTTCGCTACAGCACTGGAATACGGGAGCAACGTTCGGTCAACATCCCCTCGACTTCTTCGAATGCCCGCAGCAGTCTGCTCTTGACGACAATCACGATCACCTATCAATGATGCTGCAATTAAAACGACAGGACGCCTACGGGGGGGCGAAGACATCCTGCCGCCAGTCTGAAAAGTTATCAGCCGATGCAGACTGGAGATGCCATTCTACGAAGCGGGGATGACGGGAGCCATCAGACCAGTCTGAAAACGATGACATTATTGCAAACCGGGCTGGCAGTACCCCGGTGCTTGCAGAACCGCCGTGTCTGATGGATCCCTTGTCGGGCGAACGCCGCACGCGATCATCAGTGCCTTCACATCCGGGGACGCGCAGATCTGCACGAATACGCCAATGGCAAATCATCACTTCGAAGCAAGTGGGATCAGTAAACGGAAAAACGGCTCGGATACTGAGTATCTGAGCCGTTTTTTACAAAGCTGAACCGGCTATCGATCAGAAAGGCAGTGCACATAAGAACGACCACATCTCCAGCCAACCTTTTCTAACCGATTGAATTTAATTGGTTTTTTTAAAAATCAAAAACTCCACAGCCGTTTTCTGTAAAGTTACTGAGCATTTTCAGCCATTTTTTCGATGCTTCTGCCATCTGGCCAAAAAAACTGTAAAGCAGGATCTTTACAGTTTCGTCAAGAAAACGGCGGTGCAATTACTTATGCCGCGAACGCGAAAAAATAGCTTAACACTCGACGAACCGTTTCTCTTTCGCAAATCCACTCCTGTTTTTGCCGATATTCAAATTTCGCTACGCCATTTCCGAAAGCGGCAGTATCCGGTTCGATAAGTTACAAGCCAACTCTCTATTTTCTTGAGCTTGCTCATTTCAAAAATCACCAAAATAATATTTCCATATTACTGTTAGGCTTAAAAGTCATTTTCAACTTTAGCTCGGCTCGACCCTTAATTGTGGAAACGAATTGATAATGACGCCAATTTTGTTGACGAGTAAGTTACTTATCTATATGATTTCACTTACCACTCATGCCTTGTGTCGTCATTAGGTTGGCCTCGCTTGGGAAGGAGAAGCCGCTCTTCGGGGCGGCTTTTTCACATCTAGAGAGTATTTGTGCCAGAAGAAACAACAACATTCGCACAGCGGTCTACATCAATGGCTACAACCTGCACTACCTAAACATGTAAACAATCTCTGCAACCCATTCATCTAGGGACCAACAATCAATCCAACATTTAAAAACGTAAACAAATAGCTCTTATAAAGGCTATTTGTTTACGTTTTAAAGAAAAGACCATATTGAGAATAGGTCTCATTTTTAGACGACTCTCGAAACTCCTACTCGATGCCGCATATGCGAAAAAATAATGTAACACACTGAAAAGTTCATCCGATACGAATTCACTCTCATTTTTATGAGCATTCAGTAAATCTTGTGCTTCTGGACGCTTAGGTCTCTCGCGCAACACCGTTAGACGTTATATACGCTAGGACACCATCGAACCTGTCTATGCAGATAGGAAATCGGTGAGTGCTCTCGACAAATATGCGTTCAAGTTATCTACTGGCTTAAAACGGAATCCGCCAAATATCGGAAGCAAAAACGCAGCGTGAAGCAGATGTATTTAGACCTGCGCGTATTGGGGTATGACGGGTCGCGCGACCGCGTTGCGGCGTTCGCTAGACAGTAGAAAGTGGATCAAATGGCGCGGGTCAATTCTGCGAGCAAAGGAACATGATCACTCCAAAAGGGTATGCATAGCGATTCACGCAGAATCGCTAGCTTCGTCTTTGATCAGTGCTTCGAGTACCCTTCGGGCGCGTATTGCTCCCGCATCGCCAGCAAGGAGAACGGGCTTAAGCTCCCAAAACGATTGGTCTTCCATATTCTCTTGCTGTGCCTCTAGCATCGGGAGATCCTCTAGTTCGAAAGGCTTTCGAATGTTCGCGATTGCCGTGTTCGCTCGCTCGTAGCCCGCGTCCCCCATAGATTTCGGAAATCCAAAGCCGAACCAATAATGCGTCGCAGTTTCCGTTTCGGGGGTGAAGAAATGCGCAATATAAGTCGAGTTGCCCGTTCGAGGCGCATCTCCCGATGGTACTGCCCCGACCGAGAGAAGCATATTGGCCGGCGCATCCCACCGAACATCCATCCAACGACTCACTGGAGTTCCCTTTGGAATACGCCAAGCCTCTTCAAGAAAATCAGGAAGCACTTCGTCTTTGGTCAATCGGCGAGACCAGACCGTATTTCCCTCTTGGGACACTTCGCTCACGGCATTTCTGACCGCAGAAGACCCAAGCGTGCTTTTGTGCATGAATTCGATATGGCTGAGATCCATGATGTTGTCCGTTTCCAGCACATAATTCGCCCGCGCGTGCAGATAGTCTTTCGCAACAATTGACGTCTTCGGATCGAGAAAGCTGAAATCCGGAATCGCATCGGAAATAGGCTCGTTATTACCCATCCATATCCACAAAGCACTGTAACGCTCCACTAATGAATATTTGCGCACGCTTGCACCCTTGGGTATATGTCCATTTCCATGTGGATTCCCAACGCATTGACCTTTAGCGTTGAATCGAAGTCCGTGGTACCCGCATTCGATTTCTCCATCACGCAAGCAACCGAGCGAAAGCGGCGCAAATCGATGTGGACATCTATCCTGTAACGCGACGGGGTCGCCGTTCTCATCACGATACATCACGATTTTTTTATCGAGCAAACGCCTGGAAAGCATGGAGTCATTTTTTAACTCATGATCCCAAGCCGCCACATACCATGCGTTGTATAGGAATGTCATATTTGTCTCTTTCTAATATTTTTCTGCATATACAGCACTACCATGGAGGTCCACTTGGAGCCATTTACAAGTCGAGCGTCAGGGTCAGCGATTTCGATCGAGAACAACAAGGCGTCAAGCAGTTGTTTAGACGCTTCTCATCGTCAGTCAGATAGACATCCCGATGATCCGGCTCACCACTCAACACGGTCGTCAAGCATGTGCCGCAAACACCCTGTTCACATGAAACAGGAACATCGACACCAATCGAAGCGAGTGCATCAATAATGGTTTCCCGTTCATTCACGACGACGCTAAGCTCGGAGCGTGCCAATTTGACTGTGAACGTCCTAACTGTGGTATCAGTTGTCAGAACTGGATCGATATGAAAGTGCTCACGATGTAGCCTGCTCTTGTCAACCCCGCAAGACGCAGCCGCTTTCAACACGTGCTCAATGAATCCAAACGGTCCGCATATGTAGAAGTTACTGCGCTCTGGAAGAGTGCGATGAAACAACGCTTCGGCGTCGAACTTGGACAATCCAAGTTCGTCACTGACATAAAGGTTTGTCGCCTCGAGTATAGGCCCTGAAAAAATCCGCTCCTTAAACGCAACTGCGGCTCGCGTGCGGACACAGTAATGAAGATCGAATGGCATTGCTTCGCAGACAAGCTGCTCCGCCATTGACAATAGAGGGGTTATGCCGATGCCGCCCGCAATCAACACGCTGTGGCTGCGGTCTTCGGCCAGTGGAAACCGATTTCGTGGCTTACTTACATCAAGAATGGCCCCCTCACTCAATTCATGAAGCGCTCGAGATCCACCTCGTGAAGCCGTCTCAAGTTGAACCCCAAGAAGATAACGGTCCCTCTCACTCGGCGAGTTACATAGCGAATATTGGCGAACGATGTTTTCACCGAGGCGAACGTCAATATGAGCCCCGGCCGAAAACGGGGCCAGCAAAGATGCATCGCGCGCAACCAATTCAATTTCCAGGATCCGCTCGGCAACGAGACGCTTTCGCCGAACAATGACCTGCTGCTCAAAACTCATTACCAATCCTCTCTACTCCACGATTGCAACAGTGCGCATCCACCCGGCCGATGTCGCTTTGATCCTAACCAGAAAACAGGTGACGGTGAATTCCTTGTCGAGCAAGTTCTCCTGCTATTCCAAAATGGCTACTGCTCGAGTCCAACCAGCGGAAGCTCGCTTAATTTTTACGGGGAAACAACTGACTGTGAACCCTGTAGAGGGGAGCGCCTCAAGATTGTGCAGCTTCTCCAAATGACAATAGGCGATTTCCCTGCCAGCCTTGTGTCCCTCCCAGATCAGTCCGTTATCACCAGTCTTGTCGACCTTTTCCTTTGTATAGATGAAAGGAGCGTCCCAACTCCATGCGTCAGTTCCCGTTATGTGGACACCGCGTTCAAGCAAATAGAGTGTCGCTTCCCGGCCCATTCCGCAGCCCTTGTCTACATATTCGTCTCGTCCGTACGCCGCGCCTGCGGCCGTGTTGACCAACACAATCGTTCCCTCACTAAGAGTCACACTGATGCGCCTGAGTTCGGCGTCAACATCATCCACCGTCACCACGTATCCATCTGGGAAGTGGCGAAAATCCAGCTTGATACCTGGGGCGAAGCACCATTCCAGCGGCACTTGGTCAATCGTCCAGGCTGGCTCGCCACCCGGTTTGCGACGATGATTCATGGTCGGATGAAAATGATAAGGGGCATCGAGGTGTGTCCCATTATGCGTAGTCAGTTGAACTCGCTCGATCGCCCACCCCTTACCGTCCGGCAAGTCGCCAGGTTGGAGATCGGGGAAAAAGGTTTGGATACGTCCGACAGACATATCATGATCGATATACTGGATCGTCGGCCGGGCTAGCTCAGGGTCACTTTTCACATCGTTCTCAAGAGGCATAGAAATATCGATGAACTTAGGCATGACTAACTCCAGGTAAAACTGCATCAATCTCTTCAGACTTTTTCGGCGCACTGATCACACATTGGTTGATTTCACCAAAAATCGAGTGGCCGAACTCGTCAAGCATTCGAATGCGCACGGTGTCCCCTGGTGCAAGGTACGGGGTGAAGCTAGTCCGTCCGTCTAACGTCTCGAGAAATCGCTTTTCAGCGATACATGCAACGCCACTTGTTGCAGCATCATAGTTTGAGACTGTACCCGACCCGATAATCGTCCCGGCGCATAGGTTACGGGTATGAGCGGCATGCGAAATCAACTGCCCAAAGTCGAAAGCCATATCTTTGCCAGAATTCGGCCGGCCGAGCACTTCGTCATTGATTTCTACGGTCAGTTCCCCATGCAACTTACAGTCGCTCCATCTCCCTTGAAGTTCATCCAGTGTTACTGCAACCGGGGAGAATGCGCTCGCAGGCTTGCTCTGGAGCCAACCAAAACCAGTGTCACGCTCTCGGCCTTGGAGTTCACGTAAGCTCACGTCGTTAGCTAGCATGACCAACCGTACGGCCTCACGTGCGTCAATGGGATCAGTGCCCATTGCCACGTAGGCAGTCACAACTGCAATCTCTCCTTCGCAGTCTGTGCCCCACTGCGTGCAAGAAGGAATCGGATCGCCCGGCCCAAGAAATCGATCTGATCCGCCTTGGTACATCAACGGGACCTGTCGATAGCTTTCTGGTAGAACTTTGCCTGCAATGCGTCGGAACAGCGTTGAGTGACTGAGGAAAGCAGAACCGTCTAACCATTGCCATGAACGCGGCAGAGGCGACTCCCAGATCTGCTCTGCAAAGCTAAGTGCATCTGCGATGTCTCCCCTATTCAGCTTTTCATAGGTAGCCTCCAGCAGCGGAGCTACACTGTCCCAGTTATCGATCGCTTCCTGAAGCGTCCGAGCAATGGTTGGCACAGCCAAGCCCCATCGCAAGTCTCGAGACACGACATTCAACGTGCCATCGGGTGTGCCATCCCTCAAAGTTGCAAGTTTCATCTACGCTCTCATTCAAATTGGATTTGTTGCTTCGATCTTGACGTCGCTCATCAATTTAAAGACATCAAGGTCCGGGCAACGACCTTGTTCGTACTCTCCAAGCTGCATGGAAGCAGACTGGATCAGATTTACGCGGGCATAGCGTCGACGCATGAATTGGCTGATCGTCTCCTGCCAAGGGAGGTTTTGTGCAATCACGTCGGCCAGCACCACCGCGTCTTCAATCGCCATAGCGGCACCTTGCCCCAGATGAGGCGTGGAAGCATGCGCAGCGTCGCCGATCAAAACTGTTCGACCAGAATGCCAAGGGAGGGGAAGCATCACGACCTCCATTGGCCGATACACTACGGATTCTGGCGTGACAATATGCTCTTTCAGGTCCTGAATTATTCCGCCGAAACCAGCGAGACGTTCACGCAGTAGTCGATCGAGTTCCGAGGGAGGCATGTATGGATTTCCTTCTTCCTCGGTCACGAGTAGCAGGTACATTGACTCAGCGCTGAGCGGGATCAAGCCAGCCTTCTTGTGATTTCCTACGACCATAGCCCCCCATGTTATGTCGTTGGGCCGAGGCAGGTTGACGCGCCATGCGCTTTGGCCGGTGAAGCGAGTACTTTGCTCACCGAAAAGCCGACTGCGCGTTTCCGAATAGATGCCGTCGGCACCGATCACCAAGTCGTAAGACGATTCTTTTCCGTTACTCAGACTCAACTCAACATGGTCATCCAACGTCGCCAATGATGTAACCCGCGTACCAAGCATGATGTTCGCACCAGCCCGCTTCGCACTTGCCAGTAAAATTTCATGGAGATCGCCACGCTTAATCCCGTTGTATGCTGGAAACTCAGCAATCTGAGGCCCTGGAGCGGCTCGGATCAGACTACCATCCGCGTTGAACCAGCGATACTCGCTGTATGCAAACCCGCGCTGAAGGCATTCTTCTGCAGCACCTATCTTATCCAGAGCAGCCAGCGCATTTGTTGGCTGAATCAAGCCGACACCGGGCACACCCCATTCACTCTTTGATTCAACGAGATCAACTTCGAATCCAGATTTTCCGAGCGCCGCAGCGACCACCAACCCTCCAACTCCGCCACCTACAACGAGAATTTTTTTGTATTTCGAGATCATTACTGTGCAGCTCCTTTTGGTACTTGAGATTCGGTGAGTCCCAGGAGCCGCATTGCGTTACCACCGAGTATTGCAGCTCCCGCTTTATGATCGATTTCTGGTACAGCTCCGACCAGCTTGTGTAATTGGTACTCACCCATATCAAAGGGATAATCGGTACCCGCAAGAATTTGTGAGATGCCTACGCGATCGACAAGATGGCGTAGCGTCAGGTGATCGTAGACAACCGTGTCGAAGAAAATCCTTGAGAGATATTTTGACGGTGCCTGCACGTTGACCCGTGATTCCGGGCGAACTACATATCCGTGGTCGAAACGACCCGAGTAGTAGGGCAAAAAACCACCACCATGCGCAGCAAGGACTTTCAGCAAAGGATGCCGATCAAAGACGCCCCCATAGATCATTTGTCCAAGAGCGACAGTCGTCTCAAGTGGTTGGCCGATGATATTTGATAGGTAATACCTATTGACGCGTTCGCCCAACGACGTGCCAAGTGGATGAAGGAATATGACGAGACCACGTCGCGCAGCCTCCGTCCAGAACGGTTCAAGGAGCGGGTCATCCAAACCATTACCGGTTGGATCCGAAGATATCTCCACACCGAGCAGGCCATGCTTCTCTTGAATTCCGCGTAGCTGCCTCGTTGCCAATTCCGGATATTGAAGCGAAATCGCTCCCAATCCCGCGAAACGGGTTGGATTGTTATGGCATACCGATGCGATGTGTTCGTTCTGAAGTTCTACTATCTCTTCTGATAGCGCTTCGTCTGCCCAGTAGTAGAACTGAGTTGGCGACGGACTAAGTACTTGGAGATCAATCCGCAGACGTTCCATGTCCGCAAGCCTCAAATCGATGTCGTGCAACTTCTTGCTAATCGTTTGGTACATCGCCTGATTGGTTCGCACCGATTCAGATCCAAGTAACCGCAGGCGATCCTGTGCCTCACACAACTTCAGCGGGTGATCAGCCACAAGGGCTTCCACGGCAGGAGTGAACAGATGGCAATGCATGTCGACTGTATAGCATCCAGTCAGGTCAACTTGTGAATCGGACTCGACGCCCCTTGGCACGGTAACGTTCGTGCAGCCGCAAGTATGGCAAAGCATAATTACCTACCAATCGGATCTAAGTACACATCATCCTCGGATGTGAGAAACCGCACCTCAGGCTCGGGCGTTTTTTGAAGAAACTGCTGAAAGTGACTCGCCCAGGTAATGAAGCCAAAACCTGGCGACCATTCGCGAGGAATCCAACCATCGTCGAGATAGTCTGTATCACCTCCGTATTCAGCCTCGCCGCCTGCCGGACAATCGAGATAGTAGAATAGCGCCGACGCGATTCGATGACGGCCTAGTCCGAGGTGACTCTTATGTCCCGCCCGTTCCATGTTCATTGCACCGGCCATGATTTCATCAATGTCTTCCACTCCAAAACATACATGCTGCAGACCTGGGCCGTGGGTTCGCCCCATGAAGTGACAATCAGCGAGGAAAAGGGTGTGGTGTTCAGGAGCACCATCTGCACGTAAAAATACGCCCAGGCCACGCGAATGATCGGACAAGCGGAAACCTAGTCGATGGCGAAAGAAATCCCAAGACTCCTTATAATTCTCCACTCCGTACACAGCATGATTCATCGTGCGAGGTCTGGCGCTCATGCGCCATTTGCGCCAAGTATTCATCCTCTGGACGGCTCCCGGTGCATTAATTGCGTCGGGTGCACAAACAGGCAACTTCCTGACGAACAGTTGCAGGCCCAGCTGGATTCCACAATCGGAGTTGAACGATGCCGTGCCGTGGGCATCGATAGACATCTGACGGTCGCGCGACAGATCCGCGACCAGCCGGTCCAAACTTTCCTTCGTATCGACACCGAACACTGTTCTCACGGACCGATTAGCCGCTACCTTCTTACCGTCCGATGCGTTTTCGGGATCTTTGATGAGCAGAACGGAAGTACCATCAGGCAGAGAAAACGTCGTCCGCGAGTCCGTCGATGTAGTCAGTGGCAAACCGAATTCCGTGAAAAAGGCCGTCGATCGTTCCAGATCAGCGACGCGATACTCGTGAGATGAGATTCCAGTGATAGCCATATTAATTGCGTTCCTTTACAAATGTATTGCGCTGCATTCCGAGACCCTCGATGGCCCCGGTCATGACGTCGCCCGCTTGTAGAAATACTCCGTGATGCATGCCATTCCCAGCCGGAGAACCTGTAGCGAGCAGGTCTCCTGGCAGTAGACGGGCATAGCTGGTGACATATTCGATCTGGGTAGCAATGTCAAAAATCATGTCCGCAGTCGACTCGTTTTGCATCGTCTTTCCATTCACCGTCAAACGAAGTTTCAAGTCTTGTGGATCTGCTACAAAGCGCTGCGGGACGAGAAACGGGCCGCATGGCATGAAGCCAGGTCCGCTCTTGGCTCGCAACCAGTCGGTCCCGATTCCACGCATATCATCCCGATAGATCAGTTCCCGCCTCGAAAGATCGTTTACGATGGTGTATCCCGCCACATAGTTAAAAGCTTCACTACGCGGCACCCGCCATGCCGGTTTACTGATTACCACGCCCAGTTCGAGCTCCCAATCGAACTGCTTCGCATCGGAGGGAATTGTGATCTGGGAGAAAGGGTCTGCCAGCGACGAGATCAGCTTCGGGAACGCATAAGGAATGCCATCCTTGGCCCGTTGCTCAACCCGTCGAGTAACGTGTTCTCGACGCTCGTCCACTGACATTCCTTCGGTATCAACTCCCGCGCCCTGAGCGACGACCAGGTCAATCACGTGCTTCTTGTAATTGGCACCGGTACAAATGATTTGTCGAGGGCTGACCGGCGAGTAGATGGTTAGCTCTCCAATAGAAATCGCATACCTCGACAAATCTACCGAAGCGATTTCCATTGATATGACATCAAGCAACCGGTCCCAGAAAGGCAACAATCCATCCATCAGAACTCCTGCCACATTCACGCCGAGCGATGCACAAAAGTGGTCTAACGGAACAACGAATTGTTCGTCCAGCACAACACCAACAAAATGCTCTCCTCCGCCCTTCGAGAAAGTTCCGAGTGCAAATTTTTGCTTGCCGGGACTAGATTGCGCTTCCATCAGATATATTTCCTTGTCAATTTAATTAGAATGAATGACGTAAGCCAAGATGCGTAACCAATTGGTTGGATGATCCGGAGGCGGTCATCCCGTTCAACTGCGCCACGAGATCACCCCCGTTTTGGTTCTTGCCGCTTACTCGTTCGTACGCGGTGGCCAAGTAGATGTCTGTTCGCTTCGACAGCTTGTAGTCAAGCATTGCACCAACTATGGAAAGACGGGCTTTGTGGAAAACGTCGGTGTAGTTATAGTCAGCACCAAAGATGAGGCGTGGCGAAATATCATGTCGAAAACCAATTTCATAGGTTCTCGCCAGCGATTGCCCTTGGTCAAATTTGGACTGAGTAACGAGCGCATTGACAAAATTTGAGCTGAACTGATAAGACGCTCCAATACCAAAACTCTTGAACATGTCATTGGCACTTGTCGCGCCAAAGGGATTCGCTGCCGCTGACAACAAACCACCACTGCCGATGTTGAAGCCATTGGCACGTAAATAGGACGCACCGATGCTCAGATTTCCGTTCACATAGTTTCCACCCACATTGAATTGAGCGTTCTTCGAAGCGGTTCCCGCAACCTCGCCGAACACGTACTGCGCTTCACCACTGAATCCGCTAATGACCGGGGAGACATATTTGATCGAGTTCTGCACTGGAAGGGTCAATGTTTGATCGTAGTCACCCGGATGGGTTGTCAAGTAGCTCGTAAAGAGCAACATCGCAGACGTGTAGCGACCGATTGTGTCGCTGGTTACAGTTGGCTGGCGACCAAGCATGATTGCGCCGGAGGCACCTTTCAATCCTACCCACGACTGACGCGAAAAGAACGTGCCGTCGTTGGCGATAGAGCCGTCGTCAACATTGAACGCGTTCTCAAGCGTAAAAACGGCGCTCAAGCCACCTCCTAGGTCTTCCGTCCCCTTAAAGCCCAGGCGCGATTGTTGAAGGATGCCGCTTGTCAGTACGACCTTGCTTTTTCCGCCAGCATTGCTAACGTAAGTAGTTCCGGCATCGATGATGCCGTAGATCGTCACGGAAGATTGTGCGGATGCGGTGGCCGATAAGCCGATTGCGGCCAGCAGCGTCCAGCGATTCAATACCTTGGTCATATGTCTCCTCAAATTGGTCAATTTATTTTTTTCTATCTATTTCTTGCCTTGCTTAATGCCGCTCTCATCCCCAGAAAGCGTCAAATTCCTTCATATCCCACGGATTCTCCCAATGCTCGATAAAGAGCCCGTCTTGAAAGCGCCAGATACCAAACGCGGGCATATCGAGGCATTTTCCATCGCGCTCGGCCAATAGATGCACAGGAACCACCCCCCAGTTCTCATCGGCAGTAAAGAAACCATTGTCGTGCGGTCGAAAGGTCGAGCCCGTGAGTTGCTGCATTTGTTCGACGTGAGAACGCATTCCTTCAGCGCCATGAAAAATTCCCGCGATCTGACTGCCTCCTGGCGTATGGCACCGAAAGTCGGAATGCATGTTGTCGTATAAGGCTGAACGTTCCCTGCGATAGAAGCGTTCAAGAAGCTCACGATTTCGTGACATAGTTATCTCAGTGGCCGGATGGAGTTTCGGCACCAATGCCGGTGGTTGACCTGTACAGTTGCTCGTCAAATCTCGACCGTTCCTCTTTACCTCGAGTAGATTTATCGGTGACGCTTCCAATCCAGCATGCAGCAAACGCGATCAGCATTGAGAACAGTGTCGGATTCCCCACTGGGAATATCGGCGCCGGATGATGCAAAGCTGCGACCCAAACCGTAGGACCAAGGATGATCAACGTCACCGAGGACAGAAGACCAGCTCCACCGCCAAGAAGTGCACCACGGGTGGTAAGACCACGCCAGTACAACGCGAGGATAAGAATCGGAAAATTCACACTTGCAGCGACAGCGAATGCCATCGCTATGAGCATTGGCAAACTTTCGGAGCCGAGGGCGAAAGCCATGATCATCGACACAATGCCAAGTGCAACGACGGTGGCGCGGGAGCACAGAATAATCGATCGGTCATTGGCCCGTCCTTTACGAAAAACGTTTGTGTAAAGATCATGACTAACTGCCGATGTGCCCGATATCATCAATCCGGCAACTGCGGCAAGAATCGTTGCAAACACCACAGCGGAGATGTAGCCGTACAAGATATCCCCTCCCACAAGACGGGCCAGGTGTAATGGAACCATATTGATACCGCCAATAAGCTTCCCGTCGGGGCCAAGAAATTCACTGTTATGAACAAGCAGCGGGATAGCTGCGAATCCAAGAAGAGTTACTGTCATCGTGAATCCGATGAAAATGGCGGCAGCAATCACAACCGACTTTCTTGCGGTCGCTGCATCGCGGACGGTGAAAAAGCGCATAAGCAGATGAGGCAGGCCAAGCAGACCAAACATCAATCCCAGACCAAGCGAGAACGATCCAAGGGGGTCTTTCGCGAGATTCACCGGGGTGAAGATCTGCGCGCCGCGTGGGTGTGCAGCCTCGGCTTGCAGAAGGATCTGGCCAACGCTGAAGTCAAATCGATTCAGAACCAGCGTCGCGAGCACTATCAAGCCTACTATGAGCAAAACGGCTTTTGTCGATTGAATCCACGTCGCGGCCAGCATCCCGCCGAAAATGACGTAAATCATCATCAACACGCCAATGATTACGAGCGCGAAGCTATATGGCAAACCGAACAAGGTCTCGATTAGTCGTCCCGCCCCGACCATCTGCGCCACTAGATATTGGAGCACAACGAGCAGTGTTCCTATTGCGGCCAGTGTGCGCACCCGGCTCCCGTCTAGGCGATATGCAACGACGTCGACGAAGGTGTACTTTCCAAGATTCCGCAACCGATCGGAAATCAGAATCAACAACAGAGGCCAACCCGCCACGCTACCCATCATGAAGAAGACAGAATCGTAACCAGCCTGATAGGCAAGACCAGTGCCTCCTAAGAATGACGCTGCAGAGATAAAGTCACCGGCAATTGCCAGCCCATTCTGCCAGCTAGATATGCCACCAGTGGCAAGAAAGTCAGCAGCAGTGCGCGTGCGTCGGGAGGCGTAGAAAGTGAGTCCTAGTGTCAGCAGTGCGAAGGCAACGAAAAATACCAATCCAATCGAATTTGCCGATCCTCGTGCACCTCCGGCGTTGTCCGCCATGGCGGTGACCGGCAGGGAGCCAAAAGCGGTCAGGACGTAGAACCACGTTGTCTTATTTTGCATTGTCCGCTCCCGCTTGATCCTGAGCGATTGGAGTTATCGCTTTCTCCTGGGCATTGATAAAAACGATATAACCGAGCATCAGTAGAAAATAGAGAAACGGGAGCGTGATCCCGATACCGAAAGACCAGGTAACTGGAAGTCCTGAGCTAATCCTTGCTGATGCCCAGACAGGTGGCCAGGAGGTAACAATTAAAAAACCGAGGCTGCTAATAACGACGAAACACGTCGCTACCAACGCCACTGTCCGGCGGCGGCGCGCAAACTGCGTCCCCGACGCGTAAGATGCGGCCGCTGACACGGCACGCGGGATTGAAAGACCGCTCATTCTGTCTCCTGTCAATTGTTTTAGATTTATGTCTATGCACCATAGGTGCGTTGCGAAACTGATATTAGGCAGTCACAACCCATTTGACAAACTACTTATATCCATCGATAGTATTTATAAAATAAATACATAGAAAGAAACTCCGTCATGCGACTCGACAAACTAGATTTGAATTTGCTGGTGGCACTGGATACGCTACTGGACACGGTTAGCGTCTCGGAGGCAAGCAGACGAATGCATTTAACGCAATCGGCTATGAGTAACGCTCTGGGTCGTTTGCGCGATCATTTCGGAGATCCATTACTGGTTCCTATGGGCAGAAAGATGGTGATGACCGAGCGAGGACGTCTGTTGAAAGCACCCATCCGTGAAATTTTGCTGCAGATTCAACAAGTGACGGCGCGGGCTGAGATTTTTGATGCCGCAAGTTCGAATCGTTGCTTTAAAGTGGCGGCTTCGGATTATTTCGTTTTGACATGTGCACCAATAATTCTTGAATATTGTGCTCGTCATGCCCCATCCATCGTCCTCGATTTTCAGTTGCTGACACCAGGGCTTTCAGATGCGCTTGATCGGGGCGAGGTTGATCTTCTGGTTCTTCCGGAAATTTATCGCTTTGAAAAGCATCCATCGACGATATTGTTGCAAGACGATTGGGTCTGCATCGTTTCGAATAGAGGTCCAGATCAAATCTCCAAGGAAGATTTTTTTTCCTGCACTCATGTCGTTAAGGCGCCCATTCACGACATCTATGTGTCGATGGACGAATGGGCAATTCGGCGGATAAATATGCAACGGAAGGTGGCCGGCGCTGTTCCTCAATACGGACACCTTCCCCAAGCTGTAGCGCGCACGCCTCATCTAGCCTTGATCCAGAGAAAACTCGCTGGGCTCTACACAAGTTGGTTACCTATTAAAATCCTAGATTCGCCGATTGACATTCCTCCCTTGGTCGAAATCATGCAATGGAACCGAATCAACGAAAATGATCCAGGTCTGGCTTGGCTCCGATCCGTTCTTTTCGACTTATTTCATGAGGAAAATGGCATAAACGAAATAGTAGAACAGTTACCAGAGGTACTCATCTGAAGGCAGCCCTATGGACATGTCCATTACAGATCGAGTACTAGCAGTGCCGATTTCGAGCGCTGACTGTCCCTTTGCTTGCAGAATTGACCCTATCTAATTGATCCACTTTCCATTGCCGAGCGAACGCGGCAACGCGATCATAAGAGCCTTCAAATCCCAGTACGCATAGATCTGCATGCATCTGCTTGAGACTGCGTTTTTGCTTCCTGGATTTAGTAGATTCAGTTTTAAGCCAGGCAGATAGCTTGAAGGCGTACACATCCAAAGCACTGGCCGAACGCCGGTCTGCGTAGGCTGGCTCTATGGTTTCTGAACGCAGGTAGCGTCTAACTGTGTTCCTGGAGATGCCAAGGCGCTTGGCGATCTCTCTTAGCGATATCTGGTCACGCAGGTGCCAGCGCCGAATAATTCCTAATAATGCCACGTCGATCACTCCAATCTCCTACCTGATTGCTTAGGTAGTGACGAAGAACGGAGTTGGGCTGATTGGAAGCCAAAGTTTGACGTGCAAATTACTAACTCGAACGTGGCCGTGGTAGTGTTCAAGATCAATGCTGTGTCATACGAGATGATTCCATCGCGATCCGATGGGCCTCATCAGAATTGCCTACTCGCAACAGATATCCGGTTCCAAAAGTAGCCAGCCGACCCTCAATTTTCTTGAGCTTGCCTATATCAAAAATCACCAAAATAATGTTTCCATATTACTTTTAGGCTTACGAGTCACTTCTTAACTTGAGCTCGACACGACCCATAATTGCGAAAACGCATTGATAATGACGCCAGTTTTTGTTGACGAGTAAGTTACTTGCCCATATGATTTCACTTACCACTCATTCCTTGTGTCGTCATTAAGTTGGCCTCGCTTCGGACGAAGAAGCCGCTCCTCGGGGCGGCTTCTTTACATCTAGAGAGTATTTGCGCCAGAAGAAAAAAGCATTCGCACAGCGGTCTACATCGATGGCTACAGCGGGACTATGGTCACCTTCGCCGAACTAGCTATAAGTGGCTTGATGTCGTCAAACTCTTTACGGACCTGCTGAGCCAACGCACTCGAAGCGAGAACCTCGCACTGGTGAAAGTGTGTATAGCACACGCCCTGGCTCGGGTTTTTATTGCTAGCGAAGTTTGCAGACGCGACGGAGTGACGTTGTCGGTAAGCGTCAGTTCACAACCGTCTAGACACTGACGCTATCGTCGGCGACGATGATGTCCGCGATCTAAATGGCGGACACCATGCCTTACCTACCTCCCGAATCTAATTCGGCAAAGCCGAAGCGCCGTTCCTTTTCTGCCGAGCAGAAGAAGGTAATCGTCGAAGAAGCGCTCGCTCCAGGCGCGTCTGTATCCCGAGTTGCCCGCGTCCACGATCTCAATACCAACCAGGTATTCAAATGGATGCGGGAGCACCAGGTTAGACGTGCTCGATAGGCAGATACTTGAATTAGTTTTCAAAGTCTGCAATCGGCCGAGGCTGTGTAAAAACGCAAATTTTCAAAAAAACCATTAGTAGGGAGACCCTTCCCAACATCGAGAAAATTGAATAGCGACCGATCTGAGAGGTCGATTTTTCAGTCGGTTAAAAATTCTAACGTTTTTACACAGCCTCGGCCAACAGCGGACATCTGGGCCTCGTAAAAATCCGTCCTCATGGGAAAACGAGTTCGACCATACTGCAGAATTAATGTTTCTCATGAGAAATGATTTCGTTTGCCTCCATAAGATAGAGCTAAGAATGCAGCAGGTTGCGGAGATCAGAAGGCACCAAAACATCCGGCAATGCATAGATAAAATTTTCAGATAAGTCGCTGAACAAGCTATGAAGCAACTATTGTTCTGCTACATTACTTGTCACCAAGCTTGCAATAATCAACCTCAGCGGTTAACAGCCAGTAACGTAGGTGATGAGGGATGCCGGCGAGACACGCAACATCAACATAACAAATAACAGCCACGCCCTGTCCCGGAGCAAGCCATGGAACCTGCACTCGAGTTTTCCCGCAAACCGATCATTCTGATTGTCGACGACAGCCCGGACAATCTGTTGCTGATGGCCAATCTGCTCAAAGAGGGCGACCGGTACGTCGTCAAGATCGCCAACAATGGCGAGAAGGCCTTGCGCATCGCACAGTCCAATCCATTGCCGGACCTGATCCTGCTCGACATCATGATGCCCGGCCTGTCGGGGCACGAAGTGGCGCAGGTCCTGAAGAGCGACCCGCACACACGGGACATCCCCATCATCTTCCTGACCGCGATGGCATCGACTGCCGACGAGACGCGTGGACTTACGATGGGTGCTGCGGACTACATCACTAAACCCATCAGTCCGCCGGTCGTGCTGGCGCGCGTGGAGACGCAACTCAAGGTCAAAGCCGCGGCTGATTTCCTGAAAGACAAGAGCGACTATCTGGAGCAGGAAGTCGCCCGGCGTACACTCGAAGTCCTGGCCATTCAGGATGTGACCATCCACGCGATGGCCTCGCTGGCCGAAACACGCGACAACGAAACGGGCAACCACATCCGCCGCACCCAGTACTACATGAAGATATTGGCCGAGCACCTGCGCGACCATCCGCGCTTCCGTCATTTTCTCGATGATGAAACGATCAAGCTGCTGTTCAAGTCGGCGCCTTTGCACGACATCGGCAAGATCGGCATTCCCGACCGGATTCTGCTCAAACCGGGCAAGTTCACGCCGGAAGAATTCGAAATCATGAAGACGCACACCACCCTTGGGCGCGATGCGATCGCGCATGCCGAGCAACAACTGGGCATGAATGTCGAATTTCTGCATCTCGCAAAGGAAATCGCCTACGGCCATCAGGAAAAATGGGACGGCTCCGGCTATCCCGAAGGCAAAGCGGGAGACGACATCCCCATTTCCGCGCGGCTCATGGCGGTGGCGGATGTCTACGATGCCCTGATCAGCCGGCGCGTTTATAAAAATGGCATGTCGCACGAAGAAGCCGCACGCATCATGCGCGAAGGACACGGCAAGCATTTCGATCCCGACGTCTGCGATGCTTTCTTCGCCTGCGTGGATCAATTCCGGGCGGTCGCGGCACAATTCGCCGATTCCGATCACGACATGGCGCAAAAAGCCGCCGCCCTGCAATTCATTTCCGGTGCCGAATGAATTTTCCGCTGACTGCATGACATGGGAGCTCGCATGAGTTCGGCTTTTCAGATCCTGGAGCGCTTGCCGCTTCGTCATAAGCTGGTGGTTGGTTTTGTGTCGCTGTTGCTGTTTTCCCTTGCCCTCGGCATTCAAAGTCTGCAAACGCAGGCCGACCTGAGCAGGGACCTGAAGCGGCTGCAGGAAGAAGGCATCATCGGCATCGCCAGGGTGCAGGAGGGCAGAATCCATTTTGCACACATGGTGCTTGCGGCCCATCGCATCGTCAGTGCGGAATCGGTGGGAGAACGTGACGAGGCCGTGCAGGAAATGGACGATGCATACCAGTACGTCCAGCAAGCTATTCAGTCGACCCGCCCGACGCTGTTCAAATCGGACAATGTCGAACGTCTGGACCAGTTCGAGATACTCCTCTCCCGCATGCGGCGGACCATGTCGGAGGCGTTGGATCTCTCCAAGCAAGGCATGCGACGCGAAGCCGCATCGCTGGTCGAGAGCATCAGCTTCAAGGAAGTCAACCGCAGCGCCGATAGGCTGCTGGCGGAAATTGCCACCGTCAAAGAGTTTGGCGTGCGCGACACGACGGTGAATGTCCAGACTTTCGCCTTTACCCGCACCGTATTGACGTATGCCTTGCTACTTGGCGGGCTGGTCTTGGCGCTGGCCTTTTCCTGGTTGATCAGCAGATCCATCAGGCGCCCCATCAATCGGGTCAGAATCGCGGTGGAAGAGCTGGCCGCCGGCAAGCTGCACCTGGATATCCCGCATACGGATTATCAGAACGAGACCGGCGATCTGGCCCGTGCGATTGCTTCCTTGCAGACCGAATCAATCCAGCTCGAAACCCAGCGATGGATCAAGTCGCAGGAAGCCATGATTCAGGCGGCACTGCAGCAGGCGGACTCACCGGAAGAACTGGCGGCACTGTTCTTCCAGCATCTGGCCCCGCTGCTGCATATCGGCCAGGGCTTGCTCTACCGCTGGGACAGCGCACGCGAAGTACTGATCCTGGCGGGCGGCTACGCCGTCAGCGGCGATCACGCGCCAGCCGGAAAAATCGAACTGGGCGTCGGCCTGCTCGGCCAATGCGCCAGAGACCGGTTGCCCAGAACAATGCAGCAGGGTGGCGACGGCGCCTGGCACATCCACTCGGCGCTTGGCGAGATTGCCCACAGCGAGATCATGGTGCGACCAATTCTTAATGGCGACAAGCTGGCAGGCGTGCTGGAACTCGCCTGCTTCGAGACCGCAGATGACAGCGCCAGGTCCTTGCTGGAAGAAGTGTTGCCGCGTCTCGCCATCAGCATGGAGATACTCGATCGCTCCCTGACCGTACAACATCTGCTGATGCAGTCACAGGAGCAGGCATCGCGTCTGGAAGAGCAGGCGACCGAACTGGAAGCCCAGCAAGCCGCTCTCAAAGAGACAGAAGCTTGGTTTCGCGGTGTGGTGGAGTCGGCCCCGGACGGCATGCTGGTGGTCGATGAACACGGCAAGATCATTCTCGCGAATACTCAGCTTGACGGTTTGTTTGGCTATGAGACCGGCGAACTGCTAGGCCTGTCCGTGGAACAATTGGTGCCGGCCTCGGTTCGTCCCCGTCATGCCGGGCTGCGTAAAGGTTTCACTAGAGAAGAGGGCACCCGACAGATGGGCGGAGGCCTGATGGATCTGCAGGGTGTTCGCAAGGACGGCAGCCTGTTCTCTGTCGAAATCGGTCTGGCTTCGTTGCCAGCAGTGGGCGAATACGGTCAGTGCGTTTGTGCGTCGGTGCGTGACACGAGTGAGCGCCGCGCCATGGAGGCCAAGGTTCAGGAAAGTGAAAAACGCATGCGCCGGGTGCTCGACAGCAGCCCCGTGGCCATGTCCATCGAACGGCAAGACGACCGTTCGCTGATCTATTGCAACCGGCAGCTGGAAATCCTCACGGGCATGAGCGCGGATGAATTGTTTTCCCGGGACAAGGCATCCGGCTTGTGGGCTGATGACGGATGCAGGCAGCGCTACGCGCAGGCGATTTCCGCCGGCGATGTTCTCAATTTTGAAGCCGACTTCCTCCGCCCTGACGGTTCGGTCGTGGAGGTTCTGCTGAGCGCCATCCAGGTGCCGCTGGCGTCCGGCGACATTACGGTCGAATGGTATTACGACATCACCGACCGCAAGCGGGCCGAAGAGGAGGTCCGCCGCGCCAAGGAGATTGCCGAGGGCGCCACCCGCGCCAAGAGTGAATTCCTGGCCAACATGAGTCATGAAATCCGTACGCCGATGAACGCCATCATCGGCATGAGCCATCTGGCGCTGTCCACGCAGCTGGACAAGAAACAGCGCAACTATATCGAGAAGGTCCATCGTTCTGCAGAAAATCTGCTGGGAATCATCAACGACATTCTCGACTTTTCAAAGATCGAAGCCGGCAAGATGACTGTGGAGCGCGTCGATTTCCGGCTCGAAGACGTGATGGACAACTTTGCCAGCATGGTCGGCCTCAAGGCCGACGACAAGGGCCTGGAACTGTTGTTCGACAGCCCGGCGCACATCCCGACTGCGCTGATCGGCGACCCGCTGCGGCTGGGCCAGGTGCTGATCAACCTTGGGAACAATGCAACCAAGTTCACAGAAAACGGCGAGATCGTCGTCGGCATCAAGCAAGTTTCCGTGACGCCGGATGAGGTGGAGTTGCATTTCTGGGTACGAGATACCGGGATCGGCATGACCCCGGAACAATGCAGTCGCATGTTCGAGTCATTCAGCCAGGCCGATAGCTCGACGACCCGCAAATACGGTGGGACGGGACTGGGTCTGGCCATCTCCAAGCGTCTGGTCGAGATGATGGACGGCCGCATCTGGGTGGAGAGCGAACATGGAGAGGGCTCGACTTTCCACTTTCATGCGCGCTTCGGCCTTCAGCGCAATGCTGCGCCGCGTCGCATGTTCAAGGCGGAAGAGCTGCTCGGTCTGCGTGTTCTCGTGGTGGATGACAACGCCAGCGCGCGCGAGATCCTCTCGACCATGGCGCGCAGCTTTGGGCTGGAAGTGGACATGGCCAGCAGCGGCAGCAAGGCACTACATCTTTTGAAGGATGCCGAGCGCAGGGAGCTGCCTTACGATCTTGTCCTGATGGACTGGAAAATGCCGGGAATGGATGGCGTGGAAACGGTACTCCAGATGAACGCGGGCGAGATTCGTTCGGTACCTTCGGTCATCATGGTCACGGCTTTCGGCCGCGATGAGGCACAGGAAGAAGCTGCGCGCATGCAGGTTCGGCTGTCGTCGGTGCTGACCAAACCGGTCACGCCGTCCACCTTGCTGGAGGCAATCGGCGAGGCGCTGGGCAAAGGGGTCGTGACCGAGACCCGCTCCACCGAACGGCATGATCAAAGCGCCGGCAATGTCACGCTCCTGGCCGGCGCCCACGTACTGCTGGTGGAAGACAATGAAATGAATCAGGAGCTGGCCGGCGAGTTGCTGACGGCCGCCGGCATCTCCTTCATGCTTGCAGAAAACGGCCAGCAAGCGCTCGATATTCTTGCCGGCGACGAAACCTTCGATGGCGTGCTGATGGATTGCCAGATGCCTGTCATGGATGGATATACGGCGACGCGCAAGATCCGCGAACAGCCCCGGCACTCCCGATTGCCCGTCATTGCGATGACCGCCAACGCGATGGCCGGCGACCGCGAACAGGCAATCGACTCCGGTATGAACGACCATATCTCCAAGCCGCTGCATGTCGCGACCATGTTCGCAACGATGGCGAAGTGGATACGTCCGTCCTCTCCTCAATCGACAACGCCGCAAACAAAACGGCCAGAAAATAAGACCGCAGAGTTTCCATCGCTTGCCGGAATTGATCAGGCAGCCGGCTTGGCTACCTGCATGGGAAAACCGGATCTGTATCGTCGCATGCTGCTTAAATTTCAGGAATCGCAGCAAGGCTTCCCGCAGTCCTTCGCCGATGCGTTGGCGGCTGGCGATCTGACAGTCGCCACCAGGCTCGCCCATACCTTGCGGGGTACCGCCGGAAATATCGGCGCGATGACGCTTGCCCAGTCTGCCGCAGACCTGGAGGCCGCCCTCCAGCAGACGGGGGGCGATGTCACATGGGCGCCTTTGTCGGCGACCGTCAACGATAAGCTGCGTACCGTTTTAGCGGGGATCACGCAACTCGGATCTGCTCCGGATTCTGGCGCGGCGCTGGTGGCAACTACGATCTCCGGACCGCGATTCCAGCAATGCCTTGATGAGCTCAAACGTCTGCTGGCCGACAGCGACGCAGCTTCGCTGGATTCGCTGAGCGAACTGGAAGGCATTGTTGCCGGAAGCAGCGAGGAAATTCAGTTGCGCGAGGTCGCGGCGAAGATTGAAACCTTCGACTTCGATGAAGCTTTGGCCTTGCTTAACACCGTGTCTTTCGTGCGATGAACATACTTTGTCATCGACCAGAAATGATCCGATAAATATATTTCTAATCAACAGGGGATGATCATGACAATTTCAAAAAAGCTTCACCTTCTGATTTTTTCCGTGCTTCTGGGATTGGCTATTCTGACGGGGATCAGCGTCTACCAGATCGACCGGGTCAACCGCGCCGCCAGCTACGCGACCGTCAAGACGGTTCCTAGCATCCTCACGATACAAGATG
The DNA here is from genome assembly GCF_001189915.1 of Herbaspirillum autotrophicum. Lineage (GTDB taxonomy): Bacteria > Pseudomonadota > Gammaproteobacteria > Burkholderiales > Burkholderiaceae_D > Herbaspirillum > Herbaspirillum autotrophicum. Next base: position 142,542 of record NZ_LFLS01000011.1, read on the forward strand.
CTTCCGACGCGGCATATTCCATTCGGGTAGCGCTGTGGAAGTACATTGCCGATGCCGATCCTGCGGTACGAAGCTCGACGGAAAAGGCGATGAGTGCGGCACACGTCAAAGTCATCGAGGCATTGAACAAGTACGAAAAAGAAAATATCGCAGACAAGAATGATGCCGAACTGCTGCGCGCTGCCCGTGAGACGTTTGCCGTTTATGAAAAGCAGCGAGAAATCGTCATGGCTGTTGCTGCAGCCGGGAAGATAGAAGAAGCGATGAATTCGATGCTGGCGTCACAAGGCGCCGTCGACAAGATGATGAACGCCTTCGCAGAACAAAAAAAGTACAACGAAAAACTCGGCAAGCAAGGCGCTGAGACGGCGACAGCAACCATGCAGAACGCCAATATTCTCGCGGTTCTCGTCAGCGTGATCGTCGCTTTGGTGGTGGCAATAACCGGCTTGATGCTGTCCCGGAAAATAGTGAGATCGCTTCTTGAAGCCGTCAACGTCGCAAAGGCAGTTGCCGACGGCAATCTGACGATGAATATCCGGGTGACCTCCAAAGACGAGATAGGTCAGCTGATGCAAGCCATTGATCAGATGAATAGCAGTCTTGTCGCCATCGTCAGCGATGTCCGTCTTAGCGTGAACACGATCACTGCAGCCTCCAGTGGGATTGCGTCCGGCAATATGAATCTTTCCGTTAGAACCGAACAGCAAGCAGGGTCACTGGAAGAAACAGCGTCCGCGATGGAAGAACTGACTTCCACTGTTAAGCAAAATGCCGACAATGCCCGTCAAGCCAATCAGTTGGCGGTTTCCGCTTCCGAGGTGGCCACCGAAGGGGGTAATGTCGTCAGCCAGGTAATCACCACCATGGACACGATCAATACTTCTTCACGCAAGATCGTGGACATCATCAGCGTCATCGACGGCATCGCCTTCCAGACCAACATCCTCGCACTCAATGCGGCGGTAGAAGCTGCCCGTGCCGGCGAACAGGGCCGCGGCTTTGCAGTGGTCGCATCCGAAGTGCGCAATCTTGCGCAACGCAGCGCGACTGCAGCCAAGGAAATCAAGACGTTGATTGATGACTCTGTCTCCACCGTCGAGAACGGCAGCAATCTGGTCGCGCAGGCCGGTGCCACGATGGAGCAGGTGGTTACCAGCGTGCGCAGAGTGACCGATATCGTCGGTGAAATCAGTTCCGCCAGTGCCGAACAAAGCAGTGGTATCGAGCAGGTGAACCAGGCTATTACCTCGATGGATCAAGCCACCCAACAAAATGGAGCGTTGGTCGAACAAGCTGCCGCCGCCGCACAGTCGTTGCGGGATCAGGCGCAACATCTCGAAAAGACGGTCAGCGTGTTCAAACTTGACCCTGAACGTGGATCCGCCAATGGCTTCGCTCACGCCGCCGCGCCCACGACCCCGACTGCCGCGATCCGCAAGACAACCGTGGATATCACGCCCAAGCCTGCGCCGATCCAGAAAAACACGGCACCCAAGCCTGCGCTTCCGAAGTCTTCCGCTCAGAAGGACATCGCCGAAAAAGACGGCAGCGGATCCTGGGAGGAATTCTAAGGCGCGCGATGTTGGCAAAATTGAAATGAACAACTTACGCATGCACTCTGATTGATTTTTTCACGAGATAGAGCAATTAGATTGTCAGGGCCTTTCATCCACGCTGCCAAATCTACGCATCCGGTGTCGTAACACTGTTTTCTGTGCCGAAATTAATTTCTTGCTGGACCAGGTGACCAACTTGATCTGGTTTGAGTGTCCAGCTCAGACCGAATTCAGTATCCAAGATCTACTGTCGCCTGCACCATGAGATGGACTAATTCACATTTGCATCAATTTCATATCAACGATCAACAGTATGGAGAGCCTGACCCGTATGGCGGCATGACTTTGATCAATGAGAAGGGAATCAAGCTATCGTCCTTACTCACTGGGAACATACGCGAATTCGTCTACGAATACGATTTCGGCGACGACTGGCTGCACCGAGTGGTGGTAGAGAATGTGCAAGACGCAAATCCTGCATGGAATGGTTCGCTTTGTGTAGCGGTCTTCGCAAGACGATGGAATGTGGATCAATTGGAGAGGGTCAATTCTGCAAGAAATCAACACACAAAATGAAAAAGACGCTTGCGCGCCTTTTAGCTAAGGATGTTTCGCTTCGAAGAGAGGCGTTCCCAGCGTTGTCACCTATAACAATAATTGGACTGTCACGACTTGTCAATATCTGTGATATTGAAAGGAAATATTTAACTCCGCGTCTGTTCGGCTAAGCCTTCAGGCTATCCGACTGCATTCTTCTGGTATGTCTCCGTTGCCGCGTTGATTGCGTTCCTGACCGCTCTCAGCTTGAAAGAAACCAACGGCTAGCGTAGAGAAGAGATGCAACAAAAGGGCCGGCAGCAAAATCATCGTCACAGTGCTATTTGCTCGAAGCAAGTTTATAGATATTTCTTGGACGGCATGATTCGCCCAATAATTTGCATACTACAGTTATACATACTATGATTAGCTATTAATTAAAAGGAACACTGATTTTGTAGGGGGAGTTAATGAGTATCAAGCAACATGGACACAGGTCCTTCTTTTCCACATTGCTTTTTTTATCCTTAATGGCCTGTGGCGAAAAGTCGGAAAATGCGAAGTCTGTAGACTATTACAAGGGCAATCTGGAAGAAGCGAAGACAATTCTTCAGAAATGTACTGCGCTCAAGTCTGGTGAGGTAAGTACTATGTCGCCATCTCAGCGGGCCGCATGGTCAGAAACCACCGTTGGAATCAACTGTGAAAATGCTCGAGTCGCAAGCGCCGACAGTGCATACGATGACCATCAACGAAGCATGCGTGAAGCTGCAGCGAAGTATTGATAGTAGTTAAAGGGATGGCGCGCATTGCCCGGATTCAAACACTATGAAAATGCGCCACCGTCCATTCGAGTGATCAATGTCCGGACGAGATATCTTCCTTCGGCAGTATCCAGAAATTCGATCGGACAGCGATTTCCAAGTGCTGGCACTGGTGATTTCAGCCAGTCGTTTAACCAATAACTGGCATCAAATGTATGCCCCTGTGCAGACTGCGACACCATCGTTTCCACTAGTTTGAGCAATTGGGATCGGAACAAATCCTGTTCTTCCTGGCTCCGAAGAGGTTTGCTTTGTTTCATATTTTTATCCAGCTAGAGAATCTAAATGTCGATCAATGAAGCAGCCGAAAGATTAATAGCTTTGGCGGAAAAAGGCCTTGCCTCGAGCGAGGACCAATAGAAATAGAGCCTCGTTCAAAGCGGATTCGGCCTATGACTGCTGCTGAGTGGGCCGAGATCGTGGAAAAGTCTCGAGACCCCAATCTCAGGAAAGGGAATTGCCTTTCCACATATAAGAATCGAAGAATGAGCTCGCAGTGCTATTTCATGCCGGAGTTAGTTTGCATTATTCAGCTGAACAATGCTTCTTGGACGCAAAATCGGCAAGAATCTGAACTTCCGCGTCCACAGGAAGTTCAGGTTGAACTCGATACACTGGATGTGGGCGATGGTCTCGATCATATTGAAAAAAATGAGTCATTTCTTCGTCGTCATCCCTATAACATCCGATCGCGGAAATTTCCTCTAATCTGATTTTAAAATGGTCTATCTCATAGACTGACTCCACGCAATAAACCAAGCAACGCCCCGCTCCGCAACCAGCAGTCGCCTCAACCAAACGCTCTATCGAAGAAATCATCTGACGATCCAGGGCATTACGCTCCGTCCCCACCGAGTAAGGAAACTGTACTAAGTAGCAGGGTTCCGAATAGGTAATCGCTACGCTATCCCACATCCTAAACGGTGCCAAAAGCAATCGTCGTGCGTCGTTAAGTTCCCAGCTAGCATCTGTGACAAACATAAAAAACTCGTTGAGCAATCAAGAAAGCAGAATTAACCTACCCTATTGATAATCAATAAAAACGCTAATCATAGTATGTAGAATCATAGTATGCAACGACAGACACTTTATGGATGCCTGTCAAGCCTAAAAATAGCCCATTAGTTGAGATCTTCGCCCAAAATGTTCGGCGCAGAAGAATTGCGCTCGGCCTGTCACAGGAAGTTTTAGCTGAGGCTGCCGGCGTCCACCGTACCTATGTCGGAATGTTGGAGCGTGCTGAGAAAAACGTCACTATTTATAATATTGAAAGAATAGCTATTGCTCTCGATGTTCAACCTGCGAGTCTTTTAAGGAAGAACGATATTGCGCCCCAATAGCGGACGCCTGAAGACTGAGGCAATGATTACCGTGGTGTGAATCGGCGGTTGTTACTGTACGCAGCTATTGAGATACTCGCGACTCAATTAAATCAGAACAACTATGCAGGAAGAACCCTGTGAGTTCCATTTTTACAGTCCAAATCGCCATTGTCACCACGATAGGCGCCTTTTCGACGCCAATAATATCAATCGTATTGAGATATTTTCTAATCTCAGCCGGCACTGATCAGACAAAACCGGGAACCAGCTATGTCGCGAGGAAAAGGCAGCATTAACCTTTACAGCCTCACCCCAGACGTAGCGTTTGCGTTGTTCGAAACTTCGATAGTAATCATGGCTATTCATCGAACCATATCTCGATCCAAATAAAAAGCCCATCCTACAAGTTTCTTACTAAGCAACTGAATTGCTTGCAGCTCCCCATTTGGATAATTAATAATTTTTACGTTAAACGACATTTGTTAAGCGCTACCTTGTGTGAATTTCTATCTTGCACATTTCCTGCTAGCAATGACTTTAGCATTACAAAGTAAACGCCCAATAAAAAACCCCTCACTCCTTTACAGAGAGAGGGGTTAAAAATTTTTCTTTTTTTTCTTTTAAAACAACTATTTAGAAAAAAGCAACTGACCAAATATCTTTACACTAAATGCCTTATCAAATTTAGAATGGAATATCGTCATCCATATCCGAGAAGTTCGGTGCCGGACGTGCTGCTGCCGGTGCGCGTGGTGCGCTGCCGGCGCTGCTGCCGCCACCCGAGCTTTGACGGGCCGGGGCCGATGAACCGCCGCCGTAGCCGCCGCCATCATCCGAACCGCCACCACCGCCGCCGGAACGGCCGCCGAGCATTTGCATGGTGTCGGCGATGATTTCGGTAGTGTACTTTTCCACACCATCCTTGTCAGTCCACTTGCGTGTCTGCAGGCGGCCTTCCACGTAGACCTGGGAACCCTTCTTCAGGTACTGACCGGCGATTTCCGCCAGCTTGCGATAGAAGGTAATCCGATGCCATTCGGTGAGTTCTTTCTTTTCACCGCTGTTCTTGTCTTTCCAGCTTTCAGTGGTAGCGACAGCGACATTGGTGACGGCGTCGCCGTTAGGCATGTAGCGGGTTTCCGGATCGCGGCCCAGATTGCCGACGATGATGACTTTATTGACCGATGCCATTATTTCTCCTGAAGTTCTGTCGAATGCCAGTTCTTGCCGCCGGGTGACAACGTTCCGTGTCGTCCGGCATCACCCTGCAACACTCGCGCCCCAATGAAATCAAACACTTGCATGAAGTGTCCTGATCCGGTCATGATTTCCTGAGCTTGCTGCGAGGTAAAGCGGTGAGTTCTTGAACTGTGCTGCTTAAAAATGATGTGCAATTATACCTACGATGCGGGCCGGCCTTCGAAAAACTGAATGCCGCCTGCCGGCCACCGGGGCGTAACGCTTACGATTGGGCCGCAGCAGCCGCCTGTGTGCCACGGCGCGGCAGGCTTTTCATGTTGGCCGCCACCAGCAGCCAGACCAGCGTGGCTGCGGCGCACATCACAAAGACCGAGGAGGCGCTGACATTCTGCTTGAGCCAGCCGCCCAGTGCACCGCCGCAGAACAGGCCCAGCGCCTGCAAAGTATTGTAGACACCCAGTGCAGTGCCCTTGGCTGCCGGCGGCGCGATACGCGACACCAGCGACGGCTGGCAGGCTTCCAGAATATTGAAGGCCACAAAGAATGCAAACAGCAATGCGACCAATACCCACCAGTGCGCCAGCGGATGCGACAAGGCCGCCCACATACCGACTTGCACAACCAGCAACAAACTGATGGCGGCCACGAATACCTGTTTCATGGCACCGCGCTTTTCGCCGATGAAGACGGGCGGCAGCATCAGCACGAATGAGGCCAGTACCACCGGCAGATAGATTTTCCAGTGCTCCGGCAGCGGCAGGCCGGCGTATTGCACCAGTGCCCCCGGCAACACCACGAACATCGCCATTTGCGTCATGTGCAAGGCGAACACGCCCAGATTCAGACGCATCAGCTCGGCATGCCGCAGGACCTCACCCAACGGCACCCGCCTGGCCTTGACCATCGGTGCCTCCGGCACGACCCACACCACCACCGCAATCGCGGCCAGCGCCAGAATGCCGGTCAGGGCAAAGATGCCGCCCATGCCAATAGCCTGATACAACAGCGGCGAAGCGACCAGCGATACCGCAAACGTCAACCCGATGGAGCCGCCCACCATGGCCATGGCTTTGGTACGGTGTTCTTCCCGCGTAGAGTCGGCGATGAATGCAGTGACCGCGGCGGAAATGGCACCGGCGCCCTGCACCGCGCGGCCGATAATGACCCAGATGATATCGTGGGCACCGGCGGCGATGAAGGAACCGAGTGCAAACAGGATCAGGCCGATCACGATGATGCGCTTGCGGCCATATTTGTCAGATGCAGCGCCAAACGGAATCTGTCCGAATGACTGCGCCAGACCGTAGATACCCATCGCCAGGCCGACCATGGCGGCATTGTCACCGCCGGGCAAACCTTTGGCGTGCACCGCGAACACCGGCAGAATCAGGAACAGACCCAGCATGCGCAATGCAAAAATCGATGCCAGTGAGGCACTGGCCCGAACTTCGGCACCGGTCATGCCGGCTTTTAGTGGGGTATCGATGGAAGTGGCGTTCATGGCTGAGTAAGGCTAGATCAAGCGCGCTAGTGCTCGGAAAGCATCAAACCCGCTATGTTATCAGCATTCACCAGCCGCTTTCCGGGTTGTCGGCAATATCGGCCATGGCAACAGCCCGGCTCCGGCGCTGTCGGATCTGTTTCCCGTCCGCTTCGCACGCTCCGCTGTCCGGCCATTTCTCTTCATGCAAAATTCAGCTTGCAGTGGCATGATCCAGACAATATTCAAGCGCCTTCAGCCAAGTCTGCGTCAGGCTTGCAGGGAGATCGCCGGCCCTGTTTCCGCGGCGCAAAATATATCTGTTTTTTTAAGTCCGGGCGGCCCGTTACGCCAAGGCAAATGTGTGACAATACGCGGTTATTTATTTTTAATGTCGGCAGCATGTTCACCTCTTCGCACTCTTCCCCGATGTCATTCCGTTCCGGTTTGTCGACGCGCAACGCATGGTTGCTGCTGGCACTGATCGCCTGCGCCTATCTGCTGCCGGGAATCTTCGGACACGGCCCTTGGAAGCAGGACGAAACCTATAGCTTCGGCGTGATCCACAACATGTTGGAAACCGGCAACTATCTGGTGCCGACCAATGCCGGTCAGCCGTTCATGGAAAAGCCGCCATTGTATTACTGGACCGCCACCTTGTTCGCCACCGTGCTGCACCCATGGCTGAGCTACGCCGACGGTGCGCGCGTCACCACCGTATTTTTCATGCTGGTGACCTTGCTCTTCGTGGCCTTGATTGCGAAAACGTCCTGGCGTCAGGACAATTTCCTGAATTTGCCGGTATTGGGCACGCTGGCGCTGTTTGCCGGCTCGGTCGGGATGGTCAAGCATTCCCACGATTTGTTTACCGATGTCGCCCTGGTGTGCGGTGGCACCATCGCCATGTACGGCTTGTTGCATATCGTCTTGAATACCCAGGCCAGAACGCCGAAACTTTCCGCCGCCATCTGGTTTGGCATCGGCGTCGGCATTGCCGAAATGTCGAAGGGCCTGTTCGTGCCGATCATCTATGCGGCCACCGCGTTCTGGGCCGGCATCATCATTCGCGAATGCCGCTCGTGGGCATATGTGCGCATGATATTGCTGGCAGTGCTGGTCTCGCTGCCGCTGTTCCTGATCTGGCCTTATCTGCTGGCGCAGCACTCGATGCCGCTGTTCATGGATTGGTTCTGGGACAACAATGTCGGTCGCTTCCTCGGTTTCTCCGTGCAAAAGCTCGGCTCCGACAACGACTCCACCGTGATCTTCCGCGCCTTGTCCGGTTTCGCCCTGCCCGGTGCGCCGCTGGCCTTGCTGGCGATTCTGAGCGGCGACTGGCGCCACCTGAACATGCCGCGCGTGTCGCTGCCGCTGATATTCCTGGTGCTGTCGATCTCCGTTTTGCAAACATCCGCTACCGCTCGGCAACTGTATCTGTTGCCGCTGATCTTGCCGCTGTGCATGCTGGGCGCGGGCGTGATTGATCGCCTGCCGTACTGGAGCATGGTGCTCTGGGACTGGTTTTCGCGCCTGTTCTTCGGCATCGTATCGGCGCTGGTGTGGGCGGTGTACTGCGTTTCCATGGCGCCGGTCGAGCATCACCATTGGATCAGCTACCTCGGCAAATGGCTGCCGCTTGATTTCATTACCCCGCTGCAACCGCTGGCGCTGGCATTTGCGATTGCCCTCAGCATCGGCTGGCTGCTGGCCCTGCCGCGTCTGAAGTCGTTTGTGCAATGGCGCGGCGCCTTCAGCTGGTTTGCCGGCATTACCCTGATGTGGGGCCTGGCATATACCTTGTTGCTGCCGTGGGCCGATTATGCCAAGAGCTATGAATACACCTATCAGCGCCTGTCGGACCAGGTCAAGCCGGTCTGGAACCAGGGTGATTGTCTGGCCAGCGTCAATCTGGGGGAATCGGAAGCGCCGATGCTGTTTTATTACACCGGCATCCTGCACCAGCCGATTGACGCCGCCATGAAAACCGAATGCCGCTGGTTGCTGGTACAAACCCCGGCCCCGCAGGGTATGCCCGCCGGTGACTGGAAACCGTTCTGGCAAGGCGGGCGCGACGGTGATACCGAGCAATTGTTCAAACTCTACGAACGCGCCGCTGCGACCGCGAAGTAAGCACGGCTTTGCCTTGCCTGTGTTGCCTTCTGTCGCAATTGTCGAGTCCTGATATAGTACCGGGTTGATCCTCCGCTCATCCGCTGCCACGGCGGCGGGCGGAAAACTTACGCTGAAGGCATCCATGGAAGAAATTCGCATTCGCGGCGCACGCACGCACAATCTGAAGAATATCAACCTTGATTTACCGCGCAACAAACTGATCGTCATTACCGGCCTGTCCGGTTCCGGCAAATCCTCGCTGGCATTTGATACCTTGTATGCCGAAGGTCAGCGGCGCTATGTCGAGTCGCTGTCTTCTTATGCGCGCCAGTTTTTGCAGTTGATGGAAAAACCCGACGTCGACATGATCGAAGGCTTGTCGCCGGCGATCTCGATCGAACAAAAGGCGACCTCGCACAATCCGCGTTCCACGGTCGGCACCGTCACCGAGATCCACGATTACCTGCGGTTGCTGTATGCCCGCGTCGGTACGCCATATTGCCCCGACCATCCGGAAAATCCGCTGGCGGCGCAATCGGTGTCGCAAATGGTCGATGCCGTGCTGGCCATGCCGGAAGATACCAAGCTGATGATCCTGGCACCGGTCGTGGCCAATCGCAAGGGCGAACACGTCGACCTGTTCGAGCAGATGCAGGCGCAGGGCTTCGTGCGTTTCCGCATTCAAAGCGGCACCGGCACCAGCAAGGTCTACGAAATCGATGACCTGCCAAAGCTCAAGAAAACCGAAAAGCACACCATCGATGTCGTGATCGACCGTATCAAGGTCAAGGCCGATATCAAGCAACGTCTGGCGGAAAGTTTTGAAACCGCATTGCGTCTGGCTGACGGCCGCGCCATCGGACTGGAAATGGATACCGGCAAAGAGCATTTGTTTTCCAACAAATTCGCCTGCCCGATCTGCGGTTACTCATTGCAGGAACTGGAACCACGGCTGTTTTCCTTCAACAACCCGATGGGCGCCTGCCCGGAGTGCGATGGCCTGGGCCATATCGAATTTTTCGATCCCAAGCGCATTGTCGCCTTCCCCAACCTGTCGCTGGCCAGCGGTGCGGTCAAGGGCTGGGACCGTCGCAATCAGTTCTATTTCCAGATGCTGTCGAATCTGGCGGCGTTCTATGAATTCGACATCGACATGCCGTTCGAACAATTGCCGGAAAAATCCCAGCAAGTGATCCTGTACGGCTCGGGCCGTCAGACCATTCCGTTCACGTATGTCAATGAGCGCGGCCGCACCGTGATCCGCGAACATACCTTCGAAGGCGTGGTGACCAATCTGCAGCGCCGGTATCGCGAAACCGATTCGATGGCGGTCAAGGAAGAACTGGCCAAGTTCATCAATGAAAAAGAATGTCCGTCTTGCCACGGTGCACGGCTGCGCGTGGAAGCGCGCTTCGTCAAGGTCGGCAGCGGCAAGCAGCAGCGCGCGATTTACGAAGTGGCGGCGACGCCGCTGCGCGAAACCCTGCGCTTCTTTGAAACCCTGAAGCTGACCGGTGCCAAGAAAGAAATCGCCGACCGCATCATCAAGGAAATCGTCTCGCGCCTGACCTTCCTGAACAATGTCGGTCTCGACTATCTGTCGCTGGAACGCAGCGCCGACACGCTCTCTGGCGGCGAAGCCCAGCGCATTCGCCTGGCCTCGCAAATCGGCTCCGGCCTGACCGGTGTCATGTATGTGCTGGATGAACCGTCCATCGGTCTGCATCAGCGCGACAATGATCGCCTGATCGAAACCCTCAAGCATTTGCGTGACATCGGCAACAGCGTGCTGGTAGTAGAGCATGATGAAGATGCCATCCGCACTGCCGACTATGTGGTGGATATGGGTCTGGGCGCCGGCGTGCATGGCGGCGAAATCATTGCCCAGGGTTCGCTGGCCGACATTCTGAAAAGCAAGAAGTCGCTGACCGCCAAGTATCTCAATGGCACGCTGGAAATCAGCGTACCGAAAAAGCGCACGCCGTCCGATCCCGAGCGTCAGCTGGTGATCACCGGCGCTACCGGCAACAATCTCAAGGGTACGACCTTCGAGTTGCCAGTCGGCCTGCTGACCTGCATCACCGGGGTTTCCGGTTCGGGCAAGTCGACGCTGGTCAACGACACGCTGTATCTGGCCGCGTCACGCCATCTGTATGGTTCGCAAACCGAGCCGGCGGCCCATGAAAGCATCAGTGGCCTGGAACATTTCGACAAGGTGATCTCGGTCGACCAGGCGCCTATCGGCCGTACTCCGCGTTCCAATCCGGCAACCTATACCGGTTTGTTCACGCCGATCCGCGATCTGTTCTCGACCGTACCGACTTCCAAGGAACGCGGCTACAGCGCCGGGCGTTTCTCGTTCAACGTCAAGGGCGGCCGCTGCGAAGCATGCCAGGGCGATGGCGTGATCAAGGTCGAAATGCATTTCTTGCCGGACGTCTACGTCCCGTGCGATGTCTGCCACGGCAAACGCTATAACCGCGAAACGCTGGAAGTGCAGTACAAGGGTAAGAACATCACTGAAATTCTGGAAATGACGGTGGAAGAGGCGCATGAATTCTTCAAACCGGTGCCGCTGATCGCGCGCAAACTGCAAACCCTGCTGGATGTCGGCCTCGGTTATATCCGTCTGGGTCAAAGCGCAACCACCTTGTCGGGTGGTGAAGCACAACGCGTCAAATTGTCGCTGGAATTGTCAAAGCGCGATACCGGGCGTACCCTGTACATTCTGGACGAACCAACCACCGGTCTGCATTTCCACGATATCGATCTGTTGTTGAAGGTGATTCATCGCTTGCGCGATCAGGGCAATACGCTGGTCATCATCGAACACAATCTGGACGTGATCAAAACCGCCGACTGGCTGGTCGATCTGGGCCCCGAGGGCGGTGCCGGCGGTGGCCAGATCATCGCCACCGGAACCCCGGAAGACGTTGCCAAAAATCCGGCCAGCGTCACCGGCAAGTATCTGATCCCGTTATTGAAAAAGAAAAAATAATCGTCAGGAAAGATTGCCATGGAAACCCCGCTTTCCAAAGCCCAGCTCGACGCCTTCAGAAATGATGGCTATTTGTTGTTGAAAGGCATGCTGCCGGCGGCAGCTTGCCAGCAAATGCTGGCGGTCACGCAAGATCATTTGCAGCGCGCCGTCGCACCGCTGGAGTACGAAGCTGAAGTCGGTTACGCCGGTGCGCCAGCCTCGCTCGACAGCACCGGCGGACGCACCGCACGGCGCTTGCGCGCCGCCTGGCAACGCGACGACAGTTTCCGGCAATGGGCCAGTTCGCCGCAACTGGTGGCGGTCCTGCATCAATTGTTTGGCGAAGCAGTCCACGCCACGCTGGCGCATCACAACTGCGTGATGACCAAGCATCCCGATTTCGGCACGGCTACCGGCTGGCACCGCGATATCCGTTACTGGTCGTTCGAACGCAATGACCTGATTTCAGTCTGGCTGGCACTCGGCCCGGAACATGCCGGCAACGGCGGCCTCAAGTTCATCCCCGGCTCGCACAAGCTGCACATGCAGCCCGGGCAAATGGATGAACTCGATTTCCTGCGGCCGGAAGTCCCTGCCAATCAGGCGCTATTCGCACAAGGCATTTCTCTGCAACTGGAGCAAGGCGATGTCGTGCTGTTTCACAGCGGCCTGTTTCATGCCGCCGGCAGAAATGACAGCGATACCGTCAAGGCATCGGTGGTGTTCGCTTATCACGGCGCAAGCAACCATGCGCTGCCGGGAACACGGTCGGCGGCGTCGGAAGATATTGCATTGGGTTGAAGCAATGCAATTTCACAAAGTCAATAGGCAGAGTACCTGTCATGGCTCTTGGCAATCAGCACTGCATCGCAGTCGGCTTTGATTTGGCAAACTACGATTGCCGAATGTGGATATGACTGTTCAACCCTATCCTACTTAGCAAGATAAGTAAGGTTCAAGTTTCAAGCGCAGCATACAAGATAGAGAAATTGCAAATCAATAACTAAGGGGGAATGGCCTTCCCCCAGCATGACGGACACTTTCGATAGGGATGATGTTCCTATCGGAGGTATTACATGGCACGTGAAAGACGGTTGTTTTCGGAAGAGTTTAAGCGCGAAGCAGTCAAACTAGTAGGCCAGCCTAGCGCAAGTAAGGCCGGCATCGCCCGAGACCTTGGTGTTGGCGCTAATCTGTTGGGTCGTTGGTGCAGAGAAGCCAACGTAGATGGACAAGTTGGCGGCTCAGAGAAGGTTTCCAGCCAGGGGAAATTTACGTGCCGACGTGTTCGACTACATAGAAAAATTTTACAATCCACGTCGACGGCATTCCACCATCGGCTATCTCAGCCCAGTACAGTTTGAAAATTTAAAATGCACCTAGCGGAAGTGTCCGTGACGACGGGGGAAGGCCAAACCTCAAATTTTTTATCTGTCATAGTGTTACTGGGAATCCGGGGGGGGGGGGTATGCTCATTTTAAAAACAAAAGTAAATAACAAACTGCTGCTGCAAGACATATGAATTTTCTATCTACTGGCTCAGCGTCAGGCGTTAAAGAAATCACACCGAGATACATGGTTTTTCTGAACATATAAGTACGTATAGTGTTTAACATTAAAACTTGCGTTCCAAAAATTGCAGAAAAAACTCCCCAATCGCCCCAAAACTTCAAAACAGCCATTCCTGCAGAAAATAGGGTGAGAAATATCAGAATGAATATTTTCATTTTTTCTCCAATTTGAGATCTTCATCTACAACTCCACTTTTAGTACGAGAAACAAAAGCATCCCATCCTCCCGATAGGCCAATCAACGCAACAAGTCGTGTTGCCGCAGCGGAAGATATCTTTAATACATTTTTTAAATAGCTAGTCGCAGCCTGTGTTGAAGTTTCTTTTCCAAGTGCCTGAACAGGGTCATCAACGATTGATGAAATAATGTTTGTCACGGTTCCTGTCACAGCAGCAGAATTACCAATAGCTCCCCCCGGTACTGCTAGCGATGTTATCGTCGCAGCCATCCCGACATCATCAATAATCTTCTTATCCATCGCCTTGATATAAGCCTGCGTTCCCGGATCAGC
>NZ_LFLS01000012.1 GCF_001189915.1 Herbaspirillum autotrophicum
GACCGTGGCTTTCGGAATCGTGCCAACCAACTTGCCGTTGTAGGGATTGCGGACTTCGATCACGCGTTCATTACCGACCAGCTTGCCGGCAATGCGCATTTTTTGATGCAAGGGTTCACCATCGTTGAGTTTGTTCAATTCTGTTAACAGCGACATATCATCTCCTGATTCATTGCTTGTGCATTGCGCTTGCGGGACAGCGTCCGCCACAACACCTGAAATTGCGCTACCGGCGCCGGCTTCAACGCCCGATAGTCAATGCCCTGTCGTCAACGCTTTATAGTCAACGTTTTATAAACAGCGCCACCACGGCACTGATGGCACAGCTCACGGCGACAATCGGAAATACCAGTGCCGTGTTGCCCGAGCTGTCCAGCAGATGCCCGATCAACGGCTCACCGAGACCGGCAAACAGGTAGGAAGAAAAGTTCATGATGCCGGTGGCGGTGCCGGCACGGCGGGCGCCGACCAGATCCGGACACAAGGCCCAGAACGACGAGGCGGGTCCGTACACGAAGAAGCCGCACAGGAACAAGGCCAGCACGCCGATCATCGAATGCCCGGGAATCGTGAACATCCACAGACTGGTCAATGCACCCAGGACCATATAAAGCATGATCGCCTTATAGCGCTTCGAGCCGAACAGCTTGTCTGAAATCCAGCCATTGCTCAGGGCGCCGATCGCCATCCCCACCGGCAAGGCGATGCTGATCCATTTGGGATTGATAAATGCGTCCGGCGTCTTGGCCCAGTTGGATCCGAAAAAGTGCACCGGGACCCACACGATCAAGCCATAGCGGGCGGCATTTTGAAAGCCAAGAGACAGCGCCGCAATGATCAGCCGCCAGTTGCTCAGCACCGCCTTATAGCGGGTCCACGAAGATTCATGCTGATCATCCAGCGCCGCATTGGCTTTGTCACCGGCATTGGCAACACCGGTATCCAACGGCTGGAAACCCATGTCTTCCGGCCGTTCACGCGCCACCAGATAAAAGAACACACCGCCGGCCAGCATCAGCAGCACCGGAATCCGGAATATCCAGCGCCAGTCGAGATGCAGAACATCCAGCACCACAATCGACGTCACATACGACAGCACCGAGGCGCAGCCGGCCGCGAACACATAAAAGCCATAGACTTTGCCGCGCTCGCCGATACCCCACCAGTTTGACAACAGACGACTGCCCGGCGCCCATCCCAGCGCCTGAAAGTAACCATTGACGGCCCACGGAAAGATCAGGCTGACAAAGCCGCTTGAAAAACTGACGACCCAATTGGCGAAACAGGACAGGATCGCGCCCAGGCTCATGATGCGGCGGCCGCCGTATTTGTCGGCCAGGTTGCCGTTGATGGCCTGGCCGATGGCATAGGCCCACAACATCGCGCTCGATACCCAGCCCAGGGTTTCCTTGGAAAAGCCGAATTCTTTCTGGATCCCGGGAATGGCAAAGCCAAAGGTCTGGCGACCGGTGTAAAAGAACAGATAACAAAGCATCGCTGCCAGCAGCATGCGCCATTGTGCCCGGCGAAAGCTGGTACCACTTGCGACGAACGTGCTTGACGACGTATGTACATAACTCATTGCATGTCTCCTTTTTAGAGGATAACCGAGTTGCGAGTCCTCGGAAACCTCTCTCCTGCCTGGTTGTAATGGTTGGAAAAGGTAATTTTTTATTTGATTTTTATTGACGTGCCGCTTCCGGTCCTCCTTCCGGAAATCTGAAAATCATCTGGTTCAGGATATGTTCCTGATCTGCGGCCAGCGCCCCTGCGTCTCAAACATGGTGGCACCCGCCGCTGTCGGTCATGGACGTGGTTCAGCGATAACGGTGTGGTGGCAGGTCAAGGCAACGCGGCGATGGTTTTGGTGCCGATAAAATTTTTGCCGCGCGCCCCCAGCATCGCGCTCTGCACCATCTCCAGCGCTTCCGGCGCGGAGACGCCGTAGTCGGAAAATTCGGTACCGACGTCAAGCTGATGCAGGAAATTGCGCAGGCGCTCAACTGCCGTTTTGCGGTCGGCGTTGAAAACCTTTTGCAGCGCAGCATCACGATCCGGGGTTTCACCCCATGCCATGTCCAGCACCAGCGGCAACGTGAACGAACAGGCAATGCCGTGCGGCAGTCCGTAGCGCAAGGTCATCTCGTAAGAAATGGAATGGGCCAGTGCCGTTTTGGTATTGGAAAAAGCCAGCCCGGCTTTCATTGCCGCCAGCGCCATGGTGGCGCGCAAGGTCTTGTTGCCGAGGTCCCTGACCAGCAGCGGCAGGCAAGCCATGATGTCGTGGATGGCGGAAATGGCGAAGGCATCGGAAACCGGATTGGCGTTGATATTCCAGATCGATTCCAGCGCGTGCGACAACGCGTCCAGTCCGGTCGAAATGGTAATTTTTGCGGGCAACGACAGCATCAGGTCGGGATCGACAATCGCTGCCTCGGGCCAAGTGCAATCCAGATGCAATGAATATTTTTTTTGTTTCGCTGCATCCCAGATCGTGGCCCACGGCGTGACTTCGCTGCCGGTGCCGGCGGTGGTCGGTATCGCAATCAGTTTCTTGAAGCGGTTGGGACTGAATGGTTTGCCATCTGCCAGCAGTTGCAACAACTCGCCGAACTGGCCGCTCCTGGTGCCGACGATCAGTGCCTTGGCCGTATCGATCGCACTGCCACCGCCCAGGGCCACCACCGTGTCGCAGGCGTCTTCCTGCTGCCAGAACCGGTTGTACATTTTCGCTAGCTGCGCGACATCCGGATTCGGGTGTACATCCTCGATGACGTAAGCCAGCCGATCGCCCAGCAACTGCTCCATTTTCTCAATCAAACCCAGTGCGCGGGCTTCAGGAAAAGCCACCACGACCACCTTGGCGCCATGGGTGATGCGAGGCAGTTCTGCCAGGCTGCCGGGACCGAAATGCGTTGCGACAGGATTGAAAAATCGCTGTGTCATGCGTGTCTCCTTTTATGGTTTTCAATTTTGTTTGGAGCGATTGTCAGCGCCTCGGCCCTGGAGTACAAATCGATTATTATGCTGTTTCTATCGGCTCAACCGATAACGGCGAGGACCGCATTTATTGTCATTGCCGGCAAGACTTCGGTGCGGTAATGTGCGGATGCAGAGGTAAATCCGGTGGCAGTCGTGAGACCGTGATGTGCAAAAAAAGAATGACAAATCATGCACCGCTGACGACCTGATCAGCGTTGGAGACAACCCGCTCTGGAAGGAGCTTTATGTACCAGTACCACAAGTGGATCCGGTCATTTCACGCGGTCGCCAAAACCCGCAGCTTTACCGCTGCGGCGGCGTATCTGCAAATCGGCCAGCCCACCGTCAGCGAACAGGTCAAGGCACTGGAAGACCGCTTTGCCGTGGAGTTGCTATACCGCAGCGGACGCCATGTCGAACTGACTGATGCCGGACGACGCTTGTATGACATCACGGAAGGAATTTTCGGTCAGGAAGACGAGGCGGTGCAGTTGCTGCAAAGCCTGCATTCACAAAAAACCGGCTTGTTGCGGATCGGTGCAGTGTCGCCGCCAGTGGTGATGAATCTGACGTATGACTTGATGCGCAAACATCCGGGTATCGAGTTTGCGATCTCGATCAATTCAGAAAAGGAAACCCTGGCCCGGCTCTACGACTTCACCATCGACATCGCGATTCTGGCCTTCATCGATCCGGACAAGCGCTTGCATGTCATTCCCTACCGCACCTATCCGATTGTCGCCGTGGTCAGGGATGACCATGCGTGGGCCAACAAAGCGTCGATGCCGCTCAAGCAGATTCAACACGAAGCCATCATCATGCGCGAATCCGGTTCCAAGACCCGCGAATTGCTTGAAAACGCGTGCAACAAGCAAGGCATCAAGCTCAAGTATGTGATGGAACTCAACAGCCGTGAAGCCATCATGCATGCGATTGCCGAAGGACTCGGAATCGGTTTCGTCGCCGAGATCGAATACACCGCGATCCCCGGCACCAAAGCGATTCGGCTCAGAGAGGCGGCGGTCACGATTGACTATTACATGTGCGCACTGGCCGTACGAAAAAACCGCCCGCTCATCAAAAGCGTGCTGGACGCCGGCACCGAACCCAAGAGCAGCCGCAAGAAATAGCGACGTCCGTCGCCGATCCTCATTTCATGGCCGGCGTTTGGCCACTTCCATGAACGATGCCACCAGCCGGCTGTCACGCCGTTCAGCCAGACAATAAACGAACGTACGCGTGCTGGCCGGGTCACCCTCGATACGCACCATGCGAATGCGCGGATCGGGAATGAACTCCGCCTCCGAAACCGTCCCCAAACCCAGCCCGCGCGCGACCGCTTCGCGCAGTGCTTCGCGACTCCCGATTTCCATCACGATCTGTGGTTTGACGCCGGCCTGCTGCAATACTTTTTCCAGCGCCAGCCGGGTGGTTGAGCCTTGCTCGCGCATCAGCATCGGCTGCCCGGCCAACTCTTCGAGCCGCACTGATGCACGGCTGGCAAACGGATGGCCGACGTGCGCGAACAACACCAGCGCGTGGTCTGCATAGGGTGCGCTGACGAAGCGCGCATCATCAGTGAAGTTGGCCAGCACTGCCACATCGGTCACGTAATTTTCGAGGTCGGCCAGGGACTGTGCCGAATTGCCCAGCTTGATGGACAACTCGACCTTGGGATAACGCGCGCGATACGCATCCACCATTTCAATCACATGGAACGGCCCCACTGCCCCTACCCGCAGATGCCCGACATGCAGCACGCCGGAATTGACCAGCAGATTGAGTGCATCGAGTTCCAGCTCGGCGATGTTTTGCACAATCGGCAACAGTTGCTGCGCCGTCTCGCTGAGCTCCAGCCGGCGCCCGCGACGATGGAACAGTTCGACGTTGTGTTCGCGTTCGAGCGCCTGCACCTGCGTGGTCAGCGTTGGCTGGGTCACTCCCAGGGCGCGCGCGGCGGCGCTGAAACCGCGATGGCGGGCAACGGCCAGAAAGGCGCGCAGTTGCGAAGATGTCATCTATAGCCCCAACCTATGGATCAGTGAGAATTTATCGATTATATCGATAATGCTGCCGTCACAAAGCATCTTTAATCTTGCGCTGGTCAGGACTCCATCCCGCCTCTGCTCACTGTTGTTCGACGCCGGCCTGCCCTGAAAACCTTACAAGCACACGACACTCATCAAGGATAAATCATGCAACGACGTTCTCTTTTGACCCTTTGTCTCGGCGCCCTGGCCGCGACCATTTTCAGCCAGGCAGCACTAGCGGCAGGCCCGGCACTGACGGTCGGCCTGATTCCGGCGGAAGACGCGCAAGCCATGCTGGAAAACAGCAAAAAAGTGATCGACAGCCTGCAAGAACAACTCGGCATGCCGGTCAAGCCATTCATTGCCACCGACTACAACGGCATCATCGAGGCGCTGCGCGCCAAGAAGCTGGACGTGGCTTATCTCGGCCCGTTCTCTTATGTGCTGGCCAGTTCCATCGCCAATGTCGAAGCCTTCTCGGTAGCAGAAACCAAGAAGACCGGCAAGAGCGCCTACAAGAGCCTGATCATTGCGCGCAAGGACAGCGGCATTGACAACCTGCAGCAGCTCAAGGGCCACACCATGGCGTTCGTCGATCCGTCCTCGGCCTCGGGTCATCTGTTCCCGAACGCCGGCCTGCAAAAGAACGGCATCGACCCCGCCAAGTATTTTTCACGCGTGATTTTCTCCGGTTCGCATGACGCCAGCATCCTCGCCGTCGCCAACAAGAAAGTGGACGCCGCCGCCGTCGCCGACCGCATCCTGGCATCGGCCATTGCCAAGGGCGTGGTCAAGCAATCCGATTTCAATATCGTCTGGACTTCGCCGGATATTCCTGAGTCGCCGATGGTATGGCGCAAGGACTTGAGCCCGGAGCTGAAGCAAAAGATCGCCACCGCGTTTGCCAATATCAAGAATGTGGAATGGGGCGATCAGGGCGTGCTCAACGGTTTCGTACCGACCACCGACGCCGCCTACAACGTGGTGCGCGAAACCGCCAAGGTACTCAATCTCGACCTGAAGGCCATGAAATGATCACCGTCCGTTCGCTCACCAAGCACTATGGCAGCAATGCCGTATTGCGCGGCATCGATCTGGATGTCGCCGCCGGGGAATTTCTGGTGATACTCGGCCCGTCCGGCGCCGGCAAGTCAACCTTGCTGCGTTGCATGAACGGTCTGGTCACGCCGAGCTCCGGCGAACTGGTGGCGGCCGGATTCGACGCCACCGACAGCCGCAGCGTACGCAAGCTGCGGCAGCAGGTGGCCATGATTTTCCAGCATCACAATGTGGTGCCGCGTTTGTCGGTATTGAAAAATGTCTTGACCGGCCGCCTCGGCCAGGTCTCGACGCTGAGCTCGATCCTGCAATTGTTCAGCCGCCACGATCTGGCGCTGGCAATGGATTGCCTGCGCCGGGTCGGTCTCGACCACAAGGCTGGCGAGCGCACCGATGCCCTGTCCGGTGGCCAGCGTCAGCGCGTCGGTATCGCCCGCGCACTGGCGCAACGGCCGCAAATCATTCTGGCCGATGAACCGGTGGCCAGCCTCGATCCCAAGACCTCGCGGCTGGTGTTGCAATATCTGCGCGCCGCCTGTCGCGAACTCGGTATTACCGTGGTGTGCAACTTGCATCAAGTCGATTACGCGCGCGAGTTCGGCGACCGCATCGTCGGTCTGTCGGGCGGCAAGCTGGTGTTTGATGGCCGTGGCGACCAATTGCGCGAATCGCACCTGAACCTGATCTACAGCGGCCCCGAGCAAGCGCAGGAACACTGTGCCGCAACCAGCCGGCAATCACCGCCAGAGCTGGTCCCCATCCCCGATCTTGCCGCGCAAGGAGCACTGTCATGACTACCCCGCTGCAATCCGCCACCGCCGGCGGCAGTTATCACGACTATGTATGGACCGGTCCGCGTCCGCTGACATTGCGCTCCTGGCTGCTGTGTCTGGCGGCGCTGGTGCTGGCGGCCGTGATCCTGACCTGGAGCGCGCAAGGCACGCAACTGAGCTGGGGCGAACTGGCCAACGGCCTGCCGCAGATCGGCGATTTCCTCAGCCGCTCATTCCCGCCCAACTGGAACATCATCGGCAATCTGATCGCACCGGCCATCGAAACCATTCAGATCGCGCTATGGGGCACGCTGCTCGGCGTCATCGTCGCGATACCGGTATCTTTCCTGGCGGCGCGCAACCTGAACCGCAATCGCTTCGTCTATCAGACCGTGCGCCAATTCCTCAACGTCACGCGCAGCATCAATGAATTGATTCTGGCGCTGGTTTTTGTGTCGGCGGTCGGTCTTGGCCCGTTCCCCGGCGTCCTGGCATTGGCGCTGCATGGGGTCGGCATGGTTGGCAAATTCTTTGCCGAAAGCATTGAAGAAATCGACGACGGCCCGCTGGAAGCACTGCGCGCCACCGGCGCCCGGCCATTGCAAGTGATTGTGTTCGGGGTCTTGCCGCAAGTGATCACGGCCTGGATCGCCACCGTGCTGTATCGCTTCGAAGTCAACCTGCGGCAAGCCACGGTATTGGGCATGGTCGGCGCCGGCGGTCTCGGTTTCGAACTGGTCAACAGCCTCAAGCTGTTCAAGTATCAGGACACTGCCACCTGCATCGTGGTGGTGACGCTGATGGTGGTGGTGGCCGACACCATTTCCAGTCGCCTGCGCCAGAAGATTCAGGACGGTCGCGTGCATTAACAGCAGCCATCCATTCCAACCCTCATTGAAGACTCAAGACCCCATGTGGAATTATCACAACCCGGTGGCGGTGCATGCCGGCGCCGGCAGCCTGTCCCAATTGCCGGCGTTGCTCAACGGCCGGCGCGCACTGCTGATCACCTTTCCCGAAGCCGCTGCGCTGGGCCTGGAACAACGCATCGCCGGCTTGCCCGGCATGCGTCTGGCGGGCATTGAAAACGCGGTGCAGCCCAACCCTGACGTCAGCTGGCTGGGGACAATGTACGAACGGATATGGGCGCGTCATGCCGATGTCGAATGCATCGTCGCCATCGGCGGCGGCAGTGTCATCGATTGCGCCAAGGCCATGCTGACCGCCACACCTTCCGGTCGCTTCGATCAACTGCTGGCGCACTTGCGTGATGGCACACCACTGAGCGGTGCCAATGCCAAAGCATTGATTGCGGTGCCCACTACCGCCGGCACCGGCAGTGAAGTCACGCCGTGGGCCACGATCTGGGACGCCGCCGATGGCCGCAAATATTCGTTGCATCGGCCCTGGACCTGGCCGCAGGCTGCCATCATCGATCCCGAACTGATGCTGAGCCTGCCGCCCGGCGCCACGCTGGCCAGCGGCCTCGATGCCCTGTCGCATGCGCTGGAAGCGATCTGGAACGTCAATCGCAATCCGGTCTCGGCCAGTCTCGCGGCGGCGGCGGCACGCGAGATCGTCGTCACCTTGCCGGCGCTGATGCGTCATCCCGGCCACCTGCCACTGCGCGAACGCATGGCCGTCGCGGCGCTGCAAGCCGGGCTGGCGTTTTCCAACACCAAGACCGCGCTGGCGCATTCGCTGTCTTACGACATCACCTTGCAGCACGGCGTGGTGCACGGCATCGCCTGTTCCTTCTCGCTGCCGCACGTGATGCGCCTGGCCTTCGGCAAAGACCCGCAAGTCGATGCGCTGCTGCAGCAGATTTTTGACAGCACCGATGCTGCTGCCGCCATCACCAGCCTGTCCGCCTTTCTCAGCGATCTCGGCATCAGCACCAACCCTGCCGATTACGGCGTATCGGAACATTGGGACACTCTCGTGCAACGCGCCTTGCAAGGACCGCGTGGCCGCAATTTCATTTCTGCCGCTGCCAACTGACATTTTTTAGCAAAGGATCCTCCATGTCTTCTTCATCCCCATGCGCCATCGCCCTCGAAGCAGTGATCTTTGACTGGGCCGGCACGCTGGTCGATTTCGGTTCGCTGGCCCCCACCCAGATTTTCGTCGATGCCTTCAAGAGCTTTGATATCCACATCACGCTGGAACAGGCGCGCGGTCCGATGGGCCTGTCCAAATGGCAACATATTCAAGCCTTGCTGGCGGAACCGGCGATTGCCCGGCAATGGCAGCAATGCAACGGCCATGCCCCGACCGACAAGGACATCGATGCCATCTACAGCCGTTTCATGCCGATGCAGATTGCCAAGGTAGGCGAGTACTCGCAAGGTATCGCCGGGGTTGCCGCCACGCTGTGCTGGTTGCGCAGCAAGGGCCTGAAGATCGGCTCCTGCTCCGGTTATCCGCGTCAGGTCCTGGATGTGCTGTTGCCGCTGGCAGCCGCCGAAGGCATCGCACCCGACCATGTGATTGCCGGCGATGAACTGGCCGCCGGCGGCCGGCCCGGTCCCTACATGGCACTGGCCAATGTGCTGGCCCTGAAGATTGGCGATGTCGCCGCTTGCATCAAAGTCGACGACACCGTGCCCGGCATTGAAGAAGGTATTCGCGCCGGCATGTGGAGCGTCGGTATCTCGCTGTCCGGCAACGAAGTCGGTGTCACGCCGGAACAGTTGGCGCAGTTGACCAGCGAGCAGATCGCCGGCTTGCGCAGCCGGGCCGAAGCGCGCTTGCGCGAGGCCGGCGCCCATTACGTGATCGATTCGGTAGCCGACTTGCCGGCCGTGCTGGCCTTGATTGAAACGCGGCTGCAAGCCGGCCAGCGGCCGTAGCGTCCGGCCTGTTGCCGGCCGGCACTGGCCGGCAACGGACAAAAATCTGCGACAAGTGCTAATGCGTGCATAATGGGGTTCCCCCCCCACCAGCATTGCCCGTCAACATGCATCACGCCGTCCCTGTCAGCACACCGAATGAATCCGCCCGGCATCCCCTCGCCCGGGATATCGAAATGATTCAATCGATTGCGGCTATTCCAACCATCATGCGCGTGATTGCCGACACCACCGGATTACGCTGGGTCGGCGTGGCGCGGGTCACGCCGGAGCAATGGACCCTGTGCACCGTCAATGACCAGTTGAATTTCGGCCTCAAGCCCGGCGACGAACTGGAGATTGCCAGCACCTTCTGCGATCAGGTCCGGCGCAACAATACCGGCATGGTGATCGACAACGTAAAAACCGACGCCGTTTACTGCACCCACGCCATTCCCCGCGATTACGGATTTGAAAGCTATTTTTCACTGCCGGTGTATCGCAAGGATGGCTCGTTCTTTGGCACTCTGTGCGGGCTCGACCCGGTCCCTGCCGACCTGCGGGCACCGAAGACACTCGATACGCTGAAGCTCTTCGCGGAATTGATTTCAACCCACATCGAGACCGAAGAACGACTCAAGGAAACTGAAAATGATCTGAAATTTGAACGTGAAAATTCCAGGCTGCGGGAGCGCTTTATCGCCATCCTCGGCCACGATGTCCGCACCCCGCTGTCGGCCATGCTGCTGGGAGCCGACCTCATCGGCAAACTGACCAGCGATGAAAAAATCGCGGCGGTGTCCATGAAGATAAAACGCAGCGGCTTGCGCATTCGTGGCCTGATCGACGACGTCACCGACTTCACCCGGGCCAATGCCAGCAGCGCATTGCCACTTTGCCTGAAGCCGGTCGACAATCTGGCATCCGATCTGGAGCATGTGATTGGCGAACTGGCGGCGGCTTATCCGGAACGTTCACTGCAAAGAAATTTTACGCTGACCGGGGCGCTGCGCTGCGACCCCAAGCGCATCAGCCAATTGCTTTCCAACCTGATCGTGAATGCCATCGTGCATGGTTTCGCGCATACCGACATCCTGGTGACGGCCAGCAATCAAGGCTCGCGACTGCGCATCGCGGTCGCCAACCGCGGCAAGCCGGTTGCCGATGAAACCAGGCAACGCATGTTCATGCCGTTTTCGCGCGGCGCAGGAACAGAACAAACAGATGGCCTCGGTCTCGGACTTTATATCGCGTCCGAGATCGCCAAGTCGCATGCCGGCAGTCTGCGTCTCGAGAGCACCGGTGAATATACCGAATTCATTTTCGAGGCTGACTGCACAACGTAACGCGACTGCACTTCCGGGTTCTTGCCAATCATCCCGGCCAGCCTCTGCCCCCTCCTCAGTACCCTCGTCTGCCTTACCTGCCGCACACTGCCAGTCATTCAGTTTGATACTTCAAACTGAGATGGCCGGCCAACCTCCCCCCTGTTCTGGCTTGCATCCGGCCACCACTCCTGCAAACCGGCATCCGTCATTTTCGCAACGGATGTCCATCGTTCCGTTGCAAGTTTAAAAACACGCTGCATTCGCAGCCCCACATTTCGCTCAGATTTGCTCAGTTCCGGCCGGCAACGTTTCTATATGCTCGCCCCAGTTTCCATGCTGCCAGGCGCAAGCGCCGGCATGGAAAAACAACGTACCGATGGGGTGCCCGAATGCACCGGACACCGGGGCGGGCGGCGACTCACAACGCCATTTCACAATCCAACAAGCATTCCAAAAATATGACAATCGTATTCAATACGCGCAAAAAACAGCTTGCCATCCTGATCTCCACAGCCTGCCTGAGCATGAGCAGCGCCTTTGCCAGCAGCTGCGGCGGCGTGACCGGAGGCAATGTCACCATCGTCAACAACAGCACCATCGATACTTGTGCACTGGCTGCCGGCGAAAGTATCGTCATCATGCCAACCGGCACGCTTGCCCGCGACGACGAATACGGCGGCAGCATCGGCGTGCTGGTCAGCAACGGTATCAGCGCCGGCGTGATCAACAATCAGGGTGTCATCGAGCGGCAAAGCAGCGGCATCCAGCTGGACAATGGCACATCGGTCACCGGCATCACCAATGCCAGTAACGCCATGATCACCACGGACGAGACCGGCATTCTGATCCAGGGTGCAACCATCAATGGCCAGCTCAGCAACGCCGGCACCATTAACGCCCGGACCGGCGGGATTCAGATTCTGAACGGAGTCATCAGTCAAGGCATAAGCAATACAGGCAGTATCAGTAACAATGAGAACGACGGCATCGGCATCAGCAACAGTTCAACCATCACCGGCGGCATCAGGAACGGCATCAATGGCACTATTCAAAGTGGCCGGGCAGGCATTATGGTCAGCGACTCCACCGTCAACGGCGGCATCAGCAATGCCGGCACCATCGACGGCGGTGAAGGCGGCGCCGTCCACATCGGCTATGGCGGCATCATCAATGGCAATATCACCAACACCGGTATCTTGCGCAATTTGAATGGGGACGCTGCCTTGCGGCTCACCGGTGGCACCGTCAACGGCAAGGTGCTCAACAGCGGCACGATTTCCGGCGGCGAATTCAATCCCGGCATTTTCGTTGACGATAGCAGCAAGATTACCGGCGAGATTGTGAATGATGTCAGCGGTAGCATTCTGTCAGGCAATATCGGCATTACCGTACTGAGGTCGGATATCGGCGGCATCACCAATGCCGGCCTCATCGATGGCGCTGAAGGTGGCCCCGGTGGCATGGGCATTGTGGTCGCGCTCTCCACCGTCCAGGGCAACATTACCAACAGCGGCACCATCAACGCCGCCAACGGCTACGCCATTCTCATTCAGAACAGTACGCTGAACGGCAAGATCATCAACTCCGGCACCCTGTCCGGCCTGAAAGCAATTGACATCATCAAGGATCAGGTTCCGTTCTCCCTCAACGCGCCGATCACCATTGACAACAGCGGCACACTGGACGGCGCAGTAACGCTGGCAGACAGCATTCTGAATCTCAACGGCAATACTGCCCGGGTAACCGGCGCGGTTCAGGGTGTGGGTTCCGTGGTCAATGTCAACGGCAACTTCAGCGCGCAAAACACGTTCGACGTCGGTACCTTCAATGTCACCAGGGGTGGCACCTTCAATGCCGCCTATGCCATCAGAGCCGCTGACGGCCTGAACAACAACGGCACGCTGGCAGTCAAGGCCAACACGCCATTCACTGTCGATGGCAACTACGTGCAAGCGGCCGATGCCAGCTTCCGCACCGAAGTGCTGTCGGCCACCAATTACGGCCAGATGACAGTGAACGGCACTGCTGTTCTGGCCGCCGGCACCGGCATTGACGTGCGCGTGTCGTCGCTGGCGACACTGGCACCCAACACGGTATTGGCTGGCATCATCAAGGCCACTGCACTGCAAGCCTCGACCTTCAAGGTCACTGATGACAGCGCCCTGTTCAACTTCGCCGGCGTAGTCAATGGCAATAATGTCGATCTGCTGGTATCGCAAGCCTCGACGGTCTATGGCAGCACTGTCGACAATCGCAACTTCGTCGGTGCCGGTGCCGCGCGTGAACTCGACAAGCTGATCGCCGGCAGTAACGGCAACGGCGACATGGGTACGGTTGTCACTGCCCTTGGCCGTCTGTCAAACAGCAAACAAGTGTCCGACGCCGTCAAGCAAACCCTGCCGCTGATGACCGGCGCCACTGCGTCCGCCGCTGCGGCAGCCATCAACCAGACTGGTCGCATCGTGCAGGCGCGTCAAGACAGCAATCTTGGTTTGTCGACCGGTGAAGATGTCATCAGCGACAAACAGATCTGGGCCAAGCCGTTCGGTTCCTGGGCCAAACAGGGTGATCGCAACGGCGTGTCAGGTTTTGATGCGCGCACCGGTGGCCTGGTGGTCGGTGCCGATGGCGTGCTGACCGAGCATGACCGTCTCGGTGCGGCATTTGCGTATGCCCACACCAACGTCAGCGGCAACGACAGCAGCACCGCGCAATCGGCCAAGATCGACAGTTATCAGGCCATGCTGTATGGCAGCCACAGCATCGATGAGCGCACCGAGCTGAGCTGGCAAGGCGATCTCGGTCTCAATCGCACCGACGGCGAACGCGGCATCAACTTCGGCGGCCTCAACCGCCGTGCCACCAGCAACTACAACGGCTGGAGCGCACACGTCGGCACCGGCGTGGCACGCGTGTTCAGTCTGAATGATGCGATCAGCGTGGCGCCGTCGCTGCGCCTCGATTACACCTCGCTGACTACCCGTGGCTACACCGAAACCGGTGCCGGCGCATTGAATCTGCAAGTCGATTCGCAACGCACCGAAGAATTGATCGTGGCGGCGGAAAGCAAGCTGTCGTATGCCGTTGCTGCCGATACCACCATCGTCGCCAATCTCGGCGTCGGCTACAACCTACTGGCGAAAAGCGCGCAAATCACCTCGACCTTTGTCGGCGGCGGCAGCGCATTCTCGACCGAAGGTCTGGAACCGTCGCCATGGACGCTGCGTGGCGGCGCCGGCCTGATTCTGCATCGTCAGGGCGGCACCGAAGTCACGGCCCGTTACGATGCCGAAGCCAACCGCAGCGGCTTCAGCAATCAGACCGTATCGCTGAAAGTACGGCAGTCGTTCTGAGCCTATCCGGTATCGTCAATCCTTACCCTTGCGGCCGCCTCAGCGGCCGCTTTTTATCGAGTCAGCCATGTCGTCCATCGTCTTGTCCGCGTCATCCGTTTGCCGGAGCCCATCATGAGCCGCATCGTCTTCGCCTGGGAGCTCGGCGACAATTTCGGTCATCTGTACCGCATGCTGCCCATCGCCGAAGCATTGCTGGCGCGCGGCCATCAAGTCAGCTTCATCGTCAACCATCTGACAGCAGCACAAGCCATACTGGCGCCGAGGGGAATTCCGTTCCTGCCGGCGCCGGCGTTGCGTGCACCGCATGAGTTGAACCGCGACATCGCCAGCTATGCCGACATCCTGGCCCGCACCGGATTCACGCAAGCCACTGCGCTGCACGGCATGATGACGGCATGGCGCCATTTGCACGGCTTGTTGCAGACCGACGTCGTGGTGCTGGAACACGCACCGGCCGCGCTCATCGCGGCCCGCATGCTGGGCTTGAAAACGGTGCATATCGGCACCGGCTTCACGATTCCACCGGCGGTCGCACCGATGCCCTGCTTCCGGCCCTGGCGTCCCGATCTGGCCGCAGCGCTGGCGACCACGGAATGCAAGGTGCTGGCCACCATCAATACCGTGCTGGCGACGCACGGCCATGCCGCAGCCGCCAGCTTGAGTGAGGCCTTGCAAACCGACCGCACCATCCTGCTGACATTACCGGAACTCGATCATTACCCCGCCGCCAATCGCAGTCATGCGGTTCTGGCCAGCCCGCTGCAACACCATGCCGAGGGTCAGACGGTACATTGGCAGCAGGCGCGGTTACCACGCATTTTCATGTACCTGCGTCAGCACCCTTGGCTGCCCGAAGTGCTTGATCTGCTGGCCGCCACCAATGTCGAGGTCATCGCCATGATTCCCGACATTCCCGAATCGTTGTTGCAGCGTCATGCGGGATCCAGGCGCCTGCGCATTTATCGCCAGCCGCTCAACCTGCAGGCGCTGTTGCCTGCATGCGAGCTGGCCATTACCCATGGCGGCCATGGCACCACGGCTGATTGTCTGCAACATGGCGTGCCGATGCTGTTGCTGCCCGTCCATATCGAACAGTTGCTGATCACCGCGCGCGTCGCCGCTGCCGGCGCCGGTCAGGGTATCCTGCCGGATGCGGTCGAAAATGCATTCGGACAAGTACTGCAAACGCAGTTGACCGACGCCTCGTTCACGCTGGCGGCGCATCAGATCGCCTCCCGCCATGCCAAGGCAAATCCGGCGCAAACGCTGGCGACGCTGATCGAGATCATAGAGTCACTGGCAATCGCTGCCGCCACTTCGGATTGAGCTTTTGACACTGCAATGCCAGCCCGGGGTTGGCGATGCATTTGCCATCCTGACATCAATCTGCAGGGCTTATTGTTGTCTTCCCGACAAACGCCATTGCAAGTCAGATAATTAATGTCAGAATAGCAGCCATCAGACAGTTCACCGTGGACAGGCGCAGCATTCAACATGCACAAGAAAATTTCAGCGGGCGACGCAGCCGGAGCATCGCGGGCAGTGACCAAAGAAGATGTGGCGCGCGCTGCCGGCGTCTCGCACATCACCGTCTCGCGGGTGATCAATTCACCGGACAAGGTGGCGCCGGCCACCCGCGAGAAGGTGCAAGAGTACATTGCGCGCATGGGGTATATCCCCAATCTGCTGGCCGGTGGCCTGGCATCGCGGCGCACACGGATCATCGCCGCGGTGGTGCCGACCATCGGCCATTCGATCTTTGCCGAAACCGTGCGCGGCATGTCCGATTACCTGATGGCGCACGACTATCAGTTGCTGCTGGGCCAGAGTGACTATTCGGAACAGATCGAAACCGAACTGGTAGAAGCCTTCATCGGCCGCCGCGTTGACGGCGTAGTGCTGACCGGTGTGCAGCATACGGCCGCGACCCGCCAACGACTCAAGGCGGCCGGTATTCCGGTAGTGGAAACCTGGGATCTGACGCCGGACCCGATTGACATGCTGGCCGGCTTTTCCAATGTCGATGCCGGCGCGGCCATGGGTGAATATTTATATGAACAAGGCTACCGCCGCATCGCCTTTGTCGGCGGCGAAGATCCGCGTGGCGTGGCGCGCATGGCGGGACTGAGCGCGGCACTGCGGCGGCACCGGTTGCGGGCACCGGTCCGCATCACGGTAGCGCCCGGTTCATTCCTGCAAGGCGGACGCGAAGCGATGGTGCAACTGGCCACGCAACATGCCGATGTCGATGCCGCATTTTTCAGTAACGATGTCATCGCTGCCGGTGCCGTGCTGGAATGCAACCGGCGTCAAATCCGGATTCCAGAGGACATCGCGATTGCCGGTTTTGCCAATCTCGACATCGCCTCGGAAATCAACCCGCCGCTGACCACGGTCCATGTCAGCAGCCATCGCATCGGTGAAACCGCGGCACAAATGATGCTGGCCCGGCTCGGTGGCGATGCCGCTGCACCGGCACCAACGGTCAGCGATCTCGGCTTCTCCATCGTCCGCCGCCAGAGCGCCTGACCCTCAGCAGCCCTGACCGCGGACGAACCTCACTCAAGTGCAACCTCAGGCATCCTCGGCATAGATGACGCCGCGCGTTTCCGGCGCCATCAGCAAGGCGATCAACGCCACCCCGCCCATGAAGACCAGATAACCGATGATCGGGTAATAGCTGCCACCGTAGTAGGCCAGCAAACCGGTGGCAATCACCGGCGCCATGCCGCCCGTGATGACTGACGACAATTCGCGTGCCATGCAAATGCCACTCATGCGGGCGCTCGGTGGAAACAGTTCGGCAAAGAACGCGGCCTGCACCGAAAACATCGGATACAGCCCGAACACGATCATCATGACGAAGCCGGCGATGATCATCGGTGTTTCGCGGGTTTCCAGCATCAGGAAGAACGGCCAGGAACCCAGAATCATGACCAGAATGCCGAGGATGTATACCGGCTTGCGGCCGATACGGTCCGACAGCATGCCCCAGAACGGATTGAGCACCGCACCGAGGCCGGCACCGATCAGCACCGCCAGCAGACCGATACTGGCATCGACCTTCAATTGCACCGTCAGGTAAGACAGCGCCCACACCTGAAAAATATAGCCGGCCGTGTTTTCAGAAAACCGGGCACCGATGGCGATGAACAAATGGCGCCGGTGATTTTTCCACACGGCCTTGATCGGCGACTTCAATACTGCTTTCTTGCTCTTGATCTTTTCGAACGCCGGCGATTCTTGCACATACAGCCGGATATACATCCCCACTGCCAAGCCGATGCTGCTGAGAATGAATGGGATGCGCCAGCCGTAGCTCATGAAATCGGCCTCCGGCATTTGCCGCACCAGCGTGAATATGCCGGCCGACAGCACCACGCCGAGCGCCACGCCGACGCCGGGCCAGCTGGCGTAGTAACCGCGTTTGGATACCGGCGCATACTCGGCCGACATGGTGACCGCACCGCCAAATTCGGCGCCGGCGGCAAAACCCTGTATCAGGCGCAACAGCGTCAGCAAGATCGGCGCCGCAATACCGATGCTGGCATAGGTCGGCAAGAAGCCGATCAGCGTCGTGCTCAAGCCCATCATCAGCAAGGTCACTACCAACACATTCTTGCGGCCGATGCGATCACCGATATGGCCAAACACAAAGCCGCCGAGCGGCCGCACCACAAAACCCAGGGCATAGGAACCGAAGGCGGCCAAGGTGCCCATCATCGGATCGAGCTTGGTAAAAAACAGCACGTTGAATACGATCGCCGCAGCAGTACCATAGAGAAAAAAGTCATACCATTCGAGCGCGGTACCGATCACCGACGAGCGCAACGCAATGTTGCGCTGGCGTTGCATGCTGGCGGCTTCACCGGCCGTACGACTGGCGTCCCGCTCAGTCTGGAGGTGTTCTGAAACGGACCCGATGGCGCGGTTGGCACCCGGGTTGCTGGCGATTGTATTCATCTGTCTGTCTCCTGTTGGATGTCGGCACCAGTGTCGTCCCCTCCCGCGTTGCTGCTATTGCGAGCGGGAAATGCGTGTCGTGTTATCTCGATCTGCGCGCGCCACGATGCCGTTGGAAAATACGGGAACCGATACTCCTCCTTGATGTTGCTGTGGTTTTTTACTGCGATTTCTTGCCGTCATTTGCTACCGCGTGAACACTGCTATGCCGCTGCTGCGATTTGTTGCACTGTTTTATCCGGTTGGCACCGGGCCCACAAGGCGCGCACGCCATCCTTCATGACGCCAGCCTCTTGCCAGCGATCCGACAGTTCATGACCGTCAGCGCCGGTCATCGCATATTCGGGTGGTCCGAGTTCGCACAGAAAGGTCAGCACCGCATCATCGGGCGCGCGCCGGTGCCAGCTCCGGAATCCGTACTCCCACCATTGCATGAACAATTCCACCCACTTGCGATGTTGAGGAAATGCCAGCGGCAGTTGTATCTGCTCGCGACTGGCAACGCGGCCATGAAAGCCCCAGGCGTTGTCGATAATGCGATGCATCAGCGCGTGATTCTCCTCGGATACCGGCCAGGCGAATTCCCGGCCTACTACGTAATGCGACAAGTCGGCCGTCAGTTTCAGATCCGGGAATTGATCCAGCAGATGCAGGGTGAAATACAGATCGGTGGTCATGCGGTCGCGATGCGTTTCGATATGCAGCGCAATACCGGCATCATCCGCCAGCCGTTGCCAGCCTTCAATATAGGGAATGCATTCGGCCAGCGTATAAGGCCGCACATCGGCTTGCAGGTTGATGTGATCGGCGCCGAATTCCTGCACATGCTCGATGATGGGCTTGAGTTCATCGACGCTGCGCGGATAGCACTGGGCTTGCCAGCTCATGCCATGCGCACGCAGGAAACCGGTGACTTCGCGCACGTAATCACGGTCAAAGAAACGCACACCGGCACCATCGAAACCGGCATCACGGATCAGCTTCAGTTTTTCGTCCAGCGTCCATTCCACACCGTCCGGGCGACGGCGTTCCATGGCCCATAACGATTGATAGACGAGTAAGGTGTGCATGGTATCGGTACCCCGCTCAAGTGGAGGCGGCCTGCGCGGCGTCGTCGTCGGCAATGTCGAAGAAACGGCTGCCGCGCGACGACTGATTCTCGTAGATCGAGCCTTGATTCAACGCCGGCGGCAGCGGCATGCGCACCGGCACGTCGCGCATGCGCGGCACAATGGTCGGTTCGCCGCTCAGCAAGCGTGCATTGAATTCATCGAAATCGCTCACGCCCATCAACGGGAATGCATCTGCGGCGCATACTTCATAGAGCAGGAAGTTGCGCGACATGGTGGAGCGATTTTGCGCCGAGCCATGGATCGCGCGTACATGATGAAAGGAGACTGCGCCGGCCTTGCCGGTTACCGGCACTGCCCGCTCAAGATCGAGCCCGGGCGTGGCCGGATCAATGGCGCCGCAGAAGCGCCCGGCGGCATGATGATCGTACGTCGGCCCGGTATGGGAACCGGGCACTACCAGCATGGCACCATTTTCCAGTGAAGTATCGTCCAGCATCACGCCCACCGCCAGGATATCGTCATTGGTATGCGGATAGAACGCCCAGTCCTGATGCCATTCGACCGGCGAACCAAAGCGCGGCGACTTCAGGTTCAGTTTCGAATTCTGCAACCGCAGCCCCGGCCCGAGCAGACCACGCAACACCGCCAGCATCGGCTCGGACCGGATGAATTCTTCAAATACCGGATGGTGCTTATGCGGCTGCTTGATGCGACGCAGGCGCGGATCGGCAGCACTGTGACCGTTTTCCAGATCAAACACCTGAGTATGCGCATCGACCGCACGCGACTGCTCTACCCACTGCGCCAGCGCATCTTTCATTCTTTGCAGCGTAAAGACGTTCAATAAATCGGGTACCACCAGCAACCCGTCGGTGCGATATTGTTCGATCTGTGCGTGCGTAAGCATGACAACTCTCCTGGATGTTCGATGATGGTTCTATGACTGTTCGACGGCTCTTTCACGATTGCTCACGCAGGATTTTCAGCATTTTTCAGCCCTGCCGAAAACACATGTTCGCGCGAACATTGATGTGCATCTTATGTCCCGAAAAAACCGATGTCAACCCGAAAATCGATCAGCAGTCACATTATTGATGATGCGCAGCAGCACAAAAAACCAGCAAGAGACTGGTTTTTTCATTCTGAACAGGTGGGAATACGCAGTCGAAAAACTGCAGCAGCGTGATGCCTGACACTGTTCTGTCCGGACCGGGAATGCACGTCGGCCCCTGCTGCCGAAAAGGCTGTGGATTGTCGCTCAGTGCAAGTCGCGCAACACCGCCTGCAACATCTCCGGCGCCAGCGGCTTATGCAAGATGCCCAGCTGCGCGCCGGTGATGCTGTTGATGCTATCGACCGAGGTGTCGCCGGTAATCACCACTGCCGGAATGTCGTAGCCGCATGCCTGACGTACGGCGCGCACCACATCGACGCCGCTGACATTTTCCGCCAGCCGGAAATCACTGAGGATCAGGTCGAACGGCGGCACGCCGGTGGCATTCGGCAGGTTCTGCAAGGCATGCAGGGCTTGTTCCAGCGAGGCCACCGCCACTACCCGATGTCCCCATGACGACAACAGCAAGCGCATGCTGTCGAGGACGTCGGCGTCATCATCGATCACCAATATCGCCTTCGTGGCACCGTTGGCATTTTGCTCCGGCATGGTTTGCGCGGTCATGATCTGCGTGCGGGGTGCCAGCGGCACCCAGACCGAAAACACCGAGCCGCGCGCCGATACGGATTGCACGCCGATGCGGACATTCAACAAATCCGCAGTGCGCTTGACGATTGCCAGCCCCAGCCCCAGGCCATGCTCGCGTCGCCGGGCCGCATTGCCAATCTGATAGAACTCGCCAAAAATCAGTTGCGACTGTTCTGCCGCAATGCCGATTCCGGTATCGGCCACTTGTATTTCGATGAAGTCACCGCGCCGGCGCGCACCGACCAACACTTTGCCGCGCTCGGTATAGCGCAATGCATTGGAAACGAAATTGGCCAGGATGCTGTGCAACAGGGCGCGGTCGGTCTGGATCAACACCGAGGTCGGGCGGACGATAAAGCGCAGTTTTTGTTCGGCAGCGACGCCGGAAAATTGCTGGTCAATGGTTTCCAGCAACTCCTGCACATCGAACACTTCGCGCCTGACCTTGACCGCCCCCGCGTCCAGCTTGGAAATATCCAACAACACATCCAGCAATTGCACCAGGCCTTTGAGCGCCACTTGCAGCTTGCCGGCAATCGCCCCCACCTCCTGCGTGCTGACAGCCGTGGCATTGCACATCGCGCGCAAGGTGGCGATATACAAACCCAGTGCATGGGTCGGCTGACGCAAGTCATGACTGGCAGCCGCCAGGAATTGCGACTTGGAACGACTGGCCGATTCGGCCCGCTCCTTTTCTTGCTGTAATTGTTCTATCAAGCCGGTGTTTTCAAACCGCAGCGCGACCGCTTCGCGCACGGTGCGATGGAAATTGCGGCTGTAGGCCAGATTGACGCCCAGCAAAAACAGCGACAACACACCCAGCACCGAGAACAAGGGACCACCATGGAAAAATGAACGCAAGGCGAACGGCAATACGGTCGGCAGCGCAAAGGCGTAGTACGCCGGCGGGAACGAGGATTGCGACGCCACCGAGCCGCCGGTCATGCCGGCCAGCAGAATGCAGATGAACACGGTGACGACGGCGTTGTCCGGTGCAAAAAACAAAATCCCGGTCGCGCCCCACAGGCATCCGGACAGTCCCGAGAACAAGGCATAGGTCCATGCACGCCGGCGTGCTGCGCCGGATGGTTGTTCCATTCGCAAGTCACGCCGGACGATCCCGATGCGGATCAGGGTCAACAGGAAAATCGTTGCCGCCCACGACAACAGCGCCGGATGCGCCACCTGATTCCACAACAGATATACCGACAGCGCGGCGACCGCGATATTGCCAAAAAAGATGGGCGTCGCCTGCCGGTACAGCACATTGATCAGTTCGCCAAAGATGCGTGTCGCCACGGT
This sequence comes from Herbaspirillum autotrophicum, assembly GCF_001189915.1. Lineage (GTDB taxonomy): Bacteria > Pseudomonadota > Gammaproteobacteria > Burkholderiales > Burkholderiaceae_D > Herbaspirillum > Herbaspirillum autotrophicum. Next base: position 22,400 of record NZ_LFLS01000012.1, read on the forward strand.
GGATGCCGTCGGGTGTTGAGTCATGCAGATTCCGTTCAAAAACAGCAAAAATTGGATCGTCGCTGCCGTGCAGTGTAATATCTCGCCATCCTTTAATGTCAATTCCACCCGCTATTCATTTCCTCTGCCCGGCGCCATGACGAACATCGTAATTGCAGAAGATCACCCCCTGATCCGGGAAGGATTGCGATCCCTGCTGGCGCAGGCCAGCGATTTCAATGTCGTGGCCGATACCGGCAACGGCGCGCTGGTGGAACAATTGCTGCAACAGACCGCGACCGACCTGCTGCTGCTCGACCTCGACTTGCCCGGCTGCCACGGCATCGCGCTGACGGCGCGCATCAAGCAACAACATCCTCACATCAAGATCCTGATCCTGACCGGCTCCACCGATCACAACAGTGTGCGCCAAGCCTTCGCGGCCGGCGCCGATGGCTATCTGCTCAAACTGGAAGACAGCAGCGAATTGCTGGAAGCCATCCCGACCGTGCTGAACAACCGGCGCTACGTCAGCAAACTGCTGGGGCCGCTCGACCATTTCGAGGAGCATGACGAACAAGCGATGACGCCGCGCGAACAACAAATCCTGAAACTGATCGCGGCCGGCAAATCATCCCAGGAAATCGCTGATGCACTGGCGCTGAGCGTGTTTACCGTGCGCAAGCACAAGCAGAACCTGATGGCAAAACTGTCACTGCACAATGCGGTGGAACTGGTGCGCTACGCCATGCATCAGGGCCTGGCCTGATGCGCCGGGCCGATCAGAACTGCGTCTGCACGCCAAGGCTGAATATCTTGCGCGCATAACTGCTATAGCCGATATTCGACGGGTTATCGATCTGCGTATATTGCGCCCGCAGCACCATGTTGCGGCCGGCCCACCGGCTGATATCCCACAGGCTGGTCAGGCTCGCAATCTTCTGGGTATCCTCGCGCGCCGGAAATAAAATGCTGCCCTGATCATAGCGTACGCTGGCATAGCTATAGTTGCCGACCACGGTCCATTGCGGATTGATGCGCCAGGCCGCAAACACGCTGGGCCCATGGGTGCGCCGCGAATAGACCGCAGAGTCGGCCGACTCGCGCTGCACATTGTAGTCAGCCCCGATTTGCCAGGCCGGCGGCAATTGCGCCACCAGACCGACACTACCCAGCACGCCGTCGGCATTCCGATAATGATCCAGATGCACGGTCCGATTGAAATAGCCGGCCGAGCCGGTCAGCGCCAGGCCCTGACGCAGATCGCGCGAGAACCGGGTAACCACCCCCGGCGTGGTTTCATTCATCTGATTGGCCTGGCGCGAGAAATTGACATTCGGTTGAATGCTCGCGCTCCAGTCCGGCGCCCGGTAGATGAAAGCGGCCGACAACGACATCGCCTCATTGTTGAAATCCGACGTATCCAGATAACCGTTCCCGAGCAACACCCCCTGAAACAATACCGACCAACGCGCATTCAATGGCACCACATAACTGCCGGTGACGCTGCCGGTCGCCCCGAGTGAAGACTTGGGCATCGCTCCCGGATCGAGAATGAAGTTGCCCGGCAAGCCGCCCACCATCGCCGGCACGATATTCGATACCGGCCCGCCGTTGATATTGCTGTCATGCACGACGCCGGCAAACACTTCAATCGACCACGGCTTGCCAGCGGCCGGCGCAAACGCCACCGGATCACCGCGCCCCAGTTGTTCGATCAGATTGTTCATCTGGGTTGATACCGGCCCGGCCGGCAACAATGGCAGGGTTTCCTTGTAGAGCTGCGTCGCCTCATCGCGACGGTCGAGGGCCACCAGAATTGCCGCCAGTTCCACGCGCGGATTGGGCGCCTGCGGCGTCAGTGCAATCACCCGGCGGTAATGGCTGATGGCGGCATCGACGTGCTGCAGGGAAGCATGGCAGCGCGCCAGCACATACAGCCGCTCGGCATCGACACTGTCTGCCGGCGTCTCGGCCAGCAAGGCGCACGCCACTTCGGGATGCCCGCGCTCTTGCATCACGCGCGCCATCACGACCTCGTCGCGACTGCGCATTGCCGCTGCATCGGCGGTACCGGGTGCGGCGGCCGGCGTGGCTGCATGCATCAAGGGCGACGACAACAGGCACGGCACGGCTACGCCGATAGCGCGAAATAGCTGGTTCATACGTTCACAGAAAGAAGATGGATGAGATCAACGGCAACCGGCAATCAGGACGATTTCAGCGATTGGCCGCAAACGTGCCGCCGCCGCTGACGCTGCTGGTCGACATATCCCAGCTGCCCTTGATCGCATTGGCCGCCGGGCCGTAAAACTGTCCGTTGCGGATGTAACCGGTCATCGCCTGATTGTTGTAAGTGCCGTTCATGCCGCCGCCGACATAGCCCCCCGATTGCACCAGACTCAGCGTTGCACTGCCCTTGTTGTTATCGAACTGGACGCTGCCGGGAATCGGCGCATGGCTGCCGATGGTCGCGAAGTTGACCTGCATCGACAGATTGCCGCCCACGACCGAACTGTCACTGAGGGTGCCGCTCAGGCGTCCGCTGAATGTGGCGTTCAGATTGGTCGGCCAGTTGGCGCGGGCCGTCACGTTATTGAGATTGTTGCTGGCCTGCGATGCCGCATTGGACAGCGCAATATCGTTGGCACTGCTGGCAGAAGCCGCCGCCGCCGCCGCTGCGGCAGCCAGCACCGAGGCGCCGACTGCCGCCAGGCTGCCGGTTGACAGGCCAGCCACGCCGGCGGTCGTCGCTGCGCCGGCCGCAGCGGAGGAAGCGGCATTCGGTATCGGAGCAGCGACTGACGCTGCCAGCGTGGTTGCCTGAAGCGCCGGCACATTACCGCCTGAAGCAGGACTGGTCGGACTGGAAAAGATGCCGGCATCGACCAGCTTTTGATATTTTTCTTCAGCGCCCGCCGCCAGTGGTTTGGCCAGTGATGGCGCGGAGGGTTTCGCCGCGTCCGGATTGGTGGCGGTGCCTTCCAGCATCGCCGCCATGCGCGCCTTCAGCGCCTCCAGTTCAGCCTGCGTCGCCGATTGCCCGCCGGAGGAACGCTGCTGCTGTACCTGCATCAGCGCCGTTTCGATATCCATCGAATGGATCTGCACCGGTCCCACGCCTGGCACCACCGCCGGCGCCGGCTGCCGGACTTGCTGCTGCATCTGTTGTTGCAGTTGTTGCAACTGCTCCAGCGACGGCGGCGGCCGCAATGCCGGATCCGGCCGCGGCGACAAAGGTGCGATCATCGGCACGCTCAGTGGTTTGAGCTGCGGCCCCGACTCGGACTGCGGCACCAGCTTGAGCGGATCCCAGGTCTGGCCCGGCGCTTGTGTTTGCTTTTGTGTTTGCTTGCCGGTTTCGAGTTGCTGCAACAAGGTTTGCCGGGTCACTTCCGGTGTCTGCTGCGCCGGACTCGGTTTCCGGGTCAACTGTTCGATCTGCAACAGCTTGGTTTTCTCGCTCTCCCCGGACGGCTTTTGCATGAGCGGCGACGGTTCCGGTTTCGGCCCTTGCTCCTTCGCCTGGATGAGCTGCTCGATCTGCTGTTGTTTGGTTTTTCCGGTCTGTTCTGTCATCTGCGGCAAAATCACCGGTTTCACCGGCGCAACTTGTTGCTGCAGTTGCTGCTGCCCGGACGTCGGATATTGTGCGGGCGCCGGCGTCGGGTGCATGAGCGGCGATGACTCCTGCGCCTGGATGAGTTGTTCGATCTGCGGCTGTTTGGTTTTTCCGGTCTGTTCTGTCATCTGCGGCAAAATCACCGGTTTCACCGGCGCAACTTGTTGCTGCAGTTGTTGCTGCCCGGGCGTCGGATATTGTGCGGGCGCCGGCGTCGGGTGCATGAGCGGCGATGACTCCTGCGCCTGGATGAGTTGCTCGATCTGCGGCTGTTTGGTTTTTCCGGTCTGCTCCGTCATCTGCGGCAAAATCAACGGCTTCACCGGCGCAACTTGTTGCTGCAGTTGCTGCTGCTCGGGCGTCGGATATTGTGCGTGCGCCGGCGTCGGATGCCAGGTCAGCAACCCCAGCAAGACCGACGACGCACAACATGCGCGCGTGCGGTGTTGCCGCCAGGCGGATGACGAATACCGGTAGTGAATTGTGCGCATGAGCTTCTCCCCTTATGCTCGCCGCATATGGCTGCGGCTGATGGCGGCGAGATTAGCAATCGCATCGGAGGAAGTAAATACTGCAAATGCAGTAGTCAAACTTGCATCCACGGTTGGATGGCAATCGTGGCGATGATTGCCGCTGACACCGCACCGGATGTGGCCCGCCATGCTGCGAATGCGTATCCGGACCGCGCCTATCCGATTCAACGCGAAGATTCCAGGCAGCACGTGGCCGAACTGCAAGTGTATGGCGGCAACACCGCGGTCATCATTGCGACCTGCCATCACAAGCTGCGCAGTTTGTTGCACGGAAGAATTCTGGCCCGCCTGCTGGTCGCCGCCGCCCTGCAGCTGTCCGTCATTTGCCTTGTGCCGGCGCGGCGCATGCAAGAGGATGAACGCGCCACCACCTGATCGGCATAGTTGCAACATTGACTATGGCTGCCTGGCGACCTACTCTACAAGCAACCGGTGTACGGATTGTCCGCATGCGCATGAGGGCAAGCCACTGATCGCGATACCGACCAGCAGATCATGCGCCGCAACTCAGCAGCAGCGATTGCCATCCGAACCTTTCCGGGAGATCAGCATGATCATATTGCCCCTTGCCTTCAGCGTCAGCATGGTATTGCTGGCCGGCTATAACGGCCCGGACCAGAATCAGTTGCAGCAGCAACAAAGCGCCTCCTCCGCCAATGAGAAAGCCGGGCGCATGGCTGCCGCCGACCGCGATGCCTATCTGAAAACCGCACGCCGCGATCTGGATCAGCTCAGTGAACAGATTGAAGCCCTCAAACTCAAGGCCAACAAATCCGGTACGGCAATGAGAGCCAGTCTGGAAAAGAAAATTCACGGCTTCGAGGACGACCACAAGAATCTCGAAGAAAGCTGGCAACAGGCAAAAGATGCCGGTGAAAGCAGTTGGCAAGAATTCAAACTCTCGTTCACGGCCAGCATGGAAAAACTGAAGAAGGCCGTCCATAACGCCACCCGATAAAAACGCCGGCATCCGGGATCACGGCAGCCAGCGCTCGCGGCTGCCCGCGCCCCCGCCGCGCCATCCCTTCCCCACGCCATTGCAGCATGCGCCGGCCCGGCAGGTCTTGCCGGCCGTCAGGCCATCACCAGCCCATAAGCCAAACCAATATGCAGAATTAGAAATGATAATTTTTCTTATGCCTGCGGCAGGCGTATAAATCCGAGATCAATTTCGAATTGACTCTGGAGACAAAAATAATGACATCAATCGCTGCTACCAACGCCACCCCATCCAAGGCCTCGCGCCACCAACCGGTACGCGCATCAGCGGCCGCCTTCGTCGGCACCATGATCGAATGGTATGACTTTTATATTTACGGCATGGCCGCCGCGCTGGTGTTCGGCAAACTGTTCTTTCCCACCAGTACCGGTTTCTATGGCACGCTGGCTTCGTTCGGCACCTTTGCCGTCGGCTTCTTCGCGCGGCCGCTGGGCGGCGCGGTGTTCGGCTACATCGGCGACCGCATCGGCCGCAAGAAATCCCTGGTGATTACCCTGCTGATGATGGGCACCGTGACGGTATTGATCGGCTTGCTGCCGACCTATTCCAGCATCGGCGTCTGGGCCCCCATCGCGCTGGTAGCGCTGCGCTTCATTCAAGGCATCGCGGTCGGCGGCGAATGGGGTGGCGCGGTACTGATGGCCAGCGAACACTCGCCGGATCAAAGCAAACGCACCTTCCTGGCCTCGTTTGCACAACTCGGCAGCCCGGCCGGCCTGATTCTGGCGACGCTGATGTTCAAGCTGGTCACCTCGTTTGATGATGCCGCTTTCCTCGACTGGGCCTGGCGCGTGCCATTCCTGTTCAGCGCACTGCTGCTGGCGATCGGTTTCATCATTCGTCTGAGCGTCAAGGAATCGCCGGATTTCCTCGACGAACAAGCGCGCCGCGAAAAAGCCGCCAAAGAGACCAAGGCCGCAGTCGAAACCCTGCCGCTCAAGGAAGTCTTGAAAGGCGCGCCCGGTCTGTTGCTGCTAGCCATCGGCGCCAACGTGCTGGGAATTGCCGGCTTCTATTTCACCAATACCTTCATGCTGGTCTACACCACGCAATACCTGCATCTGCAACGCGGCCTCGTGCTCAATTGCCTGCTGGTGGTATCGGTCATGCAATTCTTCATCACGCCGCTGGCAGCATTGATTGCCAGCAAGATCGGCAACCGTCGCTTCCTGGTGCTGACCTCGGCCTTGTCGGTCCTGACCCCGTACGCCATGTTCACCCTGGTCGATACCGGTTCGCTGTTCAATCTCACCATCGGCATCGGCCTCGCCGTGCTGTGCCTGGGCGCTTACTACGCGGTAATCGCCGGCTACGTCAGCGACTGCTTCCCGACCCGTATCCGATACACCGGCATTTCGATGGCCTATCAGGTATCGGGCGCAATCTTCGGCGGCCTGACACCGATGCTCGGCACCATCCTGGCGGAAAAATTCCAGGGCCACTGGTGGCCGCTGGCATTGCTGTTCAGCGCCATTTCCCTGCTGTCGATGTTGTGCGTATTCAAACTTGCCGCGCAACGTCGCGCGGCCTGAAAAGAGATCGTCAATGAAAGCATTTTTCCATCCTGATCAAAAACTGCACCATCCCAAAAGTTACTATTCGCGCGGCAAAATGCGGGTGCCGCAGGAAGTGCCGTCGCGCCTGGATGAACTGGTGCTGGCGGCACGTGAACTCGGTTTTGACGTGCAGCAACCGGCCGATGCCGGCGCCGCCGCGATCAGCGCCGTGCACGCGCTGCCGTATCTGAGTTTCCTGCAAGAAGCACACCGCGAATGGATGAACTTGCCGGATGACTGGGGCAACGAAGTGGTGTCCAATATCTTCGTGCGCGAACCGAATCCCTTGCGCGGGGTACTGGCCAAAGCCGGCCGCTACCTCGCCGATGGCAGTTGCCCGGTGGGGCCGGATACCTGGCAAGCCGCTTACTGGTCGGCGCAATGCGCGATCGCCGGCGCCCACGCCTTGCAGCGCGGCGAACGTCTGGCCTACGCCATGTGCCGCCCGCCCGGTCATCATGCCCGCCACGACGCCGCCGGCGGCTTTTGTTATCTCAACAATGCCGCCATCGCCGCCGAGATGCTGAGCAAGCAACATCAGCGCGTGCTGGTGCTGGATACCGATATGCACCACGGCCAGGGGATTCAGGAAATCTTTTACGAACGCAATGATGTGATGTACGTCTCGATTCATGGCGATCCGGAAAATTTCTATCCGGTGGTGGCCGGTTTCGAAGATGAACGCGGCAGCAAGGACGGCTACGGTTACAACCTCAATCTGCCGATGCCGCATGGCTCGCCGGAAGCGGTATTTTTCGACAAACTGACACAAGCTTGCCGCGCGATTGAATTGTTCCAGCCCGATGTACTGGTGCTGAGCCTCGGCTTCGACATCTTTGAAAAAGACCCGCAAGCGGTGGTCGGCGTCACCTCGGACGGTTTTGAGCGGCTCGGAAAAGTACTGGGGGCATTCCGCTTGCCGACCCTGATCGTGCAAGAAGGCGGTTACTATATCGAAGGCTTGCGCGACAACGCCAGCCGCTTCTTTGCCGGGTTGGCCAACCCCTGACAGACTGGCGGCGCTGACGGAGCAAGCTCACTACTAAAAAAAGCCGACTCGCATGCACCCTTCTGACCCGCCCGCTGAGCAACGCCCCAAACGCCCGGTGGTTTCCGCCGAACGCATGGACTGGAATCTGTTGCGCACCTTCATGTTTGTGGTGCAGGAACGTGGTGTCGGCCGCGCCGCCACGGCGCTCAGCCTGAGCCAGCCAGCCGTCAGCCAGGCCTTGCGCCGGCTTGAAGAAACCGTCGGCGGCGTCTTGCTGCACCGGCGCAACGGTGAATTCCGGCTGACCACGCTGGGTGAAGAAACCTACACCGTGGCGCGCGAGATGTACGGCATGGTGACCCGCATCGAAGGTGCCGCCGGTCACGGCAAAGATGATGTGGCCGGGGTGTTGCGGCTGTTCCTGATGAGCCGGGTGCAAAGCGCTGCCTATGACGACTTCCTCGCGCAGTTTCACCGGCGCTATCCCAAGATCGAGTTCCGGGTCGACGTCATGCAAAGCGCGGCCATCCTCGACGGCCTCGCCAAGGGCGTGACCGCGCTCGGCATCTGCCTGTGCCGCAAGCCGGTGGAAAAGCTGGAACGCCGCCTGTTTCTGCGCCATCGTTACGTGATCGTCTGCGGCCGCCACCATCCTTTGTTTGCCCAGCGCATCGTCAGCATCGATGACATCCTCAGCCAGAATTTCGTCTGTTTCGCCAGCGACCAGCTCGGCGATACGCTGTCGCCGCTGACGGTATTCCGCGACCAGCAAGGCTTCACCGGCCATATCGCCGGCACCTCCTCCTATGTGGAAGAAATCCGGCGCATGGTAGTGGCCGGCGTCGGCCTCGGATTTTTGCCGGAACACCTGATCCGGCAAGATGTCGCCAGCGGCGAACTGAGCGTGTTGCAAGCCAGCGAACCGGTCGCCGAAATCGATGTGTTTTTGACCTGGCATAAACAACGCAAGCTATCGGTTGCCGAACAGGCGTTCCTCACCATGTTCGAACGCTTCCTGCAACGCGTGCCGCTGGAAGTGCGCACCGCATAGCCCTCAACAATATTGATTTGCAGAAACATTTGACGCCGGGCATGATACGATCTGCACACCGGTCATGCGCCGGTGCGCAGCACAATCATGCAAACGTCAACAGCGTGACGGAATCAGTAAAAATATCTGAGGGGAATGCTTGAATCGCACCGGAGTTATTGTCGTCGCGACATTGCTGTCGCTGGTTGCCGCCATCAGTTCGCTGGGCGGCATGTCTTATCTGTCATGGACGCGCGCGCAGGCCGTCGAAGAAAAACGGCTGCAAAGTTTCGCGCAACAGGCGCTGCAACGGGCGCAGATTCCATTTCATGATGCCAGCGTGGTACTGCACCGCCTGCACAACACGCACGCCGCCCCCTGCTCCAACGCGCACATTTTGCAAATGCGCAAAATCACCATCAATACCCGTAGCATCGAAGACGTCGGTTATTTTGAAAAAGGCGTGCTGAAATGCACTTCCTGGCAAAAGAGCCGCAACACCATCATCCAGACCATTCCCGATTTCATCACTGCCGACGGCATTCAGGTCAGCCAGTCGATGCTGCCGGAGATCAGCGGCAAACCGATGGTGGGCATGTTTTACGCCGGACATAAAGTATTGATCGACCCGGCCCGCTTCACCGACATCGTCCTCGAACCCGAGATTCAGATTGCCATCACCACCAGCGATGGCCACGCGTTAAGCACCCTGCATCAACCCGACATGCAACTGGTCGGTACCCTGCTCAAGGGCACCCAGGCCAAGACCGGCATCGACTCGTTCTCGGTCGTGGTGCGCGACGGCGAACTGGCAGCCGTCGTGCTGGAACCGTATGGCAAGATCCGCGACCGCTTGTGGCAAGAACAGTTGATCTGGGTTCCGTTCGGTCTGCTGCTGGCGCTGCTGTTCATCGGCGCCGTGATCTGGATTTCGCGCCGGCGCCTGTCGCCGCTCGGCGAATTGCGTTTTGCGATTGAGCGGCGCGAATTCATCGTCCACTACCAGCCCATCATCGAACTCAAGAGCGGCATGTGCACCGGCGCCGAAGCGCTGGTCAGATGGCGTCGTCCCGATGGCAGCATCGTGCGCCCCGACCTGTTCATTCCGCTGGCCGAAGAAAGCGGCCTGATTCTGCCGATCACCGATCAGGTCATCGAGCTCGTGATTGAAGACTTGGGGACATGGCTGACGCAACACCCGGACTTGCATATCGCCATCAACCTCAGCGCGCAAGATATCAAAACCGGCCGCGTGCTCGATGTGTTGCAGGCCAAGCTGGAAAACACCGGCATCACCAACCGGCAAATCTGGCTGGAAGCCACCGAACGCGGTTTCATGGATATGCAAGCCGCCCGCGCCACGATAGACAAAGCCCGCGCGCAGGGCTTCTGGGTCGCCATCGACGACTTCGGCACCGGCTACTCCAGCCTGTCCTATTTGCAAAAACTGCCGCTCGACGCCTTGAAAATCGACAAGTCATTCATCGATACCATCGGCACCGATTCCGTCAGCAGCAACGTCACGCCGCACATCATCGACATGGCGAAAACCCTGCAACTGAACATCGTCGCAGAAGGCATTGAAACGCAGGAACAGGCCGATTATCTGCTGGCACGGGAGGTTGAATACGGGCAAGGCTGGCTGTATTCAAAAGCCTTGCCGGCAGCCGATTTCATGCAGTTCTGTCAGACCCGGGCCGGCGCTGCGGCGACCGCGACGCCCGGATGATCGGCCGCCAGGTGCCAGTCTTCGTGCGCCACATTTTCTCCGCAATCGCCGTGACCATGCGCGGCATGGCGCTTGAGCAAGGTTCTCAAGACGTTGCGCGATATGCCCAGGATTTTCGCGGTCTGCGTCTGATTGTTGCGGGCAATCGATAATGCCGCGCCGACCACCGCCGCCTCGATCTTGCCAAACGCATCTTCCTCGCCATCGTCGAGCATGGTTTCCAGAAGACGCGTCAATTTCTCTTGCAAGGATTCCGTTTCCAGCGGGCTGACCATCGCTGGCTGATCGGCCACAGCCAGATCGGCCGCCGGCGAGGTGATGCCGGCATGGGCCGGGACATTATTCTCGGCGCCTGCGGCAAAACCGCGGACCCGAATCGGCCGGTGCCCGATACGCAGATCGGCAGCGCGCATTTCACCATTGCCCGTCACGATCACGGCGTAATGAATGGTGTTTTCCAACTCACGGATATTGCCGGGCCAGTCATAGCCGAGCAACACCTCTTCCGCATCCTTGCTGATCGTGATGCCATCAATATTGAGTTTTTCAGAATAATGCTTAACGAAATGCCGCGCCAGCGGCAAGATGTCGCCGGGCCGGCCACACAGCGGCGGCAATTCGAGCGTGGCGATACCCAACCGGTAATACAGGTCGGCCCGAAAGTGCCCGACCTGCACTGCTGTGTACAAATCGATATTGGTAGCGGCAATCAGGCGCACATCCAGCGGCGTGGCGCGGCGTGATCCGATCTTGACGATCTGCCGCTCCTGAATCACGCGCAGCAACTTGACCTGCATGTTCAGTGGCAAATCACCGATTTCATCGAGAAACAGGGTGCCACCATTGGCGGCCTCGAACCACCCTTGCCGCGCATGCGTGGCACCGGTGAACGCGCCGGCTTCGTGTCCGAACAACTCGGCGTCAATCAGATTTTCACTGAAGGCGCCGCAATTGACCGCAATGAAAGGACCACGCCGCCCGCTGTGCGTATGTATATAGCGCGCCAGCAATTCCTTGCCGGTACCGGTTTCACCGATGATCAATGCCGTCGCGTCAGTCGGCGCAATCTGATCTGCCAAGGCCAGCAAGGCTTCGGAACGCGGGTCGTGAAAAACCAGGGCTTTCGCTCTGATCGAGAGGGGCGCAACACCCGAGGTCGGCAACGTAAGAAGAACGCTCACAATAGTCAGTACCTGAAAAATGATGGCCCACCCCGCCGCGGCCGGAGGGGTGAAATAAATAAAGATGAAAAGCTTCTAACGCAACGATGCGGCAAAACCTATAATCACGAATCGGACAAGACAAGTTGCGATAGAGCATATATTTACGATTGGTTACAACAATAGCGCAAACAAGTTTTCTACTTAACGAATAAAACAGCATATTCTTATACTAAAGAGTCAGAATAAATCCCCATCATGACAAAAACAGACAACGAGATTGAATTCGAAGAAGCAAGCAGCACGCTGGCCGCGGATGGCGAAGACGGCTTTGCGGAACGACTGAAAAAGCTGATTGCGCTCAACGGCACTGTCAATGCGCTGGCAAAAAAAGCCGGCATTTCCCATAGCGGTCTGCTGCGTTATCTGTCCGGTGGCGATCCCTCGCGCAAGGTACTGGTGGCACTGGCCGAGGCGGCCAATGTCGATCTGGTATGGCTGGCGACCGGACGCGGTCAAATGACCGGCGCCATGCCCAAGCAAAGCCTGACCATGTTGCCGCTCTATGACGTATCCGAATTTCCCGGCAACACGGTGATCGCCCAACAAGACAAGACGCAATTGACCGAACTCGCCTTCTGCCGCTTCTGGCTCAACCGCAACGGGCTGGACTCCGGCTGCCTGAAAGCGATGATGGTCCGCGGCGACAGCATGGCGCCCTGCATCGTCAACGGCGACACCATCCTGATCGATGAAACGCGGCAACACATCATCGATGGCAAGATTTACCTCATTCGCGACCACGGCAATCTGCTGCTCAAGCGCGTGCAATGGGAACTGCATGGTCGTTTGCGTCTGCTCAGCGACAATCATCAGTATCGCGAATTTGATGTCGCCGCCAGCGAAGTGGAGATTGTCGGGCAAGTAGTCTGGGGTGCCCGCCTGATGTAACGCGCATGCACTGATCCGCGCAGGATGACCGGCCTCCCCGCCGCCATCCGCGCGCGCCACCGGCCCATCCCGTTTTTTCCCTTCCCGTTTTTTCCCTTCCCGTTTTTTCCTCCTGTTTTTTCCTCCTGTTTTTTCTTCCTGTTTTTTCTTCCGGCTGTTTGATTTAAGACAGCAAGCCAACAACGCGCTTCCCGATTCCTTCCGCGAATCGCTTCTTTTCAACCAACTCTCCCGTATTTCCCTTCATTTCAGCCGTTTTTTTCTGGCACACATCCTGCACTGACAGAGGCGCTGCCTGTTGTACAGCGCGCATTCACGGCGGGCATTTTTCTCTACAAGTAAAAGGTAATGAAATGAATCAACTGTTCTCATCTGCAATCGGCGTAGAGGCAACGCTCTATCTGCTGTTGCTGTTTTCAGTGGCGACCTGGGCGCTACTATTGATCAAGGGCGTCCAGCATGCCCGCGTCAGCCGCAGCAATGCGCGTTATGCGCGCCAGTTCTGGCAAGCGCGGGATCTGCAAAGCGCTGCCGCCATCGCCTCCGCCGCGCCGTTCGCACGGGTAGCCAAGGCCGGTCTGATCGGACTCGGTCATGCCGATCAGCGCGGCTACGATCTGGAACACAGCGGTGATCGTCAGGACTTGCTGGAGCGCCATCTGCGTCAGCAAATACATAAAGAGCGCCGCGCGCTGGAAAGTGGTCTGGCAGTACTCGCCAGTATCGGCAGCACGGCGCCGTTCATCGGTTTGTTCGGCACCGTCTGGGGCATCATGCACGCGCTCAAGGCCATCAGCGCCAGCGGCTCTGCCAGTCTCGATGTGGTGGCCGGTCCGATTGGAGAGGCCTTGATCGCCACCGCCATCGGCATTGCAGTCGCGGTACCGGCGGTGCTGGCGTTCAACTTCTTCCAGCGCCGCAATCGCGCCGTCGGCGCCGATCTCGATGATTTTGCGACGGACTTCATCACGCTGTCCCAAGCCACCGCTTTCCGCCACCCCGGCAGCGCTGCAACGCCAGCGACCTCGGCCAATGACAACCCGGCGGCCAAGCCGGCGGCGACAGACATCCATATCAGAAAGGCAGTGTTGAGCTGATGGCCTTTTCTACGCAAAGCGACGATGGCGTGGTCAGCGATATCAACATCACACCGCTGGTGGATGTGATGCTGGTGCTGCTGGTGGTGTTCATCGTGACAGCGCCGCTACTGACCAATGCGATCCATGTGAATCTGCCGAAAACCACCGCTACATCTGCGCCGACGCAACAGAAGGCGGTGCAGGTAGCGATTGACGAGCAAGGCCGGATCCGGGTGAATGAGCGACTGGTGACGGAAGACGTTCTGGAAGCGGAACTGAAGGCCTTGCAGGCCAACAATCCGGAACTGGCACTGCATCTGCAAGCCGACACCAAGGTCTCGTACGGCACGGTGGCATCCGTGATGGCCTCCATCGAACACGCTGGCATCTCCAAGCTCTCGGTACTCACCATCGCCAAATGAAGGTTGGCGAACTTATCTCTTTTTTTCATCTCAACAGAAACATACTTTTCATGACGACAAGAAAATTCAAAGTGCGCACCATCGTCGCACTGCTGGGGGTCGCTTTTTCACCGGCATTGCTGGCGCAAACACAAAGCCAGACGGCCAAGAGCACGGCGCAGGGCGATATACAACAACTCGATAACGTAGTGGTGCTCGGCACCCGCCGCGCCGACCAGACGGTGCTCAAAAGCGCAACACCGGTGGAAGTCATCAGCTCCCGGCAACTGGAAGAAAGCGGCGCCAAGAATGTGGCCGCGGCACTGGCCAAGCTGGTGCCTTCGATCAATTTCGACCCGTTCAGCAACTCCAACAATTCCGGCGCACGTCCGATTCAATTCCGCAGCCTGGGGCCTGATGAAGTCTTGATTCTGGTGAACGGCAAGCGGCGTCACGCCTCGGCCATGCTGCATGGCAAAGCCAGCTACGGCCGCGGCTCGCAATTCGTCGACGTCAACAACATTCCGGTCAGCGCGATTTCCCGCATTGAAGTATTGCGCGACGGTGCCTCTGCGCAATACGGCTCGGACGCGATTGCCGGCGTCATCAACATTGTGCTGCGCGAAGCCGACAGCGGCGGTGAACTGAATGTACGGGTCGGCGAATTTACCTCCGACAATCGCGGCGGCCTCGAAAAAACCTACAGCGGCTGGAAAGGCATTCAATTGGGCGAAGACGGCTTCCTGACCATCAGCGCCGAATGGAAAGACCAGAACCGCACCCGCAATCCCTATAGCGACAGCCGGCAACAATACTTCAACGGCGATCCGCGCGAAGCTACCGCGAATCGCCATGTCGGCAGCGGCGGCAGCGCCGATATCGACTCCAAATCGTTTGCACTGAATGGCGAAGTCGGAATCAACCGGGATGTCCGGCTGTACAGCTTCCTGACCTATGCCGACCGCTACAGCCAGGCCGCCGGCGTATGGCGCCGGCCGCAAGAAGACACCAACGTCCGCGCCATCTTTCCTGACGGTTATGCGCCGGAACTGGGTACCACGTCCAAGGATTTTGCTGCCGCCCTCGGCGTGCGTTTCGGTGATGTCGATCTGGACGGTGCCTTCGACCTGAGCGTCAATTTCGGCCAGAACGACATTGACCAGACGGTGACCAATTCAGTCAATGCCAGCTATGGCAAAGCCAGCCCGACGCAATTCTATCTGGGCAAACTGATCAATACGCAAACCAATGTGAATGCCGATTACACCAAAAGCATTCCGAGTACATTTGCCGTCAAGCCATTAACCTTTGGCGCCGGCGCCACGGCCCGTACCGAGAGTTATGAAATCCGTCGCGGTGACCCGGCCGGCTATTCTTACGGCGGTGTCGCCATTCTGGATGGCCCCAATGCCGGCAAACCGGCAGCACCGGGGGTGCAAGGCTTCACTGCATATCAGCCGCAAGATGAAGGTACGCTCAAGCGCAATGTCTATGGCGGCTATCTGAGTCTGGAAGGTCAATTGACCGACAAATTCCAGGCCGGTATTGCTGGTCGCGCCGAGCACTATTCCGACTTCGGCTGGACCGCCACCGGCAAGCTGTCGGCGCGCTACGACTTCACCCCGGCGGTAGCGATTCGCGGCACCGCCAGCAACGGCTTCCGCGCGCCGTCAGTGGGCCAGATGGGATTCTCCAACACCACCGTGACCTGGGTCGGCGGCACCCAATACGATACCCGCATCTTCCCGGTCAATCACGCGGCAGCGCAGGCGCTCGGTGCCAAACCGCTGGATCCGGAAAAATCGACCAACTACACCATCGGCACCGTGATTCGTCCGACCAGCCGCTCCTCGGTGACGCTGGACCTGTTCCAGATCGACATCAAGGATCGCATCACCCTGACCGATAACCTGACCGGCACCTATGTCAGAAACGTATTGACCAGGGCCGGTTATCCCACGGTACAAGGGGCCAGCTTCCTGTTCAACGGTCTCGATACGCAAACCCGCGGCGTCGATATCGTCGGCAAGCAACAACTCGACCTCGCCGGCGGCCTGCTCGATCTGAGCGCGGCCTTCAATATCAGCCGCACCAAAGTCAAGAATATCAAGGCCAATCCGGCCATTCTGCAAAATACCGGCATCACGCTGATCGGCCGTCAAACCGTCGGCATCATCGAAAAGAGTTCGCCGGCCACCAAACTGGTTCTGAACGCCCGCTACGAAATCGGCTCCTGGTCGTTCAACGGCACCGCGACCCGTTACGGTGGCTTTGAAACGGTCAGCACCGTGGCCTCCGCCGACGACAGCTTCGGCCCGCAGTGGGTGGCCGATCTGAGTGGCACGTACAAGGTCACGAAGAATTTCAGCATCACCTTCGGCGCCAACAATCTGTTTGATTCCTACCCCACCTACAGCGCCTTGCAACTGGCGCAAACCGGTGGCAGCAGCGGTCCGTACTTGAATGCCGGGGCCCCGGCAGGATCCCTCGGACGCTTTGTTTACGCGGCTGCCAACTATACGTTCTGAGTTGAAGCACACCAACACTTCGCTGTAACAACACACCCGCCGAAATAATAAACACGGCGGGCTTTCATGACCAAGGAGAAACCCATGAGCAACATTGCCACCACTGAAGAAGTCAAAATCGACATCCTGCAATTCGTGCAAAAATTCGAGCAAGACTTTGCCGAGGCACATCAACTGCTGCGCGACAGCAAGACCTTGTCGGTGACTGAGGCCGGCAACCTGAGCCTGCGCGTGCCGGGCGAAGACAAGATTGTGATTGCCGCCTTCAACGGTCCGAAGAACGGCGTTGCTGCCGTGGTCGATTTTGAGCTCAACAGCCATGGCGGCACCTTGACTGCCAGCCTGAAAGAAGTCGCCGCATTGCACATCGCGATTTTGCGCGAACGTCCTGCGATCAATGCCGTGGTGCACACCCACTCGCCCTACCTGACCGCATGGTCCATCGCCGGCCGCTCGCTGCCGGTACGATATGCCACGCTGCTGGGCAATGGCACCGACGATGTGCCGCTGGCCGCATGGGGCGCACGCTACGCGACGGAACCGGTAGTCGAGGTGCTGCAAAAGCACCCCAACGCCTATGCCACGCTGCTGGCAAACCATGGACCGTTTGTCTGGGGCGACACCGTAATCGGGGTAGCACGCCAGCTGGTGTTCCTGGAAGAAGCGTCGTATTTCACCTTCCTCGCAGAACAACTGGGCGGCGCCAGGGAATTGCCGGCCGGTGCCTACGAAGCAGTACAACTGGGCAAACAAAAGTATTACGCCTGATGTATTTCCTCTATCAGATCTGATTCGTTGATTCACCGAGCGCAGGACCCGCATGCCATCAAGGCATGCGGGTCTTGTATCGTTTTTACCTGTTGCAAAAATCCATGATGAATTCCTTGTTGCGCCTGCTTTCCCTGACACTTTTTCTGCTGCTGAATGCATGCTCCCCCACATCCGACAACACGCCGCCGGCCGCGTCCGGCACCAGCGACCTGAGCGAAAATGCTGCGGACCGGGCCGCCCTCGACCACCTGTATCAGTCGGCACGCCAGGCCGGCGAGATTGAAGCTGTCGCCTATATCGGCTCGGTACCGGAAGAGTTGCAGCCCTTGATGGATGCCTTTGGCCGCCGCTTTCCCGGTATCCGGCTCAATCTGCAACGGATGATGGGCGACAAGCTGCATATCCGCATCGATGCCGAATTCCACAGCGGCCGCCGCGCCGCCGATCTGGTATTCGGCGGCCTGACCGACCTCAGCACGCTGACTGCCAGCCAGCGCCTGGAAAGCTATACCCCGGACACGCTGGGGGCGTTGGACAAGCAATATTATGGCCCCGGCAATTACTTCCATGCGCCGTTCAAAAAGGGATTTGCAGTCGCGTACAACCCGACCCTGATCAAGAAGAGCGAATTGCCGGCCAGCGTTGCCGAGCTGGTCGATCCCAAATGGAAGGATCGTTTCGGCTTTCCTTCGCTGGCCCGATTCGGCCCCGGCGATCTGGTGCTGGCACTATCGCAACAGCATGGCGAACTGAGCGCAGCGCAATTGCGCGCGATCAGCAACAATGGCTTGCATGGGCCGCCGACGTCGGAACTGATCCCGGCAGTGGCGCAAGGACGGCTGCTGTTTACGGTCTGGTCAGGTGCCGCTGCCATCGTCGGCCAGCAAGTGCAAGGCGCCAATCTTGACATCGCCTTCCTGCCCAAGCTCGGCGTCCACCTGAATACCGGCGTGGCGTTGCTCAAAGGCGCACCCCATCCACACGCCGCCAAACTGGCCAAATCCTGGCTGTTCACACCGCAGGCGCAGAAAATCCTGGCGGACCTGAATTTCTACGGCACCATGCCGGACGCACCGTTGCCGCAAGGATTTCCGCCGTTGTCCGCGTATCTGAACGGCAATCAGCCGGAAGATGCGCGCCTGATCAAGCTGCTGGAAGATTTTGACGCTTACAAAATCGCCACCAGCGGCGCCCGACGCTAGTCGCCCGGTTTGTTGGTTTAAGCTGCCGGCGTACTGGCATGACCATGACAGCGGCACACCGCCGTCATGGTCATGATGATACTTCTTCCGCAAATCCTCCCGCCTGCATGCTCCACAAGCGGGCATACATGCCCTCCCTTTGCAGCAGATCGGCGTGGCTGCCGTCCTCAACAATTTCGCCGTCGCTGAACACCAGAATGCGGTCCATGTGCGCAATCGTCGACAAGCGGTGGGCAACCACGATCACCGTCTTCTGATGCATCACGTCCTGCAGCGTATCCTGGATGGTTTGCTCGGTGATCGAATCCAGACTGGAAGTGGCCTCGTCCAGAATCAGGATCGGCGCATCCTTCAACAGCACACGCGCAATCGCAATGCGCTGGCGCTGACCGCCCGACAGCTTGACGCCACGCTCGCCGACCATGGAACCATACGCTTCCGGCATGGCGGCAATGAAATCATGGGCATGCGCCTTGCGCGCGGCGGCTTCGACTTCTTCATCCGAAGCATCGATCTTGCCGTAACGGATATTCTCCAGCAGCGAGCGGTGAAACAAGGTCGGATCCTGCGGTATCAGGCCCAACTGCGAATGCAAGGCATCTTGCGTCAGATCGGAAATATCGATGCCATCGATACAGATTTTCCCGCCCTGCGGTTCAATCGTGCGCAACAGCAATTTGACGAACGTCGATTTTCCCGAACCCGAGGTACCAACCAGGCCAACATGCTGGCCAGGCGGAATGGTGACATTGAGACCATGAAACAATTGCTTGCCGTTGCCATAAGAGAAGTCCAGATTGTGGAATTCAATCGCTCCGTTGCCGATCTGTTCCACGCGGGCATGACTTTCGTCGATCAGTTCGTGCGGTTGCACGATGGTGTGCACGCCGTTGGCGACATTGCCGACGTATTCGAAAAACTCCAGAAAGCGCCGGCTCAGGTTGCGCGCTTCATTGATGATCAGCAACGACAGGCTGACCGCCATCACGAAATCGGCGACCCCGATCTGGCCTTGCTCCCACAGCATCAGCGCATACAGCAGGGTACCCACCTTCAACACCGCCGCCGCGCTGAACTGAAACCAGCGCACGCATTCAGCGTAATTGAGCGAACGGCGGATGGCGGCCATTTCACGCCGCAGATAATGTTCCAGATAGCTGCGCTCGAATCCCAGTCTGGCGAACAGGCGCACGCTCTCGAAATTGGCGATGGCATCGACGATCTTGCCGGTAGTTTCACTACGCGCACTGGCTGCATTCAGCGCATGCGGCTGACAGCGGGTAGCCAGCCAATAAGAGGCGCTGACAAAGAACACCGCCCAGCAGGCGACGAAGCCGCCCAACAGCACATTGACCCGCATCAGCAGGGCCACCGACACTGAAAACACGATGGTCATCGGCAGGAATTCGGTGATGATGGCCCACATCACCTGCGACACGCCCATTGCCATTTCGCTGATGCGGTGCGCCAGCGCGCCGGCAAAGTTATTGCTGAGATAACGATGTGAATGATGTTGCAGATAGTGATACACCAGCCGCGTCACATTCTGGCGCTGGCGCGGCCCGACCCGGATCTGGATCGCCCCCGCCATGCGGCCGAACAAGACCTCGCCGCAACTGAAGGCGATGAATAGCAGCAATGGAAAGTGCAACGCGGTGCGCCAGTCAACGCCGCTCTGCAATACCGTCACGCCCTTGATGATCAGGCTGACGGCGTAGGGAATCAAAATGCCGCAGGCGGCGTTCAATGATTCCAGCAACATCATGCCCAGATACCACCATTTGAAATTGGCAAAAAAGTGAGCGATGAAACGAAAGGCGCTTGCCGGCAACAGCGGTGAACCGGGTGCGCGTTTGAATACGTGGAATTGGGACATTTTCTATTTCTCAAATCTATCATCAGCACGCCACTGCGCGTGCCACAAAGTCGGGCAGATCGAAAGCGCTCACGGCCGGCAACGGGCCTTCCCAGCGTACGATGTCAACCAGACAGGATTGGGCGGCACAGCCCTGTGCCAGCGCCGAGGTCGGGCGGTCGCTGGTGAGCATATTGGGATTGCCATGCTTGTCGAGCGTCGGCTCGCCGTCATACCAGGGATCGAGCCAGGCACCGGTCGACAGCCGCACCACACCCGGCGCCATTGCCGCATTCAACTGCGCAATCGCAATACAGGCACCGCGCCGATTGAACACCCGCACCGCATCACCGTCGCCGATTGCGCGGCGGCCAGCGTCGTCGGGGTGCAGATGCAGCGGCTCGCGCCCGTGCCGTTTGGCGGCGCGGCTCCAGCGCGAATGATCGAGCTGGCTATGCAACTTGTTGGCTGGCTGATCTGAAATCAGATGCAAAGGATAGTCCTGCGCCAGACTGGCGCCCTGCCATTCTTCCGGCGGCAACCAGGCCGGATGCGGCGGACAGTCGGCCAGCCCGAAGCCGGCAATCACCTGCGAGTACAGTTCAATCCGGCCGCTCGGCGTCGGCAGCGGGTATTGCTGCGGGTCGCGCCGAAAATCGGCCAGCATGACAATCCCTTTATCCTCGTAATCAAAATCCACCACGCCCTGCGCACGAAACTGATCGAAATCCGGCAATGCGATCGCGGCGCTGGCCGCATTCGCCTGTGCCTGCTGATACAGATGGCGCAGCCATTGCTCGCTGCTCCTGCCTTCAGTAAAGGCCGCTTCATGCCCCATATACCCGGCCAGACGGGCAAAGATGGCATGGTCATCAAGCGCATCGGCATACGCCGGCAGTACCTGGCGCATCGCCACCAGATGGCGTTCGCGGGCAGCAAAGGCAATATCATCCCGCTCCAGCGTGGTGGTGACCGGCAACACCACATCCGCCATGCGCGCCTGCGGATTCCAGAACTGCTCATGCACGATGACGCTCTGCGGCCGTTGCCAGGCGCGGCGCAAGCGATTCAGGTCTTGCTGATGATGAAACGGATTGCCGCCGCACCAGTACACCAGCCTGATATGCGGATAGCGATAGTGACCGCCGTTATAGCGAAACTCTTTGCCCGGATGCAGCAGCATGTCGGTCAAGCGCGCTACCGGAATGAAATCACTGACCGCATTCTTGCCTTGCGCCAGCGTCGGCCCGGCAAAGCGGATATCGGCATTGCCGATGGCATTCATGGCACCGTAGCCGAGCCCGAAGCCACCGCCCGGCAAGCCGATCTGGCCCAACAAGGCGGCCAGCGCAATCAGGGCCCAGAACGGTTGTTCGCCATGCCGGGCGCGCTGCAACGACCACGAAATATTGACCATGGTGCGTGACGTCGCCATGCGGCGCGCCAGCGTCACCGTGCGCGCTGCTTCGATCTGGCAGATCGGCGCCGCCCAACAGGCATCTTTGACAATGCCATCGTCCAGACCAAACAGATAGCGGCGGAATTCGTCAAAACCGCTGCAATGCGAAGCAACAAAACCGGCGGCGTGCCACTGATTGGCAATCAACGTATGACACAAGGCCAGCATCAGTGCCGTATCGGTATTGGGCCGCACGGCAAACCAGTCGACCTCAGCACCGGTTTCCAGGTCATCCCGGGTCGGACTGATGTTGACGAACGCCACGCCGCGCTCGCGCATGTGCGTAAGGGCCGCAGCCGTCCGATGGCGGCCGGCGCTGCCATTGGTGATCTGCGAATTTTTCAGCGGCACGCCGCCGAAGCTGACGAACAGTTCGGTATGCGCGGCCAACACATCCCAGGTCGTGTGATGTGCGGTCAGCCAGGGCATCGATGCAATCACATGCGGCAGCAATACCGTGGCTGCCGCATTGCTATAGGAGTCGACACTGCGCACATAACCGCCGATACCGTTCAGGAAACGGTGCAACTGACTCTGTGCATGGTGAAACCGGCCGGCGCTGGACCAGCCGGCAGAACCGCCAAAAATGGCTTGATTGCCATGGGTCCCGATCACGCGGCCGAGTTCATCACCGACCAGCGCTATCGCTTCTTCCCATGTAACTTCGACAAACGGTTCCCGGCCACGCAAGTGGGGATTGCTGCCCGGCCCCTGTTGCAGCCAGCTTTGACGCACAGCAGGACGGCCGATGCGCAACGGGTGCTGGCTGGCTTCAAGCATGTGCAAGCCAATCGCAGAAGGCGCGGCATCCTGCTGCCATCCCTTCAACACCGGCTGCACACCATCATGCTCTACCTCGTAAATTCCCCAATGACTTGCGGTATACGATTTACGCATCATTCCTTCAGCGATTGCAGGGCCTCGTTCAGATAACTGTCATCCGCCCACTGCTGCACATTGAAATCGTTGGTGACATAGCCACGCTCGCGCAGGAAATTCTTCTTGATCTCGATTCCTTTCAGATTCTTCGCTGACAGTGCCGGCACAAAATCATGCTGGGCAATCGCCCGCGCCGCTACTTTGGCATTCGGCAAGAACGTCACGCGCGGGAAAATCTCGGCAGCGGCCTGGCGATTGGCATTGATCCAGCGACCGGCGCGGATCGATGCACGCAAAAAGGCAATCACCACTTCCGGATGGGCTTCGGCAAAATCGGTATTGACTGCATTGGTGTACGGGCCGTTGGCAATCTGCAAGGTCCAGTCGGCATGCGCGGACAAATCTTCAATCACCTTGAACTGCCCGGTTTCAACCAGTGCCAGAGAGCGCCCCAGCGAACTGTAGATGGCGTCGACGCTGCCGCTGCGCAAGGCCGCTACTTCCGGGTCTTCATGCTGCTTGCCGATGGCCTTGATCTGGCTCCACAACTCGTGCGGACGGACGGCAGGTTTCAGTTGCGGGGCGTCGCCCGGCTGCAACAGATCGACAATCTCCACCTCTTGCTCGGACAGCCCCGCCAGTTTCAGCGACAGATGGATACCATAGTCCGAGGCCGCACGCGAAAAGTCGATGCGTTCGGTATTCGGTGTTTTCGACAGACCGATGCGGCGCCCGCGCAGGTCGGCTACACGATAGATGCCGGAATCGGCACGCACCAGGATTTGCCCGCCCGATTGCGTATTGGTCAAACCGACCAGCTTGGTATCGGTCAGATCGGCCTTGGCCCAAATCGTAGGAATCGCTCCGCCGTCACGGAACAGCGGATTGAGCGAATGCCGGTAATGCGGCAACCAGCCGGCATTGTCGGCCAGCGAGCGCAGATAAGTCGGCTTGGCGCCGACACGCTTGAACTCTTCATCCAGCCAACCGAATTCGGTCGCGATATTGGATGCCACCAACACCGGGCAAATGGTGTAATACGCTTCGGTCAGGCTGGCTGGAGTGGTGGCGTATGGTGTTTGTTTTTCAGTAGTCAGGCTCATGTCTTATCCTCTGGAAAAGGTGAAACAACGGTAATTATTGAGATCTCAGCAAGCAAATCGGCGGCAAGTGCGTCAGGCCGCGACGGCGGCGTGGTCCGTCTGCTGGTAAGGGATAACGGCTTCGCCGCGGATCACCAGCCGGCGCAGCAAACGACGGTCGGTACTGGCAAAGGCTTCACGTCGATGCAACAGGCTGCGGTTATCCCAGATCAGGATGTCGCCGGCCTGCCATTGCTGTACCCACTGGAATTTTTCCTGCGTCACATGGGCCCACAGTTCATCCAGCAACGCCTCTGATTGCATAACAGCCAGGCCGCTCAGCCAGGCGTAGGGACGACGCCCCAGATACAGCGCCGGATGTCCGGTTTCCGGATGCCGGATCAGCAGCGGATGCAGGTGACCGGGCGAGATGCTGACGTCTTGCACGGCTTGCGCACCGGGCCGCAGATAGCCGGCAGCATCGATGATCTTGTCGTGTTTCAGCGCCAGCGCCGCCAACTGTTCCAGTTTGGACGCCGGCAATTCGGCGGTGGCCCTGACGGCGCTGGCGAAGAAAGTACGACCGCCAGTCGGCGGCACCTCGATCGCATACAAGATAGTGGCGCTGGGCGGTGCCTCGAATGAGGACATGTCGCTGTGCCACACCAGCTCGCCGTCACCGAGACCGCCGAGCGCCAGACCCTGTTCGATGACATTGGAGACATAGGTGAATTGCGGATACAGCGCGGCGCGCGGCGCCTGCGTCACTTCGCCGGGACGTCCGATGCCGGGCAAATCGGCACGCGTCACCGGACTCGGCAACGGATTCGAAATCTGGAATTCGCCGAACCAGCGGCCAAACGTGATTTGCTCATCCTCGTTCAGTTGCTGGCCACGGATACGAATCACTTCATACTTCAGCCACGCCTGGCGCAACTCCTGAGCCGTCGCAGCATCCAGCAAGCGCACATCGGGAATGCGGATATCGGCGCCAATCAATCCCGCTGACGGGATGACTTCGATGCGTTGGAATTGCGCATCGTGAGGGGCAGGTGCAGATTGCAATTGATCGCTCATGTGATTTCCTTGTCCCCGGTTCAACGCGCGATAGGAGCACCGACCAGACTGCCCCACTCCGTCCACGAACCGTCATAGACGCGCACATGAGAAAATCCCAGCAGCTCGGTCAAGACAAAAAAGGCCAGCGTCGAACGGTGACTCAAACGGCAATACACCACCGTTTCCTGTGTCGGATCGAGCCGCGCCGCGGCTGCTTTGGCTTGCAGTTCGGCCAGCGGACGCAGACGGCCGTCCTGATCCAGCAGATCGGCAAACGCAAATAACGTCGCCCCCGGAATATGACCGCCGCGCTCGGCGCCGTTATTGGCACCACCTTCCGGACTGACGCGTTTGCCGTCGTATTCTTCCGTGGTACGAATATCGAGAATGCGCAGCGTGCTGTCGTTGAGACGCTGCCTGATTTCATCGCGCCCGATCCGTATCCGTTGTTCATTGCCGGCATCTTCCGGATGCGGATCACCGTGCAGCGGCGCAGCGATCACCGTCTGCAACGCAGCCAGTTCGACTACCGGAAAATCGTCAGCCCGCCACGCGCGCAAGCCGCCGTTGAGCACGCTGACGCGTTGCAGGCCGGCGCGCAGGAAGGCCCAGCGCGCATAGAAGCCAAACTGGGTCGGCTCGCCGTAAAACACCAGGTGGCTGTCAACATCAATCCCGGCCGCCGCCAGCCTGAGACGCAATACTTCGGCACTGGCAAACTGGCGCTGATAGTCGTCCCACAACAATTCTTTCCAGTGAAATGCATGCGCGCCGCCGATCTTGAATGCCGGTTGTTCTGCTTCCGGATGTTTGTGCTGGATGGCGATGATGCTGATTTCCTTGCTGTCCTGATGGCGCGATAACCACGCGCTGTCAATCAGGGGCTGGATGCCAATGGCGTTGCTGGCGATGTCGTTCATATGCTCTTTCTGTAAGTTGATCTGATTTGCGAGGTACGGCATACCAGCTGTTGCGCCTGTGATTGCCGATGTCATTGCGGACTACTTAGCAAATACCGAACCAGCTTTGAACTGACATGAAAAAAGACGCCGCCATTGCTGACGGCGCCTTGCCGGCACTGGCGTTGCGTGCTTCTGCTGTGATCCACGCCAAGCCGTTGCGAGAATTTTATTCTGCTGCAAGCTGCTGCAAACAGAACAGCCGCTGACCAGAAAAGCGGCGGTATCGCAAGCCGCCGGTGAAAACGCAGCAACCCCTGCCAGATCAGCCCAGCGCTACCGGTGCCGGCGTCAACACGCCGTTACCGGCAAAGAAGGATTCCAGATTAGCGGACAACAACGCCAGTACCGCCGCCTGCGTTTCCGGCGATTGCGCCGCAACGTGCGGCGTCAGGATCAGATTCGGCAAGGCGCGCAGCGCGGGATCGACATGCGGCTCGCCTTCGATCACGTCCAGCGCGGCACCGGCGATGGTATTGCTGCGCAAGGCAGCAGCCAATGCCGTGGTATCCACCACGCTGCCGCGCGCGACATTGACCAGAATGCCGTCCGGCCCCAATGCCTGCAATACCCCGGCATTGACCAGATGCCGCGTGGCGCTGCCGCCGGGGCACGAGACGACGAGAAAATCAACCGCGTGCGCCAACGCCGTGACGTCGCTGACAAAGTGATAAGCACTGTCGGCCTGCGGCCGCCGGCCATGATAAAAAATTTCCGCATCGAAGCCCTGCAGACGCCGGGCGATGTCCTTGCCGATATGACCGAGGCCGATGATGCCGACTTTTTTCCCGGTCAATTGCGCCAGTTGCTGCGGCCGGGCGATGCCACTGGCAGCGTCGATGCCGGCACGCACCACGCCGCGCGCTGCGGCCAGCAACAAGGCCAGCGCATGATCGGCGACGCAAGCAGCATTGGTGCCCGGCCCGTAGCTGACTTCGATGCCGCGCTCGCGTGCGGCCGCCACATCCACCTGCTCGTAGCCGGCACCGGTCACGGCAATCAGTTCCAGCGCCGGAAAGTCGTCTGCGCTGAACGGATTCAAGCCGCGCCCGCCGACCGTGACGACGGCGCGTATCGCTTGCCGGACTGCCGCCGGCAACCGCTCCAACTGCTCGCCCGGCAACAGATAATGAATCTGGTAGCGCGTGGCCAGCGCCCGCGCAAAGCTGTCCTGATAGCGCATCAGCACAGCAATGTCCGGCAGCTGCGACGTGGCCGCCGCTGTCGCCGGGGCTTGCGGTTCAATGATGGTAGTCGTCATGTGCTGTTCCCCGCTCACGCTGCCTGCTGCACATCAAGCTGCGCGGCGCGGTCCGGCGGCCGTGGCAAACCGAGATTCTCGCGCAGCGTCTGGCCTTCGTAGCCGGTACGGAACAGGCCACGCTGCTGCAGGATCGGCACCACCAGATTGACAAAATCATCGAGGCCGTCCGACATGTACGGCGGCATGATGTTGAAACCATCGGCGGCGTAATTGACGAACAGATACTCCAGTTCGTCGGCAATTTTCTCCGGCGTGCCGACGATGCTGAAAAATCCGCGCGAGGTTGCCACCCGCTGCGCCAGTTGACGAATATTCAGATTGTCGCGTTTGGCCATTTCCACCAACAATTTTTGCCGGCTCTTGCCGCCATTGGTTTCCGGAATTTCCGGCAAGGGTCCATCGACCGGATACAACGACAAGTCGAAATCGATGCGGGTAGACAAGGCTTGCACCGCTTCATGCACCGGCACTTCATTCTGCAGTTGCGCCAGCAGTTGCTCGGCCTCCTCCTGCGTTCTGCCGATGATCGGCGACACGCCCGGCATGATCTTGACATGGTCCGGATTGCGGCCATGGCGCGCAACGCGCTGCTTGATATCCTGATAAAAATCGCGCGCTTCTTCAAAGGTCGGATAGGCAACGAACACCACATCGGCACTTTGCGCGGCGACGTCCCGCCCGCTGTCGGAGGCGCCGGCCTGTACCACCACCGGATGACCTTGCGGCGGCCGCGGCACGTTCAATGGCCCCTGTACCGAAAAATGCTTGCCGGTGTGATTGAGCGGATGCACTTTCTTGAAATCAAGGCACACCCGGCCCTGCGCATCGAGATAGGTCGGATCATCTTCCCAGGTGTCCCACAAGCCGGTCACTACCTTGAAGAATTCCAGTGCGCGTTCATAACGGATGACGTGGTCCGGATGCGCACCCCGGCCGAAATTGAGTGATGCCGCTTCGACCCACGAAGTCACCAGATTCCAGCCGGCACGGCCGCCGCTCAGATGATCGAGCGAGGCAAAACGGCGCGCAATATGATATGGCTCGTCATAGGTAGTGGTGGCCGTGGCGATCAGTCCGATATGACTGGTAGCGGTAGACAATGCCGACAGCAGCGTCACCGGATCGAAGTAACCGCTGTAAGGACGTTCCTGGGTATTGGCGCCCTTGTAGCCCATCATCGCCGGTGTATCCGCCAGGAACACGGTATCAAACAGCGCGCGCTCGGCGGTCTGCACCCAGTTGATGTATTTGCTGAAATCCATCGCCGTGCTCGGGTCCGCCTTGGGATGGCGCCAGCCACCGACGTGATGTCCGTGCGCGAACAGAAACAAGCCGAGTTTGAGTTTTTCATTCCTTGCCATGATATTTTTTCCAAATGTTGAATAGTGAAATGCGAAATCTGCGGTAATCAGGATTTTTTGAGTATCTCTGCCAGCTCATTGCGGCGGAATTGTTGCAACTGATCCAGCGCCTTCTGGTCTTCCACGAAATCCTTGTTCAGGTATTGATCGCGCGGCGGCAGATCCCTGGCCTTGGGTGCACCCGGCATCACGCCGTAGAAATTCAGGTCAGCCAGAATCTGTTGCGCTTGCGGCGTGAACATCCATGCCGTCACCAGTTTGGCAGCGTGCGGATGCGGCGGATCGCGCAAAATGCCGATGCCGGTATCGACCAGAATGTCCAGCCCCGGCGAGAACGACAGCGCCACATTCGCGCCTTGGGCTTGTTGCGGCAATACCGCCGCGGCATTGATCCAGACGGTAAAAATCAGGCGTCCCTGCGCCACCCATGGCACCAGTTCCGACGACGGCGGCACCGGCGCACCGGCACCGCCGATAAAGTCTTTCAACTCTGCCGCTGTCAGTTCACCGCTGCGGTACAGACGCATCAATGCCGCATCGCCGGCCAGCGTGGCACCAAAATTGATATGGCCGTAACGGCCTTTCCAGCGCGGATCGAGCACTTGTTTGATACTGCGCGGCACCTCTTCTTTGGCGATCAATGACGGGTTGTACGCAATCGCAAAACCTTTCTGGTAGACGATATGGTAATAACCGTTGGCATCGCGATAGCGCGCCTCCAATGTCGTCGCGGTCGGCGGCTGGAAGGTCTCCCAGCGGTCCTGCGGCATGCTCGACAGTGTCTGCGCGATGCTGCCGCCAATCACGATATCGCCGGCTCGCTTGCCGCTGCGAAATTCGCCATCCAGCCGCGCCCGCAGTTTGTCGCCCATCAGGCGCTGAAAGTTGGCGCGTACACCGGGAAAGGCACGGGCGAAGGCATCTGCCAACGGCTGCACTTCCTCGGCAACCGACGAGATGTAAATCACCGCTTCCGTTTCGCCGGATTGCAGCGTCTGCTGGTATAGCTGACGCAACGCTGCCTTGTCTTCCGGGGTGCCGGTCAGACGCTGCTCGATACCGTCAACTGCACCGCCCGTCGCTGCCGATGGTGATGATGGTCCGGCGTCGCAACCGGCCAGCAACATGCACATGCCGGCCAGCAAGCCGGGGAGAATTTTTCTGCTGGTATTGTTCATGACGTCGGCTCACTCTTTCTCTGGCAACAACACGATGTCGCGTGCCGGGATCGCGGCATATACGGTGCTGCCGATCAGGCTGCGGTCGTGATCGGTACCTCGCCCCCAATCCTCCAGCGTCATGATGGCGTTCACCAGAGTATTGTCGATGGCGATGCTGCATTGATAGCGATCACCGAGATAGGTCACCTGTTGCAGCCTGGCTTCCACCACCGTCACCTGCGGCGCTGCTTGCGGCGCCGGTTGCACGCGGATACTGGAACTGCGGATCGCCACCTCCGCCCGTTGCCCGGCTTCGATATGCAGCTCCGCGCCGGCCTGCAGCCGTTGCCGCCAGCCGTCTGGCAGTACCGACAAAGTATTGCCGTCGGTCGCCAGTACCCGGGCCGGCAAGATATTGTCGAAACCGACAAACTCGGCCACAAAGCGCGTCGCCGGCGACAGAAAGATATTGTCCGGTGAACCGATCTGCTCCACCTTGCCATGCTGCATCACGGCTACCCGGTCCGCCAGCGCCAGCGCCTCGGATTGGTCATGCGTAACATACACGGCGGTATGCCCTTTTTCCAGATGAATGCGCCGCAGGTCGTAGCGCAGCCGATGGCGCAGTTGGGCGTCGAGATTGGATAGCGGCTCATCGAACAACAGCAATTGCGGTTGCGCCACAATGGCGCGCGCCAATGCCACCCGCTGTTGCTGGCCGCCGGACAAGGCTGACGCATAGCGGTCGCCGTAACCGGTAAGGCCGACCAGCGCCAGCGCTTCTTCCACTTCCTGCGGACGTTGCTTGCGGCCGCGCATCTTGAGCGGATAGCCGACGTTGCCGTACACACTCATGTGCGGCCACAAGGCATAACTCTGGAATACCATGCCGATATCGCGCTTGTTGGGCGGCACAAACACGCGCTGCTCCGGATGCACCACGATGTCATTGCCGATGGTGATGCGTCCGGCGTCCGGCTCTTCGAGGCCGGCAATGCAGCGCAAGGTCGTCGTCTTGCCGCAACCGCTCGGTCCCAGCAGGACGAAGAATTCACCATCATTGATATGCAGATCCAGCGCATCAATCGCCAATGCGCCGCCAAAAGTCTTGCTGATCCCCTGCAGCGATACCTCGCTCATACTGCCCATCCTCTCAAGAAACGCTCTATATCCACATGCTCCACATGCCCGGTACGCGCGATGGCCACCGTCGGCAATGGCGGCGTCACCTGCACCGCGACTTTCGGTGCCTGCCGCCATTTGCGCACGGCCCAGGCCAGCAACACGCCAAGGGTACCGATAGCGCCCATCGTCAGCATCAGAATCACCAGCAAGGCCGAGGCTTCCGAAAACCGGCCCAGCGAATTCAGGTTGTAAACTTCGGCGGCAATTGTGCTCAGCCCGGGCGCGCCCAGCAGCAGCGGCACATCCAGATTGCCGACGATAACCACGCCAGCGATATACCAGCCGGCAAAGAAACTGGGCGCGATCAGCCGGCCAACGATGTCGAACAGCGTGCGGCCGGCGGAGGCGCCGGCAATGCGCGCCGCCTCCAGCAGTTCCGGTGCGATCTGGGCGCTGGCAGCATGGGCCTGCTGCATCGCCAACGGCATGACCACCACCACCATCGCCACCACCATCAGCCAGATGGTGCCGTAGAGTTCGCGCAGGCCGGGCACGCTGACATAAGCCCAGACCACCGCCAGCGCTGTCACCAGACCGGGCAATGCGAGCGGGATCAGGGTCGCAAAGCGCAACACGGCCGCTGTGGTACGACTGACGAAGCGGCTCACCTGCGCCACCGCCAGCGCAATGGCCATGGCGCTGCCGCCGACCACCACCGCCAGCGTTACGGTGGTAACAATGGCTTCGATCACCGCCGGCCGTTTGAGCGCGCGCAGATAATTGAGCAGCGTGAAATTGGTATACACCCCGGGATAAGGCTGCAACGACGAAAAGAACAGCGAGATGATGGGTAATACTTCGGCGATCAGCAGATAGGAACCGATCAGCGCGCCGATCACGTAACGCAGCCAGCCGCGGATCTTGAAGCGCCGTGTGGCGGATGCCTTGCCGCTGACCGTGGTGTAATTGCGCCGTCCCAACAACCGCACTTGAATCAGATACAGCAGCACCACCACAATCACCAGCGCCACCGACAAGAAGCTGGCGCGCGAATAATCGGGCGGCGAATAACTGGTCAGAAATTCAAATATCTGGGTCGAGATGACTTCGATCTTGGCCGGCGACCCGATGATCAGCGGCAGTTCGAAGGCATGCAGCCCGGACACGATGCCCAGCAGCACGACACCGGTCAGCGCCGGCGCCAGGATCGGCAGGTCGATGCGAAAGAAGGTGGCCAGCGGACTGGCACCGGAAATCAGCGAGGCATCTTCATGCATGCCATTCAAGGCGCGGAACGGACCGATCAGAAACAGATAGGAAATCGCCGTCTTCCTGAAGATCATGACGCCGATCAAGCCCTCCCATGACTCGATATTGATCGGTGCCGCCGTCGTGGAAAACACCACCTGGATCAATTTGTTCAGCAAACCTGAATACTGGTTGGCCAGCAAGCCGTAACCGACCGCATAGAACAAGGTCGGGGTGGCAAACATCAGCACCATCATCGGTGTGATCCAACGCCGCAGCGGGGCATCGGTGCGTTCTGAAATGAAGGCGAAGGCGGCGGCGATGATGGTGGCGGCAAAGGTAGCCGTCAGCGCCAGCACAAAGGAATTGCCGATGGCGGTGAAAATTCCCGGGCTGTTGAAGGTGGTAAAGACCGCCTGCGTGGTCCAGCTGCCGGGATTACCCGGTGAAGAAGTGCGGAATGCCCCCACTACCAGCATCACCAGCGGCCAGACGAACAATACCGCCAGCAACACAAACAGCGGCGACAACGCGAGCAGGTGATTGCGCGTGCGCCCCCAACGTACGACATGGATAGACATAATGAACCAGAAACAATTGAATGAAATGAAGTTGCAGCATCGGCGCCGCGCGCCATCCGCCGGCGCTCAGCGGCCGCTGGCAAGCTCCGGAAGCCGGATCCTGCCGGCATACCCGCCATCGTTGATCCGCAACGGCAGCGCGCGCGGCGGGGCGACGCCGGTTGCGGATGTGAACAGTTGAGTCATTACTTTACCTTTTAAAAATCATGTCAGAGAGATAGCGGTGACTGCTGCCGGCTCACTCGTCCAGCTTGAATTCGATTGGTACCGTCACCCAGCCGTCAATCGCCACATTGCCGCGCCTGGCTGGCGCAAATACCCAGTTGTTCACGGTAGCGACGGCGGCATCATCCAGCGCCTTGCGGCCGCTGCTGCGTTCCACCCCGACCTGATCGGGACGGCCGCTGGCCAGCACATGCACCCGCAACAACACTTCGCCGGACCAGCCGCGTCGCACTGCCAGTTCCGGATATTTGGGCGCGGGATTGCTGAGATAACCGGCACGCCCCATCGGTGGCGTGACGGGGGCTTCGCTGACGGGTGTACGAGATGGCGCAGGCGATGGCGCCGCGGCGGGCGCAGCAGCCGCTGCCGGTGCAGCCTCTTGCGGCGCGGCCGGTGCCGGCGTCGCCGCCGCAGCGGTCGGCGCCGGCGCAGCGCGCGGCTGCGGTTGTGGCTTCGGCGGCGCGGGTTTCTGTACTTGCGGCGGTGCCGGTGCCGCTGGTGGCGCCGGTGCCGGCCGGCTCAACTCGACCGTCATTTGCGGAATCTTGGGTGGCTGCACCAGCTCGTCCACCGCTGCCTGCGGCAGCAAACCGCCCTTGAGCAGCAGTGCGTGGATCAGCAACGACAGCAAACCCAACAGCAGAAAATCGAGCGTGCGGCGCGGCACGTTGAGTTGTGCCTTGTCAGCCTTGGCGGTCGCTGCGGCAGGCAAGATGACGGCACCAATGCGTTCAATCACCGTCAAGTGAGGCGAGCGGTCAGCTCTGGTCGCAGGCCGGCGCGCAAAAATCTCATCTGAAAAAACGGGGGCGTGAACTGAGGTCATGACAAACCATGTACGTAGGCAAGTGAAGCTCAAAACTACGCACAATTCATGCCAGACATACCCCGGGAATTTCAGCGCTTTACGCTGAAAAACTGGTGAAAATTCACCCGTTTTTCAGATTGCCGCGAGGTAAGTGTTGATTGGCAGCTGCAATTTCAACAGCATGGCAGCGCCCCTGACCGGCCCGCTTCAGGCAATCTTCTTTTGCGCATGGGCAAATGCGCCCAGCGCATAATCGAGATCGGCAATCAGGTCGGACACCGTTTCCAATCCCACGTGCAGACGGATGATCTGGCGTGCCGGATCAAGCGGTTGAAAGGTCCGGGTGGCATGCGGCAGCTTGACCAGACTTTCGAAGCCGCCCCAGCTGGCGCCCATGGAAAACAGTTGCAGATGATCCAGGAACACATTGAGCACCGGTTTTGGCACGGCTGGCAGTTCGAATGAAAATAATCCGGATGAGCCGCTGAAGTCGCGCTGCCATGTGGCGTGACCCGGATGATGGGCGAAGGCCGGATGCCGCACCCCCAGCACGCCGGGATGGCGCAACAGCCATTCGGCCACTTCAATTGCCGAACTTTCGTGACGGTCCAGCCGCACGCCCAGCGTACGCAGCCCGCGCAACGCCAGGTAGGCATCATCCGGGCCGGCAATGTAGCCCAGGCCACGCACGGTGGAGCGCACGTCGGGATAAATTTCCTTGCGTGCCACGATCAGGCCCAGCATGGCATCCGAATGGCCCACCAGATATTTGGTCGCCGCGTGCAGGGAAATATCCACGCCATGTTCGAAGGGCTTGAAAAAGTACGGCGTGGCCCAGGTATTGTCAAACAACACCAGCGCGCCATGCGCATGGGCAATCTCGGCAATGCGCGGCACATCCTGCACCTCGAACGTATCCGAACCCGGCGCTTCCAGATACAGCGCCCGTGTGTTGCGCTGAATGCGGACCGCAATGCCGTCGGTATCCAGCGGGTCAAAAAAGCTGGTCTCGATGCCATAACGCGACAACACATTAGTGAAGACATTGCGCGCGCTCGGGTAGACATTGTCGGTCACCAGAATATGCTCGCCCGCCTTCGCCACGCTCAGTACCGCACCGACGATGGCGGCCAGCCCGGATGGCATGATCAGTCCGCGAAAACCGCCTTCCAGTTCAGCCACCGCATCTTCGAAGGCGATCGTGGTGGGATTGCCGCCACGCCCATACATCGTGCCGCGATACGCCGGATCCTGCGCCAGCAGCCGCTCCTGTTCCTGCGTCGCGGTGTCCGGCCAGACATAGGTCGAAGCGCGGTAAATCGGTGTGTTGACGGTGCGGCCATGCGCGGCCGGATCGCGGCCCAGATGGCCGAGGCGGGTCTCGACACCGTATGCAGCCGGGTTGCCGGCAGCGACTTCTGTTACAGAGGCAGTCATTACAAAATCCTTTCGAGAAATGTACGGGTTCGGGCGTCATCAGGCGCCGTGAATATTTTGTCGGGCGCGCCCGACTCGACGATGCGGCCGCCATCAGTAAAGTGCACCACGCTGGCAATCTCGCGCGCAAACCGCATTTCATGCGTGACGATCAGACACGTCACGCCGCTGGCTGCCACATCCTTGATGGTGCTCAATACTTCCTTGACGGTTTCCGGATCGAGCGCGGCCGTGACCTCATCAAACATCATCACGTCCGGTTGCATCGCCAGGCTGCGGGCAATCGCCACCCGTTGCTGCTGGCCGCCGGACAACTCCCCCGGATATGCCTTTTCCTTGCCGGCCAGCCGCACCTTGTCGAGGAAAAACCGGGCCCGTTCCTCAACCTGGCTGCGCGCTTCCTTGAGTACTTCGAGCGGCGCCAGCGTGATGTTGTCGAGCACCGTCAGATGCGGAAACAGGTTGTAGCTCTGGAAGATCATGCCCACCTGCCGCCGCAGACGCAGCAGATCCGGCCCCGGATCGGTGACCCGGATACCACACACATCGATGGTGCCGCTGTCGACCGTTGCCAGGCCATTGATGGTCCGCAGCAGTGTCGACTTGCCCGAACCGGATGGTCCG
This sequence comes from Herbaspirillum autotrophicum, assembly GCF_001189915.1. GTDB lineage: Bacteria > Pseudomonadota > Gammaproteobacteria > Burkholderiales > Burkholderiaceae_D > Herbaspirillum > Herbaspirillum autotrophicum. The sequence continues at coordinate 58,058 of NZ_LFLS01000012.1, forward strand.
ATCAGGCAAGCGATCTCGGAACGTTTGACGTCCAGTGAAATGCCGTCCAGCACAATGTTGTCGCCATACGCCTTGACCAGATTGCGGATGACGATCTGACTGCCATTCGGCGTCTGATGGTGATTCATTGCTTCACACTCCATTTTTTTTCAAGACGCCGCGACAGCAGAGAAATCGGATAGATGTACAGAAAGAACAGCACAAAGGTATAGGCATGCGCCGGCAGCAACAGGTCCGGACGCGTTTCGCCGGCCAGGCGCAATGCCGTCGTCGTCATCACCTCCTCCACGCCGAGCAGATTGGCCAGCGAGGTCGACAGCGTGACGATGCAATACAGGCTGACCCACGGCGGCACCATGCTGCGCAGCGCCTGCGGCAGGATCACCCGACGCAGGATCTGGCGCCGGTCGAGGCCGAGGGCGCTGGCGGCTTCCCATTGCTGCAGCGGAATCGAGCGGATGCCGCCGCGCACGATCTCCGACATGTAACCGGCCGCCGGTACCGCAATGCCGATGGACGCCTTGAGCCAGTCAGACAAAAAGAAATAGCGACCAAAGACACGAATTTCATACGGCACCAGATACATGACGTAAAACACTGCAATCAGCCACGGTGAATTGCGCAACAACAAGGTGATGCCGCGTGCCGTTGTGGCACGCCGGCGCTGCGGCGAACATTGCAGTACGCCAAGCACGCTGCCACCGGCAGTGGCCAGGATGATGGCGGCCCAGCCCATCACGATATTGAGCGAAAAACTCTGCAACAGACCTGGCGTCCACGTGATCAGAATATCGATCACCTCGGTATACGCAAGATAGGTCCAGCCGATGACGGCTGCCGCGACGCTCCATGCCAGCGCCCGCCAAAGATGACGCCAACGGCCAGCGCCGGCAGCGGCCCGGACTGCGACCGGAAGCGATGAAAAATGGCTGTTCATGGCGACTGCAATCCCGGCAAACGCAAACCTTGTTCGATCCGCTTCATGATCCACGAGACGGCGCCAATCATGAGCAGATACGTCACCAGCAATACCTGGATCATGACCGGCACATTGAAGTTGTCAGACCAGATGCGGTTGCAGGCATAGGTCAGTTCCGGCACCGCAATGGCAAATGCCACCGAGGTGGCCTTGATGGTTTGCGCAATGCTGTTGCCGAGCGCCGGCAAACTGTTGCGCAAGGCCAGCGGCCAGATCACCCGGCGAAATATTTGCAAGCGGTTGAGTCCGAGCGCCTGTGCCGCTTCGATGGTGGACGCCGGCACCGAATCAATGCTGCCGCGCAGGGCCTCGATCTGAAACGCCCCCGCATGCAAACCCAGCACAATCACGGCCCATTCGAAGTTGCCGACCATCCGCACCGGATCGCCCTCGCCGTTGACGATCATCGGCAGCAGCGAGCCGATGCCGAAGAAAAAGAAGTACATCTGCGCCAGCAACGGCGTGTTGCGAAACAGTTCGACATAACCACTCACCGCCCGCCGGCCGAGCGCGAACTCGGAACCCTTGAGCGCGGCGCCAGCGACCCCGATCAGCAGCGACACGATAATGCTCAACAGCGCCAGCACCAGCGTCAACACCAGACCGAACAGAAAGCGCTTGCCGTCAGCCGGGTCCCACAGGATGGTCAGGTTCAGACCATGCTCGATCATCCAGGTTTGGATCTCGGCACCTGCCAGTGACATGCTCATCGCGCGCCGACCTTCACCGCATAACGGGCCGCCATCTGTTTGGCCCACGGGTTGGATGGCAAGCGATATTTCTGTTCCAGCGCGATGATGAAACGATCCCGATGCCATTGTTCAATGATGCCGGCCAGCACGCGCTTGAGTTCAGGCTCGCCCTGCTTCAGCGCCACGCCCCATGGCAGCCGTTCCTCGCCGATCAGCTTGACCTCGAAGTTGCCCCAGTGCTTGCTGTCTTCCTTGACCAGCGAATAACCGGTGTCGTCACCGAGCGAACCGATGCAACGCCCGTCCGTGACCGCCTTCTGCACTTCGGCCAAGCCCGAGAACGCCGCGAACTTCAAGCCGCGTTCTTCATACAGCCGCACCCAGACCGACGACGCCGGCGCGCACAAGGTTTTGCCGCGCAAATCTTCCCAGCTCTCGATGCGCGTGCTCTTCGGTGCAAACACGGCCGGTGCGGCGCTGTAGAAGCCCGGTTCGACAAAGTCTATCTCGCGCCGCCGGGCCGGCGTATCCAGCAGTGAGCTGACCAGAAAATCGCAACGGCCCTGCTTGACCAACGTCAGGCGATTGACCGGCGTGATGCGCACCAGATTCAGTTGCAACTGCTTGCCGGACAGTGCATTGAAGCGCTGATGCAAATCGGCAATCAGCTCCCAGGTCAGCCCCGCCGGCTTGCCCGACTTGTCCAGAAAGGCAAAGCCGGGAGATTCCAGCCCGCCATAACATACCGACAACTGACCGCGATCACGAATCTTGTCGAGCGCGGTATCGCGTGCCTGCGCAGACAATGTCACGCCGCACGCCACGACCAGCGTGAGCAGATGCCACCAGATCAACGTGGGTTTCATATCCTGAGTCTCCTGCAAAATAAGATCATCAACGATGGCCATCAAGCCATCAGAACCCGGATGCCAGACGCAAGTAGTAATACGTGCCGTAAGCCCCTACCGGTGCCTGACTGGTCGGATAAACATAACGTCCGCCGGAAGCGCGCAGTTCGGGCCGGGTCTGATCCGGATAGGAATCGAACAGATTGTTCACGCCGAACGTCAGGCTGGTTTGCTTGGTGAATTTGTATGCCAGCGTCAGATCGGTCACCCACTGCGCGCCAAACACCTGATCGCGGGACGCATCGTTGCCGGCATCGATGACGGTAAATTCGCCGTAACGCGATTGCGTAATGCCGGCGATCCAGTTGCCGATCGTATAGCGCCCGGTCAGGCGCAGCACGGAGCGCGGCGAGTACGATTCGATATTGCCGCGCGCCACCCGGCCGATCAGTTCCAGACCGCTGCCTGCCAGTTGCCCCGAGCTGTCCTTGACGCTGGTGATCTTGGTTACACCGTAGTTGTAGCCGATACCGAGTTCAAGATTGCCGTACTGTTTCAACGACAGGCGCTGTTTGCCGACCACGTCCACACCGCGGGTTTTGGTATCCATCGCATTCACGAAAAACGAGGCGCCGCTGACGCCGGGAAAGCCGGCGTTGTTCAGCACCTGTTCCACCAGCGGGCCGCTCAAGGTTTCGGACAGTGTGATGCGATCCTTGATCGTGATCTGGTAGGCATCAATCGTCAGCGAGGTATTGCTGGCCGGTTGCAGCACCAGTCCGACCGAGTAATTGGTGGATTTTTCCGGCTTCAGTGACGTCGCGCCCAAGGCTCGTGCGGCCGGATTGTCGACCGGGAAATTGCGCACATCGAACGGATTGCCATTGCGGAAGGTGGTCTGGGTTGACGACAAACCGATCTGGCCCAAGGTCGGTGCCCGATAGCCGGTGCTGGCAGTAGAGCGCACACCGATGGCCGGCGTGAAATCATAGCGCGCCGACAGCTTACCGTTCCAGGTGGTGCCGAAATCGGAATAGTTTTCGACGCGGGCGGTGGTGCCCCATTGGAATTTCTTGGTCAGCTGATTTTCCAGCCCGACATACAAACCATACACATTGCGTTGGTAAGTCCCGGTATCGGCCGGCCGATAGCCGGGAAAGCCCTGCGCCCCGGCGGGCGCCCGTGTACCGGCACTGGGGCCATCCAGAATCGGCACCGAACCGGCAATCCAGGATGCCGTATCGCCCGCTTCGATTTCGAATTTTTCCTTGCGGTAGGCGGCTCCCGCCGATACCACCAGCGGCTCGGCAGAAAAGCCGACCGCCAGATTCTTGACGTAGTCCAATGTCAGATTGGCCTGCGAGTTGGTCATGCCGCCGGCATAAAAACTGCGCGGACTGGCAGCGCCAAGACTGGCATTGATCGAGAACGGGACATCGTAATCAATCTTGTTTTGGCCGTAATTGACGCCGAGGTCGAAGCGACCAATGCTGTCATTGCCATAGCGCAGGCCGGCATTGATCGCGGCATCCTGCGAGGTAGTATCGAGTAACGGTAAAAAGCCATCGGGGAACACCGAACGCACCGTGCCATTGTCATTCGGCCGCCGGAACAAGCCTTGCGAGTGGCCGACGCGATAACCGAGATTGCCGAACACATAGGCGCGCAGATCGGTGGCGATGCCCCATTCGGCATTCAACACCCCGTTGTACTCTTCCAGCGCCGGCGAGCCGACGCGCCAGGTACGCTGTGCCGACGCCGTCTTTTCGCGCGGATCATTGGCGAAGTAAAACGGTCTGGTATCCGCGCCCTCGCGTATCGTGGTCGGATTGGTTTTGAGCGCTTCCGCTGCAATCGTCAGAAAGCCGTCGCCGGGCAAGGCAAACCCCTTCCATCCGCTGAGACTTCTGCTGAAGCCATCACCCTCGCCATACACGCCTGCCTGCGTGACGATGCCGCCGCCGGTATCATCGCTGCGCAACACGATATTGATAACGCCGGCAATCGCGTCCGAACCATATTGCGCAGCGGCGCCATCGCGCAATACCTCCACCCGTTCAATCGCCGCCAGCGGAATCTTGGCCAGGTCGAATGCCTGCGCCCCTTTGCCCAGCCCGCCCTTGTTATTGACGAAGGCTGACAGATGCGCACGCTTGCCATTGATCAGCACCAGCGTCTGCGACGGCGACAACCCGCGCAAGGCCGCGGGCCGCACGGTAGCCACGCCGTCCGAGCCGGCGGTCACATTGTATTGAAACGAAGGCGCCAGTTCCTGCAAGGCCTGATTCAGATTCGACGCGCCGGTTTCCTGCAACTGCCTGCTGGAAAAAATATCGATCGGCGCCTGGCTGCTCAGTTCCGTCACATTCTCGCGCCGCGTTCCAAGCACCACGACATTTTCCAGCCGGGTACTTTCAGATGCTTCACTGGAACCGGCAGCAACCTGCTGGGCCTGCACCGGAGACAAGAACGCCGACAGCAATGGAGCGACGAGCAATTTTCGCGACGAGAGAAGTGACATTGAATAGCCTGTGAGTGGGTTATCTGGTCCTCTGCCCGGCCGTGTCGAACAATGCACGGCTTGCCGGCAGAAATAAAAATGATGACCAGCCCTATCAGCACAATGTGTGCCATGCTTTTTCAATGCTTTTTTGATCGATCACTACGAAATTTGTTGAAAATTCACCGACGCCCAAATCCGGGCCGGGCTTTTTCGTTTTGATCGGAACAGGTGATCACCAACGCCGGCGTAGCACCGGCTTAACCATTACTGGCGAGAGGTATGCGGATGCCGGGAGCATTCTGAGCGGGACGTTGCCAGCGCGTGGGCCGCCCCGCTCAAAAACCGACATCTCCGGTGGCAATGCCGAATGTTGGATATGATGGCTGCTCTTAACCACGAAAGGGAAACAGCATGACCGCCTCCATCTACGACATCCCGGTAAAAAAAATCGACGGCACCGAATCCAGTCTCGCCGGCTATCGCGGCAAAGTGCTGCTGGTCGTCAACGTCGCTTCCAAATGCGGCCTGACGCCGCAATATGAATCGCTGGAAAAACTGTATCAGGGCAAACACGCTCAGGGTCTGGAAGTATTGGGTTTTCCGGCCAACAATTTCAAAGGCCAGGAGCCTGGCAGCGATGCCGAGATCAGCCAATTCTGCTCACTGACCTACGATGTGCATTTCCCGCTGTTTTCCAAAATCTCGGTGCTGGGTGCCGACCGCCATCCGCTGTATGCGGAACTGACTGCCGCGCAACCGGCAGCCATCGGCGACGGTCCGTTCCGCGAGCGCCTGAAAGGCTATGGCGTCAATCCGGAAAACACCACCGACGTCCTGTGGAATTTCGAGAAATTCCTGCTCAATCGCAAAGGCGATGTGGTCGCCCGCTTTGCGCCCGATGTCGCAGCTGACGATCCGCGCGTCGTCGCCGCCATTGACGCCGAGCTGGCCAAGGGCTGATTCGCGCACCGGTATCAGTTACCGTATAACAGCGTCTGATCGCCGCCGAGATTGGTGGCGGTCAGCGGACGCAGAGCCAGCCATTTTTCTTCCTGCGGCAACTTGCCCGGAAAATAGCGGTGGTAGATTTCCACAAACGCGATCTGGTTGCCGGACGGTACGCCGCCATCGACCGGATCTTGTGCCTTGCCCGCCAGTGCAGTGATCGCTGCCGGATCGGCCAGCGCATCGAAACTGAAACGCACGACGCGGTGCAAGGCGCCGTCGCACATGTCAAACGCGGGACTGCCATTGCGCTCCAACATCGCCGCCAGCGGCACCAGCGCACTCAACGCATATAAGTGATAACTGCGCGCTTTGCTGCCGCGCTGCAATTCCAGCGGCAGGCCACCTTCAGCGGTGATATCGCAGACCGCTTTTTTATACGTCTGCGCACTCCAGGCCAGCAGTTTGCGGTCGTCACTGGCGACAGCAATGCCTGCCACCGCCAGCCCGCCCCAGTACACATGGTTATTGCGGGAGCCTTTCAGGCGTGTCGTACTGTCGAAGAAGCGGATCGTGGCCGATGCCAGATCATGCATCCAGGCCGTGACGGATGGATAACGCGGATCACCCGACACCGCCGGCGATATCTGTAACAACGCCAGACTCAACCCGGACAGCGCGACCGCCCGTTGAAAAACCGCATTGGGATCGTTCATCTGCGCCAGCGCCTTGCCGGACGCCCACGCATCCAGCCACGTCAGGGCACAGGCAGCATCCGCCACACGGCCGGTGCGGGTATAGCGATTGGCCAGTTTGACCACACCTTGACCATAGGCACGCAACGGCGCCATCTGCTTTTCTTCCGCGGCTGCAGCCACCGGATCAATCGTATCGCGCTGCGGACCGTCATTGCCGTATTTCGATGTAATCGACAACGCCACCATCGGTACCGGCGGCACCGGACAGCTGCCATTCGACGGCTGTGGTGCCGGCGCCTTCAGCGCAAACGACGGTTTCAATGCGGCCTTGACCGGCGACGATGTTGCCTGCGCAACAACCGAAAGCGGCAACAGCACAATCGCCAGACAGGCTGGCAGGGACAGGACGCGAAATGACATGGGTGCTCGATTCAGTTGGGTGGCCCGGAACTGTCTGACCTGTGGTTTTGGATAAATATCCGGGGTGCTGGATATGGCGCACTGGCATACCGCCGTGATGTCTTCCAGTGGAGCAACGACATGGTCGAAAACCGGCAACTGACAATTTTCCATCGCAGGAACAAATGGCTTATCTGCTGACGCGGGAGCATCGATGCGGCTAAGGCTGACTATACTCAAAAGCCTTGCCAGCTAACAATTTCGTACATTCGTACATTTCTTTCGGGATAGCAACAACGGAGCAACTGCAACACCAGCCGTTGACATCAACTGAATTAAGGCCTAAATTCAGTTCAGTCCGAATAAAGGAGTTAATCATGCAATCCCTCGCCAACATCAAGTCGATTTCCTATCTGAAAAGTCACGCTGCGCAAATTTCCGAGGACCTGGAACTGAATGGCAATCCATTCATCATTACCCAGAATGGCGAGGCCAGCATGGTGATTGAAAGCATCAAACAATTCCAGGAAAAAGAAGAACTCCTTGCCGCACTGAAAATCATCGCATTGGGTGAAAAAGATCGCCTGCAAAACAAGGGACTCACCAGGGACGAATCTCGCGCACAACTTCGTGCTGCCCGTCAAAGCCGCAAATAATGGCGGTCATTATTCTTCCCGATGCACAAGAAGACTTGCTTTCACTGCAGGAATACATGCTCGACAAGTGGGGCGAAACCGAATGGCTGAAGGCCGAGGACGAGATTTTTGACAAACTTGAAAAAGCCAATGCCGGCACTTACCCCGGCGCTGCTGTCAAAGAGTTGGCGTCGGTTGGCGTCGTTGAATACCAGAACGTTTTTACATCGCATCACAAGCTGGTCTGCCGACGCATCGTCGATGACATCTATGTCTATGTCATCGCAGGGCACAGGCAGGATTTCGCTACGCTGTTGATGAAGCGGTTGTTGAAAAAATGATGATCGATAGCGAACGAGCGGGGTTCCGAGCATGTGCCAACGATCCTGATATGTTGGAACACGCACCGCGGCTGGGATTCGATGTGGCGAGGATTCATCGCACGCGTTCTAGCCGAGACCAAAGTAGAGATGCGTTTTACTGAACACGATTTGAGAGCTAAATGCGCTAGCGATGCGACTACTTTGGAGCACGCAAGGTCGTTGCTGACCCATGTCGATAGCCGGCTTACTGATCGGGTTTATCGTAGAAAACCGGAAGTAGTTAAGCCTTTGCGATAATTCGGCTAGTCAATCTCTGGCAAAGTACTAATTAAGGTTTCTGCATTCTTCTCCCACCACTCCCGAAATCGTATTAGTTGTTGTGTCGGGGCATCGGAGAAGCTGGGATGCATTCCTGCTGCGCGAGCAATTAACAACATGGAGTCAACATTACGGACTTCCATTTCGTCGAATGCTGGATCTCCAGCATGCTTCAATTGATTTCTAACGTTATTTAACGCTTTACGAAATTCTGGGGACGGTATCTCAGGAGCGCCATTGGCTGACCAGTTGGCGAATAACTGATCTAATGCATTCGGAATGCCCTCTCGTTTTAGAAGTGAGCCAAAAATTTCCTCCGCTGCTCCTGCCAGTGTTGCAGATGATATGTAGTCTTTCTCATCTATAAATAGGCGAATTGCTTGATCAAGCTGCATTTCTGCCAATTCAGATTTCCTATAGAGCATCGCATCTCCCTGGAGAAAGAACGAAATTTCATCCTAACGGCAATTTGAATAGTACAACTTGATTCTATAGTACAAATGAAAAGGCCTCCATTGCTGGAGGCCTTATAAATCCTTGGCGGAGAGACGGGGATTTATTTTATTATATAAATCAAATGCTTAAAAACAAATACCACAAAATATACCCTATATTCCAAATCAGCCGCGAATGGTGACAAAATGACACACGCGTGGTGGCATTTTGTCACCACGCGTGATAAAATCGATCCTGCTCATAAGGCAAACTTAAATTAAATCTCTAAATTAAATCTCTAAATTAAATCTCTAAATTAAATCTCTAAATTAAATCTCTAAATTAAATCTCTAAATTAAATCTCTAAATTAAATCTCTAAATTAAATCTTAAAACTTATTTATTAGTAGTGAAGTGCTTCACGGCACGCCGAAAGGTCGAAATGATGAATGCGACGGAAAACAGGGATCGGATTACTGCCCGGGTTTCCCAACCCATAGCAACAAAATTACAGGTGGCAGCAGACTTAACGGGCGCAACGTTGAATCAGTTTTTGGTTCAAGCTGCGGTCGAAAAAGCGGACAAGATTATCGATCACGAACAAACGATACGCTTTTCACGCGACGATGCTGCCTTGTTTATGAAAATGCTCGACAATCCTGCGCAGAGTAATGCAGCGCTGGCGAAGGCGTTTGAGAGACGTAACAATAAGGTAAAAAATGACGCCACAAATAATCGCACTGGAAAAAACACATGAAGTAAGACGTTTCAATTGTGGCAATGACGTCCTAAATAGGTGGCTGCAACAAACCGCTAGGCAGCATCAAAAAAACTCGATATCCCAGACTTTTGTTCTGGTTAAAGAAGACGAGCCAGGTACTATTCTTGGCTTCTATGCATTGTCATTGCGCTCGATGACACCGAACGAAGAGTTGCCGGCAGATGTGGCAAAAAAACTCCCGTGGCATGTGCCTGGAATCACATTGGCCCGTTTGGCAGTGCAAGAAGACGAGCAAGGTAATCGCTACGGTGAAGAATTGCTAGTCGATGCAATGACACGTTCTCGTAACGCATCGAAAGGTGTCGGTGGCTGGGCATTATTCATTGACGCGAAAGATGAAAAAGCTGCAGCTTTTTACCTGAAATATGGGTTCACTCCACTCCCATCTAATCCGCTCATGTTATTCATGCCATTTGCGGACATGCCCGAGTAAAAAACTCAGTTAAGGCGCCTTCGGGGCGCCTTAATTTTGCTTGGTCTGAGATCGTAAGAAAAACATTTCAAAGGGCAACAAATGACCCCTGAGTTTTTTAGTTTAAAAACCCCTCGGGATATGTTGGAAAAAGCAAAGCGAGAACGACTCCGACTTGCAGAATCGCCGACTGTTGATAACGCATTCAATTTCTTTGTTACTGCTCGGCATATTGTTGACTATGCGAAAAAAGCGAGCCCCATCAACCAATTTTTAATCAACAACTTTGAGCAAGACTCTGATATCAAGGCGCTATGTGATATTGGCGACAAGGGAAAACACCTAACGTTGACGCGAAATGACCGGATTGATCCAGTGGCAGAGAGAAAACTAGCCGGCCTTTTTAACGCTCCTTATGGGACCGTGTCATTTGGCCAAACGGTGATCGTCTGGAAATTGGAGCTAGATGGAAAGCGGGTTGATCTGTTTGAATTTGCAGATACGATTATAGAAAAGTGGGAGAAATTTCTGTCCGAAAATGAACAATAACTACACTTCTCCCCTCCTGATTACAAGTCCGGGCCAGATTTCATTAAAAACAAGCACTTAGATTGTTTTTTGCTCCGCAATCCACAAAAATATCTCGCCCGTGAAGCCGCATTGTGCCTGATTCGATAGGAAATTGCGGAGCAAAATTAGAGGAAATAATGAGCGCGAGTGAAATAAAACAAAATTCCTTGATAGAGTTGCGGCTTGGGCTGATTACTAAAGTCCGCAATCGGCCAGGAACGGACATCGATACTTAACAAAATACGCATATGAATCTTCATATAATCTACACAGAATCTGCAATGCTTCTGTCAAAAAAACAGTACGAATCATGGCTCGAAATTCAGCATGAGTATCCTGATTACAAAGCATCTCTCGGCCCTTGGAGTATCGAAGAGACAGAGGAATATTTGAACGATGCATACCCCAAAATTCATCCTTCAGCATCAGAGCAATTGCGCGGCTTCGCCAAATCACCCGACACGGTTCACATCGTTTCATTTTCTTAAACATTGAAATGAAATATCTAATTAGCTAGGATGGGAAAAACAGAGGGCAGCAATCGGCCAGGAGCGGACGTCTAAAAATCCAAGATTCTTATTGTGAGAGCTAAAACGATTTCGACCGATGGCAAAGGTTTTCGCCTAATTATTTCTATAAATATGCATACTAAGAAAAATAACATGTCCGCTGTATTTTCGCCTCTATGTGTGAGCTTTATCTTATTCACATTACAGACGCTATGTGCTGCGCCAGCGAATGCGATTGAGTGCCCGCCAGCCATAATGAAGGAAAAAGCGTCCAATGGTGGATTCGAAATTATCAGCATCAAGGGTGATCACGCTGAGTTTGTATTTCGAAATATGCAAAGAGACTCGATATTTATCAATCGTCGTGTAGCCAATTCCGATAGTTTTTCATGCGAACTCTATATAGTTGAAAAAGGTACCACGGTAGATATTGAAAATGCGATAGTTATCAAGGTGATTGAGGTAATCAATCGAGTTTACGGGGACAGCTTCGTTTGGAGTTCAAATCGCACGGGAAAGAATGTGACTTTGCGAACCACTACTCCCCAAGATTTAGAAGCAACAGAAAAATTCTTGATCGAAGAGTTTTTTCATGATTACTCTAAAAACCATCCAACTCCTAATTCACAGTAATGTTAAATACTCGCGCGCATTCTCTGTCCGCAATCGGCCAGAAGCGGACTTAGTAGGCAAAAAAAATAGCCCGATGAATTCGGGCTATTTTTTTGCGAGTAAAAATTATCCTGTTTTAGCGACTGCATAAAATCACCAAAAAACAGCCTGCTCCGCAAAAAAAGTGCATTGCGGAGCAAAAGAAAAAGGCTCTCCGGTCGGAGAGCCTTTTAAATACTGGTGCTGGCTGCAGGACTTGAACCCGCCACCCCCTGATTACAAGTCAGTCGCGAAAATCATTAGAATCAACCGCTTGCGGTCTTTTTTGCTTCGCACTTTCGAATAAATAGGCAGCGCAACGCCTTATTGGGCGCGCATCAGAAAAAAGTTGCGAAGCAAATTTCTTACCCCTCAATGCGAGTGCGAGACTCATCGCTGCTACAGTGCCGAAACAAATGTGGGCGTACCTTATTGAGGTGAAAAATGGACAAAAATGAGATTGGGGCGGATCAAGCAGGCATTGCTTACGAGCAATATCCTGCGCATGCCAGCGAAGCGGTTCAGGCTCGATATGCGTCGGAATTGATAGGGTTTTCTGTGTTGAATTTGGTCGAGAAAATGCAGCCGCCGCTTAGTTTGGCTGACCGTCCCAAGGTAATGCTGTTCTTGAACATCGCCGAAAGTCTTCAGGCAACGAATATTCTGATACGCAAAGATATGGGTGCGCATGCAGGTCTGCATGTGAGAGCCATGCTTGAATCGTTCGTTAATCTGACCATGCTTACGTTGCAAAGCGACCACTTGGAGCAAATGGAATACGAGAAAGTCGACGGGCAACTCAAGCTGTGTAAGGAACTGATGTGCGACTCTCATTTATCGAGCGAGCCTGAATCCATAGCAGATTTGAATGCATGGCTTCTAAAATTGGGGCCGCGCCGGGCCGAGCTGCGCGGCAAAGGCTGGAAAAGAAAAAACCTTACCGAGTTAATCGCGCACAACCTTCCTCATTTTTCGGGCGCTTACCTGTCACTAAACAGCATGACGCATTGGGATTTAGGGATGCTTTCCGAGCGGCATGAGAAGGCGGGAGGGGAAATGCAAATCTTTGCCAAGACGCCGGATGCCCTGGTTGTTGCAAATTTGTTTGCCGACTCAGCGGCACTACATGCGGCTTGCGCAATTTCATGCGCTCTTCCGGGATTACCCACACCGCATCCGCATAGTTGATTTCGTCCCATCTGGCACCGTTCAATTCACCCGACCGCACAAAGGTGTGCGCGATCAGCATCAGGCCCAGTCGCGTCACTGCCTCATCGTATCCGGCAATTGCCAGAAACAGGGGTGCGACATCTGCCGGCGCAATGGATGCCATCGGTTTTTTGCGCTTGCGCTGCTCAATGACGCGAACCAGACCATTCGCCGCGTGCGCTTCAATCAATCCGGCGTCCTGCGCGTAATCAAACACCATATTGATGCGGCCGGCGACACGATGCGCAGTCTCGATCAGGCCGGCATCCGCGACAACCCGCACAATATCGACCAATTCCTGACGCTTGATTTTGTCGATCGGCTTTTTGCCGATGCTGGGATAAACGTGCCGGGACAGAGTTTCTGCCACCTGAATCTGATGTTTTGCGTTGGATAAGGTCGGGAGCTTGATTTTCAGCCAGGCCGCAGCGACCTTTTCAAATGTCGGTGCCGCGGCACTTTCCGGCGCCGCCTGGACATCCCGAAACTGAGCATGTGCCATGCGGGCATCAGCCAATGACATTGCGGGATATTGACCGAACGTTTTAGTCTTATCCTTGCCGCCGTCCATGTAGTTACAGCGCCATGACTTGGTGCCAGACACTGCCACGTACAAATACAAGCGATTGGCGTCAGTCAGCTTGTAGGGCTTCTCTTTTGGCTGCGCGGCTGCAACCTGTTTTGCGGTTAATGGCATGTTCTGTGTGGTATACGTGGGCTGATACCACAGCAAAATACCACATTAGCACTGAGACAGAGGAAAACGGGGAGAGACAACAAGAGAGACCGGGGGACGGGAAAGCCGCATAAACAAAAGCCCCGCAGAGACTTTAAGGGTCTGTGCGGGGCTTTGTGATACATATTCTGGCGGAGAGACGGGGATTCGAACCCCGGATAGGCTATTAACCTATACACGCTTTCCAGGCGTGCGACTTCAACCACTCATCCATCTCTCCGTATTCTGGCTCCGCTTTTCGCGAAGCCGCTAATTATAGCTGCATTTCAGAAAAAAGGAGACAGTTTTGTCGTGGCGACATGAAAATGGCGGTGCAATCTGTGGTTGCACCGCCATTTTCAGGGCCTGCCTTGCGGCGGCCGGCTGTACGTCTGGCTTATTGCGATTCTTTCAACTGATCCAGAATGGCCGGGTTTTCCAGCGTGGAAATATCCTGGGTGATGTCTTCGCCTTTGGCCAGTACCCGCAGCAAGCGACGCATGATCTTGCCGGAACGGGTCTTGGGCAGGTTGTCGCCGAAACGGATTTCCTTCGGTTTGGCAATCGGGCCGATTTCCTTGGCGACCCAGTCGCGCAATTCCTTGGCGATCTGTTTGGCTTCGTCGCCGGTCGGACGGGCGCGCTTGAGGACCACGAAGGCGCAGATCGATTCACCGGTGGTTTCATCCGGTTTGCCGACCACGGCGGCTTCGGCCACAATCGGATTGGCCACCAGCGCCGATTCGATTTCCATCGTGCCCATGCGGTGACCCGACACGTTCAGCACGTCATCGATACGGCCGGTGATGGTGAAGTAGCCGGTGTCCTTGTTGCGGATCGCACCATCGCCGGCGAGGTAGATCTTGCCGCCGAATTCTTCCGGGAAATAGGCTTTCTTGAAGCGCTCCGGATCATTCCAGATGGTGCGGATCATCGCAGGCCACGGACGCTTGACCACCAGAATGCCGCCGTTGCCGTTCGGCAGATCGTGGCCGGTTTCGTCGACGATGGCAGCGGTGATGCCTGGCAGCGGCAAGGTGCATGAACCCGGCACTTGCGGCGTCGCGCCCGGCAGCGGGCTGATCATGTGGCCGCCGGTTTCGGTTTGCCAGAAGGTATCGACGATCGGGCATTTTTCATGACCGATATTCTTGTAGTACCACATCCAGGCTTCCGGATTGATCGGCTCCCCGACCGATCCCAGCAGGCGCAACGACGACAGGTCGTATTGCTTGGGATGGATTTTTTCATCGGCTTCGGCGGCCTTGATCAGCGAACGGATCGCGGTTGGTGCGGTGTAGAAAATGGTGGCCTTGTGACGCTGCACCATATCCCAGAAACGTCCGGCATTCGGATAGGTCGGCACGCCTTCGAACACGATCTGGGTGGCGCCGACTGCCAGCGGACCGTAGGCGATATAGGTGTGGCCGGTGATCCAGCCGATGTCGGCGGTACACCAGTAGACATCATTGGGCTTGATGTCGAAGGTCCACTTCATGGTCAGCACCGCCCACAGCAGATAGCCGCCGGACGCGTGCTGCACGCCCTTCGGTTTGCCGGTCGAGCCGGAGGTGTAGAGGATGAACAGCGGATGTTCGGCATCGACCCATTCCGGTTCGCATTCATCGGCCTGATTGGCGAGCACGTCGTGCAGCCACAGATCGCGACCCTCGACCCAGTTGATATCGGCACCGGCGCGCTTGTAGACGATCACGTTGCGGATGGTGTCGCAGCCGCCCATGGCGAGCGCGTCATCGACGATGGACTTGAGCGGCAGTTGCTTGCCGCCGCGCACTTGCACGTCGGCGGTAATCACGGCCACGGCGCCGGCATCGATCACGCGTTCCTGCAATGACTTGGCGGAGAAACCGCCGAACACTACCGAGTGGGTAGCGCCGATACGCGCGCAAGCTTGCATCGCGGCCACGCCTTCAATCGACATCGGCATGTAGATCACCACGCGGTCGCCCTTCTTGACGCCGAGCGATTTCAGGCCGTTGGCGAAATGACAGACGCGGCGATGCAGTTCGCGATAGGTCACGCGGGTCACCTTGGCGTCATCCGACTCGAACACGACGGCGGTCTTGTCGGCGTTGCCGTTGCTCAGGTTGACGTCGAGACAGTTGTACGAGACGTTGATCTTGCCATCTTCAAACCATTTGTAGAACGGCGCGTCGGTTTCGTTGAGGACTTTGGTGAAGGGCTTTTGCCATTGCAGATTCTCGCGCGCCAGGCGGGCCCAGAATCCTTCATAGTCACGCTCGGCTTCGGCGCACAGCGCTTCGTATGCCGGCATGCCTGAAATGGTGGCGTTTTTTACAAAATCTGCGGGGGGTGCGAATACACGATTTTCCTGCTTGAATGTTTCGATGTCTGCCACGTTAGTCTCCTGCGATTGATGATTTTTGCTTTCCGCAAAACATAGGCTGTCTCACTTACTTGGTGCTTACACATGCGCCAAACGGCGGCATCTGTAGTCGATTCAAGACGTCTGGCAGGGTTCCTGCCGGCAAGTTTATTGCCTGTGAGCATGCAACCGTACAAGCTGTCATTATGGCATCACCATCGCAATTTGACAGCGCGGATTCATGGCGGCACCTGAAATTCGGTCGCGGGAAGTGTAAAATAGCGGCCTCTAATCCGACTCCCCCCGACGACCCAGACAGGCCAGCCGCTCATGAAAGAAATTCGCCCCGCCTCAGCCCGCCCGAAAATCGGCATTCTTCCCAATCTGATTTTCATGAGCCGGTGGTTGCAGTTGCCGCTGTATCTGGGTCTGATTCTGGCGCAGTGCGTCTATGTTTATCATTTCTGGGTTGAACTGAGCGACCTCATCGGCGCCGCCCTCGGCAATCCGGAATCGCTGCAACACATCCTCGACGCGGTCGCCATCGAAGGCGCGCTGCGTCCGACCAGCCTCAATGAATCGACCATCATGCTGGTGGTGCTGGCGCTGATCGACGTCGTGATGATTTCCAATCTGCTGATCATGGTGATTGTCGGCGGCTATGAAACCTTCGTCTCGCGCATGAATCTGGAAAGCCATCCGGATCAGCCGGAATGGCTGTCGCACGTGAATGCGTCGGTGCTCAAGGTCAAACTGGCCACGGCCATCATCGGCATTTCGTCGATCCATCTGCTCAAGACCTTCATCAATGCCAACCTGTATGACGTCAAGACGCTGCTGGCGCAAACCGGCATTCACCTGACGTTTCTGGTGTCGGCCATGGCGATTGCCTACTGCGACCGCCTGATGGCCCACGTGCCGCACGCGCCGCCGGCGGTGCCGGGACCAGACCCGCATCATTGATCCACCCTATTCCATCCACCCGAGAGAACCAGCCATGACCATCATCAAGCAAGACGATCTCATCGAATCAGTCGCCGCTGCGCTGCAGTACATCAGCTACTACCATCCGGTAGATTACATCCGCCATCTGGCGCGCGCCTATGAGGCCGAGCAAAGCCCGGCCGCCAAGGATGCGATTGCCCAGATCCTGACCAATTCGCGCATGTGCGCCGAAGGCAAGCGTCCGATCTGCCAGGATACCGGGATCGTCAACGTGTTCCTGAAGATCGGCATGGGCGTGCGCTTCGAAGGTTTTTCCGGCTCCATCGCCGACGCCGTCAATGAAGGCGTGCGTCGCGGTTACGCGCACCCGGACAATGTCTTGCGCGCCTCGATCGTGGCCGATCCGCAATTCGAGCGCAAGAACACCAAGGACAACACGCCGGCCGTGATTCACATGGAGCTGGTGCCGGGCAATACCGTTGACGTGCAGATCGCCGCCAAGGGTGGTGGTTCCGAAAACAAGACCAAGTTCGTCATGCTCAATCCATCCGACTCGCTGGTCGACTGGATTCTCAAGACCGTGCCGACCATGGGCGCCGGCTGGTGTCCGCCGGGCATGCTCGGCATCGGTATCGGCGGCACTGCCGAAAAAGCCATGCTGATGGCCAAGGAAGTGTTGATGGAAGACATCGACATGTACGAATTGCTCAAGCGCGGCCCGAACAACAAGACCGAAGAATTGCGCATCGAGCTGTACCAGAAAGTCAATGCGCTCGGCATCGGCGCGCAGGGCCTCGGCGGCCTGACTACCGTGCTCGACGTCAAGATCATGATGCATCCGACCCACGCGGCATCGAAGCCGGTAGCGATGATTCCGAATTGCGCCGCGACCCGTCACGGCCACTTCGTGCTGGACGGCTCCGGCCCGGCCTACATGGAGCCGCCATCGCTGTCGGAATGGCCTGAAGTCCATTGGGTTGCCGACACCGAAAAATCCCAGCGCGTCAATCTCGACACCCTGACCAAGGAACAGGTCGCGGCCTGGAAGCCGGGTCAGACGCTGCTGTTGAACGGCAAGATGCTGACCGGTCGCGATGCTGCCCACAAGCGCATTCAGGACATGCTGGCCAAGGGCGAGAAATTGCCGGTCGATTTCACCAACCGCGTGATCTATTACGTCGGTCCGGTGGATCCGGTGCGCGATGAAGTGGTGGGCCCGGCCGGTCCGACTACCGCGACCCGCATGGATAAATTCACCGACATGATGCTGGAGCAAACCGGCCTGATCTCCATGATCGGCAAGTCGGAACGCGGCCCGGTCGCCATCGAATCGATCAAGCAACACAAGTCGGCCTATCTGATGGCAGTCGGCGGCGCCGCTTATCTGGTGTCGAAGGCAATCAAGTCAGCCACGGTGGTGGGCTTTGCCGATCTCGGCATGGAAGCGATTTACGAGTTCGACGTCAAGGATATGCCGGTCACGGTCGCAGTCGATTCCAACGGCATCTCGGTGCACAACACCGGTCCCAAGGAATGGCAGGAACGTATCGCCACCAGCGTATCGTTGAGCAAGATCCCGGTCACCACGGCCTGATGATCGTGATCAACCCTGAGCATGACGGCAGCGCCGATGTCTGATGTAATGTCGGACATCCCGCTGCACACCTTGCCGGTGGACGCTGCTGCGCCCATCGGCATTTTTGATTCCGGCCTCGGCGGCCTGTCGGTGTTGCGCCATATCCATGCCGGCATGCCGCAAGAACATCTGCTGTATTTTGCCGATTCCGGCTATGCCCCTTATGGCGACAAAAGCGACGCCGCCATCGTGCAACGCTCACTCGCCGTTGCCGGTTTTCTGGTGGAGCATGGCATCAAAGCATTGGTAGTGGCCTGCAACACTGCAACCGCAGCGGCGATTCAAGCCATCCGCAGCGCCTGGCCAACGCTGGTGGTAGTGGGCATCGAGCCCGGCCTGAAGCCCGCGGCGCAACTGAGCAACAGCAAAATCATCGGCGTACTGGCCACGCGCAGCACGATTGCCAGTCCGCGCTTTCAGGCGCTGCGACAGCAAATCGAAGCAGATGGCGACATCCGTTTTTTGACGCAGGCTTGCGTCGGTCTGGCCGACCAGGTGGAGAAAGCGGAGTTGTCCTCCGTCGCCACCGCACAACTGGTAGATCGCTACGTGCGCCCCCTGTTGGCCCAAGGTGCCGATACCCTGGTGCTCGGCTGCACCCATTACCCGTTTGTCCGGGCGCTGATCGAAAGCGCCGCCACCGACGGCCCGGCGCCGATCATTATCGATACCGGCGAAGCCGTCACCCGGCAATTGGCGCGGCGGCTCGCCAGCACCGGTTTGCAGCGCCCGGCGCAACTGACCGGGTCCTTGTCGGCCTGGACCACCGGCAGCGCGGCCACGCTGACGCATGCCTTTGTCAACTTGCTAAAACTCAACCCGCCCGTCAGCGCCATTGCGACTGCGCCAGGCAATGTCAACAGCAGCGCTGCAAAAGAAAATCAGGCCTGATTGCAATAAACCCGTTTTTTCGTTTGCAAGGCTCCGTACAATTTTGTATAATCGCCTGCTTCACTGATAGATGACGAGTAACAACAGTCATGTATCGCATGCAGTGGTGGCTGTAGCTCAGTTGGTAGAGTCCAGGATTGTGATTCCTGTTGTCGCGGGTTCGAGCCCCGTCAGCCACCCCACTTCTTGCATTGGTGACAGTCCTCCGTATTTTCTCCGCAGTACCCTTCCTGTTTCACCAATCACTTTATCCGGCATGACACCGGCAAGATGCATTCGCATCAGCGCAGACGCATTGGCGTGGCATCGTCATGACTGCCACGCGCCACGCATCCAGACATTCAAAACAAACTACCCGATACACCTGCCTGCCTGAGTCCGTTGATCGCGCGCGGTGCGGCCCAGGTGCGCATTTGCTCGGCCGGATACAGCGTCAGCATGGAACGTGCGGTGCCCGGATTGCGGCACGCCAGCCAGGCATCGTACTGTGCCGGCGGTACGATCACCAGACTGCGCTTCTCTTCGCCCGGCTTGAAGAACCGCCTCATCAACGGATGGCGGTCGGCATTGATGGTGATTTGCGTAAACGCCAGCGCGGTGCCGCCATCCGGCTCTTCCCACTCGCGCCACAAGCCGGCGACGCAAAACGTGGCGTCATCAGCCATGGCGATGCTCCAGCGCTCCGAGCGGCCGCTTTCATAATTGGGCTCGAAAAAACATTTCATCGGAATCAGGCAGGTCTGGCCATTTCTCCATGCCGTCGAAAACGAGCGCTTTTCCGTGATGGTTTCGGCGCGCGCATTCATCGTGCTGAACAGGGTGATGCCGGGTGGAATATGCCGCTTGGGAACAATGCCATAGGACGCCAGCGCCACCTCTGCCGCCGGCTGGCTAGCAATGCCGTTGAGCGCGCCTGCTGCGTGCGGCGCCGGGATGTCGCTGCGGGTACGAATGATCGGCGCTGCATAGTCTTGCCAGATTTCATCTGGCCAGTGCTGGTCGGCACGCATGACAGCACGAATCGCCGGCACGATTTCAGCCGGCTTGGGTGGGATGTAATTGACGCACATGCTTTTTCTCCAATGATGGGAAGATTCTACGCCTGCGCCTGGAATTGGTGAAAATCAAGGTAGAGACTGCCATGGCCCTTTCATCAAGAACCAGAGAAAGCTACGATAGCAGTAATTCGATGCCGATAGCCATAACACTGAAGCATTGCGCCACAATTTTCCCGGCCCGCCATCCCCGGCCGTATCCAACCCTGAACGGAGCACCGCCCCATGCAATTTGCCTACACCATCATTTACGTCCCCGATGTGGCGGCATCGCTGAGCTTCTTTGAACAGGCATTCGGTTTGCAGCGACGCTTCCTGCATGAATCGGGTACTTACGGCGAACTCGATACCGGCGCTACCACACTGGCATTCGCAGCCCATGCAATGGGACCGCTGAATATTTCCCGTGCGCACGTCGAAGCCCATGCCTCGGCCGATCCGCTGGGAATGGAAGTCGCGTTCGTCACCGCCGACGTGGCGGCGGCGCACCGGCAGGCGCTCGCTGCCGGCGCCAGCGAACTGGCAGCACCGGCGGCCAAACCCTGGGGGCAGATGGTGTCCTATGTGCGCTGTCCGGATGGCACGCTGGTAGAACTGTGCACCGCCATGGGCGCCTGAGTCCGGCCCAGACGGCGGCTGGCAGAGCGCCGCAGGCGGCATAGCCGCGCAGCAACGACTTGCGCTCGCCCCCCCGTCGCTCGCAGCGCGCCATGGCCATCTTTGTTTCATGTGTAATCAAATGCTATTTTGATTGGTTTCTCAAAAACTGTCGGTATAGTTTGATAAACAAAATGACAACGAGAGAGCAACCATCATGACACTCAAACACATCCTTGCCGCCACCGTGCTGACCGCCATCAGCGCCAGCGCATTCATCCCGGCGCAGGCCGTGGCGCAAGTCGGCGTCAGTATCGTCATCGGCACACCGCCGCCGCCACCACGCTATGAACGCGTACCGCCGCCACGCAATGGCTACGTCTGGGCACCGGGCTACTGGAACTGGGACGGACATCGTCATGTCTGGGCCGGCGGCCACTGGGAACCGGTGCGCCGGGGCTATATGTATGACCGGCCGCAGTGGCGTCAGGGCCACAATGGCTGGGAATTGCAACGCGGCGGCTGGCGGCGCGGCGATGACCGGGACCGTCACGACGGCCGTCGTGACGACCGGCATGATGAGCGACGTGATTACCACTGTCCTCCCGGCCAGGCCAAGAAGGGCAATTGCTGAGCATTACCCTGCCCGCACCTGAAACCAAAAGCACCAGCGCGTGGCATCACGCGCTGGTGCTTTTTTGCAATCGGGGCTGCGGGCTGGCCCGCTTATTCGGCCCGCGTGACCGGCACAGTGCCGGCCTCCGATAATGTGCGCATGCCTTTGTTGCGCACCACCGTACCGGCCTTGGTGCGGCAGGCAGCGCTTGCCGTATCGAAACCGACCCCCTTGGCATTGGTCGCGCGCGGTGCAAAACGGTAGCTGAAACTGCACTGCGCGTCCGGCGTGTTGCCCCACTTCGCGGTCAGTTCACCACTATCCGCGATGCCGCGCACGAATACCCGTCCCGCCTGCCCTGCCAGGCCAAGTTCGGTTCCTTGTTCATTGTGAATCGTGGCGCCAAACGGCAGCGGCTGACCATCCGCTTGCGTCACATCAATCACGGCGCTGCGGCCGGTGACGGTGTCAAACTTCACCATCACTACTGCACCGGCGCGCGGCACGATTTGCTGACTGGTCGATTTGAGTTCGACATCGGTCGACAGACCTTTGGGATCAATGCCGATTTCATTGACGCGATAGGCCGTCAGATATGGCACCACGGCATAGCCACGGCGATCAATGGCAACGCCGTTGGTGTTCGGCAATTCGGCACCGGCGGCATCGCGCGCCTCCACCACCGCAATCGTATCGCCCAGCGACTGCGACAACGTGACGCCACCCGGATGCGCCACCAACCCGCCGCTGATACTGGCCGACATTTGCGAAGTGCCATTGCCGCGACCATAACTGCCGGCGAAGTCCGCCACCGAGGTGCGATATTGACCGTTGACGCTTTGTGAAGTCACGCCGCTGCCGTCGCGGTTGGCCGAGACGCCATACGAAAACTGACTCTGCTCACCGGCCGTGCCGCTCAAACTGCTTTGCAGCGAAGTGCCGCCGTTGCCGCGAAAGGCACTGGCATACAGGCTCGGCGAATGGATTTCACGCCCCAGCGGAATACTGAGACCAATCGAGAATTGCGTACTGACGGCGCCGCTCAGCACATCCTTTTGCCGGCGCGCCGACAGATTGTAGCTGGCCGGCCCCAGGCTGTTGCTATAGCTGAGTTGAAACGTGGTGGTGGAACCGGGCCGGTTCCAGTAATTTTCCGTCGTTCCGACAGCAGACAACGTGCCGCGTTTTTCACCGAGAGTCTGGCTGATATTGAACAACAAACTATTGCGCCGTTGTTGCGGTTCATTGGCGGCGCCGCCGCGCGCCAGATTATCCTGCAGCATCCCGGCATCATTCAACGTCAGATAGCCGCGGCTTGAATAACGATACGCGGCCAGTGAAAAGTTGGTCCCCAGCTCATGCAATTGTTTGCTGTAAGTGACACGGGTACTTTGGCCGCTGCGCATGTGGCCGCCGGAAAAACTGGCGCGTGAATAGGTGGTATCGGCGGCGACTGCGCCGATCGGCGTATTGACTGCGGCGCCCGCTACTGCGGCGGCGTAGCCCGAGGCCAACTGTACTCCGCCCGACAATGTCAGATCATTGCTGATGCCGTGTTCCAGCGTGCCCTGCAACACCGGAATCTGTTTCAGCCAGCCGGCATTGCGGGTCTGGCCTGTGCTCAGGCTGTAACGCCAGCTGCCCGGCCGCAACAACTCAGCCAGTGCGGCATACGGCACGGCATAGCTTTGCACGCTGCCATCGGCTTCCGTAATCATCACATTCAGATCGCCGCCATAACCGGTCGGATACAGATCGTTGATTTCAAACGGTCCGGGCGCCACGGTGGTTTCATACAAAATGTTGCCGTTCTGCGTAATCCGCACCTTGGCATTGGTGCGCGCCACACCGCGCACCACCGGCGCATAACCGCTTTGCGAATCCGGCAGCATGCGCGGATCGGAGGCCAGTTGTACGCCGGTCAAGGCAAAACTGTCGAACAGGCGGCCGCTGGTGAAGGTTTGTCCCAGCGTCAATTGGCTGCCGATTGCCGGCAATCCTGTCTGGGCATAAGTGGCGATGCTGCTGTAACGCAGCGGTTGCTGATCTTGCTTGACCACCGACGCCGTATGGCGCAAATACCAGTTACCCAGATTCACGCCGCCATTCAGCCCCAGATAAGATTGTTGCGATGAGGTGGCGCCCGCACCCAGGCGATAGGTGTTGAAGTTATAGCCGACAAAGGCCGCCGTCACGCCGCTGTCCCATAATTCAGGACTGACATAACCGCGCGCGGAACGGCGCAGCATGGCTTGCGGAATGCTCAGATCCAGGCGCAGCTCGGAACTGTCGTATTCAGCGCCGGCCTCTGCAATCACGTCTGCGATGCCGATACAGGTACTGCCGTCGGCATTGCTCAGCAGCGCGGCGGCTGACGGCGTCAGGCGCGTCATGTCCACGCCCATCTGCATCAGCAACGCCGCTGTCACGCACGGCGTGGCAATCCCGCTGCCGGCTGCATCCTTGAAGCCGACTTCGGTGCGACCGATCCAGCCGCCATTCACATACAGATCCACCCGATAAGAACCGGACGGGACCGGATTGCCGCGTGCAAACCGGGACAGATCAATCGCCTTCTCGCCGCTGCGCGGAAAGAACTGATCACTGAACTCGACCTGCGCCAGTGTCGTGCCATTCTTGGCAGCGGCGGCCACCGGCCATGCCAGCAGGGCTGAGATCAGCGCCAGGCAAGCGGGCTTGAGCGTCGCCGCCGGCGTCTGGCGTGGCCCCCGGGTGATCCATATGTGATTCACAATATACCTCGATATTCATTCCGGCCAGTGCGCATTGCGGCGCCGACATGATGGTCGCGATCTGGCTGTGCATGGTTGCAACCCTTGCGCCTCACGGCGTCAGCGGCGTCTTCGTTTCAATCGCCGAGCCCCAGTCATTGATGGTCAAAAATCTGACCACGACTTCACCGGCCGGCAATTGCCTGACGTTCTTCAACGCAAAGTCGTGCTGCGCACCGGGCGCCAGCATGTGCGAATCTTCACTGTCGATTTTTTTACCGGCGGCGACGATGCCGGCTTCTGTCACCGTGATGAAATACGGTGAGGGATTGACTGCCCGCAAGACATACGTCTGCCCATCGGCCGCGCGTTGCAGCGACCACTTCATGCCATTCACGGCGTCTTCCGTTTTTTGCACCGAGTTCAGTGCCACCGGACGATAGAAAATCTTGATGCGGGTGCGAAACGCCATTTGCAGAAAATTGCTGTCTTCAGCGTCCTGCGGCTTGGGCGGCACTTCCAGCAGATTCAGCCAAAATACCGACTCGCGGTCATCCGGCAACGGCTCGCGGGTATACAGCAAGCGCATCGTCTGTCCTTTTTTCGGATCCACGCGAAATACCGGCGGCGTCAGCACGAACGGCGCCTTGGCGCTTTCCGGGCTGGAGTCGATATCGCCGTTGTCGACCCAGGCTTGCACCAGACCTGGCGCCTCACCTTCATTGCTCAGCTTGACGCTGACTTCTCGCTCATTCGATGGAAAAATGATGCGGGTACCGGTAATGACGACATTGGCCATTGCCTGCGTTGCGCACACCATCGCCATCACACTCAGTGCGGCCTTGATTTTCTTTTGCATGATCTTCTCCCTGACCTGATTGACTTCCCCCGCCGGCTCCCGCGCTGAACGCGCGAGCCAAAGGGGGACAACACAATTACTGCATGTCCAGATAGAACTGAACGTTGCTGCGCACCAGACCGGCAGTTGCTGCACCGGTGGCGTAATAGCGCGCCTTGTAGTTCAGTGTGGCGGCGCCGTTGTTGATCGCAGCCTGGTCAGCACCTTGCGAACCGCGGGCAGCGGCCAGGTTGATGACGGAGTCGTTGGACGCATTCAGCAATTCCAGATTCACGCGTTGCGCGCCGTCAGCCAGCGTGTTGTTCAAACGACCGGCAGTGTTGACCGCCGAACCAACAAAATAGGGCTTGACTGTGGATGCCAGGGTGGCGCCGCCAGCAGCGACGCAGCCAGTCAATTTGATCGAGAATGGCGTCGCGCCAAACTTGGCGCCATCGGCAGCCAGATCAGTGGTTTTTGCGGTTGGCAAATTGACTGCGCCATCCTTGTTGCCGTCGTTGACGGAAATGATGCAAGTGGTGCTTTGCACATTGCCGTTGAAAGTGATGGTGCCGTCTGCGGTAGTAGCAGGTGCGGTTTGCGCGCTGGCTGCAAATGGAACCAGTGCTGCGCCTGCCAACAGTGCCGAGATAAGAGTTTTGTTCATGTCAGATCCAATCGAAATTTACAACATCAAATCTCCGTAAATTGCCTCCATGAAAGCAATAAACCGAGAACGGAATACGCATTTCGCAAGGGCAAAATGCGACGTTATCGATGGTCGTCAATGCGCACGAATTCTGTTCGGACCACACCGGCAACCAACCGATGTCGTCAGAATAGGGATTACCGCATTGTTGAAATATAAGAAAACTCTTAAAAGATGATCACACCGGCTGCACCTGGCAACCTCGAACGAATGCAGAAACGGGCGTCATGCATTCGAACGCCCGCGCAAGAAATAATGTCGGTCCGAAGCAACAATATTTCCATCAGGAAAATTTCATTTGTCGCGCCGGCGAAGGAAGATCAGTGACCAGTCATGCCTGCCGGCAGCCGGCGGGGCCGCGTCTGCGGGCTGTTCATACACTCTGTCGCAGCGCGCACGGCGCCTGCGCGAGACCGCATCAGCGGGCGAAAAAAAAGGACAAGCATTGCTTGTCCTGTTCTGTTCCATGGCGTATCGGCGTGTGAAAAATTTTCCCGATCTGCCGACCGAAACACAAAAATATTCTGATGCTCAAATCAGCCCGCTGGCGAATGCGTACTTGATCAGATCGGCATCGGTCGCCAGTCCCAGTTTGCGCATCGCATTGTTCTTGTGCGTGCTGACGGTGCTTGGCGTACGCGACAACCGCTCACAAATATCGCCGAGCGAATTGCCTTCGACGAACAGACGCACCACTTCCAGTTCGCTGACCGTCAATTCCTTGTTTTGCGCAAACGCATTGCCTTGCGCCCAGCTCATTTCCAGTTCGCCGCGCAACGACACCGGGAAATAGGCTTGCTTGCTCGACTGCGTGGCCAGACAGGCATTGATCAGCTCATCGGCCTTTTCCTTCTTGTTGATGACGGAGAATACGCCCATCCGGTACAGACGCTTGACCACCGCGATATTGCCCATGGCGGTGTAGACGATGACCTTGCTGGAAGGATGCTCGGCCTTGATGCGTTTGATCAGGGCGAAACCATCCGAATCATCGTTGTCATTATTCGGCATGGCGAAATCGGTTACCACGATTTCGCACGGCGTTCGCTTCAACGCTGTCAATAGCGCCTCGCCGGTATCTGCCTCAAGATCGATCCGCACTTCCGGCAAACGACCCAGTTCATTCTTCAATGCGCCCAGCACCACAGGGTGGTCGTCGGCGATCGCGATATGCAATACTTTGTTAGCAATAAAACTCACGTTTATCTCCATCATCAATGTCAATCCGCATCGACTTCAGGCTGACCTCACGGCGGGTCATCGCCAGTCCATACGGCTTTAAGAAATACCTACACTGGACTGGACCAGGTAGCGCTTTGTTCCCCGATTTCTGAACAACGGCAGGCAAGAAAAAGCTTCTAGAATGAAAAACAAGTGTAAATATTTGTTTCCAAAATAAAACATTTCCATAATACAACAATTAATAAAATTATCATGGAATCTTATTAAAATTTATTCGATGCAGAGGTACATTGTTGTTGTGCGAAAGGTCGCTGTCCAGCCTGTCGCATCTCGATAAAATTCATCTGCAGCCCGCGTGGGGCTTCACTTTCCGATGAGGTGCCGTATGTTTGAAAAGCCGCTTCAATTGCGACATTTGGTCGCACTATCACTGTTTTCCGCAACTTCCCTGAGTACGTTCGCCGACAGCGGCAGTATCGGATTCCAGGGTCGGATCGTCGATCCGACCTGCACCATCCGCGGTGCCGGGAGCGGTGACCGGCACCTGAACTGCCACACCGCGCAACACGTTCAGATACGCGTCACCCAGGTTGGCAAAAGTACCGGCGGTGCGCGGTTCGCACTCGATGGCAAGCCGTTGGAAAATGCGCGGCTGGTCACGCATCGTTTGCAGGCCGGTAAACATGTCGCGCTGAAAGACATCGTGCAGACGCCGGCCGGCAATGCCGTGATTGTCTTGTTCTCTTATTTGTAATTTATCGCGGCCAGCAGATTGTGCTCAAGGTCGCGGTGTCACCAATAGTCTTCCGTAATGAACTGGCCGCCGGCGTTGCGACGGCATGGACCCAGACCGCGCTGGCGCAGCAGTTCACGGGTTTCGGTAATCATGTCGGGATTGCCGCACACCATCAGGCGCGAGCTGTTGATATCGATGGCCAGCCCCACCTGTCGCTCCAGGCTGCCATCCTGCAACAGCGTGGTAATGCGGCCGTGCATCTGATCCGGATAAGTCATCGCGGTGTCGCGCGTGGTCACCCGCACCAGATGCAGCGTGGCTGGCAAACCCAGTGTTGCGGCCTGTTCCTGCAACGCCGCGAACTTGTCCTGATAGGTCAATTCATCGGCCTGGCGCACGCAATGCACCAGCACCAGATGCCGGAAGCGCTCCCAGGTCGAACGCTCTTGCAACAAGGAGACAAATGGTCCGAGTCCGGTGCCGGTCGCCAGCATCCACAGATCGCTGCCATCGGCAAAACGGTCGGCAGTCATGAAGCCGTAGCTGAGTTTTTCGACCCACACCGGATCGCCTTCGGCTATTTGCGCCAGCGCTGTAGTGAATGCACCGCCCGGCACGATGATCGCGTAATACTCCAGGAAATCATCGCCGCTGGCCGACGTAATCGAATAGGCGCGCCACACCATTTCACCGTTGACCATCAGCCCCAGCCGCGCGAACTGGCCAGCGACAAACTGATAGCCGGGCGCACGCGTGGTACGGAATGTCAGCAGTTTGTCGGTCCAGCGCTGCACTGAAATCACCGCTTCTTTGGTCGCCTTGTCACTGACTTTGTCGTTCGGGCCGGTTTCAACACTCACGCTTTACCTCCGTTATTTGCCATCGATCAATACAGAAAATTCTCAAAAGTGTGCACGGATTGCCCCAATTGCTGCGCCGCTTTTTATAATGCCGGCCAAGCTCGGTACAATGGCATCCATGATTACCCTGCGCAGGGCCGGATCTGTATTGTCTCTCAACGGCGGCGACAGGAACTATATGACCCTGCGACAGTCATGGAGATGCTGCATACCATGCAAGAAAATGTTCCTGCCAGCACTTTACCTGAAACCCGATTCTGAAGCTGATTCTGAAACCGCCTTTGAAACCGCCTTTGAACCCTGTCTTCAAGACCATGCAACGCACTTGCCGGCTGGCAGTCGGCGTTTTCTGTCTGAGCGCCCTGTCCGCGCACGCTGCCTACAAGGTCGAGATCGAGGCGCCAGCGCCGATCGACAAGCTGCTCAAGGAACATCTTGATCTGGTGCGCTATCAGGACCGCGACGATCTCAGCGATGAGCAGCTCAAGTTCATGACCGACACGGTCGGCGAACAAGTGACTGAACTGAGTTCCACCGAGGGTTGGTTCTCACCGAAGACCACGGTGGAAGTTACCGACGCCGACGGCGATGCGCCACGTCGCGTCCGCGTAAAAGTCGTGGCCGGCGAACGCACCCTGATTACCGGCGTCGATATCGAGGCCACTGGTACAGTAGCGCAACAAGAGCCGCAGCGCGTCGATGCCGTGCGCAAAGACTGGCCGTTGCCGGTCGGCGCCCCATTCCGTCAGGAAGACTGGGACAACGCCAAGAACAAAGGTCTGCAAGAGTTGCAGCAGCGCCGCTATGCCGCTGCCCGCATTGCGCAGTCACAAGCGCGGGTCGAAGCCGATGATCATGAAGCGCAATTGTCGGTGCACTATGACAGCGGCCCGGCCTTCTTTCTCGGCCCGCTGAACATCACCGGCACCAAGCGTTACCCGCAAGAGATCATCCGCAACGTCAACCCGCTGCTGGTCGGCGAGGAGTACAGCAGTGACCGCTTGCTGGCGCTGCAACGCCAGATCCAGAATACCGCTTACTTCAGCAACACCATTGTCGCGCTCGACGATAACCCGGCCAATGCCGGCATGGCCCCGGTCAATGTGCAAGTGACCGAATTTCAGACCCAGCGCATCCGTGCCGGTGTCGGTTACGCCTCGGATACCGGCGCCCAGGTTGAAGGCCGGTATACCAACTACAACGTATTCGACCGCGCTTATATTTTCGACAGCCAGTTGCGACTGGAACAGCAGCGGCAGTATGGCTCGCTCACGCTGGCGATGCCGCCCGATGAAAAGAGTTTCGTCAACAGCGTCAATACCTCGTATGACCGCACCACGCTGCAAGGCGTCGACCTGCGCACCCAGCGCATCGGCATCAAGCGCGCGCGCAGCGGCGAACTGTACGATACCGCCTACACCCTGACGTTTTACCGCGACCAGTTGCAACAGACCGATGGCGCTACCCTGCCGGCCAATACCGTGGTCACGCCGGGCAAGCATCAGGCGCTGGTGCCCGGCTTTGCCTGGGCGCGGCGCGCGGTCGACGATCCGATCTTTCCGCGCCAGGGACATTTGCTGGCGCTGGAAACCGGCTTTGCCGTCAAAGGCGTCGCCACCGACCAGACCTTTGCCCGCCTGTATGGCCGCTTCAAACAATACTTCCCGGTGGGCAAGCGCGATCTGGTGATCCTGCGCACCGAACTCGGCGCCGTCTTCACCAAGGGCAGCGCCTCCGAAGTACCGGCCTCGCTGCTGTTTCGCGCCGGCGGCAATGAATCGATCCGCGGCTACAGTTACCAAAGCATCGGCAACGAACAAAACGGCACGGTCTATCCGACCAAGTACCTCGCCACCGGCAGCGTCGAGTACCAACACTGGCTCAATGACAAATGGGGTGGCGCGGTATTCTGGGATGTCGGCACCGCCGCCGATAACTGGAGCAGCAAGACTTTCTATCAGGGCGTCGGTTTCGGTGCCCGCTGGCGCAGCCCGGTGGGTGCGGTCAATCTGGATCTGGCCTATGGCATACAGAAACAGCAGATTCGTCCGCACATTTCGCTCGGCATCGCCTTTTGATCGCCTTTTCATTATCAGTAACGTAAACAGAACCACGCATGAGCGCTCCGGAAAATCCAGCAACAGACGCCCCTACTCCTGCCCCGGCACCGGCGCCGCGCCGCGCGCGCACCGGGCGCCGGATCATCGGCGTGCTGCTCGGTGCGGTACTGTTGCTGGCGGCGCTGCTAGTCTGGGTAGTCCAGTTTGAAAGCGGTACCCGTCTGTTGTGGAATACCAGCGTCTGGGCCATGCAAGGTCGTCTCGCCGGCAACTTCGAGGGCGGCACGCTGGCCAGCGGCATTCGTGTGCAACAGTTGCGTTATCGCGATGCCAGCACCATCGCCACGATCGACAGCATCGCCGGCAGTTGGCATCTGGCGCTGACGGCACGCCGTCTGACCGTCAACTACCTGCACGTCGGCAATGTCGATCTGCAATTGCAACCGACGCCATCCGAGCCGACCACCCTGCCGGCTTCGCTGCGCTTGCCGCTGGCACTGGCGCTCAATGACATTACGCTGAAACAATTGCGTCTGCAGCAAGGCACCACGGTCACCGAACTGAGCGATCTGCAAGTGCATGGCGATTCCGATGGCGCGCGCCATACGCTGGTGCTGGACCGTCTGACCACACCCTACGGCAAGGCCAGCGCCATGCTGCATCTGGACGGCCAACAGCCGTTTGTCATCAGCGGCGGCGCCGAACTGGCCGGAGCGTATCAGCAAGAAAAATTCCAGCTTGCCGCCACCTTGTCCGGATCGTTGCAGCAACTCGGCATCCAGCTCATCGCCAGCGGCGACAAACTCAACGGCAGCGCCAATATCGTCGCCACGCCGTTTGATGCAGTACCGCTGCAACGCGCCGACATCGATCTGCAACACGTCAATCCGCACACCTTCAGCGCCTCGGCACCACAGGCAGATTTGCGCGTCACCGCCAAGCTGGCGCCGCTGCCGGGTCAGAGCGCGGCCTTGCCGGTGGCCGGCACGCTCAGCATCGACAACGCCATACCGGGCAGCATCGATCAGCAACGACTGCCGCTGATGTCGGCGCAGGCCGAACTGCATCTCGACAGCAGCGTACAAACCCTGAAGAACCTGCGCATCCGCCTGCTGCAAAACGCCAGCATCGAAGGCAGCGGCGCATACCATCCCGGGGCTGACGGCAAGGCCGGCGGCGGCGACTTCGCGCTGCAGATCGCCGGACTCGACTTGCATGCGCTGCATCAGCAATTGCAAGCGACTTCGTTGCGCGGCCCGCTGACCCTGAAGCTGACGCCAACGATGCAGACGGTGGCGCTGGCGCTCAGCGATCCGCGTTTCCGGGTACAACTCGACGGCACGCTGGAAGGCGACAAGCTGACGCTGCAACAGGCCCGGCTGGATGCCGGCAAGTCCCGCGTGCAACTCGACGGCAGCCTGATCACCAGCGGTGACATGCGCTATGCGGCCAAAGGCAAGCTCAGCAATTTCAATCCGGCCGACTGGATTCACGCCGCCCCGGCCAAAGGCAAAGCCGCAGCCAGGCAACCGGTCAACGCCAACATCAACATGGATTTCAATGCCGATGGCGTGCTGGCACCGGAATTGCAGGCGCAACTGGCGTTCCGCATTCATGACAGCAACTACGCGCAATTGCCGATGAGCGGCAGCGGCAATCTGAAGCTGGCCGGCCAACGTCTGTTGCCGAGCACTGCCAATCTGGACATCGCCGGCAATCAATTGCAGCTCAACGGCAGTTTCGGCGCGCCATCAGACCGCCTCAATCTGCATGTCAATGCGCCGCAACTGGCGCGTCTGGGCTATGGCATTTCCGGCCTGCTGCAACTGGATGGCCAGCTCACCGGCGCGCTGCAACGGCCGAGCCTGAAAGCCACTTATCGGGCCGAGCAACTGGCATTCGGCGTCCATCATCTGGCCAGGCTCAGCGGCCAGGCCGATATCCAGACCGATCTCAGCGCCGCCCTCGACTCCGCCAAAAACAAGTTGCAACTGAGCATCGCCGCCCAAGGTTATGCAGGCCCTGATGCCCGCCTCAAACAACTCGATCTGAATCTGTCCGGCACCTACGGCCAACACGCACTGACACTGCATGCGGATGGCAATGTGCATAACCGGCCGTTGCTGCTGGACGCTGCGGTGCACGGCAAACTGACGCAGAATAAAGGCGCGTATGGCTGGAGCGGCGCGCTCGACAAACTGGTCAATACCGGCTTCCCGCGCACCACGCTGGCAGCCCCCGTCACCCTCACGCTGGCGGCTGACGACATCAGCGCCGGCGCCGCGCAACTGACCATCGAACAGACGGCAGTCAACTTGCAGCATTTCAGTCTGCGTCAGGGCCGGATCGCTTCGGCCGGTGCGGTCAAGGCCCTCGATGTGGCGCGCCTGCTGCAACTGGCGCAAGACTTCGGCGTGGAAGAAATACCGTTCAAGAGCGACCTGATTCTCGACAGCAACTGGGACTTCGCGCTCGGCGAAACTGCCAGCGGCTTTTTCCAGGTGGCCCGCAAAAGCGGCGACATCCGTATCAATGTCAACAATACCGATGTCGCCCTCGGCGTATCCGATATCCGGCTGCGCGCCGATCTGCAAGGCAACCAGCTCAAGCTTGATGCCCACGCGGCAGCAGCCCGGATCGGCACCTTCGACGCCAAGGGTCAGGCCGCATTGCAGCGTCAGGGCAAGCTGCTGACGCTGACACCCGACGCCGCACTGCAAGCCCAGGCCGACTTGAATGTGCCGCAACTGAAATCGATCGGGGCGCTGCTGGGTCCGCAAATTTCACTCAACGGTGCGCTGGCGATGCAGCTCAAGGCCGGCGGCACCCTCAACAAGCCGGCGTTGTCCGGCGCCATCAACGGCGATGCCCTGGCAGTGACCTTGTTCGACCAGGGGATCCAGCTGAAAGACGGCATTGCCCGCATCGTCATGGATAACAACGTGATCGATCTGCGACAACTGGTATTCCATGGCGGCGACGGCACGCTGAGCGCCACCGGCAAGGTGCAACTGGGCGCCTCCAATCCGGATCTGAACGCCACCATCGTCGCCGACCGCCTGCAATTGTTCGCCAGTCCGGATCGCCGGCTGATGTTGTCGGGTCAGGCCAAACTGGCCAACGTCAACGAACAGTTGCGCATCGACGGCAAGTTCGTGGTCGACAAAGCCTTGTTCGATCTGCCGAAAAACAGTGCCCCCAAACTCGGTTCGGATGTCGTGGTGGTACGCAACAATGGCAAGGCCAAGACCGGTGCTGCCGCCAGCTCCAAGGAAAAACTGGAAGCCGCCACCGAAAAACCGGCCGGCCGCTTTGCGCCCTTCATGACCATCGCCGTCGATCTCGGCAATGATTTCCGCTTCCGCGGTACCGGCGCCGATCTGCTGCTGCGCGGCGACATGACCGTGCGCAGCGAACCTTACTCGCCGTTGCGCGCGACCGGTTCGATCTTTGTCGCCAACGGCACCTACGAAGCCTTTGGCACCAAGCTCAACATCGAGCGCGGCATCATCAACTTCCAGGGGCCGATCAGCAATCCCAACCTGAACATTCTGGCAATGCGCCGCAATCAGGACGTGGAAGCCGGGGTTGAAGTCACCGGCAACGCCAATCAGCCGCGCATCCGGCTGGTATCGGAACCGAATGTATCGGACGAAGAAAAACTGTCCTGGATCATGTTCGGTCACGGCAGCGACAGTTCCGGCCTCGGCCAAACCAATGCCGCCGCTCAGGCACTGGCCTTCCTCGGCAACATGGGCGGCAAGAAAATCGCCAAAGACCTCGGCTTCGACCAGTTTTCCATCGGCGCCAGCGAATCCGGCCTGACCGATGAACAAGTAGTCAATATCGGCAAGGCGATTTCGGAAAAGCTGTCGGTCGGTTACGAACAAAGCCTGACCGGCGCCGCCAGCATCGCCAAAGCCACGTGGCAGTTGTCGCGACGCTGGTCGGTGGTGGCCCGGGCCGGTGCCATCAATGGCCTGAACATTTTGTTCAACCGCAGATTTGATTAGCCACGCCTGTCATCCATCGCCGCGCAGGCGATATTGATGCGATGCGTGTTGCTCATGTGCAGCCGTTGATTCATCATCAGTGGGCTGCATCTGCCCCTTGTTTTCCTTGCGGAAACAACGCTGAGACGCCGCTGATTTCAGATTTTTCCTATATTTGAGCATGCAATATCCCGGCACTATGACCGTCAATTTAACGGGACTAGCGCCATGCAATTCAAAATATCATCTGCATTTTCTGTACTCGGACGGACTCGTCAGCGACTGGCATCGTTGCTGCCGGCGCTGCTGGTCTTGTGCCTGTGGCAAGGCGATGCACAAGCAGCATGCTCGCGTGCCGCCATCAATATCGTGCCGCAAGCACCGGCCCCCACCCTGACCTTCGATACCACGACGCCGCTCGGCACCGTGATTGGCAGAACCACGATTGTCACGCTGCCGGCCAATACCGTGCTCGGCAATTGCACCGGCGGTAGCGGTGCGATGTACATCACCGGCACACCGGATGGCGGCTATGCATTGATCGCCCCGGGTGCCACAGAGGAAAATCAGCGGGCCGTGCATGACGTGAACAACAAAGTCATTCCCGGTCTGGCCATGGTCCTGTATGTCACCTACAACGGTACCAGATACGCCATGTCCCGAGACAACCGCGCCGGCGATGCCGAGGTCTACACGGTAAAATGCAACCGCTGTTCAAGCATCAGTTCCAGCGCGTCGGGACTCAAGATCGAGGCCGAATTCATCAAGACCCAACACAGTTTGCAGACGGTCAATATGCCGCAAAGGACGGTTGCTCTGTTGCAATTCGATGCTACGCCGCCGGGTAACAATCTTAATTATTATCCGTTCTCGATGGCCGGCTCGAACACCAAAGCGAAAGCCAGTTGCAGGGTCAACTTCCCCGGCACCATTCAACTCGGCACCATCTCAAAAAACATATTGGTGCACGACGGCGGCAGCCCGGACCAGCGCGTGCGTATCACATTTGTCTGCGATGTCGCGCCGAAGCTGACGATGCGGATAAGTCAGGCGGCCGGCGCTGCCGCCGACAGCAAACGCGGCATCTTGAGCAATACCGATACCAGCAGTTCGGCAGCGCGGGGAGTCGGCGTCCAGATCCGGGCCGACGACGTTGCGCGCACACCGGTGGAGCTGGGCCAAGATCAGGATTCCGGCCTGCAAAGTTCAGCCAGCTTCAATCGGGATTTTTATGCGCGCATGGTGCCGCTGTCGACGCTCTCACCGACATCAGGATCGGTGCGTGCCCAGGCCGCGATTACGGCAACGTTTGACTGAACCGGCTGCAGCGCTCTGCCCGCGGCTCTTCTACAGCCAGCCCACCCGCTTGAGCCGCGCATACAGCCACATGCAGGAGCCGCCGATCCCCAGTAGCACGGCCGGATAACTCCAGTGCCAGTCCAGTTCCGGCATGTACTTGAAGTTCATGCCGTACAGACTGAACACCATGGTAGGGATCGCCAGAATCGCACCCCAGCCGGCCAGCCGCTTGACCACTTCATTCTGGCGAATGGTGATTTGCGCCAGATCGACCTGCATTGCCGCCGCCACCATTTCACGCAAGCGGTCACCGGTATCGATTACGCGCACCACGTGATCGTAGATGTCGCGGAAGTAGACCTTGCCTTCTTTGGTGATGATGTTTTCGTGGAAGCGCAGCAACTGGGTACAGACTTCCAGCAACGGTACCGCCGCCGAACGGATCTTGATCAGTTGTCGCTTGAGCTGGTACAAGTCCTGCAAATGCGCGCGTTCGGAATCGCGCTCAAACAGTTCTGCTTCAAACTTGTCGAAGCGTGCTTCGAGATCGTCCATGATCGGGCGATAATTATCGACCACGAAATCCATGATCGAATACAGCACGAAACTGGGGCCGCGGACCAGTCGGTCCGGCAGGCTCTCGCAATGCTCGCGCACCTTGGTGTAACTGCGCGAGGCGCCATGGCGGATGGTGACCACGAAACGGGCGCCAAGGAAAATATGGGTTTCGCCGAACACCACTTTTTCTTCCCACAGCTGCGCCGTTTGCAAGACCACAAACAGTGTGTCGCCGTATTCTTCGATCTTCGGCCGCTGATGAGCGGCGTAGGCATCTTCCACCGCCAGCTCATGCAGGTTGAATTCTTCCTTGATCTTGCGCATCAGTTCGACACTCGGCTCCAGCAAGCCGACCCAGACGAAGGTCCCTTCGTGTTCCAGCTCATCGCTGATTTCATCGATAGTGATATCGCGCAGTTTCTTGCCGCTCTTGTA
The DNA here is from genome assembly GCF_001189915.1 of Herbaspirillum autotrophicum. Classification (GTDB taxonomy): domain Bacteria; phylum Pseudomonadota; class Gammaproteobacteria; order Burkholderiales; family Burkholderiaceae_D; genus Herbaspirillum; species Herbaspirillum autotrophicum. Next base: position 95,167 of record NZ_LFLS01000012.1, read on the forward strand.
GACCGTGCAATTGACGATCATATTGGCGTCGATCATGTTGTCCTGTCTCCGTTATCAGGAGCGGGCCGCTCTCTTGCGGACCCGCTGATTCAGCGTCTGCGCCAGAATCACCCCAAACAGGGTAATGCCGCCGCCCAGTGCGTGGTAGGCATGCAGCGATTCGCCCAGTGCCACCACCGCGATTATGACGGTAAATACCGGAAACAAGTTCATGAACATGGTGGCGCGGTTCGGTCCCAGGTGGGCTACGCCGCGCATCCACAGAATCTGCGACAAGATCGAGGCGGCGATGCCGGCAAACAGGATCAGCGGCAGATTGGCAGCCGTGATGGGCGAGGACGGCGCCAGCACAAAGCCCGGCACCAGCAGCACCACCGCAACCAATGTTTGCAGATACAGCAATTGCCAGGAAGGAATCGGCAGCGACCACTTGCGCAGCAAGACGCCATACAAGGCATAGGCCACGGTCGCCAGCAACATCAGGAAATCGCCCGGCACCACGCCGTTTTCGAACAGTTGCATGGGATGGCCCTGACCGATCAGGATCAGCAAGCCGAACAATGACAGCAAGCCGCCGCAGACGGTGCCGAGGCCCGGCGCTTCCCGCAGGAACAGGCTGCTCAGCAACAAGGTCAGCAACGGCATCAGCGAGGCGATCATGCCCATGCTGGTGGCCGAGGAAGTCGCCGCCGCGTAATAGGCCAGACATTGATACAACACCATGCCCAGCAGCGCCAGCACCAGTACCTGCGGTAAATACGGACGGATGGCGCGACGCTGACGCCATACCGGGCGCAACAGGAACGGCGTCAGGATCAATGCCGCCAGCGCCCAGCGATAAAACGAAATCGCCGCCGGCTCGATCAATCCGGCCGACAGCTTGCTGACGATGGAATTCATCGCCCAGATCAGAATGGCGCTGAGCGCAAGTAAATCATGCATGAGGAAGGTGGCGGTCTGGTTTGTTTTTTATTGGATTAATGCGCCGCATCGGCGGCACTCTTGTCGCGTCCGGTCAGTTCGGCACCGGCATTGGGCGGCAGACGCAGCAACATCGGCAGCGACAGTGCGGCGGCCATCGCCACCACCACAAATGCCGGCCAGAAGTCGGCCGCTACAAGGGTGGCGTGACCTTGGATCGAATTCGATACCTGCAAGGCATAACCGCCGAGCACCACGCCCATGCCTATCGACAATTGCTGCGCCACGCTGGCGATGCTGGTGGCCTGGCTCAGTTCGCGTTTATCGACATCGGCGTAGGAAATCGCGTTCAGGCTGGTGAATTGCAATGAACGGAAGCAACCGCCAATCAACAAGATGATCATCATCACCGAATACGGTGTGGTTTGCGTAAAGATGCCGATGGCGGCAATCGACAACACGCCGAACAAGCCATTAACCAGCATCACCTTGCGAAAGCCGTAGCGTTCCAGAAACCAGTAAGCAATGGTTTTCATGAACATCGAGCCGAGCGCCGAGGCGCAGGTCAGCAAACCGGAATGGAAGGCACTCAAGCCGAAACCCAGTTGCAGCATCAGCGGCAACAGGAAAGGAATGGCGCCGATGCCGAGCCGGAACAGCGAACCGCCGAACACGCCGGCCTGCAACGTCGGTATCTTGAGCATGGCCAGATCAATCAGCGGATGCGCAGTGCGGCGGGCATGCCAGACATAGACCATCAGCGACAGCGCCCCGAAAATCACGCACAACAGCGAAATATCGCCGGACACCAGATGGCGGCCGGAAGTCGCCAGCCCCATCATGAGCAAGGAACAACCCAGCGCCGACAGGATGAAGCCCGGCCAGTCGAGCGGCGCTACTTGCGCTTCCTTGTTGTTTTCAATAAAGCGCGTCGCCAGGTACAAGCCCAGAATGCTGATCGGAATATTGATGAAGAAAATCCAGCGCCAATGAAAATAGGTGGTGATGAAGCCTCCCAGCGGCGGCCCCAGTACCGGTCCGAACATGGCCGGCATGGTCAGGTAACTGAGCGCCTTGACCAGCTCTGCCTTTTCCACGCTGCGCAAGATCACCAGCCGCCCTACCGGCACCATCATGGCGCCACCGATGCCTTGCAGGAAGCGGGCCGCGACGAATTGCGGCAAGGTATTGGAAATGCCGCACAGAATCGACCCCAGCATGAAAATGCAAATGGCCGAGCGGAACACCGTCAGGGTCCCGAAACGGTCCGCCATCCAGCCGCTGATCGGAATGAATACCGCCAGGCTGACCAGATACGAGGTCAGCGCCAGCTTGAGTGAAATCGGATCGACTCCCATGTCGACTGCCAGCACCGGCAGCGAGGTCGAGATCACGGTGGAATCCATCTGTTCCATGAACAGGGCACAGGCGATGATCAGGGGGATAATGAGTGAACGCGGAAGAGCCATGTCTGGAAAAAGGAAAGCAGGACGTACTTGAAAGGAAACCGGACCTGGCTCCGGCCCGTTATATATGCCATGGTCATGCGGCACGGCAATGGCCGCCAGTATACCGTTTAAGCTATCATGCTGCCGGGCGCCGCCAACAGTTGCTGGCCGACCATTTCCCCGTTTCGTCAGTTTGCCAGGTTTGCCACGTTTGCCATGAATACTTGTTTTGCCCTGCTCGATGACCATACTGCGGACGCCAGCGCACCACGCTCGCGTTTGTATACGGAATGGCACAGCACCTTGCGTTGTGACGATGCCGCGCAATTACCGGTCATGCTGGCGCAGATGCAGGCGGCGTTGGGTCGCGGCCTGCATGCAGTAACACTGTTCTCTTATGAACTCGGTGCCCGGTGGCAACAGATTGCGCCCTACCCGGCCCCGGCGCCGGCAATACCGCTGGCCCAGGTGCTGCTGTTTTCACGCTGCCAGCGCCTGAGTACGGAACAGGTAACGGCATGGTTGCAGCAAGCCGGCCCCGACCACGATGGCGCGCCGGCCGGCATCGCCAATATCCGCGCCAGTGTCGGCCAGCAGGCATTCCACGACGCCATCGCCCGCATCCGCGCCTATATTGAAGCCGGCGATACCTATCAGATCAATTACACCTACCGTTTGCAATTCGATGTATTCGGCAGCCCGGTCACGCTGTACCAGCAATTGCGCGCACGCCAGCCGGTGCCTTACGGCGCACTGATCGCCTTGCCGGACGGCAGCAGCGTGCTGTCATTTTCACCGGAATTGTTTTTCCGTCATGCGCAAGGCGTATTGCGGGCGCAACCCATGAAGGGCACGGCGCCGGCAGCACCGGATCAGGCCGGCAGCGATGCTGAAAACCAGCGCCGTGCCACGGCACTCGGCAACGATGAAAAAAACCGCGCCGAAAACCTGATGATCGTCGATTTGCTGCGCAATGATCTGGGCCGCGTCGCCGTTTCCGGTTCGGTAGCAGTACCGCAACTGTTTGAAGTCCGGCGCTACGGCGAGGTGCTGCAAATGACCTCGACCGTGACTGCCCGTTTGCAACCACATATCTCATTGCATGACTTGTTGCGGGCGTTGTTCCCGTGCGGCTCGATCACTGGTGCGCCGAAACGGCGGGCGATGCAGATCATCCGCGAACTGGAAACACTGCCGCGCGGTTTGTACACCGGCGCCATCGGCTGGTTTGATGCGCCTGCCGGGACCGACGCAGGGACCGATACCGACACCGCGGGCGAGGCGATTGGTGATTTCTGTCTGTCGGTGCCGATCCGCACCTTGCATCTGCAAGCCGCACAGCACGGCGTGCGCAGTGGTGAAATGGGCGTGGGCGCCGGTATCGTGCATGACAGCGTGGCGGCCGACGAATATGCCGAATGCCGGCTCAAGGCCGCCTTCCTCACCGGTCTCAATCAATCGCTGCGCAGCAGCCAGCCGCTGAGCCTGTTCGAGACCCTCTACGCCACCCGTGAACACGGTTGCCGCCATCGTGATCTGCATCTGCAACGCTTGCGCACCTCGGCGGCTTACTTTGATTTTGCCTGCGATGTAACCGCGCTGCATGCCGCGCTGACTGAGGCTTGTGCGCAATTACCCGCCGGTGTGCCGCAGCGGCTGCGACTGGCATTGCAACATGATGGCGTGATGCAGATACACACGGCGCCACTGCCGCCGATAGCGGCCCAGGTCACTCTGTGCATTGCGGCCGACACCAGCGATAGCAACGATCTGTTTTTACGCCACAAGTCGACCCGCCGCGAACGCTATGACGCCGCCTGGCGGCTGGCAGAACAGCATGGCGCATTCGACATGCTGTTTTTCAATCAACACGGTGAGCTGACCGAGGGCGGGCGCAGCAATGTACTGTTGTCGCTTGATGGCCGCTGGTACACGCCGCCGCTGACAGCCGGTGTATTGCCGGGCGTAATGCGCGCGGTATTGATGGCCGATCCGCAATGGGCGGTACAAGAACGACGCCTGACCCGCGACGATCTGATCCGCGCCGACAGCATCATGGTGTGCAATGCCCTGCGCGGGGCCGTACCGGCCACCATCGACTGGGACCTCACACTCTAGCCGACGCACCAAAAGCAAAGCCGGATGCACATACGCACATCCGGCCCGCCCACCTCAAGATCGGTTCTGTTGCTATTTACTTCGGTGCCGAATCCAGCACCCACTTGCCATCTTCGACCCGCACGATCACGCGTGCCCGTTCATCGAGACCGGAGTGATCAGCGGTGGTCATGTTGAAGACACCGGCATTGCCCGGCAGATTCTTGATGTTTTCCAGCGCGTCACGCAAGGCGATACGGAATTCCCTGGTGCCCGGTTTGGCTTTCTTGCCGGCTTCCGGCAACGCACGTTCCAGCAACAGCAAGACGTCATAAGCCTGCGCCGCAAAATTGGAGCGCGAGTTCTTGCCGTACTTGCTTTCATACAAAGGCACGAACTTGGCGCTCACGGCCTTGGTCGCGTAATTGTCCGGCAATTGTTCCCACACCAGATTCGGACCGACCGGCAGATAACCGCCATTCAGTGCCTTGCCGCCCACGCGCAGGAAATCTTCGGTGGCAGCGCCGTGGGTCTGATAGATCTTGCCCTTGTAGCCACGTTCCTTCAATGCCACTTGCGGCATGGCGGCCGGAGTGCCGGAACCGGCGACGATGATCGCGTCCGGCTGGCTGGCAGTCACCCGCAGGACTTGCGCGGTAACGCTGGTGTCTTTCGGATTGAAACGCTCGACACCGGCCAGCTTGATCTTGTTCTGTTCCGCAAAGGCCTTGATTTCAGTCAGCCAGCTTTCGCCATAGGCATCGCTGAAGCCGATGAAACCGACAGTCTTCACACCATGATCCACCATGTGTTTGACAATCGCCGAAGCCATCAGCGAATCGTTGGCGGCAGTCTTGAACACCCATTTCTTTTTGTCATCCATCGGCGTCACGATGCGCGCCGAGGCGCCGAGTGCAATCAACGGCGTTTCGGTACCGGCAATCGCTTCGATGATCGCCAGCGATTGCGGCGAGGTCGAGGAACCGACGATCAGATCGACTTTCTCGTCCAGAAACATCTTGGCGTTCTTGACCGAGTTGGTGGTGTCGCTGGCATCATCGACTACTTTGAAATTGACGTCATAGCCGGCAATTTTCTTGGGAAACAGGGCGACTGAATTGCGCGCGCCAATACCCAAAATGGCGGCAGGGCCGGTGGTCGGCACGGTAACGCCGACATTCACAGTCTCGGCACGGGCGCCGATTGCCACGGCGGCAAGCATCAATCCAGACAGGCAGGTAGCACGCAGTCTCATCTCATCCTCATTATGGTTAATATGTTAGTGAATTAGATAACATATTAATTATGTCTGTCAAGCAGGAATCTTGAGACATCACTTTTCACCACGAGCGACGGCTGCCGCCAGCGGTAGCAAGAGCTTGTTTGCAGTGCAACTTCAGAGGGCTTGGCGCATGGTGACAAACTCCTCTGCCGTGGTCGGATGAATGCCGATGGTGCGGTCCAGCATTTTCTTGGTGATACCGCATTGCAACGCCGCCGCAAAACCCTGCAAGATTTCGCCGGCTTCGGCGCCGACCATGTGCATGCCGAGCACCACATCGCTGGCGGCATCCACCACCAGCTTCATGAATACCCGCTCATCGCTGCCGCTCAGGGTATGCCGCAGCGGCTTGAATTCACTCTTGAAAATAAGCACCGCCGCGTGTTGCGCCCTGGCCTGCTCTTCGCTCAAACCCACCGTCGCCACATTGGGATGACTGAACACGGCCGTCGGTACATGGCGATACAGATTGTCGTCAGCACTCACCGCCTTGCCAAACAATTGCGCCGCTACCTGCATGCCTTCGGCCAGCGCCACCGGCGTCAGTTGCAGGCGCCCGTTGACGTCGCCAATCACATCGCCGATCGCCAGCACCGAGGCCACGTTGGTACGAAAATCCGCATCCACCGCAATCGCGCCATTGGCGGTTTGCTCAATGCCCGCCTGCGCCAGCCCGAGGCCGTCGGTATTGGCGCGGCGGCCGGTGGCAAACAGCATGCAATCGGTGTGCAGCACGCGGTTGTCATTCAGTGTCACCTGTGTGCCGCTGCGGCCGGCGGCCATCGACGTTACCTGCGTTTGCAAACGAATGGTAATGCCCTTCTTTTGCATTTCGCGCGCCAGCACGGACCCGAGTTCGGCATCCATGCCGCGCAACAAGCGATCACCCCGATGCAACAACGTCACCTGACTGCCGAGGCCATTCAGGATCGACGCCAGTTCCACCGCGATATAGCCGCCGCCGGCCACCACTGCCCGCGCCGGCAAACCCGGCATGGCAAAGAACGCATCGGAACTGATGGCATGGCCGATACCCGGTAAATCCGGCATGGCGGGCTTGCCGCCGGTGGCGATCAGAATGTGGCGCGCGGTAATGTGTTTGCCACCGACACTGACCGTATGCCCGTCGACCAGCGTGGCCCGCTGAGCCATCAATGTCACGCCGGAATTGCTGAGCAAGCGCCGGTAGACATCATTGAGGCGGGCGATTTCGCGATCCTTGGCCGCACGCAAGGCTTGCCAGTCGAACGCCCGGATGCCGACGGTCCAGCCGTAGCCGGCGGCGGCGTCGAATTCCTGATGCATATGCGCGGCATATGACATCAGCTTTTTGGGGATACAGCCGACATTGACACAAGTACCGCCCAGGTATTGCTGTTCCGCCACGGCCACGCGGGTGCCATGACTGGCGGCAAAGCGGCTGGCGCGTACGCCGCCGGAACCGGCGCCGATGGTGAATAAATCGTAATCGTATTGCGGCATGCAGAGAATCTTTCCGGCGCACGCCACCGGAATCGGCGACGGACGCATGTTGCGTTGACAGGGTGTTGAGATTGATGTTGCGGCGGCCTTACTTCGGCAATGGCTCCATCACCCATTTTTCATTCTTGATCGACACCATCACGCGTGACCAGTCATCGAGTCCCGAATGATCGGCCGGCGTCATGTTGAAGACCCCGGAATTGGCCGGCAGATTCTTGATGTTTTCAAGCGCGTCACGCAAGGCGATGCGGAATTCACGGGTACCCGGCTTGGCCTTTTTCGCGGCTTCCGGCACTGCCCGTTCCAGCAACAGCAACACGTCGTATGCTTGCGCAGCAAAGGTCGAACGCGAATTCTTGCCATACTTGCTTTCATACAACGGCACATACTTCGCGCTCACCGCCTTGGTCGGATAACTGTCCGGCAATTGCTCCCACACCAGATTCGGCCCCACCGGCAAATAACTGCCATTCAAGACCTTGCCGCCGACACGCAAGAAATCTTCGGTGGCGGCGCCATGGGTCTGGTAAATCTTGCCCTGATAGCCGCGTTCCTTGAGCGCCGCATGCGGCATCACGGCCGGCGTGCCGGAGCCGGCAATCAATACCGCATCCGGATGCGCCGCGATGATTCGCAGCACCTGCGAAGTCACGCTGGTGTCCTTGGGATTGAATCGCTCGACGCCAACCAACTGGATCTGCCTGGCATCGGCAAACGACTTCACTTCCGACAGCCAGCTTTCCCCGAAGGCATCACTAAAGCCGATGAAGCCCACCGTCTTGACGCCATGCTCGCGCATGTGCCGGATGATCGCCGTGACCACCAGTGAATCGTTGGAGGCGGTCTTGAATACCCACCGCTTCTTGTCATCCATCGGCGTTACCAGCCGTGCCGAGGCGCCCAGTGCAATCAGCGGGGTATCGGTGCCGGCAATCGCCTCGATGATTGCCAGCGACTGCGATGAGGTCGACGAACCGACGATCAGATCCACCTTGTCATCGAGAAAACGCTTGGCGTTCTTGACCGAATTGGTGGTATCGCTGGTGTCATCGAGTATCTGGAAATCGACATCGATGCCGGCGATCTTCTTGGGAAACAGATTGACCGAATTGCGCGCACCGATACCGATGGTGGCCGCCGAACCGGTGGTCGGCACCGTCACGCCGACCTTGATGCCCTGCGCCAGTACACTGCCGCCGAGCAGCATGATGCCAAGTTGCGACCAGAGCAGCCGGCGCACCATTTTTTTTGCGGTTTGTCTCATCATTTCCTCGTTTTATATTTTAAGTTCTTATAGTCGGCGTCTTGCAACGCCATCTCCTCGCTGCTACTCCAGACCTGCTACAAATCCAGTGTCAGCGACGCCCCTTTGGCACGCGACACACAAATCATCATGCAATTGCCGGCCGCCTTTTCCGCTGCCGACAAGACGTAATCACGATGTTCCGGCTCCCCTTCCAGCACCTTGACTTCACAACTGCGACACATGCCTTCGCGACAGGAAAACGGCAAACAGAAACCGCTTTCTTCGAGCACGTCCAAGATGCTGCGGTCAGCACCGATTTCGATTTCGCGCCCGCTGCTTCCGATCTTGACGGCAAAGCTACCGGCTGCCCGGTCACCGCCGCCACTATCCGGCGGTGGCGCGAACCATTCCACAAATGCCGGATTGTTCGGATGTTCCTGAGCAAAACCGGTCACCGCTTCCATCACCGGTGCCGGTCCGCAGCAATACACCGGCACGCCGCCACCGAGTTTGCGCAATGCACTGCGGAAGTCACACAGACCCGCTTGCTCGTCGTCGAAATGCAGGTGAATGCGGTTGCGATCGAAGCCCATCAATTCATCGCAAAACGCTGCACGCTGCCGGCTGCGCGCCAGATACAGCAATTCCCAGTCGCGCTGTTCGGCGATACATTGGCGGATCATGGCCAGAATCGGCGTGATGCCGATGCCGCCGGCGACGAAGAACAACTTGCGATGATCGGCGGCCAGCGGAAAATTGTTGCGCGGCGCACTGATGCTGATGCTGGTGCCTTGCCGCAATTTTTCGTGGACCCACGCCGAACCGCCGCGACTGTTGGCTACCCGCGCCACGCCGATCTGATAACAGCCGCTGTCGCGCCAGTCATTGAGCAGCGAATACTGGCGAACCAGGCCGTTCGGCAAAAACAGATCGATATGCGCACCCGGCGTAAAGCGCGGCAAGGAGGCGCCGTCTGCTCGCCGCAATTCCAGCGTCACGATGCCCTTGGCCTCGGCCGCATAGCTGCTGACGATGACCTCGATTTTTTCCATGTCATTCCCATCGATAAGAAAGAATCAACTGCAAAAATTGGCATCCGCACTGCGCACGCCGGCCGCTGACGGTCGGGCGTTCCGGCACTGGGCGATGCCGCTGCCGGTTCATGCCGCGGCGCGTTCTTTTTTGATTTTCTGATCGACCACCCAGCGCAGATGCGACAACGCGGCATCAGCGGCAATCGCGCGCAACGGGAAAGCAGGATCGGCATCCAGCACTTCCTGCTGCTTTTCGATGATGGCCTTGTCTTCGTAAAAGCCTTCCAGGATACTGGCGCTCAGTGAACGCGAAATCTGATCGACGTCTTCACGCTGGTTATGCATATAGACCCAGAAAAAGTGTGTGGTGGTTTCACTTTCCGGCGTCATGGCCTGGAAATTGCGGAACGAGATCGAGCCTTCGCGATTGCCCTTTTCGATGCCGTTGCCAACCGGTGAAAAGCCCGACTCCAGAAAGAAGAATCCCGGCACCAGCATCTTCACCGTATTCCAGCGGTCCACCTTCGGCATATGCTTGACGAACTTGCGCACGAATGGCGGCAAGTCGCTGTTCAAATGGTATTTGGTCAGCTTGAAGCCATTTTCCAGCCGCTCCATCGGCGTTTGCGTCTGCTCGGCGATGTAGTTTTCCGAACCGCCCAGAGTATTGGTATGCACATACGCAATATGGTTGATGTCGGCCAGGTTGTCGGTGATCAGCTGATAATTCGATTTGTAATGCATGTAACCCGGCATGCCGTGCCACTCGGGATTGGTCAGGTATTCAAACTCCGGAATGTCGGCCTTGTTGGCGAGCGCCTTGTCGCCCATCCAGATCCACACCAGCCGCCCCACGGTTTCAACCGGATAGCTGCGCACCTTGAGGCTGGGCGGGATCGACTCCTGTCCCGGGATTTCAACACACGCGCCGGTGTTATCGAACAGCAAACCGTGATACATGCAGCGCACGCAATTGCCTTCCAGTCGTCCTTGCGACAATGCCGCACCGCGATGACAGCAGCGGTCTTCCATTGCCACCACGGCGTTGTCCGCGCCTTTGTACAACAGGATCTTTTCGTTGAGGATGGTGCGCGCCAGCAAGGCGCCATCGATCAGTTCGTAATCCCATCCGGCTACATACCAGGTATTTTTGATAAACATGTTGTCGTCTCCATTGAAAATCGTTTTTAGGTGTTCACGCCAGCCACTGCAAAAACCGCTACCGCATCAAAGGTTCATGACCCCCACCGTGCAGCCGCAGGCAAACGGCGGGATCGGTTCGTAACACCAGATTTCACCCTTGCTGCCTTCGGCCACGCCGGCGGCGGCAATGTAGGTGCGGATTTCATAACCGCCCTGACCGCCTTCGCGATAGGTATCTTCATCGGTGTAATCGAGCATGGCGGCGCGGTCATTGGCCGACCAGCGGCGCAGGAATTCGCGGTCCCATGCTTCGTTGATGGTGCCGGTGTCGGGGGTACAGGGCCAATGCGAAATGCCACCGGTGCCGATCACGGCGATGCGTTCCGGCATCTGGTCAGCAGCGCGCCGGATTGCCTGCCCTAATGCATAAGCGCGATGCAGCGGCGCCATTGGCGGACACTGGCAATTGATATTGACCGGAATCACCGGGATATCGTAATCAGGCGTCAGGTGATGCAGTGGCACCATGATGCCGTGATCGAATTTCCATTCTTCGCAATAGCTGATATCCACCTCTTGCATCACGCCATCCATCAAGCGGCGTGAGATATCGCGCGAACCCGGCACTTCGCGGCGCGGAATCCGCAACCATTCGGGATCTTCAATCGGCCCTTCATACTGATCTGCCATGCCGATGGCAAACGACGGCATGTTGTTCATGAAGAAATTGGCGAAATGCTCGGCGGCGATGATCACCAGCGCATCCGGTTGGGCGGCATGCAAGGCGTCACGCATGCGGGCGTAACTCTGCATCAGGCGTTCACGCGCCGCCGGCTCGGCGCGTTCGGTGCGGGCGGTGATGCCGGGACCATGACTGCAAACACCGGTAAAAACGATACTCATGATTGCTTACCTTTATTCTGGCTGTGGTTTTCCTTGATCGCATAAATCCCGGCGCGTACCGGGCCGTGCGTGGCCACGCCGGCGCGCATCGCTTCCAGATAGGCGTTCCATTCATGGCCGCAAGATGCGGCGAAATGCATCAGCAACTGGCCGTTCACGCCGAGCACGTACAGCAAGCCGATATCCGGCCCGCGCAAGGCATTGCGTTCTTCGTCGTTGAGGCTGTATGCCGTCAGGAATTGCGCGCTGTCGGCGCGAAACGCCGCCATCGCCTGGGGATTGCGGTTGACCTCGTAGATCACCTTTTGCACCGCGTACAAGCTCATTCAAGCCTCCATCACGATATGCGGCGGCAAATCGTAGGCGCGTACCGCACGCTCACGCGCCACCGCCTTGCGCACTGCCGGTCGCGCCGCAACCCGCTGCGCCAGTGCAGCGTAACGCGGGCGCGCGGGCAAACCGCATTGCACGCGCTCGTCGAAGCTCCACAGATAAAACACGAACAGATAGGCATCCACTACGGTGAAGGTTTCACCGAGTGCGTAAGTGCTGTCGCCGAGGCGCGATTCGATCAGTTCCAGATACCTGGCCAGATTCTTGCCGCCCTGTGCCTGCACCGCCGCCATGCCTGCCGCCTCTTCGCCGCCATATGTCTGCGGCCGGAAGATCGAGCGATATGCCACATGCAGGCTGCTGGAAATCAGATTCATCCATTCATGCGCCCGTGCCCGCGCCACGGTGCCGGGGCGCGGCAACAACTGGCTTTCCGGTGCCAGATCGGCGATATAGGTCAAAATCGCCTGCGATTCGGTCAGGATCTGGCCGCCGATGCCGAGTGCCGGCACCGTGCCGCTCGGATTGAGTCGCAAATAATCGGCCTGACGGTTTTCCTGATTACGGATATTTACCGCCACCGCCTCAAATGCCAGACCCGATTCTTCCAGCGCGATATGCGAGGCCAGCGAACAGGCTTTGGGGCTGTAGTACAGCGACAGCGACGGTGGGAATGCGGAAGGTAAAGATTGGCCGGTCATGTGTTGTCCTCGATTGTTGATGCAAATCTGATGTCATGCAGCAACTTCACGGACAAAACCACGCCGCCATGGCTTTGCATTAGAATGCCCCTGAAGCCGGCATCGGTTTGCCCTGAGATTGCATGCGTCGATCATAGAGAGCGGGGCCAGTGATGTCTGTCCTCCGAACTAAGGACAAATGGCCCGAAACCGGCTTCCGACCTGCGTTAGAAGCAGGTACATACAAGAACGGAGACAACATGCGTATATGGCAAAGCAGCCAGCAACCAGCGCGAATTTCGGTCGCCCCGGCCGGTCTGTCACGTCTGCTGGCGGCGATTACCGATGAAGACCGGACGCAATTGCCGCGCGCGATTCTGGATCTGGTGCGTTCCGAAGTGGACGTGATCAACTGCGCATTGTTTTTATTGCCGGCAGTGGGCCAGCCGTGGCTGCTGGGACATGCCGAGGTGAATAATCCGTCGCTGGTGGCATCCGCCTGGGGCGCCTATCTGGATCAGTATTACCAGCGCGATATCGGTTTGCAGCAAGTCTTGCGACATGACAACCTGTCGGTACTGTCGCGCTCCTCGATCCTGTTGCATCAGGACGCCAGCGACATCATCGATACCGGCTACCGCAACGATTGCTACGACAATACCGGGACCTCGCAACGCTTTGCGATCTTCCGCAAGATCAAGGGCAACAATAATCTGCTGATCGGGATTTATCGCTCGGCCTCGGCCAAGGCCTTGTCGGCGTCCGATCTGCTCTATCTGGAATTGCTGGCCGACTGCCTCAGCGAAGCCGCCGTGCAGCGCTATCGCATCATGCCGCAGACGCTGGTGCTGAGCGCCAACAAGCTGGACTCGCTGCAACAGGAACTCGATACCAAACTGAGCAAGCGCGAATACGACCTGATTCTGTGTATCGCGCGCGGCATGACGATTCCGGCTGCAGCCAAGGCCATGGGCATCAAGACCGTATCGGCCGTGACCTACCGCAACCGCGGCTTCGCCAAACTCAACATCCGCACCCAGCAGGAATTGTTCGCCAAACTGATGGAGCACAGCGATGGCAGCAGCGCGGCCGGCGTGATGATGCCCGCCTCGCCAATATTGATGTCGTGAATCTGGCCGGCCGGCGGCGCTGCCACCGGCCCTCTCCAGCCTTCACCAGGCTTGATCAGCCCTTGTAGATACCGCAACCAATCACCAGCCCGTCGATCTTTTCGATGTAGGTGGTCTTGGCTTCCAGTACTGCCGTCACCGGATTGGGCCAGCGGTAATCGATCCAGCCCTTGCCGGCGGCATTGGCGGTATCGACGAAATGCTTGATGAACGGTTTGCCGTCGGCATCCTTGAGATCGATCAGATTCTTGCCGATCAGCTTGGCATTGTCGCCATGCGCCAGTGTATTGCCTTGCAAATCAATCACGTTGATATACAGATCGCGCTGCCGGAACGGCGGTGTCGGCGTGCTGAAATCGGCCAGCGCCTGTTGCTTGCCATGCTGACGCACATGCTGCACCGCGCGGCCCACCATGGCAATCGCTTCGTCCACATTGTTTTCGAGACGGAAGGCGCTCACCGATTGCGCCAGCGAGGTCGCCAGTTGCGTCATCTGACCGGCAGCAGCCGCCGCCTGTTCCACCATTGCTGCATTTTGCTGGGTCATGCGATCCATTTCGGTGACGGCCTGATTGACTTCACTGATGCCGCTGCTTTGCTGGCGGCCGGCGTCGGTGATCTCGGCCATGATGCGCGCCACATGTTGCACCGAATCGACGATCTCGTGCATGGTCTTGCCGGCATCATCGACCAACGCATTGCCGTTCTGTACCTGCTGCACCGAGTCACCGATCAAGGTCTTGATTTCGCGTGCCGCCACCGCCGACCGTTGCGCCAGATTTCTGACTTCGGCCGCCACCACCGCAAAGCCGCGGCCCTGCTCGCCGGCGCGGGCCGCTTCCACCGACGCATTGAGCGCCAGAATATTGGTTTGAAAGGCGATGCCATCAATGACGCTGATGATGTCGACGATCTTGCGTGAACTGGTGTTGATCGAATTCATGGTGTCGACCACCTTGCTGACCACCGCGCCGCCCTTGATGGCGAACTCTGAGGCCGACGCCACCAGCGTATTGGCGCGTACTGCGTGATCGGCATTCTGGCGTACCGCAGAAGTCAGTTGCTCCATCGATGCCGCCGTTTGTTGCAACGAACTGGCTTGCGCTTCGGTGCGTGACGACAAGGCATCGTTGCCGCTGGCGATCTGGCCGGACGCGGCGGAAATGGCATTGGTGCCGGAGCGTACCTCGCCGACGATCTTCAGCAAGTTGCCATTCATGTCTTGCAAGGCGAGCAACAAGGCACTGATTTCATCGTTGCCGGCCACTGCCGTCTGCGATGACAGATCACCCGACGCCACGCGCCGTGCAATCGATACCGCCGCCTGCAATGGCCGCGTGATGCTGCGCCCGAGCAGCCATACCAGCGCCACGCTGAGCAGCAAGACGATGGCGCCGGCCAGTGCCGCCCACAGCATCAGGCTGTGACGGCTGGCGGCGGCATGCGCCAGCTCGGCGGTGATGGCGGTCGCCGCCGGCCCCTGCCCGGCCACCGTCAGCAAGCGCTGACTGAGAGCGGACTGAATCATCTCGGCTTGCAGCGCCAGCGCCACGCCGAGCCCGGCCAGCAATACAAACACAATGGCAAAACCGCCGTACAGGCGGGTACCAATCGCAAATCGACGCAGCCCCATCTCTCCCCCGTTATTGTTATGCAGTACTTGTCAAATGCTTAGTGCTTGGCAAACCCCAGATAGCTTTCAATGATTTGCTTGTTGCCGGCCAGTTCCGTCGCCGGTCCCTGCATCACCAGTTCGCCCATTTCCAGCACATAGGCGTAATCGGCAACCTGCAAGGCGGCACGGGCATTCTGTTCGATCAGCAAGGTCGCCACGCCGGTTTGACGCAAGGCGCTGATGATGTGGAAGATTTCCTTGGTGATCAGCGGCGCCAGTCCCAGACTCGGCTCATCCAGCATCAAGACCTGCGGCTTGGCCATCAGTGCGCGGCCGACGGCCAGCATTTGCCGTTCGCCGCCGGACAAGGTGCCGGAGGCTTGCTTGCGGCGCTCCAGCAAACGCGGGAACAAGTCATACACGGCATCCAGTTGATCCATGTAATTGGCTTCGCCATTTTTCTTGCGCTTGTAGGCACCGAGCTGCAAATTGTCTTCCACGCTCATGGTGGAAAACAGTTCGCGTTTTTCCGGCACCAGCGACAAGCCGCGCGCGACCCGTTCTTCCACTTCCATGCCGCTCATGCTGTGGCCCAGATAACTGACATTGCCGGTGGCGCCAGCGCCGCTCGGCAAGCTGCCCATGATGGCGTTGAGCAAGGTCGATTTGCCGGCGCCGTTGGGGCCGATCACCGTCACGATCTGTCCTTCGCGCACTTGCAGCGCGCCGCCATGCAATGCTTCCACCTTGCCGTAGCGCACATGCAAATCGCTGACATCCAACAATACTTTGCCGTTTTGCTGCGTCATTCCACACCTCCGAGATAAGCTTCCAGCACGGCCGGATGCACCTGAATCTGTGCCGGTGTGCCTTCGGCGATCTTGGTGCCGAATTCCATGACCACGATGTGATCGGTCAACTGCATCACGAAATCCATATCGTGTTCCACCAGCAGCACGGCCATGCCTTCGCTGCGCAATTTTTTCAGCAATTCTGACAAGGCTTGCTTTTCCTTGTAGCGCAAACCGGCCGCCGGCTCGTCCAGCAACAGCAAGGCCGGATCGCAGCACAACGCCCGCGCGATTTCCAGAATCCGTTGCTGCCCCAGCGCCAGACTGCCGGCCGGGCGATACATCAGATCGCTCAGCCCCACCCGCTCCAGTTGTCGCGCAGCTTCGTGCAGCAGCTTGCCTTCTTCCTTTTTATTGAGACGCAAGATGCTGGCCAGCACCCCGCCCTGGGCCGCGAAGTCACCGCGCAAATGGGCGCCGATGGCGACGTTTTCCAGCACGCTCATGCCCGGCACCAGCCGCACATGCTGGAAGGTACGCGCCACGCCGCGCTGCACGATCTGGCGCGACGACAAGCCGGCAATCGACTGGCCGCGATAATCGACACGACCGCTGGTGGCCGGCAACACGCCGGTCAGCAAATTGAAGGTGGTCGATTTACCGGCACCGTTGGGGCCGATCAGGCCGACGATTTCTCCGGCCTTGACCGAAAACGAGACATCGTTGACCGCCACCAGTCCGCCAAACTGCTTGCGCGCATCTTGCACGTCCAGAATCACTTCGCCCTTGGCCGGCTTGGTTTTTTGCGGTAATGCTACGGCCTGTTCCGGGGCCCGCGCCGATGGCTGGATACCGAATTTTTCCGCACAAAATGCCTGAATGAATGGCCACAGACCTTCGTTTGCATATTGCAGGAACAGCACCAGCAACACGCCGAAGGCAATCACTTCAAAGTTGCCGCTGGCGCCGAGCAGACCGGGCAGCCAGGCTTGCAGGAAGTTGCCGAGAATGGTGATGACACCGGCACCGAGAATCGCACCCCAGACAAAACCGGCGCCGCCGACCACCACCATCAGCAGGTAATCGATACCGTACTTGAGACCGAACGGGGTCGGATTGACCGCATGTTGCAAATGCGCGTACAACCAGCCCGAGACGCCGGCCAGCATGGCGGCGTAGGCAAAGATGACGATCTTGATCCACGGTGTATTGACGCCCATCGCTTCCGGCATCACATAACCGAACTTGAGCGCCCGCACCGCGCGCCCCGGTCTGGAGTTCAGAAAATTCTGCACCGATAGCAAGGCCAGGATGACCGCAATCCAGATCAGCACATACATCGAGCGACCGCTGCTGAATTCGAAATCGAACAAGCTGATCGATGGCACGCCGCCGATGCCGTCATATTTGCCGAGGCTTTCCAGATTGCCGAACAGGAAGTACAGCGACAAGCCCCAGGCAATCGTGCTCAACGGCAGATAATGGCCCGACAGGCGCATCGTGAAGGAACCGATCACAATGGCCGAACCGCCGGTCAGCAACAAGCCGGCCAGCAGGCCGATCCATGGCGACAAGCCGTAATGGGTGGTCAGATACGCCGTGGCGTAAGCGCCGATACCGACAAACGCCGCCTGTCCGAACGAGGTCATGCCGGCAACGCCGGTCAGCAATACCAGTCCGAGGCCGACGATGCTGTACAGGCCGACATAGGACAACAAGGTAATCCAGAATGCCGGGATCGGCAGCAGCGGCAACAACAGAATGGCCGTCATCGCCACCAGCGGCGCAATCAGGGTAATTTTGCTTTTCATTTCGGCGACCTCACGCTTCTTCATCGACATGCGTGCTCGTCAGCGAGCGCCACAACAGCACCGGAATGATCACGGTGAACACAATCAGATCTTTGAACGAGCTGGCCCAGAATGATGAGAAGCTTTCCAGCAAACCGACCCCGACCGACCCCGCAGCCGCCAGCGGATAGCTGGCCAGGCCGCCGAAGATGGCGCCGACAAAGCCCTTGAGCGCGATCAGAAAACCCGATTCGTAGTTGATGATGGTGAATGGTGCGATCAGGATGCCGCACAAGGCGCCGATGCCGCCGCCGAGCGTGAACGCCAGTTTGCCGGCCTGATTGGTGCCGATGCCGACCAGCCGGGCGCCGAGACGATTGACGGCGGTCGCGCGCAAGGCCTTGCCGGACAAGGTGCGCTCAAAGTAAAAGTAAATCGCGATGATCAGCGCAATCACGGTTACCAGCACCGCGATGCTTTGACCGGAAATCAACATCTCGCCAAGCTGGAACTGGGCATCGCTGAATGGCTTGGTATTCGAACCTTCAGGACCGAACATCACCAGACCCAGACCGACCATCGCCAGATGCACGCCGACCGAGACGATCAGCAACACCAGTACGCTGGCATGCGCCAGCGGCTGATACGCGATGCGATACATCAGCGGCGCCAGCGGCACCACAATCGCCAGTGCCAGTGCAATCTGCGCCACCATCGGCAAGGCTGCCAGCGGCAGGTAATACGCCAGCGCCATCATGGCCAGCGGGAACAGCACATATTTGCCAAGCAGTTTGGGCAATAATTTCGGCAAGCCAAGGCGACGTTCGGCATCACGCAGATTAGCCGACAATTCCGCCAGCAAGGTCGCCACGCCCATGACCAGCAGCAACCACACGGTCAGCGGCGACTGACCAGCCTGAATCGCTGCCAGTGTCAGTGCACCATAGGCGACGAACTCGCCTTGCGGCAGAAAGATGACTCGCGTCACCGAAAAAATCAGTACCAGCGCCAGCGACAACAGGGCATAAATCGCACCCGTGGTAATGCCGTCTTGCACCAGGACTGCAAAAATGTTTGCGTCCACGTCTTTCCTCCACCATCCAGTTCAGATTCTGTTTCCGGCCTGTCCCGTTCTTGTGTGACGGGCGTAGCCTGCTTGTCACGCATAAGCGGACGCCCCGCCGGGCGCGGTGTCCGCTATGTATGCATTGTGTGTCCGGCGCGCGGCCGGCATGGTTCAGTTGCGCTTGGCGACCAGCGTCAGAATGTCGTAGGACGCCACCAGCTCGCCTTCCTGATTGGTCACTTCGACATCCCATGCCACCACGCCTTGACCGACGCCATTGACGTCTTTCTTGTTGCGATCGATCTTGCGTTTGCAGGTCAGGCGCGCCTGGATGGTGTCGCCGATGCCGACCGGTTTGACGAAACGCAACGTATCCAGTCCGTAATTGGCCAGTACCGGTCCCGGTGCCGGTGATACGAACAGACCGGCGGCAGCCGACAACACGAAGTAGCCGTGCGCGATGCGTTTGCCGAACGGCGATTCCTTGGCGGCGATTTCATCGAAGTGCATGTAGAAATAATCGCCCGACAAACCGCCGAAGTTGACGATGTCGGCTTCGCTGACCGTGCGCCGATGCGTCAGCAGCGAATCACCGATCTGCAATTCTTCGAAATGATGGCGGAACGGATGAATCGCCGATTCGCGTACCGCCGCGCCGCGCACGTGCTCACCCACCACTGCCGCGAGCATGGTTGGCGAACCTTGCAATGCGGCCCGTTGCAGGTAATGCTTGACGGCACGGCCACCGCCGAGTTCTTCACCGCCACCGGCGCGCCCGGGACCGCCGTGTTTGAGTTGCGGCAACGGCGAACCGTGACCGGTCGATTCCACCGCCGCTTCGCGATCCAGAATCAGCAAACGGCCATGCCAGGCTGCCGCTACCGGAATGGCTTTGGCCGCGACTTGCGGATCGCGCGTGATCAGGCTGCCGACCAGACTGCCGCGACCGCGTGCCGCCAGCGCCAGAGCGCCGTCGAAATCGTCATAGGTCATCAGCGTGCTGACCGGGCCAAAGGCCTCGACGTCATGCACCTTGTCGTTGTTGAGCGGATCGCGGCACAGCAGCAAGGTGGGAGCGAAGAAAGCGCCATCGGCCACGCCCTCGCCTTGCGGATGGAAGCCGTCGCGCTCGCCGAAAATCACTTCGTTGCCGGCGGCCAGCAAGGCCAGGCGTTCAGCCACGTCATGTTGCTGCGCCTTGGATGCCAATGGCCCCATGCGCACGTTTTCCAGCGCCGGATCACCGATCACCAGCTTCGACAGGCGTGCACGCAGCCGTTCGGCCAGCGCATCGACATGTTGCCGCGGCACGATGGCGCGGCGGATGGCGGTACATTTCTGTCCGGCCTTGGTGGTCATTTCGCGCGTCAGTTCCTTGACGAACAAATCGAATTCTTCGTCGTCCGGCGTCACATCCGGTCCGAGGATCGCGCAGTTGAGCGAATCGGCTTCGGCATTGAATGGCACCGAATTGCGGATCAGGTTCGGATGCACGCGCAGCTTGGCGGCCGTGTCAGCCGAACCGGTAAAGGTCACTACGTCCGGGCCTTGCAGACGGTCCAGCAAATCGCCGGTGCTGCCGATCACCAGTTGCAGGCTGCCGGCCGGCAACAAACCGGAGGCATCCATCAGCCGCACCACGGCTTCGGTCAGATAGCTGGTGGCGGTAGCCGGTTTGACGATGCACGGCATACCGGCGAGGAAGGTCGGCGCAAATTTTTCCAGCAAACCCCAGATCGGGAAGTTGAAGGCATTGATGTGCACCGCCACGCCCTGACGCGGCACCAGAATATGGGTACCGAAAAACTTGCCTTGCTTGCCGAGCGGAATCGCCGGTCCTTCATGCACCAGATTACCGGAAGGGAATTCATTGCTGCCGATGCTGGCGTAGGCGAACAAGGTGCCGGAACCGCCTTCGATATCGATCCAGCTATCGTTGCGGGTGGCGCCGGTGTGCAGCGAAATCGCGTACAGCACTTCCTTGTGTTCGTTGAGGTATTTGCCGAGCGCGCGCAGGATCGCCGCGCGTTGCTGGAAATCCAGTGCCAGCAGTGACGCCAGCCCCTGCTTGCGCGCATGCGTGACGGCTTCGTCGAAGTCGATGTGCTCCGCATGGGTGAATGCGACCGCGCGACCATTGACCGCACTGTGCAATTCTTGCGCCGCAGCGCCGCCAAACCAGCGGCCGCCGATAAAACTCTGCAGGGTATTGGGTTCCATGATTATTCCATTCCGAGGTGGTGCACCAGATAAAGACGCCCATTGGCGGCGGGCTTGCCGTGACAGCAATCCGCCAGCGTCCCGGCGGCGATTGCCGGGGCTGGCTGACGGACTTGATACGTGAAACTTGAGACTTGAATCAGAAGCAGGTCAGAACGCCATCATCAAGGCTGATATTTCCAGGCCCCGTTTTCGATCTTGACCATGACGCGGGCGCGTTGATCCAGACCCAGATGGTCCGTCGGCGACATGTTGTAGACGCCATGCACGCCATTGACATTTTTCAGGCCTTCCAGCGCATCACGCAGTGCAGCGCGGAATTCCGGCGTACCTGGCTTGGCTTTCTTGAGTGCGACCGGCACCGCTGCCTGCAACAACAGGCCGGCATCCCAGGCGTAACCACCGAACAGGGAAACCGAATCCTTGCCATGCGCGGCTTCATACTTGGCGACATAGTCCAGCGCTACCTTGCGCACCGGATGATCGGCCGGCAATTGCGCCGCCACCAGTACCGGACCGGCCGGCAACAGGGTGCCGTCCAGCATTTTGCCGCCCACGCGCAAAAAGTCGGCATTGGCCACGCCATGCGTCTGATAGATCTTGCCCTGATAGCCGCGCTCCTTGAGCGTGCGTTGCGGCACTGCCGACGGTGTGCCGGAACCGGCGATCAGGATCGCATCCGGTTTGGCCGACATCAGCTTGAGCACTTGTGCAGTGACTGAGGTATCGTTAGGCGCGTAACGTTCGTTGGCGACGATTTCCACTTTCTTGAGTGCCGCCGCCTTGCTGAATTCAGTGAACCAGCCTTCGCCGTAGGCATTGCCGAAACCGATGAAGCCGACGCGCTTGACGCCGTTATCGACCATGTTTTGCACAATGGCGAGCGACATCATGATGTCGTTTTGCGGCGTCTTGAAGACCCATTTTTTCTTGGCGTCCATCGGCTCGACGATACGCGACGATGCCGCCAGCGAAATCATCGGCGTCTGCGCATCGGCCACCACTTCGATCATCGACAGCGAGTTCGGGGTAATGGTCGAACCCATCACCAGATCGACATTGTTTTCCGTGATGAAGCGACGGGTATTCTTGACTGCCTGCGTGGTATCGGAAGCATCGTCGAGGACGATGTAATTGACTTTCTGACCGGCAATCGTGGTCGGCAACAGCGCCACGGTATTCTTTTCCGGGATGCCGAGCGACGCCGCCGGACCGGTAGTAGACAAGGTCACGCCCACGTTGATGTCAGCGTGTGCCGCACCGGCGCAGATCATTGCCACCAGCATGGCAAGTTGTCGGATGGATTTCATTTTTCAGTCTCCTTGGTTGATTTTTTGACGACACCGCTGTCGCTCTCTTGGAAAATGAACCATCCACAACCGGGAATCAGTTCATTTCTTTTTCTTTATCTGCGGCGGTTCCAGGCTGACTGCACCGATCCCGCCAAACAACATTTCGGTGACCACCACCGCCATCTTTTCGTGGGTCAGGTCGCCATCCGGCTTGAGCCACATGAACATCCAGTTGATCATGCCGAACAACAGCATCGTCAACGGCTTGGCCATGCGGCTGGCTTCCAGTTCCGGACGCACGCCGATCATCGCCTGCGCCATGGCGGCTACCACTTCGCGCTCGCCGTCGAGAATCCGTTTCTGATCCTGCGGCAGCAAAAACTTCACATCTTCGGTCAGTACCCGGTGCTCATTCTGGGCATCGGCATACTCTTCCACGAAACGCTGCACCATCAGGCGCAGCTTTTCCTGCGGTTCCTGCTCCATCTGCGCCACTTCGCGGACCAGTGCGCGCAAGCGCTCGATGTGTCCTTCGCAGATATAGACCAGCAACTGATACTTGTCAGAGACGTAGTGATACAGGGACGCCTTCGACAAACCGCAGGCTTCAGCCACTTCGTTCATCGAGGTGCCGCTGAAACCGTTGCGCGCAAACAGTACCGCCGCCTGCTCGATGATGTGCTCGCGCTGATTGTCAAAACCTGCTGCACGCTTGCGTGGCATATGTTTCCATCCTCTCAACAAAATCGAAAAGCCATGATTGTGCCGCAAATTTGCGACACGCCATTCCCGCTGCGCATTTTTTACGCAGGGACAACAGCATTTCACTTCGTGCTGAAAGAACAACGTTGCAACGGCAAGACAGTACCGGCGGGCTGTACGGCGCGTCCCCCTGCATCCCGAACTGCTACTCGCGACCATCGCCGGGCTTTGTTTCCGGCAGGGAAACCAACTGAAATAAATCTGCCGAAACTGCAAAACATTATTGACCGACCGGTCGGTTGAATTTATTATTATCTAAAATTCTTCGGCAGGCAAATGTTTTTTTCCAACCTTGAATAAATGCGCAAGCAGGATTTCCACACCGCCACAGCGGTGTGGAGACGAGACAAAACAAGGCAAAAAAAACATCGACAGCGCGCACCGGCAGTCATGTTGCGCATGGTTCGGCAAGCGGCCGGAGTTCCACCAGACCAGGAGACACGCATGCCCTGTTACGCGATTGAAGGAGTGATTCCGGTAGTTGACCCAAGTGCCTTTGTGCACCCGACCGCGGTACTGATCGGCGACGTCATCATCGGCCCGGAATGCTATGTCGGCCCGGCCGCCTGTCTGCGCGGCGACTTCGGACGCATCGTGCTGGAGCGCGGCGCCAATGTACAAGATACCTGCGTGATTCACGGCTTTCCGGCACACGATACAGTGGTCGAAGAAAACGGCCATATCGGTCATGGCGCCATTCTGCATAGCTGTACCGTGCGGCGCGATGCGCTGGTCGGCATGAATGCGGTAGTGATGGATGATGCTGAAGTCGGCGAACAAGCGATTGTCGCCGCCTGCGCCTTTGTGCGCGCCGGCATGAAAATTCCGCCACGCTCACTGGTGGCAGGAGTTCCGGCCAAGGTCATGCGCGAACTGAGCGCCCAGGAAATTGCCTGGAAACTGGAAGGAACCCTGACCTATCAGGATCTGACCAAGCGTTGCCTGGCCAGCATGGTGGAGGTGCAAGCACTGCCCGCCATCGAAGAAAATCGTCCGACATTGCAGGCGCCGGATGTGGCGCCACTGATCGCGCTCAAGCGCGGCTGACCCCGTCCCACGCCTCAGCGCCGCGGTGAGAGCCCGCCGAAGCGCTGGTAAAAATAGGGTTCCGCCTGGGTAATGCCAGACTCTTCATCTTGCAAGGTTGCTTCCAGATGCTGCTCCGCACCATCACATGTCAGCAGATACAAATCCCGGCACAGTTCGTAAGCGGCGGTGCCGGGCCATTGCGGCGGCAGCAATGCCAGCGGCAATTGCGGATCATGCAACTGCACCCGGCGGAAGGCATGGATCAGCAAGGTGCGGATCACGAACGCCTGCTCCGGCGAGGTCACATCTTCGTGCTGCAGAAAATCGCGCAGTGCCTGAAACTGGCTGATGAATTGCTGATAACCGGCAATCACCGGCGCCAGATCCCAGCCGTGGGCAATCAGGTCAGCCAGCGGCCGCGACGTCACTCCGTTGAGATCGCTTGCGGTGCAGGCAAACACTTTGTCGCCCACGCCGCCGCGTTCCAGAATTTCTTTCAAGGCATCGGCCTGCGTGCTGGGATGCGCAAACACGCCCGGCGCCACCATGCAAAAACCTTCCCACAGCAACTCCTTGCGCAGCGCCCCGCGCTCGACCGCATCGATGCTGCCCGGCAAGCCGAACACCAGCGTCCACTGCCCTTCCCAATGCAGATTGAGCGGCGCGTAGATGCGTTGATAAGCCCGTTCGAAACGGCGCACGCCGCGCGGCGTCAGGGTATACGAACTGCGCCGGCCTTCGCGCTGCGCTTCCAGCCAGCCTTCTTCCGCCAGCCGGAATACGCTGGTGCGCACCAGCCGGTCGCTGATGCCGAACGAGGCCAGCAAGTCGATCAGACCGCCCAGCCATACCGTGCCGCCATGCGGCGCAATCGAATCGCCGAAGATGGTCACCGCCACCGACTTGGCCCGCAACGGCTCCGCTTCGATAAAGCGCGCAATCCAGTTATTGATGTTGATTTTCTTCATTACCAGGGTCTGCTAACAGGAACAAAAGTGGACGTCGGGACACATTATGCCGCATCGCCATACGCGTTTCGATCCACATGGAAAGACTTGCCGTTCATGACTATGCCACAAACGATACATTAAATTCATTTGATACTCTTTTTATGTTTACTTGGTTTTTTCTGTATCATAAAATAAATGCCATGCGATGACCATCCATCCGGATTGCTCAGCCGCCAACGAATTCTTCTACGGAGACCACACATCATGTACGCACAACTGGTAGAGACTGGCATCAAGCAAGTCCGCTCGCTGGACGAAATGAGCGAACAGGAACGCACTTTCCAGGACCGTATCGATCAGGGCGTCAAGATCGAACCCAAAGACTGGATGCCGGATGCCTATCGCAAAACGCTGGTACGGCAAATCTCGCAACATGCGCATTCGGAAATCGTCGGCCAGTTGCCGGAAGGCAATTGGGTGACGCGCGCTCCGACACTGGAACGCAAAGCCATTCTGCTGGCCAAGATTCAGGATGAAGCCGGACATGGCCTGTATCTCTACAGCGCCGCGGAAACGCTGGGCGTGTCGCGTGACAGCCTGCTGGCCGACCTGCACTCGGGCAAGGCCAAGTATTCCAGCATCTTCAATTACCCCAGCCTGAGCTGGGCCGACATGGGGGCCATCGGCTGGCTGGTGGACGGTTCCGCCATCATCAACCAGATTCCGCTGTGCCGCTGCTCCTACGGTCCTTACGCCCGCGCCATGATCCGCGTGTGCAAGGAAGAGTCATTCCACGCCCGTCAGGGTTACGACATCATGATGTCGCTGTGCCAAGGCACGCCGGCGCAAAAGCAGATGGCGCAAGATGCCCTGAACCGCTGGTGGTGGCCGTCGCTGATGATGTTCGGCCCGTCTGATGCGGCGTCCGTCAACAGTGCGCAATCGGCGCAATGGCGCATCAAGCTGTTTTCCAACGATGAATTGCGGCAGCGCATGGTCGATCAGACCGTGCCGCAAGCCGAATATCTTGGCCTGACGGTGCCGGATCCCGATCTCAAGTGGAATGCCGACACCGGCCACTACGAATTCGGTGAAATCGACTGGGCCGAATTCAACAACGTGCTGCGCGGCAATGGTCCGTGCAACCGCGAGCGCCTGAAAGTGCGCAAGCAAGCCTGGGACGACGGCGAATGGTTCCGCGATGCACTGGTCGCCCACGCCGACAAAAAACAAGCCGATCAGCAAGCGGCCTGAACAGATTCACGCATTCACGAACAGACGAACCAAGGACAACATCATGAGTAAAGAGTGGCCACTGTGGGAAGTTTTCATCCGCAGCCAGCATGGATTGGCGCACAAGCACGTCGGCAGCCTGCACGCCCCCGACGCCGAAATGGCGATCAATAACGCGCGCGACGTCTACACCCGCCGCAACGAAGGCGTCGGCATCTGGGTCGTCAAGGCGTCCGACATCGTCTCCAGCAGCCCGGGCGACAAGACCGCGCTGTTCGAACCATCCAACAACAAGGTCTACCGTCATCCGACGTTCTTCCCGATGCCGGAAGAAGTGAAAAACCTGTGAGCCGGAAGGAATCGAGCATGTCAACTATTGCAACTTATGTACGCCGCCTCGGCGACAACACGCTGATCCTGAGTCAGCGGCTGTCGGAATGGTGCGGCAAGGGCCCGGCGCTGGAAGAAGACATGGCGCTGACCAACGTCGCGCTGGACCTGATCGGTCAGGCCCGCCTGTGGTTTGCTTATACCGCGGAACTGGAAGGCAATGGCAGCGACGAAGATCAACTGGCGTTCCTGCGCGATGCGCATGACTTCAGCAATCTGTTGCTGGTAGAACAGCCGAACGGCAACTATGCCGATACGCTGGTGCGCCAGTTCTTCTTCGACGCCTGGCATTACCATGTGCTGATGGCGCTGACCCGCTCGGCGGATGCCCGCATCGTCGAGATCGCCGAAAAATCGATCAAGGAAGTCACCTACCATCTGCGCCGCAGCGGCGACCTCGTGGTACGGCTGGGCGACGGCACTGAAATCAGCCATCGCATGATGCAGGCAGCGGTCGATAACCTGTGGATGTTTACCGGTGAAATGTTCAGCCAGGACGACGTCGAGCAACGCCTGCAGCAATCCGGCGTGGCGCCGGCCGCCGATGCCATTCGCGCACAGTGGCTGGAACACGTGGCGGAAATCCTGGGCGAAGCAACGCTGGTGATGCCGGCCGCCGATGCCTGGATGCAAAGCGGTGGCAAGCAAGGCCGCCACACCGAGCATCTGGGTTACCTGCTGGCAGAAATGCAATTCCTGCAACGCGCCTATCCGGGATCCAAGTGGTGAACTCCGCCCTGACCACCTCGCCATCATTGCCGGAGCAGCAACAGCTCTGGAGCTGGTTGCACGAAGTCCCGGACCCTGAAATTCCGGTGATCTCGGTGGTCGACCTCGGCATCGTGCGCGATGTCCAGGCCACGGCGGTCGATGGTGAAGTCGTGTGCACCGTCGTGATTACCCCGACCTATTCCGGTTGCCCGGCCATGGCCGTGATTGCGCGCGACATCGCCGATGCCTTCAAGCGGCATGGCGTGGCACGAGTCGAGATTCAGACCCGGCTGTCGCCGGCCTGGACCACCGACTGGATGAGCGATCTCGGCAAGCGCCAGCTCAAGTCCTACGGCATCGCACCGCCGGCGCAGCAGGTCATCGATATCAGCGGCATCAGCCGCAAACGCCTGCTGGCGCCCAAGGTGGCCTGCCCGCATTGCAATTCCATGAACACAATCTGCATCAGCCAGTTTGGTTCCACTTCCTGCAAATCGCTGTATCGCTGCAAGGATTGTCTGGAACCGTTCGATTATTTCAAAGCGCATTAGGGTTGCGTAACCCTATTCACCAGGCAGAATCCAAGATGAGCAAATTCTATTCGCTGACCGTCGGCAATGTGAAGAAAGAAACCCGCGACACCATCGTCGTCTCTTTCGACGTGCCGCCGGAACTCAAAGACACGTTCCACTATCAGCAAGGCCAGCATCTGACTTTGCGTTCCGATATCAATGGCGAAGATTTGCGCCGTTCGTATTCGATCTGCTCGGCAGTGCAAGACCAGCAACTGCGGGTCGCCATCAAGCGCACCCCGGGCGGTGCCTTTTCGACCTGGGCCAACGACACGCTGCAACCGGGTCTGGCATTGCAGGTGATGCCGCCGATGGGCCACTTCAACATGCCGCTGGCCGCCACCAATGAAAAGCACTATCTGGCGTTTGCTGCCGGCAGCGGCATCACGCCGATGCTGTCGATCATCAAGACCACGCTGCAAACCGAACCGAAAAGCCGTTTCACGCTGATCTACGGCAACCGCGCCTCGTCCACCGTGATCTTCAAGGAAGAACTGACCGACCTCAAAGACGTGTACATGGAACGTCTGAATCTGGTCTACGTCATGAGCCGCGAACAGCAGGACATCGAATTGTTCAACGGCCGCATCACGCGCGAGAAATGCGATCAGTTCTTCAAGCACTGGATTCAGCTCGATGATGTGGACGCCGCCTTCATTTGCGGTCCGGAAGACATGATCCACGCCGTCAGCGATTCCCTGCAGGCACATGGCATGAACAAATCCGACATCAAGGTCGAATTGTTTGCCGCCAGCATTCCGAAAAACAAGGCCAACGTGGTACGCCCTGTCATCGGCAAACAGGAATGTGAAGTGACGGTGGTGATCGACGGATATCACACCGTGTTCACCATGGAAAAGGAAAAAGAATCGCTGCTCGACGCCGCGCTCAAGAACGGCATCGACATGCGCTACTCCTGCAAAGGCGGAGTATGCGCCACCTGCCGCTGCAAAGTGGTGGATGGCAAGGTCGACATGGACGTCAACTATGCGCTGGAAGATTATGAAATTGCGCGCGGCTTCGTGTTGAGCTGCCAGAGTTTCCCGGTCACCGACAAGGTGCTGGTGGATTTCGATCAGGACAATTGATTCAGCTTTCGCTTGCGCTGCAACCGTAACGCCAAAACCATAAGTTTCAGGAGACGTTTCATGTCACACCCATTTTTCGAGCGCCATCAGGATGTCTTGCAACAGGCACTGCTGGCCTTGACCGAGCGCGGCTACTGGAGCCCGTACAGCGAAATGCCGAGTCCGCGCGTGTATGGCGAAAGCGCTGCCGATGACGGCAAGGCCGCATACGAAGCCCGGCTCAATCAGCCCTTCGCGTTCCATCCGGCCCAACCCGGCAATGGCAATACCACCGGCAGCGAAGTCTCTCCCTACGGACCGGCGCTCGGCATCACTTACCCGGCAGTCGACCCGGAGCAGTTGCTGCCGGCCATGCACGCCGCTGCCGCCAACTGGTACAAGGCTGGCCCCGAGGTCTGGACCGGCGTCGCGCTGGAAATCGTCAGCCGCCTGAATCAACGCAGTTTTGAAATCGCCCATGCCGTAATGCACACCACCGGCCAGGCCTACATGATGTCGTTTCAGGCTGGCGGTCCGCACGCGCAAGACCGCGCGGTGGAAGCGATTGCCTATGCCTGGGATGAGCTGCGCCGCATTCCCGGGCAAGCGCTCTGGGAAAAACCGCAAGGCAAGAACCCGCCGCTGCGCATGCAAAAAACATATCGCGTGGTGCCGCGCGGCCTCAGTCTGGTGATCGGTTGCTGCACCTTCCCGACCTGGAATGCCTATCCCGGTCTGTTCGCCAGTCTGGCCACCGGCAATGCCGTGCTGGTCAAACCGCATCCGGGCGCGATCCTGCCGCTGGCGATTACCGTCGAGGTGGCGCGTCAGGTGATCGCCGAAGCCGGCTTCAATCCCGACGTGATCTGCCTGGCAGCCCATGAAGCCAGTGCCAGCCTCGCCTCCGATCTGGCGCTGCGGCCGGAAGTGCGATTGATCGACTTCACCGGCAGCGCCGCCAACGGCAACTGGCTGGAACAACATGCACGTCAGGCGCAAGTGTTCACGGAAAAATCCGGCGTCAATCAAATCGTGATCGACTCCACCGCCGATCTCAACGGCATGCTGCGCAATATCGCCTTTTCGCTGGTGTTGTACTCGGGCCAGATGTGTACCGCGCCGCAAAACATTTATATCCCGGCCGCCGGCATTGAAACCGAGACCGGCCATCTCAGCTTCGATCAGGTAGTCAGCGCGCTCGGCGTCGCCATCGACAAGCTGACCGGCGATCCGGCCAAGGCGGTCGAAATTCTCGGCGCGATTCAAAATACCGCAGTGCTGGAACGCATTGCGGCAGCCCGCGAACGCGGCGAGATCGTCACCGACAGCCGCGCCTTGCAGCATCCGCTGTTTGCCGGAGCACGGATTCAGACACCGTTGCTGATCAAGATTGCCGATGTTGCCGCCAAGCCCGTGACCGAAGAGTATTTCGGCCCGGTCTCGTTTGCCATCGCTACCAACGGCACCGCCGACAGTATCGCGATTGCCGAACGCATCGCCCGCGAACACGGCGCGCTGACCTTGTCGGCCTACACCACCGACGACGCCGTCAAGGAACAATTGCTGGATGCGGCCGTCAGCGCAGGTGTCGCACTGTCGCTCAACCTCAATGGCGGCGTGTTCGTCAACCAGTCGGCTGCCTTCAGCGATTACCACGGCACCGGCGCCAATCCGGCCGCCAATGCCGCGCTGTCCGACGCCGCCTTTGTCGCCTCGCGTTTCCGCGTGGTGCAAAGCCGCGAACCTGTCGCTGCTGCCGCCAATCTGTCCTGATCTGAAAGACCACTACCATGACCTACGAATCCATTCTGTTCAGCATCAGTGACGGCATCGCCAAGATCACGCTGAATCGTCCTGACAAACTCAACAGCTTCACGGTTGCCATGCATGGCGAAGTGCGCGACGCGCTGGAACGCATCAAGGCCGACGCCAGTGTGCGGGTGCTGGTGCTGACCGGCGCCGGACGCGGCTTTTGCGCCGGCCAGGACTTGTCCGACCGCGCCGTCAAACCGGGCGACAGCGCAGTTGATCTGGGCGAGTCGATTGAAAAATATTACGGCCCGCTGGTGTTGTCGCTGCGCGCACTGCCATTCCCGGTGATCTGCGCCGTCAACGGCGTAGCCGCCGGCGCCGGCGCCAATATTCCGCTGGCTTGCGACATCGTGCTGGCGGCAAAATCGGCCAGCTTCGTCGAAGTGTTTTGCAAACTCGGCCTGTTGCCGGATACCGGCGGCACGTATTTCTTGCCGCGCCTGCTCGGCACCGCACGCGCTATGGGACTGGCCATGCTGGGCGACAAGCTGAGCGCCGAGCAAGCCGCGCAATGGGGTCTGATCTGGAAATGTGTCGAGGACGAGCAACTGGCGGCCGAAGCCGACGCTCTGGCGCGTCACTTCGCCAGCGCCCCGACGCAGGGCCTGGCGCGCACCAAGCAAGCGATCTACGCCAGCCCGGCCAATACGCTGGAACAGCAACTCGATCTGGAGCGCGACAGCATGCGCGCGCTCGGCCAGACCCGCGACTACCGCGAAGGCGTCACCGCCTTCATGGAAAAACGCGCACCGCAGTTCAAGGGAGAATAAGCATGAGCGTTGCCCTGCCCCGTTCTGCTACGGTTGCCGTCATCGGCAGCGGCGCCATGGGTGCCGGTATTGCCCAGGTGGCAGCCGCCGCCGGTCATCCGGTGTTGCTGTTCGACACGCGGCCGGAAGCGGTCGCCGCGGCGCTGAAAAACATCCGCGCCATGTTCGGCAAGCTGGCGCAAAAAGGCAAGATGAGCGAAGCCGATGCCGATGCCGCCGGCGCCCGCCTGCAAGCAGCCGACAGTCTGGCCGCATTGCGCGATGCCGCCCTGGTGGTGGAAGCCATCGTCGAAAACCTGGACGTCAAGCGCAAGGTCTTTGCCGACCTCGAAGCAATCGTCGCCGATACCTGCATCTTCGCCAGCAACACCTCGTCGATTTCGATTACCAGCATCGGCGCTGCACTGCGCCTGCCGCAACGACTGGTCGGCATGCACTTTTTCAATCCGGTGCCATTGATGGCGCTGGTCGAGGTGATCAGTGGTCTGGCCAGCGACGCCGCAATTGCGGCGCAGGTATATGGCACTGCGCTGGCATGGGGCAAGAATCCGGTGCATACCCGTTCGACGCCCGGCTTCATCGTCAATCGCGTGGCCCGCCCGTATTACGCCGAAGCCTTGCGCATCCTCAATGAACAAGCCGCTGACGTGGCCACCATCGATGCCGTGCTGCGCGAAGCCGGCGGTTTCCGCATGGGACCGTTCGAACTGATGGACCTGATCGGCCACGACGTCAATTTTGCCGTCACGCAATCGGTATTCCACGCTTACTTTTGTGACCCGCGCTTCACGCCGTCGCTGATCCAGCAAGAGCTGGTGAATGCCGGTTTCCTCGGTCGCAAGAGCGGACGCGGATTCTATCGTTACGAGAGCGACGTCAATGCGCCGCAGCCACATACCGAGACTGCGCAGACCCGCGCCACGGCGCCGGTGGTCGTGCATGGCAAAGGCAAACTGGCACAAGCGCTGGTGGCCCGTCTGGAAACCGGTGGCGTCAGCGTGGAACACGCATCCGCCATCGACAACGACGGTGCCTTGCTCAGTTGCGGCAGCGCCCGCCTGTACCTGACCGATGGCCGCAGCGCCACCGGCCGCGCGCGTGACAATCAACACGCCGATACCATCCTGCTTGATTTGACGCTCGATTTCAGTCAAGCCACCCGGGTCGCCGTGAGCCGTGCCGACCAATGCAGCGCGACTGCATATGCCGCCGTGGTGGCCTTGTTGCAAGCCGCCGGGCTGGCAGTCTCGCGCCTCGACGATGTGCCCGGCATGGCCGTCATGCGCACCGTTGCCATGCTCGCCAATGAAGCGGCCGATACCGTCAATCAAGGCGTATGCACGGTAGCCGACGCCGATATGGCGATGCAAAAAGGTGTCAACTATCCACGCGGCCCGCTGGCCTGGGCCGATGCCATCGGCCTGTCCCGGCTGAGCACGGTATTGGGCCATCTGGCCGCCGGTTACGGCGAAGACCGTTATCGCATTTCCCCTCTCATTCAACGCAAGACCGCCAGCGGAGCATTGTTCCATGTCTGAAATCAACGCCATTGAAGTTCCCGAAGATCCGCAAGCGCTGGCCGACGCCACCGCCAAAGCCATGTATGCGCGCGACAACGCCACTCAGTCACTGGGCATGCAGATTCATGAAGTACGGCCCGGCTATGCACGGCTGTCGATGACGGTCCGTGCCGACATGCTCAACGGCCACGCCAGTTGCCACGGCGGTTTCATTTTCGCGCTGGCCGACAGCGCCTTTGCCTTTTCCTGCAACAGCCGCAATCAGGTCACCGTGGCTTCCGGTTGCAGCATCGAATACCTCGCGCCCGGCGCCCTCAATGACGTGCTGACCGCCGAAGCCACAGAGCAATCGCTGGCCGGCCGTACCGGCGTCTACGACATTCTGGTCAGCAACCAGGATGGCAAACGGATCGCCCTGTTCCGCGGCAAGTCGTATCGCATTAAAGGCGAAGTGATCGCCGGCATGGCAGCAGCCGGCGCGGGCGCAATCGAGCGCGCCAACGCCGCCTGATTTTTTGACATTCAGCAGCAATTCAGCAGTACTTTATTCAGATGGAGACGACCATGCCCCAACGCAGCCCCCAACCCGGTGACCTCGAGTCGATTGAAACCGCCAGCAAAGACGAATTGCAGGCGTTGCAGCTGCAACGTCTGAAATGGTCGCTCAAGCATGCCTACGACAATGTGCCGCATTACCGCGCCTCGTTCGATGCCGCCGGCGTGCATCCCAACGATTTGAACACACTGGCCGATCTGGCCAGGTTTCCGTTTACCGGCAAGAAGGATTTGCGCGACAACTATCCGTTCAACATGTTTGCGGTACCACGTGAACAGATTTCGCGGATTCACGCCTCCAGCGGCACCACCGGCAAACCAACCGTGGTCGGCTATACCAAAAATGACATCGACACCTGGGCCACCGTGGTAGCCCGTTCAATCCGCGCCGCCGGTGGCCGCGCCGGCGATCTGGTGCATATTTCCTACGGCTACGGCCTGTTCACCGGCGGCCTCGGTGCCCATTACGGCGCCGAAAAACTCGGCTGCACCGTGATCCCGATGTCGGGCGGCCAGACCGAAAAGCAAGTGCAACTGATTCAGGATTTCAAACCCAGCATCATCATGGTGACGCCATCCTACATGCTGAACATCATCGAAGAATTCCAGCGTCAGGGTCTGGATGCGGTCGACAGTTCCCTCAAGGTCGGCATCTTCGGCGCCGAGCCGTGGACTGACGCCATGCGCGCCGAAATCGAAGCGCGTGCCGGCATCGACGCGGTCGACATCTACGGTCTGTCGGAAGTGATGGGACCGGGCGTGGCCAGCGAATGCATCGAAAGCAAAGACGGTCCGGTGATCTGGGAAGACCATTTCTATCCCGAAATCATCAACCCGGAAACCGGCGAAGTATTGCCGGACGGGTCCGACGGCGAATTGGTATTCACTTCGCTGACCAAGGAAGCGTTGCCGATCATCCGTTACCGCACCCGCGACCTGACCCGCCTGTTGCCGCCGACATCGCGTTCGATGCGTCGCATCGGCAAGATCACCGGCCGCTCCGACGACATGATGATCATTCGCGGCGTCAACGTGTTCCCGACCCAGATCGAAGAACTGATCCTGAAGATGCCGCAACTGGCACCGCAATATCAGATCACGGTCGGCCGCAACGGTCATCTGGATACGCTGGATGTCGCGGTGGAATTGCGCCATGACGTGCATGCGCTGTCGGACAGCGATGTCAAGGCGCTGGAAGGCGAATTGCAGCATCACATCAAGACCTATGTCGGCGTCACCACCAAGGTCCATGTGCTGCCCAGCGGCAAGATCGAACGTTCCGCGGTCGGCAAGGCCAAGCGCGTGATCGATCAGCGTCCGAAGGTGGTTCACGAATTGCCGGCCGGCGCCGTTTAAGCCGTCTCGATAACCCATCGCGCTTTCTCAAGACACTAGCAAGGAATCTGTAATGAATGCATTTATCTGTGACGCCATCCGCACCCCTTTCGGCCGCTTCGGCGGCGCCTTGGCAACGGTGCGCGCCGATGATCTGGCCGCGCTGCCGATCCGCACTCTGATCGAACGCAATCCGGGCGTCGACTGGGCCGCCGTCGAAGATGTCATCTACGGCTGCGCCAATCAGGCCGGCGAAGACAATCGCAATGTCGCCCGCATGGCGGCGCTGCTGGCCGGCTTGCCGGTCGAAGTGCCAGGCACCAGCGTCAACCGCCTGTGCGGTTCCAGCATGGATGCGGTCGGCATGGCGGCGCGCGCCATCAAGTCCGGCGAAAACGGTTTGCTGATTGCCGGCGGCGTCGAAAGCATGACCCGCGCACCGTTCGTCATGGCCAAGGCCGACAGCGCGTTTTCGCGCGCCGCCAAAATCGAAGACACTACCATCGGCTGGCGCTTCGTCAATCCGCTCATGAAAGCCAGATACGGTATCGATTCGATGCCGGAAACCGCCGAAAACGTGGCACAGGAATTCGGCATCAGCCGCGCCGATCAGGATGCCTTCGCGGTGCGCAGCCAGCAACGCTGGGCGGCCGCACACGCAGCGGGTTTCTTTGACGGTGAAATCGTACCGGTCACGATTGCGCAAAAAAAGGGCGATCCCAAAGTCTTGCGTCAGGATGAACACCCGCGTCCCGACACCACCACCGACATGCTGGGCAAGCTCAAAGGTGTGGTGCGGCCGGATGGCAGCGTCACTGCCGGCAATGCCTCCGGCGTCAACGATGGCGCCTGCGCCATCTTGCTGGCATCGGAAACCGCTGCCAGCCGCCACGGCCTGACCCCGCGCGCACGCGTGCTGGGCATGGCCACTGCCGGCCTGGCGCCGCGCATCATGGGCTTCGGTCCGTCGCCGGCATCGCGCAAAGTATTGGCGCTGACCGGTTTGCGTCTGGATCAGATGGACGTGATCGAACTCAATGAAGCATTTGCCGCGCAAGCGCTGGCGGTCACCCGTGACCTCGGTCTGGCCGACGATGCCGCGCACGTCAACCCGAACGGCGGCGCGATTGCCATCGGCCACCCGCTCGGCGCTTCCGGCGCGCGTCTGATCATGACCGCACTGCATCAACTGGAACGCACCAACGGCCGTTACGCGTTGTGCACCATGTGCATCGGCGTCGGTCAGGGCATCGCCATCATCATCGAGCGCGTCTGATATTGCAGTAACGCACGCCGGCACAACGCCGGCGTGCACACCTCTGCTTTCGTTGTTCCATCCTGATTCCTTTTCTGCCCGCCATGACCGACCACCAAGACATCCTGATATCGCACCCGGCGCCGCACGTCATGCTGATTACGCTGAACCGGCCGCAAGTGCGCAATGCTTTGCGCAACAACACGCTGCGCGAAATCGCCGGCGTACTGAGCGCGCTCGACACTGATGACAGTGTGCGCGTGGTGGTCATCACCGGCGACCACAAGGCATTTGCCGCCGGCGCCGACATCAATGAAATGGAACAGACCGATGCCATCGGCGCGCTGCTCGATGTGCGGCCGCAATACTGGAAAACCATTGCCAACTTCAGCAAGCCGTTGCTGGCAGCGGTCAATGGCTATGCACTCGGCGCCGGTTGCGAAATGGTGATGCACGCCGATATCACGATTGCCGGCAGCGGCGCCAAATTCGGCCAGCCGGAAATCAATCTCGGCACCATCCCCGGCGCCGGCGGTACCCAGCGCCTGATCCGCACGGTCGGCAAACCGCTGGCGATGAAGATGGTCCTCAGCGGTGAATTCCTGAGCGCCGACGAAGCCTTGCGCGCCGGTCTGATCACCGAAGTCACCGCCGATGACCAGGCGCTGGAACGCACACTGGCGCTGGCCGTCACGATTGCCGGCAAGTCGCCGCTGGCAGTGCGGGTGGCCAAGGAAGCCATGCTCAAATCGTTCGAAACCGGCCTCGAAGCCGGTCTCAATCTGGAGCGCAAAGCCTTTTCACTGATGGCCGCCAGTGCCGACCGGCGCGAAGGGATTGCCGCCTTCAAGGAAAAACGGCCGGCGGTGTTCAGCGGTCGCTGAGTTCTGCTGCCCCCTGCTGCCCGCATCCTGCAAGCCGGAACTCTTCGCGATTCCGGCTTTTTTCATTGCGTCACTGACGTTCTTGCGTCATAGCGCAGCATGACAAACGGGCAACAGCAGCGCAAAAGATGTGCAAAAACCACAACCGCGCCTGATCGCAATCGGCAATTGCCAGCCCTCGCGAGTGCCAGTAGAATAAAAACGATTCTCATTCATGAACTGTTTTTTCTGCCCGCATGCTTGCCGCCGACCCCATTCCCTCCACCACTGCAGGTACGCTGTACAGCGAACATCACGGCTGGCTGCTGGCATGGCTGCGGCGCAAGCTGGCGTGTCGCGACGATGCTGCCGAACTGGCGCAAGACACGTTCATGCGGCTGCTGACGGCACGCGAACAGGTTGCCATCCGCGAACCGCGTGCCTACCTGACCACCATCGCCAGCGCTCTGGTCATCAATCACCGCCAGCGCGCCCGGCTTGAACAAGCCTATCTGGATGCGCTGCTGATCACCTCTGAAACCAGCCGTCCCTCGCCGGAAGAGCGCCTGATCGTGTTGCAGGCACTGATGGAAATCGATCGCGTGTTGCAAGCCTTGCCGGCCAAGGCGCGCCAGGTGTTTTTGCTGTCGCAGCTGGACGGCATGATCTACGCCGACATCGCCAGCCATCTCGATATCTCGCTGAGTACCGTCAAACGCCACATGGTGCTGGCCTTCCGGCAGTGTCTGGAAGTGATGCAATGAGCAGCACCACGGCCATCGACGGCCACATTCTGGATGAAGCCGCGGTCTGGCTGATGCGCCTGCATGCCGGCGACATCACCGAAGCGCAACGCCGCGACTGGCAGCAATGGTGCCAGCGCAGTCCGGAACATGAGCGCGCCTGGCAACGGGCCGCGCAGCTCGGTCAAACCCTGTCCGTTATCCCGCCGGCCATCGGCAAGCAAGTCTTGCAGCCGCGCACTTCACGCCGCAAAGCAGTCAAGGCACTAAGCCTGTTGCTGGCAGCCGGACCGGCAGCATGGCTGGGCTATCGTTTGCTGCCGCTGGATGAATGGCGCGCCGACTACAGCAGCAGCGTCGGCCAGCAACGTCGCATCGTGCTCGATGACGGCACCCGCCTGACCCTCAATACCGCCAGCGCAGTGGATGTGATATTCGACCGGCAACGGCGGCAAATCAATTTGCGCCGCGGTGAAATTCTGATCGACACCGCCAAAGACCCGCAAGCCACACCCCGGCCCTTTCTGGTGCAATCGGCGCAAGGCACGATGCAGGCGCTGGGTACCCGCTTCCTCGTGCGGCAATGGCCGCAGGCATCTTCCATCGCGGTATTCGAAGGTGCGGTGCGGATACAACCGGCCACTGCCGGCATTCCCGCGCGCACACTGCAAGCCGGCTGGCAGATGCGCTTTGACAGCGCTGGCATGGACGCGCCGCAAGCGGCTGATGACAGCGCCTCCGCCTGGAGTTCCGGCATGCTGGTGGCGGATCGCCTGCCACTGCGCGCGTTGCTGGCCGAACTTGGCCGCTATCGCCACGGCCAGCTTGGCTGCGATGAGCAGATCGCACAGTTGCCGGTTTCCGGCGCATTCCCGATTGACAATACCGACGCCGCGCTGGCGTTGCTGGCGCACTCGCTGCCGGTGCGCTTGCAGTACCTGACGCGCTATTGGGTCAGCGTGTTGCCGCGCTGATGCCGGATTTTTTAAAACGTGTGAGCCTTTTTCCCGTTTCGATGGGCATGTCAGATAAGAGCAGTTTTTTCTGATCATCGAAAGGGAACACCATGGCACTACCTCGTGCGGGCAATACAACCACGCATCACCACCTCACCACGCGCCGCCGGCGCCTGCCGCAAGCGATCCGGCATGCCTTGCTCGGCATGGCCATCGGTTCCGGCACACTGGCCAGTCTGCCCGCCGGTGCTGCCGATCAGAACCCCGCTCCCGCACAGCAGGCCGCCAAAAGCTACGACATCCCGGCCGGCGCCTTGGGTAAATCCCTTTCCTTGTTTGCTGCCCGCGCCGGCGTACCGCTGTCGTTCGACGGCCGCCTGACCGAAGGCCGGCAGGCGCCAGCCTTGCGCGGCAATTACACGGTCGGCGCCGGTTTCGCCCGGTTGCTGGAAGGCAGCGGCTTGCAGGTATTGCCGCTGCCCAATGGCAGCTACAGTCTGGCCGCCGGCAATGCCGCGCCCGACGCCAATTCAGGCAACGGCAACACTACCCGCCATACCAACGTCAACGCGACCGGGCTGGCGCCGGTAGAAATCACTGCCCAGCGCAGCAGCAGCGACCTGATCCGGCCGACACGCCAGATCAACGTGATCGACCATGACGAACTGACCCAGTTGCGCCAGGGCTCCGACAGCTTCGCGACCTTGCTCAGCAAGATCGTGCCCGGCATGGCCGACTCCAGCCACACGATCACCGATTACGGCCAGACCTTGCGCGGTCGCAACATGCTAGTGCTGGTCGATGGCATTCCGCTCAATACCAATCGCGACTCCTCGCGCAACTTGTCCAGCATCAATCCGGCCAGCATCGATCACGTCGAAGTCCTGCGCGGCAGCAGCGCCATCTATGGCAGCGGCGCTACCGGCGGCATCGTCTCGGTGACCACTCGTGCGGCCGGCAAGGAACCGGTGGCCGAATCGACATTTTCGCTGACCGCGCCGCTGTCACGGCTGGGCAAGGATGGCCTCGGCGGCGAGGTGCAGCATTATCTGTCGGGCCGCACCGACACCATCGATTACGTGCTCAACCTGTCAGCGCAACACACCGGCGGTTCCTGGGATGGCCGTGGTGACCGGCTGGCGCCGGAACCGAGCCAGGGCGACATGTTCGACAGCAACGCCTACGGCATTGGCGGCAAGCTCGGCTTGCGGCTCGACCGCAACCAGCGCCTGCAATTTGCACTCAGCTACTACGATGCCAGGCAAGACAGCGATTACGGTTCCGATCCGGCCGTGGCGAAATTGCCGGCGGGTACGGCCGCCGCGCGTCCGCTCGACGGTTTGCAACTGGCCGACCAGAACCGTATCCGCAATACCCTGTTCAGCGTCGATTATCAGCATCAGGACTTTTACGGCAGCAGCCTCGGCGCCCAACTTTACTACCGCGACTTTTTCACCCGCTTCACGCCGTTCGATGCCCGTGCCGTGTCCACGCGTGGCAACAACGTCGATCAGGTGATGCAAAATTCCTTGGTCTTCGGCGGTCGCCTGACCCTCAACACGCCGCTGACGGCAAGCCAGAAAACCAAGCTTACCTGGGGCATGGACTTCAATCAGGAACGCAGCGACATGCCGGATGACATCTTTGATCCGGCCGCTTATGACGCCAGCGGCGGCAAGGTGTTTCGCAAGATCGGCACGCTGACATACATGCCGGCACTGACCACCCGCAGCATCGGTGCGTTCGCCCAGTTGCAGCATCAGTTCAATGACCAATGGTCGGCCGAAGGCGGCATGCGCTATGAACGCGCAACCGCCGCCTACGACGATTTCACGCCGCTGTCGCAATACCGTGCCGCCAGTCCGCGTCAGGTCAAGGGTGGCACCGTCAGCT
This sequence comes from Herbaspirillum autotrophicum, assembly GCF_001189915.1. Lineage (GTDB taxonomy): Bacteria > Pseudomonadota > Gammaproteobacteria > Burkholderiales > Burkholderiaceae_D > Herbaspirillum > Herbaspirillum autotrophicum. Next base: position 136,056 of record NZ_LFLS01000012.1, read on the forward strand.
ATGGTGCATCGCTGTTCAATATCGGCGTGGTGTACAAACCGGTCCGGCAACAAGAGTTTTACGGTTCGGTCAGTCAGGGCTTCCAGTTGCCCGATATCGGCGTGACCATCCGCAACGCCACGCCGGCATTCAATATCAATTCGTCGGCACTGGAACCGGTCAAGACCAACAATTACGAACTCGGCTGGCGCGGTGCATTCGGCGATACCCTGACTTCGCTGGCGGTGTTTTACACCACCTCCCTGTTGGGTGACGTGCAAAGCTTCAACAATGGCCTGATCCTGACCCGCACCAGTGAAAAAATTCTCGGCGTCGAAGGCAGCGCCGATTACCTGCCCGGCGATTCGGCCTGGGGTGGCGGCGCGACATTTACCTGGATGCGTGGCCGCGAGCAAGCGCAAAACAGCGCCAGCGACCAGATCATGACCGGCTATCGGATTCCGCCGCTGAAGCTGACCGCTTATCTGCAGTACAAACCGAACGAACGCTGGAGCAACCGCCTGCAAGCGAGTTATTTCGCCGCCCGCGATTACCGGCTCAACGGCCTGACCGGTTTCGGCCGGCGTGAAGTCAGCAGCTATACCACGGTGGATGCGATCAGCCGCTATGACGTCACGCCCAAGGATACCGTCAGCGTCGGCATCGAGAATCTGTTGAACCGCTACTACTTCCCGGCCTACAGTCAGCTCATGCGCAACAGCAACAACACCAGCCGCTTGCCGGCCGCCGGCGCCGTGCTGAAAGTCAGTTACAGCCACCGCTGGTAAGCCTCTGCCGCCATTTCCGGGGAGCCGCCTGCGGCGGCCCCGGCTTACATCCCCTCACCCGCCGGGCAACGATAAACGTTGCCCGACAGCGTGACATTGGTTTGTTCCTGATGATTTTTACCTCCGGTTTGTCCGGCCCGTTGCGTGATCAGGTACACCACATTGCCGCCCAGCGCCGATGCCTTGTTCTTGATGTCATTGCGGGCGCCGGTTTCCAGATCGGCATTGGAAGTGATCGCACCCAGCAGGAAATTGCCCTGACTGCCGGTGACGTCGCCGAGGAAAGTACAGGCCTTGCCCGGCTCGTTATTGGTCACCCGCACCTGTGACGCCGTCGGATGCATCAGACTGGTCGGCGCACAAGCCGAGATCATTACCGCCGTCACTGCAACAACGACACACACTATCGAAATTTTCATGATTCCATCCCTTCATCAACAATTACACCATCACCAGCGACCCGCCAGTTTCCGGCACCAGTTCCCGACATCTTCCATGTAACTGAACACCGGCCCGATCACCAGCAAGCTCAACAAGGTCGACGTAATCAAACCGCCGATCACGGCCACCGCCATCGGCGATCGGAAGCTCGGATCCGCCGCGCTCCAGCCGAGCGCAATCGGCAACATGCCTGCGCCCATCGCCAGCGACGTCATCAGAATCGGCTGCGCCCGTTTGCGGCACGCAGCCAGCAAGGCATGGCGCCGCGACAAGCCCTGATCGCGGCGCGCCACGATGGCGTATTCCACCAGCAAGATCGAATTCTTGGTAGCGATACCCATCAGCATCACCACGCCGATCAGCGATGGCATGGAAAAACTCTGTTGCGCCATCAGCAAGCCAAGAAAAGCGCCCCCGAACGACAATGGCAGTGCAGCCAGAATTGTCAGCGGATGCAGCAAGCCTTTGAACAGCAACACCAGCACCACGTAGATGCACAACACGCCGATCAGCATCGCCAGTCCGAAACCGGCAAACAATTCATCCATCGATTCGGCGTCACCGCTGGTATTGACTTTGACGCCGGGCGGCAGATGCTGCATCGATGGCAGCGTGCGCAACACCTGCGCCACGTCACCCAGCGGCATGCCCGACAATTCGATTTCCAGGTTGATGTTGCGTTGCCGGTTGTATCGTTCGATCAATGCGCCGCCGCTTTGCATTTCCAGTGTCGCCACCTGTCCCAGCGGCACCGTACCGAGCCTGGCGCTGGGCACCGCCAATTGTTCCAGCGTCTGCAAGTTGGCGCGCGCGGCCGGGTCCAGCTTGACCAGCACCGGCACCTGTCGCTGCGCCAGATTCAGTTTGGGCAAGGCAACGTCGTAATCGCCGATGGTCGCCACCCGCAAGGTATCGCCGATGGCGCTGCTGGTGACGCCGAGATCGGCGGCACGGGCAAAATCGGGGCGCGCAATCACTTCATTGCGCGGCACCCCGGCGCTGGAAGTGACCATCCCGAGTCCGGGCACCTGGCGCAATTCCGCGCTGACGTTTTGCGCCACCTGCTGCAACAACATCGCATCACCGGCCGACAATACCAGCACATATTTTTCACCCGAGCCGCCCAGTCCGACCTTGTACCGCACGCCTGCCAGCAATGCCGCATGCAATACCTCACGCATCTGGTTTTCCAGTACCTGACGCGATGGCCGTGCGCCGCGTGCCTGCAAGCGCAGGGTCAGGGTCGCCTTGTTGATTTCGACATTGGCATCGGCACTCGACTCACCCGCCGTCTGCGCACCGACCACGGTGTAGATGCTGGTGACCGCCGGCAATTGCCGCAAGGCCTGGCGCGCCTGCTCGGCGGCTGCCTGCGTTTGCGCCAGCGTGGTGCCGGGCGGCAATTCCAGCGTGACTTGCGTGAGCGACATGTCATCGGCCGGCAAGAATCCGGTCGGCAACAAGGGGATCAAGGCCAGCGAACCGGCAAAAAATGCCAGCGACGACGCCATCGTCGCCAGCCGATGCCGCATACACCAGCTTGCGAGGCGCAAATAGCGCGCCATCCAGAACGGTTCGCGATGTTCGCCGACAATCGGTTTGAGCAGATAGGCCGCCATCATCGGCGTCAACATGCGCGCCACCACCAGCGAAGCAAACACGGCAATCGATGCGGTCCAGCCGAACTGTTTGAAAAAGCGGCCGACGATACCGCTCATGAACGCCGTCGGCAAAAACACCGCAATCAGGGTAAAGGTGGTGGCGACCACCGCCAGTCCGATTTCTTCAGAGGCATCCATGGCCGCCTGATACGCCGTCTTGCCCATGCGCAGGTGACGCACGATATTTTCCACTTCGACAATCGCATCATCGACCAGAATGCCGACCACCAGTGACAGCGCCAGCATCGAAATCACATTGAGCGAATAGCCCAGCAGATACATCGCGACAAAGGCCGGAATCACCGACATCGGCAATGCCACCGCCGACACCAGCGTGGCGCGCCAGTCACGCAGGAACAGCCACACCACCAGTACCGCCAGCACCGCCCCCTCATACAACAATTGCATCGAGGCGTCGTATTCTTCCTGCACGCCCTGCACGAAATTGAAGGTTTCGTGGAATTCCAGCCCGGTCGATTTTGTCTGCGTATCGGCTTGCAAAGCGGCCAGCACTTTGCTGACGCCACGACCAACATCGATCTCGCCGGCGCCGCGACTGCGGGAAATTTCAAACCCCACCACCGCACGCCCGTTGAGCAAGGCACTGCTGCGCGGCTCGGCAACGCCATCGGTGACGGTGGCGACATCGCGCAGCCGGAGCTGACGGCCATTGGCCAGCGTCAATTCCAGTGCCGCCAGTTGCTGCGCGGTTTGTACCGTCGCCAACATGCGCAACGGCTGCTCGGTACCGCCAAGGTCGGTGCGGCCGCCGGCATTTTCGGTCTGGATCTGACGCAACTGACGCGATATCTCCAGCGCCGTCACCCCCATTGCCTGTAGCCGTAACGGGTCCAGTTGCACCTGCACCTGGCGGCTGACGCCGCCGACCCGGGTCACCGCGCCGACGCCCGGCACCGCCAGCAAGGCGCGTTTGAGTTCGTTATCGACGAACCATGACAAGGCTTCCTGATCCATCGCCGGCGCCGCGCTGCCGGGACGCTGGCGCTGCGCCACCGTATAACCGAGAATCGCCTGACTCGCCAGTTCTTCCTTGCTCACAATCGGTTCCTGGATGTCGGCCGGCAACTCGCCGCGCACACGCGCCACGGCCGAGCGCACATCGTCGGTGGCCTGTTGCAGCGAACGTTCGAGCACGAAGCTGGCGTTGATCAGCACGCTGCCGTCACGGATTTTGGTATTCAGATGTTTCAGGCCCGATACGGTGGCAATCGAATTTTCCAGTTTGCGGGCGACGTCGGTTTCCAGTTGCTCCGGCGCTGCGCCGGGCAAACTCACCGTCACCGTCACGGTAGGAAAATCGATATCCGGGAAATTCTGAATCTTCATGGCCCGCAATGACAGCAAGCCGCCGATGGTCAGCAACACGAACAGCATGGCGGTCGGAATCGGATTACGGATAGACCATGCGGAAATATTCATCGCGGCCCCCGCATGCCATGCACATCCGACAACAGCAGCCGTTGCACCGCCTGGGCCGGCAAGCTTGACGAGGTCGCCGTGGCCGTCGGCGCGATCCGCACCAGATCGCCGTGTTGCAGGAAGGCCGCGCCCTGCGCCGCGATGGCGGCATGCTCCGGCAGACTGCTGAGGATTTCGATGCGCTGGCCGAGACGGCGGCCGGTCGCTACCTTGTATTGATTGACGCGCAAATCGGCGCCGACATGAAATACATAACTGAAACCGTCGCGCAACACGATGGCTTGCTGCGGCAAGGTCACCGCCATGCTGTTGCCGAGTTCAAAACGGCCGGCGGCAAACATGCCGGCTTTCAAGGCCGCCGTGGTGGCTGCGGTGACCGGCAAGTCCACATATACCAGTGCACTGCGGGTCTGCGGATCGAGCGTCGGCGCGCCGGTACGGACGCTGCCGGTGACGATCTCGCCATTGATGCCGCGCACCTTGACCGTCATGCCCGGCTTGATCTGCGCCAGTTCATCCTGATTGACCTGGCCACGCCATTCCAGCCGCCCCTGACGGATCATGCGAAACAGCTCGGCGCCGGACAAGGTGACCGCGCCGACCGTTGCACTACGCGCCGAAATCATGCCGCTGTCGGGCGCCAGCACACGGGTCTGACGCCAGCGCAGCTCTTGCGTTTGCACGCCGGCACGGGCCGCTGCCACGCGCGCCGCAGCGGTTTGCTCGGCGCCCAGATATTGGCTGATCTGCTGCGAACTCAAGGCACCGCTGCCGCCCAGTTCGCGAACCCGGCGGCCATTGGCTTCAGCTTCGGTAGCAGCCGCCTGCGCTTCCAACAGATTGGCGCGCGCCTGCGCCATCTCGGCCTGCACCGTGTCATCGGCAAAGCGCGCCAGCAACTGCCCGGCGCGGACCTGATCACCGACATTGACTTCGACCTGCGCCAGCCGCAAGCCATTGGCTTCGGACCCGATGACGGTTTCCTGCCAGGCGGCGACACTGCCATTGGCATCGATTTCCAGCGCCAGATTATCGCGCTGCGGGCGCACCATGGTGACGGTCATCACCGCCTTGGCCGGGCTGGCTGATTCCGCCTGTGCGCCATGCAGCGCCAGCCACAGTGCGGCAGCGGCAAGCAATACCGCCGCCAGCAACAACCAGCGCCAGCGCGTGATCCATGTCTTCACGCCGGACGATGCCGGCATGGCTATATTGTTCGTCATTGCAATGTTTCTCCCGACAGGCTCAAACGCCCGCCTGTTTGATGATGTGTAGCGGCTCGGCGGCATCGTTCTGCACGGCGTCATCCGCACCGCGCCAGCCGCCGCCGACCGCGCGATACAAGGCCAGCCAGGCTTGCCGCCGCTGCTGCCGCCACGCCACCAGTTCGTTTTCCGCCGTCAGCAATTCGCGGCGCGCTTCATGCAATGCCATCAGACTGATCATGCCGCTGCGGTAGCTGGCTTCGCTGGCCTGCAACGATTGCCGGTAACCATCGACGGCCAGTTCGGCGTCGCGTCCCTGCCAGGTACTACTGTCGAGATTGAGCAAGGCGGTTTCCACTTCACCGACTGCGGTCCGCACCTTGGCCTGATACGCCACCACGGCTTCCTGATATTGCAACTCCGCCACCCGCACCGTTGCCGTATGCGCACCGCCGTCATACAGCGGCACCGACAATTCCAGCGGACCGAGCGACCAGGTGGTGAAATTGTTGCCGGCATTGCCAGTGCGACTGTTGGCAGCGGCAATCGACCCTTTCAGCGTCAGCCGCGGATAGCGCCGCAAGCGGGTACTGTCGATATCGGCGGCGGTCGCCGCGACTTCCCGTTCAGCGGCATAGATATCCGGACGCTGCCGCAACAGCTCGGCCGGAATCGAAGGCACGGCGGCCACGCTCAAGGCCGCCATGTCAGGCGCCACCGCCGGTTGCGCCGCCAGTCGCTGCCGCAATCCGGTTTCTTCGATGGCCGTCAGCACCACCAGTGCCTTGATATCGCTTTCACACTGCGCCCATTGCTGCCGCTCGCGTGCCGCCGACTGCGCCGATGCGGCGTTGGCCAATGCGGCTGCCGCCGGCGCTTGCATGCCGACGTCCACCAGTCGCGCCGTCAAACCGGCAGTGGTGCGGCGCGACTCATCATCGGCTGCGGCCACTGCCAGCAGTTCGCGGCAACTGCGCCAGTGGTAATAGCGGCCCGCCACTTCCGCCGCCACCGAGACCCGTGCCGCATGCCATTGCGTGCGCGTGCCGAGCAGGCGTTCCTGCGCCGCATCGCGCTCGGCGCGGCGACCACCGAATACATCGATTTCCCATGAGGCTTCCAGCGCTGCCTGCGATACGGTCGCCAACTGGCCGCCGGCACGGCCGACCTGCCGTGCCGATTCACGCGTGACATTGCCGGTCGCCTGCAACGCCGGTCCCAGTGCGGCACCGGCGGCAACGCCGGTAGCCCGCGCCTGTGCAATGCGCACGCGGGCCGCCGCCAGATCGGGGCTGACCTCCTGCGCTGCTGCAATCAATTGCGGCAACAAGGCATCCCCCTGTTGCTGCCACCATTGCGTGAGATCGCTGATACGGCCGTTATGCGGCAGCGGCGCCTGCCAGGCATCGACCACGCCGGGCGTGGCCGATGGCGGTTGCGATGGCACCGCTGCCGCGCATGCCGTCAACAGCAACACGACACTGCACAGGATCACCGCTTGTAGCCCATTCTCCGGCTGCTTCATGCCGATCCATTTCAATAGCTGTAGCTGACAAAGATCGCCGCGTTGGGCGACACTTTGCGTTTGACAATCGGACTCTTGCTGGCATCGCCGGTCAGACCGACCGCGCCGACCAGGCTGGTCACGCTCCAGTTTTTGTCTAACTGATGGACCCAGCTCAGTTCCGTGCTGACCGCATACAAACCCGACTTGGGCTTGTATGCAGCAAACCCGGAATTACCCGATTGCACCGCCGTCACGCCGTAATAGGTTTGCAGATACTTGCTGTCACCGATGCTGGCCGTCACGCCCAGCGACAGCGTGTCAGCCTTGGTTTCATACAGCGTGCCGGCAGCACCGAGATGGATCGCGGTACCGTTGGTGCGCTGCGACAACGGCGTTTCCACCATCGCCGACAAGCTCAGCCATTTGGTGAGGGTGTAGCTGGTGCTGAGCATGGCGGTAAACGACCCCTTGATATCGCCCATGCCCTTGAGCTTGTCGCTGCCGCTGTTGCCGGTGAATGTGCTTTCCTTCTTTTCCTTGCGCTCGCCACGATAGCCGACTGCCAGGCTGTATTGCAAGTCACCGGTCTTGCTGCCCCAGCCGATGCCGCGCGTGGTGCTGGCATAGAAACCGTTCTGCATCTGATAGTCGATACCGAGCACCGGCCCCACCACATTTTCATCCGAGCCCGAATAACGCGAGGTCAGGCCGACGCCGGCGCCCAGGCGCAGGGTATTGCCCTCGGCTTCTTCCGCGGCTTGCGCCGGCAGGCAAATCAATGTGCCAGCGGCCAGCAATGCAGCGGTGGTGACGCGTAATGCATGCAAATGCGCAGGCAGACGACGTCCGCCGTGCGCACGGTTTGAAAGCAGAATTTTATTCATGATCGAGTCCTGTCCGAATTGAGAAAGCGCTGCGGCGACACAGGTGTGCACCGGCTGGACTCGAAGTATCGACGAGCGAAATGAAGATAATCTGAGGCTAAGATTAAGTTCTCATGAAGACAGAAAACCCCGGATCAGGCGCGCGATTGCGGAAAGGGAATTGGCGTGGCGGCGACTGAAGATTCAGTGAAGAATCGATGAAGAACAACTGAAGAGTGAATGAAGTTTGACTGAAGCCTGACTGCCGGCAGATGATTCGACTGCATGCCGGACGCGTGGCCGGCATGCCGCTCTGGTTTATTGCAGATGCTGTTTCCTGGCGACCAGCGCCAGCAATTCCAGCAACAGCTGATCGCGCTCGCGCGACAATTCCGGAATCGAGGCACTGCCGGCTTCGGCCAGCGTCCCTTCCAGAATCACTTGCTTGAGCTTGTCGTCCAACTGCGGCGCACCGAGCGCATCCCACCAGCTTTGCACCGGACCGCCTAAATGATCGAGGAAGTGCTGCATGCCACCGGCGCCGCCGGCCAGATGGAACGTCAGCGATGGTCCCATCAGGGCCCAGCGCAAGCCCGGCCCGTAGGCCACCGCGGCATCGATGTCGGCCACGCTGGCAACACCTTCGGCGGCCAGATACGCGGCTTCACGCCACACCGCAGCCTGCAGGCGGTTGGCCACATGGCCGGTGACTTCCTTGCGGATATGAATCGCATACTTGCCGATGCTGCGATAAAAATCCATGGCCTGGGCAATCTGATCGGCCCCGGTCTTGCCGCCGCCGACCACTTCCACCAGCGGCAACAGATGCGGCGGATTGAACGGATGTCCGATCAGGCAACGTTCCGGATGACGACAGTCGCGTTGCACTTCACTCATCACCAACCCTGAAGAACTCGATGCGATGATCACATGCGGCGGCAGAATGGCATCCATGTGCGCAAACAATTCCTGCTTGTGCGCCAGCCGTTCGGGTCCGCTTTCCTGCACAAAGTCGGCACCGGCCAGCGCCGCATCGGCATCGCTGAAGAACTGCATGCGCGCCGGTGACGCGCCTGCGGCCAGTCCCAGTCGCTCCAGGTCGGGCCAGGCATTGGCAATGAAATCACGCACGAAGGCTTCCGCATTCGGTGCCGGATCGGTCACGGCGACATCGAAACCGCGCGCCAGAAAATAGGCTGCCCAACTGGCGCCAATGGTGCCGGCGCCGACCACTGCTATACGTTTGATCTTTATCTCTGACATGATTTTCCTGTTGATATCGGCAACGTTGCCGCCGGCAAAAGCGCCGTGGCATAGTCAATTGTCTGGCAAGTCTAATACGGAATATGGCTGCTTACACGACGCCGCATGAAAACAGGCAAGCGACAGCGATGCATCTGGCCATGGTCGCCGGCCCGGTTCGTGTAATATACCTTCACGTTGTGTATCAGGTCAGCCCTGCCGGCATGCAGCAATACGCACTGTCAGGCAGAACCGGGCCCGGTTGCAATGCCATTTTTGCCAATATATGGGAGTCAATAATATGATCAAACGAAATGCCCCGAAATTTTCCGTTGTGTTGCGTGCAAGCCTGCTGTCGCTGGCGCTTGCCGCTGCAGCCAGTCCGCTGACGGCAGCGGCACAAAGCAATTTGGGCTTTCTCGCCAACACTCCCCTGACATCGCTGAACAAGACGCAGATCAAGTCGTTGACCGACGCCATCAAGAGTTCCCTTGAGGCAGGAGCGAATGGGCAGACAGCCGAATGGAGCTCAGGCAAGCCGCAAGGTCCTGCCGCCAAGATCACGCCTCACTTTACCGATAACAAACCGCCGTGCGCGATCGTCATTCTGGAACTCACGGCCAAGGGCGTGACCCAGAATTCCAAGGTGCCTTACTGCCAGAATGATAAAGGCGTGTGGACACTGGTCAAGCGCTAGGAGCTGTCAACCCGATTGCACACGGCAGCGGCGACGCTCATTCGGAAATGTCATTTCCGGCGTCATCGCTGCCGCAATCAGCGCATCAACAGTCATTACCTGCCGCCGCTGCAACATCTGTCCGCAGCCAGCGGCCGCTTTCAGACCCCATCTCACAGCGTGTTTTTGTACACTTTCCCATCCTTCATGATCAGGCGCAGATTGCGTTCGGGGTCGGCCACGAAATCCAGTGAGCTGGCAGGATCGCCGTCGGCCACCAACAGGTCGGCAAAGGCGCCGGGGGCAATTCGTCCCAGCGCGCGCGGATACGGATTGCGTTGCCCCGCCAGCGCCAGCAGTTCGCCATTGCGGCCGGTGGCCTGAGCCAGCAACGTCAACGGGTCGTAAAAGCGTGTCAGCTTGGCCAGTTGCCGGCCTTGCGTCACGGTGTTTTTCGGATTGAATAAAATGTCGGTGCCCCAGCCGGTCTTGATGCCGTACTTCTGCGCCATCTCATACGCCTTGACGGTGCCCTGACTCACCTGCTGCTGGCTCGCGCGCCGTGCTGCATCGGGGTAAACGTTGCTGTCCTCATCTTGCAGAAACGGCTGCAGGCTCCACCAGACACCCTCATCCCGCATCATGCGTACGCTTTCCTCGTCCGCCAGCTGACCATGTTCGATACTCTTGACGCCGGCCTTGATCGCGCGCTGGATGCCTTTCGGGGTGTACACGTGGGCCATCACATAGGTGTTCCAATCGGCGGCAGCCTCAACACCGGCGCGCAGTTCGCGCTCCGAAAACTGTATGCTGTCGAGCGGATCATAGAGCGAAGCAACGCCGCCGCCGGCCAGCATCTTGATCTGCGATGCACCCAGCATCAATTGTTCGCGCACCCGGCGCAGCACTTCGTTTTCGCCATCGGCGATCATCGCCACGCCGGTGCTCTCGACCAGACTCAGCGGGCCGTTGGTGGCACGCGGAATCTCGCTGCGCAGGCGGAAGTCGCCGTGGCCGGAAGTCTGTGAAATCATGGCGCCGCTGGGATAGATGCGCGGTCCGCTCACCATGCCTTCGTCAATCGCGCGCTTGAGCGCGAACACCGGCCCGCCGGCATCGCGCACCGAGGTGAACCCCCGCATCAGCGTGCGCTGTGCCTCCTGTGCCGCCGCCAGATACAGATAACCGAGATCGGCAGTCATCGCCGTGGTTTGTGCAATCGCCGCCAGCATGGCGTGCCAGTGGACATCGATCAGTCCCGGCATGACCAGCTTGTCCTGACAATCGATAACTTGCGCGCCCTCGATTTTTTCTGCCGCCGCCGGCAATGCCGCAATCACCTGGCCTTGCACCAGTACCTGCACGCCACGGCGCACCGCCTGGCCGGAACCGTCGAACAACCGCAGATTGGTCAGCAGCAGCGGCCGCTGAGGCTGCCCGCTCTGGCTGCCGGTTTCACTGACCGCCTGCGCCAGCGCGAATGGCGTCATCATCGCCGCCAGACCACCCAATACCATGCGCCGCGACATATCCGCCATCACGCGTTGGTGCAACACCTGGCAGACGGTACTGCCGCAAGTACATGTCAGTGAATGAACAGATTTCCGCCGGCGCGCCAGTTCGCGCGCATGAGCAACAGCCAGTCCCATATGATCCCCTTGAAGAAGAGAGCACGGCGTCCCGCGCGTGCCCGGTTTCCGGTCAGCAAATCAGCAACGGACTGAATATACCATTCACTGCCGACAGCGCCTGTGCGGCCGGCGGCGCGGTGTCCAAACCCGCCACTTCAGATTGGCGCTTGCCGGCCGCCGCCAGCGTGTATGCTATCTGCTGCAATGCTGTCGTCTGTCCGCAAACACAATACCGTGAGGGGTGCCATGACAATCGCTGCGATCAGGGAAGTTCTGCTGTGGTGCGTGTTGATCAACTATGCCCTGCTGCTGCTCTGGGCCGGCATTTTCATTTGGGCCCACCATTGGATGTACCGCCTCCATACGCGCTGGTTCCAGCTCTCGGTGGCGACTTTTGATGCCATCAATCTGGCCGGCATCATTTACTACAAACTCAGCATCATCCTGTTCAATCTGGTGCCGTTGCTCGCGCTTTACTTGTCTGCATAGCGGTTCGCGACGAACCTGCTCCG
>NZ_LFLS01000013.1 GCF_001189915.1 Herbaspirillum autotrophicum
AATACCGCGACTGCCAGCGAAGCAGTACAACCATTGATCAGGGCCGAGGCATCCTTGGCCTTGAGATCGAATTTCACTTCACCGACACCGGCCTTGAGGATCGCCTGCGGCGCCGACATGCGCTGGCCCTGATACATCACTTCGGCTTCATCGAAACCGGCAATCGCCGCCGCCAGATACGCCAGCGGCGCCAGATCGCCGGAAGCGCCGACCGATCCCTTTTGCGGCATGATCGGATGAATCCCGGCGTTCAGGAACGCCAGCAAACGGTCCACCACTTCCACCCGTGGCGCCGAGTAATTGCTGGCGAAGGCATTGGCGCGCAACAGCATGGTGGCGCGGCTGACTTCTTCCGAAAACGGTTCCCCGATACCGGCGCTGTGGGCCTTGATCATCTGGGTCTGGAACAGTGCGATATGTTCGACCTTGATGCGGGTGTCCTTGAGCAAGCCGACGCCGGTGTTGAAGCTGTACATCATCGGTGCTTCGTCGTGCATCCAGGTCGATTCGATATAGTCGCGGCTTTGCTTCAATGCCGCGCGCGACGATTCTGCCAGCGCCACTTTGTGATGCGGCGCGCGCGCCACGCTCAAGACTTGCTGGGCGTTCAAATTGAAACCGTCGATAGTGATGGTGCTCATTGCTGATCCTTGTGTTCTGATGGGCGCGGAAATGTCATCCGCGGAGGACGTGAATCCCGGTGCACTTGCTGCATGCACGGGCGCAAGCCATGTGTAGTTTGGCCGGCGAAGCCAGTCCTGACTTCGCCTCCGGCCGGGCACCTGCAGGAGTGCTGCTTACTTGGCACCGCCTTCGAACCAGGCGCCGATCAGGGCCCGTTCTTCATCGGTCATGTGGGTCATGTTGCCCAACGGCATATCCTTGGTCTGAACTGCGCGCTGATAGACCTTGGCGGCGTGCTGGCGAATCAGATCCGGCGTCTGCAACATCATGCCGCTCGGCGCCGTGGCAAAGCCCGGCTGTGTCGGCTGCGCTGCATGGCAACTGACACAGCGTTGGGTAATCACGGTTTGCACCCGTTCGAATTCACTCGGTCCGGCTGCCACTGCTGCGGCCGGCGCAGCACCTGCTGCCGTATCTGTCACTGCCGGAGTTGCAGAAGCAGCAGCCACTGCCGGCTTCGGTGCCGGCCGTGGTGCAATCGCAATCGCTACTGCCAGCAACAGTGCCACGCCGGCAATCGGATAACCGATCGACACCTTGCCGGCATGCCGCAGATTGAAGAAGTGACGGATCAACACACCGGCAGCCATGATCGCGGCCAGCACCAGCCAGCTGTAGGCATGGGTGTAAGTCATCGCGTAGTGGTTGCTGATCATGATGAACAGCACCGGCAGCGTGAAGTAGTTGTTGTGCACGCTGCGTTGCTTGCCGCGCTTGCCGTAGATCGGATCCGGCGACTTGCCGACCTTCATCGCTTCCACCAGCTTGCGTTGTCCCGGAATGATCACCATCAGTACGTTGCCGACCATGATGGTACCGATCATGGCGCCGACGTGAATGTAAGCAGCACGACCGCTCAACAGATGGGTCAGCACATAAGCCGCGCCGACGATGAACAGGAACATGATGATGCCGAGCAAACCGTCGCGCTTGCCCAGCGGCGAACGGCACAGCACATCATAGACCGTCCAGCCCACCACCAATGTGCCGAGGCCGGTGCCGATGGCCTGCCACGACGACAAATCAGCCACCGACTTGTCGATCATCATGGCCGAGGCGTTGAAGTAATAGACGATGAACAGCATGGCGAAGCCGCTGAGCCAGGTGGCGTAGGCTTCCCATTTGAACCAGTGCAATTCTTCCGGCAGCTCTTGCGGCGCGACCAGATATTTTTGCGGATTATAAAAACCGCCGCCGTGCACCGCCCACAATTCTCCGGAAACGCCCTTCTTGGCCAGGTCGCTGCCCGGCTTCGGCGGCCGGATCGAATTGTCGAGCCAGACGAAATAAAACGAGGCGCCGATCCACGCAATGCCGGTAATCAGATGCAACCAGCGCACCAGCAGATTGAGCCACTCGACGCCATATGATACGAATAATGCTTCCATGTCTTCCCCACGTTTGATTCTCATCCGCCACTGCGCGCTCTGCAAATGAGCAGGGCCCGGAACGCATTTCCGGATGCGTTTCAGATCCCGAATTGGTCGTATCTGCCATTAGCAAGACTTGCGCCAGCGTCAGGCGCTGCTTCTGGTCCTGCCGCCCGGACATGCCGCTGCGACCGTAATATCCATACATGATTCCGGTCTGCCGCAGCAACTGCCGCCGTACCGGAAACCATTTCCTCCTGTGATCTCACCCGGCATCTTTTGCTTTATTGCCGGATGACGAAACGATAACCGTCCAGCCCTCGCAAAACATTGCATTTGGCTTATATTTGACATATCCAAACCGATATACAACAATGCATCCGGAATGTGCGAGGCTTCGCTACCTATACTAATAACGAAGCCTGCCATGCCACTACCTATCCGGAGACAACTGATGTCCAGGCTGCCAGACCATCTCGATATTCATCTGATACGCATTCTTTACTTGCTGTTATGTGAAAAAAACGTGTCCCGCGTGGCACTTAAACTGAACCAGCCGCAGCCGTCGATTTCGGCTTCATTGCGCAAATTGCGCGAACTGACCGGCGATCCGCTGCTGGTGCGCGGCGCGCGCGGCATGGTGCCGACCCAGCACGGCGAGAGCCTGCTCAAACCGGCCAAGCGCATTCTGGATGAAACCGAACGGTTGTTTGTTCCCAAAACCGCCTTCGTGCCGCAGGAAGAAGCCCGCACCTTCCATATTGCCGCGCCGGACTACATGAATACGCCGTTTTTCACGGAAATGATCGGCCGCCTGCGGCGCGAGTCGCCGAAAAGCCACATCGTGATTCATGCGCTGGGACCGGAAACCGATTATGTGCGCTTGCTGTCGGATGGCGAACTCGATCTGGTGATCGCCAACTGGGATGAACCGCCGGCGCATTTGCACCTGTCCAAACTGTTCGATGACCCGATTGTCTGCCTGATGCGCTCCGACTGCGCCTATGCCCGCCGCACCGGCCGCGACGACATGAGCATCGAAGATTACCTGAGCCTGCCGCATGCGGCGCCGTCGCAAATCTTGCCGGGTTATCACGGCACCATCGATTCCTTCCTGGAAAAACAGAATCTGCATCGCAATGTCGTGGTCGAATCGGCACATTTCCGCATGCTGCCTTATATGGTGGCGCAAACCGACCTGGTGCTGACGGCCGGCCAGCAATTCGCCAGCTTTTACGAGAAGACGCTGGCACTCAAAAGCTATACCGTGCCGATCAAGTTTCCACCCTTGCGTTTTTACCAGTTATGGCATGAGCGCGTGCATCAGGCCACCGAGCATAAATGGTTGCGGGCACAAGTCAGCGCTGCGGCCAAAACCCTTTCAAATTAAGCATTTACTTCTCCGGGTACACCTCAGGCATATATCTGAACATCGAAATCCACTATTCGCCGGCTTATATATTGGGCAGTCCGATTTACTTTAGTATCGGCTCACCAACCTGCATTCAGGAGCGATCCCGAAGCAAGGTAAAACAAGACTTATGCAAAACTGTTGCGGTCAGGCACCACGGCCAGAGACAGTATGCTGCGTACGGCGAGAAGGCATAACAACGCTGGCACAGTTTTGCGGGGTCAACTATAAAAACCCAGGAGACAGCCATGGAAACCAACACCAGCCATCCGGTGGATGAAAGATTACCCGTAGTCAAACTCGCCGCCCTCGGCATGCAGCACGTACTGGTGATGTATGCCGGCGCCATCGCCGTGCCGCTGATCATCGGCGGTGCCTTGAATTTGCCGAAATCCGAAATCGCTTACCTGATCAGCGCCGATCTGTTCTGCTGCGGTCTGGTCACCATCATCCAGAGTCTCGGCATCTGGAAATTCGGCATCCGCATGCCAGTCATGATGGGCGTCACCTTTGCTGCGGTGGGACCGATGGTGGCGATGGCCAACAACCCCGGCCTCAGCATCTTGCACATCTATGGGGCGGTGATCGTGTCCGGGATATTCTGTATTCTGGCGTCGCCCTATATGAGCCGGCTCATGCGCTACTTTCCGCCGGTCGTCACCGGCACCGTGATTACCGTCATCGGCGTCTCGCTGATGGGAGTCGGCATCAACTGGGCCGCCGGTGGCCAACCCATCATCGGCAAACTGGTCGACGGCGTGTTCGTCAAGATTCCCAATCCCGATTACGGTTCGCCGCTGAGCCTGGGCATCGCTGCCATCGTGTTGATATCGATCCTGCTGATCACCAAATACATGAAAGGCTTCATCGCCAACATTTCGGTCCTGATGGGCATGGTGGTCGGCTTCATCATTGCGCTGACGCTCGGCAAGATCAGCTTCGACGGTCTCGGCAATGCCGACTGGTTCGCCATGATCAAACCGTTTCATTACGGCTGGCCGCAATTCGATGCCGGTTCCATCATCAGCATGTGCCTGGTAATGATCGTGACCATGATCGAATCGACCGGCATGTTCATGGCGCTGGGTGAAATCGTCGGCAAGAAGGTGGATGACAAGGCGCTCGCCAGCGGACTCCGGGTCGATGGCCTGGGGACCGTGATCGGCGGCATATTCAACACCTTCCCTTACACTTCGTTTTCGCAAAACGTCGGTCTGGTCGGGGTCACCGGCATCCGCAGCCGGTATGTCTGCATCGCCGCCGGCGTGATTCTGATCGGCTTCGGATTATTCCCCAAAATGGCGCACGTGGCCGCCTCCATCCCTCAATTCGTGCTCGGCGGTGCCGGTATCGTGATGTTCGGCATGGTCGCTGCAACCGGCATCAAGATTCTGGCCAAGGTGGATTTTCAACACAACCGCAATAATCTGTTCATCGTCGCCGTCAGTATCGGCGTCGGCATGATCCCGATTGTCGCCCCGACCTTTTTCGAAAAAATGCCAGGCTTCCTCTCGACCATTTTCCATAGTGGCATATTGCTTGCATCTACCATGGCCGTCATACTCAATCTGTTCTTCAATGGCCGTGGCGATGTGCGTGATGTCGATGCCTATGCGATGGCAGCGGCACAAAGCTCGGATCATTGAACGCAGGCAATCAGCTTCAAGTACAGCGGGTTCCGCCCGCTTCAGCATTCAAGACCAGGATTGGCCAGGCGGAACCTGCCAGTCTGCACATAACGTACATGAAACACATGACGACTCTGGAACAACTCAATCACTGCGACATCGCCACCTTCGTCGCTACCCTGCACGGCATCTATGAACATTCGCCATGGATTCCGGAACGGGCGGCAGCCCAGCGTCCGCTGCGCAACATCACTGCCCTCAAGCAAGCCTTGCACGAAGTGGTCGCCGGAGCCAGCCGCGAAGAACAGCTGGGCCTGATCCGCGCCCACCCCGAGCTGGCGGGCAAAGCAGCGATTGCCGGTGAATTGACGGCCGAGTCGACCGGCGAACAAGCCAAGGCCGGTCTCCATCTGTGCACACCGGAAGAATTCGCCACGCTGCAAAAGCTCAACAGCGACTACAACGCCAAATTCGGCTTCCCGTTCATCGTCGCCGTCAAGGGACCGACCGGCAAGGGCCTGACACGCCAAGCCATCATCGCCACCTTCAGTCGCCGCCTGCGCAACCAGCCGGTCGACGAATTGCATGAAGCATTGCGCCAGATCGGTCGCATTGCCGAGATGCGACTCAATGATCTGCTCGGCCATGTACCGGCCATCGGCAATACCGTGATGGCCTGGGCCGAAGAAATCGGCGGCTGGAGCGAAGATGAAGATGCGCTTACCTGCACCTACATGACGCTGACCCACCGTCGCACTGCCGACCAACTGGCGCACTGGATGCGCGAAGCCGGCATGCATGTGCACATTGATGCCGTCGGCAATGTGGTCGGCCGTTACCTGAGCACCGACCCGGCCGCCAAGACGCTGATCACCGGTTCCCACTACGACACGGTACGCAATGGCGGCAAATACGATGGCCGCGAAGGCATCCTGCTGCCCATCGCCATCGTCAGGCATTTGCATGAACGCGGCGAAACCTTGCCGTTTCATTTTGAAATCATCGGTTTTTCGGAAGAAGAAGGCGTGCGTTTCAAAAGCACCTTCCTCGGCAGCAACGCCGTCACCGGTCAGTTCGACATGGCCCTGCTCGACATCACCGACCGCGACGGCATCAGCATGCGCGAAGTGATCACGCAAGCCGGCCATGACGTCAGTACCATTCCGCAGATTGCACGCGACCCGGCCGACGTGCTCGGCTATGTCGAAGTGCATATCGAACAAGGGCCGGTATTGCTGCAACACGATTTGCCGGTCGGCATCGTCACTTCGATTGCCGGCAGCTCGCGCTATCTGGTCGAACTGCGCGGCGTCGCCAGCCATGCCGGCACCACGCCGATGGCCATGCGCAAGGATGCGGCGGCGGCGGCGGCTGAAATCGTGTTGTATGTGGAACAGCGCTGCGCACAAGATCAGCAAGCCTCGCTGGTCGGCACCGTCGGCCAGTTGCAGGTGCCGAACGGCTCAACCAACGTGATTCCCGGGCGCTGCATGTTGTCGCTCGATATCCGCGCCGCCGTCGACAGCGTGCGCGATGCCGCCGCCAGCGATGTATTGCAGCAGATCGCCGCCATCTGCGCGCGCCGCAATATCGAATGCAAAGTGGAACAAACAGTCTCCGCGGCGGCCGCCCCGTGCGCGCCGTGGCTGATGCAGCAATTGTCGGCTGCCACCGAACGTGCCGGCGTGCGTCCGTTCCAGCTGGCCTCGGGCGCCGGCCATGATGCCATGGCGATTGCCCGCATGACGGACGTGGCCATGCTGTTCACGCGTTGCGGCAACGGCGGTATCAGTCACAATCCGCTGGAAACCATGACTGCTGACGATGCCGAAGTATCGGGCCAGATCTTGCTGGATTTCCTGCGCAGTTTCAAAGCAAAAGCCTGAGCACAGCAGCACCCTGCAACACCAAGGTTAATCGTCCTGTCTGGCCATGCCCCGTCTGCGGGCATGGTTTGCGATCACCCTTTTTGGGTTACCGTTTTTTGGCGATACAAAAACGGTAACTGGCAACCGGTCCACCACCGGGAATGTCGCGGCACTGTCGAATCACGGTCGCCGTCCAAATAGTGTCATTGAACAGGCATACCATGTCCAAAACTCTTTTAATCAAGAACGCAACGGTGCTGGTCACCATGAATGCGCAGCGCGAAGAAATCGCCGGTGGCGCGGTCTTCATCCGTGACAACGTGATCGAACAGGTCGGCCCCGGCGCCAGCTTGCCGCAGACTGCCGATGAGGTGATCGACGCCCGTCATCACGTGGTGCTGCCGGGATTGATCAATACCCATCATCACATGTACCAAAGCCTGACGCGCGCAGTGCCGGCGGCGCAGAATGGTGAACTGTTCAACTGGCTCACCAATCTGTATCCGATCTGGGCCAACCTGACGCCGGAAATGATCCGGGTCTCGACGCAAACGGCAATGACGGAACTGATGTTGTCCGGCTGCACTACCAGCAGCGATCATTTGTATATTTACCCCAACGGTTGCCGTCTCGACGACAGCCTGGAAGCGGCACAGCAGATCGGCATGCGCTTTCATGCCGCGCGCGGTTCGATGAGTGTCGGCCAATCCAAAGGCGGCTTGCCGCCGGATCGCGTGGTGGAACAGGAAGCCGATATCTTGCGCGACACCCAGCGCCTGATCGAGACGTACCACGACGCCAGCCGCCATGCCATGCAGCGCATCGTGGTCGCGCCCTGCTCACCGTTTTCAGTGTCGCGCGATTTGATGCGCGAATCGGCGACGATGGCGCGCAACTTCGGCGTTTCACTGCATACCCATCTGGCAGAAAACGTCAGCGACATTGCCTACAGCCGCGAAAAATTCAATATGACGCCGGCCGAATATGCCGAAGATTGCGGCTGGGTCGGCCACGATGTCTGGCATGCGCACTGCGTGCAACTGGACGAACCCGGGATCCATCTGTTTGCGCGCACCGGCACCGGCATCGCGCACTGTCCCTGTTCCAACATGCGGCTGGCATCCGGCATCGCACCGGTACGCAAGATGATTGATGCCGGCGTGGCGGTCGGCCTTGGTGTCGATGGCTGTGCCTCCAACGATTCCGGCCACATGATGGGTGAAGTGCGGCAAGCCATGCTGTTGCAGCGGGTCGGCTTCGGACCGGACGCCATGACCGCGCGGCAGGCGCTGGAAATCGCCACGCTCGGCGGTGCCAGGGTCTTGAATCGCGATGATATCGGCGCCATCAAACCCGGCATGTCGGCCGACATCGTGATGTTCGACCTGCGCCAGACCGGTTTCGCCGGCGCCCTGCATGATCCGGTTGCGGCACTGGTGTTCTGCACCCCGCCCAATGTCGCCTGCAGCATCATCAATGGCCGCGTGGTAGTGCGCGACGGTCAATGCACCACCATTGAACTGGGTCAAGTACTGGAACGCCACAACGCGCTGGCGCTGGCACTGGCCGAAGCCGCGCGCTGAACTGCGGTGGTATCAGTCCGGGGCAATGCCATCGCATTTCCCCGGTATCGGAACAATGCCGGAACGTCACAACGCCGCCGGTACAAGTCTTGGGTCATCGTCTGATTTGCCCGGCAGCGCTTGCTGCCTTCCGTCATCGCACAGAGGTACCGCCATGCATATCGTCAACATGAAAATAGGCCAGCGCCTGACGCTCGGTTTCGGCATCGTGATCGCCCTGCTGATCGCCATCACGGTCCTGAGCAATACACAACTGGGGCAACTCAGCAACAGCATCAATCTGATCACCAAAGACCGTTACCCCAAAACCGTGCTGGCCAATGCGGTGCAAATTGAAGTCAACAAGATTGCCTTGAATCTGCGTGACATCATGCTCAGCAGCGATACCGCGAAAATCAGGCAACTGGTTGCCGATACGCTGGCGTCCGACAAGAAGATGAATGCCGGCCTGAGCCAGGTGGCGGTGATTGCCAAAACAGAGGATGACAAACGTTACGTGCAGGCCGCCATGCAAGCGCGCGACAACTATGTGCCGGCACGTGACGCGCTGCTGAAGCTGGCGCAGGAAGGCCGGATCGATGAAGCCAAAGCCTATCTGCAAGACAGCTTCATGCCCTTGCAAGTGAAATACTTCATCGCCCTCGATGCCATGTTCGATTATCAGGGCGGCCTGATGGATGCTGCCGGCAATGCCGCCAGCACTGAATCAGGCCAGGCCCGTATCGTCATCAATATTCTGGCCGGCATTACCTTGCTGCTATCGGTCGCCGTCGGCTGGCTGGTCTCGCGCAGCATCACGCGCCCGCTCAATGAAGCGGTCGATGTTGCCAAACGCGTGGCCGACGGCGACCTCAGCACGCAAGTCGTGATCCGCTCGGGCGATGAAACCGGTCAGTTGATGGGGGCGCTGAAAACCATGAATGACAATCTGCATCACATCGTGACCCAGGTCCGCAATGGCACCGGCACCATTGCCAGCGCATCCGGTGAAATCGCGCGCGGCAATATGGACTTGTCGTCACGCACCGAACAGCAAGCCGGTTCACTGGAAGAAACCGCTTCCGCGATGGAACAACTGACGTCCACCGTGCGCCAAAACGCCGACAATGCACGGCAAGCCAATCAACTGGCGGTATCGGCCTCGGATGTCGCACGCCAGGGCGGCAACGTGGTCGGCCAGGTGGTCGATACCATGGGAGCCATCAATGCGTCCTCGAAAAAGATCGTCGACATCATCGGCGTCATCGACGGCATAGCGTTCCAGACCAATATTCTGGCGCTCAATGCCGCCGTCGAAGCGGCGCGTGCCGGCGAACAGGGACGCGGTTTTGCGGTAGTCGCCAGCGAAGTGCGCAGCCTGGCCCAGCGCAGTGCTGCCGCCGCCAAGGAAATCAAGACCCTGATTGATGACTCGGTGGAGAAAGTCGGCAACGGCAGCAAGCTGGTACAGCAGGCCGGGGTCACCATGGATGAAGTCGTCGCCAGCGTGCGCCGGGTGACCGACATCGTCAGCGCCATCAGCGGCGCCAGTCAGGAACAAAGCGCCGGCATCGACGAAGTCGGCCGCGCCATCACGCTGATCGATGAAGGCACGCAGCAAAATGCGGCGCTGGTCGAACAGTCGGCCGCTGCCGCGCAGTCATTGCAGGATCAGGCCGATCAATTGATGCAGGTGGTCAGCATCTTCAAGCTTGAGCAGCAAGCCGGCAATCTGTCACGCGGTAAGCCGCTGCGCACGGAAATCGATATCACGCCGGCGACGCATCAGTTGCAGTAAGGAGCGCGATTTAATCGGCGCCGCTGTTGACGACGATGCGTTCGCGCAACCACTGCAAGCCCTGCTCTTCATCGCGTCGCTGATGCCAGACCATCACGAACGAAAATGCCGGCAGCGCGAACGGTACCGGCAGCACCGCCAGTTGCGGATGGGCGATCTGGCGCAAGCCGCGCGCGGCGACCGTCAGAATCAGATCGGTGCCGGCGATCAGTTGCGGCGCCACATTCCAGTGCGGCAACGATACCGCGACGCGCCGGTGTGCATGCATCGCCGTCAGCGCCTGGCCGATTTCCGCTGCGCCCCCGCCGCGCATCTCCACCACCACGTGCGGACGCGCCAGATAGGCAGGCAGCGTCAAGGCCGCGCCGGCCGGCAATGCGGCGCGATCCAGCAGACAGGCAAAATGTTCCTCGAACAAGGTAACCGAGCGCAATCCGGGCGGCACTAAGGGGAATACGCCCAGCGCCAGATCGATGTCACCGGCCAGCAGTTGCTCCAGCATGGTTTCGCGACTGGCTTGCGTCACGACCAGATCGATCCCGGGCGCGGTACTGCGCAAATCATGCACCAGCCCCGGCAGCAGCAGCGCCGCACCGTAATCCGACATGGCCAACCGGAAACTGCGGCTGGCGGTCGCCGCATCAAACGTCTCGGGCGCCAGCAAGGCTTGCACCTGCGTTAACACCTCGGCCAGCGGCTGCGCCAGTTCCTGCGCCCGCGCGGTCGGCACCAAGGTGCTGCCGACCCGCTCCAGCAAGGGATCGTTGAGCAATTCACGCAAGCGCGCCAGCGCATGGCTGACCGCCGGCTGGCTCAGATGCAGGCGCTCGGCGGCGCGCGTCACATGCCGCTCGGCCAGCAAGGCATCCAGTATCACCAGCAAATTCAGGTCAATGCGACGCAGTATATTCATTTCATGCATGACGGAGATAGCAAAAGGGAATTTCACAAGATCGGAGGAACGCCATACAGTGGCAACACCGCCGTTAAAGAAGGATACATGATGCCGCTGATTCAATCTCTTGCCATGCTGTTGCTCGCCGTCAGCGCCGGCGTCGTGGTCCCGTTGCAGGGTGGCGTCAATGCCAGCCTGGGGCGCGGCCTCGGCCATCCGCTGTGGGCCACACTGGTGTCGTTGCTGGTCAGCATCGCGGCGCTGCTGCCGGCCATGCTGCTGTTGCGGGTGCCGTTGCCCACGTTTGAATTCGCCGGCAAGGCACCGTTCTGGTTATGGTCGGGCGGCGTCTATGGCGTGTTTTTCATTTCGCTGACGCTGATCCTGATGCCCAAGCTCGGTGCCGGCGGCTTTATCGGTGCCGCCATTGCCGGACAGGTGCTGACCTCGCTGGTATTGGATCACTTCGGTTTGCTGGGGCTGGCAAGCAAACAACTCAGTTACGGCCGGGTGCTGGGCGCGCTGCTGTTGATCGCAGGGGTGCTGTTGATACAGTTCAGCGGCAATGTCCCGGCGGCGCAGGCACGTTGATCCGGTTCAGTGTCGCGTCGGGCGACAGGGCGACAAGCATCTCCGCAATACGAGAAGAAACATCCAAATAATATCGACTGGATTTTTCATTTTTTTCTCTATCGATAAAACTTCAATGCCGACAAAATATATCCATTGCTGAAGCAAGAATATTATCTGCACCGGACTGCGCAATCTGATCACAATGGCAAGCGCATTCTGCGTGAGGCAAGATCGTCTTTCCCATGGCTGTGGCCAGAAAAAGCAGTGCCCGGACATCGTCGGGATGATCCTGGCAATCTTGAGCAACACGATTTCATGGCGGTACCCAGGGCCTGTTCCGCGCCGTTGCGGGATGGGCTCTGGTCTTTATCTGCCCGCTTGCGCCTGAACTGCGCTTATCCCCACACTTCCGCCAGCCGCAACAGATTGGTGCTGCCCGGTTGTCCGAACGGCATGCCGGCAGTAATCGCAATCTGATCGCCAGGTTTGGCGAAGCCTTCTCGCAATGCGGTCTGGCAGGCGGCGTTGACCATTTCGCTTTCATTATGAATCTGATCGCTGATGGTGGAATGCACGCCCCATACCAATGCCAGCCGGCGTGCCGTAGTCAGGCGCGGCGTGATACTCAGGATCGGCGCCATCGGCCGTTCACGTGCAGCACGCAAGCTGGTGTGACCCGAGCTGGTGTAGGTCACGGTGGCCGTCGCGCCGACAATTTGGGTCACGTCACGCAATGCCGAGCAGATGGCATCGGCGCGATTGGCTTGCGGCTTTTCATGTTGCGCATCGAGCATGTTGCGATACAGCGGATCGCGTTCGACTTCATTGATGATGCGGTCCATGATCGCCACCGCTTCCACCGGCCAGGCTCCGCTGGCCGATTCGGCCGACAGCATCACCGCGTCCGAACCGTCGTAAATGGCGCTGGCCACATCCGACACTTCGGCCCGCGTCGGCACCGGACTGACGATCATCGATTCCAGCATTTGAGTCGCGATCACGATCGGTTTGCCGAGTTGCCGGCAGACACGCAAGATACGCTTTTGCGTTCCCGGTACCCGTTCGGGTGGCAGCTCCACCCCAAGGTCGCCGCGCGCCACCATGATGGCGTCCGAGACTTGCACGATTTCTTCCAGCCGGTCCAGCGCCGCCGGCTTTTCCAGCTTGGACAGAATTGCTGCCCGCCCCGCCACCAGTGCCCGCGCTTCCAATACATCTTCCGGCCGCTGTACGAACGACAAGGCAATCCAGTCGACCCCGAGTTCCAGCGCAAATGCCAGATCGCGTTTATCTTTTTCCGTGAGGGCCGGAATCGGCAGCACCGCATCCGGCACATTGACGCCTTTGCGATCCGACAGCACGCCGCCATTGACTACGCGAGTGCGAATGCTGCCATTGGCGGCGTCCACGACCTGCAAGCGCAACTTGCCGTCATCGAGCAACAGTGACTGACCGGTGCCGATAACGGCAAACAGCTCCGGATGCGGCAGGCAGACGCGGCGCTGGTCGCCGGGCGAGGTGTCGCTGTCGAGCGTGAATTCCTGACCGGCTTCCAGCATGACCTTGCCGGTACTGAACTGGCCGACACGCAATTTCGGCCCTTGCAGATCGGCCAGAATCGCAATCGGGCGGCCGACCCGCTGTTCGACTTCGCGCACTATTTGATAGCGGGCCTGATGATCGGCATGACTGCCATGACTGAAATTGAAACGAAACACATCAGCGCCGGCCTGGAACAGCGCCTGAATCATGTCGCGGCTATCGCTGGCGGGGCCGAGCGTGGCGACGATTTTTGCTTGACGTTGGCGTCGCATGGACGGCCTCCTTGAAATAGGGAATGTGAAAAAATGCGGCGCGAGGACATCCGGACCGGGGTTACTTGCTTACAGAATCAGGATGGCGCGAAAGTCGTTGACGTTGGTGCGGGTCGGACCGCTCACCACCAGATCATCGAGCGCACTGAAAAATCCGTAACCATCGTTGTTGTCGAGCATGGCGCGCGGCTGTAATCCGTGTTGCTGCGCCCGCGCCAGCGAATCCGGCTGATACACGGCACCGGCATTGTCTTCCGAGCCGTCGATGCCATCGGTATCGCAGGCAATTGCATGGACTCCCTCGGCACCGTCGAGCGCATTGGCCAGCGCCAGCAGGAATTCGGCATTGCGGCCGCCGCGTCCGCTGCCGCGTACCGTGACGGTGGTTTCACCACCGGAAATCAGGACGCACGGTTTTTGAAACGGTTGTCCATGCACGGCCACCTGGCGCGCAATGGCCGCATGCGCCAGTGCAATATCGCGGGCCTCGCCTTCCATGTCATCCGACAAGATATACGGTGTCACCCCGGCCGCGCGCGCGGTCGCCGCCGCTGCCTGCAAGGCTTGCTGCGCGGTGGCAATCACGTGATGGGTATTGCCGGCCAGCCGCGCATCGCCGGGCTTCGGCGTTTCACCGGCCCCCGATTCCAGATGTTGCAACACTGCCGGCGGTACATTGATCGCGTACTTGCGCAATACCGCCAAGGCATCGGCACAGGTCGTAGCATCGGCCAGCGTCGGGCCGCTGGCGATGATGCCGGGATCGTCGCCGGGGATATCCGAAATCATCAGCGTCACCACCTGCGCCGGTGCACAAGCCAGTGCCAGCCGTCCGCCTTTGATGGCCGACAAATGCTTGCGCACGCAATTCATTTCAAAAATGGTAGCGCCGCTGTGCAGCAACGCCTTGTTCAATGCCTGTTTGTCGGCCAGTGAAATACCCTCTGCCGGCAATGCCAGCAACGCCGACCCTCCGCCCGAAATCAGGCACAGCACCAGATCGTCGGCCTGCAAGCCCTGTACCATGTGCAACATGCGGGCGGCAGCGCCGCGACCGGCTTCATCCGGCACCGGATGCGCAGCTTCGATCACTTCGATCCGGCGGCAATCAGCGCCATGCCCGTAACGCGTCACCACCAGTCCCGACAGCGGTCCTTGCCAATGCTGTTCCAGCGTCTGCGCCATCGCCGCCGCGCCCTTGCCGGCACCGATCACAATCGTGCGACCGGCTGCGGGTCGTGGCAGATAGGGTGACAAATAAGGCGGCAACGACTTTTCTGCACTGGCCGCCGCAACTGCGCTGGCATACAGATCGAGCAAAAACTGGCGGGGATGAAGCGGCATGGAATTCCTCAACAGGCATGATAAAAAACTGGCGGCGAGATTCAGGCCCGCCGCCAGTCGGCAAATCGCAATGGCGTATGACTTCAGCCTTCTGCGATCTGATGGTTCGACATCAGCTCAATGGCGCGGCACAGCGCCGAATGATCGAGGCCGCTCAACCCATGCGCCGCGCATGAGTTCATCAATTCCTGGGCGGCGGCGGTATTGGGCAAACTGACGCCGAGTGCCTTCGCCCCTTGCAGGGCCAGATTCAAATCCTTCTGATGCAATTCGATACGGAAGCCCGGCGCAAACGTGCGCTTGACCATGCGTTCGCCATGCACTTCCAGAATCCGCGATGCCGCAAAGCCGCCCATCAATGCCTGCCGCACGCGGGCCGGATCGGCGCCGGCTTTGGAGGCAAACAGCAACGCTTCGGCCACGGCCTGAATATTCAGCGCCACGATGATCTGGTTGGCGACCTTGGTGGTCTGGCCATCGCCATTGCCACCCACCAGCGTGATGTTCTTGCCGAGCAATTCGAACAAGGGCCTGGCATCATTGAATGCCGCTTCGTTCCCGCCCACCATGATAGTCAGCGAGGCTGCCTTGGCGCCGACTTCACCGCCGGATACCGGCGCATCCAGATATTCGCAACCAAGCGCGTTGATTTTTTTGGCGAAGCCTTTGGTGGCAATCGGCGAAATCGAACTCATGTCGATCACCAGCTTGCCGGCCGACAAGCCTTCGGCCACGCCCTTCTCACCAAACAACACGGCATCCACGTGTGGCGTATCGGGTACCATCACGATCACGATATCGGCACGCTTGGCCACTTCGGCGCCGGAAGTACAGACCGTGGCGCCGCCTTCGATCAGCGCAGCCGGCGGATTTTTCTGGTCATGCAGATACAGCTTGTGGCCGCCCTTTTGCAGATTCTCCGCCATTGGCGCGCCCATGATGCCCAGTCCGATAAAGCCTACTTTTGCCATGATGATTCTCCTGTATCTATAAAGTGTTCAAACCCGAAATAGTCAAACGCCGTGTGCCGCACGCCAGCCCAGACCGTCCACCGTACCGGCGCGCGGTTTGTATTCGCAACCGATCCAGCCGGTGTAACCGATCTCGTTGAGGAAGCCGAACAGGTAGCGGTAATTGATTTCGCCGCTGCCCGGTTCGCCGCGTCCCGGGTTGTCCGCCAGTTGCACATGCCGGATCAGCGACAGATTGGCTTTGATGGTGTTGGCCAGTTCGCCTTCCATGCGTTGCATGTGATAGATGTCGTATTGCACGAACAGATTGCCGGAACCGCTGACCATGATCAGCTCCACCGCCTGTTTGGTGGTGTTCAGATAAAAGCCGGGAATGTCGAAATGATTGATCGGTTCAATCAGCAGCCGGATGCCGGCGGCTTGCAATTTGTCGGCGGCGAATTTGAGGTTGTCCAGCAAGGTACTGCGCACGCGCTCAGCGCTCACCCCTTGCGGTGCAATCCCGACCAGGCAGTTGAGTTGCTTGACGCCGAGGATGCCGGCATAGCGAATCGCTTCATCGACGCCCTGACGGAATTCGCTGATGCGATCCGGGTGGCAGGCAATGCCGCGCTCGCCGGCTTCCCAGTTACCGGCCGGCAGATTGTGCAACACCAGTTCCAGCTCATTCTTGCGCAACTGTTCGGCGATTTCCTGCGGCGGGAAGGCATAGGGAAACAGAAATTCCACCCCCTTGAAGCCGGCCTGAGCGGCAGCGCGAAAGCGCTCCATGAAAGGCAGCTCGGTGAACAGCATGGTGAGGTTGGCGGCAAGCTTGGTCATTGATGGATACTCCTTTGCGTATTTTTGTATTGCGGATAATTGAATCGTTGATGATTTTTTTGTTGTTGCTGTTTTGTTGTTGCTGTTTTGTTTTTTCTCTCTTCGGTGAAGCAAGCGGGGGGTAGCCCCGCAGCTACTCACTTTTCTTGCTTCGTCAAGAAAAGCAAGCAAAAGAAGACGACCGCAAAGCCGCTGCCCTTCGGGTTCCCGTTGGTGCCAGGCGGCAATCGGGAAGCTCGCTGCGCTCAGACAAGTTTCGCTTCTTTATCCGATTACCACCCGTCCCCAACGGCAGCGACTCAATGCGGAAACGTAATGCCGGCTCGCCTTCGGCATTGCCCACAGGAGAGCCCCCCGCTTGCTTCACCGCAGAAAGAACCAAAGCCAAACCTCAATCCAGCAAACTGACCGCCGTAGGCGCGTGCTCCCGCCGCGTCGCCAGTTCTTCAAACTCATTGACCGCATCAATCTCGGTACCCATTGAAATATTGGTCACCCGTTCCAGAATGATTTCCACCACCACCGGCACCCGATACTCTTCCATCCAGCGCTTGGCTTGCGCAAACGCATCCTGGATTGCATTCGGGTCCCGCACGCGGATCGCCTTGCAGCCGAGACCTTCCACTACCGCCACGTGATCGACGCCATAGCCGTTGAGTTCCGGCGCATTGATATTCTCGAATGCCAGCTGCACGCAGTAATCCATTTCGAAACCGCGTTGCGCCTGACGGATCAGCCCGAGGTAGGAGTTGTTCACCACCACATGCAGATACGGCAGATTGAATTGCGCACCCACCGCCAGTTCTTCGATCATGAACTGGAAGTCGTAATCGCCCGAAATCGCCACGACCTTGCGTTGCGGATCGGCAGCGCAGACCCCGAGTGCAGCCGGGATGGTCCAGCCGAGCGGGCCGGCCTGACCGCAATTGATCCAGTGGCGCGGTTTGTACACATGCAAGAATTGCGCGGCAGCGATCTGCGACAGGCCGATGGTGCTGACGTAGCACGTGTTGCGGTCGAAGGCCTTGTTCATTTCTTCGTAGACGCGTTGCGGCTTGATCGGCACTTCGGTGAAATTGGTGCGGCGCTGCAAGGTGCGCTTGCGCTCCCGACACTCGGCCAGCCACGCTGAACGATCCGGCAACTTGCCGGCGGCCTGCCACTCTTTCGCCACCTCGATGAACAGTGTCAATGCGGCCTTGGCATCGGACACGATGCCGTAATCCGGACCGAAGACGCGGCCGATCTGGGTCGGTTCGATATCCACGTGCACGAACTTGCGACCCTTGGTGAAGACATCGACCGAGCCGGTATGGCGATTGGCCCAGCGATTGCCGATACCGAGCACGAAGTCGGAAGCCAGCATGCTGGCGTTGCCGTAACGATGACTGGTTTGCAAACCGACCATGCCCGCCATTTGCGGATGGTCATCGGGAATCGCCCCCCATGCCATCAGGGTCGGAATCACGGGTACGCCGGTCAGCTCGGCGAATTCCACCGCCAGCGCCGAAGCGTCGGCATTGATCACGCCGCCACCGATGGTGAGCAATGGCCGCTCGGCGGCATTCAGCATGCTCAGCGCTTTTTCGATCTGGGCGCGCGATGCCGATGGCCGATAGACCGGCAGCGGTTCATAGGTATCGGGATCAAATTCGATCTCGGCCATTTGTACGTCAAACGGCATATCGATCAACACCGGGCCGGGACGGCCGGAACGCATCAGATGGAATGCTTGCTGGAATACGCGCGGCACCAGCGCCGGTTCGCGCACGGTGACCGCCCACTTGGTGACCGGCTTGGCAATCGACTCGATATCGACTGCCTGGAAATCTTCTTTATACAGACGCGCACGCGGCGCCTGCCCGGTGACGCAAAGGATCGGGATCGAATCCGCCTGCGCCGAATACAAGCCGGTAATCATATCGGTGCCGGCCGGACCGGAAGTGCCGATGCACAAACCGATATTGCCGGGATTGGCGCGGGTATAACCTTCTGCCATGTGCGACGCACCTTCGACGTGACGTGCCAGCACATGCTTGACGCCGCCATGCCGCTTGAGTGCCGCGTAGAATGGATTGATCGCTGCACCCGGCACACCGAATGCCTGCAGGCAACCTTCTTTTTCCAGTACATATACTGCGGCGTCTACTGCTTTCATCTTTGCCATATATCCTCCAGGTTATGCCATGTGCAGAGCGGACCGGGCGACTGCCGACGAATTTCTCTGCACGTATTCAGTTCTTGAGGCACATGCTATCCGGAATAATTTCGCACGATAAGAGGATGAAATATCTGTTTATTCAATACAAAAAGTATGGAAATATACGAAAAGTATCTAATCAAGAGGTTTTATGGACAAACTCAAACAGATCGAAGCCTTCGTGTCGGTAGTCGACAAAGGCAGCCTGGCGGCCGCTGCACTGGAGGCTGATATCACCCCGGTGATGTTGGGCCGGCGTATCGATGCGCTGGAAAAACGGCTCGGTACCAAACTGATGCATCGCACTACCCGCCATCTGACACTGACCGAACAAGGCAGCGTGTTCCTCGACCACTCCCGCAAGTTGCTGGAGCAAATCGAAGTCGCGGAAAAGAGCATTGCCGAAGGTCGTCACAAAGCCACCGGCCATCTGGTGGTGTCGACCCCGGCGGCTTATGGCCGTTTGCATGTGGCGCCGCATGCGCCGCACTTCCTGGCGACCAATCCGGAAGTCCAGATATCGTTCAATCTGACCGACCGCGTGGTGGATCTGGTGCGCGAAGGTTATGACCTCGGCATTCGCATCGGCGGCGTGATCGAACCCAGTTTCGTGGCCGTCAAGCTGGCCAGCAACCGGCGCGTGGTATGTGCGGCGCCGGAGTATCTGCACCGCAACGGTATTCCAAAGACGCTGGATGATCTGGCGCAACACAATTGTCTGGCCTTCAACTTGCAAGGCGGACAACAGCGCGGCTGGTATTTTCAGCAAAACGGCAAACCGGTGATCGTCAAGGCGCAAGGCAATCTCGATTGCAACGATGGTGAATTGCTGCACCGCTGGGCCAGCGAAGGTCTGGGTCTGGCGTGGCGCTCAACCTGGGAAATTCAGGCGCAACTGGCGACCGGCGCCCTGATCACCGTGCTGGATGACTATGCGCTGCCGCACTACGACATCATGGCGGTCTACCCGCAACAACGCCATTTGCCGGCCAAGACTCGGTTTTTCATCGACTATCTGAAAGAAGTCTATGCGCAACCCGGCTACTGGACCAAAGCCTGATCCGAATGGCCGCCAACGCCACAAATGAGGCACCTGCCGGGCCGGATTTTGCCCTGTTTTCGGGCCACGCCGACCATATATCCGCAAACCTATAGTGAATATTTCATATGACTTACATTGCACCTTTAAATTTAGAGGACATTACAGACGCTGAGCACGATCCACAACGGAATGAGGCCGCCCGCCGGTACCTGCGGCATGTCGCAGCCCGCCTCCGGACAGGATCGGCAGCGAAGAATATGAACGCACATACAAAAGCACAATAATCAGGAGACACACAGATGACTTTTCTGGACAAGTTTTTCAAGCTGAGCGACAACGGCACCACCGTCCGCACAGAATTGCTGGCAGGCCTGACCACCTTTCTGACGATGGCCTACATCATTTTCGTCAACCCCTCGATTCTGGGCGACGCCGGCATGCCCAAGGATTCGGTATTCGTCGCCACCTGTCTGGCGGCGGCAGTCGGCACCCTGATCATGGGCTTGTATGCCAATTACCCGATCGGCCTGGCGCCGGGCATGGGGCTCAATGCCTACTTTGCGTATGCCGTGGTCAAAGGCATGGGCATGCCGTGGCAGGCGGCATTGGGCGCGGTGTTCATTTCCGGCTGCCTGTTCTTGCTGGTCAGTCTGTTCAAGGTCCGCGAACTGATTATCGACAGCATTCCGCCGTCACTGCGCACCGCGATACCGGCGGGTATCGGCTTGTTCCTCGGACTGATCTCCCTCAAGAACGCCGGCATTGTGGTGGCCAACCCGGCCACGCTGGTGTCGCTCGGCGACTTGCATCAGGCGCCGGCAGTCTTGGCCACTATCGGCTTTATCGTGATCGTGGCACTGGATCGTCTGAAATTCCGTGGCGCCATGCTGATCGGCATTTTGACGGTCACGGTATTGAGTTTCTTCTTTGGCGGCAACCATTTCACCGGCGTATTTTCGGCGCCGCCATCGATTTCACCGACCTTGTTCCAGCTCGACATCAAGGGCGCACTGGCGATGGGTCTGATCAACGTGGTGCTGGTGTTTTTCCTGGTCGAACTGTTTGACGCCACCGGTACCCTGATGGGCGTGGCGCAACGCGCCGGGCTCCTGAAGAACGGCAAGATGGAACGCATCAACAAAGCCTTGCTGGCCGACAGCGGCGCGATTGTGGCGGGTTCTCTGCTTGGCACATCCAGCACCACCGCCTATATTGAAAGTGCAGCGGGTGTGCAGGCTGGTGGTCGCACCGGCCTGACTGCAGTCACCATTGCCGTGTTGTTCTTGCTGTGTCTGTTCGTGGCGCCACTGGCTGGCGTGGTTCCTGCTTACGCTACGGCACCGGCGCTGTTCTTTGTGGCTTGCCTGATGTTGCGCGAACTGGCCGACATCGACTGGAACGATACGACCGAATGCGTACCGGCAGTCATCACTGCGCTGATCATGCCATTCACGTATTCGATTGCCAACGGTCTGGCACTGGGCTTCATCAGCTATGCCGCACTGAAGCTGCTGACCGGCCGCATCAAGGAAGTCTCGGTGGTGATCTGGATCATCGCTGCGGTATTCCTGTTCAAGCTGATTTATCTGGGCGGCTAAGGAACATGACACGTCCTGCGCCGGCGGCAATCGGCAGCGCCGTCGCAGGAGACAAGCAGGATGCTTGCGCAATGACATGGTCCACAGTGTCATTGCGCAAAAATCAGCAGACGTAACAGCAGTGCAGTGAGACATTGATTCAGCCATTCGTATTTGTATTTCAACAGAGCCAACAGACCATGTCAGAACCGATTCGTTTTTACTTTCGCGGCGCCACGCATGAAGTGGCAGGCCAGGCCAATACGCGCACCGTTTTGCAGCATTTGCGCGAAGACTTGCATTGCACCGGCACCAAGGAAGGTTGCGCTGAAGGCGATTGCGGCGCCTGTACCGTGGTGGTCGGCGAACTGCGTGGCGAGCGGCTGGAACTCAACACGGTCAACTCTTGCATTCAATTCTTGCCGACCCTCGATGGCAAGGCCTTGTTCACCGTGGAAGATCTGAAGCAAAGCGATGGCTGCCTGCATCCGGTGCAACAGGCGATGGTCGAATGTCACGGTTCGCAATGCGGCTTTTGCACGCCCGGCTTTGTGATGTCGCTGTGGAACCTGTATCTGCAACATGAACAAAGCGATATCGCGCCGACTACCCGCGAGATCGATGACGCACTGTCCGGCAACCTGTGCCGCTGTACCGGTTACCGCCCCATCATCGATGCCGCGCGGCGCATGGGCGAATTGCCCGGCGTGCGCTTTGACCGCGCGCAGGTGGCGGATGCCTTGCGCGGCTTGCAGCGCCGCGAACCTCTGAGCGTCAGCTATAACGGCCAGACCTTTCATGCCCCACGCACGCTGGCGCAACTCTCGGCCTTGCGCGCCGAACTGCCGAAGGCGCGCATTCTGGCCGGCTCCACCGATGTCGGCTTGTGGGTCACCAAACACATGCGCGACCTTGGCGACATCATCTACCTGGGCCAGGTCGACGAATTGAAAAGCATCAGCGAAGCGGATGGCTGGTTGCAGATCGGCGCCGGCGTCACGCTGGAAAAATCTTATGCGGCGGCACATGCGCATTACCCGCAAGAGTTGTCGGAACTGTGGCAACGCTTTGCTTCGCTGCCGGTGCGCAATGCCGGCACGCTCGGCGGCAATGTCGCCAATGGCTCGCCGATTGGCGACTCGATGCCGTGGCTGATTGCGCTCGGCACCCACATCGTCTTGCATGGTGTCGATGGTGAACGCAGCATGCCGCTGGAAGATTTTTATCTGGCCTATCAAAAATCGGCATTGCTGCCGAATGAATTCGTGAAGGCGGTGCGGATTCCGTTACCGCGTCCCGGCATCGTGTTCCGCACCTACAAATTGTCGAAGCGCTTCGATCAGGATATTTCTGCGGTATGCGCCGCCTTTGCGTTCGCTCTCGCCGATGGCAAGGTGACGGCTGCCCGCATCGCCTACGGCGGCATGGCGGCGACCCCGAAACGGGCGGCACTGGCGGAAGCCGCGCTCAATGGCAAGGACTGGAACGAGGCCAATGTGCAAGCTGCCATCGCCCTGCTGGCGCAGGATTACGCACCGTTATCGGATATGCGCGCCTCATCGGCATACCGCATGAAAACGGCGCAGAATCTGTTATATCGCTACTGGCTGGAAACCCGGGCCGAGGCGCCGCTGGCGCCCACCTCGCTGCGCGCTTTCGCGCTGGGTACTGCCGCGACACAGATTGCTTGAGGCAGCAAGAGAAATGCGTTACCAAGGATCATGATGAACAAGCAAACCGAACAATTCATGTCTGAAAAACTGGCGGCCGCGCCAGCCTGGAAGGAAGTCGGCAAACCGCATCCGCACGAATCGGCGATTCTGCACGTCACCGGCGAAGCCACCTATACCGACGACATCGTCGAATTGCAAGGCACGCTGCATGGCGCATTGGGCTTGTCGCAAAAAGCCCATGCCACCATTCGCAGCATCGACCTCAGCAAAGTCAAGGCAGCCCCCGGCGTGGTGGCCGTATTTACCGCCGATGATATTCCCGGCGAAAACCAATGCGGCGCCATCATCCACGACGACCCGGTACTGGCCGATGGCCTGGTGCAATACATTGGCCAGCCCATCTTCCTGGTAGTTGCCGAAAGCCACGATGCCGCCCGCCGCGCTGCCCGTCTGGGCGTCATCGAATATGACGAACTGCCGGCCATCCTGACACCGCGTGCCGCCCATGCTGCGCAATCCTATGTGCTGCCACCAATGCACCTGAAACGCGGCGATGCCGTCGCCGCCTTTGCCACTGCGCCGCACAAGCTGCAAGGCAAGTTCGATGTCGGCGGTCAGGAACAGTTTTATCTGGAAGGCCAGATTTCCTACGCCATTCCCAAGGAAGGCAGCGGCATGCATGTCCACTGCTCGACCCAACATCCAAGCGAAATGCAACATCACGTAGCGCATGTCTTGCATGTGTCTTCGCATGATGTACTGGTCGAATGCCGCCGCATGGGTGGCGGTTTCGGCGGCAAGGAATCGCAATCGGCACTGTGGGCCTGCGCCGCTGCGGTCGGCGCCGCGCGCCTGCGGCGTCCGGTCAAGCTGCGCGCCGACCGCGATGACGACATGATCGTCACCGGCAAGCGCCACTGCTTCGCCTACGATTATGAAGTCGGCTATGATGACAACGGCCGTATTCTGGCGGCCCGCATCGACATGATTTCGCGCGCCGGCTTTTCCGCCGACTTGTCGGGTCCGGTCGCCACCCGTGCTGTCTGTCACTTCGACAATGCCTATTATCTGTCGGATGTCGAAATCCACGCCATGTGCGGCAAGACCAATACCCAATCGAACACCGCGTTCCGCGGCTTCGGCGGACCGCAAGGCGCTATCGCGATTGAATATATCGTCGATGAAATCGCCCGCAATCTGGGTCTGGACTCGCTGGCGGTACGACGCGCCAACTTCTACGGCAGCAGCGATGCCGACGGTCCGGATGCGCGCAACGTCACGCATTACGGCCAAAAGGTGGAAGACAACATCATTCACGAACTGGTCGATGAACTGGAAGTCAGCAGCCAATACCAGGAACGCCGCCGCGCCATCGATGCCTTCAATGCCGCCAGCCCGATCCTGAAAAAAGGCCTGGCGCTGACGCCGGTCAAGTTCGGCATTTCCTTCAATGTGCCGCATCTGAATCAGGCCGGTGCGCTGGTGCACGTGTATACCGATGGCTCGGTACTGGTCAATCACGGCGGCACCGAAATGGGTCAGGGTCTCAATACCAAGGTGGCGCAGGTAGTCGCCAATGCGCTTGGTCTCGGGCTGGACCGGGTGCGCTGTACTGCCACCGACACCAGCAAGGTCGCCAACACCTCCGCCACTGCCGCCTCCACCGGCACCGATCTCAACGGCAAAGCCGCGCAACATGCGGCCTTGCAGATTCGCGAACGACTGGCGGCATTTGTGGCGCAGCGTTTTAGTGTCGATGTGGCCGAAGTCCGCTTTGCCGATGGCATCGTCAGCGCCGGTGCCCAATCGCTCAGTTTCCCGGAACTGGTGATGCTGGCCTACACCGCGCGCATCCAGTTGTGGTCCGACGGCTTTTACTCAACCCCGCGCGTGCACTGGAACGCCAAGACCATGAATGGTCATCCGTTCTATTACTACGCTTACGGCGCTTCGGTCTCGGAAGTGGTGATCGATACCCTCACCGGCGAATGGAAACTGTTGCGCGCCGATGCCTTGTACGATGCCGGCGAAGCACTCAACCCGGCGATTGATCTGGGCCAGGTCGAAGGCGCGTTCATTCAGGGCATGGGCTGGCTGACCACCGAAGAATTGTGGTGGAACAAGGATGGCAAGCTGATGACGCATGCGCCGTCGACCTACAAGATTCCGGCGATTTCGGATTGCCCGGCAGATTTTCGGGTCAAGCTGTTCAAGAACAGCAACGTGCAAGACAGCATCCACCGCTCCAAGGCCGTCGGTGAGCCGCCGTTGCTGTTGCCGTTCTCGGTATTCCTGGCGATCCGCGACGCCGTTGCCGCCGTCGGTGACAAGCGCATCAATCCGCCGTTGCGGGCGCCGGCGACCAGCGAAGCAATTCTCGATGCCGTGGACGCCGTCAAGGCTGCGCGTGGCGCCGTGCAACAAGCGACACAATAAGCGATGCAATAAGCCCTACAATAACCGTATATCTTTTGAGGAGAATTCATGAGCACCTGGCTCGCCGCACTGAAAGACTTGCACACCAGCGCCACCCCGGCAGTACTGGTAACGGTAGCGACCAGTCAAGGGTCGACGCCGCGTGAGGCTGGTGCGCGCATGGTGTATACGGCCAGCGATCAGTACGACACCATCGGCGGCGGCCATCTGGAATGGCGCGCGGCGCAGATTGCACGTGCCATGCTGGATGCCGACCCGGTGCTGCCGGGCAGCGTGCGCCGGCTCGAGCGCATTGCACTCGGCCCGAGCCTGGGGCAGTGTTGCGGCGGTGTCGTGTTTCTCGCGTTCGAACGGGTCGATCGCGTGCGCGAACCGAATACCGGCCTGCTGCTCAATGCGCTGGAACAGCATTGGCGTGATGGCATCGACGTCTGGCGCGCCGTCGCGCTGGAATCGGAGACGCCGACGCTGCTGTATGAACTGGAAGGTGAAGCCTGTGACCACAGCGCACCTGACAACGGTCTCACGGCCACCATGTTCCGCGATGCCAACGGCACCCATATCGCCACCGACCGCGATGGCCAGCGCTGGCTGCTGGATCGCTGCCGCGCCCATCAGCCGCAAGTGGTGCTGTTCGGCGCCGGCCATGTCGGCGCCGCCATTGTGCGGGTGCTGGGGACGCTGCCATGCCGTATCCTGTGGGTCGATGAACGCGAAGACATGTTCCCGGCCGACCTGCCACTGCAAGTGACGCTGGAAGCCACCGATGTGCCCAACGCCATGGTCGATCAGGCGGAACCGGGCGCCTACTTTCTGGTGATGACGCACAGCCACGCGCTGGATCAGCAACTCAGCGAACGCATTCTGAAGCGCAAGGATATCGCCTGGTTCGGCCTGATCGGCTCGTACACCAAGCGCAAACAATTCGAGCACCGCCTGCAAGAGCGCGGTATCAAGCCGGAACAGTTGAACAAGATGACCTGCCCGATCGGCATTCCGGGCATCTATGGCAAGGAACCCGCCAGCATCGCGATTGCGGTGGTGGCGCAACTGATGCAATTATGGGAACTGCGAGCGCAGCAACCACAACGAAAGCCAGGCGTAGTACTCGCGACACACCTGCTGGACGGCCGGCACTGAACAGTCCGGACCGTCGCCTGCAGCAGTAATCGCTCTACCCTCTCATTCAGTTGTGGCCTGACGCCGGTGCATTTGCGGTTCCGTTCCGCGTGCGCCGGCACCAGCCAAGATCAAGGACCATCATGACTTCCCACGTGCAAGCCTATCGCGCCAGCCTGCTCCATTTCCGTAACGATCCCGCCTTCGATGACGACGCCACGCTGTGGCATACCGATGGCCTGTTGATTGTGGCCGCCGGCAAAGTGGTGGCCGCCGGCAACTACAGCAAACTGGTGCCGACGCTGCCGGCCGGCTGCGAGGTGCACGACTATCGCGGCAAGATCATCGCGCCCGGCTTCATCGACACCCACGTTCACTATCCGCAAACCGACATCATCGGCTCGCCGGCCTCCGGCCTGCTGCCCTGGCTCAACACCTACACTTTCCCGACCGAACGCCGCTTCGGCAGTAATTCGCATGCCACCGAAGTGGCCGATTTCTTTCTCGCTGAATTGCTGCGCAACGGCACCACCACCGCTGCCGTCTATTGCACCGTGCATCCGCAATCGGTCGATGCCTTCTTCAGCCGCAGCCATGCACGCAATCTGCGCATGATCGCCGGCAAGGTGCTGATGGATAGAAATGCCCCGGAGTTCTTGCTCGATACACCGGAAAGCAGCGCCCGCGACACTGCCGACCTGATCCGCCGCTGGCATAACAAGGGCCGCCAACTGTACGCCATCACGCCGCGCTTCGCACCAACATCAAGCGACGAACAATTGAAACTGGCCGGCGAACTGGCCACCCAATATCCGGATACGTATATCCAGACCCACGTCGCCGAAAATACCGATGAGGTGGCGTGGGTCAAGCAACTGTTCCCCGACGCCCGCAGCTATCTCGATGTCTACGACCGTTGCGGCCTGATGCGCGAACGCGCCCTGTTCGCCCACTGTATCTGGCTCGACGACGCCGACCGCGCGCGCATGGCCGCCACCAGATCCGTGGCGACCGTGTGCCCGACCTCCAATCTGTTCCTCGGCAGCGGCTTGTTCGACTTCGCCGCCGCCGACAGATTGCAGATGCCGGTATCACTGGCCACCGACGTCGGCGGCGGCACCAGCTTTTCGATGCTGGTCACCATGAATGAGTTATACAAGGTAGGCCGCATGAGCGGCGTCCATCTGGCGGCGCAACGCATGTTCTACATGGCCACGCTGGGCGGCGCAAGAGCGCTGCAGCTGGAAGGCACCATCGGCAATTTCAGCGCCGGCTGCGAAGCCGACTTCATCGTGCTCGACCCCAAGGCCACGCCCCTGCTGGCACGCCGCAGCGCCACCACCGACAGCCTCGAAGAACAACTGTTCGCGCTGGCGATGCTGGGCGATGACCGCAGTATTGCGGCGACTTATTCAGCGGGAGTGTGTGTGCACGCGCGTCAGCCTTGATCAGCAACCGGCTTCACGGTGCCAGGCAAATCCCTTGATGGCTTGCCATGCGGGAGTGCCGTACTGATACAGCGTATAGAAAAAGTGGAGTGCATTGCCATCCTTGTCAAAGGCAATCTCTCCGCTTAATCCGCGATATTTTCCGCGATGCAGTGCGGCCGTGATTTTCGCGGTGTCCAGCGAATCTGCCTGGCGCACGGCATCGATCAGAATCGTGGTGGCGTTATACGCATAGCGCGAAAACGAAATCGGCGGCTTGCCAAACATGCCCGCATACCTTTTCTGAAAAGCCTGCCAGTGGGGACACTGCTCCAGTGCGGCACCGGTAGACCAATGCCCGATGACACCAACGACTTCCGAGCGGATGAAGTACTGCGCCGCGAAGCCGGCGCTGTTGGGATCGCCTTTATCATCCTGCGTCAGCATTTCAAACTGCAGGCGCTCAGCGCCATGCGTCAGTTTCAACTGGCGCTGATTGGCTTCCGCCACGGCCAGCTCGGCGCCCTCGCGTGCACTCTGCGCGGTGCGCTCGGTCAGTGGCCCGGCAAAGCCGATCGCGACCTTGCGTACCGGCACCGCAGCGTTACCGCCGGCATCCGCTTGCCACGCCATCCCTCCCGCCGCAACCAGCAACAGACTGTTGACGATTGATAAACGGCAGCGCCCTGCCCATCTAGACATTGTCATGATTCCCCGCCGGCAAATCAAACCAGATGCCATCCGGTGCTGGTGTTCTCCCGAAAACGGAACACCGCACCATTTTTATGATCGCCAGCGAGGTACGCCACCGGATATGATGAGCCGGCATGCGCCATTCCCTTCCTCTGGGCCGCCCGCACACTGTAGAATTGCAAAATAAACCATATCCGCAGGACGATGACGTCGATAAACGTTGTCTGCAAGACTAAATGACCTCAATCAAAAAATCCACCCCTGATACCAGCCCGGCCAACGTTAGTGCCAGCAACGGCGCCGAAAAACACACACCGATGATGATCCAGTATCTGCGCATCAAGGCAGACTATCCGACCACGCTGGTGTTTTATCGGATGGGAGATTTTTACGAACTGTTTTTCGACGACGCCGAAAAGGCGTCGCGCCTGATGGGCATCACGCTGACCCAGCGCGGCTCGTCCAATGGCACGCCGATCAAGATGGCCGGCATTCCGTTTCACTCGGCCGATCAATATCTCGGCAAGCTGATCAAGCTCGGCGAATCGGTGGCGATCTGTGAACAGATCGGCGATCCGGCCACCAGCAAGGGACCGGTAGAACGCAAGGTAGTGCGCGTCATCACGCCCGGCACCCTGACCGATTCCGATCTGTTGCCGGAAAAGTCCGACCGGCCGTTGCTGGCCGTGCATGTGGTCAGCCACAAGCAACGCAAGAGCGTGACTGTCGGTCTGGCATGGTTGTCGATGGCCAGCGGCGCGTTGAACATAATGGAATTCAGCGCCGATGGCAGCCTGCTCGATAGCCGTCTGAAGCAGGAACTGGAACGCATCTCGCCGGCGGAGATTCTGCTCGGCGATACCCAGAACGATGCCTTTATGCATATCTTGCCGGGCAAGGCCACTACCGTTCCCGACTGGCATTTCGATTTGCCGAGCGGGCAAAAAGCCTTGCTGGATCAATTGTCGGTGGCCACGCTCGATGGTTTCGGCGCGGCCGGCCTGACAGCCGCCATCGGTGCCGGCGGCGCTTTGCTGCGTTATGCGCAATCGACTCAGGGCAAGGGCTTGCAGCACGTGCGGGCATTAACCGTCGAATCCGAAAACGAATTCATCGGCCTCGATGCGGCCACCCGCCGCAATCTGGAACTGACCGAAACCATTCGCACCCAGGACACGTCAGCACTGGCGCCAACGCTGTTTTCGCTGCTCGACCATTGCCGTACTGCGATGGGTTCGCGTCTGCTGCGCCACTGGCTGCATCATGCGCGGCGCGATCAGCAAGTCGCGCGCGCCCGTCACGCCGCCGTCAATGCGCTGATGCGCACCGACGCCTGCTCCGGTTTGTCGACCACGCTGGCAGCAGTACCCGATATCGAACGCATCACCACCCGTATTGCCCTGCTGTCGGCCCGGCCGCGCGATCTGGCCGGACTGCGCGCCGGCTTGCAGCAACTCGGTTCGCTGCGCGCGTATGTCGCCATGTGCAGCGGCGATGCGGATGCGCCGTTGCTGCTGACGTTGCAACATGCACTGGCCACACCCGGCGAATGTCTTGATCTTCTGGAACGCGCCATCTTGCTGGAGCCGGCTGCCATGGTGCGCGACGGCGGCGTTATCGCACGCGGCTTCGATGCCGATCTGGACGAGTTGCGCGGCCTGTCGGAAAACGCCGGCCAGTTCCTGATCGATCTCGAATTGCGGGAACGGGCCCGCACCGGCATTGCCAATCTGCGCGTCGAATACAACAAGGTGCATGGCTTTTATATCGAAGTCACGCACGGTCAGACCGATAAGGTACCGGATGATTACCGCCGCCGGCAGACACTGAAAAATGCCGAGCGTTACATCACGCCGGAATTGAAGGCCTTCGAAGACAAGGCCTTGTCGGCACAGGAACGCGCGCTGACACGGGAAAAATTTCTGTATGAGCGCCTGCTGCAAGACCTGGCACCGCATATCACCACCCTGCAGGATATTGCCCACGCGCTGGCCCAGCTCGATACGCTGGTGGCGCTGGCCGATCACGCTGCGCGCAATAACTGGTGCGCACCGCAAC
This sequence comes from Herbaspirillum autotrophicum, assembly GCF_001189915.1. Taxonomy (GTDB): domain Bacteria; phylum Pseudomonadota; class Gammaproteobacteria; order Burkholderiales; family Burkholderiaceae_D; genus Herbaspirillum; species Herbaspirillum autotrophicum. Next base: position 30,966 of record NZ_LFLS01000013.1, read on the forward strand.
TGGTGGCCGAACCCTCGATCCTGATCGAGCAAGGCCGCCATCCGGTGGTGGAAAACCAGATTGAACGCTTCATCGCCAACGACTGCGCCTTCAGCGCCGAACGCAAGCTGTTGCTGATCACCGGCCCCAACATGGGTGGTAAATCGACCTTCATGCGCCAGGTGGCGCTGATCACGCTGCTGGCGTACGTCGGCAGTTTCGTGCCGGCACGCAGTGCCGTGATCGGTCCGATCGACCGTATCTTCACGCGTATCGGTGCCGCGGACGATCTGGCCGGTGGCCGTTCTACCTTCATGGTGGAAATGACCGAGTCGGCCGCGATTCTCAACAATGCCACTGAAAATTCACTGGTGCTGATGGATGAAGTGGGACGCGGCACCTCGACCTTCGATGGCCTGGCGCTGGCGTGGGCGATTGCCAAACATCTGATCGAAACCACCCGCAGCTTCACACTGTTTGCCACCCATTATTTTGAATTGACGCAATTGCCGGAAATTCATGCCAGCGCTTCCAATGTCCACTTGTCGGCAGTCGAACACAAGGACAGCATCGTGTTCCTGCATGCGGTGCAAGCCGGACCGGCATCGCAAAGCTATGGTTTGCAAGTGGCGCAACTGGCGGGCGTACCACCGGCCGTGATCCGCGCGGCGCGCAAGCATCTGAGCGCGCTGGAAGCGCATTCGGTACAGTCGACGCCGCAGTTCGACTTATTCAATGCGCCGGTCAGTGATGACGATGAAATCGAAGATGCACATCATCAAGGCGCATCAGACCCGGCAGCCCATGCGGTAGCCGAAGCGCTGGCCGACATTGATCCCGATGCCCTGACCCCGCGTGAAGCATTGGCGGCGTTGTATCACCTGAAACAACTGGGTAGCAACGCATGAAAAAGCTGTCTTTCCTGACGCTGGCGCTGAGCTTGCTGCTGGCAAGCGCGGCGCACGCACAGGAAGCGTTTCAATTTGGTGTCATCGGCCATTCGTTCGTCGGCACCGCAGACGATTCACTGTTGCGCAAGGCGATCCGTGAAAGCGATGCCGACAATCTCGCGTTCGTCGTCGTCAACGGCATCAAATCCGCTTCGGAGCCATGCAGCGATACGCTGTATGGCGAGCGCCGCGCGGTGCTGGATGAGGCCGAAAATGGCATCGTGGTATCGCTCGCTGCCAGTGACTGGGCCGGCTGCAAGACCCGCAACGAAAAGTCGGCCGCCCTCGAACGTCTCAATCGCGTGCGCGAACTGTTTTTCCAGGAAGAGTTTTCCTTCGGCGCCAGCAAGATTCCGGTGCTGCGCCAGTCGATCACACCCAAGTTTCGCGCCTACACCGAAAATGCCCGCTGGGAAGTCGGCAGCATCTTGTTTGCCACCATCAATCTGCCATCGGGCAACAACCACTTCTTGCCGGACGGCGGACGCAACAGTGAATTCGAAGATCGCCTGATCGCCAATCGCGACTGGCTGCAACGCCTGTTCACGTTTGCCTCTTCCAAGAAGCTCAAGGGCATCGTCCTGTTTTGCGATGCCAATCCCATGACCTTGCCACATCAGCGACCATTTCTGTTCCGCGGCCAACGCGATGGTTTTTCTGAAATCCGCCAGCGCCTGACGACACTGGCCGGCGATTTCCCGGGCAAGGTCTTGCTGGTTCACAGCGAATCGACACAACGCGCAGAAACCGTGAAGGCGATCAACTGGAAACGCAATCTGGGCACTATCGGCGTCGGTCCCGGCTGGATCAAACTGGCCGTCAATAACAAGTCCGGCACCTTGATCTCGCTGGCAGCGACCACGACGCGCGACAAGTAGCGATATCACCCGGCACCGTCTGCAGACGAAAAAAAACGCAGACCGGAGTCTGCGTTCTTTTATTTCTGCATCGGGTTCAATGTACCGGATGGCTGCGGAAATGGTCGCCTTCGTCGCCGGCTTCATCATCGTCACCGTGGTGGTGATGACCATGCGGTCCGTGCACGTGCTGATGCTGGATTTCTTCTTCCGTCGCAGCGCGCACTTCCGTCACCTTCAATTCGAAACGCAGAGCAATGCCTGCCAGCGGATGGTTGCCATCCAGCACGACCTTGTCATCAGCGATTTCAGTCACGGTGAAGATCACGGCATCATGACCTTCTTCGTCCGGCGAACCTTCAAACTGCATGCCGACTTCCAGCGGCGATGGCAGACGGTTCTTCGGTTCGATCTTGACCAGTTCGGCATCGTATTCGCCGAACGCATCTTGCGGCTCGACCTGAATCGTTGTGTGATAGCCGACTTCCTTGCCATCCAGTGCTTCTTCGATTTTCGGCAAGGTGTTTTCGTAGCCGCCATGCAGATACACCATCGGCTCCTTGCTTTCTTCGATCAGCACGTCCTGTGCATCCGACAATTTGTAGTTGACTGAAACTACGGTATTTTTGGCAATCTTCATATATGCCCCTTTTCCTAATAACTGTTCTGTAAGTAATCGCAAGAAGCCGGTGCAATTTCGACAAGAAGATATGCCGCAAGCCAATGCACTTCATTGATGCAGGCAGAATTATACCCGCTCGCGCCGGGTCCGCGGAAATGCAACGGCATCAACGCATGAGGCGTCGGAACAGGCTCTATAATGTCGCCATGAAAAATCTGACTCTGCTCGGCGGCATCAGCCCCGCCACCTTCCTGCGCGATTACTGGCACAAAAAGCCGTTGCTGATCCGTCAGGCCATTCCCGGCTTCAAGCCATTGCTGGAGCGCACTGCCCTGTTCGAGCTGGCGGCGCGGGAGGATGTCGAATCGCGCCTGATCACCCAGAATCAGCAAGACTGGCAAATGGAACACGGGCCGCAGACCAGCTTGCCGCCATTGACACAAAAGCAATGGACCTTGCTGGTACAGGGCGTCAATCTGCATGATGATGCGGTCGATGCACTGCTGCGCCAGTTCCGCTTCATTCCCGACAGCCGTCTGGACGATCTGATGATCAGCTATGCCACCGATGGCGGCGGTGTCGGCCCGCATTTCGATTCCTATGATGTGTTCCTGCTGCAAGCGCACGGACAGCGCCGCTGGCGTATCGGTGCGCAAAAGGATCTGACGCTGGTAGAAGGCAAGCCGCTGAAGATTCTCAAGAACTTCAAACATGAAGAAGAATTCGTGCTGGAACCCGGCGACATGCTGTATCTGCCGCCCCACTACGCGCATGATGGCATTGCCATCGGCGAATGCATGACTTACTCGATCGGTTTCCGGGCGCCGGCGTTTCAAGAGCTGGGTGAAGCCTTCCTGCAATTCATGGCGGACTCAATCGACCTGCCCGGCCGTTACGCCGATCCCGACCTGACGCCGGCGAAGAATCCGGCCGAATTGCAGACGCCGATGGTGGAACGCATCGCCGAAGAATTGAACAAGATGCAGTTCACCGCCGATGACATCACGATTTTCCTCGGCCAGTATTTGTCCGAACCGAAAGCCAGCGTGTTCTTCGACCCGGTCGACAAACCGCTGACGCCGGCCCGCTTCGTCCAGGCCGCCAAGAAACGCGGCGTCAAACTGGCGCGCAAAACCCAGATGCTGTACCGCCAGAAGAACGTGTTCATCAACGGCGAGTCGTTTGCCGTGGGACGCGAAGACAAAATCCTGCTCGCTGCGCTGGCGAATGACCGTGCGCTCAGCGGCGACGCTGTGGCCAAAGCATCGGTGGATGTGCTCGAAGCATTCCAGGTCTGGTATGAGGACGGCTGGCTCAGTCTGGACGCGTAATGTCTGCGGCCGCGTTCGCACGCGCGGCCGATTGCTCGCGGGCGCTGACTTGACAAAATACAAAACCCCGCCGCCAGCATGGGTCCGGTTTTTGTCAAAAGGCCGGAAAGCGGCATGAATAAAGGGCTGACGAAAAACTGACAAGTGCGCGTTTGGCTTACAAAATCTTACACAAAAGAATAATTCGCATGTCACATTCTTAAAATGTGGCTATAATATCGGGCTGGAAAGCTTTCGTTGTTCCATAGCTTATGAAGACGGCGAAAACGTCCTGTAGAGCGATAATTACCGGTAATTATTCATCGCAAAATTTTGATTATTATTGAAGGAATATTTCATGAAAAAAACTCTGTTGATCGCAGCTTTGTTGGCCGTTGCTCTGGCTGCTTGCGGTAAAAAAGAAGAAGCTCCAGCACCTGCACCAGCACCAGCAGTTGAAGCACCAGCAGCTCCAGCAGCTGAAGCTCCAGCAGCAGCACCAGCAGCTCCAGCCGCTGATGCAGCAGCTCCAGCAGCTGATGCCAAGCCAGCTGATGCAGCACCAGCAGCTGACGCTAAGCCAGCTGACGCAGCACCAGCAAAATAATCTAGCGATTATTGAAAAAGCCGACCATTGGTCGGCTTTTTTTACGTCTGCAATTCCGCTGCCGGTTCCCCTTCCGCATCATCGGGCCGGCCGGCAACACTCACCCGCCGACACTGATCCAGTCAAAGCCTTCTTCCTGGCAAGCGATCCTCACTTCGCACGCAGATGTACCGAGTACGCTGCACAGCGCTTGTCGCGCCAATTCCGGAGTGTTGTTTTTCAAACTCAGATGGGCACCGACGACCATCTTCAATCTGGACTTGTCCAGCGCCGCCAGAATTTCGGCACTGGTGTCGTTGGCCAGATGTCCGTAGTCACCGCCAATCCGTCGCTTGAGCGACATGGGATAGGCGGAATCGGCCAGCATCTGACGGTCGTGATTGCATTCCAGCATCAGCGCATCGCACAGATGCAGCGCCTGAACCAAATGAGAAGTGGATTGGCCGGCATCGGTCAGCACACCGAGCCGGTAACGGCCGTCGGTGGCGACATACTGGACCGGCTCGCGTGCATCATGCGGCACAGTGTAGGGATGCAATTGCAGATCGCCGATGGCCAGCGCATCGCCGTCACGACAAAAGTGCAGATCAACGCCGTCGCACGCGGATGCTACCGCAGCATAGGTGCCACGCGTGATCCACACCGGAGTACCGTGACGGCGCGCAAATTTGAATACGCCACCGACGTGGTCGCCGTGCTCATGCGTGACGACAATCGCGGCAATGTCGGCCGCTTGCTTGCCGACACGCGCCAGACGCCGTTCGGTTTCACGCAAACTAAAGCCGCAATCCAGCATGACCGTAGTGGTGGTCGTACCGGATGCGGCTGAGATGAGTAACGCGTTGCCTTCGCTGCCGCTGCCCAGACTTGCAAATTTCAACAGCGGCCTCGCGAACGCACGGTAAAGATTACTTCACACAACAGATCTGAAATTACTTCAGCTGTTCATTGAGCAGCGCCAGAATCTTGTCGGCTGCCGAAGACACTTCGGTCTGACCGTCATTATTCTGCACAGTGATGTTGCTGCTGTCGCCACTGCCCTTGACGACGATGCGATAACGCGCAGCCTTCTTGTCCTTGTCCTTGGAGCTGGAGAACAGTTTCGAGAAGAAGCCCGGATTGCTTTCCTTGTCCTTGGCATCTTGCGCCTGATCGACATAACGCACGAAATACAAACCTTGCGAACGGTCACGGTCTTCAACAGTGAAGCCGACGCGATCCAGTGCCAGGCCGATACGGCGCCATGCGCGGTCAAAACCTTCATCGACCTGCACGGTAGAACCTTGCGCGGTCTTCAGCAATCTGGAACGCGACTGCAATGTCGGGGCATTGGCAACTGCAGCCTTGGCCTTGGTTTCTTCGGCACCCAGACGCACCATCAGACGCGACAGGAATTCTGCTTCCAGACCCGGATCCGAAGGACGCGCAGTCCATACCGACGATTCCTTGGCGGAACCGGTCAGCACTTCTTCGGCGCCACGGTGGCTGACGAAAATTTCAGTGGTGCCGTTCGGGCCACGCTCCAGACGGGTACGGAACTTGTCGCGTTCACCGGTCGAGTACAGCGAATCAAACACTTTGCCCAGCGTGTTGCGGACGAAATCCTGAGGAATCTTGGCGCGGTTTTCAGCCCAGTCGGTTTCCATCACGCCGGTATCGGGCGATTCGACATTGATCAGGAAACCGGAATCCTGCCAGAAATCCTTGATCTGCGGCCACAGCACTTCCGGTGTCTGACCCACGACCAGCCAGCGTTGCGAACCATCTCGTTCGATCCGGATATCGCCCTTGGCCTTTGGCGCCACTGCCGCTATGTCATTGGCAGGACGCGTAGTCTGTTGCAGGTTGTAGCCGGACGCAGTCGCCACACCTTTGCTGGCTTCAGGAATCGCGTAACGGTTGTCGCGCTGCAGTTGCGTCAGATCAGGCGGTACTTCGAGTCGGGGCGCCTTGGCCTTTTCCGCACTTTTGTAATCGATACGATCACCTTCGAGCAAGCTGCCGACGGAAGTGCAACCGGCCAGTCCTGCGAGAGCAAGGACCATGAACAGGCTGCGGTGTGAAAGTGTATGCGATACAGGTTTAGCGTTCTTGCGAATAGTCATATCGTTGCAATGAAATGCGGGTTCGGGGTTCAAGGGAGAAACGCGCGTCGGCAGCCGGCGCATTATTTTAATACACCAGACTCGCGCAAGGCCGCACGTACCACGTCGTGGTAGTCAGCACCCAGCGGAGCAAGCGGCAGACGCATGCCGGAAGGAATCAGACCCGCTTCGGTCATCGCCCATTTCAGCGGCACCGGATTCGGCTCGACAAACAGTTTGTGATGCAACGGCAGCATCTTGTTATTCAGTTCCACAGCCTTGGCGACATTGCCTGCCATTGCCGCCACACACATTTCATGCATGGTGCGCGGCATGATGTTGGCGGTCACCGAAATATTGCCCTGGCCGCCATACAGCATCAGCGCGATGGCAGTCGCATCATCACCGGAATACACCGCAAACGACTTCGGCGCCAGACGGATCAGATCAGTACCGCGTCCGATGTTGCCGGTCGCGTCCTTGACACCGACAATGCCCGGCACCTGCGCCAGACGCAGAATCGTTTCATTGCTCATGTCGGCCACGGTACGCCCTGGCACATTGTACAAAATCGATGGCAGATCAACCGACTCGGCGATCTTGCGGAAGTGCAGATACATGCCTTCCTGCGTCGGGCGATTGTAGTAAGGCACCACTTGCAGCGAGGCATCTGCGCCAATCTTCTTGGCATAGGCCGTCAGCTCGATCGCTTCCGAAGTGGAGTTGCCGCCGGTGCCGGCGATGATCGGAATCCGTTTGGCTGTATGTTCAACCGCCACCTTGATCAGTTCGGAATGTTCTTCCACTGATACGGTCGGCGATTCGCCGGTAGTGCCGACGATAACGATACCGTCCGTGCCCTCCGCGATATGCCAGTCGATCAGTTTGCGCAGGCCCGGAAAATCGAGGCTGCCATCTGGATGCATGGGGGTGACGATTGCGACTATGCTGCCGTTAATCATGATGTGCGTACGTAATTAGGTAAACGAGAAAACGTTGATTGTAGCGGATAGCCACCCGTACCGGTCAACTTGTTAAATACAGCAAGCCTGCGGACACCGTCCGCATCTGCGCAAACCCTTGTGCAGCATGGGTTTCGCGCAACTCCGGCGGCACGCCGCGCGTACTCCGGGAGCGGATCAATAGCCCAGCCCCATCGCCTCGCGCACGTCACGCATGGTGTCCTGCGCCATCTTGCGGGCATTATCGCAACCATCGGCGACGATGGCCCGCACCAGTGACGGATCGTCAAGATACTGCTGCGCCCGCTCCAGCATCGGTTGTTGTTCTTTCAATATGGCATCGATTACCGGTTGCTTGCATTCCAGACAACCAATGCCGGCAGTACGACAGCCATTGGCGGCCCAGGTTTTGGTCGGTTCATCCGAATACACCAGATGGAATTGCCACACCGGGCACTTGTCCGGATCGCCCGGATCGGTGCGCCGTACGCGCTGCGGATCGGTCGGCATGGTACGGACCTTTTTGGTGACCGAATCCTTGTCTTCCCGCAGGGCAATGGTATTGCCATAACTTTTTGACATCTTGGCGCCATCCAGACCCGGCAGGCGCGACGCTTCAGTCAGCAAGGCCTGCGGTTCGGTCAGGATCAGCTTGCGGCTGCCTTCGAGGTAACCGAACAGGCGCTCGCGATCGATCATCGACAGGTTTTGCGCATCGTCGAGCATGGCCTTGGCCTGCTCCAGCGCCTCTTCATTACCCTGCTCCTGAAACTGGGTACGCAATTCCTGATACAGCTTGGAGCGCTTGCTGCCCAGTTTCTTGACGGCATCACGGGCTTTTTCTTCAAAGCCCTTTTCCTTGCCGTACAAGTGATTGAAGCGACGCGAGATCTCGCGCATGATTTCGATGTGCGGGATCTGATCTTCACCGACCGGCACCTGGCTGGCGCGATAAATCAGGACATCGGCCGCCATCATCAATGGATAGCCGAGAAAGCCATAGGTACCCAGATCGCGGTCCGACAGTTTGTCTTGCTGATCCTTGTAGGTCGGCACCCGCTCCAGCCACCCGAGCGGCGTCGCCATCGACAGCAGCAAATGCAATTCCGCATGTTCCGGAATCCGCGACTGGATGAACAGCGTCGCCTGCGACGGATCGACACCGGCGGCGAGCCAGTCGATCACCATGTCCCAGGTGCTGGTTTCGATGACGCTGGGGTCATCGTAATGTGTCGTCAATGCATGCCAGTCGGCAACAAAAAACAGGCACGGCAATTCGGATTGCAACTTCACCCAGTTTTTCAGCGCCCCGTGATAATGGCCCAGATGCAAGGCGCCCGTAGGACGCATGCCGGAGACAACGCGGTCAGGATACATGTTGTGGATTAACTAAAAAATAAGGAAATGGGTGATGTGATCAGTTGCAGCAACCAGCTTGCCAGGAACATGACAGGCGCCATCCACCAAGTGTAGATCACTTTCAGCAGCACCAGCGCCATCACGATGAAGAAGCCGTATGGCTCGATCTGCGCGAACTTGTAGGCATATTTGTGCGGCAACAGGCTGGTCAGGATGCGGCCACCGTCAAGCGGCGGGATCGGAAACAGATTGAAGGCAAACATGACCAGATTGGTCAGCACGCCGGCCTTGGCCATCAACATGAAGAAGTCTTCTTCGACACCGAAAATTACCAGACCGTAAATGATCAGGGTCCAGATCAGCGCCATCAGGAAATTGGCGGCAGGCCCGGCCAGCGCCACCCACGCCATGTCGCGCTTGGGCTTGCGCAGCTTGCCGAAATCAATCGGTACCGGTTTCGCATAGCCGAACAGGAAGGCGCCGCTGGTGGCAAAGTACAGCAGGATCGGAATCACGATCGTGCCGAACGGATCAATGTGTTTGAGGGGATTGAGACTCATGCGTCCCAGCATGTAGGCCGTGGTATCGCCGAAATATTTTGCTGCGAAAGCATGTGCTGCCTCGTGCAGTGTAATGGCGAAAAGTACCGGCAGCGCATACACCGCGACAGTCTGGATAAGATCATTCATGGCCGAATTTTATCAGAGGGGCAAGCCGGCACTGCGGAAATTCGAAAAAACATGCTGTCATGTCATCGCTTTCCGGGCCGTTTGCCGGGGAAACAGAGATGCGCCACAGGCGGCGCAGGGAGGTGAGTCAATGCAGAAAACCGGGGCCGCTCAAAGTCCGAACGGGCTGGCATCGCCCCGCCCTTGTCGTACCAGCACCGGCTGGTTCTCATCACTGAGGTCGATCACGGTGGTTGGCTCCAGACTGCAGGCGCCGCTGTCGATGACCAGTTCGATCTGCTTTTCCAGCGCATCGCGGATGTCATCGGCGCTGGTCAAGGCGTGTTCTTGCTCCGGCAACATCAGTGTGGTGCCGAGCAGCGGTTGCCCCAGTTCGGCCAGCAAGGCATGCGCAATGGTGTTTTCCGGCACCCGCAGACCGATGGTTTTGCGCGAAGGATGACTGAGCCGGCGCGGCACTTCCTTGGTGGCTTCGAGGATGAAGGTATAAGGACCCGGCGTCGCCGCCTTGAGCAGACGGTACTGGCGGTTATCCACCTTGGCGTACTGGGCGATCTCGCTCAGATCGCGGCACAGCAAGGTCAGATGATGCTTGTCGTCGACCCCGCGGATACGGCGCACGCGCTCTACGGCATCCTTGTTGTCGAGCTGGCATACCAGCGCATAACAGGAATCGGTCGGCAAGGCGACAATGCCGCCGGCATGGATGATCTGCGCCGCCTGTTTGATCAGGCGCTGCTGCGGATTGTCCGGATGAATTTGGAAAAACTGACTCATGTCGCTTCTCGAATGGAAATCAAAAAATCAAAAAAGCGGCGGTAATCATACCGCCGCTCACGTTATTGCCAAACTTGCTGTCAGCGTTGACCGCGCAGCGCAGCGATCCGTTCCTCCAGCGGCGGGTGGCTGGAAAACAGCGCCATGAACCCCGGCTTGTCATTGATGCCCATGGCCGCCATCGACTCTGGCAAACCACTGACCGGAACCCCGCCGAGGCGAGCCAGCGCATTGACCATCGGTTGCGGACTGCCCAGCAACTTGGCAGAACCGGCATCTGCCCTGAATTCACGATGACGCGAGAACCAGGCCACGATCATCGAAGCGCCGAGACCGAACACGATCTGGCAGATGATCACGGTCACCATGTAACCGATGCCGGGCGCATCATCGCTGTTGCGTGAAATGGCGCGATCGACAAAGTAACCCACCACGCGCGACAAGAACACCACGAATGTATTCACCACCCCTTGGATCAAGGTCATGGTCACCATATCGCCATTGGCAATGTGCGCCACTTCATGACCCAGCACGGCTTCGACTTCTTCCTTGGTCATGCCTTGCAGCAAACCGGTCGAGACCGCCACCAGCGCTGAATCCTTGAAGGCGCCGGTAGCAAAGGCATTCGGTTCGCCATCATAGACCGCCACTTCCGGCATGCCGATGCCGGCCCGTTGCGCCAGCTTGCGCACGGTATCCACCAGCCACAATTCCGTCGAATTGGCGGGGGTGTCGATGACGCGCGCACCAGTCGACCATTTGGCCATGGTCTTGCTCATCAGCAAGGAAATGATGGAGCCGGTAAAACCGACCACCAGCGAAAACACCAGCAACATCGGCAGATTCAGGCCGGAGCTGGTTAAAAACTTGTCCACCCCCAGCAGCGACAGAATCACGCTCATCACTACCAGTACAGCAATGTTGGTAGCCAGGAACAGGAAAATGCGTTTCATGTTGGAAACTCCTACTATTAAAGTGGTTATTAGATAGGACTTGTAACCGTAATTTCAAGAGGATGATGACCGATGAGCGAAGCTGCGGGTATTACAGCGCCCAATCATGCCAGACTGGCGTCAAGCCGGCCGGCAACGGTGGCAGGCAGCCCAGATCGACGCGTGATTCGCCGGGACCGTGGAAGTCGGAGCCAATCGACGCCAGAAAATCATAGCGGCGGGCCACCCGGGCATATTCTTCGTATTGGTCGGGCGTATGGCTGCCAGTGGTGACTTCAATCGCCTTGCCACCCATTTGCTTGAATTGATCGAACAGCACGCCGAATTCCATGTCGCTGTAGCGATAACGACCCGGATGCGCAATCACGGCCACGCCACCGGCACCGCCAATCCACGCCACCGCCTGCTCCAGCGAAGCCCAGCGATGTGGCACATAACCCGGCTTGCCTTCGATCAGGTAATTGCGAAACACTTCCTTGGTATCGACGCAACGGCCAAGCTCAACGATGTAACGCGCAAAATGCGTACGCGACATCAGATCGGCATTGCCGACATGCCGCAACGCGCCTTCAAACGCATCCGGAATACCGGCCGCTGCCAGTTGCCCGGCCATCTCGCGCGCGCGCCCCTCGCGGCCATTGCGTGTCGCCGCCAGGCCCTGCACCAGCGCCGGGTTGGTTTCATCGATTTGCAAGCCGACGATATGCACCGTCTGCCCGGCCCAGGTCACCGAAATTTCGACCCCTGGCACAAACCCCAGATCAAGCGCCCCGGCGGCGGCGCGGGCGGCAGCGACGCCGCTGATTTCATCGTGATCGGTCAGGGCCCACACATCGACGCCATTGGCCTTGGCGCGGGCAGCGACTGCCGCCGGCGGCAAGATGCCGTCGGAAACATTTGAATGACAGTGGAGATCGACATTCAGCATGGGGCTGACACCGATAAGGAAAGTATGCGCATGGGCTCATTGTACGCCGCTTGCGTCACCCATGCTGCGGGTGCACATGGCAGCGGGTGCAAGACTTCGCCGCCCCGCGTGCCTGTCAGGTGGCGAGAAAATCTTCGATCAGCGTTGCCAGCAATTGCGGCTGATCATGATGCAGCATGTGTCCGGCATTCGGTACGATCTTGACGTCCACCTTGGGGATGAAACCGATGCGACGATCCACTTCTTCGCGCATTGATCCGGTCAGGCCGAACCATTTCCAGATATCGGTATCGGCGGCTTCCACCCACAATACCGGTGCCGTGATTTGCTGCCAGCAGGCCAATACTTCTTCGACCCGATACAAGATGGGATTGGCATTCTTGTGCTTGGGATCGCCGAGAATTTCCCAGCAACCGTCGCTGACTTCGGTCGACCAGTGCGACGCCAGGAAGGTCGCACGTGCGGTACTGAGACGAGGATTGGTCTTTTGCAGCCGTGCCACCACTTCTTGCAAGGACCCATAGGTTTTCATTCCCGGCCGGCTCTGCAATTCATCGAGCCATTTGGCAAACCGTGCCGGCGCCTGCCCGGGCTTGGCGGTCGGCATGCCAAAGCCTTCCAGGTTGATCAGCTTGGCGATCCGCTGCGGCCGCACGCCGGCATACACGCCGACCACATTGCCGCCCAGACTGTGTCCCAGCAAATTGACGGCTTCGTGCGGCGAGTAGCGCAACAGAATGGCGTCGAGATCGGCCAGATAATCCGGGAACCAATAGGTATCGGCGGCGGTTCTTTCGGTCAGGCCGAAACCGCGCCAGTCCGGCGCAATGACGTGCCATTCTTGCTGCAGGCAGTCGACCACGAATTGGAACGAGGCTGACATATCCATCCAGCCGTGCAGCATGAATAACTTGGGTGCGCTCTCGTCGCCCCAATGGCGAACGTGATAACGCAGACCGCGGATGTCGAGAAATTCGGAACGGGATGACTTCATGGCAGGCAATATGACGAAAACCTTCGAGTATAGAACGCTTTACCGCTGGCTGCTGCCGCCCGCGCCGGACCGCTCACGCGCTCATTGCAAATAACGGCTCAGGTCGAATGAGGATTTCACGCCCAGACTGCGGAAATTTTCGGTCAGCCATTGTTCGGCACGCAACCGGCCCTGCTCAAACAAACCGTGAATGAATGAAGCCTGGGTATTGAGCTTGCTCATCACGGACAACTGGCTCATCAGATCGTTGGCATCGATCATGTGCATATTCAAGCGTTTCAGGCGACGCTCCAGCGCGCCGAAAGAAAACAAGGTGCCTTCGGCTTCGCGCTTGGCCAGCGCCAATCCGCCCAGTTCGGTAAAAAAGGCTGAACTGAAACTGATTTCGCTGAGCCGGTGACCGATCTCCTCGGTGGTGGTCGGTATCGTCGGACGCCGGCAGGGATGCAGCAGCAGCACCATGATGTCGCGCGCCGAGCACAGATGCAGCAACGGGAAGATCGGCGGATTGGCGGTCAGGCCGCCATCCCAGTAGGCCTCCCCGTCAATTTCCACGGCGCGGTGGATGGCCGGCAGACAGGCCGACGCCAGCAGGCTGTCGAGCGACACTTCGCGGTTGCGAAACACCTTCAGGGTACCGGTACTGACTTGCGTGGCGGCAATGAACAATTTGATGTTGCCGCGCTTGCGCAAGCGTTCAAAATCAATCTGTTGCTCCAGCATATCGCGCAAGGGATTGAAGCCCATCGGATTGAGCTGCGCCGGCGAAAAAAACCGCGCCATTGCCAGAAATGCCTGCATGCCGGCGCTGGGACCGGAATTGATCAGTGCCTCGGAATCGGCGGCCTGATTACCGCCAAAGTTGAAAGGCTCCTTGATGGCAATGCCGGTCCAGAATTTCTCCAGTGCCGCGCGGGCGCCATCGCGACCATCCTCCACAAAACCATGTGCCATCACTACTGCGTTCATGGCGCCGGCACTGGCGCCACTGATACCTTCAAAAGAAATGCGACCATCTTCCAGCAATCGATCGAGAACGCCCCAGGTAAATGCCCCGTGCGATCCACCGCCCTGCAATGCCAACGACACAATCTTGTTTTGCATGCTGTCCTTTGCTTCGATACACCGGAGAAACCCTGGTACTGACCGCTGTCACCGGAACGTCATGGTATGCCGCTATGATCAGCAGATCCCGTTCGCGGCATCCTGATGCTGGCATGGTATAACATTATGGCGTTGTTCAATTGCTGGAGAAAAAATGAAATCTATCTGTGTCTATTGCGGCTCCTCCCCCGGCGCTTCGCCGGTCTATGCGGAAGCCGCGCGCGTGCTCGCGCAACAAATGGTGAAAGACAATATTGCGCTGGTCTATGGCGGCGGTAACGTTGGCCTGATGGGTGTCATCGCCACCGAAGTGATCCGGCTCGGCGGCGAAGCCACCGGTGTCATCCCCAAGGCACTGCTGGACAAGGAACTGGGCCATAACGGCCTGACCCGCCTGCATATCGTCAAGGACATGCATGAGCGCAAGGCCATGATGGCCGAATTGTCGGATGGTTTCATTGCCATGCCGGGCGGCATGGGCACACTGGAAGAATTGTTTGAAGTGCTGACCTGGGCCCAGCTCGGTTTCCACTACAAACCGATTGCCCTGCTCAACGTTGACGGCTTTTACGATCACCTGATCGCCTTCGTCGAGCATCTGGTCAGCGCCCGCTTCGTCACTGCCGAACAGGCGCTGCTGATGATGCATGAAGCCGATCCGGCCACGCTGGTCAATCGTTTCAAGACGTTCAAGCCAAGTTACACCAGCAAATGGGCGGATAAAGCGGCCGCCTCCAATCTGCTGCCCTGACATCTTCGGCCATCAGCAAACTGCCCCGTCTCACGGGGCAGTTTTCTTGTGCGGGCAACATGACGTTGCCTGCGAAGATCTGACGCTTTACTGATCCAGCGCTTGCCGGAAATCTTCCACCAGGTCGGCGGTATCTTCCAGCCCGATCGACACCCGGATCAATGATTCAGCAATCCCCATCGCGGCGCGCCGTTCGGCACCCATCTCATAGAAAATCGTATGCGCCACCGGGATCACCAGCGTGCGGGTGTCACCGAGATTGCTGGCCGGTATCGCCAGTTGCATGCGGTTCAGATAATCGAAGCAATCGATATTGTCGTTGAGCTCAAAGCTCAGCAAGCTGCCATACGAACGGAATAATTCACTTGCCAGCGCATGCTGCGGATGGCCGGGCAAACCGGGGTAATGCACCGCTGCCACGCGCGCATCGGCACTCAGCATCTGCGCTACCGCCAAGGCATTGGCGCATTCGCGCTCCTGACGCAAGGCCATGGTTTCGGCACCGACGGCGATGTGATGCGCAGCTTCTGGTCCCAGCGAAGCGCCGAAGTCACGCAAGGCTTTGGCGCGAATCTGGGCGATGCCCCATTGCGCCTGCGGATTGCGTTTGTAATTATCGGCAATGTGCGGATAACGCGACCAGTCATACACCCCGGTATCGGTCAAAGCACCACCGAGGGCATTGCCATGACCGCCAATCGACTTGGTCAGCGAATTCACCACCAGACCGGCACCGACGCTTTTCGGCTGAAACAGATAGGGCGAAGTCATGGTGTTATCGACGATATACAAAATACCGCGCTCACGGCACAGCTCGCCAATGCGTTTCAAATCGGCGATCTGGGTGCGCGGATTGGCAATCGTCTCGACAAACACGATGCGCGTGGCCGGTGTCAACGCCGCTTCAACATTGGCAACATCGGTGGCATCCACCAGCGATACCCGTGCGCCCTGGGCATTGACGGTCATCCACAGGCTGTTGGTATTGCCGAACAGAAAAGCTGACGATACGACGTGATCGCCTTCGCGCAACAAGCCTTGCACCACGGCGCCGATGGCCGCCATCCCGGTGGCGAAGCAGATCGTGGCGATGCCGTCTTCCATCTTGCTGATCTTGTCTTCCAGCGCGCCGACCGTCGGATTACCCTGACGGCCATAGCGATAACCGGGCTGCTTGCCCTGAAACACTTCGGCCAGTTGCCGCGCATCTTTGTAGCCGAAGGCAACCGAGGTATGGATCGGCTTGTGCAAGGAGCCGTGTTCAATCGATTTTTGGCGATCACTGTGCAAAATCGTGGTGGTGAAACCGTATTTTTTCTTGTCGTTCATGTTGGAAAATGGAATGGCAAACGATGATGAGAATGTGAATGGCGAAACGGCATCGCAATGAAAAGCGCCGGAGTGCTGCAAACAGCATCCGGCGCCAGGTACATCATGGACTGTGGCAGAAATTCCTGCCGCTTCAGTCTACGCGTGCCAGGTTCAGATTCAATTGCGAGCGGACCGCGTCTTCCAGCGCCGGCTTCGGATTCTTGCGGGCAAACTCGATACGATCGAGATAGTCGCGCGAGATATCGCCAGTGATGTAATGACCGTCGAAACAGGATGCCTCGAAATTGCGCAAGGCCGGATTGACTTCCGAAATCGAACGCTTGAGCGCTTCGACTTCCTGGTACACCAGCGCATCGGCAGTGATTTCGCGGCACACTTCGTCGTCGGTGCGGCCATAGGCGATCAGTTCGTCACGGGTCGGCATGTCGATCCCGTACACGTTCGGGAACTTGACCGGTGGCGCGGCCGATGCAAAGATCACGCGCTTGGCGCCGGCTTCGCGCGCCATCTGCACGATCTCGCGGCTGGTCGTACCGCGCACGATGGAGTCATCCACCAGCAGCACGCTCTTGCCCTTGAATTCGGAACCGATGGCGTTGAGTTTCTGACGTACCGACTTCTTGCGGATCGCTTGCCCCGGCATCAGGAAGGTACGGCCGATGTAGCGATTCTTGATGAAGCCTTCGCGATACTCGATGCCCAGTTTCAGCGCCAGCTCCATGGCGGCCGGACGCGACGAGTCAGGAATCGGCATGACGACGTCGATTTCACCGCTGCTGATTTGGGTACGGATCTTGTCGGCCAGGAATTCGCCCATCTTCAGGCGTGTGGCGTAGACCGACGCGCCGTCGATGATCGAATCCGGACGCGCCAGATAGACGAATTCGAACGCGCATGGATTGAGGGTCGGATTTTCGGCGCATTGCTGGTTGTACAGCTTGCCGTCGTTGTCGATGAAAATCGCTTCGCCCGGCATGACGTCACGCAGGAAACGGAAGCCCAGACCTTCGAGCGCCACCGATTCGCTGGCCATCACATATTCGGAACCCTTGTCGGTTTCATTGAAGCCGATGCACATCGGGCGAATGCCGTACGGATCGCGGAAACCGATCAGACCGTAGCCGGCAATCTGCGCCACCACCGCGTACGAACCGCGCACGCGCTTGTGCACCATGGCAACGGCCTTGAACAGTGCCGCCGGATCCAGCGAATAGCCGGTGGTGGCTTGTTGCAGTTCGTGTGCAAACACGTTGAGCAACACTTCGGTATCGGAATCGGTATTGATATGACGGCGGTCGTTCTTGAACATCTCGACCTTGAGCTGTTCGGCATTGGTCAGATTGCCGTTATGCGCCAGCGTGATGCCGAATGGCGCATTGACGTAGAACGGTTGCGCTTCATCTTCGCTCGACGAGCTGCCGGCGGTCGGATAGCGGACCTGGCCGATGCCGGTATTGCCTGGCAGCGAACGCATGTTGCGGGTACGGAATACGTCACGCACCAGACCGTTGGCCTTGTGCATGGAAAAACCGCTGCCATGATTGGTTGCGATCCCGGCTGCATCCTGACCGCGATGCTGCAACAGCAACAGCGCATCGTAAAGCAACTGATTGACGGGACTATGGGAAACGATGCCGACTATGCCACACATGGTGGACTCCTAAACAAGAACGAAATTAAAAACTGACATGCTGCGCGAACTGCCCGGGCAAATAAGGCATGACCGTTGCCGCTGCAGTTTCCGCCAGCGGACTGAACAATGCATCCTTCCAGAACGGTTGCTGCGGAATGGATGTCGTGCCACACAGCAATACCACTGCCAGCACAATCACCAGACCACGCGCCAAACCGAACAAACCACCCAAACCGCGATCCACCAGCGACAACCCGGTGGCCTTGACCACCTCATTGAGGGCTCTGCTCAACAACCCCATCAACAGACGGGTACCGAGAAACAGTGCAATGAAACCCACGATCAATCTGGTCGAATCGCCCGGGATGGCTTCCGGCAACATTTTGGCCAGCGCTTCGCCGTAGGCGTTGGCGACCACCAGTGCGATGATCCAGCTCGCCAGCGACAACACTTCCTTGACCAATCCGCGCAAGGTGCTGATCACGACCGAACAGACCAGCACCAGCAATATCAGGTAATCAAAAATCGTCACAATGACAATATGCAGCTAATAGTCGACAATTTCAAGCGGGAACAATGGTGGCGCTCAAACCAAGCTTGTTGATCCGGCCCCGCATCTTCTCGGCCTCATCACGGCTGCCGAACGGGCCGACGCGAATGCGCGTGCGATCCCCGGACTGGGTTGCTACCTTTTGCGTATAGGTCTTGATGCCGGCGCCACTGAGCTTGTTGCGCAATTCATCGATTTTTTCCTGCGTGGCCAGTGCTGCGACCTGAATCACGAATTTGCCGCCGCTGGCTGCCGGCTTCTTGTCGGCGGCAGGTTTACCTTCCAGAATGGCCAGTGCGCGAGCGTCGCTGTCCTCAGTCTTGACCACTGGCTTGCGCTCAGGTTCCGGCTTGACTGGCTTGGCCGCCTTCGGCTTTTCATGCTCCGGCTTGTCAGCTGGTTTTTCAACTGGCTTTTCGGCAATTTTTTCTGGTGCTTTTTCGACCGGATTCTCGGCCGGCTTGACGGCTGGCGCCGCCGGCACAGCCTGTGCGACCACCGGTGGCGTCACTGGCACATTGGCCGGCGCCACGATTTCTTCCTTTTGATCCAGGCCGGCGCCTGTTGCCACCTTGGCATCAGGTGCTGTGGCAGCCGGCGCAGCGGTAGCAGCGGGCTCCTTGGATGGAATCTGGATCGCAATATCGTCGGCCAGCGGCCTGGGTTCGGAATCCAGCACCATCGGCAACAGAATCACCACCGCCAGCACCAGCGCCACGGCACCGATCAGACGACGGCGTGCGCGTTTTTTCTCGGGCAATACCGGATCGGCCGACTCTTCCTTGCCTGCCTTGCGCTTGCTGCGGGTAGCGGCAGCCGGCGCATCACCTGCGGAACGGGAGCGAAATTCGCCCTGACCTGAAGCAGCTTCCTGCTTGTTTTTACGAAAAAACGAGAACAAGCCCATGCGGATATAAATTGAGTGGTCTGTAAAAAACTAAACTGCGGACGGAAAATAACGCATTCCACGCTCGTGTGGCCGGGTGCTTCGTGGTACTCCCGCAACGGCTGCCGCTCAAAAAACCAGGGCGGTCATCTCCGATGCCGGCCGCACTGCAGATTGCGCGGCCAATTCAATGCGATATCAGTGCAATTCCGGTTTGCGGGCTTCCATCACTCCGGCGACGGTGAGGAAAGATCCGAAAACCACAATTCTATCATTCTCACCCGCTCTGCTCTGTGCATTTGCAAAAGCTGCCGCCGGCGTGTCGAAGGTTTCTATGGTGCATGCTGCATCCGGCTTGTATTCCGGCTCCACCCCGGCTTCCAGCAATTTATCCTTGAGCTGTTGCGCGGTCGCCGCGCGCGGCAATGGCAGGTCGGTCACGCACCAGTGATCGATCTTGCCCTTGAGGTGTCCGATCACGCCTTCGATATCCTTGTCCAGCATGGAGCCGAAGATGGCGAAGGTATAGGGGTGAAAGCCCATGTTGTCCAGATTTTGTGCGAGCGCGGCAGCGGCATGCGGGTTATGCGCCACATCCAGAATCACCAGCGGCTGCCCGGGCAATACCTGGAAGCGGCCCGGCAATTCCACCGTGGCCAGTCCGGTACGCACTTCTTGCGCCCCTACCGGCAGGCGATCGCGCAAGGCTTCCAAAGCAGCCAGCGCAGCGGAGGCATTCAGTAACTGATTGGCGCCGCGCAGGCTGGGGTAGGCCAGCGAGTTGCGGCGCTGGGCCCGACCGCCATAACTCCATTGCTGCTTGTCGCCCATGTAGTTGAAGTCGCGGCCCATCAGCCACAGATCGGCACCGATGGCGTCGGCGTGCTTGATCAGCGATTGCGGCGGCATGGGGTCGCCGCAGATGGCAGCCTTGCCGGCGCGATAGATGCCGGCCTTTTCGAAACCGATGGCTTCGCGGGTACTGCCCAGATAATCGGTGTGATCGATGTCGATGCTGGTGACGATGCTGACATCGGCATCAATCACATTGACGGCATCCAGACGACCACCCAGACCGACTTCCAGAATCACGACGTCGAGATGGGCGTCAGCCAGCAATTTCATGATGGCCAGCGTGGTGAATTCGAAATAGGTCAGCGAAATCTCGCCGCGTGCCGCTTCCACGGCCTCGAAGGCCGCAATCAGCATGGCGTCCGAAGCCGGCTCGCCGCGCAGACGGGCGCGTTCATTGAAGTGCAGGAAATGCGGTTTGATATACAGGCCGACGCGATAGCCGGCACGCATCAGGATCGACTCCAGCATGGCGCAGGTCGAGCCCTTGCCATTGGTGCCGGCGACCGTGATCACCGGGCAGTCAAAGCGGATATCGAGCTGATTCTTGACCTGCGTGGTGCGCTCCAGCCCCATGTCGATGGCTTTGGGATGACGTTGTTCAAGCAGCGTCAGCCAGTCGGCCAGATTATCGGGGGTTGGGGGCTTTTGCTGTGGCATGACGTGAATTGCGGAGATTTATCAGGAAATGAAAGGCAAAAACCCGAACTTGCAAGCACTGCCAAGTTCGGGTTTGTCGCCGGCAGGCAAATCAGGAAACTGTTTCCGCTGCCTGATTTTGCAACAACGCCAGCAAACGGGCGATTTCTTCGCGCATCTTGCGGCGGTCGACGATCATGTCGATAGCGCCCTTTTGCACCAGGAATTCCGAACGCTGGAAGCCTTCCGGCAATTTTTCGCGTACGGTATTTTCAATCACGCGCGGACCGGCAAAACCGATGAGCGCCTTTGGCTCGGCCATCACGATGTCGCCCATGAACGCGAACGAGGCAGACACGCCGCCCATGGTCGGATCAGTCAGGACGCTGATGAACGGCAATTTCTTTTCTGCCAGCTTGGTCAGCATGGAAGTGGTCTTGGCCATCTGCATCAATGACAGCAAGCCTTCCTGCATACGCGCACCGCCGGTGGCTGTGACGCAGATGAACGGCACTTTTTGTTCCAGCGCCATTTGGGCGCCACGGGCAAAACGTTCACCGACCACCGAACCCATCGAGCCGCCCATGAATTCGAATTCGAAGCAGGCAACCACTACCGGCAAGGTCATGATGGCGCCGCCCATGACTACCATGGCGTCGGTTTCACCAGTCGATTCCAGCGCGTCTTTCAGACGATCCGGATATTTTTTGCTGTCTTTGAACTTGAGGGTGTCGACCGGCAGGGTTTCCTGGCCGATTTCATACCGGCCACCTTCGTCGAGCAAGGCATCCAGCCGCGCACGTGCGCGAATCCGCATGTGATGGCTGCATTTGGGGCAGACGTGGAGATTGGATTCCAGGTCGGTACGGTATAACACTGCTTCGCAGGACGGGCACTTGACCCACAATCCTTCGGGTATCGACTTCCGACTGGCGGAGTCGCTACGTTGAATCTGAGGCGGGAGTAATTTCTCTAGCCAACTCATAGAAACCTCTTTAAGACATTCCGGTGGCGCATTGTACCAGAGCCATACGCCAGTCGTTAATTCCGACGGAGAGCCGCAACCAGTGCCATTTTGGCGTCAGCGGTCGCGATCCGGCGGGACGTGAATCGGGCAACATCAGGCGTCCAGCGCCTGGCGAATGTCCGTGACAAATACTTGCACTGCAGCAACTGCCTGATCGTGCGGCGTGTTTTCCAGCTCCTGAATGATGCGGCTGCCGATCACCACGGCGTCTGCCACTTCAGCCACGGCCCGCGCGGTAGCGCCATCGCGGATACCGAAGCCGACGCCGATTGGCAATTTGACATGTTCGCGGATGGCCGCAATGCGCGCCGCCACTTCCGCAGTATCGATATTGCCGGCGCCGGTCACACCCTTGAGCGAGACGTAATAGCTGAAGCCGCTGCTGACCTTGGCCACCTGACGGATACGCGCTTCGGTCGAGGTCGGCGCCAGCAGGAAAATCGGATCCATGCCGTTGGCTTGCATTTTTTGCGCAAATTCTTCGCATTCTTCCGGCGGATAATCCACCACGATGGTGCCGTCCACACCGGCATCTTTCGCCGCCGCAATGAACGCATCGACGCCAAAGCGTTCGATCGGATTGGCATAACCCATCAGTACCACCGGCGTTACCGCGTCGGTCTTTCGAAATTCGCGCACGTATTCCAGTACATCACGGGTGCTGACGCCAAACTTCAAGGCACGTTCGCAGGCCCGCTGAATCACCGGACCTTCGGCCATCGGGTCGGAAAACGGCACGCCCAGTTCAAGAATATTGACGCCACCGGCGACCAGCGCGTGCATCAGCGGCACCGTCAACTGCGGTGACGGATCGCCGGCCGTAATGAAGGTGATCAAACCCTTCTTGCGTTGTGCCGAGAGTGCGGAAAAAGTGGATTGGATGCGAGACATGATTGATATATTTTTTCAGATCGTATGATATTCATCCCCCGCCTGCGCGGGGGTTCGACGGCTGCCGCAGCTTCAGGCCTGCCGTTGCTGCACGGTATGCATATCCTTGTCACCGCGTCCGGACAAATTGGCCAGTACGATCTTGTCCTTGGGCAAAGTCGCGGCCAGCTTGGCGGCATACGCCAGTGCATGACTCGATTCCAGTGCCGGGATGATGCCTTCGATACGACAACAGGTATGGAACGCTGCCAGCGCTTCTTCATCGGTGATGCATTGGTATTGCGCGCGGCCGCTGTCCTTGAGCCATGCGTGTTCAGGACCGACGCCCGGATAATCGAGACCGGCCGAGACTGAATGGGTTTCCATGATCTGGCCGTTTTCATCTTGCAACAGATAGGTACGGTTGCCGTGCAGCACGCCGGGCGAACCGAGCGTCAGCGATGCCGAATGGCGATTGGTATCAAGGCCGTCACCAGCGGCTTCCACGCCGACCAGCTGCACATCATGATGATCGATATAGGGATAGAAAATCCCCATCGCATTCGAACCACCGCCCACGCAAGCCACCACATAGTCAGGCTGGCGGCTGGCGATTTCCGGCATCTGCACCAGGCATTCATTGCCGATCACTGACTGGAAGTCACGCACCATCATCGGATAAGGATGCGGACCCGCCACCGTGCCGATGATGTAGAACGTGGTTTCGATATTGGTGACCCAGTCGCGCATTGCCTCGTTGAGCGCGTCCTTGAGGGTCTTGGAACCGGATTCCACCGGCACCACCTTGGCGCCCAGCAGATTCATGCGGTACACGTTCTGCAACTGACGCTTGACGTCTTCGCTGCCCATGTAGACGATGCACTCCATGCCGAAGCGGGCGCAGATGGTGGCCGTGGCAACGCCATGCTGACCGGCGCCGGTTTCAGCGATGATGCGCTTCTTGCCCATGCGCTTGGCCAGCAAGGCCTGACCGATGACGTTATTGATCTTGTGCGCGCCGGTGTGGTTCAGATCTTCCCGCTTGAAGTAGATCTGCGCGCCGCCGGCTTCTTCCGACCAGCGTTTGGCGTGGTAAATCGGGCTTGGACGACCGACAAAATGCTTGAGCTCGGAATGAAATTCAGCCAGAAACTGTTCGTCATGCTGGTAGTGCGCGTACGCATCGCGCAGCTCGGCCAGCGCCAGCGTCAGCGTTTCCGCTACGAAGCTGCCGCCGTACTGACCAAAGTGGCCACGGGCGTCAGGCAAATGATATGGAGCGGTTTGTTGCATGGCTGCCGCAGGAACGGCTTGGCGTCCGGCAAGATTGCCAAGCGGATTCAATTCTTTCATGGAAATTCCTCTAATGAGATTGCAGGCTACTCTTGAGTAGCGTCCGCCAGCCGTACCGCCGTGACAAAGGCGGCTATTTTGGCGGCATCCTTGATCCCCTTTTGCTGCTCGACACCACTGCTGATGTCGACCGCATAGGGACGCACGCGCTGCACCGCGTCAGTCGCGTTTTGTACGCTCAAGCCACCACTTAAAACGACCCGAGGCGCGAGTTCTTCTGGAATGAGAGACCAATCGAAAACCTTTCCGCTGCCGCCATATTGCTCAACCAGAGTGTCAAGCAAGAGTCCCGAGAAAAAGGGACTGGCTGAACGATAATCCTGATCGCATTTTAACAAATCATCGGCGCTTGTAGCAGCGCCGATGCGGGCAGCGCGAATAAATGGTCGTTTCACGGCATGCGCGATGGCGGCGCATTGCTCAGGCGTTTCATCGCCGTGGAATTGCAACAATGACAAAGGCGCCTGCGCCAGCACGGCGGCGACTTCATCCACCGTGGCATTGACGAACAGTCCAACGGTACTGACAAACGGCGGCACCGTGGCCACCAGCGCGGCAGCAGCAGCGGCGCTCACGTAACGCGGACTGGGCGGGTAAAACACGAAACCGACAGCGTCGGCTCCGGCTGCCACCACCGCAGCCACATCCTGCGACCGCGTCAGACCGCAAATCTTGATTCTCGTACGATGTGTCATGAATTCAATGCAAAACTGGCGAAAGCACCTAGTCTACTGCATCAGCCGGGGCCGGGCCACGCGGCATCTTCCTGCGGCAACACCCAATGTGCCGGGTAATCGACCCGCGCCAGGTACAAACCATCGGCCATGAAGGTCGGCGCGGCGCAACTGCGGTCACGCTGCTCCAGCACTTGTGCAAGCCATTGCGGCGACTGCTTGCCGTTACCCACCATGATCAGCGAACCGACGATGTTGCGCACCATGTGCTGCAAGAAGGCATTCGCTTTCAAGGTCAGAATGATCATGTCCCCCTGCCGCCGCACCTGCAACGACTCCATGGTGCGGATTGGCGAACGCGCCTGACACTCGACGGCACGGAAACTGCTGAAATCATGTTGCCCGACCAGATATTGCGCAGCTTCCTGCATCGACGCCACATCGAGCGGACGAAAAGTCCAGCCCACCTTGCCATGCAACAGCGGCGAACGCACCGCGTGGTTGTACAACAGGTAATGATAAGTGCGGGAAGTGGCGCTGAAGCGGGCGTGAAATCCGTTGTCACGCCCGGCTGCCGCCAGCGGCGGATCGGCGGCGACTTCACAGGCCCAGCGCACCGCAATGGATGACGGCAAAAAGGCGTTGACGCCGCGTACCCAAGACGCCATCTCGCGCACCACCGGGGTATCAAAATGCACCACCTGCTCGACCGCATGCACACCGGAATCAGTACGTCCGGCGCACACCGTGGCAATCTCGCTCAGCGTGAACTGACGCAATGCCGACTCCAGCTTGTCTTGCACCGTCAGCCCGTGCGGCTGGGTCTGCCATCCTTGCCAAGGCGTGCCGTCATACTGCACACCCAGCACGATACGGTGCATGCCCTGCCCATTGGCCGCCGGCACTGTCGAAAACTCCATTACTGCCATTTCGTTACCGCACATCGAAGGTTAACAACAAACGGGCGCCCAGCTGCGGCGCCCGTCCCCTGAGTTTGAAAAAGCGGCGCGCTCAGCTCAGTTTCGACAACGCCGCCTTGGCGCGTTCGACTTGCTGATCGGTACCGCCGCGAATCACTTCTTCCAGCAACTCGCGCGCACCTTCCTTGTCGCCGATTTCCTGATAGGCCGCGGCCAGATCCAGCTTGGTCCCCATTTCAGCCGCGAACGCCGACTCTTCGTCATCAAATGCCGAAGTGGCGGAAACAGCTGGCTCGGCGGCCGGCAAGTCAAGATCAATGTCATTCATTGCCACCGGCGCCGGTGCCGGCTTTGCCGGTGCATCCGGCAATGCCGCCGCACTGGCAGCAGTCAATGCGCCAAGATCACCCTTGGGCGCTTCACCGTCAAGTTCCAGATCAAAATCGATCTTGTTGCCCAGATCGGCCGGCGGGACGGAGCCCGGCTGAATCTCGGCGCCCTTGAAGTCGCTCAGATCGAACTCGATGCCACTATCCTCCGCTACCGGCGGCGGTGGCGGCGGCGTCACCACCGGCTTCGGCGCCGGTTCCGGCTTGGCTTCCTCTGCCGCAGCCTTGCTCAGACCTTCGACGTCAATCGCCTGCATGACATCTTCTTCATCGTCGGCGTCATTGCCGCCATACAAAGGATTGCCCGGGTCCAGCAAGGCGCCCATGACGACCGCGTGATCCCATTCCTCACCCACGCCGCCGGTGGCAGCGTGCAATTCCGTGGCGGCACCATTGAAGCCGACCACATCTTCGCGCTTGGCATAAATTTCCAGCAGCTTGAGACGCAAGGCGTGCCGCTCGGGCTGCGTTACCAGCGCCTGCCGCAAGACATCTTCGGCCTGTTCATCGCGGCCATAGGCGATATACATGTCGGCTTCGGTAATCGGATCAACCTCGGTTTCCACCACGGCATCCGGCGCCGCTACTACCGGCTCGGGGGTTTCCTCGGCTGCTTCTTCTTCGGCCTCAGTCTCCGCTAACGGTTTTTTTTTGCGGCGTGCCAGCAGCAGGCCGAGTCCGGCCAGTGCGGCAACGACCACGCCAGCGCCGGGCAACGTCCACGGATTGGCGAGCGCCTGATCCAGCGCCGATGCTTCCGCTTTTGGTGCCGCCGGCGCCGCAACTACCGGCGTTGCGGGTGCTGCCGGTGCAACGGCTGGCGGTGCCGGCACCGCTGCAGGTGGCTCCGCTGGCGGCGTCGCGCCATCAGCAGCGGCCGGCTTGTTCTCTTCCGGCTTGGCTTCCGTCGCCGCAACCGGTGCTACCGCGGCAGCTTCCGGCTTCTCCGGCGCTTTTTGCGCGCTCAGGTCAGCCAGTGTCTTGTCTTTGATTTCCAGCAATTTTTGCAGGTCACCAACGTTTTTTTCCAGCGCCTTGACGCGATCATTGGCCTCTGCCAACGCTTTGTCGGCGGCAATCTTGTCTTCAGCCGCCGCCGCTGCTGATGCCTTGTCCTTGTCGCCGGAGCGGGACAGTTGCAACTTGTCGCGCGCTTCGCCGGCCGCGCTGTTGCGCTCTTCCACCTTGGCGGTAATCTTGCCGCTGACACTTTGTTTGGTATCCGTCGCCTTGCGCGCCTGACCGGTTGCCACCTGCCCTGCCAGCTTGTTGCGATATTCGTTGAAGTCCCGGGCTTGCGCAATCACCTGGCTTCTGGCTTCGCCCTGATCAACCGCGCCGACAGTATCGGCCTGCGGGATCGTCAGAACGCGGCCGGCACGCAAGCGATTGATATTTTCGCCCACGAACGCATCCGGATTGGCCTGATACAAGGCAATCAGCATCTGATCGAGAGAAACACCCCTGGGCTTATTCTTGCCGGCGATTTCAGCCAGCGTATCACCCGTCTTGACCTGATAGGAATTGGCCTTGCCGGTTTTCTCTGCCGGCGCTTCGGTTTTTGCCGGCGTCTTGGCAGCCACGTCACCCTTGCGGGTGTTGCTGGCCGGCTTGGTTTCTTCGGCCGCAGCAGCCGGTGCCGGTGCAGATGCGGGCGCCGGAGTCGGCGCAGCAGCGGCGGCAGGAGCAGCACGATTATTGCGAATCAGCTCTTCAGCCAGTGGCGATGGCGCGGATTTGGTAACGATTCTGCTGACCGGCTCATCTTCCTGATTGGACACCAGTGCCGGTGCGGCCTGTGATGGCGTACCCGCAGCTGCGGGCTGAGCCGGTGCGGCCTGTGCCGGAGCCGGTGCGACTGCCGGTGCCGTTTGCACGCTTTGGGGCGCACGCGAATCAGGCGGGTCCAGCAGGAAAGTGTATTCGCGTACCACGCGTGAGCCGCCGCCGCTGACTTCCAGCAGCAGGTCCACAAACGGTTCATTGATCGGTTGCGATGAGGTGATCTTGACCAGTTGCTTGCCCTGGCGCTGCTCGACGGCAAAGCGCAAGGAAGACAAGACCGGGTTGAAATCGATGTTGGCACGACTGAATGCATCTGCCGAAGCCAGTTTGGCCACCAGCTCCGCCGCTTCTTTCTTCGACACCGCCGTCAATTCGATTTCAGCACGCAGCGGCTGGCCCAGCGACGACAGTACCGTCAGCTTGCCGAGACCTGCAGCATCCGCTGTCATTGGCAGGCTGGCCGCCAGCAACAACATGGCAGCACTCATTTTCTTCAGTCGGGACCGCTTGCTATGTGTATTTAGACGCATGTTTATATGATGTAGAAGACGTTCCCTGGGGAAGAACCTGGCGAACACAGCGCATTTCATCAATGCAGGTCCGTAAAAACCGCTGCCGGCGCCGGAACGGGCGAGCCATTTGCGAGTTGTACGGATGGAAATGATTCAGAATTTCAACATATCATCAAGAACTTGCAGGTGCAAGTGTAACCAAGTTCTCAAGATGTGGAAAACCCGCCAACATCCGGGTCACGGCGTGTTGACGGGTTTTCGTTGCATATTGACAACGTAACAAAGACTATCAATAGCTTACTTTTCGAGGATGATCCGCAGCATGCGGCGCAGCGGTTCAGCCGCACCCCACAACAGTTGGTCACCGATCACGAACGCGGAAATATATTCCGGCCCCTGATTGAGCTTGCGCACACGACCGACGCCGATTTCCAGGCTGCCGGTAATCGATGCCGGGGTCAATTCCTTGACCGTAACAGCGCGATCATTCGGCACCCACTTCACCCATTGATTGCCGTCACGGATAATCGATTCGATTTCCGCCAGCGGCAGATCGCGCTTGAGCTTGATCGTCAGTGCCAGGCTATGGCAACGCATGGCGCCGACACGCACGCACAGGCCGTCGACCGGGATTGGCTGGGCATTGCCGAGGATCTTGTTGACTTCCGCCTGGCCCTTCCACTCTTCCTTGGACTGGCCGTTTTCCAGTTGCGCATCGATCCACGGAATCAGACCACCGGCCAGCGGCGCGCCGAAAAACTCGGTCGGCACGCTTTCGCGGATGGTGTTGGCGACCTTGCGGTCGATATCCAGAATCGCCGACGATGGTGTTGCCAGTTCGTCCGCCACGGCGTCATGAATCACGCCCATGCCCTTGAGCAATTCGCGCATGTGATTGGCGCCGCCGCCCGATGCCGCCTGATAGGTCATCGAACTGACCCATTCGACCAGACCGTGCTTGAACAGACCGCCCACACCCATCAGCAGGATGGAGTTGGTGCAGTTGCCGCCAATGTAATTCTTGACGCCGCGCGCCATGGCTTCACCGATCACGTCCTGATTGACCGGATCCAGTACGATCACGGCGTCATCTTTCATGCGCAGGGTCGACGCGGCATCAATCCAGTAACCGTTCCAGCCGGCTGCACGCAGCTTGGGGAAGATTTCCGTGGTGTAGTCGCCGCCCTGCGCGGTAATAATGATGTCGCATTTTTTCAGCTCATCAATGCTGTTGGCGTCTTTCAGCGTCGTTGCCGTTTTGGCAAACGACGGCGCTTTACCGCCTGCATTCGAGGTCGAAAAAAATACCGGTTCGATGTGATCGAAATCACCCTCGTCCTGCATGCGTTGCATCAGGACCGAACCCACCATTCCACGCCAGCCAACCAAACCAACCAGTTTCATCATCTTTCCCTGTGAACTTGCTTCCATTAAAAACTACATTAAAAAAACCACTGCCAGCTCAACCCAGGGCTTTGACGACTGCATCGCCCATTTCCCTGGTGCCGACTCTGGTAGTGCCCTCTTCATAAATATCGCCGGTGCGGAATCCCTGTGCAAGGACTTTCTTTACCGCGGATTCAATACGATCAGCCTGCTCCGCCTTGTTCAGCGAGAAGCGCAGCATCATCGCCGCCGACAGAATCGTCGCCAGCGGATTGGCGATGCCCTTGCCGGCAATGTCAGGCGCCGAGCCGTGCGACGGCTCGTACAACCCCTTGTTATTGGCATCCAGCGACGCCGATGGCAACATGCCGATCGAGCCGGTCAGCATGGCTGCGGCATCCGACAGAATGTCGCCGAACATGTTGCCGGTAACGATGACGTCGAAATTCTTCGGCGCTTTCACCAGTTGCATGGCGGCATTGTCCACATACATGTGGGTCAATTCGACTTGCGGATATTCTTTATGGACATCGGTGACGATGTCTTTCCAGAACTGGAATGTTTCCAGCACATTGGCCTTGTCGACGCTGCACAGACGATTGCCGCGCTTGGCCGCAGCCTGGAATGCGACGTGCGCAATGCGGCGGATTTCCGGCTCGCTGTAACGCATGGTGTCGAAACCTTCGCGGGCCCCCTTGAACGGACCGTCCGGCGCTTCACGCATACCGCGCGGCTGGCCGAAATAGATGTCACCGTTCAATTCACGCACGATCAGAATATCAAGGCCGGCCACCAGCTCAGGCTTGAGCGACGAGGCACCGGTCAGTTCCGGATAGCAGATTGCCGGACGGAAATTGGCGAACAATTGCAGATGCTTGCGCAGACCCAGAATGGCCTGTTCGGGACGCAGCGGACGATCCAGCGTGTCGTACTTCCAGTCACCGACCGCGCCGAACAGAATGGCATCGGCTTCCTTGGCCAGCTTGAGCGTGCCATCGGGCAGCGGATGACCGTGCGCTTCATAGCCGGCGCCACCGACCGGGGCCGTTTCCATTTCAAACGTTTCGCCCAGGGAATTGAGGACGCGTACCGCTTGTTCAACGATTTCGGGACCGATGCCGTCGCCTGGCAAAATTGCTATCTTCATTTTTTCGTCTTTAATCTGAGAATATGATTTCGCGGCTGGAGCCCGTTGCCGCTCTCCTGCCGCGCGTGAAAATCGATGTTCGCCGCAATACCGGTCAGATCGTGTTGGCCAGCCAGGGCTGATCGAACAGATGGCGCTCTTCGAAAGCGCGGATTTTGTCCGCCTGACGCAGGGTCAGACCGATGTCATCAAGACCATTGAGCAAACAGTATTTACGGAATTCGCCGACTTCAAACGGATAGATCTGGCTGCCACTGGCAGTAGTAACGATCTGTTTTTCCAGATCGATCACCAGACGAAAACCTGGGAATGCCTTGACTTCATTGAACAGGTGATCGATCTGCTGCTCTGGCAGCACGATCGGCAACAGCCCGTTCTTGTAGCAATTATTGAAAAAGATATCGGCAAAGCTCGGCGCGATCACGGCGCGGAAACCGTATTGATCCAGCGCCCACGGTGCATGCTCGCGCGAGGAACCGCAACCGAAATTCTTGCGCGCCAGCAAAATCGATGCGCCCTGATAGCGCGCCTGATTGAGCACGAAATCGGGATTCAGCGGCCGCTTGGAATTATCCATGCCCGGTTCGCCGTGATCCAGATAACGCCATTCATCGAACAGGTTGGGGCCGAAGCCGCTGCGCTTGATCGACTTCAGGAATTGCTTGGGGATGATGGCGTCGGTATCGACATTGGCCCGATCCAGCGGGGCAACCAAACCATCATGGACAATAAATTTATTCATGGCACTTTGTATCGATCCGGATCACTGCATGCTGCGGCAACCCGGCATGATCGATTTCTCTCAGTTTCTGTTATCGACTCTGCCGCCGCGCATCACCTGCATGCAATGACAGCAGAGGAACGACGTCAGCCCTTACTTCTGGCCGGCGTCCTGTACTTTTTCTCCAACCTTCTGCACATCCTTGCCGAAGCCCTGCACGGTATTGCAACCCGCCAGTGTCAGAAACGATGCTGCCAGCAATGTCAGCGCGATGAGTTTTTTCATTATTGGCTCCTGTTTTATAAAGATCTGACATCAACGAAGTGACCGGCAATCCCGGCCGCAGCTGCCATGGCAGGACTGACCAGATGGGTACGCCCGCCGGCGCCCTGACGGCCTTCAAAATTACGGTTGGAAGTGGACGCGCAACGCTCGCCCGGTTCCAGACGGTCGGCATTCATCGCCAGACACATCGAGCAACCCGGTTCACGCCATTCAAATCCGGCATCCTTGAATATCTTGTCCAGCCCCTCGCGTTCGGCCTGTTCCTTGACCAGTCCGGAGCCCGGCACCACCATCGCCAGCTTGACGTTGGAAGCACGGAACTTGCCGCGCACCACGGCTGCTGCTTCACGCAAATCTTCAATGCGCGAATTGGTACAGGAACCGATGAACACCTTGTCGATACGAATATCTTCAATCAGGGTATTCGGCTTGAGCGCCATGTAGGCCAGCGCCTTTTCCATGCCATCGCGCTTGGTAGCGTCTTTTTCCTTGTCCGGATCAGGAATCCGGCTGTCGACCGCGATCACCATTTCAGGCGACGTGCCCCAGGTGACTTGCGGCTTGATGTCGGCCGCATTGAGCGTGACCACCAGATCGAACTTGGCGCCCGGATCGGTATGCAGCGTGCGCCAGTAACTGACGGCGCGCTCCCAGTGCGGACCCGACGGTGCGAACGGACGGCCCTTGAGGTAATTGATGGTGGTGTCGTCGACGGCGATCATGCCGGCGCGGGCACCGGCTTCAATCGCCATGTTGCAGACCGTCATGCGGCCTTCCATCGACAGCGAACGAATCGTCGAGCCGGCGAATTCGATGGCATAGCCGGTACCGCCGGCAGTGCCGATGCGACCGATCACGGCCAGCACGATATCTTTTGCCGTCACGCCATGTGGCAACGGGCCGTCGACCTGCACCAGCAGCGATTTGGATTTCTTCGCCAGCAAGGTCTGCGTGGCCAGTACGTGCTCGACTTCCGAGGTGCCGATACCGTGCGCCAGACAGGCGAACGCACCATGCGTGGACGTATGCGAATCGCCGCAGACCACGGTCATGCCCGGCAAGGTCGCGCCCTGCTCAGGACCGATCACGTGCACGATGCCCTGACGCTTGTCGTTCATGCCGAAATAAGTCAGGTCGAATTCCTTGGCATTGGCGTCCAGTGTTTCCACTTGCAGACGCGAGGTCGGATCGGCGATACCGTTGGCGCGGTTGGTGGTCGGCACGTTGTGGTCGGCCACCATCAGATTGGCGGCGTTGCGCCACGGTTGACGTCCCGCCAGCTTTAGTCCCTCAAATGCCTGCGGGCTGGTAACTTCGTGCAGCAAGTGACGGTCGATATACAGAATGGCGGTGCCATCTTGTTCTGTATGCACGACGTGGGATTCCCAAAGTTTGTCGTAAAGCGTTTTAAGCATGGCGCAAGCGTGTAAAAAGCAACACAGGTCGTTGAAATGAGCTTTTGATTATGCCATAACTGTGCTGTTTCCGAGTCGCGAATGTGGTTTTAGCCACGCAAACGCTCAACGTCCTTTTTTGCTTTGCTCATACAGCGGCATCACGCGCTGGGAGTAGACCGTCAAATCATTGACACGGTCCTCACGCGAGGGATGGGTCGACATGAATTTCATCGGTTCATCGCCGCCCACCTGCGCCATTTTTTGCCACAGGGTAATAGCCGCGCGCGGATCGTAACCGGCGCGGGCGGCCAATTCGACGCCGATGCGGTCGGCTTCGGTTTCATGCGTACGTGAATTGGGCAAACCCATCGTGACCATATAGGCATATTGGGCGCCTTGCTGGCCGAGGTCGCCCACGCCGAGAATCGAACTGCCGAGGGAAATGAGGCCGCCCGTCACCATTTGTTCGGAGGCCCGTTCGCGCGCATGTTCACGCAAGGCATGGGCAATTTCATGGCCCATGACCGCCGCCAATTCATCGTCGCTCAGCTTGAGTTTGTCGATCAGGCCGGTATAAACCGCAATCTTGCCGCCCGGCATGCACCAGGCGTTGACGTCCGGCGCCGTGATCAGATTGACTTCCCAATTCCATTTGGCGGCATCCGGACGAAACGCCGTGGTTTGCGGAATCAGGCGATTGGCGATGGCGCGCACCCGGCGCAATTGCGCTGCATTCTGGTTCAATGCCCCTTTTTTGCGCTGTTCTTCCAGTACCTGAGCGTATTGTTTGGAAGCAGAGGTATCCATTTCCTGTGACGACAACGCCATGCGCTGCTGGCGGTCGACACCGACCAGTCCACCCTGCGTGGTGTTCACCGTTTCACACGCGATCAACGCCAGCGCGCTGATCAACAACGCTGCATAGTTACGAACCCGAATCTTGCGCACCACACCTGTCCCCTTGAACAATGACGATCAAACAACACAAAAGCGATACAAACACGGGTTTGCATCGCTTTCACTTGCTTATTGCATCCATCGCAATTGACCGGACAAACGGGCAGCAGTTCTGCCGCCGCCGTCAGCCTTGCGAACTTTCTTATTTTTTCGAATCGGCAATCGAAGGTGTATCGACACTGACATCGCCGCATTGCGCGCGGTTGCGCAATGCATGATCCATCAGCACCAGCGCCAGCATGGCCTCGGCAATCGGTGTAGCACGAATGCCGACACAAGGATCGTGACGACCAAAGGTTTCCACCTGCGACGGCTGGCCGGCCTTGTCAATCGACTGCCGCGCCTGACGGATACTGGAAGTCGGTTTGATGGCAATCGAGGCCGTGATTTCCTGACCGGTGGAAATGCCGCCCAGAATGCCGCCGGCATTGTTGCCGATAAAACCTTGCGGGGTCAGCTCGTCGCCATGCTCGGTGCCCTTTTGCGCCACCGATTTGAAACCGGCGCCGATTTCCACGCCCTTGACGGCATTGATACCCATCAGGGCATAGGCAATCTCGGCGTCGAGCTTGTCATAAATGGGTTCGCCCAGACCGACCGGCACGTTCTGCGCCACCACATCGATGCGCGCACCGCAGGAATCGCCGACCTTGCGCAAGTCATCCATATAGGACTCAAGTTGCGGAATGATGCTGGCATTGGCGGCAAAAAACGGATTGTCGCGCACATGCTCCCAGGATTCAAACGGAATCGCGATATCGCCGAGCTGGCTCATGCAGCCTTTGAAGGTGGTGCCGTATTTTTCAAACAACCATTTCTTGGCCACTGCCGCCGCGCCCACTACCGGCGCCGTCAGGCGTGCCGAAGAACGACCGCCGCCGCGCGGATCGCGGATGCCGTATTTGTGCCAGTACGTGTAGTCGGCATGACCGGGGCGGAAGGTTTCCAGCAGATTGCCGTAATCCTTGCTGCGCTGGTCCTGATTGCGGATCAGCAAGGCAATCGGGGTGCCGGTGGTTTTGCCTTCGAACACGCCCGACAGGATTTCCACGGTATCGGGTTCCTGCCGCTGGGTGACGTGGCGCGACGTGCCCGGCTTGCGCCGGTCCAGTTCCGGCTGGATATCGGCTTCCGACAGCACCATGCCCGGCGGACAGCCATCAATGACGCAGCCAATGGCCGGACCGTGGGATTCACCAAACGTCGTGACGGTAAACAGCGTGCCGAAAGTATTGCCGGACATAATAAATTTCTGAATGGACGTAAAAACCCGATTTTACCAGTGCTTGCCCCTGCAGCGGGAATCACAGGCAGAACTCACTTCCATTCACCGCGCAGGTCGGCCACGCGCTGCTTCAGATATTCCGGGCTGGCTTCGGCCGCCGCCACCGGTTCACCGACCACCAGCTCCAGGCGGGAAAACAGACCGCGCTTGAACGAACGATGAAACGGATTGCCATTGCCGCGCGTCAGCAAACTGCCCCACAAACCGCGCAGGGCCATCGGCAATACCGGCACCGGACTGCGGTCGAGGATTTTCTTGACGCCCCCCTTGAATTCATTGATTTCACCATTGCTGGTCAATTTTCCTTCCGGGAAAATGCACACCAGATCGCCTTCATGCAATGCCTGAGCAATATCGACATAAGCCTTTTCCATCAGCCACGGATCTTCCTTGGCCGGTGCAATCGGAATCGCCTTGGCGGTTCTGAAAATCCACGCCAGCACCGGAATCTTGAAAATCCGGTGATCCATGACAAAGCGGATCGGGCGCGGACTGGCCGCCATGATGACGATGGCGTCGACGTAGCTGACGTGATTGCAGACCAGCACGGCAGCTCCTTCCACCGGGATCCGTTCGGTATTGACGGTACGCACGCGATGGATGGTGTGGATCAGTATCCACGCCAGGAAGCGCATCAGGAATTCCGGCACCAGCGAGAAAATATAGGTCGCTACCAGCGCATTGAGAATCGCCGTGGTCAGGAAAATCTCGGGAATGGTAAAGCCGGCGCGCAACAACACCATGGCCAGCAACGCCGCCACCACCATGAACAGCGAGTTCATGATATTCATCCCGGCGATGGTGCGCGAGACGTGCTGCGGATCGCAACGGGTCTGAATCAAGGCAAACAGCGGCACGATGTACAAGCCGCCAAACACGCCGATCATGACGCAATCGAACAAGATGCGCGGCGCGCCGTGCTGCGCCACAAAGCCAAGCAGATCGACCAGTCCGGTATGGGTATAACTGGTGCTGGCCAGATACAGATCGAAGCCGAAGATCGACAAGCCAATCGCGCCGAACGGTACCAGACCGATTTCAACCTTGTGGCCGGACAAACGCTCACATAACAGCGAACCGGTACCGATGCCGACCGAAAACACCGTCAACAGCAACACGAATACGCTGTGATCGCCATGCAGATAGTTTTTGGCGTACAGCGGAAACTGCGCCAGCATGATGGCGCCGTAAAACCAGAACCAGGAATTGCCCAGCATCGACAGGAACACCGGCCGGTTGCGCCGCGAAAAAGCCAGGTTGCGGGCGGTCTCGGTGAACGGATTCCAATTGATTTTCAGATCCGGCGCCGGTGCCGGCGACAAGGGAATCCGCAAACTCATGAGCCAGCCCAGCAAGGCAATCGCGATCGTCACCGCCGCCACCAGTTCCAGCCCCCACGGTTTGTACACCACCAATACCGCGCCCACCACTTCGCCGATCAGGATGCCGACGAAGGTCCCCATTTCAATCACACCGTTACCACCAACCAACTCTTCCGGCTTCAATTGCTGCGGCAGATACGCGTACTTGACCGGCCCGAACAGGGTTGAATGCAAACCCATGCCGATCACCGCCGCCACCAGCAGCCACAGGTGATGCGTCATCCAGCCGAAGGCGGCCACCGCCATGATCGCAATTTCCAGCAATTTGACGAAGCGCGCCAGCCGCGATTTTTCCAGCTTGTCCGCCAGTTGCCCGGCGGTGGCCGAAAACAGAAAGAATGGCAAGATGAACAAACCCGGAATCAGATTGTTCAGAAAACCGGAATCCATATCGGTCCAGCTCAGCGCGTCATATGTAATGATGGTCAGCAGCGCGGTCTTGAATACATTGTCATTGAGCGCGCCGAGAAACTGCGTCCAGAAAAAGGGACCGAATCGACGCTGGGACAACAGGGAAAACTGATTGGATTGAGACATGAACTCAGGAAAGTGAGGGAAATAACGCGGACAAGAAAAAACCGTCCATGACAACATGAACGGTTTGGATCAGCACCGGATCACCCGCGCGGGGTGTGGAACCGGCCAACCACGGCAGACGCTGACAACGCGCTCAACCGTTCTCTTCTTCGGCAGGCCAGTCGCGGATATAGGCCTTCAACATCTTGTTTTCGAAACCCTGTGCATCGAGCACCGCCTTGGCAACGTCGTAGAACGACATCACGCCGAGCAGGGTCTTGGCATCCATGACCGGCACATAACGCGCATGCTTTTCCAGCATGATGCGGCGCACTTCATTGAGATCGGTATCGGGTGTGACGGTGATCGGATGATCATCCATATGCTTGCGCACGGTGCTGGTGCCAACGGTGCCATGGTTGGCCTGCAAGGTCTTGAGTACTTCGCGGAAGGTCAGCATGCCGACCAGTTCGCCGAATTCCATGACCACCAGCGAGCCGATGTCTTTCTCAGCCATCGTGCCTACCGCGTCCGCAATCGAAGTTTCCGGCGTGACGGTAAATAGGATATTGCCTTTGACTTTGAGAATTTCAGAGACTTTCATGGTGTCATCCTGATTAAAGTTGTTTTAAATGCGTATTGCTGCTGTTGCCAACGTATCGGTATCTTGACTGTAGCCCAAGCCGGCTGAAAAATCTACACGCCAACGGGCTGCATTTGCATGGTACGAGGTTTATAGCCATTTCGGCAACCCTGACGACAGTCATCCCGAGAGATAACGGTCGCCGGTTCAGACTGCCCGGCCGGTGACCGGCGTCGGCGGCAGCGCCGGCACGGCGGCGTTATCCGCCGGCGCCGCAAGATAGTCCGACAAGGTCTGGTTCAGCACACTGCCGATTGCGGTTTCCAGCGTGTCGACCAGGCGCCGGTCTTCATCCATGTGGGTGGCGGCATCAAACACGAACAAGCGGTAGACGTCCGACAATGTCAGCACATCCGGGTTGATCAGCAAGGTCCAGCTATCCAGACCATCCACCATGCGCTTGCCCCAGGCTGCCTTTTTCGGGCCGTCGGCCTTGATCGAACCGACCCAGCCGGCGTCCAGCATCTTTTCCAGCAAACTTTGCAATTCTTCGAAGCCGAGCCGGGTTTCCGCCCGCAGGGTCCCGGCATCGACCATCGCCGATTCGCCATTGACGCGGGCGTGGTGCAAGATCGTCAAGACTTTCATGGCATCGAGAAACTCACCGCCGGGCGATGCCACATGCCACCAGCGCTCATAACGCACCACCGGCAGGGCCGCGGTCAGCAAGGCGCCGAGCAAGGTGATCATCCACAGCATGTAGATCCACAGCAGGAAGATCGGCAAGGCGGCGACCGCCCCGTACACCATGGTGTAGGTCGGGAATTTGATGATATAGGCAGCAAACAGGCGCTTGGCGATTTCCACCGCAACCCCGGCCAGCAAGCCGCCCCAGATGGCGTCGCGCCAATCCACCCATTGATTCGGCACGGCAATATACAAAAGGGTAAAGGCGGCGGTGGTCAGCAAAACCGAAATCAGCGTATAGAAACTGGCGCCGATCAGCGGTACGCTGGTGACCACGCCGTTGGTGGCCGCGTACAGATAAGAAGTCACGCTGATGGAGACCCCGATCAGCAACGGCCCCAGCGTGATGATGGCCCAGTACACCAGAATCCGTTGCATCAGCGGCCGCGATTTCTTGACGCGCCAGATCTGATTGAAGACACGGTCGATAGTGGCCATCGTCATGACCGACGTGAAAATCAGCGCCACCCCGCCGACCGCCGACAGACGCGCCGACTTCGAGGCGAATTGATTCAGGTAACCGAGGATGGTATTGGCGACCCCCTTGGGCATCAGGTTTTGCACGAAATAGGCTTCCAGCGCCGAGCGGAATGTGCTGAACAAGGGAAACGCGGTAAACAGCGCCAATGCAATCGTGAGCATCGGCACCAGCGACAGGATGGTGGTAAACGTGAGGCTGCCGGCGACTTGCGGCAGACGGTCGTCATTGAGCCGGCGGGCGGCGAACTTGAACAAGTCCTGCAATTGCGCGCGGGTCAGTCCTTTCATATTGCGAAAAAAAGTAGGCAGCATTTGACAATCAAAATAATATCGATCAGGCCAGACCACGAATCCGGTCGCCGGGTTCCCCGACGCCTCAGGAACCCATGTTCGAGACCACCAAAAACCTGTTCATGATCTCGCACCAAGATCGTGAATGGGTTCTAAAGGCCCCTATAATACCAACATGACAAATACCAGCATTCTGATCCTGTATTACTCCCGCCACGGCTCGACCCGCAAACTGGCCGAACTGATCGCTCAGGGCGTGGAAAGCGTCGCCGGCTGCGATGCCCGCTTGCGTACCGTGCCGGCGGTATCGACCGTGACCGAGGCCAGCGCCCCCGACATCCCGGCGGACGGCGCGCCGTATGTCGAACTGGCCGACCTCGAACAATGCGCCGGGCTGGCGCTGGGTTCGCCGACCCGCTTCGGCAACATGGCATCGGCCATGAAATATTTCTGGGATGGCACCGCGCCGCAATGGCTGTCGGGCGCACTGGCCGGCAAACCGGCGTGCGTGTTCACCTCTACCGGCAGCATGCATGGCGGCCAGGAATCGACTCTGCTGTCGATGATGATTCCCTTGCTGCACCACGGCATGCTGCTGCTCGGCCTGCCTTACACCCATCCCGAACTGATGAGCACCAGCAGCGGCGGCAGCCCTTACGGCGCCAGCCACTGGTCCGGTGTCAACGGCAACCAGCCAATCTCGGACGATACCCGCGCGCTGGCGATTGCGCTCGGCCAGCGTCTGGCTACCACCGCCCTCAAATTGCGAGGTGAATCATGAGCACCGAACGCGCCCGTATTTTTCATATCACCGCCGCCACCAGCCTGATCGCCCTGATCATTCTGTGCGTCGCCTGGGAACTGGTGCTGGCGCCGTTGCGACCGGGCGGTTCCTGGATGGTCCTCAAGGTATTGCCATTGCTGATTCCGTTGCGCGGCGTACTCAAACGCGATGTGTATACGATGCAATGGTCGTCGATGCTGATTCTGATTTACTTTACCGAAGGCATCGTGCGCGCCACCAGCGACCGCGTCCCCATGTCGATCACGCTCGGCTGGGTTGAAGTCGGCCTGACCTGCTTGTATTTCCTGAGCGCCATTTTGTATCTGAGTCCTTACAAAAAAGCGGCCAAGGCGCTGGCCAAACAGGCGATTCAAAAAGCCTCGCAATAACCCGCGCTGTTCACGCTACCCCCGGCCACCGATCCGATCCGCCACTATGAGTGACTTCCTGCAAGCTTGCCGTGAACTGATCGGCGCCTCCCACGTCCTGACCGCTGCCGCC
This sequence comes from Herbaspirillum autotrophicum, assembly GCF_001189915.1. GTDB lineage: Bacteria > Pseudomonadota > Gammaproteobacteria > Burkholderiales > Burkholderiaceae_D > Herbaspirillum > Herbaspirillum autotrophicum. Next base: position 71,776 of record NZ_LFLS01000013.1, read on the forward strand.
GATACTGCCGGCTACCTTACCGATCAGCGCGGCCGCTTTACCGGCAAGGCGCTGGCGGTGCTCAAACCGGGTACAACCGACGAAGTCGCCGGCGTGGTCCGCCTGTGTGCCGCGCACCGGATACCGATCGTGCCGCAAGGCGGCAATACCGGGCTGGTACTCGGCAGCGTGCCCGATGCCAGCGGCGACGCCGTGCTGTTATCGCTGACCCGGCTCAACCGCATCCGCGCGGTCGACCCGATCAACAACACCATGACCGTCGAAGCCGGCTGCATTCTGGAACATGTACAACAAGCGGCGGCCGCCGCGCAACGGCTGTTCCCGTTGTCACTGGCGGCGCAAGGCAGTTGCACCATCGGCGGCAATCTGTCGACCAACGCCGGCGGCACCGGCGTGCTGCGTTACGGCAATACGCGCGAACTGTGTCTCGGACTCGAAGTCGTCACCGCCGACGGCGACGTCATGAGCAGCCTGCGCGGCTTGCGCAAGGACAATACCGGTTACGATTTGCGCGACCTGTTCATCGGCGCCGAAGGCACCCTGGGCGTGGTCACCGCCGCGGTACTCAAACTGTTTCCGCAACCCAAGGCGCAAGTCACCGCACTGCTGGCACTGGATACGCCGGATCAGGCGCTGCGTGTGCTGGAACTGGCACAGGCCCAATGCGGCGCGGCACTGACCGGTTTCGAACTGATGTCGGACCTGTGCCTGCAACTGGTGATACGCCATTTCCCGCCACTGCGGCTGCCGTTCAATCAGGCATCGCCGCAATATCTGTTGCTGGAATTATCCGACAGCGAATCCGAAGCCCATGCCTCGGCGATGCTGGAAAGCGTGGTCGGCGCTGCACTGGAACAGGAACTGATCACCGATGCAGTGGTGGCGGCCTCGATTGCCCAATCGAAATCGCTGTGGCTGTTGCGCGAAAACATTTCGATGGCGCAGGCGCATGAAGGCAAGAATATCAAGCACGACATTTCGGTACCGATTTCCCGCATCGGCGAATTCATCCGCGTCACCGACCGTCTGCTGCAAGCGGCCTCGCCCGGCTGCCGCATGGTGACCTTCGGCCATCTGGGCGACGGCAATCTGCACTACAACGTATCGCCGCCGGCCGGTGTCAGCGATGTCAGTTTCATTACCGCGCAGGCCGAGATCAATCGCGTAGTGCATGACAGCGTTGACCAGTTCGGCGGCTCGATTTCCGCGGAACACGGACTCGGCGCATTGAAGCGCGAAGAAATCCTGCGCTACAAATCACCGACAGAACTGAAGTTGATGCGCAGCATCAAACAGGCGTTGGACCCACACAATCTGATGAATCCAGGCAAGGTCCTGTAGAACGCTCCCCGCTCAGTCTGGCAGGATGCGTTCAGCATCCCGCCATTTGCTCCGGGGAGTTCTCCATGTACCACCGACATCGTCGCCTGCTGCCCTTGCTGGCAGCCCTGTTGTTGCCCGCCACACCGGCCCGGGCCATTTACAAATGCCATGAAGCCGGCGTCATTCGCTATACCGACGTCCCCTGCCCCGGCGGCAAAACGCTGGACTTCACGGCACCGCCTCCCGATGCCGCCGCTGCCAGAAAAAGAGCGGCGCAAGACAAGGCCGCACTCAAACAACTGGAAACCGAACGCCAGGCGGAAGACAAAAAAGAGACACAAGCCCGGCATCAGCAATCCCGCGCCAACAGCGCCGCCCAAAAGAAGAACAAGAAATGCGCCGCGCTGGCGCAACGCCGGCAATGGGCGGAAGAAGATCTGCGTCAGGCCGACAGCAAGACGCTCGACAAGGCCAGACGCCAAAGCCGGCGCGCGGCCGAGTCCTATCAGCGCGAATGCGACGGCTAAGTGACCGGATGCAACAACTTGCTGCCAGCGCCACTGAGATTGAACACGCTCACCAGTTGCGCCAGCTTCGTCGCCTGATCCTGCATCGACTGCGCCGCTGCTGCCGCTTGCTCCACCAGTGCTGCATTTTGCTGCGTGGTTTGATCCATCAGCGTGACCGCGCGGTTGATTTCTTCGATGCCGGTGCTTTGCTCCTGACTGGCAGCACTGATGTCGCTGACAATATCGGTCACCCGTCTGACACTCTCCACGACTTCGTCCATGGTGCTGCCGGCCTGCTCCACCAGCCGGCTGCCGACCCCGACCTTTTCCACCGAGTCATCGATCAGCGACTTGATTTCCTTGGCCGCAGCCGCACTGCGTTGCGCCAGACTGCGCACTTCACTGGCCACCACCGCGAAACCGCGTCCCTGTTCGCCGGCCCGGGCCGCCTCTACTGCCGCGTTCAGCGCCAGAATATTGGTTTGAAATGCAATGCCATCAATCACGCTGATGATATCGACGATCTTTTTCGACGATTCATTGATTGACCCCATAGTGGCAATCACTTGCCCGACCACGCTGCCGCCCTGCACCGCCACTGCCGAGGCCGACACCGCCAGTTGATTGGCTTGCCGTGCGTTATCGGCATTTTGCCTGACGGTGGAAGTCAACTGTTCCATCGCCGACGCGGTTTCTTCCAGCGAACCCGCCTGCTGTTCCGTACGCGAAGACAGATCCAGATTACCCGATGCAATCTGACTCGACGCCGTGGCTATCGTATCGGTACCGGTGCGCACATTGCCGACGATATTGCGCAAGCTGAGATTCATGTCTTGCAAGGCTTGCAGCAGTTGTCCCGACTCATCCCTGGAATTGACCACGATGGTGGTATTGAGGTCACCCGCGGCGACCCGCCGGGAAATCCCGACCGCCGCATTGAGCGGGCGCGTGATGCCGATGGTCAGATACCAGGCACATGTCATGCCGAGGATCAGCACCAGCACTTCCAGCAACACCAGCAGCCGGGTACTCTGCACTGCCACGGCATTGATATCGATGTTCAGCTGATCGATATTTTGGCGCTGTAACAGCAGCAAGTTCTCGACCTGTTGCTGATACAAAGCTGCCGCCGGCAAGAAGTCCTTTTCCAGCGCGGCATCGATCATGGCCTGATCCGGATTGGCTGCAGCCTTGGCCTTGTAGATCACATCGCGGGTCGTCAGATAGACCTGGCGTTGCTGTGCGATCTTGTCAAACAATTGTCGTTCGTCGTCGGAGGTCAACATGGCGCCGATTTTTTTCTGCAGCTCACCCGAGTTTCGGGTGGCCGTCTCGGTTTCCGGTTTGAAGAATCCTCCGAGCGAGGTATCGGCGCTCTTGGCAATCGCCATCGCGCGCCGGATACCGCCGTAAGTATTCAGATACCAGTCGCTGATCATGCGTTCTTTGGCCAGTGGCGTGGCCATCATAGCGGTGGTGGCGGCGGCCACCGATTGCAGGCGCCAGATACCGATCACCGCAATCACCAGCGACAAACTCAGAATCAGTGCAAACCCCATGCCCAGGCGTTTGCCGATGCGGATATTGTTCATCATGTTCACGTTCTCCCCCCGAAGGATGCTGTGCTATGCGAAACCTGCCGTGTCGTCGTGATTGCATTGGTATTGACCGGCGGCAGCACGCCATCGCCTCACGTCAATCAGATGCATATCTGATTTTAGTGAGGCAAGGAAAAAAGGGAAGCCATGCGAATGAAAATAATGGAATGCAGCGACACGCTGCTCCGTGCCCGCCAGAAGTGGTGGCGGACGAGACTTACAAGTTTGAAGTTGCTGCCAGAAACTGATCCGCCGGCATTGGCCGTCCCATCAGATATCCTTGCAATGCATCGCAGCCGAGTTCCGTCAGGAAATCCTGTTGCATGGCAGTTTCGACGCCCTCCGCCACAATCCGCAGATTCAGCGTGCGCCCCAGGGCCACAATCGAGGAAACGATGGCGGCATCATCGGTACCGATGCCGAGGTCGCGGACAAAGCCACGATCGATTTTCAATTCATTGGCAGGCAAGCGCTTGAGATACAGCAGACTGGAGTAGCCGGTGCCGAAGTCATCGATGGAAATATCAACGCCGAGATCGGCGATTTTCTGCAAGGTCAGCAGGCTCGCTTCGGCATCATGCATCGCGGTCGATTCAGTCACTTCCAGTGTCAGGCAACGCGCCGGCAAATCGTAGCGCGCCAGTGTCGACTGGACCAACTCGATCAGATCGTGATGCGCAAATTGCAGCGCCGACAAATTGACCGCCACTTTCCAGTCGAGATGTCCGAGATCACGCCATTCGCGCATTTGCCGGCACGCCTCATTCAATACCCAGGCGCCGATCGGTACGATCAAGCCGGATTTTTCAGCCAGTCCGATAAACTCATCCGGACCAACCATGCCACGGGTCGGATGCTGCCAACGCAGCAAGGCCTCAGCGCCCAGCACCGGGCCATTCGGCGGATTGAATTTGGGCTGGTAATACAAGACGAATTCCTTGCGCTCCAGCGCTTGCCGCAAATCCTGCAGCAATTGCAGCTGGTTGTGCGCATTGGCATTCATCGATGCTTCAAAGAAATGGTAGCCGTTGCGGCCGCTGCGCTTGGTGTGATACATGGCGGCATCGGCATTGATCACCAGATCGTGACGCGTGCTGCCATCTTCCGGATAAATCGCGATGCCGACGCTGGCCGAGACACTCAGGTCATGGCGCTGGATATGAAATGGCTCGTTGATGATGGTAACCAGCTTGTCGGCGATGGCCACGGCATCGTCGCGTTCCTTGAGATCGACCAGCAACACGAACTCATCGCCGCCGAGGCGGGCCACAGTATCGTGCGCGCGCATGATGGACCGGATCCGGTTGGCGACTTCGATCAGCAGCAAGTCACCGATGTGATGACCGAGCGAATCGTTGATGGCCTTGAAGCCGTCGAGATCGATGAACATCAATGCGAAATGACCATGTTCGCGTGAGGCCTGATGAATGGCCTGATTCAGCCGGTCTTCCAGCAGAGTGCGGTTGGGCAGCTTGGTCAGATGGTCATGCAATACCTGTTGCGTCAATTCTTCATTGGCTTCGGCCAGCGATACTGCCAGCTTGGCGGTGCGCGATTCCAGACGCGCATCCAGGATCGAGGTCAGCAAGGCGATGGTCAGCACCGACAACGTCGCGATGACAATCACGATCGCCAGCCAGCCCGGACTGACGCCTTCACGCGCGGCGGTGCAGATACTGCCGAGTGGGAAACGGGCCGCTTCCATCCCGGTGTAATGCATGCCGACGATGGCAATGCCCATTACCACTGCGGCACTGGCGCGGGCCAATCTGACATGCGGTGTATTGCGCCGCAAGTGAAAGGCAATCCACAAGGCGGCGCCGGCCGCCACCACCGCAATCACGATGGATGCAAGGAATATCAGCGGGTCGTATTGAATCGCCGGATTCATCAGCATCGCCGCCATGCCGATGTAATGCATCAGGGCAATCCCGCCACCCATCAGCAGCGCGCTCTTGAGCAGGCGTCGCAGCGGCAGCTCGGGCCGGCTGACGGTCCACAGTGCAAAGCCGGAAACGATGATCGCCACCAGCAACGACAGCAAGGTAATCCAGATGTCATATCCCAATACGATCGGCAACCGGAATGCCAGCATGCCGATGAAGTGCATCGACCAGATGCCGATGCCCATGGCGACCGCGCCACCCACCAGCCACGAACGGCCACCGAATTCCTGTGTGCTGTTGATCCGCTCCGCCATGTCCAGCGCGGTATAGGAAGCGAGAATGGCAACCAGCAGCGAAACGACGACCAGCGCGCTATCGTAAGAAGCGGTTAACATGGATGGCAAATCAGTTGGAGGCAGATGAGGCTGCAGCGGGCGGAAGAGTCGGTCAACATGGACTTGTCGAAACAATAAGCAAAACCGCCATTATCCCGTAAATTTGATTTACGCCGCCAACTCACTATCTAAATGCTAATTATTGACAACATGGGGGGGATTCAATCGTATGATCCAGGCAACTTTATTAATGCAATGCAGTCAATTCCCGAACTCCCTCCACTTGTTCCGCTAACCAACGCCTGCCCATGCCACCCACGTCCACTTCTTTTCGAATTCTGCGGCGCAGTCTGATCGCCGGTGCTTCCCTGCTGTTGTTGCAAAATGCCATCGCCGGTGTCGCCTTGCTGCAGCCGGGCAAGCGCATCGATGGCACACAACCGCTGCAACTGACGTTGCTGGTCAGTGATGACAATTTGCCGCAACAGCAATACGAGATTCCAAAACAATTGATGGTCGCAGTGTCGGCAGACATGATTCCGCCGCAGCAGATCGCGTTGCGGCGCGATGATGATGGCAACGATCAGATCACCCTGCGCAAAGGCGAATTCCGCAAATATACCTACAGCGCCGTACTGCCGCCGAATATGCGCGGCAATGTCCGGATCGAGCCGGTCGGCCTTGATGCGGCGCCGATGCTGCTGGTCGTGGTGCGTCCCGATCCGGCATTGGGACCACTGGCACCGGTGCCTTTCATGGCCGATGCACCGCTGGCGCATTCTGACAGCGCTGCCGCACCGGTGACGCCGGCAGCTTCGGTCATCACGCCGGGCGCCAACGCAGCAGCCAACGCCAGCGCGCCGGCAGCGCTGGACCTGATCAATACCTCGCGCCTGACGTTCAATGAACCGATGTATTTTGTCGCCGGCAACAGCGGTGGCAACAGCAACGCCAAATTCCAGCTGAGCTTCAAGTACCGCATTTTTCAGCCGGACGATCCGCGCTCACACGGCCTGATCGACAATCTGTATTTCGCGTATACCCAGTTTTCCTTATGGGATCTGCAAAGCCCGTCAGCGCCGTTCCGCGATACCAATTACCGCCCCAGCCTGTATTATTTCTTGCCGGACCTCGGCATCCAGAATGGCATTCTGAGCCGCATGGCGGTGGCGACCGGGCTGGAACATGAATCCAACGGCCGCGATGGTGCGCAATCGCGCAGCATCAATATGGCATTCGTGCGACCGACATTCAGCTTCGGCAATCTCAACGATTACCATCTGCGCATTTCGCCCAAGATTTACGCCTATATCGGTTCGCGCGAAGACAATCCGGATATCGCCCGCTACCGCGGCAACGTCGATCTCAACATCGCGTTCGGCAAACCGGATGGCATTGAATTTTCCAGCACGCTGCGCAAGGGTTCGGCCAGCAACTACGGCAGCATTGACTCGCAGTTGAGCTATCCGGTCACGAAATGGTTGCCGGGTGCTGCCGGTTACGTGATGGCCAGCGTGTTTTATGGTTATGGCGAAAGCCTGCTGACCTACAACCAGAAACTGACGCCGCAATTTCGTATCGGCTACAGCCTCTGGCGCTAGGGTTTCACTGTTTCAGACCGGCGTACGCATCGTCACGAACTCTTCAGCCGCCGTCGGATGAATGCCGATGGTGGCGTCGAACTGCGCCTTGGTCGCACCGCACTGCAACGCCACCGCAAAGCCCTGCATGATTTCACCGGCTTCGGCGCCGACCATGTGCACCCCCAGCACCTTGTCGCTGGCGGCGTCCACCACCAGTTTCATGAAGGTACGTTCCGGATTGCCGCTCAGCGTATGCTTGAGCGGTTTGAATTCGGACTTGAAGATCCGCAGTCCGGTAAATTTCTTGCGCGCCTGCTCTTCACTCAACCCCACCGTCGCCACATTCGGATGACTGAATACGGCGGTCGGCACATTATCGTAAGACACTGAACGCGCCGCCTTGTTGAACAGGCGTCCGGCCACCGCCATGCCTTCGGCCAGCGCCACCGGCGTCAAGGCAATGCGGTCGATCACATCGCCAATCGCGTGGATCGATGGCACATTGGTGGCGAACTGTTCATTGACCACAATGGCGCCGTTATCCTTGGTGGCGACACCGGCATTGCCCAGCCCCAGTTGCGCCGTATTGGCATCGCGTCCGGTTGCCAGCAGCACACAATCGGCTTCGATACGACGGCCATCATCAAGTATCACGGTCTTGCCGCCGGCGCTTTGTTCGATGCCGGCAATCGTGGTTTCAAATAATATCTGCATGCCCTTCTTCTGCATTTCCGCCGCCAGAAACACACCGAGTTCAGCGTCCATGGTGCGCAACAATTGTTTGCCGCGATACACCAGCGTGACCTGACTGCCCAAGCCATTCAGGATCGAGGCCAGTTCGACGGCAATGTAGCCGCCGCCCATCACCACCGTGCGCGCCGGCAAGGCCGGCAAACGGAAAAAGCCGTCCGACGTGATCGCATGGACGCTGCCTGGAAAGTTTGGCACCGACGGCTGGCCACCGGTAGCGATCAGGATATGTTCAGCACTGAAGCGCTGCTCGCCGACGCGCACGGTATGCGCATCCTCGATCACGGCAAAACCGTCAATCACCTTGACGCCGGCGCCATCGAGCAATTTGCGGTAGACGCCGTTGAGACGGGCGATTTCCTTATCTTTGGCGGCGATCAGCGTGGCCCAGTCGAACCCCGGCTGGCCCGGTTGCCAACCATAGCCGACGGCATCACTGAAGTCTTCATGAAAATGCGCGCCATACGACATCAGCTTTTTCGGAATGCAACCGACATTGACGCAGGTCCCGCCCAGATACTGACTTTCGGCAATCGCCACGCGTGCACCGTGTTGCGCCGCAAAGCGGCTGGCGCGCACGCCGCCGGAACCGCCACCGATGGTGAACAAATCATAATCGTATGCAGACATGTGCTTCCTTTTTAACTGGTGAAATTCATCGGTACGTCCGTCATGCCTTGCGATTCAAGGCCCGCGTAACCAGCAGCACCGGAATCAGGCCGACCGCCACAATCGTCAGCGCCGGCACCGCGGCTTCGGCCAGACGTTCGTCGCGCGCCAGATTATGGGCGATCACGGCCAGCGTGTCGGTATTGAACGGCCGCAACAGCAAGGTCGCCGGCAGTTCCTTGACCACATCGACAAACACCATCAGCGCGGCAGTGGCCAACGAGCGCCACAGCAACGGCATATGTAGACGCCGGACGATATGCCAGCGCGAGCTGCCCATGGTCCGGGCGGCCTCATCGAAGCTGGCCGGAATCCGCGAATAACCGGCTTCCACCGATTGCACGGCGACCGCGGTAAAGCGTACCAGATAAGCGTAAACCACGCCGGCCGAGGTCGCCGTCAGCCAGATGCCGATCATGCTGCCCGGCATCAAGGCCTGCAACCATGCCAGCGGCAGCAAAATGCCGACTGCAATCACCGAGCCGGGAATCGCATAGCCCATCGATGCCAGGCGGGCAACAAAGCGCAGCATCAACCGGCGGATGCGCGGCAAATCATTGGCGCGCTGCGCGAAACACAAGGCCAATGCCAGCAGTACTGCAATCACGGCGGCGCTACCGCCGAAGCGGAAACTGTTCCAGGTCCAGCTGACATAGCGCGTCAGATCAAGCGCTACCGGATCGCGCCAGATCAGATGCAACAAGATCAGCACCGGCAAAATGAAACCCAGCACGACCGGCAAGCCGCACACCAGCCAGGCCAGTGTGGTGCCGCTGCGGCCCAATCGCGGCAAGCGTGATTCGGCGCCATCGCCGCGATGACCGCGCACCGTGGCGAACCGCATGCGCTGCTGCTCGCGCCGCTCGACCCACAGCAACAAGGCAACGAACAACAGCAGCACGGTGGCATATTGGGCGGCAGCGATACGGTCATCCATGACCATCCAGGCTTTGTAGATGCCGGTGGTAAACGTGGTCAACCCGAAGTAGGCGCTGACGCCGTAATCGGCCAACGTTTCCATCAATGCCAGGGCGGCCCCGGCCATCAGCGCCGGCCGCGCCAGCGGCAGCGCCACCTTGCGAATCCGTTCGCCGAGCGGCGTTCCCAGCAGCCGTGCGGCTTCCATCAAATGCGCGCCGCGTTCGCTGAGCGCATTGCGTGCCAGCAGATAGGCGTAGGGGTAGAGCGTGAACACGAACAGAAATATCGCGCCCGACAAGCTGCGCACATCAAACCGGAAACCGGGAAAGATGGCGCGCAAGGATGTTTGCAACGGCGCGCCGTATTGCAGAAAATCGGTAAAGGCGTAGGCCGAGACATAGGCCGGCATCGCCATCGGCAACAACAAAGCCCAGGAGAGAAAACGCTTGCCGCGAAATTCAAACAGGCTGATGGCAACTGCGGTACCGGCACCGACAATGATCACTCCCAGCGTCACCGCAAACGCCAGCCAGGCCGAGGTCGCCAGGTAACCCGGCATGACGGTCTGCATTTGCTGCGCCAATACTTGCAGTCCGTTGACATCCAGACTGAACCAGGCCGACACGATACCGAACAGGGGCAAGGCAATGAGTAAAGCGATCAGGCCGATAAGATACATAGAGAGCAATGATAGAGAACAACGAATGAAAACCGGAGCAAACGCGACATGCAAAGACACCGGCAACATGCGCTACACTGGCGGCAAATGAGAATTGTAACTATTTTCCCCGAAGGTTCCGATGTTTCTGCAAGTCGATCAGGTCAGTGTCAGTTATCCGCGTGCCCCTTCGCCCGCGGTTGAATCGGTTTCCCTGCAATTGCAGGCAGGTCAGCTGGGCGTATTGATCGGCCCGTCCGGCAGCGGCAAGACCACGCTGTTGCGGGCGATTGCCGGGCTGGAACATACCCGGGCCGGCACCATCACACTCGACGGTCAGGTACTCGATGGTCCCGGCATCCGCATTGCGGCCGAACAACGCCGCATCGGCATGGTGTTCCAGGACTTTGCCTTGTTCCCGCACCTGAACATCGGCGCCAACATCGGTTTCGGTTTGCGTCATGGCAGCGCGCGGGAACGCAGTGCGCGCGTCAGCGAAATGCTGGCGCTGGTCGGCCTCGATGGCGCGCAGGACAAATTTCCGCATCAATTGTCGGGTGGTCAGCAACAACGCGTGGCGCTGGCCCGGGCACTGGCGCCGGAGCCGCGCCTGCTGTTGCTCGACGAACCGTTTTCCAGCCTCGATGTGGAATTGCGTGAACGGCTGGCCGACGATGTGCGGCACATCCTGAAACAGGCGCGCATCACGGCGCTGATGGTGACGCACGATCAGATGGAAGCATTTGCCGTCGGCGATATCGTCGGCGTCATGCAGCAAGCCAATCTGGAACAGTGGGACCAGGCCTATACCCTGTATCACCGTCCGACCACCCGCTTTGTGGCGGACTTCATCGGGCACGGGGTGTTCGTCCCCTGCACTCTGGTGCGCGACGATCTGGGACTGACCATGTCGACTCCGCTCGGCAATGTGCATGATGTGGCCGCCGCCAGCTTTGGCGATGATCAGGAACAAACCGATTTCGATGTCTTGCTGCGCTCGGATGACATCCTGCACGACGATGCCTCGCCATTCAAGGCGCGGGTGGTGCGCAAACTGTTTCGCGGTGCCGACTTTCTGTACACGCTGGAACTCGGCGATGGCTTGCAGGTGTTGTCGCTGGTGCCATCCCATCACGATCACGCCATCGGTGAATGGATTGGCGTGCGACTTGATGTCAGTCACGTGGTGGCATTTCCGCAACCGGTACCGGTTTAACAGACAAGGCATTCAGCCAAAGAAAAACCCCGCAGAGCATCACTGCCCTGCGGGGTTTTTCTTTGGTGCCGGTGCATCTCAAATCCGTTGCACCGGAAACCCATGGTACTGATTACTTGTAGCCAACGCGGTCCAGAATCTGCAATACCTTTTGCTGATTGCGGCCGGTTGCTGCCACATCAATCACTTCAGCCTTGAATGGTCCCAGAGAATCCAGCGCGGCATTGCCGGTCTTGACGCTCTTGACTGCCGGCCATTCATTGTTGCCTTCGGCGAAATAACGCTGGGCATCGTCGCTCGACAGATATTCCAGGAACTTGATGGCCTCAGCCTTGTGTGGTGCATGCTTGGCAACACCGGCACCGGCGATATTGACGTGGGCGCCAAAGGTTTTCTGATTCGGCCAGACGACGCCGATCTTGCTGACCACGGCGATATCTTCCGGCTTGGTCGACTTCATCAGACGCGCGACATAATACGAATTGGAAATGGCAACACCGCATTCACCGGAAGCGACGGCCTTGATCTGATCTGTATCGCCGCCGACCGGCGAGCGCGCCATGTTGGCAACCATGCCTTTGAGAATCGCTTCCGTTTTGGCTTCGCCGACATGCTCAAGCAAGGCACCAAACAGCGAAACGTTGTAAGGGTGTGCGCCGGAGCGGGTGCACAATTTGCCCTTGTTTTTCGGATCGGCCAGCGACTCGTAAGTGTCGACGTCTTCCGGCTTCATGTTTTGCTTGTTGTACACGATCACGCGGGCGCGGGTCGAAAAGCCGAACCATTGCGAACCCTGACCGTCATCCTTGCCACGCAGGTTGGCCGGAATCCGCGATTCCAGTACGCTCGATTTCACCGGCTGGAACAAGCCGTCATTTTCGGCGCGCCACAGACGGGCGGCATCGACCAGCAAAATCACATCCGCCGGACTGGCGCTGCCTTCGCTTTTCAGACGTGCCAGTGTGCCGGCATCGTCACCGTCAACGCGATTGATCTTGATACCGGTGGCTTTGGTGAACCCGCTGTAGAGCGCTTCGTCAGTCTGATAATGACGGGCGGAATACAGGTTGATCACCTTTTCCTGCGCATGTGCGGCTGTTGAGATACCCGCCAGCATGATTCCTGCTGCCAACGTGCGTAAGACAAACTTGCGTAAAAACATGAACTATCCCCTTTCGGCTGATTAATCTGCAGTCTTTGCACCGCAAGCCGGTGGCGCGTCCGCCCCAAAAGAAGCGTCACGTGCCGTGCTTGCATGTGTAAAGGCCGTCAGGAATATAGCACAAATGAGAATTATTCGCGTTTTAATTTTTTGCTTACCCGCATCTGATGGCATGCGTCAGATCGCGTCGCTTGCAGCCTGCCCGCTATCCGGCAGTACCACGTGGCTCGCATTTCAGCCGCGTGCTTTCGACAGCACGACGAGCCAGCGACGGAACAGGAGAATTTCGAGGTGACCGGCTTGCAGACCGGCGCTGCATTCGATTACCGGATTGACCCGGTAGCGGCGGACATAGGTGTCGCGGCAGACGAACATTTCGCGGCGACCCATGCGCAGGCTGAAGGAGGTCGGGCTGGATTCCAGACCAAATCGTGCAGTTGAGGCAAGATCCAAGTGTGTCATGGCAGTGATTCCTATCCGTTTGAAAGAGAATCCACTGTATCACGACTACTGTATAAATAAACAGTACTTTTTATGTGCTGTTGTTTCAGCGCCAAACGATATTAGCACGGCCGCCGGACCTGCCCCCAATTCGCGCATCCGGCACTCGCCGTCAGGTACTGCCCTCGAGCCGGCTGCGCACGAAGCCGATATGCTCGCGCAACACATAGAACTGATCGGCAAACGCCAGCGGCATTTTCATGCGATTCACGGCCGCTTCGATTTCATCCAGTTGCGCCCGCATCCTGGCCTGCTCTTCCGGCGAATGGCCGGTGACGCCGCGCTCCAGCGCAATCAGTGCGCCATACCAGCGATAGATGCGCGACTTGATGCGCCAGCCGTACAGCATCGGCACCAGACGCAGCCCCGGAATCAGCAACAGAATGATCGGCAGCAAGATCACTACCGTGCGGTCCACCAGGCTCGCCAGCCAGAACGGCAAGGTACGGTAGAAGAAGCTCTTGCCGGATTTATAGTAGCGCTTGGCATCGTCGCTGATCGGGAACTCATGCTCCAGCGGTGCCGGAAATTCACCGGCGCGTTGCAGCACATTGGATTTGCCATGTACTTCGCGCGCCGCCTCGATCAGCAGATCCGACAAGGCCGGATGCAGGCTGTCGCGGGCGATCAGTTCAGCCGTCGGCGCAATGAGACGAATGTTGCGCTCCGGTGAATTCTTGCCGAGATCGAACACGCCCATCGGCAACCGCAGTTCATTCAGATAACTGAAGCGCCGGGCATAAGCAGCCGCCTGCGAAAAGTCGAGCAAGCGGATACCCGGGGTGCGCAACAGTTTGCCCATGGTAGGTGGCGAAGCTGAATCCCCCATCAGAAAGGCGGCATCGATCTCGTTGGCCACCAGCGCCTTGGCGGCTTCATCGCCGCCCATGTCGAGCAACTGCGTCTTGCCGCCCGGTTCAATGCCGTTGGCCTTGAGCAGGCTCAGCGCCAGCACGCGCGAGCCGCTGCCCGGCATGCCGATGGCGACCTTCAAGCCATGCAATTCAGACAAGCGGGTGACAGCGGTCTTGCCGCGATAGAAAACCGATACCGGCACATACGACACGCTGCCGAGCGAGACCAGGTCGGAAATATCGATGCCGGAGGCCACCCCGCCCTGCACGAAACCGATATCGACATCGCTGTCCGGATCACTCAGCTTGCGCAGGTTATCGAGCGAGCCTTCTGACGTCAGCACCTTGAGCGTGACGCCGTCGCGCGCCAGAATCTTGCGATACTTTTCTGCGGTATTCCAGAAATTGCTGTCTTTCGGCCCGGTGACGATGGTGATGGTGTTGGGCGGCGCCGGATGGATCAGCCAGATCGCCAGCCAGACGCCGACAATCGCCAGCAAGACGATGGGGCCGAAGCTGACTGCCAGATCACGCCACGAGATGGCGACGAAACGCGCCTTCATGCGGCGCACGGAATGTTTGGGGACGGGAGGAGTTTGGTCTGCGCTCATGCGGGCTATTCTACCGCCCTCTTTCTGCGTCCGACAAAAATGCTTCAATAAGTCTTGTAGGGCAGAAATTTGCCGCTCAACACCACATTGACGCGATCACCGTTGGGATCGGCCTGCCGCTGGATATCCATCTTGAAGTCGATGGCGCTCATGATGCCGTCGCCGAACTCTTCGTGAATCAGTTCCTTGATGGTAGTGCCATAGATGCTGACGATTTCATACCAGCGGTAGATCAGCGGATCGGTCGGCACCGGCGTCGGCAGCGAACCTTTGTAGGGCACTATCTGCAACCACAGGGTCTCTTCGTCGCTGAGGCCGAACAATTCCTGCGTGATCGCCGCCTGCTTCGCCGTCAATGTCATCTGGCCCAGCATGGCGGCGGTCGTCCACTCCTTGCTCTGGCCAATTTTTTCGGCCACGGCGGCCCAGGTCATTTTGTTCCTGACCTTGCCTTCAATGATTTTTTGGGTAACCAGATGACGATCCATGAATGCTCCTCGATAGCGGGAATGGCAAAAACCGGACTGCTGCATTGCGGTGCAGATACTGCACCAACGCCGTCCGGCAATCCCGAAAAAGCCCAAACCGGCATGATGATTCCGGGATCCCCAGCAGATCAGCAAAGCCCGTGCCAGCGCTCGCATAAAGACAACATGCCGCCGCCAGTTTGCACTGACGACGGCATGTTGTCCGGACTCCGGCTTTACGCCGGCATCAACGCCATCAAGGCATGTACTGACCGCCATTGACTTCGATGATCTGTCCGGTGACATAGCCCGACAAATGATTCGACGCCAGATACAGGAAAGCGCCGGCGCATTCGTCCGGTTCGCCGATGCGGCCCATGGGAATGGTCTTGCGGAAATTTTCCAATTGTTCAGGCGTGGTGAAGCGCTCCTGGAACGGCGTCATGATCACGCCCGGCGACACCGCATTGACGCGGATGTGATCCGGCAGCAATTCCTTGGCCATACCGCGCGTAATGGTGCTGACAAAGCCTTTCGATGCGGCATAGATCAAGGCGCCGGGACCGCCGCCGTGACGCGCCGCCACCGACGTCACATTGATGATGTTGCCGCCGCCCTGCTTGCGCATCAGCGGAATCACGTTACGGCTGAAGGCCACCACCGAACGGGCATTGATATGCACGATCTCGTCGAACATGGCATCGGTGGTATTTTCCAGCGCTTCGCGTTTGACCAGACTGCCGGCATTGTTGATCAGTACATCGATACGACCAAACTGTTCCACCACTGCTTGCACGCTGCGCGCAATGGCATCGCTGTCGAGCACGTCGGCGCCGACCGTGATGGCCTTGCTGCCGCTGTTGCGAATGTCTGCCGCAACCGCTTCGGCTTCCGTTGCCGAGCGGTTGTAATGCACCGCCACTTGCGCGCCGCGGGCACCAAATGCGCGTGCTGCCGCTGCGCCGATTCCGGTACTTGCACCGGTAATGAAGACTACCTTGCCTGCCAAATCCAACATTGTCTGCACTCCTGGAGAGGTTAATAGGGTGATGCCACCGGCTTTGCGTCAGGCGCCGGTCTTGTTGTGAAAACAGTTGAAGCGGCGCCGAAAATGCCACACCGGCCTGGCGAGCGCCTCACTCGCGGGCGGATTCGTCCTTGTTCTTGGCGGCGCCGCGATAGGCATCGCGCACCCGCACCAGATGGCCGCGCATGGCGTCCGAAGCACGCGCCGGATCGCGCGCCTTGAGCGCGTCGAGAATGTCGCGGTGATCTTGCAGACTGCGCTCCAGCGTGGCCGGAATGCGCGAAGTGATACTGCGGCTTTTCTTGCCCAGCACATACAGGCTGCCGGCAATGCTTTGCAGAAACGGGTTGTCGCAGGCTTCGATGATGGCTTCATGAAATTCGACGTCGGCCGCGGCAAACGCCACCGGGTCACTCAACAGCCGCGCTTCATCTTCGATATTCGCGGTCAGCACCGCCAGCTCGGCTTCGGCCATGCGTGTCGCAGCCAGTGCCGCAACCCCGGTTTCGATGATCAGGCGCGCATCAAACAGCGCTTCCAGCGTGCCGGCGTTGAGATCGATGATCATTTCCAGCGGCTCCAGCAATTCGCGCGGCTCCAGCGAACCGACGAAAGTGCCCTCACCTTGCCTGATGCGCAACAAACCCAGCAACGCCAGACCGCGAATCGCTTCACGCACCGCCGGCCGGCCGACCCCCAGCATCGACGCCAGTTCGCGTTCCGGTGGCAATTGCTGATCGGGCTTGAGCAAGCCGCTGCGAATCATGGTGAGCAGCCGTTGTGCGACTTGCTCGGAAATGGATTTCTGTACGATGGGATCAAATGACATGAGTGCCTGGACGTAGATTGGTAAGACCAATGAGAGCGCAGCATAGGCGGCAGCGTCCCCCCTGTCAAGCAAGGGCTTGCCCGGCAGCATCCCGACATGCCTGCTGCCGTGCCGGCGCATTTGCAAGTTGATACAAAGTGGTGCACCAAATTGCGCTAGCATAGCCGTTCCGCCAGCCTCATTTACTTTATGTCTGCCACCCGCGCCGCTTCCCGTCCTGATCTGGTCAATGGCCCGATTGCCCGCACCCTGCTGATGTTTTCGCTGCCGATTCTGGGCAGCAATATCCTGCAATCGCTGAATGCCTCCGTGAATGCGGTGTGGATCGGCCATTATCTGGGCGAATCCGCACTGACGGCGGCATCCAATGCCAACATCATCCTGTTCTTCCTGCTCGGCGTGGTATTCGGCATCAGCATGGCGACCACGATTCTGGTCGGACAGGCCATCGGCTCCGGCAATGTCGATCAGGCGCGGCGTGTGGTTGGCACCGGCGCCGTGTTTTTTGCCGCGTTGTCGGTGCTGGTAGCATGCGGCGGTTATCTGTGGACGCCGCAAATCCTGGCCGCCATGAATACGCCGGCCGATGCCGCACCGTATGCGATTGCCTACCTGCGCATCATCTTCGTGGCGCTGCCGGTCATGTATTTCTATAACTTCCTGATGATGACGCTGCGCGGCGCCGGCGACTCCAAGACCCCGTTCTATTTCATGCTGCTCTCGGTGGCCATGGATATCGCCCTCAATCCGCTGCTGATTTTCGGCCTCGGACCGTTGCCGGCCATGGGCATTGCCGGCTCGGCGCTGGCGACGCTGATTGCGCAAACCACCAGCCTGGTGTGGCTGATCGTGTATCTGTATCGACGTCAGCATTTTCTGGCGCTGCACAGCAAGGACTTGCGCTACTTCTGGCCGAACCTGGCGATCCTGCGCGCGCTGGTGATGAAAGGCTTGCCGATGGGCATGCAAATGCTGGTGATTTCTTCCTCGGCGCTGATCATGATGAGCATGGTCAACCGCTACGGTTCGCAAGTCACCGCCGGTTTCGGCGTGACCTCGCAGTTATGGACCTATGTGCAAATGCCGGCGCTGGCGATTGGCGCCAGCGTGTCATCGATGGCGGCGCAAAACGTCGGCGCCGGACGCTGGGACCGGGTATCGCGCATCGCCCGCATCGGCGTCGGCTACAATTTTTTGCTGACCGGCGCACTGGTGACGGTGCTGTATGTGTTCGATCATGCCGCACTTGGCCTGTTCTTGCCGCGCGATGGCCAGGCCATGGTGGTGGCGCAACATATCAATAACATCGTCGCCTGGTCCTTTGTGCTGTTCGGGATCACCATGGTGTTGTTCGGCGTGGTTCGTTCTACCGGCGCCGTGATGCCACCCTTGCTGATTCTGGTGATATCGATGTGGCTGATCCGCTTGCCGTTCGCCGAAGTGCTGAGCGCCCGCTATGGCGCCGAAGCCATCTGGTGGAGTTTCCCGCTGGGTTCGGTGGTGTCGGTGCTGCTGGCGCTGGCGTACTACCGCTACGGCGGCTGGCGTCACGCCCATATGCTGAGTGCGCAAGTGCGCGGCATGGCCCCCGATACCGGCATGGCGACCCCGGCCATGAGCCGGGTCGCGCCCGATGAACAGGCTTGATATGGCAGGCTTGATACGAAGCGGGAAGGAAGCTTCAGCGCCTCAGGCGGCGCTGGCCTGATCGAGTTGCGCGATGGCTTGCACATCAAGATTGAGCCGGGTCGCTGCCACCAGCGCATCGAGTTGCGTCAGGGTGGTGGCGCTGGCAATCGGCGCCGTGATGCTGGGGCGGGCAATCAGCCATGCCAACGCGACACTGGCCGGCGTGCTGCCGTAACGTTCGGCCACCTGATCCAGCGCCGACAAAATGCGCAAGCCGCGCGGATTCAGATAATTTTTCACCTTACCGCCGCGCACACTGCTGCCCAGATCCTGTTCGCTGCGATATTTGCCGCTCAGAAAACCGCTGGCCAGTGAATAGTAATTGATGACGCCGACGCCATTTTCCAGGCAATACGGCTCCAGCGTGGCTTCAAACCCAGCGCGGTCATAGAGGTTATATTCCGGTTGCAGCGTTTCATACAGCGGGTAATCGTGCTGCTGGCTGACGCTACGCGCCTGCGCCAGTCGCTCGACACTGAAATTGGACGCGCCGATTACCCGCACTTTGCCTTGCCGTACCAGATCGGCGTAGGTCGCCAGCGTTTCTTCCTGCGGCGTATCGGCATCATCAGTATGCGATTGATACAGATCGATGTAATCGGTTTGCAAACGGCGCAATGAATCTTCCAGCGCCCGCACAATATATGCTTTGCGCAAACCCTTTTTGCCATCGCCCATGTCCATGCCAACCTTGGTCGCCAGCACCACCTGATCGCGCTTGCCGCTGCGCCTGAGCCATTTGCCGATGATGGTTTCCGATTCGCCGCCGCGATGCCCGTCGACCCAGCGCGAATAGACATCGGCGGTATCGATCAGATTCAACCCCGATGCCACGAACTTGTCGAGCAGCGAAAATGAGGTCGCCTCATCCGCGGTCCAGCCAAATACGTTGCCGCCGAAGGCCAGCGGCGCAACCTCAATGCCGGAATTGCCCAGTGTGCGCTTGGTGCTCATCATCTTGCTCCTTGTCAATGGCCTTGGTAACGGAGTGCCAATTCTAGTCCCGATTCACATCCGCCGCTGACGACGCCAACCTCACTATGGCCCTATACTTGTCGCTGGCGCGGGAACCCGGCTTGCCGGTTACCGTCAGATGCATGCGCATCCTCCTGTCTCACTGACCCACTGACCTTCTTCGCCCGCTACTGATGGAAATTGTCTTTACCGTTCTGATCCTGTTGCTCGCCGTTGCCGCCTCCGGTGTCGCCGCTCGTCTCGCCCCGTTCAAATTGCCGTTGCCACTGTTCCAGATCGGACTCGGTGCAGTACTGGCGTTACCGCTGTTCGGCTTGCGCATCAGCTTCGATCCTGAATTGTTCTTGTTGCTGTTCATCCCGCCACTGCTGTTCAGTGATGGCTGGCGGATTCCCAAGCGTGAATTCTTTCGGCTCTCGAAACCGATTCTGGCGCTGGCGCTCGGCCTCGTATTGTTTACCGTGGTCGGGGTCGGCTACTTCATCCATTGGATGATTCCGGTGATTTCGCTGCCGGCTGCGTTTGCGCTGGCCGCCGTGCTGTCACCGACCGATGCCGTGGCGGTATCTTCGATTGTCGGCAAGGGACGCTTGCCGACCACGCTGCAGCATGTGCTGGAAGGCGAAGCGCTGATGAATGATGCTTCCGGTCTGGTGGCGTTCAAGTTCGCCATCGGCGCCGTCTTGTCGGGCACCTTTTCGCTGATGGACGCCAGCCTCAGTTTCGTGCTGATCGCCATCGGCGGTATTGTGGTCGGCCTCGCCGTGGCCTGGAGCTTCGGTTTGGTGCGGCGCAAGATCATCGAATGGGCCGGCGACGAACCCGGCGTGCAAGTGGTGCTGCTGTTGCTGATTCCGTTTGCGGCCTACATCTTTGCCGAACATTTCGGCTTGTCCGGGATTCTGTCGGCCGTCGCCGCCGGCATGCTGATGCCCTACGTCGAAACCGCCGGCGCCGAATCGGCCGCAACCCGCATGCAAGGGCGCAGCATCCTGATGATGCTGGAATTCGTCTTCAACGGCATGTCGTTTCTGTTGCTCGGTTTGCAATTGCCGGGCATCGTCGGCCTCGCCCATATCGATGCGCAAATGGCCGGCAACGTCCCGGTCTGGCATCTGTTTGCGTACATCGCCGCGATTACCGCCGCATTGATTGCCATGCGCTTCTTCTGGGTCTGGTTCAACCTGCGCCTCAAAAGCTTCAGCAGCGCCTTGCGCGGCCGCCGCAGCAAACAGCGCGCGCTGGATGTGCGGCTGATCAGCATTACCTCGCTGTCCGGCGTGCGCGGTGCGATCACGCTCGCCGCCGTCATGTCAATTCCGCTGGCGATGCCCAACGGCAGTGCATTCCCGGCCCGCGACCTGCTCATCTTTCTGGCCACCGGCGTGATTCTGTGTTCGTTGCTGAGCGGCAGTTTTTTCCTGCCATGGCTGTTGAAAGGCTTGCAACTCGATGGCGAACATCAACGCCAGCGCGCCGAAGAAATGCGGGCCCGGGCACGGGTGTCGGAAGCCGCCGTGCGCGGCATAGAAAATGCCCACGACAAACTCAGCACCCAACTCGATGAAGCCGATCAGGCGCTGCTGACCGAAGTCAGCGGCAGTCTGCTGGCAACTTACCGCATGCGCATGGATGCCGAAAGCGATTCCGAAGAAACGCACCGGGTCGCCAATCGCTTCAAGCAGTTCGAACGCGAATTGCGACTGGAGGCATTGCGCGCCGAGCGGCAGGAACTGCATCGCCTGCGCGCCCAACAGGAAATCAACGACGAAACCTTCATGAGCCTGATCAACCAGATCGACATGGCGGAAACCTGGCTGCTCGGTTCGCTCAGTTCCTCCAACTGACGCTGCGCCGGCACGACCGCCGTTTCGATGATGGAATGACAACCCGGCAGCCACGCCGCTGCCGGGTTTGCCTGTTGCCTGCGAATGGTGCACACTGCGGCTGAAACAGCGATGCGACACGGCAACCGGCCGGTCCATGTCCATACGCCCAGAGACAGCACCGATACCAGCACGAATATTGCTTGATCGACGATACCGCTGCCGCCAGCCATCAGGAGACCATCACATGACGACCTCGCTCATTTCCCGTTTACCGTACGGGCCGGCCTTGCATCCGGTCAGCGTATTCTCGGTGCATCACCTCAAATATGCGCTCGATGATCTGGTGGCGCCCGGCGATATTCAATCGGCGGACAGTTTCCCCGGTACCCTGTCGGCCTGCCGCATGGTCGGCGGCGGCATCATGCTGATGGCGTCGTTGCCAGCCGACACCATGGTGCGCCACGAATGGCAGCATCTGTCTGACCTGTCTGCCGATGACGTGATTGCCACTGTGGTGCTGGCCGGTACCGGCAGTGTCTCGCAGCATGGTATCGATCTGCAGTTCCAGACCGGCGACGTGTTTTATCGCAAGGCGCGCCTGCCCTCAGCGGTCAGGGTCGATCAGGCTTGCCGTTTTCTGTTGCTGCGCTTTTCGTTTGGCCGTTTCAGCGGCGCCCATGTCAAACGCTTCAGCGACTTCGTACCGTCGCTGGCGCGGCGCGATTCGCAATTGCGGCAGGCGCTGTGGCAATACGTCGAACATGTGCTGCCATCGCTCGCCAGCAGTTCGGTCAATACCGTGCACCACGCCGAGCAGGCCTTCATTTCATTGTTGTCGGCGGTGTATTCCGAATCGCAGCAATGCAATCACACCGACAATAAAACCGATATCCGCTGGGAATTGCTGGTCAGCACGCTCGACACCTTGCTGTATGAACCGGACCTGACCGTCACCGACCTGTCGCGCGCACTCGGCATCTCGACGCGGCTGGTGCATCGCCTGTTTGAACTCAACGGTCACCGCTACAGTTCTTATCTGCTAAGCAAACGCCTGGCGCGCGCCCATGCCGACCTCAGCAATCCACAATATGCACAAGTGCCGGTATCGGAAATCGCTTACCGTGCCGGCTTCAACAACGCGAGTCATTTCAGCCGCAGTTTCAAACAAGTCTATGGCGCCGCCCCCTCGGCCTACCGCAGCGCCGGCGCGCTGGCAGCCTGACGCGTGCACTTGCATGCATGCCGGCGTGCACTCCGGTGTTAGTGCGTGACGGCAGGCTCGCGGTAGTCTTCTCTGCATCAAAAGCCAACGGAGAAGAACGTGACCGCAGCAGCCAAGCAAGCATTGTCCAGCCAGGTATTGGGCCAGATTTCATCGGGTCTCGACTACGGTAACTGGAGCATTGAAGAAAAAATCGCCCTGTCCTGCAACATCCTCGCCAAGGAAGGGCATTCTGAAACACTGGCCGGCCAGATCACGGTACGCCAGCCCGACGGCAGCTTTCTGACTACGCCGCTGGCGCATGGCTTCGATGAAATCAGCGCCGCTTCGGTGATCCGCATCAATGACAAACTGGAAGTACTGGAAGGTGCCGGCGCCGCCAATCCGGCCATCCGTTTTCATCTGTGGGTATACCAGCGACGGCCGGATGTGAACTGCATCATCCACACCCATCCGCCCTATGTGTCGACCCTGAGCATGACCGGCCAGCCGCTGGAAATCGCCCACATGGATGCCACCCCGTTCCACGACGACTGCGCCTTTCTGGCGGAATGGCCGGGCTTGCCGATTGCCGATCAGGAAGGCGAAATCATTTCCGCCGCGCTCGGCAGCAAGCGCAGCATCCTGCTGGTCAACCACGGCTTTCTGGCGGCCACGTCATCGATTGAAGAGACCCTGTATTTGTCGGTACTGATCGAGCGTGCCGCACGCAATCAACTGCTGGCGATGTCGTCTTACGGCACCCTCAAGCGACTCGATCCGGTACTGGCCAAGGAATCGCATGATTTCCTGCTGGCCCCGAGCATCGTCAAAGCCAGCTTTGCCATGTTCGCGCGACAGTTGCTGCGCACGCGCTGAATAAAAAAACCGAACCGCAACGCCGTCGCCGCACAGATATTCCGCACTTGGTGCCTATCGCGCACGACGGCGTCAGCCGGTTGCCGTTGTCCTTATCTCGTCAGGAGCCGTCCATGTCTGCCGTCAAAAAACCGAATCGCGTGATTGTCTTTCTTTCCAGCTTCATCGGCACTGCGCTGGAGCAATATGATTTTCTGTTGTACGGCACCGCTGCCGCACTGGTATTCAACAAACTGTTCTTCCCTACCCTCGATCCGCTGACCGGCGCGCTGGCGGCGATTGCCACCTATGCCACCGGCTATGTCGGACGTCCGCTCGGCAGCATCCTGTGCGGGTATCTGGGCGACCGCTACGGCCGCAAATCGGTATTGCTGGCGACGCTGATCATCATGGGGGTGGCCTCGACCCTGATCGGTTTGTTGCCAACCTATGCCAGCGTCGGCATCTGGGCCCCGGTCATGTTGTGCACACTGCGCCTGATTCAAGGCATCGCCCTTGGCGGTGAACAAGGCGGCGCGATTCTGATCGCCGTTGAAAATGCGCCGCAAAAACGCAAAGGTCTGTTTGGCAGCTGGAGTTCAGCCGGCGGCATGGCCGGTCTGGTGATGTCGACGCTGGCCTTGTCGATTACCGCCAAATTGCCGGAAGCCGATTTTCTTTCCTGGGGCTGGCGTCTGCCGTTCCTGTTCAGCATCGTGCTGGTGGTGATCGGCGTGATATCGCGCGCCCGCTTGCCGGAGTCAGAGGATTTCGCCGCCGCCAGACAAGCGGGTACGGTATCGAAAACACCGCTGCGCGCACTGGTGCGTGAGCACAAGAAAGAAATCCTGCTGGCCGCCGTCGCCCGCGCCGGTGAAATTGCCTGGGTCATCAATGTGCTGGTGTTCACCACGTCGTATGTGGTGACGCAATTGCAACTGGGCAAACCGATGATCTTGAATGCGATTCTGATCGGTGCCTGCATTTCGATTTTCGGCAATCCGTTCTTTGCCGCCATTTCGGATCGTATCGGTTTTCGCCGCATGTACCTGATCGGCGCCGGTGTCGCTGCCATCGGTATCTGGCCGTATTTTGCCATGGTCAGCTCGGCGCAACCGCTGCTGGTGTGTACTGCCGTGATTCTGGCCATCGGCGTGGTTCATCCGATGATGTACGGCCCGCAAGGCGCCTTGTTCGCCAGCCTGTTCGGCACCAAGGTGCGTTACAGCGGCGTCGGCATTTCACATCAGATCGGCGCGTTGGTCGGCGGTGGACTGACGCCGCTGCTGTCGGCGCTGTTGCTGGCCAAGAATCAGGGCAGTCCGTGGATGGTGGCGATTCTGATCACTGCCTTCAGCCTGATTGCCGGGATTGCCGTGATGGCGATGGGCAAGGCCGCTGTCGATGACAGCAGCCCGGCCCGCAACGGCGAAGCAACGGTTTCTTAATTGGTCAGGGCGCCGCTCAGGTCACCAATCGGCTTACCGCCGTTGGCTTGCAATGCACGGTCACGCTCGGCGATGCCGTCGAGCACCGGCAACGACCAGCGGCGCGTGATGAAACGCAGGATCGAAGTGGTGTCGTACAGACTGGAATCGACATAGCCTTTTTTGGCATACGGCGAAATCAGGATGGTCGGTACGCGTGAACCTGGCCCCCATTGATCGGCCTTGGGTGGCGCCGCGTGATCCCAGAAGCCGCCGTTTTCGTCATAGGTGACGACGATCAGCATGTGGCCCCATTGCGGACTCTGTTGCAACTGGCTGATGACCTCGGCGATATGGGCATCGCCCGAAGCGACATCGGCATAACCGGCATGCTGATTGAGGTTGCCTTGCGGTTTGTAAAACGCCACCGGCGGCAATTTCCCGGCGGCTGCATCTTGCAGGAAACTGCTGTCGAAATCCTTCAGATGCCGGGCCCGGTAAGCGGCATGCTTGACCGGATCCATGTTGGCAAAGTAATTGAACGGCTGATGATGAAACTGGAAATTCGGTGTCGGCGACGCAAATTTGCGATCCCCCTGAGCACTGTTCAGGGTGGCATTCCAGGCACCGGCATACCAGGCCCAGTCGATGCCTTTGGCAGACAACAGATCGCCGATATTTTTTTGCGTCTGCGGCGGCAAGGTCGACGCATTGGCGCGGTCGGCAAACAATTTGGCGCTGTCGCCGGCAGCCGGCGCGACATTGCTCGGCTGATAGGGCGGCTGCATGGTATTGACCGCATAGAACATGCCCTTGGCATCGGCCGGCGTCAAGGCGCCGTCATTGGCATATTTCGGCGCGCCCTTGAGCACTGAAGCGGCAGCACCGGCGGCCGGTGTCAGGCGTGCGAACTTGCCGTCGGCATCGACATCGATCCTGGAAATCAGGCCACGCGCCGGTGACTTGTCAGCATCTGGATATTGCGGAGCGCAGGCGCAGATCAAAAACTGATGCGTCAAAAAGGAACCGCCAAAGGCGCCGATATAGAAGTTATCGGCCAGCGTGTATTGCTGCGCCAGTTTCCACATCGCCATACCGCTGCCATCGTAATAACCCATGACCAGACCGCCGGCATCGGAATAGGTGGCGAACTTGTCGTTCTTGCCGCCATTGATCTGCATCTGGTTATTGTAAAAACGATGCACCAGATCGCGCGTGATGACGTCAGCGCCGGCATTGAAACCATCGCTGCCATCAATGCGGAATGGCTGGTTCGGCAGATTCGCCGATTGCGCCTGCGTGATCACCCGCGACTGCCCCGGCAGCGTCACGCCACCCCAGGTCGGCGGCAATACCGGCAACACCGAACCATCGACATCGCGTTGCGGTGCATAGGCCGATTTGGAAGACGGATTCACGCCCGGAATACCGTCGGCACCGGGAAACAATCCGTACAAGGTATCGAAGCCGCGATTTTCCGCGTAGATCACCACCAGGGTATCGATATTGCGCAAGGCGCTGTCGTTGCCGGCCAGATTGGCGTTGCCGCCGCAGGCAGTCAGCATCAGTAGCAAGGCGGTCGCCAGCAAGCTCAGGCGAAGGGGTCGGTTCATGTTGATTCCTTTATTGAATCGCGCCATGCTAGCGTTCAAATATAACGGGAAAATGACAAGAAACGCGCTGCAAGCCTTGCCTGACAA
This sequence comes from Herbaspirillum autotrophicum, assembly GCF_001189915.1. GTDB lineage: Bacteria > Pseudomonadota > Gammaproteobacteria > Burkholderiales > Burkholderiaceae_D > Herbaspirillum > Herbaspirillum autotrophicum. The sequence goes on from NZ_LFLS01000013.1 coordinate 98,354, forward strand.
GGACCTGACAAAAACCGGGGATAGCCGTCATCTTTTCGTCACATTGAACTGTTAGGGTTCGGATTCTGTTTAATTGGCAAGCCACATTGCATCCCCGGATTTCATGAAAGCCCTTCTGCTCGGTTCAACCCTGATGGCCGCGCTGGTACTCCAGACCGGCAGCAACTCGCCATCGGCAGCGGCCGCAGTGAGCGCCGGCAAACCGGCTGCGCTCAGCCGGCAACAACAACATCAACGGGTGACGGACCTCACCACGCTCGGTCGCGCCATGTTTTTTGATCAGGCATTGTCGGCCTCGGGCAAACAATCGTGCGCCAGTTGCCATAGCCCGGAACATGCCTTCGGGCCGCCGAACAATTTGCCGGTGCAACCGGGCGGACGTTTTCTGACGCTGTCCGGCACCCGGGCCGTGCCGTCATTGCGCTATATGCAAAACACGCCGGCCTTTACCGAGCACTATCACGATGACGATGGCGACGACAGTATCGACGCCGGCCCCACCGGCGGCCGTACCTGGGACGGACGCGTCGACTCCGCACACGAACAGGCGCGCATTCCGTTGCTGTCGACCCATGAGATGGGCAACGCCAGTACCGGCGAGGTGGTCAACAAACTGCGCGCGGCAACTTACGCCCCACAGTTGAAAGCCCTGTTCGGTGCACAAGTGTTTGATGATCCCGAACGGGCGTTTGATGCGGCCATGCATGCGCTGGAAGTATTTCAGGAAAATCCGGCCGACTTTTATCCTTACAGCAGCAAGTACGATGCTTTCCTGCGCCGGCAAGTGAAGCTGACGCCACAGGAAATGCGCGGCCTGAGCCTGTTCAACGATCCGGACAAAGGCAACTGCGCCTCATGTCATATCAGTGCCGTCGCCCCCAACGGCGCATTTCCGCAATTTACCGATTACGGTCTGATCGCCCTCGGCGCACCCCGTAACCGAGAAATTCCGGCCAATGCGAATCCTCAGTATGTTGATCTTGGTTTATGCGGTCCGGAGCGTACCGACTTCATGGATAGAAAAGACTATTGCGGCTTGTTCAAGACGCCGACCTTGCGCAACGTAGCGTTGCGGCAGACCTTCTTTCACAACGGCGTGTTTCACAGCCTCGATGAAGTGATGCGGTTTTATGTCGAGCGCGACACGGCACCGCAGAAATGGTATCCGCGCAACCGCGACCGCAGCTTGCGCAAGTTCGACGACCTGCTGCCGGCGTATCACGCCAACGTCAATATGGAAGCGCCGTTCGGCGGCAAGCGCGGCGACAAGCCGGTATTGTCAGCCAGCGAAATACAGGACGTGATCGCGTTCATGAAAACGCTCACCGACGGTTACCAGCCCTGAGCGATTGTCTGCAAGCCAGAGGCTCAGGCAATCGTGTTGATGGTAGTGCCGATGGTCTGCCCGTTGGCATTGATGGTAGCGGTCTGTTGCGCCCGCGCGGCCTGCAGCTCTTCGGCGCGACGTTCTTCGGCACGCTTGCGGGCGGCTTCTTCCAGATCCTTGCGTTCCTGAATCCGGCGCGCTTCCTCCGGATCGGGCGCTTTGGACACCACGGGTACCGGCGGCGCAGCAGAACTGACGGATGAGACGGAATCGATTGCCACGATAATCTCCTTGTGAAGGGATTACTCACCATCTGCCATATTGTCGATAGCACAATATGCAGATGATCAGATGAACTCACATCTTACACGCTATCGGATTAATGACAATCCGGCACGTTCTGATCGAGATACACCTCGAAGGCGACGTTATTGGTCCACTTTTTCTTGAGCGTACCCATGAAACCCGTGGCATACCAGCTGGCCGCAGTCTGTTTCAGGAACGCGATGGCTTTGCCATCATCCTGCCTGACGATGAAGGACAGCGCAGCACGGCTTTGCACCGGCAAGCGGGCCGAGAATTTTTTCCATTCCGGCAGTTTCAGCAATTCATTGAGCAAGGTATCGTCGTGCACTGCCGCATCGCATTCACCGATGCGCACCGCCAACAGCGAATCGGCCGGCGCCCGCTGGACTTTTTCGATAGCACCGTAGCGTGCCGCCATCTTGCCGACATAAGCGCCGCCCTCGGACAGACAGACGGTACGCCCTTTCAGTTGTTCCCAGGTCTTGATGTCGGTATCGGTGCGCATGATGGCCATGGCACCGGCGCTGTAACCGGTGGCAATGACCGCCGCGTCGCGTCGCAGCGGATCGTTGTCATCCACCATGGCCAGCACCACATCGGCCTTGCCGCTCTTGAGCAAATTCAAGGCGCTGCCGGCATCGGCCTTGACCGTGGCCAGCCCGGCCTTCAGACGGGTCGCCAGATCTTGCGCCAGCGGCGTTTCCAGACTTTCCGGGGTACGGAATTTGGCGCCGGCGACGTACTTCGGCAAAGGATAAGCAAGTCCGGCATTCAACACGCCGCGCTGCGCGACGCCATCAATATCAGCCTGCGCCGCGCCCGCCGTCATCCAGCACGCCGCCAACACCGCCAGCGCGCGCAGCGATGCGGAAGTCAAAGAGAGGCGCAGCGAGACGGTGTTCATGTTTACACGTATTGGTAGCGTAACAAACGATGTTTGAGGTTTTCCAGAATCACCTGATCGATCAGGGCCGCCAGAATGGCAATCGCCAGAATATTGGTCATCACGCCGACCATGTCGGCAGTCTCACCGGAATACGCCAGCGTGCGGCCCAGGCCCTTGCCGAAGCCGATCAGCATTTCAGCCGAAATCAGTGCGCGCCAGGCATTGCCGAACGCCAGTTGGGCGCCGGTAATCAGCTCCGGCATGACTGCCGGCAGATACACGCGACGCAACATGCCCCAGCGCGTAGCGCCCATCACGCGCGCCGCCGATACGTGCACTTGCTGCACGCTCTCGGTCGCATTCATGACTGACAAGGCGGCCGGGAAAAACGCGGCAATCGCCACCACCACCATGATCGGCAAATTGCCGAAGCCCATCAGGATCAGGAACAGCGGCACCCAGGCAATCGAAGGAATCGACTGCAAGATGATGATGGCCGACTTCAATACTTCGCGGAAGAAGAACAGCACCGCGCCAAGCAAACCAAAACCGATACCGAACAACAAGGCCGCTCCGTAACCGCCACCGAGGCGCGTCAGGCTGCCCCACAGCGCAGTCCGGAACGCCGGCTCCTGCACTTCATGCCACAGGCGCGCCAGCACCACCGGCACCCCAGGCATCAAAAAGTCCGGCAGCGACCAGGCAGCGATCTGCCACATCAACAAAATGAAAGCAATCGCCATCACCATGGCAAGCTTTTTACGATATCCGGTAACGCGACGCTGATTACTCATAATTTAGAAATGCGATGGCCGACGAAGTCGCCGGCCGAAAAATAATTGCAAAAAATAGCGATGCTCGATGCTTATACCGATGCTTAAGGAGCCGATAAGGAGCCGATAAAGAGCCGATCGTGGACCAGCAAGCGTAGCGAGCCAGTCGCCGTTACGTCGAGACGCGCAGCCGTACATGCGTACGGCGAGCATCACAGATGTCAATCCGGCTGGCGCAGTAGTTTTACGCCATGCTGTCAGAGCTTGCGATCCTTCTGCCAGCTCAGGTCCACGATGCTGCGTACCTCAAACGGCTTGCCATCCTTGGTTTTCAACGAGCCTTGTTCTTGCAGGATGTTGGCGATGTCTTGCATGCGGTCCTGTTCTTTTTCGGTCAGCTTGGCATTGAAGGTCTGGCTCTTGATGGCGTCGCGGATGACGTCTTCACGCAGCAGTTCACCGTGTTTGAGCGTCTTCAGTACCGGCTCGGCGATGAAGTAACCGGCGATCAGCTTGGCCGCATCGTAAGGCTTTTTCTTCAGCAGTTCGATGGCGTCACGCTGGGCGTCGAGCGATTTCCAGACCGCCGCGCGGCGGTTCTTCAGGGTTTCACCGGAAGTGATCACGACCATGCATGGGAACGGCCAGACTTCGCCGATTTCATAGATTTGCTTGACCGGTGCAATCAGTTGCGCAATACGTGCCTGCGGCTCGAACAGGAAGGCTGCGTCAACGCGCTTGCCGACCAGCGATTGCACGGCAACTTGCGGGCTGACGCCGAGCACGTTGACGTCATCTGCCTTGAGGCCGGCATCCTTGAACACCACGCCCTTGAGCACGACGTCGGCAGTGCTGCCTTCGGCTTGCGAAGCCAGTGTCTTGCCTTTCAGATCGGAGACTTTCCTGATGCCGGAATCGTCACGCGCAACAATCGCGTGATAGCCAAGCTGCGCGCCACCGACGACTTTCAGGTCAGCACCTTTCGACGCCCATGCCACGGCATTGGTAAAGCCGAACACGCCAGTATCGAGCTGGCCGCCGACAATCGCCTTGATCAGGTCGGTGCCGGATTTGAATTCGATCAGTTCGACATCCAGGCCGTGTTTTTTGTACAAACCGGCTTCATAGGCGGCCATGGCTTGTGCATCATCCATCACGCGCAGATAGCCGACCTTGAATTTTTCGATGGCCATGGCATTGCCGGAAAGCGCCAATGCTGCCAGTACCGGAACCAACAAACGTTTGATCTTCATACCCCTACCCCCTCTATCGTTTTAGCAAAGTCATCCTGTTCGGCATGAATCCCGAGCAGGCACAATATTTCCCGACGCACGGCGGAGAACTCCGACAAGTCGTGCGTCTTTTCGTGATGCACCAGATTGAATTCCTTGAGCACGGTGGCGGGCCGGTTACTGAATACCAGAATCCGGTCCGCCAGGAACAAGGCTTCATCGACATCATGCGTGACCAGCAACACGGTCGGTGCCTGATGTCCGCTGGCGGCGTCGCCTTCTTGCCGGATCAACTGGCGCAAGGCGTCTTGCAAGGTCATGCGGGTCAGCGCATCGAGCGCGCCGAATGGTTCATCGAGCAACAAGGCTTTGGGACGCGAAATGAAAGCCCGTGCCAGCGCTGCACGTTGGCGCATGCCGCCTGATACCTGATGCGGATAATAGTGTTCGAAGCCGCTCAGGTTGACTTTGCCAAGCCAGCTGCGCGCCTGTTGTGCGGCAGACTTCTTGTCGACATTCTGAAACTCCAGCGCCAATGCCACGTTTTGTTCCAGCGTCAGCCACGGATAAAGTGCGTTTTCCTGAAACATCAGCGTGCGTTCCGGATGCGGCCCGCGCACCGGCTTGCCATCGGCCAGAATGCTGCCCGAGCTGGGCGTCTCGAGTCCTGCGGCGATATGCAGCAAGGTCGACTTGCCGCAGCCGGAAGGACCGACCAGCGCCACCAGTTCTCCCTGCTCGATATCGCGACTGAAATCGTCGATCACGTGCAAGCCGGAAAAACTCTTTTGTATGTTCTTGAAAGATAACTTCATGTTGATCGTGTGATGACAACAGCCACGCCAATGCTGTCGTTTTTGCAATTATTTGCGGATTTTCCTCAAAGTAGCAGGGACTTTACTGAGGCCCGAGATGCAAGACAACAACTTTTAAGTCTTATGCTTATGCGAAAAACGAATAAACAGCCGCCAAAATCAAGCAGTCGCCATGCCATCGAGCATGTGTTGCACGGTGTCAAACTGCAACCGGATGCCCAGCTCGGCGCGCAGCCGGGTATTGCGCAAGCGTCGCGACTCTGACATGAATGACAACATCACCGGCGATACCGCCTGTGTCAGCTCGGCGCGCGACAGCCGTGGCGGCAGTGGCAGCTTGAGTGCACGGGCCACGGCGTCGAAGTACTCGCCCATTTTCATGTCGGAATCGTCGACGGCATGATAAATCCGCAACGGCGCCCCACGGAACAAGGCCGTGGCGGCGATCCGCGCCAGATCATCGGCGTGGATATGGTTGGTATACACATCTTCATCGGCATTCAATGCCGGCAGCGCCTTGCGCAGACGCTCGGTTGGCAAGCGGTCCTGAGCATAAATGCCAGGTACGCGCAAGATCGCCAGCCGGCTGCCGCTGCGTCTGGCCCAGGCGCGCAACACGGTTTCGGCGTCGACGCGGCGTTTGGCGCGTTCGTTCTGCGGCCGGGTGGCACGCGTCTCGTCAAAACTGGCGCCACCGCAATCGCCATAGACACCAGTCGTACTGATGTAAACCATTACCGCCCGGTCGGGTAAAATGGCGGCCAGGTTACGGGTCCGGCGGTCCAGAGCGCCCGCTGCCGGCGGCGGTGCCAGATGCACAATCGCCGGCGCCAGCCGCGCCAGACGCGCCAGACTGGCGGGATGATCGAGGTCGGCGACGACCGGAATGGCGCCGGCGGCACGCAATTCGGCGCAACGCTCCGGCTTGCTGGTAGCGACAAACACCCGGAATCGGGTGCGCACCAGCGGCAGCAGACGCATGCCGACATCGCCGCAACCGAGGATCAGCAAGCGTGGCTTACCGATTTTTTTTAATTTATCTTTCATGATCAGGATTGTATGAGTTTTCAAGTCACAGTTCAGCCCAGCGGCCATCAGTTTGTCTGCGATGAGGGCGAAACGGTCCTCAATGCCGCCATCCGCGCCGGCGTCGGCTTGCCTTACGGCTGTAAAAACGGCGCCTGCGGTTCTTGCCGCGGCAAATTGCTGGGCGGCAGCGTCACCCATGGCCCGCATCAGGAACGCGCATTGACCGCCAAGGATGAAGAATCGGGATTTTCCCTGTTCTGCTGCGCCAAACCGCATTCGGACATCACCATCGAAGCACGCGAAGTGGCCGGCGTCGGCGAATTCCCGATCAAGAAAGTGCCGGTACGGGTAGCCAAACTGGATAAAGTGGCCGATGACGTCATCATCCTGTCGCTGCAATTGCCGGCCAATGACCGCCTGCAATACAAGGCCGGCCAATATGTCGAATTCATGTTGCGCGACGGCAAGCGCCGCAGCTACAGCATGGCCAACGCGCCGCACAAGGATGAGCATCTGACGCTGCACATCCGCCACATGCCGGGCGGCTTGTTTACCGATCAGGTCTTCACCACCCTCAAGGAACGCGACATCCTGCGCTTTGAAGGTCCGCTGGGCACCTTCTTCCTGCGCGAAGATTCGGAGAAACCGATTGTATTGCTGGCATCGGGCACCGGTTTTGCGCCGATCAAGGCCATCATCGAACAACTCGAACATGCCAAATCGCAACGTCCGGTCACCCTGTACTGGGGCGGCCGCCGCCCGCAAGACCTGTACATGAATGCCTTGTGCGAAGAATGGGCCAGGAACTTGCCGAACTTCCGTTATGTGCCGGTGGTGTCGAATGCACAGCCGGAAGACAACTGGAGCGGTCGCAACGGCTTCGTGCATCAAGCCGTCATCGCCGACTTCCCGGACCTGTCGCAGCATCAGGTTTATGCCTGCGGCGCGCCGGTTGTGGTCGATTCGGCGCAGCGCGATTTCGTCGCCCAATGCAAGTTGCCGGCCGAAGAGTTTTACGCCGACTCGTTTACTTCGGAGGCCGATCTGGCCAATGCTGTCGGTTAATTGTTGCGCATGTGCTAAATGTTCTGAAAATTCGCACCAAATCGGACATAAAACATTTTGACGCATCGCGCAAAACGTCCTAATATTGACCGCATGAACGCAACCACCACATTCCTGCGACGCCGTAGCCAACCTCAACGAGGTTTGCCGTGCGCGTAAGTCTGTCCTGATTGCGAAGCCACAGGCTAACCCCTGTGGCTTTTTTTTATTGCAGAGGTTAGTTCACACGGTTTCTCACGCGTTCAACGCGCAGCCCCTCCCCTACTCATTGTCCAGCAGGAGTCTCACAATGGAATTCAAGCAGTCAGAAGTCAACAAACTGATGTATGTCACCAACCGCCCGGAACTGATCTTCACTGAAGGCAGCGGCATGTGGATGACCGATCACACCGGCAAGCGCTATCTGGATTACCTGCAGGGCTGGGCGGTCAACGCGCTGGGCCACTCGCCGCAATGTATGGTGGATGCCTTGACTGCACAGGCAAAAAAACTGATCAATCCGTCGCCGGCTTTCTACAATGCGCCGTCGATCGAACTGGCGGATCTGCTGACCGAGAATTCGGTATTCGACCGTGTGTTCTTCGCCAACAGCGGCGCCGAAGCCAATGAAGGCGCGATCAAGCTGGCCCGCAAATGGGGCAAGAAGAATCCTGACAGCGAAGGTCAGGACCGTTTTGAAATCATTACCTTCGATCACAGCTTCCATGGCCGCACCATCGCCACCATGTCGGCCAGCGGCAAGCCGGGCTGGGACACCATGTTCGCGCCGCAAGTGCCGGGCTTCAAGAAGGCTGAACTGAATGACCTGACCAGTGTGGAACGCCTGATCACCAAGAAAACCGTGGCTGTCATGCTGGAACCGGTGCAAGGCGAAGGCGGCGTGATTCCTGCCACGCGCGAATTCATGCAAGGCCTGCGTCGCCTGACCAAGCAAGCCAATCTGTTGCTGATCGTGGATGAAGTCCAGACCGGTTTCGGCCGCACCGGCGAGTTGTTCGCCTATCAACTGTCGGACATCGAACCGGACATCATGACGCTGGGCAAGGGCATCGGCGGCGGCGTGCCGCTGGCAGCCCTGCTGGCGCGCGAAGAGATCGCCTGTTTTGAAGCCGGTGAACAAGGCGGCACCTACAACGGCAATCCGCTGATGACAGCCGTCGGCGCTGCGGTGCTCAAGGAATTGCTGAAGCCGGGCTTCCTGCAATCGGTCAAGGATCAGGGTCAATACCTGAGCAGCGAACTGATCAAGCTGTCGGACAAGCATGGTTTCGAAGGCGAACGCGGCGAAGGCTTGCTGCGCGCGTTGAAACTGGGCAAGGATATCGGTCCGCAAATCGTCGAAGCGGCACGCGATCTGAATCCGATTGGCCTGCTGATCAATTCGCCGCGCCCCAACCTGTTGCGCTTCATGCCATCCCTCAATGTCAGCAAAGATGAAATCGATCAGATGCTGAGCATGCTGTCGGATGTGCTGAAGAAAATCGGTCACTGATTCGCGCCCGCACATGTTGCCACATCAACTATCGCGACTGACACTGCTGCCGGCGTGCTGCCTGGCGTTGTTGCTGGCAGCATGCGGCGGCGTGCCGCTGCAAACTGCCGGGCGCGCGCCGATGGCGGTCGAGCGGTCGGCAGCGGCCAGTGAAAACGGTAATGAAGTGGCGATCTATGCGCTGGGCCTGATCGATACCGGCTATCGCTTCGGCGGCAAGAATCCGGAAGCCGGTCTCGATTGCAGCGGCATGGTGTCGTATATCTTCGGTCAGGCGGCTGGCCTCAACGTGGCCGGCAGCGCTGCCGATATCGCCCGCAAGGGACGCCAGATCGATCCGGCCAGTTTGCGTGCCGGTGATCTGGTGTTCTTCAATACCATGAACAAGCCGTTCTCGCACGTCGGCATCTACATCGGTGACGGCCGTTTCGTCCACGCGCCATCGACCAACGGCAAGGTCCGCATTTCGCGCCTCGACAATCCTTATTTTTCACAACGTTTCGAAATGGCGCGCGCCTATTTCAACTGAACCGCCTCCCGAAGGAATCCGGCATGTCGCACTATCACGGCAGTTGTCATTGCGGCGCAGTGCATTTTGAAATCGACGCCGAGATTGAACGCATCACCGTGTGCAATTGCTCGGTGTGCAGCAAGAAGGGAATCCTGCATCATCGGGTGCAGCCGGAAGCCTTTCATCTGATCAGCGGCGCGGATCATCTCGCCACCTACCAGTTTGGCACCAAGGTCGCCAAACACCATTTCTGCACAAGCTGCGGCATCCATGTATTCACCCGTCCGCGCGCGGCGCCGCAACTGTATACCGTGAATGTGCGCTGCCTCGACGATTTCGATCTGAACGACAGCAAACTCAGCTTTGTCGATTTCGATGGCCACAACTGGGATCGTCATGTCAGCCAACTGAACTGAGTTCAACTCAACTCAGCCGGAGCCATTCACACCCGGGCTTTTTCGCTGCGTTTCTTGACGCTGCCGGCCAGCACTGCCGGCGTTTTTTTGACGGCGACGGCTTTCTTGCCGGCTGCCGTCTTTTTCACCGGCGCCGGTTTTTCCTTGGCGTGTCCGGTCAGATTGGCGCTGTAGCGCTTGAATGAAATATCCATGTGGCGCTGCATCGCCGCGCGCGCCATGTCGGGATCCTTGGCGCGCAGAGCTTTCATCACACGGCCATGCTCTTCCACCGCCTGATTCCAGACCACCTGATTGTCGAAGTGACTGTGCAGGCGGTTGAACAGCGGCCCCAGACGGGCATCGAACAATTGCGTCACCAGACCGACCAATACGCTGTTGCCGGTCGCCTCCGCAATCCGGATGTGAAACAAGCGGTCCGCGTCCAGCGGGTTGATGCCGGCATTGGTGTTGGCAATCATGTTGTCGAAGGCGGCTTCGATGGCGTCGATCTGCGCCTTCTTGCCGAGCCGGGCAGCCATCGCAGCGACTTCGCCTTCCAGCACACCGCGCGCGCGAATCAGTTCCAGCGGTCCCTCTTCGCTCGACAGGTCGATTTCGCCTTCGGTCGGCGGCAATGGCGGGCAGACATAAATGCCCGATCCCATCAGCACTTCGATATAACCTTCCACCTCCAGCGCAATCAAGGCTTCGCGCAATGACGGACGGCTGACGCCGAGTTGCACCGCCAGATCACGCTCCGACGGCAGGCGTGAACCGACCGGAAATTCGCCGTCAATGATCAGCTTGCGCAGCTGGTCACTGATCTGACGGTAAAGTCGTTGCGGCTCGATCGCTTCAATGGGCATGAAATTGTTCCGATAAAAATCCGGTGTGGGCGCCGGATTGTATACCAATGATTATCAAAAAATATTGCCAGATCATCATGCAACTGCACCCGGAACGCAAGAAAAATGCCTTGCGGCACTACGCCCAGGGCATTTCACGTCTCAATTGACCAGCGCTTCGGGATAATGCAGACCGTACTTTTGCGCCGCTTCGCGAAGCATCGGTGCAATCGTCGGATGCAAGACTACGCCGTCACGCAATTGCTCGACCCGGCGCGCGATACCGCGATCACCCGGCATGCGCACCTGACCGACATCCGGCCGCGGCGGATTGCTGCGGCAGGCTTCGGCGATCCAATCCATCTGACGCAGGAAGGGTTCGCGACCACCGAAGGCGGACGGGTCATACAAGGACATGAACACGGTGGCGCCCCAACCGGCCGGCGGATCGGCACGGCCATGGCCGGACAAGCCGCCGGTCAGCGCTTCGATCAGCAACGCCAGGCCAAAGCCCTTGTGACCGGCCGACAAACCGCCCAACGGCAAGATGGTGCCCGGCGGATCCGTCGCCAGCACCGCCGGATCGCGGCTGGCATTGCCTTGCGCATCCAGCATCCACTCTTCTTCGAATTGTTTGCCGGCCTTGTGCAGACGGGTGCTCATGCCATTGGTGGTGATCGAGGCCGAAATATCGACCAGAAACGGCGAACCTGACGTCGGAATCCCGGCAGCGATAGGATTCGGCGTGAATACCGCCCGGGTGCCGCCAAACGGCGCCACGCTTTGCACCGCCGGATCGGAACTGGCCAGCAACATCATGAAACCGGCTTCGGTCGCGCGCAGCAGATACGCCGCCAGACAAGCGATATGGTGACTGTGGTGAATCGCCAGCGATGCCGTGCCATATTCGCGCGCCCGCGGAATCAGGGCATCGATGCCCTTGTGTACCAGCCAAGGTCCCGGCAGGCGGCGGCCATCCCAGACCATGGCTGCGGCGCGATCAGAAATCACTGCCGGTTCGCCGCTGGTGGTCATCGTACCTTTTTCGATTTCTTTGACATACGGTGCCAGCAGCGCCAGCCCATGCGTATCGTGGCCGAGCAGATCACCATCGATCAGGGTCGAGGCGACGGCCTTGGCCGACTCTTGCGGCAAACCGGCAGCCTGCAACAGCGCCTCGGAAAACTGCGTCAGTTCGGCAACGGAAAAACGTTCGGGTGCAGCCATGGAAAAACCATCCTTTCATCATTCAACAACATTCAAAAATTCAATATGCCTGCCTCAAACCTGCGCCAGTTGCTTGCGGCGCAGGCGACTGACCACCAGCGGCAATACCCATAACAGGATGGTGCAAACGCCCAGCGTGCCGGCAATCGGCCGGCTGAAGAAGGCCAGTACCTCGCCGTCGGCCTTGATCATCGAGGTTACGAAATGCTCTTCGAGCATGCCACCCAAGACCACGCCCAGCACTGCCGGCGCCACCGGAAAACCGTTTTCTTCCATCAGATAAGCCAGCAAACCGAACACCAGCATGATGCCGACATCGGACACACTGTTGTTGGTGGCATACGAACCGACGATACAGAACAGCAGGATCAGCGGCATCAGGATATTGCGCGGCACTTTCAGAATCCGCTTGGATACCTTGATGCACCAGTAACCGAGTGGCAGCATGAGCAGATTGGCCAAAATGAACACAATGAAAATTGCGTACATCGAGACCGGATTTTCAACAAAGATCATCGGCCCCGGATTCAGGTTTTTCATGTACAGCACGCCGATCACGATGGCGGTAATCGAATCGCCGGGAATGCCGAATACCAGCGCCGGAATCCAGGCTCCGGCCAGCGCTGAATTATTGGCGGCACCGGATTCAACGATACCTTCCGGATGGCCGGTGCCGAATTTCTCCGGCTCTTTCGAACACTTCTTGCTCATCGCATACGACATCCATGCCGCAATATCCGCCCCCGCGCCCGGCAATGCCCCCACCAGCGTACCCAGCACGCTGCCGCGCAATACCGACTTGGGGTACTTCCACATCAGGTCCCACATGCCCTTGAATACATTGCCGACGGCACCACCCGGAATTTCCATTTTCTGGTCGCGCGACACTGCAAAGCGCAGCACTTCCGACATGGCAAACATGCCGACCATCAACGGTACCAGCGACACCCCGCCTAGCAGGTCGGTATTGTCAAAGGTAAAACGTGGCACACCGGATGGATTGCCCATGCCGATCGATGCGATGAACATGCCGATGAACAGCGACACGAAACCCTTGAGCGGATTTTCGGAGGCGATGAAAATGGCGCAGGTCAGTCCCATCAGCACCAGCCAGAAATATTCAAATGAAGAAAATTTCAATGCCAGCTCGGCCAGCGCCGGCGCTGCCAGAATCAGTACCAAGGTACCGAACAGGCCGCCAATGACAGAAAACACCAGGCTGGCACCCAATGCGATCTCGCCCTTCCCTTTCATGGTCATGGCGTAGGCTTCGTCGGTATACGCCGCCGACGACGGGGTCCCGGGAATACGCAACAGGCAGCCGGGAATGTCTCCCGAGAAAATTGCCATCGCCGTGGCCGACACCATGGCTGCCACTGCCGGCACCGGCGGCATGAAAAACGTCACCGGTACCAGCAACGCTACCGCCATGGTCGCGCTCAGTCCGGGAATAGCTCCCATGAACAGGCCGAAAATGGAAGAACCGAGAATCACCGCCAGCACATACGGATCAAATACCAGGCCAAAGGCCGCATACAGATTAGCAAGCATATCGGTTCTCCCTTACCACGCAACCGGCTGCAAGATTCCCCATGGCAGCGGCACCTTGAGAAATTTGTAGAACAGATAGTGAATGCCGAGGGCGCTGAGCAAGGCTACCGGTACCGCCAGCTTGAGACTTACCCGGAACACCATGAACAAGCCCATCAGCAAAATGAAAGCAGTCGGCAAAAAACCCAGTTTTTCCGATGCCAACACGTAAAACACCAGCGCCAGCAAGACCAGCAGAAAACCTGCCACCGCGCGCCTTTCGCGGAACCACTCCGGCAAGCTGAACCAGCCTTCGGCGCGCACGCTGCGTAATCCCTGGCGCACCAGAAAAATGGCGCAGATCAGAAATCCGCCGGCCAGCAATTGTGGAAAGACGGCCGCGCCGATTTGTTGTCCCATCTGCGGCAACGTTGCCGCATACAGATAAATCACGACTGCAAACAACGCCAGCAACACGCCTGACAATGCATCATTGATTTTCATTGCGTTATCCCGAAAAGGTTGGCATGCGGATGCGCACGCGCCGCTTCCGGCTGGCCACCACAACACCCGTGTTGCGATGGCCGCCAGTACCGTTGATTACTTCGCCATGCCCAGCGTTTTCAGGATCTTGCCCATGTCGGCATCGCTCTTGTCCATGAACTTCCCGAAATCGGCGGAGTCGGCATACATCACGCCGAAACCGCGACCGCTCATGAAGTCTTTGTACTCTTTGCTGTCATAGATTTTTTTCAGATGCAGCGCCAGTTTGGCCTGAATTTCCGGCGGCAGATTCTTCGGTGCCACGATGCCGCGCCAGGCACCATTGGTCCAGTTGCTGCCGGTCAGGCTCTTCAGGGTCGGCACTTTCGGATACAGACCGGCAGGCGCTTCGGCCATCACCACCAGCGGTCTGGCCTTGCCGGCATCAATCAGTGAACGTGCCTCGGGCAGCGATGCCGCCACGACATCGACACCGCCTGCGGCCAGATCAACCATGGCCGGCGCGGCGCCGTTGGAAGGCACAAAGCGCACCGCGTTCGGTTCCAGCTTGAGATCGCCCAGCATGCCCGCCAGCCCCAGATGCCAGATCCCGCCCTGGCCGGTACCGGATGCTTTCAGTTTGCCGGGATTGGCCTTGACCGCCTTGAGCAGATCATCGAACGTCTTGTGCGGCGACTCGGCACTTACCGTCAACGCCGCCGGATCGAAATTCATCAAGGCAATCGGCGTGTAATTTCTGGGGGTCAGCTGGGTCAGTCCCTGGTGGTGCATCATCGCAATTTCAACCGTAGCCAGGCCAATGGTGTAACCATCGGGCGCCGCGCCGGCAATTGCCTGATGACCAACCACACCGTTACCGCCAGTGCGATTGACCACATTGACCGGCTGGCCCAACTCCTTTTCCAGCAAGGCGCCGATAATGCGCGCCGTAGCGTCGGTACCGCCGCCGGCGCCCCATGGCACCACCAGTGTCACCGGCCGTTCCGGCCATGCCGCGTGGGCACTGCCGAACGACAAAGCAGCACCAATCGCGATTGCTGCTCTCAAAAAATTTCTGCGTAGCTGTGTCATTGTGTCTCCTCCGTAGGCGTGGCAAAAAAAGCATTTCGTTTTTACAACGAGTCGTATTTCGCCTGCCGCGTTCGTTTGAATGGCTAATCAGGTCTGACGCCCTCTTGCCGCGTTTTCATGTGCTGTCACGGTGCCATGCCATGAATGATCATGCTGAACCGAATCGGCAAACCGGTAATGTGGTCTGACCAACCCGCAAAAAGAATTTCATATCCACCCATGCATGTCAAGCAAGAAAATGCCACGCGAAAATAATTCATCGATACCGCGCCGCAGCATGCAAGGACGGGCTGTTACGGATACTCTGAGGCCGACAGCCGATAGCAGGACAAAAACACTCATCTGCAAATTTGGTATTACCACTTGACCGAATATCAATTGCTGAATAGACTCGCTGGCATCAAATGTGTCTGCAAAAAATAAAATACAGCAGACCTTGTCGGCGGGTAATGACAACACATGGAGACGGGCATTGGCTTACCTATCTATTGCGCAAGAATCCCGGCGTGCCCGCATGCTTCTGCAGTGCTGCCCGCTCATGCGCGTGACTTCCTCCGTGACCTGGATACGCAATACCGCTTCCGTGCTGGCGTTTCACCTGATCGATTTCTCTCGTTATTTCTTTGAGCAAAGCAATACGCGCAGCGCGACATGACACGCGCTTGAGGAAGCATAGCCCCCCTATTTGAAGATGCACATTCGTGACCACGATGGTCCGAAAAGGAAAAGATCATGAGCGATACCAAAAAAATCACCCGCCGCAGCCAAGCCTGGTTCGGCCGCCAGGACCGCGACGGTTTCATTTACCGTTCGTGGGTAAAGAACCGCGGCATTCCGCACGATCAGTTCGATGGCCGGCCGGTGATCGGCATTTGCAATACCTACTCCGAACTGACGCCTTGCAATTCCCATTTCCGCGCGCTGGCCGAACAGGTCAAAATCGGCGTCTGGGAAGCCGGTGGCTTTCCGCTGGAATTCCCGGTCATGTCACTCGGTGAAACACTGCTGCGTCCGACTGCCATGTTGTTCCGCAATCTGGCCAGCATGGATGTGGAAGAATCGATTCGCGCCAATCCGCTCGACGGCGTGGTGCTGCTGATGGGCTGCGACAAAACCACACCGGCGTTGCTGATGGGTGCGGCGTCGGTTGACGTGCCGACCATCGGCGTTTCCGGCGGTCCGATGCTCAACGGCAAATACCGTGGCGGCGAACTCGGTTCCGGCACCGGTGTCTGGCAAATGTCGGAAGAAGTGCGCGGCGGCAAGATGACGCAGGAAGAATTCTTTGAAGCCGAAAGCTGCATGCACCGTTCGCACGGCCACTGCATGACCATGGGCACCGCCTCCACCATGGCCAGCATGGTCGAAGCGCTGGGCATGAGCTTGCCGGGCAATGCCGCGATTCCGGCCGTCGATGCGCGTCGCAATGTATTGGCCCGCAACTCCGGCCGCCGCATCGTGGAAATGGTGCAGGAAGACTTCGTCATGTCGAAGATCCTGACCCGCGCCGCATTTGAAAACGCGATCCGCGTCAACGCCGCCATCGGCGGTTCCACCAACGCCGTAATTCACTTGCTGGCAATTGCCGGTCGTATCGGCGTCAATCTGAATCTGGCAGACTGGGATGATATCGGTCAACATTTGCCATGCCTGTTGAATCTGCAACCATCGGGCAAGTATCTGATGGAAGACTTCTACTACGCCGGCGGGCTGCCAGCCGTGATCCGCGAACTGGAAAGCGTGATCGACAAGGGTGCCCTGTCGGCCAATGGTCAGACCCTGTGGGATAACTGCAAGGAAGCGCCGAACTGGAATCGCGACGTGATTCATGCCTTCGATGCGCCGTTCAAACCGGCTGCCGGTATCGCCGTATTGCACGGCAATCTGTGCCCGGACGGCGCCGTGATCAAACCATCTGCCGCTACGCCGGCCCTGCTCAAGCATACCGGCCGCGCCGTGGTATTTGAAAACAGCGACGACTTGCACAAGCGCATCGATGATGAAGATCTGGATGTCGATGAAACATGCGTGCTGGTGCTCAAGAATTGCGGTCCCAAAGGTTATCCCGGCATGGGCGAAGCGGGCAATATGCCGCTGCCACCGAAAGTGCTGCGCAAAGGCGTCACCGACATGGTGCGTGTCTCTGACGCCCGCATGAGCGGCACTGCCTACGGCACCGTGGTGTTGCATGTGACACCGGAAGCCGCTGCCGGCGGTCCGCTGGCGCTGGTACAGAATGGCGACATGGTGGAACTGGATGTAGAAGCACGCAAACTGCATCTGCATGTCAGCGATGAAGAACTTGAACGCCGTCGCGCCAACTGGAAAGCACCAGAACCACCGATGAAGCGCGGCTGGACCAAGTTGTACATCGATCACGTACAACAAGCCAACCTCGGGGCCGATCTCGATTTCCTGGTCGGCAAGAGCGGGGCCGGCATTCCGAAAGACAATCACTAAGCATTTTGCACTTGATGCCATACCTGCATGCGGGACTGCGGTCCCGCATGTAACACAGACTCAGGAGACATGACGCATGAAAGTATTGATTACCGATTACGATTTCCCCGATGTTGAACTGGAGTTGGCGCTGTATCGCGAAGCCGGCATTGAAGTGGTCACGGCGCAATGCCATACCGAAGAAGAAGTGATTGCCGCTGCCGCAGGCTGTCAGGGTTTGCTGGTGCAATATGCGCCGGTCAATGCCAAGGTGTTTGCCGCCCGTCCCGAAATTCGCATTGCCAGCCGCTACGGCGCCGGCTTCGACACCATCAATACCGCCGATGCCGCCAAGTATGGCGTGTGGGTCGGCAACTCGCCGGATTACGGTGTCGGTGAAGTCTCGACCCACGCCTTGGCGATGGCGCTTGATCTGATCCGCAACATCACTGCCTATGACCGTGACGTCAAGGCCGGTCAATGGCACTACACCACCGCCGGCAAAATCCAGCGCGCGTCCGAGATGACCATCGGCATCGTCGGCCTCGGCCGCATCGGCAAGCGCATGGCGCATATCAGCCGCAATCTGTTCAAACGCGTGATCGCTTACGATCCGCACATCATTGATGGCGACTTCCCGGCCTACGTCGAACGCGTCAGCAAGGAAGAGTTGTTCAGGCAAGCCGATCTGGTCTCGCTGCATACCCCGCTCAACGATGAAACGCGCGGCATGATCAATGCCTCGGTATTGAATCTGATGCAGCCGGAAAGCTTCCTGGTCAACTCGGCACGCGGCGGTCTGGTGAACATCGATGACCTGTTGCAGGCACTCGACAGCAATCGCCTCAAAGGCGCCGGCCTCGATGTATTACCGGTGGAACCACCGCAAACCAGTTCCGCTATCGTGCAGCACAAGCGTGTGCTATTGTCGCCTCACGCCGCGTTTTACTCCGAAGTGGCAGCGGCCGAACTGCGTCGCAAGGCAGCACAAAATCTGATCGACTGGCACCGCAATGGTCGCCCGTCGTATGTCGTAGTTGAAGGCAAAGCGCAATAGTCAGTAATAAACAGCAGCAATCAGCACTGCATCAAACCAGAGGGTCGACGTGCCGATGATGTAAAAATTTCACTATCGCCAGGGTGTTGAAGCAGCGCCAGTGAACAGTCGCATGTTGTAACCTCTATGCACGCCGAGCATATAAAAACCAAGCCGGCGTGCAGTATCAGAAGCACTGAATCGCTTCATGATCTGAAGCCGGTTCTTATAAAAACGAGGACATATACGAGGAGCAAGGCATGGCATCAGTTCAGATTCGCGGTATCAAAAAGCAGTTCGGCAGTACCCAGGTCATTCGCGGTGTCGACATCGATATCGCCGATGGCGAGTTCGCTGTGCTGGTCGGCCCTTCCGGCTGTGGCAAATCCACCCTGCTGCGCATGCTGGCCGGGCTGGAAGAAATCAACGAAGGTGAAATCGCCATCGGCGGCACCGTCGTCAACAATGTCCAGCCTAAAGATCGCGACATTGCCATGGTGTTCCAGAATTATGCGCTGTATCCGCACATGACCGTCAATGACAATATGGCGTTCTCATTGATGTTGGCAAAAAAAGAAAAATCGCTGATTCAGCAACAGGTCAAGAAGGCCGCCGAAATCCTCGGCCTGACCCAATTGCTTGACCGTTATCCACGTCAGTTGTCGGGCGGTCAGCGGCAACGGGTGGCAATGGGCCGCGCCATCGTGCGCGATCCGCAAGTGTTCCTGTTCGATGAACCGCTGTCCAACCTGGACGCCAAACTGCGCGTCCAGATGCGTACCGAAATCAAGGAACTGCATCAGCGCCTGCGCACCACTTCGGTCTATGTCACGCATGATCAGATCGAAGCAATGACCATGGCCGACCAGATCGTGGTCATGCGCGATGGCCTGGTGGAACAACGCGGCCGGCCGCTGGAACTGTATGACCGCCCGGCCAATGTATTCGTCGCCGGTTTCATCGGTTCGCCTTCCATGAACTTCATTCCCGGCACGCTGCGCCGTACCGGCGATCACGCCGAAGTCGAATTCGCCGACGGCACCCGTCTGCCGGCGCCGTATCGCGAACGTGGTCTGGGCGGTGTCGATGGTCAGCGCGTCACTTACGGCGTGCGGCCGGAACATTTGAGCATCGGCAATGCCGGTGCCGGCATCCCGACCAAAGTCATCGTGGTCGAACCGACCGGTGCCGATACCGAAGTGTATGTGCGCTTTGCCGATACCAGCCTGACCTCGATTTTCCGCGAGCGCCATACCTTTACGCCGGGCGACATCATCACGCTGGTGCCGGATCATCCGAACACCCATCTGTTCGATGCCGAAACCGGCAAGACGCTGGCAGCCGGCTGAGCGCCGGCAACAGCTTCAGCACATCAGCAACAACACGCAGCATCGGAGTCCGAAGAAGAAGTAGAAAACCGTAACAAGTAGAAAGCCTTAAACGCAACATAGCGGGCAAATTCACTTTCATATAGGAGCAGGAGACATGACCAAGCTGAACAGACGTGACTTTTTGGCGGCCGGCGCAACCGTTGCCGCCGCCTCGACCATCGCCCCCACCGCCTTTGCCGCACCGGCATCGCCGACCGCCAGCGGCGCCGGCCTCAAATTCCCGATCGAACAAGGCGCCACGTTGCGGGTGCTGCGCTGGAAACGTTTCGTTCAGGGCGATGAAGATCTGTGGAATGCCAACGTCAAGAAATTCACTGCGCTGACTGGCGTCCCGGTGCGTACCGACAGCGAAGGCTGGGAAGATCTGCGGCCGAAAGCAGCGGTTGCCGCCAACGTCGGCAGCGGTCCCGATATCGTGATGAGCTGGTTCGATGATCCGCAACAATATCCGACCAAACTGATTGACCTGACCGATCTGGCAACCTCACTCGGCAGCCGTCTCGGCGGCTGGTACGACGTCTGCCGCAAATACGGCACCAAGGATGGCAAATGGATTGCGCTGCCATTCGGCGTGGTCGGCAATGCCATCGTCTACCGTGAAAGCCAGGTCAAGGCGGCCGGCTTCGATGGCATTCCGAAAGATACCGCCGGTTTTCTGAAACTGTGCCAGGCATTGAAAGCCAAAGGTACGCCTGCCGGTTTCGCACTCGGCAAAGCGGTCGGCGATGCCAACAACTGGGCGCACTGGTTGCTGTGGGCACACGGCGGCAAGCTGGTCGACAAAAAGGGCGCAGTGGTGATCAATTCGCCGGAAACCCGTGCCGCGCTGGAATATGCCAAACAACTGTATCCGACCTTCATTGCGGGTACTTTGTCGTGGCAAGATCCGTCGAACAACAAGGCCTATCTGGATGGTCAGATCAGCATGACGGCCAACGGCATCTCGGTGTATTACGCAGCCAAGAATTCGACCGAACCGAAAATGCAGGAAATGGCGAAGGACACGCAACACGCCCACTTCCCGCTCGGACCTGGCGGCAAGGCCACCGAACTGATGCAGATCACGCAGATGATGATCTTCAAGCACACCAAGTTCCCGAATGCAGCCAAGGCCTTTGTGCAATTCATGTTCGAACCGGACCAATACAACCCGTGGATGGAAGCGTCCATCGGTTACGTCAGCCAGTCGCTCAAGGCTTACGAAAAAAATCCGATCTGGACTTCCGATCCGAAGGCTACCGTGTATCGCGACTCGGCTGCACTGATGATCGATCACGGTCACGATGGTCCGCTGGGTCAGGCATCGGCAGCCTGCATGGCCGACTACGTGGTGGTCGACATGGTGGCGGAAGCTGCCAGCGGCAGCAAGACCGTGCAGCAGGCAATTGATCGCGCTGCTGACCGCGCCAAGCGTTTCTATAAAGCCTAGAACCTGTCGCCGGCGCCGCTTGCGGTGCCGGCACACGGAGCAAAAAATGTGTGCACGCCGGCCATTGCCGGGTGCACGCAGTCATCACGCTTACCGAGGCCTTGCTTATGTTATCCCGTATGCTGAACAACCGTAATGTGCTCGGCTTGCTGTTCATGGCGCCTGCCGTGCTGCTGCTGGTCGTGTTTCTTACTTACCCGCTCGGACTAGGTGTCTGGCTTGGCTTTACCGATACCAAAATCGGTGGCGAAGGCCATTTCATCGGTCTCGAAAACTACTCATATCTGCTCGGCGATTCGCTGGCGCAGCTATCGCTGTTCAATACCCTGTTTTATACCATCACCGCCAGCATCCTGAAATTCCTGCTCGGCTTGTGGCTGGCGATTCTGCTCAACAAGAACTTGCCGATCAAATCGTTTTTCCGGGCGGTCATCCTGCTGCCGTGGATTGTCCCGACCGCCCTGTCGGCACTGGCATTCTGGTGGATGTATGACACGCAGTTTTCGGTCATCAGCTGGGGCTTGATGAAGATGGGCCTGATCGATCATTACATCGACTTTCTCGGCGAACCGTGGCTGGCACGGATCTCCACCGTGATCGCCAACGTCTGGCGCGGCATTCCGTTCGTGGCGATTTCGCTGCTGGCCGGTTTGCAGACCATCTCGCCTTCGCTGTATGAAGCGGCCGCCATCGACGGCGCCAAGCCATGGCAGCAATTCCGCTATGTGACGCTGCCCTTGCTGACGCCGATCATTGCGGTGGTGATGACCTTCTCCGTACTGTTCACATTCACCGACTTCCAGTTGATCTACGTGCTGACACGCGGCGGTCCGCTCAACGCTACGCACTTGATGGCAACCCTGTCGTTCCAGCGTGCCATTCCGGGTGGAGCATTGGGTGAAGGTGCAGCACTGGCCACTTACATGATTCCATTCCTGTTGGCAGCCATCATGTTTTCGTATTTCGGCCTGCAACGTCGCGGCTGGCAACAAGGAGGTGACAAATGAGCAAGCCGACCAAAAAAGACAAGCAGCAGGAAACCCAGGGCATGGACTTTTTGCAGTCGATGCCACGGCGCTGGATCACGACTTACATTCCGCTTGGCATCTTCGTGTTCGTGTTACTGTTTCCGTTTTACTGGATGGTGATCACCGCCTTCAAGCCGGACAATGAATTGCTGTCGCAAACCGGCAATCCGTTCTGGGTAGTGGCACCGACGCTGGCCCACTTCAAGAAGCTGTTGTTCGATACCCAGTACCCGGCATGGTTGTGGAATACCGTGATCGTGTCAGTGGTATCGACCGTGGCGTCGCTGGCGGCCAGCGTGTTTGCCGCCTATGCGATTGAACGGTTGCGCTTCCAGGGTTCGAAACAGTTTGGTCTGGGCATTTTCCTGGCGTATCTGATTCCGCCATCGATCCTGTTCATCCCACTGGCGGCAATCGTGTTCAAGCTCGGTCTGTTCGATACCCGCTGGGCGCTGATCCTGACTTATCCGACGTTCCTGATTCCGTTCTGCACCTGGTTGCTGATGGGGTACTTCCGTTCGATTCCGTATGAACTGGAAGAATGCGCCCTGATCGACGGTGCCACGCGCTGGGAAATTCTGATCAAGATCATTCTGCCGCTGGCGGTGCCGGGTCTGATTTCGGCCGGCATCTTCGCCTTCACGTTGTCATGGAATGAGTTCATTTATGCGCTCACCTTCATTTCATCGTCGGAAGTGAAAACAGTGCCGGTCGGGATCGTGACCGAACTGGTCGACGGCGACGTTTATCACTGGGGTGCGCTGATGGCTGGCGCATTGCTGGGATCGCTGCCGGTCGCCGTGGTGTATTCCTTCTTTGTCGAATACTACGTCTCCGGCATGACCGGCGCGGTCAAAGAGTAATTCATCTTGTATCAAAAAAAACGGCTGGCATCGCGCGATGCCAGCCGTTTTTTCATGTCTGCGACAACCTCAATCAAGCCCGCAATCAAACCATCAGGCCAGATGTTCAGCGAAGAAATTGCGCAGTGCCAGCCCGGCACGTTCAACAGTAGGACGGTGATAAAAGAAGCCCGGATTGTTGGCTTCCGGATCGGTAAACGAATGGCCTGCCTGACCATAGCTGACCAATTGCCAGTCCAGTTTGGCCGCACTCATTTCATCAATGAACGCATTTACTTGCTCGCGCGGCACCGACGGGTCCTGCACACCGTGCAACACCAGTATCGCACCCTTGATGTGTTGCGCATCTTGCGGTGTCGGTGTTTCCAACGCGCCATGCAGTGACGCGAAGGCCTGCACCTCAGCACCCGAACGCGCCAGTTCCAGTGCGGCAGTACCGCCGAAACAGAAACCGCAGGCGCCAATCTTGCCGGTCAGCCTGACCTGATCCTGCGCCTTGAATGCCGTCAGCACCGCATTCATGCGCTTGCGCAATTCGGCCCGATCTTTCTTCAGTGGCGTAATCGCCGCCATGCCCTCTTCCGGCTTGACCGGCCGCACATGCTTGCCATAAACGTCAGCTACCAGCAAGGCCCGGCCCGGTCCCACCGCAGTGGCGGCAATTTCCAGCGCTGCCTGGCGGATGCCAAAGAAATTCGGTACGGCAATCACGCCGGCCACCGGCGCCGTCTCTTGCTTGTTGAACAACAGGACGCTTTCATATTCGACACCGTCCAGTTCGTGACCGATCAGGCTCAGCCCCAGATCGGCAGCAGCAATTCCCAATTTGGCGGCAATCGCCGCCGTATCAAAACCATGGTTAGTACGTTGATTCATGCAATCTTCTCCAGAGCGAGCTTACGAAATGCGCCATCAGCCGCAACACTGTCAGCCGGCAGGCGAAAGCGCTATCTTTGCATAGCTGCCAAAAATTTGCTGACGCCGGCCCGATTCAGCGCCGCGCCGTTGGCCGCAAAAAAGTTCATAATGGGCCTTGACTTAGAGTGCACTCAAACCTCCAGACTGGCTGCCATGACCACTTCCCTGACGATCCGCCAAGCCGCTGCCGCCACCGGACTGACCGCACATACCTTGCGCTATTACGAACGCATCGGCTTGCTCGATCCGGTGACGCGGCACGACAATCAGCACCGGCTGTACCGGGAGGAAGACATCCTCTGGATCGGCTTCCTGCTGAAGTTGCGCATGACCGGCTTGCCGGTGCGCGACATGCTGCGTTATGCCGAATTGCGCCGGCTGGGCAATTCCCGGGAAAGTGTGTCTGCGCGGAAAGCCTTGCTGGAACAGCATACGCAGACCGTGGAAAAGACGCTCGCCGAATTGCAAAGCAACCTCAGCATCCTGCATAAGAAAATTGCCATGTACGATGCCATGGAAGCCGAGTTGCCGGCGCCCGTCCTTACTCAACCGCCACCATCCGAGGACGCTTCCCATGACCACCCCAAGCACAGCAACACCCGCAACAGCAATCGCAACGCGCCGACTGGGCGCTGACGGTCCCACGGTTTCCAGCATCGGTCTGGGCTGCATGGGCATGAGCGATTTTTATGCCAATCGCGATGACACCGAATCGCTGGCGACCATCGACCGTGCCTTGGAACTCGGCATCAATTTTCTCGATACGGCCGATATCTATGGCCCGTACACCAATGAAGAACTGGTGGCAAAAGCCATCAAAGGCCGGCGCGAGAAATTCTTCATCGCGACCAAATTCGGCATCGTGCGCGACACGTCCAATCCACATGCACGCGGCGTCAACGGCTCGCCTGACTACATTCGCAGCGCAGTCGAAGGCAGCCTGAAACGACTCGGCATCGAGACCATCGATCTGTATTACCAGCATCGCATCGATCAGCAGACGCCGATCGAAGATTCGGTTGGCGCACTGGCCGATCTGGTGCGTGCCGGCAAGATCCGTCACATCGGTTTGTCGGAAGCATCGGTCGCCACCATTGAACGGGCGCAGAAGGTGCATCAGATCACCGCCGTCCAAAGTGAATATTCGCTCTGGACGCGCGACCCGGAACAAGGCGTGCTGGCCACCTGCGAGCGCCTGGGTATCGGCTTCGTCCCCTACAGCCCGCTCGGTCGCGGCTTCCTGACCGGTGCCATCACCCGTCCCGAGCAATTCGCCGAAGATGATTACCGGCGTCATTCGCCACGCTTTCAGGGTGAAAATTTTTTCCTGAATCTTGCGCTGGTGGAGAAGGTCAAGGAACTGGCAACGCGTTATGCCTGCACGCCGTCACAACTGGCACTGGCCTGGGTGCTGGCGCAAGGCGAACATATCGTGCCGATCCCCGGCACCAAGCGCCGGATTTATCTGGAAGAAAACGCCCAGGCGCCGGCCTTGCGCCTGAGTGCGGCTGATCTGGCGGCACTGACAGCGGTCTTTCCGGCCGGTGTGGCGCGCGGTGACCGGTATACCAAAGAAGGCATGCAGGTATTGAACGGCTGACCAGCGCCGCGATAACAACGTTGTGAGACCGGCAGCGGCTGCAGCCATCGGGTTGTAGTCGTTGCCGGCAGTAGCATGCGCGCGCCTCAAATAACAACAAGTACCAGGTCGTATTCTTCCATCGCCAAACCCGAAAAATATCGAAATTCATCAATTGCCACTGCAACGTAAAATCGCTAGCCTGTGCACTCAATCCATGCCGGAGCGCTCGCGATGCACCACTATACTCAACGCATTCTCAACAGCATTACCTTGAGCGCTGCCGCGCTCGCTACCACGGCTTACGCCGACCAGACCGCAGCTCGCCCCGTCACCGCCAGGGACACGCTCGATGCCGCCAGTGCGGCGATTGCCGAAGCGCATCGCGCCCCGCACCGGGCGCCGTATACCGCAACCGAGCCGAACCGGCGCGACCTCGCCAACTCGATCAACTCAACGCCGGTTGCCCCGGGCCAGAGCGCACCACCGCCGCTGCAAAGCACCTTCAGCGAAGGTCCGGCACAAGACGGCAACGCGCCACGCCGGCAATTGATCATTCCGGACAGCGGCGTTGCGGCCCAAAAACTCTATTATCTGAATCGTCAGGGAAAATAAACGGATCGCCATCAGGCGCCGGCGAAACTGGTTCGCCGAATGACGACCGGGCTTCTGTTGATGCCAGAGACAGCATTGCGCTGTCTCTGTTTTTATTGCTGCTGCATTTTTAGCTTACTTCTTTTTCATCGGTGGCAAGTCAGTGCAGACACCTTCAAACACTTCTGCCGCCATACCGATCGATTCGCCCAGCGTCGGATGCGGGTGAATCGTCTTGCCAATATCGACCGCATCGGCGCCCATCTCGATGGCCAATGCGATTTCACCGATCATGTCACCGGCGTGCGTGCCGACGATGCCGCCGCCAACGATACGATGCGTTTCGGCATCGAACAGCAGCTTGGTGAAACCTTCAGAACGGCCATTGGCAACCGCGCGACCGGAAGCTGCCCACGGGAAGTGGCCCTTCTCCAGCTTGATGCCCTTGGCCTTGGCTTCGTCTTCGGTGATACCGACCCATGCCACTTCCGGATCGGTGTAAGCCACCGATGGAATGACGCTGGCATCGAAGTGACTTTTTTGACCGGCAGCCGCTTCTGCCGCCACGTGTGCTTCGTGCACCGCCTTGTGCGCCAGCATCGGTTGCCCGACCAGATCGCCGATGGCGAAGATGTGCGGCACATTGGTGCGCATCTGGCTGTCGACCGGAATGAAACCGCGATCCGTCACCGTCACGCCGGCCTTGTCGGCAGCAATCTTCTTGCCGTTCGGACTGCGGCCGACTGCCACCAGCACCAGATCGTAGACCTGCGGTTCCGGCGCCTTGGCACCGGCTTCCGCCGCTTCGAAGGTAACCTTGATGCCTTCTTTCAATGCGTCAACACCGACCGTCTTGGTCTTGAGCATGACGTTGTCGAAACGCTTTTCATTGAACTTCTGCCAGACCTTGACCATATCGCGGTCCGCACCTTGCATCAGGCCATCCATCATTTCAACCACATCGATGCGGGCACCGAGGGTGGAATAGACCGTTGCCATTTCCAGGCCGATGATGCCGCCGCCGATGACCAGCATGCGCTTCGGCACCTGACGCAATTCCAGCGCGCCGGTCGAGTCGACGATGCGCGGATCCTGCGGAACAAACGGCAGGTTGACCACGGATGAACCGGCGGCAATGATGGCTTGCTTGAACTTGACCGTCTTCTTGCTGCCGTCAGCAGCAGTGACTTCAATGTGATGGGCGCCCACGAACTGGCCCAGGCCCTGCACCACGTTGACCTTGCGTGCCTTGGCCATGCTGGCCAGACCACCGGTCATGGTGCTGATGACTTTTTCCTTGTAGGCGCGCAGCTTGTCGATATCGATTTGCGGCTTGCCGAAAGTGACGCCGTGCGATGCCATGGCGGCCGCTTCATCAATTACCGCAGCCACGTGCAGCAGGGCCTTGGATGGAATGCAACCGACATTCAGGCAAACCCCGCCCAGCGTCGAATAACGTTCGACCAGCACCGTCGTCAGGCCCAGATCGGCGGCGCGGAACGCTGCCGAATAACCGCCGGGACCAGCGCCCAGTACCATCATGTCACATTCGATGTCGGCATTGCCGGCAAAGCTGGCCGCCGTGGGCGCAGCTACCGGCGCCGCAGCAGCGGCAGGTGCAGCGACGGCCGGAGCTGCCGCAGGCGCAGGGGTCGCAGCCGCGGATGCAGGCGCAGCGGCGCCGCTGGCTTCCACCGTCAACAACACGGAACCTTCGGCAATCTTGTCGCCGACCTTGACCTTCAATTCCTTGACGACACCGGCCTGGCTCGATGGAATTTCCATGCTGGCCTTGTCGGACTCGACTGTGATCAACGATTGATCGACCTTGATGGTGTCGCCAACCTTGACCATCAATTCAATCACTTCCACTTCTTTGAAATCGCCGATATCGGGGACTTTGACTTCGATCAGACTCATGACTTCTCCGTCTCTATTCTGTAATTCGATTCTGATGGTGAGCGCAGCGCTGCCTCACCGGTCACCGCCAGACGGCAGCATCGGCGAGGCAGCGCCGGCGATTACAGCAGGGTCTTGCGCAGGTCGCCCAGAACTTCCGCCAGATAGGCCGAGAAGCGGGCACCCATGGCGCCATCGACCACACGGTGATCATAGGACAGCGAAGTCGGCAGAATCAGGCGCGGCACGAATTGCTTGCCGTCCCATACCGGCTTGATGGCCGACTTGGACAAACCAAGGATAGCCACTTCCGGCGCATTGATGATCGGCGTAAATGCCGTACCGCCAATGCCACCCAGCGACGAAATGGTGAAAGTCGCGCCTTGCATGTCGGCCGGCTTGAGCTTGCCGTCACGCGCTTGCGCCGACAGATCACCCATTTCCTGAGCAATCTGGCCGATGCTCTTTTGATCAGCATTCTTGATCACCGGCACCACCAGACCATTCGGCGTATCAGCGGCAAAACCGATGTTGTAGTACTGCTTCAGAATCAGGTTTTCGCCATTGGCGTCGAGCGAAGAGTTGAACGCCGGGAATTTCTTCAGGGCGGCGACACTGGCCTTGATCACGAATGCCAGCATGGTCAGCTTGACCGGCGACTTGGCCTTGGCATACGCATCATTGGAGGTCTTGCGGAATTCTTCCAGCTCGGTCACGTCGGCTTCATCGAATTGCGTGACGTGCGGAATCATGACCCAGTTGCGATGCAGGTTCGGACCGCTGATTTTCTTGATGCGCGACAACGGCAACAATTCGGTCGGACCGAACTTGCTGAAGTCCAGCGATGGCCATGGCAACAGGCTCAGGCCGACGCCGCTGCCATTCTTGGCGGGTGCGGCGGCGCCGCTGGTACCGGCCAGTGCAGCCTTGACGAATTTTTGAATGTCTTCCTGCAGGATGCGACCCTTGGGTCCGGAACCGGTCACCCGGGTCAGATCGACACCGAGTTCACGCGCATACTTGCGTACCGATGGCGAGGCATGCGACTTGCTGTTGCCTGCCGGTTCTGGCGATGCCGGTACCGATGCCACGGCAGCAGCCGGTGCTGCGGCAGCCTGTGCCGGTGCGGGCGCAGGCGCTGCCGGAGCAGCAGATGCCGGTGCCGGTGCTGCGGCTGCCGGAGCCGCGCCGCTGGCTTCGATCACCGCGACCAGTGAACCCTTGGCGACCTTGTCGCCGACCTTGACCTTCAGTTCCTTGATGACGCCGGCATGGCTCGATGGAATTTCCATGCTGGCCTTGTCCGATTCAACCGTCAGCAACGACTGTTCAACCTTGACCGTATCACCGACCTTGACCATCAGCTCGATCACTTCGACTTCGGCGAAATCACCGATATCGGGGACCAGAATATCTTGCAGACCACCGCCGGCAGCAGGTGCTGCTGCGGGTGCCGCAGCAGCGGCAGGCGCTGGTGCTGCGGCAGCAGGTGCGGCCGGCGCGGCGGCCGCCGCAGCAGCAGGCGCACTGGCGGCAGCGCCGTCGGCTTCCACGATCACCACGACCGAGCCTTCAGCAACCTTGTCGCCGATCTTGACCTTGATTTCCTTGACCACGCCAGCCTGGCTGGATGGAATTTCCATGCTGGCCTTGTCGGATTCGACCGTCAGCAATGATTGTTCGACTTTGATGGTGTCGCCGACCTTGACCAAAACTTCAATGACTTCAACTTCTTTGAAATCGCCAATATCCGGTACCTTGACTTCGATTTGACTCATCTCTTGCGCTCCGTTTGTTCTGGTTCCAATGCACGATTGGAGTGTTGTGTCCGCTCACATCAAGACGGCTTGCAGACATTAGTATGTCATGACAAGCCGTCTTGCTGATCGTTCGAGCTTCAGGTTTTTTTACTGAGTAACCGGATTTGGTTTCTCTGGGTTAATACCGTACTTGGCAATCGCCTCTGCCACCACCGATGGCTTGATCTTGCCTTCGTCGGCCAGCGACTTCAACGCCGCCACCGTTACATAGTAACGATTGACTTCGAAGAACTCGCGCAGCTTGGCGCGGGTGTCGGAGCGTCCGTAACCGTCGGTGCCCAGCACTTTGTAAGAGCGGCCCTTCGGTACGAAGGCGCGGACTTGCTCCGCATAGGTGCGCATGTAATCGGTCGAGACGATGACCGGGCCATCGGTCGGCGCCAGACAATCGGCGAAATGGGACGTGCGCGGCTTGTCACCCGGGTGCAGCATGTTCCAGCGTTCCACATCCTGACCTTCGCGCGCCAGCAGCGTGAACGACGGTGCCGACCAGACATCGGCATCCACTTTCCAGTCATCGCGCAGCAAATCGGCAGCGGCAATCACTTCGCGCAGAATCGTGCCGGAACCCATCAGTTGCACGCGCAGCTTGTTGCCCTTGCCGCCTTCGTTCAACAGATACAGGCCCTTGATGATGCCCTCTTCCTGACCCGCCCTGATACCCGGATGGCTGTAGTTCTCGTTCATCACGGTGATGTAATAGAACACATCTTCCTGATTTCCGACCATGCGGCGCAGGCCGTCGTGCATGATCACCGCGACTTCGTGAGCGAAGGTCGGATCGTATGGCACGCAGTTCGGGATGGTCGATGCCAGCACATGGCTGTGGCCGTCTTCGTGTTGCAAACCTTCGCCGTTGAGCGTGGTGCGACCGGCGGTGCCGCCGATCAGGAAGCCGCGTGCGCGCATGTCGCCCGCTGCCCAGACCAGATCGCCGACGCGCTGCAGACCGAACATCGAGTAATACGTGAAGAACGGAATCATGATGCGGTTGTTGGTCGAGTACGAGGTCGCCGCAGCGATCCAGGAGCTCATGCCGCCCGCTTCATTGATGCCTTCCTGCAAAATCTGGCCGGCCTTGTCTTCGCGGTAGTACATCACCTGATCTTTGTCGACCGGCTCATACAACTGACCGACCTGGCTGAAAATACCGATCTGGCGGAACAGGCCTTCCATACCAAAGGTACGCGATTCATCGACCATGATCGGCACCACGCGCTGACCCAGATTCGGATCGCGCAGCAGTGCTGTCAACACGCGCGAATAAGCAGCGGTAGTGGAAATTTCGCGGCCTTCGGCGGTTGGTTCCAGCATGGCCTGAAATGCAGACAATTCCGGCACCGGCAGCTTTTCGTCAGCTTGCGGACGGCGTTGCGGCAGGTAGCCGCCCAAGGCCTTGCGGCGCTCGTGCAGGTATTGCATTTCCGGAGTGTCGGCGGATGGCTTGAAGAACGGAATCTCTGCCAGCTTGTCATCCGGAATCGGCAACTGGAAGCGGTCGCGCATGGCCTTGATGGCTTCGTCGTCCAGCTTCTTGGTGTTGTGTGCCGTATTGCGCGCTTCGCCGGACTTGCCGAAACCATAGCCCTTGATGGACTTGGCCAGGATCACGGTCGGCTGGTCCTTGCTGTCCTGCGCCACCTTGAATGCGGCGTAAATCTTGTGCGGATCATGACCGCCACGGGTCAGGCGCCAGATATCGTCGTCCGACATCTTGCTGACCATCTCCAGCAGCTTCGGATGCTTGCCGAAGAAGTGCTTGCGCACGAACGCACCATCCTTGGCCTTGTAGTTCTGATATTCGCCGTCGACGGTTTCCATCATCACTTTTTGCAGGATGCCTTCTTTGTCCTTGGCCAGCAGCTCGTCCCAGCCGCTGCCCCAGATGACCTTGACGACATTCCAGCCGGCGCCGCGGAAATCGGATTCCAGCTCTTGAATGATCTTGCCGTTGCCGCGCACCGGACCATCCAGGCGTTGCAGGTTACAGTTGACCACGATCACCAGATTGTTCAGCTTTTCACGGCCGGCCATCCCGATGGCACCCATCGATTCCGGCTCGTCCATTTCACCGTCGCCGCAGAACGCCCATACTTTGCGGTTGTCGGTCTTGGCGATGCCGCGTGCGTGCAGATACTTGAGGAAACGCGCCTGATAGATCGCCATCAGCGGACCCAGACCCATCGATACCGTCGGGAACTGCCAGAATTCAGGCATCAGCTTCGGATGCGGATAGGACGACAGACCATGACCGTCGGCTTCGCGACGGAAATGCAGCAATTGATCTTCGCTCAGACGACCTTCAAGGAATGCACGGGCATACACGCCCGGCGAGGAGTGACCCTGGATGTACAGCAGATCGCCGCCATGTTCTTCGGTCGGGGCATGCCAGAAATGGTTGAAGCCGATACCCAGCATGTTGGCCAGCGAGGCAAAGCTGGACAAGTGACCGCCCAGATCGCCGTCGACCCGGTTGGCCTTGACCACCATGGCCATCGCGTTCCAGCGCATCCATGAACGCAGGCGTTCTTCGTATTCGAGGTTGCCCGGGCAGTGTTCGCCCTGATCGGCAGGAATTGTATTGACGTAAGCGGTATTGCTGGAAAACGGGATATGCGCACCACGGCGGCGGGCCAGATCGACCATGCGCTCCATCAGGTAATGTGCACGTTCCGGGCCTTCAGCCTCAATCACTGCTTCGAGGGCATCAAGCCACTCTTGCGTTTCAATCGCGTCGGGATCGTTAGCGGCTTGCGCCAGGATTTGGTCGATTTGGGCTGACATTGTATGTCTCCTGAGTTTATGAGGGATGCGGGGTGTGGCCGCATCGTTACGCATTCGTTTTATCCATTACTGTACGGTCTTCTTGCCGTGTGGACGAGGCATTTTAGCAGGTGTTTTTTAGATTTTCAAATAGCGATACGCATTTTCACATTATGAAATTTTGCTGCGAAGCCGCATAAACACACACTCTTGAGGTATGCCATTTTTGCGAATTCGAGTAAAAATGGGTAAAAAATGCACTGGTTGCACTGCACAGAAAGGCCCTCGAACGGTGTTGTAAAGCGTATTTATTTATCAGTTCAACAACAATCAAAGCCTACCTGAAAGTCTTATCCGGCGGGTCGGCAGACTTTTTTGAAATGCGCTTCCAGGCGTCGCTGCACGCCATGTTCATACAACAGGCACAAACCCCAGTAAATAATTGCGGCGATGCAATAAAAGGTAAATGGCCGGAAGGTTACCGAGATGATGTCGCCGGTATATTTCATCAGTTCGGCCACGGTAATTACAGAGAGCACCGACGTATCCTTGAACAGACTGATCAGGGAATTGCTGATGCCGGGAATGGCCAGCCGCAGTGCTTGCGGCATGATGATGTAGCGCATGGTTTGCATCCGTGTGAGTCCGAGGCTGAAGCCGGCGCCCCACTGACTGCTGCTGACGCCTTCGATGGCACCGCGCATGGTTTCCGACAGATAGGCACCGGCATTGGCGGTCAACACCAGCGTACCGATCACGATCAGCGGCAAGTCGATACCGGCAGCGCCGAGCCCGAAGTACATCAGGAACGCTTGAATCAGTTGCGGCGTGCTGCGCATGAAACTGACATACACGTTGGCCAGCGGCGCCAGCAACGGTACGTGCTCATGACGGATCACGGTCACCAGCGCGCCAACCGGCAAGCCAAACAGCATGCCGAGCAATGCATACACTAATGTATACAGCGTACCCAGCAAAATCAGATGGCCGGAATCGGCGACGACGGCAAGTAACTCACTCATGGCGTGACGGGAAAATTGACGGACGATGCAGGCATGGCGACGGCTGCTGATTGCACTTGACTGTTATTGACCTGGAACCCGGGACGCATCGAGGCCAAACCAGCGTTGGGAAATTCTGGCGTAAGTACCGTCCGCGATCAGCGCTGCGATGGCGCCATCAATCGCCAATTGAAATTGCGGATTATTCTTTTTGAAGGCAATCCCCTGCCGCTGCGCGTC
Organism: Herbaspirillum autotrophicum; assembly: GCF_001189915.1. GTDB lineage: Bacteria > Pseudomonadota > Gammaproteobacteria > Burkholderiales > Burkholderiaceae_D > Herbaspirillum > Herbaspirillum autotrophicum. The sequence goes on from NZ_LFLS01000013.1 coordinate 132,365, forward strand.
GCCGACGGTAGCGGCGGCGCGCAAGGGCAACCGCGCTTCCTGCATCATGTAGGGCACCAGCAAGCGATCATTGAGCGCGGCATCGATACGACCGTTGGCCAGATCCTGCAAGTTGAGCGGCGCCGAGGTATAGGTCTTGACTTCAATGCCGCCGATGGCATTCAGCGTTTCGGCGTAACTGCTGCCTTGCCCGACACCGACCCGCTTGCCTTTGAGACTGGCCAGCGTCGGATAGCTGGCCGCATCGTCCTGGCGCAAGATCAGTTGCGCCACCGAATAGGTATAGGGGCGGGAAAATGCGAATTCGGCCTGACGCTTGGGCGTCATGGTGACCTGCGAAATGATGACGTCGTATTTGCCGACTTGCAGACCGGCCAGTATGCCGGCCCACTCGGTCGCCACAAATTCCGGCTTGACGCCGAGCCGGGCCGACAGGGCGCGCGCGAATTCAACATCGAAGCCGGTCAGCTCACCGCTTTTCTTATCCTTGTAATTGAATGGCGGATAAGTGCCTTCGGTTGCGATCCTGAGCACCCCGCGCTGTTTCACCATATCCAGCAAATCCGCAGCACGCGCGGTCATCGATAAACTCAGGACACAGATCGCCAGTGCGATTTTTCCGGACAGCATGCTTACACCCCCGACAAGTCAATTGAACCGGGCGCAATATACTGGAAAATCGTGGTGTTTTTTACAAGGATGCGGCCGCGCTGAACGAAGCCTTGCAACAATCACAAAGCGACCATGCCGGCCTAGAATTTATTCACGCAACGGCCACCATCCCTGACGGCATCGGCCGCTCAGGGACCGCTTTTCAGGAACCGGCTCAGACGCTGATATTGCCGAGGGTGCTGGCGCGATAAGCCGCCACGAAGGTATCGAAGTCACCGGTCTGGGTGCGCTCGATATCATTTTGCGCGGACAGTGATGCTGCCACTGCAGCAGCAAACTCTGCAGTCTGTTGCGGCGTCAGCGGTCGCGCCAGAAATTGTGCGGCCTGTTGCCGGCTGTTCTGCAATGCGAACGCGGCAAATGAATTGTGGTGCTCACGCACCTCGCGCAATACCCGCGCCGCCGGCGTCAGCTCCACATCGTGCAATTTTTCGCGTTGCGCAGCCAGCGCCCGGGCGTGCTCCGTACCGCCGGATTGCGCATCCAGCAAGGCCGCGACCGGCTGCATGCGATCCAGCAATTCCAGTCCCCAGGCTTGCAAGCCGATGGCTTGTCCGTCGCGCTGCAATTGCAGGCCGGGACGACGCCCCTGCTTTACCGTGTCGGCAAAATTATGACGATTCTCGTGCCCCTCGTCTTCCGAGGTCAGCGAGCTTTGTTCCAGCGCGATGAAATGCAGGAACACATCCAGGAAGCGTGAAGTCAGCAAACTGATGCCGAGCGGCTCGAACGGATCGATATCCATGCAGCGCACTTCGACATACTGCACCCCGCGCGCCGACAGCGCCTGCACCGGACGCTCGCCGCTGTAGATGACGCGCTTGGGCCGGATCGACGAGTAATACTCGTTTTCGATCTGCAGGATATTGGTATTGATTTGTATCCATTCGCCGTCGCGTTTGGTGCCAATTGCCTCATACGCCGGGTACGGCTGGCTGACTGCCTGCGACAGGCTTCTGATATAGCTCGACAGATTGTTGTAGTGCGGCGTGATACCGGCCTGGGCGTTGCTCTGATAACCCAGATCGCTCATGCGCAGGCTGGTGGCATACGGCAGATACAAGGTATCGTCGCTCAGGGTCTCCAGCTGATGCGGACGGCCGCGCAGGAAATTGGTGCTCAATGCCGGCGACGCCCCGAACAGATACATCAGCAGCCAGCTGTAGCGGCGGAAGTTGCGGATCAGCGCGATATAGCTTTCCGACTGGTAGTCGCGACGCGATACCGAGCCATCGACCTCGGTATCGATCCCGCGCAACAATTCCCAGATATCTTCATTGAGCGAAAAATTGTAGTGAATGCCGGCGATGCATTGCATGGTCTTGCCGTAGCGCAGGGCCAGCCCGCGCCGATAGACATGTTTCAGCATGCCGATATGGGAAGTGCCATACCAGGCAATCGGAATCTCGGATTCGGGCGGCAACTCGCCCGGCATCGATTCATTCCAGAGGATTTCGCCCTGCAATTGCGGATGAACGAAACGGTGAATCTCGTCGAGACGTTGCAAAGCGGTGGCGATATCGTGCTCGGCCGGGGTGATGAACTCCAGCAGCGACTCCGAGTAATCGGTAGTGATCTGCTCATTGGTCAGCGCCGAACCGAGGGCGGCCGGATGTGGCCGGGATGACAATTGACCGGTCGCGTCGACCCGCAACGTCTCTCGCTCCACTCCCCGCAAGCCAAGGGCCAGCAAGCCCCGGTGCGCCGGGCTGGCAAGAAGCGTAAGACGGCGAGTCAACAAATCGGTCATGCAATCATCCTCTGCTCATATTAGTTGCGGGAGCATAACCGAAAATGAAAAAGTGCGTCGTCGGCCACCGGGAAACGCAAAGCATGGTCAAGTTGACAATAAATGCCTGTCAAATCCGCTCACTCCCCGACCTTGTCGCTCGGATAACGAAAAGAATCGCGCAAAAAATAACTCATCGGCAATTTCAGCGATTGCGCGCCGGGACCGCTGGCTGCGGTAAACCATTTATCGTAGATTTTGTAGATTTCGCCATCGTTGATCAGCCGCACCATCTCGGCGTCGGCCATCGCCTTGAGCTGGATGTCGCTCTTGCGCAGCATGACCGCATAAGACTTCACCGCCAGCGAATTGCCGGTGATCAGGTACGCAGACGGTTCGGGGATTTTCAACATCAGGTTGTGCAAGATCGCCTCATTGCCGGCCAGCGCCGCCACTTTGCCGCTGACCAGCATGGCCATGGCGTCGTCGTAATACAGCGTTTCATGCATCACCATATCCAGCACCCGGGAATAATTGCGCAATTTGACCAGCTCACTCTGGGCGGTGGCCTTAACGGTGACAATGCTCTTGTTGCGCAGATCGGTCCAGGCCGAAATATCGCTGTCACGGCGCACGATCATTTTGACGCCGTCAATGAAGTACGGAATCGTAAAGGCGAATTCCTGCCGCCGTTCGGCATTATTCGAGGTGGTCCCGCATTCGATATCGGCCCGGCGCTCGCGCAACGCGGTAAAGCGCGTCAAGCCATTGACCGCAACAAACTCGGATTTCAACTGCGGCAGTTTCAATTCGCGCTGTACCCGGCTGACGATCTTGCTGCAGATATCGATCGCATAGCCAACCACCCGCTGGTTTTGATCCAGGGTCGAAAATGGCGCCTGGCCGCTGCGATAGGCCACTTTCATGGTCTGGGTGGCACGAATTCGGTCCAGTGTTTCTTCCGCTTTCAACGAGATCGTCACCAACAAACCCGCCATCAGCAGTGCGCTGCGCATCATCCACCCCTCCTTCTCTGCCGGCCGCTTCCGTATTACCCATCCGCTGCATTTCTGCACCAGTCGCCAGCGTAGCAGAAGGATGCCGGCGGCCGCACAAAATGTTGCACAAAACACATTGCAAGGCGCCGACTGCATACACCGCGTCAGTGTTTGATCTGGCGCGCCTTATAATGTCGGGATTATCACTTTTCACAGTCTGCACAACATGCCAGCCCAACTGATCGACGGAAACCTGCTCTCCCAACAACTGCGCGCCGATGTCGCCAAACGCGCCGCCGCCCTCACCGCGCAAGGCAAACAACCCGGCCTGGCGGTGATTCTGGTCGGCGACAGCCAGGCGTCCCAGGTTTATGTGCGCAACAAGGTAAAGGCGTGCGAAGACAACGGTCTGTACTCGGTGCTGGAAAAATACGACGCCAACCTGAGCGAAGCGGATTTGCTGGCGCGCATCACCGCCCTCAACGCCGACCCGAAAATCAATGGCATTCTGGTGCAGTTGCCGCTGCCGGCGCATATCGATGCGCACAAGGTGATCGAAGCGATTGCCGCAGAAAAGGATGTCGACGGTTTCCACGTCAGCAATGCCGGCCTGCTGATGACCGGCCAGCCGCTGTTCCGCCCGTGCACGCCCTACGGCGTCATGAAAATGCTGGAATCGATCAGCTTCCCGGTGCGCGGCGCCAACGCGGTTGTGGTCGGCGCGTCCAACATTGTTGGCAAGCCGCAGGCAATGTTGCTCTTGCAAGCCGGGGCAACCGTCACTATCTGTAACTCCAAGACCCGTGATCTCGGACAGCATACGCGTCAGGCAGATATTCTGGTGGTGGCCACCGGCAAGCGCAACATCGTCACCGCCGACATGATCAAACCCGGCGCAGTCGTCATCGATGTCGGCATGAATCGCGACGATAACGGCAAGTTGTGTGGCGATGTCGACTTCGCCAATGCCAAAGAGGTTGCAGGCTACATCACCCCCGTGCCCGGCGGCGTCGGGCCGATGACCATCACCATGTTGCTGGTCAACACGATTGAAGCCGCCGAACGAACCTGAATACGGATCTGAACCCACTATGACCACCACCCCGACTACCCCTGCTGCAGCCAATCCCTTGCTCGACTTTTCCGGGCTGGCCCGCTTTGATGCGATCCGTCCCGAACATGTGACGCCGGCCATCGACGACTTGCTGGCCGGCACCGATGCACTGGTAAAGGCGCTGGAAGCGCCGATGGCGAGCGTGACCTGGCAAAATTTTGTCGAGCCGCTGGAAAACGCTACCGAGAAACTGGGCCGGGCGTGGAGTATCGTCGGGCATCTCAATTCGGTGGTCGATACGCCGGAACTGCGCGCCGTCTACAACGAAAACCAGCCGCGTCTGGTCGAGTTCTGGACCGCGCTGGGTCAGAATCTGGCATTGTTCGAAAAATACAAGGCCTTGCAGGCCGGTCCGGAATACGCGGGCCTGTCGGCAGCGCGCAAGAAAGTCATCGACAATGCAGTGCGCGATTTCCGCCTCAGCGGCGCGGAACTGGCCGATGACCAAAAAGAGCGCTTTGGCGAAATTCAGGAAAAGCTGGCGGCCTTGACGACCCGTTTTTCCGAAAACATTCTGGACGCCACCAATGACTTCGGTCTGCTGGTGGAAGACGAAGCCGAACTGTCGGGCCTGCCTGAGGATGTACGGCAGGCAGCGCGCGCCGCGGCAGAAAAAGACGGCAAGCCCGGCTACAAGTTCACGCTGCACTTCCCTTCTTATTTCCCGGTACTGCAATACGCCGACCAGCGTTCGCTGCGCGAGAAAATCTATCGCGCCAACGCCACCAAGGCTTCCGAGCTCGGCGCCAAACCGGAATGGGACAACACCGACAACATGACGCAAATTCTGGCCTTGCGCCATGAAGAAGCCGCCATGCTGGGTTTTGCCAACTATGCCGAATTGTCGCTGGTGCCGAAGATGGCGCAGTCGCCGCAAGAAGTCATCGCCTTCCTTGAAGACCTGGGTCGCCGCGCCCGTTCGTATGGCGAAAAAGACTGGACCGAATTGCGTGCCTTTGCCAGGGAACAACTGGGACTGGATACGCTGGAAGCCTGGGACACCACCTATGCATCGGAAAAGCTGCGCGAACAGCGCTATGCGTTTTCGGAACAGGAAGTCAAACAGTACTTCCCGGAACACAAGGTGGTCAACGGCCTGTTCCAGCTGATCCAGCGCCTGTTCGGCGTCAACATCAGCACCGACAGCGCGCCGGTATGGCATCCCGACGTCAAGTTTTTCCGCATCGAACGCGACGGCAAGCTGGTGGGTCAGTTCTATCTCGACTTGTACGCGCGCAGCGGCAAGCGCGGCGGCGCCTGGATGGATGATGCCCGTGCCCGGCGTCTGACCGGCAATGGCATACAGACACCGATTGCCTATCTGGTCTGCAATTTCACCGAGCCGGCAACCGTCGATGGCGTGCGCAAGCCAGCCTTGTTTACCCACGATGAAGTAATCACGCTGTTCCATGAATCCGGCCACGGCCTGCATCACATGCTGACGCAAGTCGATGAAGTCGGCGTCTCCGGCATTTCCGGGGTCGAATGGGATGCGGTCGAACTGCCATCGCAGTTCATGGAAAACTTCTGCTGGGAATGGGATGTTCTGCAACACCTGAGCGCCCATGCCGATACCGGCGACACCCTGCCGCGCGCCCTGTTCGACAAGATGATCGCCGCCAAGAACTTCCAGTCCGGGCTGCAAATGTTGCGTCAGGTCGAATTCTCGCTGTTCGACATGCATATTCACTATGACATGGCGCCTGGCACCAGCGTGCAGGATGTCATCAACCGCGTGCGCGAACAGGTGGCCGTGGTGCGCCCGCCTGCCTTCAACCGCTTCCAGCATTCGTTCAGCCACATTTTCTCGGGTGGTTATGCGGCTGGCTATTACAGCTACAAATGGGCCGAAGTGTTGTCGGCTGACGCCTACGGCGCATTCGAAGAAGCCGCTGCTGCCGGTGGCAACGTGGTCTCGATCGAAACCGGGCAACGCTTCCAGCGCGAGATTCTGGCGGTCGGCGGTTCGCGTCCGGCGCTTGAATCATTCAAGGCCTTCCGCGGCCGCGAACCGAGCATCGATGCCTTGCTGCGCCACAGCGGCATGGCCGCCTGAACAACGCCGGCAACCACCACCGGTGCATGATCTTGTCATGCACCGGTTTTGCTTTGCAGCGGAAGTGACTATACTGCCTGCAAGGCTTTTATCAGTTGCTCAACCGCAGCCGGACAGCAACCATTGCACTCCGCCCATTCATCATTAGCAGGCCCGGTATGACCCGCATCGATTTCCACAGCAATGTCCCCAATAAAATGGCCTACGCCTGCCGCCTGGTACGCAAGGCGCGTGCGGCGCAATTCCGCATCGTGCTGCTGACCCGCGACCGCAGCGAAATGGCAGCGCTCGATCAAGCCTTGTGGACCTTCTCGGAACAAGACTTCGTGCCGCACGTCAACGCCGGCAGCCCGCTGGCGGAACAGACACCGGTGCTGCTGACCAGCGCCGAAGACGATGCCATTCCGGCGTTGCCGCATCACCAGATCCTGATCAATCTGTCGGGCAGTACGCCGGAACACTTTGCCCGCTTCGAACGCATGTTTGAAATCATTTCCGCCGATGACAGCGATAAAGCTGCGGGGCGTGATCGTTATCGTTTTTACAAGGAACGCGGTTACCCACTCAGCCACTTCGTCGCCGAGTGATGCACCGCCCGCGCGCATGAACCATACCCCTCCCGACAATGGCATTCCGCTGCTGACGGAAATCATTCCCGTCACCCCGACGCCACCGTCCGCCGGCAGCCAGCATCCCCAACAACCGGCAGCGTTTGCGCCGGAACCACCCGGCTTCAATCAAAACGATATCGATCAGTCCGGTTCGGATCAGCGCGATTTCCATCACGCCAACGCCAATAACGCGAACTTCGATCAACAGAACTCCAGTCAACCGGGCTTCCATCAGCCGAACTTCAATCAACCGGGTTTCAACCAACACTTCGCACCGAATTTCACTCCCAGCTTCAATCCGGCCTTCAGTCCCGACTTCAACCTGAACCTGCCGCCCGACCTTGCTCCGCAATCTTCATACGCGCCCCCGGCATATGCGCACACTGAACAGCCGGCGCCGTCATTGCAGCCGCAACAACTGGAACAGATGCGCCTGGAAATTCAGGAAAGCGTGATGCAAACCGTACTCGGTCATATCGACAGCGTCTTGCATGAGCACCTGCAAGATCAGTTGGCCATCGTGCTCGACAATCTGGCCGACATGTTGAAGGTGCGCGTCAAGGCCAGCATGGAGCAGGCGCTGGTTGCCAGCGTGGCGCAGGCGGTGGCGGAAGAAATGGCAAAATTCGACAATTCAAAAAAATAAACATTTATCTCATTTATTTTGTTTTTAAAACACGGAAACCAACCCGCTGTTTAAAAATAGAAAAATAGTTACCACTATTGAATACCTAAACAATCCAGAACTTCTTACAATGCCAGTCATTGAACAGGGACTGAACTTGCGCCCGGCGATTACCGCCAGACACCCCGGCCAAGACAGCATGGCGTTGTATTTAAGGAGAATGTGATGAAGGTCATCGTACTGGGAGCAGGCATTATCGGCACCGCGTCCGCGTGGTTTCTGAAAAAAGAAGGTTACGACGTCACCGTCATTGATCGTCAGCCTGGTGCTGCGCAGGAAACCAGCTTCGCCAACGGTTGTCAGATTTCCGTCTCGCATGCGGAGCCATGGGCCAATCCATCGGCGCCGATGAAGGTGTTGAAGTGGCTCGGCAAAGAAGATGCGCCGCTGCTGTATCGCTTCCGTCCGGAATGGCTGCAGTGGAAATGGGCGCTCAACTTCCTGCGCGAATGCACACCCGCCCGTACCGATGAAAACATCCGCCAGATCGTGGCGCTGTGCGAATACAGCCGCCAGACCCTGATGGCGCTGCGCGCCGAAACCGATATCCAGTACGACCATCTGACCCGCGGCATTCTGCACTTCTATACAGAAGCAAAGGAATTCGAACTGTCATTGCCATCAGCCAAGCTGATGCGCGATCTCGGTTGCCCGCGTGAATCCATCAGCGCCGATGAAGTGATCAAGATCGAACCGGCACTGGCCAGCATCCGCGACAAGATCGTCGGCGGCGACTACACTGCCACCGATGAATCAGGCGACGTCTACAAGCTCACCACCGGTCTGGCGAAAAAAGCCGAAGAAGCCGGCGTCGACTTCCAGTTCAATACCACCATCACGCGCCTGATCACCGAAGGCAGCGGCGCGTCGGCCAAGATCACGGCAGTGGAAATCATCGATGGCGAAGGCCGTCATCGCGTGCTGCGCGCCGATGCCTTCGTGGTTGCCATGGGCAGCTTCTCCGAACCGCTGCTCCGGCCGCTCGGCATCAATCTGCTGCTGTATCCGGGCAAGGGCTATTCGGCCACTTATCAGGTCACCAATCCGGATGCCGCACCCACCGTATCACTCACCGATGATGGCTACAAGCTGGTGGTATCGCGCCTGGGCGACCGCCTGCGCGTGGCCGGCACCTGCGAACTCAATGGCTACACCCGCGAATTGAACACCACCCGTTGCGAAGCGATTACGCGCCGCACCCGTGAACTGTTCCCGGACGGCTGCGATTACAGCAACCCGGTGTACTGGACCGGCCTGCGTCCGCTGACGCCATCGAATATTCCTTACGTCGGCAAGACCAAGTTCAGCAACCTGTTTCTCAATACCGGTCACGGTACGCTGGGCTGGACCATGGGCTGCGGTTCCGGGCGCGCGATTGCCGAAATCATTGCCGGTCGTCAGCCGGAAATCGATTTCGGTTTCACCGGCATGCCACGCAAGGCGCCGCCGCGTCTGTTGACGCAAGCTACGGCCTGATCTGCGCGGAGATTGCTCCGCAGCATCATCCATTGAAGATCACAACGCACCGCCTGCCGGTGCGTTGTCGCTTTACCAACATCACCCTCCATCGCGCCGGTTGAGCACGAACTGCCTTTGATCTGCATTAAGTCGGGCCATGACGCTTGGTGTAAAATCAGCCCCATTCCTCGCCGCAGCACGGCATGTTGATCACCCGCTGCGGACGCTATCCAGACATCCCGCCAGGCGCCGTTGCTATCCGGCGCCAAGCTCGCGGAGCACCAGTTTAAGGACATTGCAATGAAGTGGGTCGCCGTCGGCATTTATCTGTTTTCAATTTTATTCATTCATTTTCGAGGCAAGGTCCGATTGCCGTTTTTCCGGCAATTCTTCGATCACTCCTCGATCATGGCGCCGATCAATCTGTTCATGTATGCCTTCTCGCGCGTGCCGGCAGTGCCTTATCCGCCGGTCAACGATTTCCCGAACCTGCATCTGCTGGATGACAACTGGGAAACCATCCGCGCCGAAGCCGTCAATCTGCAAAACATCTCCAAGATCAAGGCTGCCGAAAAGAACGATGACGCTGGCTTCAACTCTTTCTTCAAGGCCGGCTGGAAACGTTTTTATCTGAAGTGGTACGACGCCAGCCATCCGTCGGCGGAACAGTTCTGCCCCAAGACGGTTGAAATCCTGCGCCGCATCCCCGGCGTCAAGGCCGCCATGTTTGCAGAACTGGCACCGGGCGGCACCCTCAACCGCCATCGCGATCCTTATGCCGGTTCACTGCGCTATCACCTCGGGCTGGTGACGCCCAACGACGACAGCTGCTTTATTGAAGTCGATGGCGAACGCTACAGCTGGCGCGATGGCAAGAGCGTGGTGTTCGACGAGACCTTCATTCACTGGGCCCACAACGGTGCCGACACCAACCGCATCATCCTGTTCTGCGATATCGAACGACCATTGCGTTATCGCTGGGCCCAGGCTGTCAACAGCTGGCTCGGCAAGACCATGATGACCGCCGCCAGTTCGCCAAATGAAACCGGCGACCAGACCGGCCGCATCAACAAACTGTTCCGCTTTGTGTGGATCGCGGGGCAGTATCGGCGCAAGCTGAAAAACTGGAACCGCACAGTCTATCGCGCCAT
>NZ_LFLS01000014.1 GCF_001189915.1 Herbaspirillum autotrophicum
CGTCAACAGCACGACATGCTGCGGCCAGGCTTGCAACAAGGCATCAATGAGCGGCTCGGCAGCGCGGGTTTCACCCACTGACACCGCATGCACCCACAGCACCGGCCGGCTGCCGGCAACGACAGCATCGTAAAAGCCCAGCCGTTCACCGACATGCTGGCGATAGCCGGGCTCCTTGCGGCCCCGGCGCCAGATGCGCACCAACACAAATGGCATCAACAGCCACCACAACGCGGAATAAAGCAGACGCATCAGACCAGCTTGCGTCCGGTCAACCTGCTCAGGATCGCCAGCGGACTGGACTGCGGATCATACTGCTTGTCCGCCGGCAAATGCAGCGTCTGTTCCAGCATGTACTGGCCCGACATCACTGCATGCGAAGCCTGATCGGAAAAACAGATCCAGACCGAACCTGCTGCAAACGGCATGGTGACCTGTTCGGCACTTTCCTGATACGCCATGTCAGACTTCATGCCGTCATGCAATTGCAGCATCAGATGATCGTATTCGCTGCGCAAGGATTTGGTGATGTGCAACGCCTTCATCACACTGGCCTGCCAAGGCACATACGGCTTGGCGCGCGGCAGGAATTTTGCGGCCACGGTTTCAAACGGCTCACCGACGCGCCAGACGCGCGGCACGCCATTCGGATTGATATTGCAAAACACGCGCAAGATCCGCTCGCCATAATTGGGACGCGACGGAAAGGCATCCACATGCAAACGCCGGTCATCGGCACGCCACGATTGCGCACGCGTTTCCACTTTGGTCGGGCGATAACTGGTGGGGGCCAGCCGCAGGTAAGGCTTGTAGTCGGGCAGCAAGGAATGAATCAGCGACTGCGCCTGATCGCGGAAGCGCCCGATCATGATCGCCAGCGATAATTGCGTGGCAGTGTCGGCGGCGGCACCTTTCAGGTGACCTTTAAGATCAAGGCTGATATTGCGTACCTTCGGATCGCGAATGGATGGCTTGAGCAAAGCATTTTCCTGCGGCAGCAACTGGAACGGCAGATACGGGAAATACAAGACCTTGCCCGCTTCCAGCGCGGCAATCCATGCCTGATTAGGCTCACTGACCTGCCATTCGGCAATGTCGATTTCGATGATTTGGGATTCCATGCCGCTATTATGCCCGGTTGCGTTCGCGAGGTGAATTGACGTGCATCAATCCGCCACCGTATCGATGGCGCGCAAAACCTGCTCTACTGCCGGGGGCTGTCCGGTATCGCCGAGGTTGACGATACGCGGCGACCAGTCGCCCTCGGTCTTCCAGCGCGGCGAATCGCAATACAACTCGACAGTCGGCCGGCAAAAGGCAGCAGCGATATGCGTCAAGCCGGTATCCAGGCCGACCACCAGCGCGGCATTGCGAATCAGTGTCACGGCATCCATCAGCGCCAGGGCCGGCAATACTTGTGCATTTGACATCTGCGATGCCAGTCGCAATGCTGCTTCATGTTCTTTTTTACTACCCCACGGCAACAACACCATCAGTCCGCGTTGCGCGAGTGCCTGCGCCACGGCGATCCAGTTCGGTTCCGCCCACTGCTTGGCGGCGCGCGCCGTCCCATGGAAAAAAACCGCATACGGCTGTGACGGTAGCCACGCCGGAACTTCAGCAGAAGCTGGCGGTGCCTGCAACGCAAAATCCGGCGCCGCATCCAGCGTATAACCCAATGCTGCTGCCGCAACCAGACGCGCACGCTTTACCGCGTGCGCATGCAGATCAACCGGCACGCTCAAGGTATGAAACACGCGCGACAACGGCTCATAACCGGAGCCTTCGGTGGCATTGGCCAGCCCGACCCGTTTGCCACCCGGCGCCAGACGCGCCATGCGCATGACAACGCCGGTTTTCAGCAAACCCTGGGTATCGAAGACAAAGTCATAAGCTTCTTGACGCAACTGCCGGTAAAAGCCGGCAATTTCAGCACGCGTAGCAGGATTCGCCAGACTTTTACGCCAGCGGCGCAAGGCAATCGGAATGATATGACGGACATGCGGATTGAGCCGCACCAGACTGGTATAGCCCTCTTCCACTACCCAATCGATATTGGCATGCGGGAAGTGGCGTCGGATGTCCGCCACCATCGGCATGTTGTGAACGACATCGCCCAGAGACGATACGCGGACGATCAGAATATTCAATGCAAACCCGTTATTGTTATTGGCACATGGGCTCGCATCTTACTCCGTTCAAAACGGCAATGCCACATCCGGCCGGGCCGCCAGAATCACGCGCTTGAATTCATTCTGAATGCGCGTCAGCGCCTCGGCGGTCTCGGCTTCAAAGCGCAACACCACCACCGGCGTCGTATTGGATGAACGCGCCAGACCGAAGCCATCCGGATATTCAACCCGCAAACCGTCAATGGTGATGATGTCATCCGATCCCGGAAACGTCGCATCACGCTGCAATTGCGCGATCAATGCAAAATTCTCGCCCTCTTCCAGCTTGAGCTGCAATTCCGGCGTGCTGGTCGATTGCGGCAAGGCATTCAGGACTGCCGACGGATCAGATTCGCGGCTCATCAATTCCAGCAGCCGCACACCCGCGTACATGCCATCGTCAAAACCATACCAGCGATCCTTGAAGAACACGTGACCGCTCATTTCACCACCAAGCGGCGCACCAGTCTCACGCATCTTGGCCTTGACCAATGAATGCCCCGTCTTCCACATCAGCGGCTTGCCGCCGCGCGCCGTAATCCACGGCGCCAGATGGCGCGTGCATTTGACGTCGTACAGAATTTCGCGTCCCGGATTGCGGGTCAGCACATCGGCGGCAAACAACATCAGTTGCCGGTCAGGATAAATGATCTGGCCATCCTTGGTCACCACGCCGAGACGATCACCGTCACCGTCGAACGCCAGGCCAAGCTCATTGTCAGTCGTCTGCAAACAGCGGATCAAATCCTGCAAATTCTCGGGATGGGCCGGATCCGGATGGTGATTGGGGAACGTGCCGTCGACTTCGCAAAACAGCTCCGTCACTTCACAACCGAGCGCACGATACAACTCGCCGGCAAACGCACCAGCCACGCCATTGCCGCAATCAACCGCAATCTTCATCGGCCGCGCCAGCCTGACGTCGCTGACCATGCGCTCAATATAGGCGGCACGAATGTCATGCGTACGATAAGCGCCCGAGCCTTCGAGGAAATCACTCTGCAGGATCGCCTGATACAAAGCCTGAATGGTATCGCCGTAAATCGCTTCGCCGGCCAGCACCATCTTGAAACCATTGTAATCAGGCGGATTATGGCTGCCGGTCACCATCACACCCGACTGCGTACCGAGCACATGCGTGCCGAAATACACCATCGGCGTCGCCACCACACCGAGATCAATGACATCAATCCCGGTCGACTGTAAACCAGCCGCCAATGCAGACGTCAGCTCAGGCCCGGACAACCGGCCATCACGACCGATGACCACTGCCGTCTGCCCCTTGGCCAAGGCAGCACTGCCGAAGGCTTGGCCGATCTTGCAGGCGATGTCGGCATTCAGTGTCTTGCCGACGATGCCGCGGATGTCATAAGCTTTGAAGATCGTGGAAGATATAGATGTCATGTTTTTCAATAGCAGATTAATTTTCACAGATACAATTTGAACGCCATCAGCAATCAGTGACGGCATCCAAAGTTTCTTTTATATATAGCATTTTTTGATGGCGTATAGCATCGAAGTCAGTGACATCAACAAATGTAGTCAATATATCTAGCTCTTCCAACAATGCGTCCCAAGGCAAAAAATCGTCTCTTGCTTTAGTAATACGTGGATGTCTTGTGGACTGCAGACTCTCATTACTCAAAATTCTGAGTACAGTTTTTCTCTTGGCCTAACCCAGCCCCCTGAATTCAATGTCACATGTCGTGCTAAGCTCATCACGAACCGGAAAGCCGACAATTCGATCATTCTATAAGCCAAATTGATAATCTTTACCAGCTCGCTCATTGTTTAGAGCAAAAACATTCCCTAAATCAGTCATTGCACCTCCCCGCATCACCGATCCGACGCACCCATTACACGCATGGGTCGGCCGCACAGTCTGGTCGGTACTGGTCAATACAAAACTGACCACACCGTATCCCGCGGCTACGGGCGCGACATTACCTTTCCCCTCACGGCCTCTACCAACCATGTGGGCTTATTAGGGATTTATCAATGTTATCCCTTATCCGTAATAATGCCCGCTCATGGCAAACAAATAGAAATCTAAAGCAAAAGACGTCATCAATTACAATATCGCGACCTAAAAAATAAGCTCGCAATTTTCGATACTATAAAAATGCAAAAAACAAACACAGCAATTACAAGAGAGGGAGGGGTTCCCGCAAAACATCGCCTAGACGTTCAGGGCCTGCGTACCCTAGCCGTCTTATCGGTAATCTTTTTTCATTCAGGCTTACCGATTCCTGGCGGTTTCGTCGGGGTTGATATGTTTTTTGTTATTTCGGGTTTTGTTATAACACTTACATTAAAAAGAGAGTGGCAAAGAAACGGGGAAATTGACCTGAAACGTTTTTATTTGAATCGATTTAAGCGACTCATTCCTGCATTGGCACTAGTTGTATCAATAACGATTTTTTTGAGTATTTTTTTTCTTTCTCCATTAACTTCTCAGGTGAAAGTATCCACGGCTACCGGACTCGGCTCCGTTTTAATGATAGCTAACGTAGTCATCGACAAGCTAACGGGCGGATACTTCGAAACCGCCGCATCTGATAATCCACTTACCCATACGTGGTCATTATCCGTAGAAGAGCAGTTCTATCTTGCTTTCCCAATTATATTGGTGATAAGTTTTTATGCTGCGAAAAAGTTCAGAAGATCGACCTCGGCTCCGATGTTTATCGTCGCAGGCTTCACAGTATTGTCATACATTCTTATGACCCTAGTTATGACTGGTCAGACTTCCGAAAAGCTTGCTCATCTGCTCGGCTTTTACAGTCCCTTAGCGAGAGCATGGGAATTTGGACTCGGCGCTATAGCAGCACTACTTGGAGAAAAATTCAAAACCAGCTCAACTAGAATCGCGACAATATTCGGCATACTTGGCCTGATATTAATTTTGTATTCATTTTTCTTTATATCTGGAAAAGATGCGTACCCTGGACCGCTTACACTAATCCCCTGCATCGGTACCATTTTATTGATTTTAGTCGGAAATGATGCGACAAAAATCAATCCAATCACCAAATTCTTAGCCCTCACTCCGATGGTAAAAATCGGTGACATTTCTTATTCTTGGTATTTGTGGCATTGGCCGGCTATAGTTTTTACCTCAGCAAATTTTGGCCCCAGTACATCGTACTTAACTACTGCGGCACTGCTGTCGGTTGCTCCTGCTATCGCATCTTATTTCTGGTTAGAAAATCCATTAAGAGAAAAGAAACTTATTGGAGCAAAAAATTCTATAAAATTTATCATTTCAACGTTAACTCCTCCGATAGCAATTTGCCTGCTTGTTTTCACTGCAAGCAAAAATGGTTATTGGTTTGACGATATCATCAGATATCAAAAATTGGTCGACACTTATCATTCTTCTGTGCGAGCAGGTTGCGGATATGGATATGTGCCATCCTCACTGCCAGATAAAGCGTGTACGTGGAACGCTGCACAGGATGGCACTCCTCTATATTTGATTGGGGACTCCAACGCAGACCATTTTAGTGAAGCATTAATAGCTGCCAGTACCAAACTGGGTAGCCCTGTTACGATTGTCACAAAAGGTGGTTGCGCCTTCGTAGGACGCTCTTGGGGCGATAGAAACGATATTGCACAAGAGCAATGCCTAAATTTCGTCGATAAGACAATGACACTTCTTGGAAACTCCACTCCTGGCGTTGTCATTTTCAGTATTTCTGATTCCAATTGGTACAAGGGTTTATCCGTTGGGCCTTCAAGATTAGAGGAAACGAATCACTATGAAACTGCCATTAACTACGTTAGTAATGAGTACCGTTCAACAGTACAACGAATGCTGAAACAGGGTCACAAAGTACTGTTATTACAGCCAGTTCCTAAATTCGTAACCTTAGAGTCCAAGGTTATGTTTGACAATGCAAAATGTACCGCAATTTCCATACTCAATCATTCGTGCCCACAAAAAGTGGAGACGACTATAGCGTATCAAAATGAATTTCAAATTGCGGCGCGCGACGCAATATCAAACACAGCTATGACACTAGGTATTGAATTGCTAGATCTTAGGTCCTTCTTTTGCCCCAATAACATTTGCAGCAACATAATAGACAATCAGATCTTGTACCGAGATGCTGGGCATATCTCAGTCTCAGCTAGCCACGATCTTGGTGACACATTTGCGTTGCATTTGAAAAATATAGATCGTCAACACTGATCATGCTCGCAATGTAGGTGGCGCGGATGCCGTGTGTACGATACGCGCCCAAGCCTTCCAGGAAATCATTTTTTCAGGATCGCCTGATATAGCGCCTGAATGGTATAGCCGTAAATCGTTTCACCGACCAGCACCATCTTGGAACCATTGAAATTAGGAGACTTATTGCTTCCGGTGATCATTACGCCCGATTGCATACCAAGTGCGTGGGTGTCGAAATACACCATCGATGTCACGACCACGCGAGATCAATGACATCAACGTGGGTGGATAAAAATTATCTGGTATTACACAACAGATGCGTTCTCTTTCAAATAAACTAGGTCAACCAATTCGGCGTGCGCGGTATAACCGGTCACGAGTCTGCTTAAGGTCGCGCGAATTACCTCAACCTGATTATCCTGTACCGCAAGTGCAAGCAATTTAAGTTCGCCGGACAATGCCTCCCAAGGCAAGAAATCTTCATGGGCTTTCATGATCCGGGAGTGTGCGGTAGGCTGCGGATTTTCCCCGATCAATAACTCTTCATACAGTTTTTCACCGGGGCGCAATCCGGTTACTTTGATCTCAATGTCGCCAGTCACGTTTCGGTTATCCTTCACCAACAGACCCGACAACTCAACCATCCGGTAGGCCAGATCAATAATTTTGACCGGTTCTCCCATGTCGAGGACAAAGACATCGCCACCTTCAGCCATCGCGCCCGCCTGCACGACCAACTGCGCAGCCTCGGGGATCGTCATGAAATAGCGCGTCACCTCCAGATCCGTTACGGTAACAGGCCCCCCCTCCTTGATCTGCTGCCGAAACAACGGCACAACAGATCCGGATGAACCCAACACATTGCCGAATCGCACCATGGAAAAGCGTGTCCGGCGTGGTACAGGCTCAACACCGAGAGGGGTATTTTCAAAAACGGGAGCGGTGCTGGTCGCCAGCGCCTGCAAAATCATTTCCGCCAAACGTTTGCTTGCGCCCATGATATTCGTCGGCCGCACCGCCTTGTCCGTGCTGACCAGGACAAAATCGGCGACGCCGCTTTCGACGGCCGCACGGGCGACGTTATAGGTGCCAAACACATTGTTGCGTACGCCTTCGGCAGGATTGTGTTCGACCAATGGCACATGCTTGTAAGCAGCAGCGTGAAAAATGGTGTGCGGCGTCCAGACGGTACACACCTCCCGAATTCGCTCATAATCACGCACGCTGCCAAGCAATGGAATCAATTCTGTCGCTGCATTCAATTCAATGGCCAAGGCGATGAGATCGCTATGAATTTGATACAGACTGAACTCGCTATGCTCCAGTAGCAACAACTTCGCCGGCTTGACCGCAATTATCTGGCGACATAATTCGGAGCCGATACTGCCACCCGCGCCAGTCACCATCACGACTTTTCCACGGATATTACGGCTGATCAGCGCAGGATTGGGCAGAACAGGTTCTCGTCCCAACAAGTCAACAATGTCGAGTTCATGAATATCGGCAATCGTCGCCTTTCCTTGCGCCAAATCAGAGAGATCGGGCAAGGAGCGAATCCGGACGTGATACTGGCGTAAAACAGAGAGTATCTCATTGCGACGTGAACGACTGATTGAGGGCATCGCCAGCAGAATGTCCGTTACCGCATACAGATCCACCAACCGTCCGATATCTTCCAGGCGATACACCATATGACCATTAATGGTTTTACCGACAAGTTGCGGGTCGTCGTCCAGAAATCCAATGAGATTCAATTGTTGCTTTTTCTGCATGATATCGGCGATCTGGGCACCTGCAGTACCAGCACCGTAAATCAGCAAGCGCGCCTCTCTTTCAGCACGACGATCTCCAGTGACACGCGTAAGCCAAAACCGCGCAAACGCGCGACTGCTGCCAACCATGACCAAAAATAGCAACGGCTGAAGCACGCCGACGGTGCGCGGAACACCCGGTAATGTGAGCCATACCAAGAGCGCAAAGAAAACAACCCCATAAAGCGCAATCGCCTTGGTAATCGTCATCATTGCAGACATACCGGCATAGCGAAACACTGCACGATACAGACCGAAACGGATCATGATCGGCAAGGAAATGAAAATCGCCAGTTGGTAAACATGCCACTGATACCCTTGCGGCATGTCAAAACTGTCTAACCGCAACGAAAACGCCAGCCAGGTGGCCAACAAAGACATCAGCACATCGGCCGCACCAACAATACCTTGCTTGGTCCGTCTGGACAGCTGAATTACGTAATTTTGCATATGGCCAACAATTATAAGAAGAGAGTCAATGCTTCACGCCGTCGCGCATCAAGACTTTTTTAAAGGTAAGACAAAGAATCCGAATATCGAAACGCATGCTCATTTTTTTTAAATATTCTTCATCCAATCTGACCTTTTCCGGTATCGGCAACTCATCTCTGCCATTGACTTGAGCCCAACCGGTCAAGCCCGGCAGCAACTGATCAACGCTGCATCGAGTACGCAACGCAATCAGATCGTGCTGGTTGAATAATGCCGGACGAGGTCCGACAAAGCTCATATCGCCTTTGAGGATGCTCCACAGCTGAGGCAATTCATCGAGACTGCTTTTCCGCAAAAAGCTGCCAACCGGCGTCAGATATGCCGAAGGATTGGGAAGTAAATGGGTCGCAACCGCAGGGGTTCCCGTTCGCATCGTGCGGAATTTTGGCATCTTGAACAAGACGTTGCGTTTACCGACGCGGTCCGACCAATAAAATATCGGGCCGGGCGAGGTAATCCGAACCACCAGCGATATGACCACGATCGGAAGCAACAACACCAAACCAGCCAGCAAAGCCAATGTGAGATCAAATAATCTTTTCATTCCGCTATTGTTTCATGTTCACAGGTAATTTTTAACACTCCCCGGAAATTATCCATTGAAAGAATTACTACCTGCGCCAGCGAATATGATCTTTTTACCAGCAGCTATCCCGGAGTGTTTCTTATGAGCATTGTATTTTAACTGCTACATTAGGCATTTATAGTACGACTTGCTAGCAATATGCCGCAACTTGCTTTATACCGAGCAAGGAGTAGGGCAGCCGTATTTCTACGCGGACGCATTCAGCCACAAAGAAATTCTCAATGGCGTTGTCTAGCCGGAACGTCTGGACGACGACCGCGGAGCGATAAAATTTTATCGGCAGCATAGATAATAATCAGGTTAAGAAATAATGAGCCAAAAAGTAAATACGTCTGGTTTGGTGCATATCCAAAACTAGCAAATCTGAAAGCGACAACCTGTCCCAACAATGAACATAGAATCAGGTTTCGCCCCCCTAATTTATATGTAATGAATTCAATTCCGGCACCAATGAGACCGATCAAGAACATTCCCCCGAACAGGAACAAGAACGAACCAGGGTAAAAAAGGAAGGCAACAATCCCTGGCAATGAAATATAGTGATTCTTTGTCGTATCCATTGTCAGATAGGGCGATTTGACCAGATTCAAATCATAAAAACTTGTGCTGTGATCCGAATAGACCTCACTCCAGGCTTGGCGCCATAAATCCCACCCAACCTTGTTTGAACTCGATACCGCCAAGACCCCTTCTATACCTACCCAACGGTCGATAAAAAGAGGCGTTGTCATTCCCTGTACAGCCGCCAAATCCTCTTCATGTCGGAATAATTCTGCATCAATTTCAGTTGAGTAACCCCTGATAAAACCCAAAGCTGCGGCATTGGATCGCAAATAATTCACTGCGAACACTGAGCCCGCAAAAAACAAAACAAATATCAGGGATATGGTGATTAAAAATCGGCCTCTCAAGATAATGGAATTGGATTTCCAGTCCTTGAATAATCCGTAAAACAACGCTGCCGAATTTAAAATCATCCCTCTGCTCAACAGCGAAACATTCGAAATAAAATTTTCCAGCAAGCTTAATATCGCCACAAGGTATGAATTACTTTTACCTGAGTGATACTCAAACTTAAGTATTACTGCGGCAAAAGAAGACAAACCAAACAGCAGCAGCCACTTATAAATACCCCCAAGTCCATAGGGGAGAATAGTATGAGGTACTTCGCCCCGCTGGTAGATGCCAAAGTAGACATTAGATATTCCGACAGCGAGAAGTAAAAGCACAAAGGCCGTCAACACCAGTTTGCGATTTTTTTGGTAAAAGTTGAAAAGTCCCGGTTGGGTAACTTCATGACTCTGTATTCTTTGGTAACAAAAAAATCTTTCTCTGATCAACGTCGCGACGATCAGCGCCAACAAGCCACATGAGGCGACGAGCAAGCCACGGTCGAATTCTGCTCCGGAGCCATCAAAAACTCCAGTGGATTCTCGAAACACGCCGTTTGTGAAACCGACCCTGAGGGTGACCTTAAGCCAGAAGCCGAGCCAGAAAAAAACACCAATAAATGCATCAAAGAAAAGCGCTTTTTTTCGAAATCCGACATAAAGCAGTACATTCGAAATCACCGTGAATAACAGATAGATATGTGCTTGTCCCGGGTAATTAATACTGGCAATAACAGTTAATACCGCCATTACCCCGCAAAACAAAGAGAGGCAAACTTGAGGAAGTTTGGGAATGGTTTTATTCAAAAAATGCATGATTTTTTTTACTGGTGATTTTAGACAACTTGGTCAAGAGGATTCCCCACAGAAAAAAAGTAAATATCCCGGGATACGGCTGCCTGAGACCAACTTTCAGTGAGTTATCCACTATCAGCAGGAAGAGGACTACCAGACCTAGCCCTAACAGGGCTGGCGATTCAAATACTTCTCGCCTGCAAATAACTATTTGAACGAGAGTGGATCCGATAACGAATAACAACGGAAAAAAAGCCAGTACGCCAAAGTTATAAATGAAATCCAGGTAATAATTATAGGCACTCGGATATCGGTCACGGTCAGGAGGAGCACTAACGCCGAGGAAAAATGATTTCGGACCATTCGTTATTTGGGAAAAATAATACTTCCAATGATCGAGCCGCTGATCAACACTTGAAACTATTCCATTGGGTATTTCAATTCCTGCCTGTACCACATTCCCTGGCACCGCAAGATACAGCGCTGCGTTGCGCGCCGACGCGACACTACTCTCAGATTTCTCAGTCTCTATTGATCCAAATTTGAATGCCATCTTTTCTTTTTCAAAGTAAAAGTAGCTCCCCGCAAAAACAAGCACCAGCAACAATCCGACGAATGGCACTTTTTCTGCATTCACTACTAAATGGAACAGAGAAAAAATTAGTAGCCCGACAAACAACAATCCCATCGCGAGCATCGACATTGAAGCTACGGCATAAACCGCCATCAACGGCAAGAGAATAAGCAAAGCAAACTTGTACCTGGCGACATTCCAAAGGGAGAATAAAGCCAAAAGATAGGCAGCGATAAATATCACCGATACATATTGCAAATCTTGATATACGGCAAACAACCCAATATCGGGAGACAGGTATCCAAGTCCTTGGATCCAGGTAAAAACCAACTGAACCGGGACGACCATCAGCAGTACCAACAAAAAAGCTTTTGCACAGGAATTATCTTGCCCTTGTGTTTTCACAGGCTCATATACCTGTCCAAGCACCAACGCAAACATCGGCAGTATGAATTGGATCAGCAATATGAATTTCGCCTGTTGTGGCACCGGCTGATCCTGCGTCACTATAATCGCCGACATCACCATCAAGACACAGGTAAGAAAAATAACACCGAATGAAACAAAGGCTCGGCGATATGCTCCCAATAGCACTATTCCTCCGGCGCAGGCTAATACAGAAATGGGGATAGGAAGATTACGCAATACACCACCAGCGTCAAAATCAACGGCTGTATTACGGAACACCCCGGCACTTATCTGAAAAAATAGCGGTAACAGCAGCAAAATCCCTATCGATAGTCGCAGGTATTGCTGCTTCAGCGGAATAGTATTCAGCCCATCCTGATTTTCTTTCTTTTCCTTTTTTGCGCTCGTATAAAAGATAAATGCCAACAGGGAGTTCAGCAGATACAAAGAACTCATTGCCTCTTTGCCAAACAAGTAAAACACGAAAGGCACTAACGCAATAATAAGTATGTTCATCAACACATCCGGGCCAAACACATCATGCTCTTCGTCATGCTGCAGCAACCTGAATCGTACCCGCTGTGCATAGACCATCACGACACCGCCGATCATGGCGAGACCGGTAGCCTCCCAGAAGAAATAGGATTTCCCGGTCCAGCTCAACACAGAAAATTTCTGAAATGCGGCAATAAAAATGAATATGCCGATCAGTAGCGATAAATTTAATACATGACGCAGCAGTCGCGGGAAATAGCGCTTCCCGCCGCGCTGCTCATGAAGCGCAATACTGGCTCCCAAGGCATTTGCGAAGACCGACCCGGTCAAGCCGCCAATGGCGAACGCTGTGTATAAATCACCGGCCGTTTCTTTGCCCACGATGAGCAAAATTAACAAACGAAATACGTAAACCGTGATTCCTATGATTGCCGTTGAGCCCAGATGCGGTAATATTTTAGCGATAACGCCAGTCAATGCGGTTGAGCTGGTAGTAACGGATGTCCAGATAAATCTGGCACTAAATACAAGTGGTAAAAAGGCCCAAATGGACAGCCCCAATAACGGAAAGGGAAAATGTCCGATCAGCCAGACCATCGCAACCGCCAGCAAGACGGATTGGTGTAAAAAATACTGGCGCGCAACGTCTTGATTTCCCAAACGCTCCATTTCGCTAAGATGAACTTCCCCAAGCCACTCGACACAACGGCGCGCAATCAAAATAATGGCCAGGAACGACGCTACTCCGCCCACATTTACGCTTAGCCAATAGGAGACAGCCGCGAGTGGAAGCAGCAATAACAAGCGAGCCATCATCATGGAATGCGCTGAGACCGGCGAAGACTTACTGAGGATAAGACTACGGGCGTTAGCAGAAAAGGCATACAGCAACGCCAAGGTGGCACTCTGCACCAGGCCGACCTCTGCTGCCATGACAGAGTTACCCGTCAAGCCCAATGCAATCAACAACGCTGTCATGGCGAAAGTGTTTGCCATGAATGCTAAAGGAAATGAATAACGCAATGTATGCTTTCGTGTTTTTATCAGTATCGTTGACTTATCGGAGAACTGACAACATTTAATCTGCGCTAGTTCCGACTTGATCAGATAGTGAGGCCTTGCCAAAAGGGGGAAACGTCAGCGACAGATAGGCCAGATGTGACCAGTTGCATCATTCCCAAACACCCGCACCGTACGCCAAAAGTGGCCGCACAATGAGAAGCCCCTCTCTCGGACTATGCCTTTATCACGATTTCGGCGTCAATATTTGATTGCCAAAAAGTATTATTTGGGACGGCTTATCGAAGGCTAGCCAGTCGTGCCAAATTTAATGTCCCATCCAGATTCACGGCACGAAATGCAGCTAGCGAATCGGCAGGCTGGTCATACCATCACATGTACTGGTGCTATCAAGTGAGTAATGGCATCAGATCTGGGCCACAGATTTTCCCATTGGGTTCCTGTATTCAAACCACCATTGGAGAATTGCCGGCTGTGCTGAACTTGCAGCACAGCCGGAACAAAATTCATCGCCCGAGGGGGTTAATGTTTCATAAAGGATATTGCCAACAAAACCATTCACGCCATTTGTAGGAATTTTAGTCATGGTCGTGTCGGTTGTCGTACAGGATAAAAACACGCCGAAGCAAATGCCTCAGTCATACAGGGTTCGCTATTTCGACCACACCACACGATTGATATAGTCGATATAGCTGGCAACCACCCTGACAACTTGTTTCGACACATGTGGATTTTCGTAATCGGCAACAGATAAAACGGGACTCGGATTTTCGGCCCGTTGGGAAGTGACTATTTCAATTGCCTCAATCACACGCGTCGATTTCAAGCCGGACATGATCAAGGTGCCAACATCCATACCTTCCGGGCGTTCATGCGCGTTACGCAACGTGATCGCGCTCAAATTCAACAACGATGCTTCTTCCGTGATCGTTCCGCTATCCGACAACACGCAAAAAGCTTCGATTTGCAATTTGATATAGTCAATGAAGCCAAACGGCTTGGAAAAAATGATCCGCTCATCCAAAGGACCATGGGCCAACTCTTCCAAGCGCTTCAATGTCCGCGGATGCGTCGAAACGAGAACCGGGTAACCGTATTTTTTTGCCAGCGTATCAAGCGTTTCCACCAGGTCGCGCAAGGCTTCCGGCGAATCGACATTTTCTTCCCTGTGTGCACTCACCAAAAAGAATTTTCCGGCTTCCAGAGACAGCCGTGACAGAATATCGGACTGATCGATTTTCGGCTTATAAAAATCAAGCACCTCTCGCATGTGCGAACCGGTCTTGATGATCGTTTCGGCTTTGATGCCCTCTGCCAGCAAATAGCGACGCGCATGTTCCGTCAACACCATATTGATGTCAGAGAGATGATCCAACACCTTGCGGTTCAACTCCTCAGGTACGCGCTGATCGAAACAGCGATTTCCGGCTTCCATATGAAAAACCGGTATCTTGCGACGCTTGGCGGGAATAATCGCAAGACATGAGTTGGTATCGCCATACAGCAACAGAGCATCCGGCTTTTCCTGCTCGAAAACCTCATCCGCCTTCATGATCACTTGTGCAATTGTCTGCGCAGCATTCGAGCCAGCGGCATTCAAAAAATAATCCGGCTTGCGAATTTCAAGATCGTCAAAGAAAATCTGGTTCAGCTCGTAATCGTAGTTCTGACCGGTATGCACCAAAATATGCCGGGTATGCTTTTCAAGCTCTGCAATCACGCGACTCATTTTGATCAGCTCGGGCCGCGTCCCGACGATGGTCATGACTTTACGCATCGAGCATCTCTTGAATGAAATCCAGTTTCAATAAAATTTCCTTGACCTGATCGACAGTGAGGCGCTCAGTATTGTGCGAAGTGTAATCATCGATTTCAGAAATTCTGGTTTCACCCTCGACAAAATATTTGTTGTAATTGAGATCCCGGTTATCGGCCGGAATCCGGAAATAGCGGCCCATATCTTCAGCCTTTGCCATCTCTTCCCGCGACACCAGAGACTCGTACAATTTTTCTCCATGTCGTGTGCCGATGACACGAATCGGATTATTTTTTTCAAAAATACCAGTTAATGCAATCGCCAGATCCGCTACCGTCGATGCAGGTGCTTTCTGTATGAAAATATCGCCCTGCTCGCCATGCTCGAACGCATGCAAAACCAGTTCTACCGAGTCGTCCAATGACATTAAAAAACGAGTCATATTGGGATCGGTAACGGTCAACGGCTTGCCCTCTTGCAACTGGCCAACAAACAATGGAATCACCGATCCTCTGGAAGCCATGACGTTGCCGTATCGCGTAGCACAGATGACAGTTTCGCCTGGTGATCGCATTCTCGATTTGGCGACCATCAGCTTTTCCATCATGGCCTTGGAAATACCCATCGCGTTAATCGGATAGACGGCTTTATCCGTACTTAACACAACCACGCGTTTCACATTACTGGCGATCGCTGCGTTCAATACATTTTCGGTACCGAGAACGTTAGTGCGCACAGCCTCCATCGGATAAAACTCACAGGACGGAACTTGCTTCAAAGCCGCGGCATGGAATAGGTAATCCACGCCTTTCATCGCCTCATGAACGCTGTCGTAATTGCGAACGTCGCCGATATAAAACTTCAATTTCGGATTATTCAGTGCAATCCGCATATCTTCTTGTTTTTTTTCATCGCGGCTGAAAATACGGATTTCGCGCACTTCCGTAGACAAAAATCGTTTGAGAACGGCATTACCAAAAGAACCCGTTCCACCGGTAATCATCAATACTTTGTCGTTAAACATATATATAAAATTTAAGTTATTTATAGGAATGCATTAATTCAATCAGCGTGCGCCAGTCCGGCGCCACATACCCCGTGGCGCCACGTAGCTTATCGGCGTTTAACGAACGATCGATGACTAAATGCGCGTCGGGCAAAATCTCGATTGCTTTGCCGTAGACGTCCGCCACCAGGCGCAGCAGATCATATTTTGAAATCGGCTGTGCCGCGAGGTGATAAAGCCCCGACAATTCAGGCTTTGAAATCACGACATCGCGGATGAACTGCGCCAACGCGACCGTCGGCAAACCGGAAAAAATAGCCTTGCTATACCCGTTGCAGCGTTCTTTTTGCGCCAGGAACCAGCCGATCAAGCCATGAGCGCTTTGCAGTTCGTGACCAATAATCGAGGTTCTTAACGTCAAGGTATGCGGGTAATGAAGTTCGCCAAGGAATTTGGATTTGCCATAAACATCTTCGGCATCCGAAGCGTCATCTTCTACGTAACCGCCTTTTTTTCCTGAAAAAACACAGTCCGTACTCACATGGATCAAGCGCGCCGAGACGATTTCGCACAACGCAGCAATACGATGTGGCAACAAGGCATTAATCGTTATCGCTTGCATGGTATGGTCGACCGGTGCGACTTGCTTGATCAGACCGATGCAATTGATAACAAGATCTGGTTTGGTTTGACGGAAAAGCTTAACCAAATCGTCATGCTTTTCGACGTCGCATCCACTCACCAGACGCGCTGCAATCGCCTGCGGGAAAAAGCTTTTAGCAGCTTCGGATCGGACCGATCCGAAAACATCGAGACCATCCTTTTCGGCCAACGTGCGGATCACCGCATTTCCCAACATGCCGCTTGCACCTAATACAAGCACTTTCATACATTGCCCTTAAAAGATTCAGACACTACGCGAAAATGGTCAATTAACCGATCGGTCAATACATCCTGATCAAAGTGCTCTTTAAAATAACAACGGCCATTCTCACCCAATTTCTGCCGTTCAGCCTGAGGCATTTGATATAAATGCAACACAGACGCCGCCAATGCCGCCCCATCCTCGGCGGGACTGATCAGGCCAGCTTTGGCCGCACTGACCAAGCGCCCGCCCTCGCCGTTCAGACATGCCAGAATTGGTCTGCCCGCCGCCATATACGCTTGCACCTTGCTGGGCACCGTCGCAGCAAAAATTGGCTGATCCGCCAAGGTTACCAATAATGCAGATGCTTTTTGCATCAATCCAGGCATCATTTCCAACGGATATTGCCCTGGCAAATGCAGATTCGTCAGTCCGCGCTTCTGCACTTCGTCACGCATCCAATCCCATCGACTGCCCTGACCGAACACAATAAAGCGGATATCCGCATGATCTCTCAGTAGCGTCGCCGCATCAACCATGACCTCGACCGCCTGCGCCGCGCCGACATTGCCAGCGAAAACCACACAAAAGCCATCGTCCAGTTGCGGAATGTCGGGCAACGCAATATCAGCAGGATCGGCGAATGTCGCGTCGACCGAATTGGGATAATACACAATCCGTTTTCCTGGAGCCAAGGCAGCAACCTTTGGCTCAAATGCTTCAGATTGAACCAGTAACAAATCAGTGTGACGATAAATAAATCGTACGACGACCTTAACCGCATCGAGAATGCGCGAATTACGAACATAGCCAGTCGCCGACAGGCTTTCCGGCCACAAATCCTGCACCCAGACGATCACGCCACAACGTTTTAGCCAACCAAGAAAAATAGCAGGAATTGCCTGCAAAATCGGGGATAGCCCATAAACGAAGATCACATCATAACGACGTTTGCGCAGTAACCATGGCGCAATCAGTAATCCAGACACGACAAACGACAGATAATTCAGCGCAAGCCGCAATGCACTATTCGTACCTCTTGCCGCCAGCGGTATCCGGTAGATCGTCGCCCCGGACCATTCTTCGCGCTGACAACCCCAGGCACGATAACCCTTAAATATCTTGCCTTCAGGATAGTTCGGTTTACCGGTCAGCACATCCACATCTAGACCACGCTTGACCAGCGACTGCACCAGCTCGTTAATACGAAAACTTTCCGGTTGAAAATATTGACTAACGATCAGCACTCTCATTTTTTCACCGCCGCCTTCAATATGGCTTGATACAGCTGCACATATTTCGCGACTATCGAGCTCCAGGTATAGCGCTGAAGAACAAAGTCCTGTAAATCAGGGCCCACCCGATCCAACAATCCAGGCTCTGCCATCAAGCGCACCAGCCCATCGGCAATGCCGACAACATCAGCCGAGGTTTCCAGAGCGGGATGAACCGACTTGATCTCGCCAAAACCACACTGATCGGTGAGCAAAACGGGGGTGCCACAGATGCCGGCCTCCAAGGCCACAATCGACATGGCCTCCTGCCGCGATGGCACCACCAGCAAGGTGGCCAGACGATAGGCGGCAACCTTGTCGGCCCCTCCCACAAAACCAAGGAAATGTACCCGATCTGCAATGCAATGTTGCCGCGCATACTCGAGCAAACCCGCTTGCATTCCTTCGTCCAGCCCTGCAAAGAGCAGGTGACAATCGGGAATCCGATCTGTTACTGACGCGAATGCTTGCAGCAACAGATCCGGGCCCTTGATCAAGTTAAGACGCCCCATAAACAGGATCAGCGGTTTATCCGGCAAGTTTCGCGTTTGGCGAAAGGAGGCAGCATCAACGACCGGAAAATCCTCTTCGCAGACGCCGTTAGGAATCACCGTAATACGAGATGGTGGAATGCCATATTGTTCGAAATGCGGAAACTCACCAGGGGTAACCGCTATCCAGCCGGAGGCATTACGAATAATCGCCCGGCCAATCACAAAGTTATATAAACGTTTGAGCAATCTGGAGCGCCCGAATATCGGTAGCGCACCTGCAGGACAGACAACATAGGGCTTGCCAGAGAGCCGGGCGACAACATAAACGAACGCGTTAAGTGCACTCCAATGCCCCATCAAATGGATGACATCCGCTTCTTTTACCAGAGTTTGAATTGTTTTCCAGGCAATTTTCGGAATGTGAAATCGCCGCCAGAGAAATGGTATGGCTACCACTACTGCGGGTTTAAGCTCCGATAAACGTACACTATCCTGCCCCGTATCAATAGTGAGAGCAGTACATTTCACGCCTTGCTTTGCCAGGAACCGGCTCATCTGAAATGTACGCTCCGCCGTCCCTCCTCCTATTTTGAAATCAAGGGAGAAATTGACGTTTAGTACCTGCATCTAACAACCCCACGTCAATAATTTTGATAAGCAGAATGGTACCACGCAGCGTAATCGGCCAAACCCGCGTCAAACCCGACTGGCCTCCGGAATCCCAGCGTCGTCAGCTTTCCCGAGAAGTAATCACACCGGGGATTTGTGTTGTCTTTGCCGAGACAGGTCAAGAGCAGTGAAAGTACAAAGGGAGGAACTGTTAAGGGCGGGAATTTGTAGTCGGGAATACGCAGCTCACGCATCAAGATACGCTCCACATCCTGGAAATTATTCTCTGCGATATCCGCGTCCGAGACAATGAACACTTGCCCATCGAAATTTTCGCTTCTGACGACAAGGAACACAATCGAAGCAACGACATTGGAGATATGCACAAGATTCATGCGTCTCTTGCCAAAAATGCATGATTTAAGATAATTGCGGACACGTTTCCCTGCAACCAGGTCTTGCGCGAGTTTTTTCAGATTCTCACTGCCAGGTCCAAAAACAGCCGTGGGGCGTAGAATAGCAATATCGAAACCGCCGTCTCCTGCATTAATAACAGCGTGCTCTATTGCCAGCTTGGTAGTCGCATATTCGGTAAGCGGGCGGCAAACCTCGGCCTCCGTGATCTGATCTCGGCGAGTCCGGCCAGTTACCATTGCCGTACTTAAATGAATCAGCCGTTTTACCTTGGCAGCTTTGCAAGCCTCTGTCAGGTTTCGAATAGTTGCCAGATTCTGCTCTTCCCCGGCCGTCCAAAGATATGCAAGGTGAATTACCGTACAATCCGGCTCACAAAGGGCTGCCAGCGAATCCGGATCAAGGAGATCCCCTTCGACAATGTCGACCCCGACAGGAAACGTATTTGCCGCCAGATCCCGTTGCCGGGATCTGGACAATACCCTGACCCGCACGTTTCCTGCAGCGACCAGTTCTGCGACGAGATGTCGACCTATGTAGCCTGACGCTCCCAATACCACAATTGTATTCATCAATATTTTAAGTATGCAAAGCTGCGCCGCTGAAATACAAAATTTTTCAGCACTCTAAACCTGCCGTCGATAGCAATCGCGAAGAATTAAATTTTAGTCCAATAGGGTTCCAATCCCCGCATCCGTCGATATGTGTCGAGCGCTTTCTTTGTCAATCGCTCTCCCAATAAACGCCACAGCCAGAATCGCAGGTACACTCGCGCCATCGCCGTCAGCCACTGGTACCCGGGTATTTTTTGCCCGTGTATCCGCTGTGCCAGCCTGATCTCGCGCATTGTAACCAAGGTATTTGCGGGATCGCTGCTGACTCCGCCTTGTCGCATACCGGTTGTTATCAAATCAGGAATAAACCAGGCATCTCCCGTTTTTAGCTCGCGTAACAGCAACTCATAATCGCCTGCAATCCGAAAAGACTCGTCAAACACGCCCTTCTTCTCGAATAAGGTACGGCGGTGCATGACTCCCTGATGCGGGATACACATGAGTTGTTTGAAACGCTCCTTTATCTTCAGCCAAGATTCCCCGACGGGATAAAGATTTCCACCATTTACATTGAGCAGCATGATTTGAGCATATGCCACATGAATATTGTGCGGGATTGCCAGCAAATGCATCGCCATTCGCTCCAATACGGATGTATCCCACAAATAATCATCAGCGCCCAAAAAACAGATCCATTCACCTTTCGCCTGCGCCAAACCTTTATTCCAAGCGTTATATATGCCGCGGTCCGGCTCAGAAATCCAATAGCTTATCTGCGCGTTATTAGCTTTCAGCAAATCAACAGTCCCGTCTTGAGATCCGCCATCAATGATAATCAGCTCTTTGTTTTCATATGTTTGTTGAGCAAAGCTGTCGATGCATTGCTGCAGCGTCTGAGCGCCATTGTAAACGGCCACGATCATTGTCACCAAAGGTTGCGATTCGGTTTGTATCATAGATATCATTTTTTATTCGTACGATAGACTCAGAACAGCAACTGAAACAGGAGCCGATGCACGAAGTTACACCTTCAGGCGTCAGTACTTAATCGCACTTAAACGCGTTTACAGCGGCAATAACCAGCGCCACATCGTCAGCGCTCATCTGAGGATGGCAAGGCAAGGACAGACAAACATTTGCGTGCCGGTCAGTATTTACCAGCCCATTTGGATCGCGAGCCACGTCAAGGCACGGCTCTTGATGATGCACAGGAATCGGATAGTGAATGAGCGCTTGTATGCCACATGACTGCAAGTGGGCCTGTAACTGCTCCCGGACTTCGCAAGTCACGACAAACAAATGATAGGCATGAGCCGCCGATTCTTGCGGCGCGCTGAGCAATGTCACCAAAGGTTGCTTGATACCAATCCGATAGGTATCCGCAATTTTACGCCGGCGTTGTGTGAATTCCTCCAGCCATTGTAATCGTGCCGAGAGCATTGCCGCTTGAATTTCATCGAGGCGACTGTTCATTCCCAATTCAGGATGGTGATACCGTACGCTTTGGCCGTAGTTACGCAAACGCGCCGATTTCTTTGCAATCGCCTCGTCCTGCGTCACCAACATCCCACCATCACCCGGTGCGCCCAAATTTTTGGTCGGATAAAAACTATAGGCGCCAACACGACCGAAGGCTCCGGCCATACGCCCTCGCCAGCTGGCCAGATGCGCTTGTGCACAGTCTTCGATCAAAACGATGTTACGTTCATTACACAGCGCCGACCACGCATCCATGTTGCGCACCTGGCCATACAGATGCACCAAGACCACGGCCTTGGTACGCGCAGAGATGCAGCGTTGAACACTATCGATGCAAAGCAATCCGGTTGCCGCTTCGATGTCGGCGAGGACCGGTATGGCGCCCGCCCTCAATATCGCGAGCACAGTTGCAAAGGCCGTCATCGATGTTGTAATCACTTCGTCACCGGGCCCGATATCCAAGGCGCGCAACGCAATTTCGATTGCGTCCATACCGTTTCCGACACCAACGCCATGGGCGACACCACAAGCAGCTGCCCATTCATGTTCAAAGCTTTCCACTTCCTTGCCCAACACAAACCATCCAGAGTCCAGCACCCGCTTCGCCGCTACCAGCATCGCCTCACGGATTTCTTCCGGTTCAGCTTTGAAATCGTTCATTAATATCATTTTTCGGTATCCCAATAGTGCTGTCTGTTTGCTTTGTAGTATTCCACTGTTTTCTCCAAACCCTCTCTCAAACCGACTTTCGGCACCCAACCCAGATCGTCGGATATCAACGTGAAATCACTATAATAATCGCCGATATCGATAGCCTTGCGTTCTGATGGGAAAGCGACAAGCTCATGCGCTCCGCCATAGCCCAAACTCACCATCATTTCAGCCAAATCGCTCAGATTAATAACTTCGCGGCTCCCAAGGTTATACACTTTGCCGTTTGCGACATCACTTGCACCGGCCAGCAATAGCGCATCCACGCAGTCATCTACATAATTGAAATCGCGCAGCTGCTTGCCATCGCCAAATACCTTGATGGGATTACCTTCAATCAATGACCTGACCCAGATGCCCAGAAAAGTCTGCCGCGCATCTTTGACCCGCATGGCCGGCCCGTACGTGTTGGTTAATCGAAGCGCGCAAGCGCGGATTCCGTACACATTGTTGTACAACAGGTGGTACCACTCACCGGCCAGTTTATTGATGCCGTTGACATCGACGGGACGGATCGGATGCGACTCATCCACAGGCAAATAATCCGGTTTTCCATATAGCTGCCGGGTACTGGCAAACACCAGCTTTACGCCTGTATTTTCCTTGCGACAGGCCTCAAGGATAGTCAGCTGCGCCGCCGCGTTGATATCCAGATCGGCCCGGGGATTCGCCATGGAATCCATGTGACTCGTTTGTCCGGCCAGATTAAACAAATAATCCTGCCCCTGGACCAGATATGCCATCGCGTGTGGATCGCGCACATCGCTGATATTGCAAGTAAGCCGCTCCTTGATATCGGCGACGTTGAACAAATTTCCGCCATAGACAGGAATCAGGCTATCGACCAAAGTTACCTCCGCCCCCTGCTCGACCAGTCGCCGTGCCAGATTGGAACCGATAAAACCAAGACCACCTGTGATCAGGACGCGCTTTCCGCTATAAAAATTTATATTCATTGAACTCTCCTTTGAGTCGTCGACGCAGGTTTCGTAACGGCGCCTTCCAGGATTTCGACCTTGCTGTACGTCCGCAATCAAAGCCGGGAACAACGCTCACCACCTCCGATTTTGCCGATGCCAACGCCTGCACATACGGCCGGTAAATCAAATCCGTCACCGGTCGAGCAAGCTGATAGCCCCCCAAATCCAATGTATTGTCGAAATAGTGCTTATACCCATGAAAATGATAAAAAACCAGCGGAGACTCATTCACAAATAACTTGCCCGACCGGTCGCTAATCTCGTATTGCTGAACGTTCCATGGTGCCACACCACCACCGATATGCTGTAAAGCATGTACGCCGTCAAATCGCTGCAGCCAGTCATCCAGGTATTTCTGATCGCCAAACTTGCCATCCTCGATCCGGTTATAACACCACTCCAGACAACGATCCTGCCACCATTGAAGCACGGTCATGCCACGTTCACCGGCCTTGAAGGTCATGAATTGCACACAGTAGATTCCCGATGTTGCCGACTGATCGTATCGGGGCGTATAACGATGCGAGGTAATCAATACTGATGCGCCGCTCTGCTCAAACTCCCTCAACAACAACGAAGGCTTTTCATAAAAACAGAGATCCGCGTCCAGATAGGTCACCTCCGGCAAATGATAGGTATCCAGCACATAACGAATAACGTAAGGGGTACATGTCCAACAGTATTCCCCAGCGGTACGCTGTCCTTTTACCGCGCGCAGTTCAGCAGACTCGAATTCGTCGAGCGGAATGGCTACCAGCTTGGGAAGATTGCATTTGAGAAGAACTTGATATGCGAGGTCATCGAAACAAACTGCGTACAGCCTGAAATCCTCCCCAGTTTCTTCAAGGGAGTGATACATGACCAGCGCCCGGGTCAAATAGTTTGAATCGAACAATGTGCAAAAGCTATGCATGGAGGATTTTGCTCTTCTTTGCCAGCACGATATTGTCGAGATAAAGATCAGCGTTACGCGGCGTAATAAAAAATAGCAACTCCCCCAAAATATTGATCGGAGCCATAAGAATCAAAGTAATGAACAAATTGAACCATGCATTTTTCGTGACCGTCTGTTTGAAAATATAAGCATTCAATAACTGAAAAATGACGCGAATATCATCTGTCGATTTACGTTGCTCGACAATTTCAAATCCTTGCTTCTCCAGAAGCGCTCTAATGCCAAATGATGAATAACGAGCAAAATCATATGGCTGTTCATGCTCATCCCAAACGAAAGGTATTGTCATCAATACCATGCCACCTGGTTTAAGAACGCGCACTGCTTCGCTCAAAAATTGATCTGGATTGAACACATGTTCGAATACTTCATTTGCCACTATGGAATCGAACGAAGCATTTGCAAAAGGGAATAAATCACCATCGTAAAAGTAATCGGCATTTTTGCTTGAGCGATTTTGTGGAGTATCGATTTCCAACCCTACATACTCATTCGAGCGATACAGACTCGCGTAGGGCTTACTACCGCAACCAACATCCAACGTCCGCCCAGTAATACTGGAAGCCAATTCCCTAATATGTTTAGCCAATCCTTTACGAGCGAAATAAAAAGGATTGATAAACAAACCAAGTGTGCCGGGGAAAAATGCCGCTCTCTGATAGATGGCACGTAACTTAGCTTTACACGCGCGCAAAAAAACTCCTTTAAATTTACCGATACCGGCCTCGTCATCGCATAAAAACTTGCGATAATCCATAGACGGAGCTCCAGACAAACAACAACCGAAAAACATATTCTATTTCCCAACAAAAATCGATATAGGGCGATCGAGACCAGTAGTGATTTTTTGTTGAAAAAATCGGGCAGATTTCACTAGAGCATCCACCACCGTCGCAGTAGCGATATCTTGTTTCTGACTCGTGCCATCAAAGATAGTCTCAGTGATTTGAAATAGCGACTCACTGCTTCGTAGGCCAATTTGCTGGGCACGACAGGAATATCGCCAACTTGCACCAGTTGCTCCGCAAGTTTTCCAGTGAATACGTCCGTATCGCCACAGTGGGTACCACTATTATCGTTTCCGATATTTTGTACCAGACTGACCCCGGGATAGAGGGTTAATTTATTTGCCAGGAATGCGCTGGCATACCAGCGTATTGCCCAGGAATTCACTTTTCCTTCAATTTGTTGCTTCAGCATATGCGCATAATCATAATTCCCGCCGAAATCAAAAGTCTTGATTTCTCCGCCTGCATGCAGTGCCTTATATAGCGCCTTCGAGTCAGACTCGAAGAAGTCCCACCCCCGTTTCCAGGTCGCCCACCCCCAGCAATCTGCACCACGCAAAAAAAAGGTTGCGGGTAAATTTTCTGATACCGGATAAATATAACCATGGACACTGATTACACGCGTCTCCGTCTCATAATAATCAAGCCCATCATTCATGAATTTGAGGAAATAGGGAGATGTAACTAAATCATCCTCCAATGCGATCACTTTTCCGTAATCGCTACACACGCGACTTACGCCATCAATAATCGATTTGCTCAAACCCCAATTTTTATCCCGCTTGATAATTTTTACTGATTTAAAGCCTTCAATCGATTCAAGTATGGCTCGCACTTCCTGAACCGACGAATCTGATTGAGGCGTTTTAGGCGCATCAGAAAAAATAATTAAATCGCTAGCGTCAGCCAAAACATTTTTTTTTAACGCAGCTATGGTTTTCCGTGTGTGTTCAGGACGGTTATATACAAACAAAGCAATAGGAGCGAGTCCCATGTGGGTCCTACAAGTTAATGAATCGTAGATTTAGGGCACTCAATAAGCTGGGCTTGAATAACTCATTACTAGTTGCGCTACATTGCATGACCAGCAACCGGGGAAAAATGTTCATAGAGCAGAGGATCAATCAAACGCTCAGGGTAAAAATAATTTGTTACCGCGTAGCGCCGCCCCTCGGATATCGGAGTGCCACGGTGGATGGTACTGCTATCAAAAATGATCAACGTTCCCGCACCTCCAACGAACGTTTTCAACCGTTCTTGATTAGTCTTGTTCAGAACACGCTCAACTTTTTCACCTGTCCATCGGACTTCCCCATACATTTGCCTACCGATTATATTGTCGCTGACCGCAGTCATAAATCGATGGGAACCGCTAACCAGTTGAAACGGCCCATGTTGTTCATCAACATCAGACAAGTACACCATCGCCTTCAGTTGTGGGAAGTTTGAATCACGATGCCATCCGCCGCCGGAACCCAAGTTTAATTCGGAACTCTCAAGGCGAGCGCCCAGAGCAAACGCTGTCCGTGTCGGCTCATTAAAATAAATGTTAGCTATATTCGACAATGTTTTGTCTGCAGCGATGCTCTTGAAATCATCACAAATATTCTCAATACCATGCAGCCGTAAGTCACTCAGTGTTGCGGGATGAACTAAATCAGGATGTTGAAGCAAAATAGAATCAATATTTTCACGTAAGCTTTTGCATACCTCTGCCGACAAAAAATTATTCCAAACGTAAAAACCTTGACGTCTCACAATAGAAACGATGGACGACTCAGCATGACTCGGATGGTGGCTCATTGCCCCGGAATTGCGACTACGAAAATACAGGACGCGATCAATACCAGCAACAACTCCGGTAAAGTAGTTGTACGGCTTCGTTGCGACAATGGATTTCAATTTCCGAAATACCAGTTTTTCAAGACGTCCCATATTTTCTATTCTTCAAAAAGCATTTTTAATAATGCAGGACGTGAATTTGATCTTTGTAATTATCTCTATACACATCAACTTTGGTGCAGCCCATTTTTGAAAGAATTAACCGGTAATAGTCTTTTGACATTCGGCGCCGCAAATAAGGAACCCGTTTATCCATACCGACATCCATATCCAACAATTCAACGGAATCCAAATCAAATTCGGGCGGTTCAAAAAAACGTATTACAATTTTTTTTGCAAAACGCTGAGCCGCAAGGAGTGATTGTTCGGGAGATGCGAGCGTTTCAATAACATGCGAATAAACTGCAACGTCATATTTTTGAGTAACGTTATCGAGAGTGTTCACATCATCTCTAATGAAATTTGCATTTAAATAGGTTTCTCGGGCGACATTTAATAAAATCTCAGAGAAATCAACGCCTGTATATTCGAAACTTAAATTCTTTTCAGCCAAATACTCGGCTAGATTTGCATTGCCACAACCGAGATCAATTACAGACAAGTGCCGACCTGCTGAAATTTCCTTTATCACTTCAAATAAAATTAATTTTGACTCGACCGATGGAGTACCAAAAGTCTTCAAATATTCCGATGCGGCCTTTTTGGTGAACGCGCCCCACGAATTTTCTAAAATGCTCATCTTCTTATTAACCACTTAACAATGTTCTTTATTGGGCGAATCGATTTTAGGAATCGTTGTCGTCTAGTTCTGCGCTCATGAAAGTTATCGAATAAATTTGGTAGATTTATATGCAAAACCTCGCTCGACATAGTTTCTTTTTGCGGCATACGGGCCCTTTCGTTATTTCAAGATAAATATGGTTTTATACGTAAGAAAGTCAAAAAACAAATTGCATGATGTAACGATTGACAGGGGCAATTATACCAACCCAACAACGACCGCTCTTAATCCCGTCCCACGATAAACATGCGCTGAATACATGTCGCCTTGGGATGCATACCATCGAAAAATTCGGATTGTTGACAATTTGCAATTTTTGGATCAAAGGAGCCAATTAACTGTACGTGACCGACCTTCAAAAATTTAGCACGAATCAACTGTTCAATCTGCCCAATCTGAGGGTATTGCTGTTCGAGGGACGGATATGCAGCGGGATGAAATGGCGCAAAAAAAATTGATACCTCTGCGTTTTCCTTTAAAAAATTAATTAATTTAAAAAAAACTTCCAGTCGAGATTTGGAAATTCGAAAATCAGCAAAAGAAGTATCTTTTGATGTCGAGAGCTTACGAGCAATCGCTTGAACTTCCTCAGGCGAGCGACCTGCGTATACGGAATTATAAATTCGACTCCCATCGACTCTGATCAAGTCCAGATTAGGATAGGAAATATCATCGTCTTTAAAAAAAAATTCCATTTCGGCAGACCTTCTTTTTTTAAAAGACAAAATAAGAGACTGCTTCGTATATTCGTAATTCACAAGTTGCAAATACTTTGTCGTCGTTGAACTGGCAGTTCTCTCATCAATATGCAAAGTCTTTGTCGCTTTAATATATTCAGGAGAAATGCTTTCCCATCTACTTGAAGTAAATGATTCATTGAACATCCACGGATCAACGCCGATCACATATCTCTTGGCTCTAAATTTTGAATTCGCACTTAAAGAAAGTGCTATCAAATCTTCGATACTTGCGCTGCTGACAGAGAAATTCAAAACTGCGGCGTTAATGGCGCCAGAACTAATTTGCATTGACCGCGAAGAACCAACAACGACTACCTCCGGTTTTAAATTCTCCCAATCCATTCTAAACTTCTGAAATAATCTTTCGTCATAGTTTGTTCCAATAGCAACATTTTGATGTTTCTCAGAAAATGCCTTAGCCAGACGGAACTCTCCTTTAGAATTCGCATTTTTAAAAATGCCTGAGGGATCAAGATAAAAATTTATCGCCGCTGTGATAATCGCCATCACAAACAAAGAAATCAAAAAACACAGAGAAAATTTCTTCATCAGAATTGAAAATACAAAAATGGACTATTTTTTGCAAATCGCAGTATGCAAAGAAAAAATATACCGGCGAATACAGGCGCAAATCCCCAGTGAGTCAATTTTTGAACAATAGAAGAATTCCTTGCTGAATGGAGCAAACCGTTTAGATTAGGTGCGAAGAAAGCAATCAACGCAGCAATAAAGATCGTACCAACCAACCAAATAGGGCCATCGGGAGAAAGTCTTCGTGCATCCGCTAAAAAACCGTGAAAAAAAGCGCCTTCAGTCTTACCACCAAAACCTAACATTCCTTCATATATAGTGATTGCCGCCGAAAGGTTATCTGCGCGAAATAAAACCCATGCTGATGCCACAGCTAAAAAGGTAATCACACGACTAAAAAATATCCACCAGCATGACTGGAAGGCTAATTTCCCGGAAAAAAATGACTCGCAGCGATGGTTGATAATCAGAAATAAACCGTGCGCAGCCCCCCATAATACAAATGTCCAATTGGCGCCGTGCCAAAGACCTCCAAGTAACATCGTTATAAACAGATTGATGTAGCGTCGAAAATTCCCAAATCTATTCCCTCCCAATGGGATGTATAGATAATCTCGTAGAAAAACAGAAAGCGATATATGCCAACGGCGCCAGAAATCAATGATGTTGGTAGCTTGATAGGGCGAATTAAAATTTATTGGTAGATAAATTCCTAACGCTAACGATATCCCAATAGCCATATCGGAATATCCGGAGAAGTCAAAATATATTTGAAATGTATAAGCCAACACCCCTAACCATGACATGATCATAGAGGGAGCGACTCCTTCGCGAGCCACCCCAAATAAAATATCAGAAGACTCCCCGAGCGGATCTGCCAGCAATATTTTCTTGGCCATGCCGATGACAACGAAAATTATCGCTATCGACAATTTCTTATAATCGACTCTGTAAATCTGGGAGTTCGCGAACTGCGACATTATTTGAGCGTGATGTATGATCGGTCCTGCAATCAAATGCGGGAAATAGGTGACAAATAATAAATAGCGAAAAAAGAATTGCTCTTTGACTTTGCCTTTCCAGCAATCTACTAAAAATGCAATCTGAGTAAATGTATAAAATGAGATGCCGATCGGAAGAATAATATTCAACGCAGCAATTCTGCGAATTCCCATCGAATCGAACATGTAATTTATATTACTTACAAAAAAATCAGCATATTTAAAAAAACCTAACACCGCCAAATTTGCAATTAGTCCAAAATAAAATACATATACGCTCCCCCCGCGCAATTTTTTCCCGATTAAATAGTTAAATACAATCGAACCCAAAAGTAATGGGAGCGCTTGCAAACTCCACCATCCATAAAAACACAATGACGCTAATGCGAGAAAAATTTCTGCATACGAATGATTTTTCTTGGCAATTAAGAAAAACCCGATAAACACGACTGGAAAAAAAATAAATACAAATTCGTAAGAATTAAAAAGCACGCGTTATCTTTCCAATGGGCACTGCGAAAAATTTGTAGATAAAGTGAAAAATCGCTGAAGCTTAAAGATACTTTTTTTCTCATCCAAGCAATTTGCAAAGTGACTCTCTAGCAATTTTTGCGCAGCAGGATGCATTTGGATTGAAAGGAACACGAGCATTCGACAACGGATTGAATATCGTCAGCCTTTATGCCAAGTTCCTGGCGATATTATTTGCCCAGGCCGATCTTTCCGAAAACTCCGTTTAAAGGTATTGACGACATGGCTCGAGACATCAAAGCCCAAACCCGCATTAATATCCTGATAGAGCTTATTCGGTAGTCCACATTGAACTCGGATGCTGTAATTTCCTTCTTTTAAAACACGCGCAGGGATGATGTATCGAAGGCGATAGGAGCCAGGTTCAACAGGAGTTATGTCGGCATAATCATCATTATCAAATGCCTGAAATAAATCTATGCCCTCTTTTATAACTGTCACCGCCATCTGCAACTCGGCTAAGCGAGTCCTAACAACATAGTCAATCTCAATCGTAAGGGTCTCAGAGAGATCAAATTGACTACTTTGCGTGCTTTCATGATTCAGCAACGCGATTCTAGTGATCGAACAGTCACTATCCGAATCATCCTCCAACTCGATCATGCCGCTGCCAGCATGAAAGGCTTTACCGGAATAAACGGAAATAATATCGGCTGGCGTACCATCAGCAAAAACATTGCCTTTATTCAGTAATATTGCACGATCGCAAAATTCAGAAATAGCCCCCATGTTATGGCTCACAAACAAGACCGTACGCCCCTCTTGCCCGACTTCACGCATTTTCCCTAAACATTTTTTCTGGAACTCTGCATCACCAACCGCCAGCACTTCATCAACCACCAAAATTTCGGGTTCCAGATGCGCCGCTACTGCAAATGCCAGTCGCATATACATCCCGGAGGAATATCTTTTCACCGGGGTATCAAGAAAACGCTCTACTTCAGCGAAAGAAACGATTTCGTCAAACTTACGACGAATATCGTTACGGCTCATACCAAGCACAGCTCCATTTAAAAAAATGTTTTCGCGCCCCGTGAGCTCAGGATGAAACCCGGTACCGACTTCCAACAAACTCGCGACACGTCCAGTAATCTCTATTCTTCCACGCGTTGGCGAAGTAATGCGGGAAATGATTTTTAACAATGTACTTTTACCGGCCCCATTCCGGCCGATAATACCAACCCTCTCACCCGGTTGAACATCGAAAGACACATCATCCAGCGCCCAAAAAACTTCTGCACTATTTGCCGTGTTTGATTCTCTGCATTTAGTTGAAAATATTCCCCGAAAGCTTGCTGACAATTCATCTCGCAAAGAAACATAACCTCCGCCACCGGTCTTCTGATGCTTCAGAATATATGACTTACCAAGATTTTTTATTGAAATTGCGGTGCTCATATGACGTCGGCAAAAGTGTTTTCAGTGCGGCGAAAAAAGGTAATCCCTGTAACTAACAGAGTGACGACCAACGTTAACGACAAGATAAAACCCGGCCAATAAAGCTCAAAATTTTGCCCCAGCAATGACCACCTAAATCCATCGATGACGGCAACCATGGGATTAATGTAATAAATCAATCTCCATTGCTCGGGAATCATGCTCGAGTCAAAGCCTACCGGCGAAACATATAAGCCTATCTGTGCGACAAACGGGATGATGTAGCGAAAATCACGATATTTAACATTCAAGGCAGCACACCAAAGACCAATACCCATTGCTGTAGCTGTCGCGTACAAAATAAACAGGGGCAGAACCAGTAATCGGAAAGTCGGCATGACTTGGTACCACAGCATCATTCCGAACATGATGACAAACGAAATCAGCAAATCGACAAGACAAACTGCAATCGTACTTGCAGGAATAATTAGCCGGGGGAAATACACCTTGGAAATCATGTTGCTATTTGCGAGCAGACTATTCCCCGACTCAGTAAAAGCAGACGAGAAAAAGTACCAGGGCAGCATCGCAGCAAATACCATCAAAGGATAAGGAACACCATTGGATGGCAACTTGGCAATTTGACCAAACACGATGGTAAAAATAACCATTGTCAAAAATGGGCGCAAAACAGCCCAAGCCAGGCCAATAACAGTCTCTTTATAACGCACCAGGATATCGCGCCAGGAAAGAAAATAGAGTAAATCACGATAGCGCCATAAATCCCGCCAATATTGCGACCGCGCGCTACTTGCATCAATAATGACTGTCTGTTGGGTTTTCATGGGAATATATAACTTCAGTTTAAACGGAGGCGCGCGATAATAGCACGGTAGATACGAAACCAAGTCCGGCGAGAATTCAAATAAAGAGACTGCTTTTCTATCAGTGAAATGTCGCCGATTTTTCTCTGCCCACCTTCCCCGGCAAGTATCTGCTCAGGGTATTCGGCATTAAGAACATCGGGAGTAAGTAATTTGGCCTCAGGCTTCAATTCGCTCAACATACCCATGAACTCTTCCAGCGATTGCCTTAAACCATTACTGTCCCCCCCGATGCCTTGATGATGCCAGCCAAGACGAATATCAAGATTTTTTCCCAGCAGAGGACTATTGGAATAGTGATCTCCCATTTCCGAAAAAACAGCAGTCAAGCGTTGATCAAGCTCCGATACCATATATGTCTCTGACAATGCCTGGCGATAAGGAGTCGGATCAAAACTCTCACTGGACTCCAAAGCACGGAGAAGAGATGAGACATAGCTTTCATCATTCTCAACACAAAAATAGCCCGGCTCTTCCTGTAAATTCGGTGGCAAAATCGAAGCAACAGAGGGATATGCCACAACCGGCAAGCCTGCACACCATGCATATGCAGCGATGCGACAGCGCCGTTCTTCAGTCGCGCAATGCAAAAACACACGGCTATTGCGGAAAAATACCGAC
Organism: Herbaspirillum autotrophicum; assembly: GCF_001189915.1. GTDB lineage: Bacteria > Pseudomonadota > Gammaproteobacteria > Burkholderiales > Burkholderiaceae_D > Herbaspirillum > Herbaspirillum autotrophicum. The sequence goes on from NZ_LFLS01000014.1 coordinate 33,613, forward strand.
AACGTTTGCCGATCAAAAGGAAAAGGAGAATTAAAAGTAGTGGTCAACAAAGTAAACCAGTTACGCTCATCCTTGGTGAACATGGCTTCATAATATTTTCGGACGTCATAAAACACGCTCGACACATCACCACGGCGATATTGTGGCATTGGACAAATGTACAGCACCCGGAATTTACGTCCGGTTTGATCAAATAATTTTCTGATCGTCCTCAATACAACTTCGGGTCGCTTAAAAAATACCGGATTACCTACAATCAGAATATCCCAAAATTTTTGAGTATGATCAGGTGAATATATTGCTGGCGTGAAGTTACATGCATCCAATGGAAACAAACGAAAAGGCTTATCCGTCACCGGAATAAGATCCCCTGCGCCGGCCATGAAAAAATCGAAATTCTGGTCGGGCGTAAATTTGTGGTTATGCCAATTGAAATGCAAGCCCACAACATAGCGCCGTCGTAAATTTACCAATGCATTTTGCAAGACGGGATTTGCATTGATGACACGCTGTTCCTGCGTAGTAAAGGTCACAACGCCCTTTGCTGCATCAACAGGAATTTTCAAAATACATGCCATTACACAGTTCTTTCAATGTTTAATTACTCAATAACTCTTTATTCGTCATCGCAAAAAAATACTCGCGCGGCGGTACCTGGGGTAATTGAAACGGTTCAGGGAACTCATCCACAGTTAACGTCCTGCCATAGCCAAAGCGCACCAAGTCGCTCAATAAACCGACAGCCTCGCGTCCATATTGCAAAATAAAACTTGGCTTCTCAAATAGCATTGCTTCCCAAAGCAACGTAGAAGTAAAGCTGACATGCACCATACAATTTCTCAGCAAATCATAGGAGTCGAATTTAGTAATTTTTACCGAGTCAGAGAGAATTTGACGGTATCCATCCGCATTCTCGGAAGGATGCAATGCAATCAATGCATGCCATCCTCTTGACTTCAGCTCCCCTTGAATTGCCCGGATATGCTCAATAATCAATTGATTGCTATGCGGTTGCGACGTATAAAGAACGTATGGTGCATCAGCAACGTGAGCGTAACCGACATTCGTATCTGGGAAATATCCTGAAACTACAACATCGTCGCATGGCCATCCTGACCTCAACAAATGCTGCCTCCAGTACTCACCATACACAAGACATTTGTCTGGGCGCAAATAACTACTACCCGTAACGCTATTTGCTGCGATTAAATTGTAGATGGGATGTTCTTCATAAATAATTCCATGCTGCATGTCCCATATCTCAATCCCCAGCTCTTTACATGCTGCGATCATTGGCTCTTTACCGTACCAAACCATTACCTGCACACGTGCAGGTCTGAGCATCCGCAAAACAACTTCCCAAAGCTTGAATCTCACAATAAAAGAAAGAATATCCGTATCGTACGATCCATAAACAAGCCTCGCGTAAAGCGCCAACAGCCGTACAAAAATTCCGCTGCAGCGATCCAGTGCAAGAGAAGTTAATTTGACGGTACCAGATGGGTAGGCAAAGTTAAAAGCACGGTCTTCAAATATGATCTTATTTTTTAACTGAAAATTTTCATTCGGCAAATAAAATGGTCTGACTCCTGCTTCAGTAATGCGACGACGAGACGTATGATTGAAAATAATCACACGATTTTTTGGTGCAAATTGACATTGAAAAAGTAAAACAACAAGCTGCACGATTTCTTTGCTTTTTTTATAAAGCAGAGATAAATAAAAGAATACAGATCGGTGCTCACTTCTCGCCGCTCCGATTACCGTGCTACCCATAGGTTTTCGTGATTCATCCAGAAATTTGGCATAGAGGGAAAATTCACCATAGTCTCGCCACGATTTCAGTAATTTAGAGAAGCTGATGTTATTTGCTGCGATTTTCACCGGATCAAATCCCACGACACGGGCGTACCGCGCCTCACCGCACAATTTACATGTCGCCCCAGAACCAAATCGGTAAATTTTGGTGCCAAGCCGTAACCAGGCCGAATAGCGCGCACATTATCCTCTGTGATAACCTCGCCCACCTGCAAGTCGGCAACAAAGTATAACGACCGCCGGAATTTAAGACTGGGCTGCTCGACTGTGGTCGTACCATATGAAACGTTCCCAAGCGCTCGATACGCTCTTTCACTTTCTATCACGAGGGACTGCATTTCAGCCGGCTCTAATGAAAAAGTTGAATCCACTCCGCCATCAACGCGACTTAAGGTAAAGTGTTTTTCAATAACCGAAGCACCTAAAGCGACGCTTGCCACTGCCACGCCAACTCCCATGGTGTGATCGGAGAGACCCACCTGACAACCAAATAAGTCCCGCATGTGTGGAATTGTCAAAATATTGGTATTTTCCGGCGTCGCAGGATATGTACTCGTGCATTTGAGCAGAATCAAGTCTTCGCACCCAGCATCACGCGCAGCCCGAACCGTTTCGTCCAGCTCGGCAATGCTTGCCATACCGGTAGAAATAATCATCGGCTTGCCTGTTGCCGCCACTTTTCGTATCAGCGGTAAATCGGTATTTTCAAACGATGCAATTTTATAGCAGGGGACGTCCAGCTCCTCCAGAAAATCAACCGCAGTATCGTCAAACGGTGTACTGAAACCGATCATCCCCAATTCACGACAACGATCAAAAATAGGTTTGTGCCAGTCCCAGGGCGTATGCGCCTGCTGATAAAGTTTATACAGCGATGTACCGTTCCACAGACTCTTTGGATCAGTGATAAAAAAATCACCCTCATCCAGATCCAAGGTCATCGTATCGGCCGTATATGTTTGTATTTTTAATGCATGAGCACCTGCTTTTGCAGCGGCATCCACGATCTCAAGCGCACGCATTAAGGATTGGTTGTGATTGCCAGACATCTCGGCAATCACGAATGGCGGGGCATCAAAACCGATCAATCTTTTACCAATTTTTATTGGATTACTTAAACTTTTCATCGTCCTGCCTTTTTGACAATCAATTCGTATCTAAAACCATGTAACTCAAAAAAATTAGGAAATCTCGTCGAATCCGCAACTCGAATTAAATTAAATTGCTCTGCCAAAGATTTGTTCGGATCAAGGCGACTATCGTCCGGAGTTCGCTTTCGATAGTATGTTGATCCGGAGTCATTTTGAGGGTATGGCTTTATATTCAAAAATTCTCTGGTTGCAAAGTCCATCAGTTCGATTTCGGCGCGGAATAGCAAGGTATTGATTTCATCTGCGAGCTCATGACCGCTCAAGCATATTTTTATATGCGACCAGATTCGGCCGCTGTCGACTTTATCTTCGGCTTCCAACAACGTCACAGTTATTTCATTTTTACCTTCTAATATCTGCCAGATGTGTGGAGACCATCCCTTGCCATTCGGCAAATCACTTGCATGTATGACTAAAGAGGCAGCAAATTTTGAACGGATTATGTTGTCGATGACTTCGCTGCATGAAATCAAAAACAGAATATCCCCCCCCTCCAATTGACTTCCATGCTGAACAATATTGATGTCGTGTTTATTACAATTAATTTCTTTCCAGCTTTCCAAACAAGGATAAATTGGATGGTGAATATCAGAACAGAGGAGTGAAATTCTCATATATTCGTTTCCATTTTTTTTAGCACTCTCTGGCAACCTTCAGCATCAACTAGAGCAGCAGCAATTCGGCTCATCTCGGATATTTTTTGGGGATGCTCAAAAGAATACCGAATCGCCATCTCAATTGATTCCTGTGTAACTTCGGAGAAGATCCCAAGATAGATACCGGCTCCAAGACGCTCCACGCTTTTAGCAATTTCTATCTGATTTTCCGCCAATGCAATGAGTATCGATGGAAGACCTAACGCGCATCTCTCCCAAGTTGCCGAGCCAGCCGCACCTATACTTAAATCAGCATCTTGCATAAGTTGTGAGATGTAATCTATATCTACATGCACGGTCACATTCTGCATCTGATTAGATAATTTTCTAATATCGGTAACATGTGGATTCGCGGCCCCCACGACAACACTTACCGCTACCTGATCAATGCCGATGTTTTTTATGCTATGAAGCACTTTACAGGTTTCATTTGTTGCATCCCCGCCTCCGAAAAAAACCAATATATTGGATATTTTCCCGTCGCGTTTTCTAAGCGAAGATCTTGCAGATTTGAACTCTTGTCTCAGCAGTGCGTAGCTTGCACCTAATAATTTCAGACAATTGGAAGGAACCAAATTATCATACCGATATTCATATTCACGATATGAATTCTGGTCTACCAACAAATTGCAAGAATGCGCCCTATCCGCGAGATCATCTATAACTAGTATTTTTTGAACTACTGTTTCCACTGCGTTTTCCCATTGCGCATCCAGTGCGTAATGATCCACCACAAGCCAATCGAACTGACCTAATCGGTTTAAGCAAGCTACTGTTTGCTCCGCATCATATTTCCAATCTACCGGCAACCAATGAGCATGCGCCAATTGCATTACGTCGCGTTCGACAACGTTGTCCGAATGTCGATCATTTCTCAACTTCACATGTCGATGACCGTGATTTTTCACGAGCGTCTCGAGACTCTCGATTAAATCCCGAGTAATAAACGTAACTTCGGCCTTTCGTTCTTTCAAAGCATCGGCTAATGTTAAACAACGCATTAAATGACCTACACCTATCTGAGACGAAGCATCAACTCGAATCGCGACCTTCATTTCCATATACCTATTATTTTCGCAACGTCATCGCGGAGGCGATTAGTTCAGCCCTGATCCAATCGTCTTCGGTATCAATATCCTGAACGCGCCAGCGCGGAATAATCACCGGAGTTGATTCAGGGGAGAAAATTTGTTTTTTCTCACACCAGGAAGATGGCCGCCCCCAATAGAATTGGCCCGCATCGTGGAAGGCTAGCGGTAGATCCTGGGAGCGCGTTGAAAAATATTCAGGAAAAAACATTTCTACCCCACCGGCCAATCCTGCTTTGAATGAGCGAAATATCGGCGCAGCAAATTCAGTAACTGAAAAAGCATAAGCCCAATCGTGTGAATTTAATGCATCCAATCCTCTACCAAGATCATCTGGAGTCATGAATGGAGCTGTAGCATAAATACAGCATACTGCTTCCACGTCGAGGTGATGCTCCATTGCCCATTTCGATGCATGCGCAACAACATCCGTTGTTCCAACAAAGTCATCCGATAACTCGGGCGGCCTGATAAACGGCACATCAGCACCCCATTTTTTTGCAATTTCAGCAATTTCCGAATCGTCCGTGGAAACAATAACCTGATCGAAGAGTCCGCAATTTTGAGCCGCCAAAATTGAATGCGCAATCATAGGTTTGCCGCAGAACTCCCTAATATTTTTTCTGGGGATCCGCTTGCTACCACCGCGCGCCGGAATAACAGCAATTTTCATTGAAATACCTCATTGACGGCAGGTTCAACCGTCGCCGGAACGATTATTAATCTGCACGCAGACGTTACTGGGATGTGCATCGAGATATGTTCGATTGAACAATGATGTGTCGCGACAACATTGCTACCCTCTCACCGCCGACGAAATCGCGTTAATAACGGTAATGGCTGAGTCATCCGATAGCGCCGCGAACATTGGAATACTGATGGCTTGCGAATAAAATTGCTCTGCTACAGGGAAGTCGCCTACGGCAAAACCAAGTTTTTGATAATAAGGTTGGGTATGTACCGGTCTATAGTGAACATTCACGATAATGTCGACAGCGCGCAATTTATCAAATACCGCACGACGGCCATCCGAAGCATTTGAACCAAGACACCTGATCGGGTACAGATGAAAGGACGATTCCGTGTCTGGATGCTGCCACGGCAACCCGATAGGAAGATCCTTCAGCGCCTCGTTATATCGGGCAGCGAGTGCCCGGCGGCGTTCGCAAAACTCCTCAAGACGATTCATCTGGCTTACACCCAGCGCTGCATGAATATCGGTCATGCGATAGTTATATCCCAAGGCAATCTGCTCGTAATCCCAAGCTCCCGCGCTTTTCCCCACCATTAGTTCCGTATCGCGAGTGATTCCATGGCTGCGAAAAAGGCGCAATCTGACGTCCAATTCCGGATTATTCGTCACCGCCATCCCGCCCTCAGCGGTGGTAATAATCTTTACCGGGTGAAAACTGAAGATGACGATATCGGAATAACGACAGTTGCCCACCGGCTCGCCAAGATATCTCCCGCCAATTGCATGTGAGGCATCCTCGATAATCCGGAACCCATACTGATCGGCCAGCGCTTTTATTTCGCGCATTTCACAAGACTGACCGGCAAAATGAACCGGGATGACCACTTTTGGCAGGCGTCCCTTGGACTCTGCCAACACCAGTTTCTCGCGTAGTTTTTCTACGCTCATGTTGTAAGTGCGCGCATCAATGTCGACAAAATCAACAGTTGCGCCGCAATAGAGTGCGCAGTTGGACGACGCGACAAAGGTATTCGGAGAGGTCCACACGACATCGCCTGGACCAACCCCCAACGCCAAACAAGCGATATGCAGTGCCGACGTTGCATTCGTAACAGCAATGGCATATTTTCCACCACAGTGACTTGCCACTGCTTCCTCAAAGCGTGGAATCGTCGGCCCCTGTGTCAGCCAGTCGGATTTCAATACATCGACAACTGCCTGAATATCTTGCTCGTTAATATCTTGTCGGCCGTAGGGAATAGTCATGCTGCAGCCCGATCGCTGTCGACGCATACAGTTTGGGTATGGTGCTTGCCGAATAAACCGGCACGACCAGAAATAAAAATTGACTTGCCATTAAACATGCTACTCCTTTGGTTTGCACTTCGCGCCGCCTCGAGCGCAGACGCTGAATATATTGGCGGTTGCATCATTAAGACCCGATAGCACAGGATCAATTTTTAATTATTTCCAGCGTTTCGACTTCCTGTTGCAAACGGGCAATTTCATTCTTTAACCCCTCATACTCGGCCATCTTTGACTTGAGAAAACTCAAAGTAATGATTGCTTTCGCCTCGATACCGCTAGGAGTCAGCAGATAAATATAGCCGCGCTTATTTGGATTATTTTGAAAATTATTGACCTTGACCAACCCCTTCTCGATAAGAGCATTGATACAGTAATTAACCTTACCCAGACTGATCCCCAAGTCTTTGGCCAATTCACGCTGACTGATACCCGGACTCAAATCAAGCTGCTTCAAAATCCTATAGCGACTCTCGTCATCCAACATGTCTGCCTCGCTCAACATACATCTAAATTTAACCATTAACCGTAGAACACGCCTCATGTTCAATTGATGAACAGTCGCATTTGATCATTTTATGCGCGCAGATGCAAGGGTAAAGCTAAGTATGAAAAAAGGGATAAACCGAAAGTATCAAGAAACATTCACCAAATAATCTTGATAAGTCATGGCGATGCCGCGCCCCAAATCAACTTTGGCGGTCCATCCTCGTCCTGCCAGCAAGGACACATCCAGCAGTTTTCTAGGGGTACCGTCCGGCTTGCGGCTATCGAACTCGATTTCACCATCAAATCCAACGGTGCGCATAATCGTTTCTGCCAGCTCGCGAATCGTCACGTCGGTACCGGTACCAACATTAAATAATCCCTCGCCAATGCCGTTCTCCATCATGAAAACACATGCATCTGCCATGTCATCGACATAAAGGAATTCACGCATTGGCTTGCCCGAGCCCCACACCACCAGCTTGCGGTCGCCCCGCAGCTTGGCTTCATGTGTTTTTTTCAACAGCGCCGGCAAAACGTGGCTGTTGTACAAATCATAATTATCATTGGGGCCATACAAATTGGTTGGCATCGCCGAGACGTATCGCGTACCAAACTGCCGGTTGTATGATTCACACAACTTCACACCGGCAATTTTCGCAATCGCATACGGCTCGTTGGTTGGTTCCAGCGGCCCTGTCAGCAAGTACTCTTCCTTGATCGGTTGCGCGCAATCCCGGGGGTAAATACAGGACGAACCAAGGAACATGAGATCCTTCACTCCTGCTTGATGCGCCCCGCCGATCACATTCGCCTCCATCAGCAGGTTTTGGTAAATGAAATCGGCCCGATAGATGTTGTTGGCCTGTATGCCGCCGACTTTCGCCGCCGCCAGAAAAATGTAATCAGGCTTCTCCAGGGAGAGAAATTCTTTGACTCGGGTCTGATCCAGCAAATCCAGTTCACCATGCGTACGTAAGAGAATATTCGTATAGCCGCCCGCAATCAGCCTGCGGACAATTGCAGATCCGACCATGCCGCGATGCCCGGCAACATAAATCTTTGCATCCTTGTTTACTGCGGACATACGCTTCTCACTCACGGTAAGCAAAAGTACTGTGTCCGTGCTGCTTGACCAATTCGTCTTTCTCCGCAGCTTTCAAATCTTCCCGCACCATTTCCGCGACCAGTTCGTCAAACGTAGTTGTCGGCGACCAACCCAGCACTCTTTTGGCTTTCGATGCATCGCCCAGCAAACTCTCAACCTCGGTAGGACGGAAGTAACGGGGATCAACCGACACGATGCATTTACCCTGCGCGTCGTATCCCTTTTCATCGACACCACTTCCGCTCCAGGTGATGGAGATACCCAGCTCACGTGCCGCAGCAGCGACGAAATCGCGCACGCTGTATTGCACGCCTGTGGCGATGACGAAATCATCCGGCTGGTCCTGTTGCAGCATCAGCCATTGCATTTCGACGTAATCCCGGGCATGACCCCAGTCACGCTTGGCATCCATGTTGCCGAGATACAGACATTCCTGCAGGCCGAGCTTGATGCGCGCCAGTGCGCGGGTAATTTTACGGGTGACAAAGGTTTCGCCGCGATTCGGTGATTCGTGATTGAACAGAATTCCATTACACGCGTACATGCCATACGCTTCACGATAATTGACCGTAATCCAATATGCATACAACTTCGCAACCGCATAAGGACTGCGCGGATAAAACGGTGTGGTTTCCTTCTGCGGCGTTTCCTGCACCAGTCCATACAACTCCGACGTTGATGCCTGATAAAACCGCGATTTCTTTTCCAGCCCAAGAATGCGGATCGCTTCCAGCACCCGCAACGCCCCTAGCGCATCCGAGTTGGCCGTGTATTCAGGCTCCTCGAAACTCACTGCAACGTGGCTTTGCGCGGCCAGATTATAAATTTCATCCGGCTGGGTTTGCTGAATGATACGAATCAGGCTGGACGAATCGGTCATGTCGCCATGATGCAGCACGAAGCGGCGATTGCTTTCATGCGGGTCCTGATACAGATGATCGATGCGATCAGTATTGAACAGGGAGGTACGGCGCTTGATACCGTGTACTTCATAGCCTTTGTTCAGTAAGAATTCTGCCAGATAGGCACCGTCCTGGCCGGTCACGCCGGTGATTAGTGCAACTTTAGTCATATTGTCTTTCTTTGTACCCCGTGAAAACCAGCCCATGTAATTCAGCTTAGGCTCACTCGTAAATATCCGTGAAACGAACAATATCGTCTTCACACAAATAAATTTCGCATCGCACTGCGAGCATCGCTCGTTCGAACACCTGTGACCGGAATCTGCTCCTGCCAGAAAAACTGACAAGACTCAGCATTTCAAAATTCAGCCATTAGCCACGCCGCCGCACATTGTTATACCGATTGTTTCTCTACAATCAGGATGCGCCACTCTTCAACAATTGCATCAGGTAATGTCCGTAGCCATTCTTTTTATAAGGCAGCGCCAATGCCTCTAATTGCGTAGCATCGATATAGTGCTTGCGATAGGCAATCTCTTCAGGACAGGCAATTTTGAGGCCCTGTCGATTTTCAATAGTTGCAATAAATTGCCCGGCTTCAAGCAGCGAATCATGGGTGCCCGTATCGAGCCATGCCATACCGCGCCCCATGACTTCGACATTGAGACAATTGCGTTCAAGATAGACGCGATTGATATCAGTAATTTCCAACTCTCCGCGTGCAGATGGCTTAACACCATCTGCGATATCGCAGACATAACTGTCGTAAAAATATAATCCGGTTACGGCGAAATTCGATTTTGGTTGCAACGGTTTTTCTTCGATGCTGACCGCACGCTGTTGCGCATCAAATTCAACTACACCGTACCGCTCCGGATCATTGACGTGATATGCAAATACAGTGGCACCTTCGTCGCACGAAGAAGCTGCCTGCAGCTGCGACTCGAATTCATTACCGTAAAAAATATTATCGCCAAGAATCAGCGCCGAAGGGCCATCAGCAATGAACTCGCGCCCGATAATAAACGCCTGCGCCAAACCGTCCGGAGAAGGCTGAACCGCATACGACAAACTGATACCCCACTGCGAACCATCTCCCAACAGCTCTTCAAATCTGGGCGTGTCGTGCGGCGTAGAAATAATCAGAATTTCCCTGATCCCCGCCAACATCAGCGTTGTCAAAGGGTAATAAATCATCGGCTTGTCATAGACCGGCAACAATTGCTTCGATACCGCCATCGTTACCGGATAAAGACGCGTACCGGACCCGCCGGCCAGGATGATGCCCTTGCGGGGCGTTGTCGCGTTCACGTTGCTTCCTTCTCAGCTGTACGCTGGTTGTAATTCTTCTCGACCCACTTCAAATACTCCCCCGACTGCACATCCCCAACCCATTCCTGATGAGCCAAATACCATTCCACTGTCTTGCGAATACCGCTATCAAACGTTTCGGATGGTTTCCAGCCCAGCTCACGCTCAATCTTGCGCGCATCGATCGCGTAACGGCGATCATGCCCTGGACGATCAGCGACGAATGTGATTTGGTCGCGGTAACTGCCGCTCTGTTTCGGGTCCATCTGATCCAGCATGTCACACAGAACATGAACGACATCGAGGTTGGCTTTTTCATTCCAGCCGCCGACGTTGTAGACCTCGCCCGGCTTGCCACTTTCGAGCACACGGCGGATTGCGGCGCAGTGGTCGCCGACGTACAACCAGTCGCGCACTTGCTGGCCGTCACCGTAGATCGGCAGCGGTTTGCCGGCGCGGGCGTTGGCGATGATCAGCGGGATCAATTTTTCCGGGAAATGGTAAGGGCCGTAATTGTTGGAACAATTGGTGGTCAGCGTCGGCAAGCCGTAGGTGTGGTGATACGACCTTACCAGATGATCCGATGCGGCCTTGGATGCCGAGTACGGACTGTTCGGTGCATAAGCGGTGGTTTCGGTGAAGGGTGCGTCGTCAGCACCAAGGCTGCCATACACTTCATCGGTCGACACATGCAGAAAGCGGAAATCGCGCTGTTTCTGGTCTGGCAAGCCGCTCCAGTATGCGCGTGCAGCTTCCAGCAGGCTGAAGGTGCCATTGATATTCGTGTTGATGAAATCACGCGGACCGTGAATCGAGCGGTCGACATGGCTTTCGGCCGCAAAATGCACCACAGCGCGCGGCTGGTATTTGTTCAACAATGCTGCAATCGCATCCTGATCGCAAATGTCAGCGCGCACGAAGACGTGTCGCCGATCATCTTGCAATGTCGACAAGTTATTCAGGTTGCCAGCATAGGTAAGCTTGTCAACATTGAGCACGGCCTCGTCTGACTGTGCCAGCCAGTCGAGCACGAAATTGGCGCCGATAAATCCCGCGCCGCCGGTGACTAAAATCATCTGTTATTCCAAATATTGGCGCAAAAACGCTAGTCCGACATTTTAACGGGAGAAGCCCCCGGTGACATATGGATGACACAAAACGTCAGCGGCTTTACTCGAAAAATGTGGATATTGCGACAAATCCAGCCATTAAATGCGAGTAGTTATCAATTGCACGAGGTTCTGCCTGTCTGCCAGACTCTGTCCTCTCGGTTAGAATGCGAGATTATCCTCACTGGCAGCAACATGCCCACCTACGCCATCGGCGACCTGCAAGGCTGCGGCCGGCAGCTCGACAATCTGCTTGATGTTATCAATCAGGCATCTCCTGACGCCAATCTGATCTTTGTCGGCGACCTCGTCAATCGCGGTCCGTTGTCGCTGGCGACCTTGCGCCGGATTCGTTCGCTTGGTGCGCGGGCGCAGGCGGTGCTGGGCAATCATGATTTGCATTTGCTGGCGGTGTCGCAGGGTATCCGGCCGGCGCATGCTTCCGATACGCTCGACGACATCCTGAATGCACCGGATCGCGAAGAGTTGCTGGACTGGTTGCGGCACCGTCCCTTGGCTTTGTTCGAGCAAGGCCATCTGTTGTTTCATGCGGGGGTGTTGCCACAGTGGGATGCGGCGCAGACGATGGCGCTGGCGCATGAGGTGGAAACGGCTTTGCAGGGGCCGGATTGGGTGGATTTCTTGCGCAATATGTATGGCAATGCGCCGGCCGCCTGGGATGACGCGCTGCAAGGGCATGATCGCTTGCGTTGCATCGTCAATGCCTTGACCCGCTTGCGTTTTTGTACGGCGGACGGGGCGATGGAGTTTTCGATCAAGGAAAGTCTGAGCGCCGCACCCGCGGGGTATCTGCCGTGGTTTGATGTGCCGGGTCGCAAGACTGCTGACGTCACGGTAGTCTTTGGTCATTGGTCAACGCTGGGTCTGACCTTGCGCCCCAACCTGATCGGTCTCGATACCGGTTGCGTCTGGGGCGGCAAGCTTAGCGCGTTGCGGCTTGAGGATCGGCAGTTGCTGCAGGTGGATTGTCCGCAGGCGCAGCGTCCGGGGTGAGCGTAGCGTAACCTAATCCGCCGGCAATCGCGGCACGGGCGCTGATCGCCAGATCACGGCGATGCACGCCATCGGTTTCTATCGCCGGCAACAGCGTCAATTCCGCAGTCAGGCCACGTGCTTCCAGAATCGCAATGATGCTTTGGGCAATCGTCATGTCGCCGATGAAATCGGCGGCCGGATGAAGTTGCTCATTGCGGTCCAGATAGCGCAGCGCGTAGGGTTGCACCGGCACCTTGGCATCGATTGCCGCTTCGAACAGGTTGGCATGAAAGGGCAGCAGACTGCCTTGCGCTGCCGTCGTGCCTTCCGGAAAAAAAGCCACGCGTTCGCCGGCTTCCATGCTGCTGACCAAACCTTTGAAAATCCGGCGCACGTCGCTGGCCTTGCCGCGCGAGATGAAAATCGTGCCGGTCTTGGCGCACAGCCAGCCGATGAACGGCCAGCTGCGGATATCCGATTTGGCAACAAAGCGGCATGGCTGCAGCGAGTTGACCACGAAGATATCCAGCCACGACACGTGATTGGCAACGATCAGCGCACGCGGCGGGATATGCCCCTGGCGTTGATCATGTACCCGCAATTGCACACCGCAAATCCCCAGCAGGCGATGTGACCAGCGCCGCGTGTAGGATTCACGGCCGGCGGCGTCGGTGAAGGGAAACAGGAAGGCACAGATTCCCATACCGACGAACAGGTGCACGATCAGGCGCAGCAAACGAAAATAAATCATGCGCAGCTTTTATCTGACGAAGGCGACGTGGCCGGAAACGATGGTGGTCTTGACCTGACCCGACAATTCGTAGCCCAGGAACGGGGTGTGCTTGCCCTGACTGGCCAAGGCTTTGGCTTCCACGGTCCAGCGCACTTGCGGGTCGAACACGCAGACATCGGCAATGCTGCCGACACTCAGATTGCCGGCCGGCAGGCCAGCGACCCGTGCCGCATCTGCAGTGATCTTGGCAACGGCATTGACCACGGCATCGCCGGCGGCATCGGCTTCTTGCGCCCACTTGAGCGACAGCGACAGCAGCAATTCCAGACCGGTAGCGCCCGGCGATGCTTCGCCGAACGGCAACAGTTTTTCGTCATCGTCGACTGGCGTGTGGTCGGAGCAAATCGCATCCACCGTACCATCGGTCAGCGCCGCACGAATCGCATCGCGGTCGCGTTGCGAGCGGAATGGCGGATTGACGCGCGCGTTCGAATCGAAGAAGCCGATATCCATGTCCGACAAATGAATGTGATGGGCACCGACGTCACAGGTAACCGGCAAGCCTTCGCGCTTGGCGGCACGCACCAGTTCGAGACCGGCAGCGGATGACATGCGGCACAGGTGGACTCGGGCACCGGTGGCGCGTACCAGTTCGAAGATGGTGTACAGCGCAATGGTTTCCGACATCACCGGCACGCCCGACAATCCCAGACGGGATGCCGCCGGACCGCTGTGGGCAATGCCGTGACGGCCAAGGTGCGGGTCTTGCGGACGCAGCCAGACGGTGTAGTCAAAAGTCTTGGCGTATTGCAGCGCGCTCAGCAGCACGGTGGTGTCGAGTACCGGTTCGTCGGCTTGCGAAAAACCGATGCAGCCGGCGTCGGTCAGTTCGGCCATTTCGGTCAGCGCCTTGCCTTTGAGGCCGACGGTCAGTGCGCCGAGCGGATAGACGTGGGCCTGATTGAGCGATTTGGCGCGATGCTTGAGCATTTCCACCAGACCCGGTTCGTCCAGCACCGGATCAGTATCCGGCGGGCAGATCAGGCTGGTGACGCCGCCTTGCATGGCGGCCTGCATTTCCGATTCCAGCGTCGCCTTGTATTCGTAACCCGGTTCGCGCAGGCGCGCACTCAGATCCACCAAGCCCGGCGCCACCACCAGTCCGCTGGCATCAATTACCTTGCCGGCGACGAAATCCGCCGGTGCCTTGCCGATGGCGACAATCTTGCCGCCGGCGATATAGACATCCTGTTGCGCGTCGATGCCGTTGGCAGGATCGATCAGTCGCCCATTCTTGATATGCAGTTTCATTTGCTCAGTTCCCCGCCACAATACTCATCACCGCCATCCGCACCGCAATGCCGAAAGTTACCTGCGGCAGAATCACTGCCTGCGCGCCGTCGGCCACGGCCGAATCGATTTCAACGCCGCGATTCATCGGCCCCGGGTGCATCACGATGGCGTCCGGCTTGGCCAGCGCCAGCCGTTCCGGCGTCAGGCCGTAGCTCTTGAAGAATTCCTGTGCCGACGGCAGCAAGGCGCCGCTCATGCGTTCGTTCTGCAAGCGCAGCATGATGATGACGTCAACATCCTTGAGGCCCTCTTCCATGTTGTGGAACACGCGCACGCCCATTTGCTCAAGACCGCTCGGCAGCAAGGTACGCGGGCCGATGGCGCGCACTTCCGGCACGCCCAGTGTGGTCAGGCCGTGGATATCGGAACGTGCTACGCGGCTGTGCAAGATGTCGCCGACAATCGCCACGCGCAGGTTGGAAAAATCCTTCTTGTAGTGACGGATCGTGTACATGTCCAGCAAACCCTGGGTCGGGTGCGCATGACGGCCGTCGCCGGCGTTGACCACGTGCACATGCGATTGCTTGGTGTCGATCAGATGCTTGGCAATCAGGTAAGGCGCACCCGATTGCGAATGGCGCACCACGAACATGTCGGCGTGCATCGCTGCCAGATTGTCGATGGTGTCGAGCAGGGATTCGCCCTTGCTGGCACTGGAAGCAGAAATGTTCAGGTTGATGACGTCCGCCGACAAACGCTTGGACGCGATTTCGAAGGTGGTGCGGGTGCGCGTGGAGTTTTCGAAGAACAGATTGAAAACGCTCTTGCCGCGCATCAGCGGCACTTTCTTCACTTCGCGGTCGCCAATGCTCACGAACGAGGATGCCGTGTCGAGAATGTTGGTGATGATCGCTTTGGGTAAACCTTCGATTGTCAGCAAATGCTGCAATTCGCCATTTTTGTTCAGTTGTGGGTTATGCATGTACCACCGTCAGGGAAAAGCGGCCGTCATCGGCGCGTTGCAGTTGTAATGATTGTTGCGGACCGACTTCGCAGGTATCGGCCAGGAAGTCGGCGGCGATCGGCAATTCACGGCCGCCGCGGTCGACCAGTGCCGCCAGCAGGATGCGGGCCGGGCGACCGTAGTCGAACAATTCGTTGATCGCGGCACGCGTGGTGCGGCCGGTGTAGAGAATGTCATCGACCAGCAGGATGGTGGCGCCTTCGACATCGAAACCGATCTGGCTCGGCTTGACGTCGGAACGCAACCCTTTTTCGGCAAAGTCGTCGCGATAGAAGGAAACGTCGATGAAGCCGAGGCGGTCGCTCAGTTTCAGTTCGGCGGCCAGGCGTTCTGCCAGCCAGGCGCCGCCGGAATGAATGCCGACGATGGCGACATTGTCTGCGCCTTGCAGCCCGGCGCGCACATGCTGCGCCAGTTTTTGATACAGCGCTTCTGCATCAAGAGGAGGTGTGGTTGTGCTCATGGGTGTCGTCAAAGTATTGCTGCAAAATAATTGCCGCTGCCTGCGCATCAATCAGCTCGCCGCGTTTCTGCGCGATGACAGCGGAAGAATATCGTTCATCCACCAGGACCGTCTCGACGCCGAAGCGTCCGTGCAATTGATTGGCGAAACGCCGGCAACGCACCGTCATTTCATGTTCAGCGCCATCCGGATGCAAGGGCAAACCGACGATGCAGCGATTCGGTTTCCATTCCTGTATCAGGCTGGTCAGCGCCGCAAACTTGCCGTCATTGGTGGCGGCACTGATCACTTGCAGCGGCTGCGCCTGTTTCATCATGGTGTTGCCGACTGCCACGCCGATGCGCTTCAAACCGAAATCGAAGGCCAGAATCGTTTCCACGCCCGAATCCGCTCAGGCGTGACCGGCTTCGGTCGTCAGCATCACCTGATCAATGCCGAGCAGACCCAGCGCCGCAGCAAACCGCTGCTCGGCCGGCAAGTCGAAAATGATTGCGGGATCGGCTTTGACCGTCAGCCAGCCGTTGTTGCCAATTTCCTGTTCCAGCTGGCCGGCGCTCCAGCCTGAGCAGCCGAGGCTGACCAGCACCTGTTCCGGACCATCGCCGTGCGCCACGGCTTCCAGCACATCTTTGGAGGTGGTCAGCGAAATGCCGTCCGTCACTTGCAGCGTCGACGAAAAGCTTTCCATTGCCGAGTGCAGCACAAAGCCGCGCTCAACCTGCACCGGGCCGCCGAACATGATCGGGCGGCGATAGACTGCGGGCATCGCGGAAGGGGAATCGGGAATGATTTCGAGTTTCAGATTGATGCGGTCGAACAAGACATCCATGGTCATGTCGGTCGGCTTGTTGATGACTACGCCGAGCGCACCGTTCTGATTGTGTTCACACAGATAAATCACGGTGCCGCCGAAGATCGGGTCTTGCATGGAAGGCATGGCGATCAGGAAATGATCGGTCAAATCCAGTTCCAGCGGGACGGCATCGGCTATTTCTGCAGATTCCGGCTCCTGGTCGGCTGCGGCGGATTCGAAATTGGGAGGTGCATGGCGGCGCTTGATCATGGACGCCATTTTAGCAGTTTTAAGGCCGGTCCCGGGCGGCTTTCACTGCCGCTGCGCGGCAATCGCCGCACCGCCCCTCACCCGGCCTGTAGCAGACGCAACGTCGCCTGCCGGGCTTGCCGCCCCAGCGCCGCCAGATCGACACCGGCAATCTGGTCATTAGCCACTACCGCCTTGCCAGCCACCAACAATGCTTTCAGGAAAGGCCGGCCGCCGCCGACTACCGGCCCCAGCGCCGGATCATGCAAGCCGAAGTAACGCGGATCATCGAGTCGGTACAGGGCGATATCGGCCTGTTGTCCGATTTGCAAGCCATTGACGCCATCCAGACCCAGCACGCGCGCGCCGCCGGTGGTGCCCCAGCGCACCACATCCTCCACCATGGCGACATCGGCGCCGCCTTCAAAACTGCCGCCTTCATAAGATGGCCGTGCTTCCTGGCCGCGCCGTGCGCGTTGCATCAGCCACGCCGCATGCGTTTCCGACACCATATCGGCGGCTTCGTTGGACGCCGCGCCATCGACGCCGATCGAGACCGGCACGCCGGCATCTTCCAGTTGACGGACTGGTGCGATGCCGCTGCCGAGACGGCCATTGCTTTGCGGACAATGGGCGATGCCGGTCGCGGTTTGTCCCAACAAGGCGATTTCCCCGACCTCGAGTTTGACCAGATGCGCAAACCACACATCCGGGCCAAGCCAGTCATGCCGGTGCGCAAACTCGACCGGACTGCAACGATGTTTGCCATACGCGCCTTCCTGATATCCCACCGTTTCCGACAAATGACTGTGCAGGCGAATGCCATGCGCGCGCGCAAATGCCGCCATGGCCTTCAATTCTTCCGGCGTCACCGAGTACAGCGGCGTGGTCGGCGCCATCACCACACGCCGCATCGCCGTTGGTGACGGGTCGTGATAGCGCCGTACCAGCCGCGTCATGTCATCCAGATACATGCTCAGGGTTTCCGGTCGCAAGGCGCTCGGCAATTCCGCTTCCAGTTGCCGCGTCTGCGTCGCACCGCCACGACACAACACGAAGCGCACGCCGAGTGCCTCGGCTTCTTCGAACAAGATGTCGGCGGTGTCGTAAGGCATGCCCGGGTAGTACAGATAATTGTGATCGGCAATGGTGCCGCAGCCGGAGCGCAACAATTCCACCATGCCGATCCGCACTGCCAGCCGAAACAGTTTTTCGTCGAAACGGGCGCGATAGCGATACGGCGTGGCCGCCAGCCATGGCGTCAGCGCCAGATCGATACCAGCCGGATCGCCCTTGAGCAAGGACTGGAACAGATGATGGTGGGTATTGACCCAGGCCGGATAGGCGACGCAGCCAGTGCCATCGATCACCGGCTCGCCCGGCAATGGCGACAACTTGCCGATAGCGACAATCACGCCGGCGCTGACGCGAATGTCGGGACCGGCGTGACGCGCGGCAGCGCCCGGCAAACCGGTCATGATGGCATCGGTGCTGGTGATGAGAAAGGAATTGGTGCTCATTGTGCGCTCATGGTCTTTTATCGTTTGAATGTCGTCGCGGCAAATTTGCGGCAGGGCTTGCTGCCGGTCATCAGCCCATCTCACTTTCATGCCAGCCGGACAGTGCCGCCTTCGACAAGGCCATCATCGCCAGAAACAGCAGGATGCCAGTGACCGTGATCAAAAACAATGCGGCAAACAGGCGCGGAATATTCAACTGAAAACCGGCTTGCAGAATCTGATACGCCAGCCCTGAACCGGTGCCACCCGTGCCGGCCACGAACTCGGCGACCACCGCACCGATCAACGCCAGTCCGCTGGAAATCCGCAGGCCGCCGAAAAAGTAGGGCAACGCGCTCGGTATACGCAGGCGGCGCAAGGTTTGCCAGCGCGTCGCCTGATTCAGCTTGAACAGGTTGAGCAGTCCCGGATTGACGCTGCGCAATCCCAGCGTGGTGTTGGAGATGATCGGAAACAAAGCCATGATGGTGGCGCAGATCACCAGCGCGAAAGTCGGTTCCTTGACCCAGATGATGATCAGCGGCGCAATCGCCACAATCGGCGTCACCTGCAAGATGATGGCGTATGGGAACAGGCTGACTTCGATGAAACGGCTTTGCACGAACACGAAGGCAATCGCCACGCCCAGCAACACCGACAACACGAAGGCGAAGAACGTGATCTTCAGCGTCACCAGCAATGACAGCGCCAGCAAGTCCCAGTCCGCCACCAGCGTCTTGGCGATCAGGGCCGGGGTCGGCACCAGATAGGACGGCACCTCGAATGCCATGCAAATCCATTGCCAGGCCAGCAGCAATACGACACCGATCAACAGCGGTGCGGCCACGCGAGTGAATCGGGGTTTAAGCATCAAGGGCGTCATGTCCATCTCCTTCCTGATTGGCCAGCGTCAAATAGTCCGACAGGGTTTTGCAATACGCCATGAATGGCGCCGAAATCCGAAATGCATCATCACGCGGCCCCGGTGCATCGATGGCAACATCGGCAATCACGCGCCCGGGTCTGGCTGCCATCACGATCACCCGGCTCGACAAAAATACCGCTTCGTAAATGCTGTGCGTGACGAATACCACCGTCAGATCGCGACGACTCCAGATATCGCGCAAATCGGCATCGAGTTTATTACGCGTGAATTCATCCAGCGCGCCGAACGGTTCATCCATCAGCAACAGATTCGGTTGCGTTGCCAGTGCCCGCGCAATCGACGCGCGCATCTGCATGCCGCCCGACAATTCACGCGGATAGGCTTGATGAAAACGCTCCAGTCCGACCAGCTTCAAGGCATCGCGTACGCGCACATCGCTTTCACTGCGCGCCATCTGCTTGAGATCGAGCGGCAGTCGCGCGTTGTCGGCCACCGAGGCCCACGGCATCAACGTCGCTTCCTGAAACACCATCGCCAGCGTATGGTCGGGGGTGCCGACCGTCGCCATATTTTTTCCCCACCAACGGATGTGTCCGTGCGACGGTTCTTCCAGACCGGCAAACATTTTCAGCAAGGTGCTTTTGCCGCAACCGGATGGTCCCAGCAGCGACACGAATTCACCGCGCCCGATCGTCAGACGCACTTCATCCAGCGCCCGGGTACCGTTGGGATACGTCTTTTCCACCCGATTGGCGCTCAGCACGGCATCTGCCGCCTCAAGCATTTCGGGACTGTCCGGCGTGGCAGCGCTGATCAATTGCGACATGGCATCATCTTCTCGTTTCATCATTGACTCCCGGCTTCATCTTGCCATCGGATTGCTGGTTTTTCATGCGGCTACCGCGCCGGAGGCACCAAAGGTTTCACGCACCTTGGCGCTCAGGTATTCACCGATGGTGCACGGCGCATAGCGCGCCGGCCGTTCGGCGCAACAGCACGACGGCAGGCAATCGATGATCACGGCCTGATCGCCATCCTGAAAGAACGGCAACGAGTAGCGCGGCACCGGATTGTCGTTCAGTACCCGGTGCGGATTGCTGTGATACAGGTCATTGCTCCAGCGCTGCAACAAGTCGCCGATATTGACGACAAAGGTGCCGTCTATCGGCGTCGCCCTGACCCAGTCGCCATCGGCATTGCAAATCTCCAGACCGCCGACCTGATCTTGCGCCAGTATCGTTACCAAACCCCAGTCGGTATGCGCGCCCGCGCCGATCTGGTTATGGGCGGCGTGCACCGGCTGCGGCGGGTAATGCAACATGCGCTGGGTGGCAATCGGTGTCCGCAATGCGTACTCGAAGAAATCTTCCGGCAAATGCAGCGACAGTGCGATCACCGCCAGCAAACGATGCGACAAGCTGCGCATGGCGGCGTAGTACTGTTCCGAGTGCGCCCGGAATCCCGGCAAATCCTGCGGCCACAGATTGTGGCCGTAGCGCATCTGCCCTTGCTGCACATAGGGATGATCGGCGGCGATGTCAAAGCCGAACTGAAAGCCTTCTTTCAAATCCGAGGCCGAGTCAGTATCCAGCACTTGCGAGCCGATGCGCTCGTAGCCGTAACCGGATGGCGAGCGCGCCATGTCGAACGCATCCTTGCTGGCCTGCGGCAACGCAAACAATTGCCGCGCCCAATCGAATTGCGCATCGATCAGGCCTGGCGCCACACCATGCCCGGACACATAGAAAAAGCCGACGTCACGCGCGATCTTGTGAATTTCCCAAGCGACCGCTTCGCGCTTTGCCAGCAGCGGTGAAAAGGCATCGGTGAAGTCGATCACCGGCAAGCGCTGCGCAGTTTTGGGCGGGGTATATAAAATCATGGCATCCTCATGCAGAGTCCGGCACCATCGACAGTCCTCGCCAGCCGGTCATCCGACAGCGCAACGAGGCAACTCGATTGGCCAACAGTCAGGGCATCACTTTCATGTCTTTCACGAATTGCGTGGTGTACGCCTTGCGCCAGTCGGTATCGGCTTTCAGCAAACCGGTGGCGACCATGGTGTCGTAGGTTTTCTTCCAGCGTTCATCGGTCATCACGCCAATGCCATGACTGGCAGCATCGCCACCGGTCACCACCTTGAGTTCTTTCAGCTTGGTCAGCGCATAGGCCAGTTGTTCATCACCCATGTTTTTGTTGTCTTGCTTGATCAGCACATTGCCCGCTGCCGGGTCCTCCAGATAGCTCTTCCAGCCTTCGGCGGTAGCCTTGACGAAGCGCTTCACCAGATCCGGCCTGGTCGCGACCGTTTTTTGCAAGGTCACGATGGTGGTGCCATACGGCGGATATCCCTCATGGGCAAACAGGAAGAATTTCGGCTTGGCGCCGGCCTTCTCGGCCTGGAACAATTCCGATGACGGATAGGCTTGCTGCACCGTGTTGGCATCTGCGAAGAAGGGTTGCAAATTGAAGGTGTAGGCTTTGGTTTGTCCGTCGCTGTAACCATACTTTGCCTTCAGCCATGGCCACCAGTTCGACTGTCCCGAGCCGGCCACCAGAATGGTCTTGTCTTTCAGGCCGCCGAGACCGTTGACATCACCGTGCGTCAACATCCCTTGCAGGTCGGACTGAAACGAAGTGGCGACGGTCACCAGCGGCAAGCCCTGCTCGACACCTTTGAGCACGCTGAAGTCATAGCCCATGCTGAAGTCGGCCTGACCGGCCAGCAGAATCTGCATGTTGTTGACTTGCGGCCCGCCCATCTTGATCGTGACATCCATGCCATATTTTTTGTAAATCCCCTTGGCCACGGCCTGATAAAAGCCGCCGTGCTCGGCCTGCGCATACCAGTTGCTCAACAGCGTGACTTTTTCCTGCGCCTGCGCTGCGGCAGCCAGACTCAGCATGCCCAGAACACCTGCTGCCAGGCTTATCAATCGTGCGTGCTTGCTCATCATGCAATCCTTTCTGAAGTAAACAACAACCGCGCGCAGACACGCCGATAGCGCGCCGCCATGGAAATGGCGACGCCATGCGCAACAAGCGATACGGGATGGAGGGTGAGGCAGGGAGTGGTGATCCGGCGGACGATGCGAAACAGATGATCGCCGCCATATCCGGGAGGGACAGGCAATATTGCGGTCGGGTAAAAGGCGCTGGTGGTCATAGTCTCGTGTCGTATCAACGATATACAAGCCCACCGGTTACTGGCCGGTGGCATCACGAGCAATGTCCCGCATTCAGGGTGCTGCGCCTGCATGCTGACCGCTTCTACTCTCCCTGCTACTAAGCAAAGGCTGTGCCACATATGCCGGCGGCCAGCGCCTCTCTATAGCAAGTGCTTCACTACAACGGCAACGATGCGCCGGCAGATTTCCCGAGCCACCGATACGCATACAAAAATGGTGCAGGCCGAAACAGACTGGCGCGTTGCGCCCCAAAATGAACCGGACCTGTTACGCCAACTGCTGCGCCAGCGACGCCGGCGACGCGCCAAAAGAAAAACGCGGCAAATGCCGCGTTTTCATTACTGCCAATCTGCTGCTGTCTGATTCAGCTCACGCCATGGGCCTTGAACCAGGCAATCGCGCGCGTCCAGCCATCCTTGGCGGCCGAGGCCACGTAGCTGGTGCGATAGTCGGCATTGAAAGCGTGACCGACATCGGGATACACCACGAACTCGGACTTGTTGCCGGCCTTGGCCAGCGCCTCTTTCATTTGCTCTACCGTTTGCACCGGAATACCGGCATCGGCGCCGCCGTACAAACCCAGCACCGGCGTTTTCAGTGTCGGCGCAATATCGATGGCCTGTTGCGGCATCAGTGCCGACTTGTCACCCACCAGCCGGCCATACCACGCTGCGCCGGCCTTGATCCTGGGATTGTGCGCGGAGTACAGCCAGACGATGCGGCCACCCCAGCAAAAGCCATTGATGCCGAGCTTGTTGATATTGCCGCCATTTTCCCCGGCCCACTTGACATACGCATCAAGGTCGCCGAACACTTGCTGATCCGGCACCTTGGAGATGATTTCCTTGTTCAGTTCGGCAATCGTGCCATAGCTGCCCGGATCGCCCTGACGCACAAACAATTCCGGCGCAATCGCCAGATAACCGAGCTTGGCAAAACGACGGGTGACATCGGCGATATGTTCATGCACGCCGAAAATTTCCGAGATCACCAGCATCACCGGCAAATTGGTTTTCCCTTCGGGCTGGGCGCGGTAAGCCGGCACCTTTTGACCGTTCACGGTAATGCTGACTTCACCGGCAGTCAGGCCAACCGTGTCGGTGCTGATCATGGTTTGCGCACACACCGGCAGCACCGCAGCGGCGAAGCCGGTACCCAATGCCGTTTTCAAAAAAGTACGGCGATCAGCCGGGACGCTCAGCGGCGTTGCTCCCAGCAAACTGTTGACATCGTTTTGCAGATCTTTCATGAGTACATCTCCGGTTCTGTCAGGTCGCACAGCAGGCCCGGTTGCGGGTCTGCTGCGGCAAGGGATGGAGGGGCATGACGGGGGACCACGCCCGGCATTGCAATGCATGCCACAGTTCTTGCTGCGGCATGCATCAGGAGCTTAATGCAAATGCGTCACGACGTCACGCCTGGACGCTGGTCGTTCACGCTTCGTGCATCAATGCCTGCTGCGTCGGCGTGACGTCAATCGTGCGCCGGCTGACGACTTCAGCTTCACTCTGGGTTGCCAGCGCCAGTTGCCGGGCATCCACCCTGAAAATGCTGACCAGTTCCGTCAGTTGCGCCGCCTGCCGCTGCAAGGATTGCGCAGCCGCTGCGGCCTGCTCTACCAATGCGGCATTTTGCTGGGTGGTATCGTCAATCTGAATGATCGCTTCATTGACTTGTTCGATGCCGCTGCTTTGTTCTTTATTGGCATTGGTGATTTCAGTCATGACATCGGTCACGTGTTTGATACTGGTGACGATTTGCGCCATGGTGGCGCCGGCTTCCCCGACCAGCTTGCTGCCGGCGCCGACCTTTTCCACCGAATCACCGATCAGCACCTTGATTTCCTTGGCGGCGCTGGCGCTGCGCTGCGCCAGACTGCGCACTTCACTCGCCACCACCGCAAAGCCGCGTCCCTGTTCTCCGGCGCGTGCTGCTTCCACCGCCGCATTGAGCGCCAGGATATTGGTCTGGAACGCGATACCGTCAATCACGCTGATGATATCCACTACTTTTTGCGATGAAGCATTGATGGAGTCCATGGTGTCGACCACTTGCGACACGATGCTGCCGCCCTTCACCGCAACATCGGAAGCCGCCAGCGCCAGGGTATTGGCTTGCTCGGTATTTTCGGCATTCTGACGCACGGTGGAATTGAGTTCTTCCATCGAGGAGGCGGTTTCTTCGAGCGATCCTGCCTGTTGTTCGGTGCGTGCCGACAAGTCGAAATTGCCGCGCGCAATTTCACTGGTGGCGATATTGATGGCATCCGAACCGGTGCGCACCTGAGCGACGATCCCTGCCAGTTTGTCGCGCATGATGCACATGGCCGCCATCAGGCTGCTGTGATCGCCGTCTTTGAGATCGATCGGCACCGCAAGATTACCGTCAGCGATCTGGCCGGCAATCGTCACCGCATAATCCGGCTCGCCGCCCAGTTTTTTGAGCAGGTTACGGGTGATCCATACCGCAGCGATCAGCGCGGTGGCAATGCCGATGGCACTGGTAACGAGCATCAGCGCACGCGCCAGTTCGTAGGCCTGGACGCTGGAAGAGGCGCTGGTTTCATTGAGCCGGTCTTCGATATCGTTGAGCGCGCGCAGTTCGGCTTGCCACTTTTTCTGCGTCGGCAGGTATTCTTCTTTGAGGAACTGGGCCAGTTCGTAGGCTTCACGCTTCATGCCGAGGTCCACCGCCTGATCGATGAGCTTGTGCCCGGCATCTGCCTGCGCCTTGATCTTCGGCAACGCGGCATGCTCTTCGGCTATCGTGCCGGGCAGCGTATCAAACATCTCTTTCAGCTTTTTCTCGGCGGCCAGATATTTCTGGGTCTGCGTCTTGATGTAGGCAGCTTCTTTTTCGATATCGTCGGCGCTGCCTTGCAACATCAGATTGCGCAAGGAAATCGAGCGTTCGGCAACCGTCTCGGCCATCTCGGTCACCAGTCTTGACTCAGGATTATTGATCGTGACCACATCCAGGAACTGCGCCTGTATCGCGTGCATGTTGTACACGCCCATGGTGGTCACCAATACCAGCAAGGCCACCACCCACGCAAATCCCAGACCCAGTCTGGTGCCTACCTTCATCCCTGCTTTCATTTTTGTCTCCTTGTGTGCGTAAAGCTGCAGCACAGGAAGCAGAAGGAGGAACCGGTCATGCCTTGCCATTTATGTCGTCGCCCCCCAGCGCACTTCACTACGCAACAGCTTTCGACTACTTTTTACACCGCCATCAGACGATGGCGGCGCTGTCTTCTTTATTTCTTATTGTCTTTTTTACAAGCACCATCAGAGTTGCGATGACCTTAATGCGCTTCTTCCCAATTCTTACCTATTCCGACCTCGGCTAGCAAGGGAACTTTCAATTGCGCAACATTTTTCATCAATTCCGGCAGTTTTTCACGCACCACCGGCAACTCGGCTTGCGGCACTTCCAGTACCAATTCGTCATGTACCTGCATGATCATCTTCGATTGCATGCCGGCTTGCTCCAGCCAGCCTTGCACGGCAATCATTGCCAGTTTGATCAGATCGGCTGCGGTGCCTTGCATCGGCGCATTGATCGCGGCCCGCTCTGCACCCTGACGGCGCGGACCGTTGGGTGAATTGATTTCAGGCAGCCACAGGCGGCGGCCGAATACGGTTTCGACGTAGCCATTGGCCTTGGCTTCCTGACGCGTGTTGTCCATGAATTGCTTGACCCCCGAAAAGCGCTGGAAGTATTTGTCGATATACATTTGTGCGGCCGAGCGTTCGACACCCAGATTGCCGGCCAGGCCGAAAGCGCTCATGCCGTAAATCAAACCGAAGTTGATCACCTTGGCGTAGCGGCGCTGTTCGCTGCTGACTTCGTGGAGTGCCACGCCGAAGATCTCGGCCGCGGTAGCGCGGTGAATATCTTCGCCATCGGCAAAGGCCTTGAGCATGTTGGCGTCTTCCGAAATATGCGCCATGATGCGCAACTCGATCTGCGAATAATCTGCTGACACCAGCACGCAACCGGGTGCCGCCACAAATGCTTCGCGGATGCGGCGTCCTTCGGCAGTGCGCACCGGGATGTTTTGCAGATTCGGTTCGTTCGACGCCAGCCGTCCGGTCACCGCCACCGCTTGCGCATAGTTGGTGTGCACGCGTCCGGTATCGGCATCCACCATCTTCGGCAATTTGTCGGTATAGGTGGATTTCAGTTTCGCCAGTCCGCGATAGTCGAGCAGGATTTTCGGCAACGGATAATCTTCCGCCAGTTTCTGCAATACTTCTTCATCGGTCGACGGTCCGCCCGACGGCGTCTTCTTGACCACCGGCAGTTGCAACTTCTCGAACAGGATCTCGCCCAACTGCTTGGGCGAATTCAGGTTGAACGGCTGCCCGGCCAGTTCATAGGCTTGCTGTTCGATTTCCAGCATGCGCTTGCCGAGTTCGTGCGACTGTTTGCCGAGCAAATCGGAATCGATCAGCACGCCGTTGCGTTCGATCTTCTGCAACACCACGGCGGTCGGCACTTCAATTTTTTCGTAGATGTAGCGCAGTTTGGCATCGTGTTCGATCTGCGGCCACATGGCGTGATGCAGCGCCAGCGTGATATCCGCATCTTCAGCCGCATACGCGGTAGCGCGTTCGATTTCCACCTGATCGAAACCGATCTGCGATGCGCCCTTGCCGCACACTTCCGCATAGCTGATGGTCTTGCGATTCAGATGGCGCATGGCCAGGCTGTCCATGTCATGCGTGCGATGCGATTCGAACACATACGATTCGAGCAAGGTGTCGTGTTCGATGCCGCGCAACTGCACGCCGTGGTTGGCGAAGATGTGGCTGTCGTACTTCATGTTTTGCCCCACCTTGCGCTTGCTGTCGTCTTCCAGCCAGGGCTTCAGTGTGGCCAGCACCAGTTCGCGCGACAACTGTTCCGGCGCATCCTGATAGTGATGGGCGACCGGAATATAGCAAGCCTTGCTGCTGTCACAGCACAAGGAAATGCCGACCAGTTGCGCCTGCAACGGAATCAGCGAGGTGGTTTCGGTATCAACGGCGGTCAGTGTGGCGGCATTGATCACGCCGAGCCAATGTTCCAGTTGTGCGGTCGTGAGGATGATCTCGTATTCGGCAGCCGGCGCTTCATCGTTGCCGAACAAACCGCCTTGTGCTGCATCGCCGGCGGCGCCATCGGCAGCAGCTACTGCCGGGGCAGCGGCGGCATTGGCGGCGCTGTCGATTTCACGCAGCCAGGTACGGAAGTTGTAGCGCGTGAACAATTCCTTGAGCGCGGCATTGTCCTGCGGTTGCACCTGCAATGATTCCAGAATCGATTTCATGTGCGCCGACAAATCGCAATCGGTCTTGACGGTCACCAGCACCCGCGCCTGTGGCAACCACGGCAGCGCCTTGCGCAGGTTCTCGCCGACCACGCCGCCGATCTTGTCGGCATTGCTCATCACGCCATCGAGCGAGTCGTATTGTGTCAGCCACTTGACGGCAGTTTTAGGTCCCACTTTTTCGACGCCGGGAACGTTATCCACGGTGTCGCCGATCAGGCTCAGGTAATCGACAATACGCTCGGGCGGCACCCCGAATTTTTCGATCACGGCCGTGCGGTCGAGCGTTTCGTTGCTCATGGTATTGACCAGCGTCACTTGCTCATTGACCAGTTGTGCCATATCCTTGTCGCCGGTGGAGACGATTGTTTTCAGGCCGCACGCAGAAGCCTGCACGGCCAGCGTACCGATCACGTCATCGGCTTCGATCCCTTCCACCATCAATATCGGCCAGCCCAGCGCGCGTACCGCAGCATGAATTGGTTCGACTTGTTTACTCAAATCTTCCGGCATGGATTTGCGGGTTGCTTTGTACTCGGCATACAAATCATCGCGAAACGTTTTCCCCTTGGCATCAAATATACAAGCGATGTAACTTGCGGGATAATCATTGCGCAGCCGGCGCAGCATATTGATGATGCCGTACAAGGCGCCGGTCGGCGCACCTTCAGCATTGCGCATGTCGGGCAAGGCATGAAAAGCGCGATAGAGGTAACTGGAACCATCAACTAACAACAGGGTTTTTTGCATATGGAACTTAGAGGAAAAAATGTACCGCGACTGCGGGAAGTAAGCGACATCGAACGCGCCACCGCCAAGAAGGCGCGCGAATCGTGGCATGTACTCACGATTATGGCAGAATTTATCGAGTCCACCGAGCGCTTGTCCGAACTGCGTCCTGCTGTTTCCATCTTTGGTTCTGCCCGTATCAAACCGGACAATCCGCATTATGCGTTGTGCGTCGATATCGCCCGCCGCCTGTCCGACGCCGGCTTTGCGGTGATCTCGGGCGGTGGTCCCGGCATCATGGAAGCGGCCAACAAGGGGGCATTCGACGGCGCCTCGCCGTCGGTCGGACTCAATATCGAATTGCCGCATGAGCAGCACGGCAATGCCTGGCAAGACATTTCCCTGAGCTTCCGGCATTTCTTCGCGCGCAAGGTGGCTTTCGTCAAGTACGCCGACGCTTACGTGGTGCTGCCGGGCGGTTTCGGCACGCTGGATGAACTGACCGAAGCCCTGACGCTGATGCAGACCGGAAAATCACGCCGGATGCCGGTGATTCTGGTCGGCAAGGCATTCTGGAGCGGTTTGCTGGAATGGATCAGCACCCAGCTGGTCAACGACGGCATGATCAAGCCCGAGGACGTGCATCTGATGCAAGTCATCGACGATCCTGCCGAGATCGTGATCGCCATCCAGAAATTCTATGAAGACAGCAAAAAGGTGATCGAGGACGAAGAGGATACCGAGCGCCAAACCGGCATGTATCTCTGAAATCCCGCCGGCATCGCAATGATGCCGGCGTTTCCCCTGTCCCCGGCACGCATTTCCCCTCAGGCCGGGGCATGGTTTGCTACAATGAGTTCAATGCCGTTCAACCTATCATAGAAGAATTCTCATGAACTCATCCCAAGTCTGGTCCAAAGGCTGTCTGGTGGCCGTTCTCTGCGCCGCCGGCTTCACCATGCTGCCGGCCACTGCACAACAGGCGCCAGCCGCCGTCGGTCCGCCGCCACCTGAACTGCAAACACTGGAAGAAGGCGAACCGCCTGCCGTGACCATTCGCAAGCCGGGCGACGACCAGTCCGAAGGCAACAGCATCACTGAACAGCGCAGCCATGGCGAAACCAAGGAAATCAAGGTCAAATCCGGCCCCAGCACCTATTACCTGAAACCCAAGGAGCAAGTTGGCAGCTCGGTGTCGGGCGACGTCCAGAGCGGTCCGCCGACCGGCGCGCAATGGAAGGTCAAGGAATTCGACTGGGGCGGCAGCAAGAATCCCAAGGACACCGGCAACGGCGCAAACAAATAATTCCTGCCGCATCGCGTGAGCTTGCGCTAAACACCGTTTTTTTCGACTCTTCTCATGGCAGTTTTTACTCCGGTCAGCCTGGATGATCTTTCAGGCTGGCTTACACAATTTTCACTCGGCAAGGCGCAGGCCATCAAAGGCATCTCTTCCGGTATTGAAAACAGCAATTTCTTCATCACGACAGACAGCGGCGAATATGTATTGACGCTGTTCGAAAAACTGACGTTCGAGCAATTGCCGTTTTACCTGGAACTGATGCGCCATCTGGCGCAGCGCGGCGTGCTGGTACCGGCTCCGGTTGCCAATCAGCAGGGCAGCATCATCAATGCCCTCAACGGCAAACCGGCCTCGATTGTCACCAAGCTCGAAGGCGAGTCGCAACTGTCGCCAACCCCGGTGCATTGCGCCGAAGTGGGCGCCATGCTGGCCCACATGCATCTGGCAGCACAAGACTTCACGATTCGTCAGCCCAATCTGCGCGGCTTGTCGTGGTGGCGTGAAACGACACCGGTCGTGTTGCCCTATCTGCCTGCCGACACGCAGGATTTGCTGCGCACCGAAATGCAGTTTCAGGAAACATTCGCGGCGTCGGCCACTTACGCCCAATTGCCCAATGGCCCGGTGCATGCCGACCTGTTCCGCAACAATGCGATGTTTGTCGATACCCGTCTGACCGGCTTCTTCGATTTTTATTTCGCCGGCTGCGACACCTGGCTGTTCGATCTGGCAGTCACCGTAAATGACTGGTGCATCGATGTCGACAGTGGCGCGCTGGATTTCCCGCGCGCGCAGGCGATGATGGATGCTTATCACGCAGTACGACCGTTCAGCGCTGCCGAACAACAAGCCTGGCAGCCGATGTTGCGTGCTGCCGCGTTGCGTTTCTGGATCTCGCGCCTGTACGATTTTTATCTCCCGCGCGACGCCGAAATGCTCACCCCGCACGATCCGGGTCATTTCGAACGCATCCTGCGCCTGCGTATCACCCACCCCGTACCGGCATTGAACTGAACATGGAAAAACTGCCCGCAAAAACAGGCTGGCTCTGGGTCAAAGATGGTTTTGCCTTATTCCGAAAACAGGCCGCCGAAGTCTCGACGCTGTTCCTGAGCTATATGTTCCTGATGCTGGCATTGGGCATCGTGCCGGTGATCGGCCAATTGTTGCCGCTGATTCTGGTACCGGTGTTTGCGATGTCATTCATGCAAGCCTGCGCCAATATCGAACAAGGCAAACGGGTTTATCCGAATCTGTTGCTGGTCGGCTTCCGTTCGCCGGCGCTCAAGACCTTGCTGACACTGGGCGTGCTGTATCTGCTGGCGGCCGGCATCGCGGTTGGCGCTTCATCGCTGGTGGATGGCGGCGTCTTCTGGAAAGCCATGACCGGTCCCGGTCTCGATGCCAAGGATATCGAGGGCAGCAATATTCGTCTCGGCATGCTCGTGGCGGCGCTGGTGTACATTCCGGCGGCCATGGCATTCTGGTTCGCCGCACCGTTGATTACCTGGCAAAAGATGCCGCTCGGCAAGGCGCTGTTCTACAGTTTCTTCGCCGTACTGCGTTCCGGCAAGGCATTTACCCTGTACGGACTGGTCTGGCTCGGCATCGGCGTGATCTTGCCAGCCACCGTCAGCACCATCGTTGCTTTACTGATCAACAACATCACCGTGGTGGTATTTATTTTGCTGCCACTTTCAATAATATTGACCGTGATCATGTATTGCTCCTTCTATCCGACTTACACTTCTATCTTCGGCACACCTGCGCCTGGCGATACGGATACGCCCGCGGGCCGGAAAGATGATTGATTTGCAATAAAACTGCTGTGTGACGATTGCCAAAAAAATAACGCTTCTGAAATGGGGAAAAAAAGATGCGAATGAATCTGCCGGTAAGCAATATCGAATATGAGTTACAAGACGGTAAGTCAATTGTTTCCAAAACCGACCTGAAGGGCAACATCACCTACGTCAATCCCTACTTCGTGGAAGTCAGCGGATTTAACGAGATTGAGCTGATGGGTGCGCCGCAAAACATTCTGCGCCACCCCGACATGCCGGCGGTTGCATTCGCCGACATGTGGAAAACCATCAAGAGCGGCACGCCATGGACCGGACTGGTCAAAAACCGCCGCAAATCGGGCGACCATTATTGGGTGCTGGCCAACGTGACGCCGGTACGCGAAGACGGCAAAGTGATCGGCTATATGTCGGTCCGCACCAAGCCGTCGCGCCAGGACATCAACGCCACCGAAAAACTGTACGCCGATATCCGCAAGAACAAGGCCAAGGGCATCACGATTGACCACGGTGCCGCGGTCAAGACCGGCATCGCCGGCTGGTTCAAGCGCCTCAATCATATGCAACTGAGCACCCGCATCGGCTTGTCGATGAGCGCGCTGCTGATTTTGCAGATCGCCGAAGCGATCAACGGCCTCGTGATTCACAAGGATCCGGGCATGGCAGCGCTGAGCGGCATCACCATGCTGATCACGCTGTATTCCTGGTATGCCCTGCACACGGCGCTGGTGCGTCCGCTCAAGCAGGCGCTGGAGGCAACTTACGCCATCACCGGGGGCGACTTGTCGACCCGGGTCGATTCCGACCGCCATGATGAAACCGGTCGCCTGCTGCGCGCATTGCGCCAGATGAACATCAATCTGACCGCGATCATCGGCGATGTGCGTTCCAACGTTGAATCCATCAATGGTGCGACCCGCGAAATCGCGACCGGCAATATGGATTTGTCGCGGCGTACCGAATCGCAGGCTGCCAATCTGGAAGAAACCGCATCCAGCATGGAGCAACTGGCCGGAACCGTGCGCCAGAATGCCGACAGCGCCTTGCAAGCCAATCAGCTGGCCGCCTCGGCGTCGTCGATTGCGGTCAAGGGTGGCGAAGTGGTGACCAAGACCGGCACCACCATGAGCGAGATCAGCGCCTCGTCGAAGAAGATCGTCGACATCATCGGCCTGATCGACAGCATCGCGTTCCAGACCAACATCCTGGCGCTCAACGCCGCTGTCGAAGCAGCGCGTGCCGGTGAACAGGGTCGCGGCTTTGCGGTAGTGGCATCCGAAGTGCGCAGCCTGGCGCAGCGCTCGGCCGGTGCCGCCAAGGAAATCAAGACCCTGATTGAAGATTCGGTGGAAAAGGTGGATATCGGCAATCGCCTGGTAGACGACGCCAGCCAGACCATGACCGAGATCGTCGATTCGGTCAAACGGGTCACCGGCATCATCAATGAAATCACCGTCGCCAGCCAGCAGCAAAGCTCAGGCATCACGCAGGTGCATCAGGCGGTAACGCAGATGGATGAGAGCACCCAGCAAAATGCGGCGCTGGTGGAACAGGCTGCTGCCGCAGCCGGCAGTCTGGAAGAACAGACCGGTAAATTGCTGCAGGCAATTTCGGTCTTCAAGTTTGCGCGTGCACGCTGATTCGTCTTTATTGCAGAAGTAGTGCAGTTCACTGCCAGGCATTCGCTGCCGGGCAGTGAACTGAATTCAATCAGGTGGCGTCAGCCAACCTTCTCCAGCTTGGCAATGCTCAGATCGAGCAACTTCATGCCATGCCGTCCGAAATTGATGTGCGCACGCGAATTGGTGCCGCCACCTTCGATATTGACGATCACGCCCTCACCGAACTTGGCATGCGCCACCGATTGGCCGATACGCCAGCCCGCATCTTGCCTGATGAATTTTTGTGCAATCGCATTGGCGCCGGTTTCCGGGGCGTCATCCCAGGCCGATTTCGGATTGGCAAACCACTTGTTTTGCTGCACCTGCGGCGACAGCCACTTGAGCGACTCTTCCGGCAGTTCATCGAAAAAGCGTGAGCGCATGTTGTAGCGGGTCTGGCCATGCAACATGCGGGTCTGGGAAAAACTCATGAACAAGCGCTTCTTGGCGCGCGTGATGGCGACATACATCAGACGCCGCTCTTCTTCCACGCCGCCTTCTTCCTTGGCGCTGTTTTCATGCGGGAACAAACCTTCTTCCAGACCGGTAATGAACACCACATCAAATTCCAGGCCCTTGGAGGAGTGCACCGTCATCAATTGCAAGGCATCCTGCCCGGCCTGCGCCTGATTGTCGCCGGCTTCCAGCGAAGCATGCGACAGGAACGCTGACAGCGGCGACATCACCGCCGTCAGCGGGGCATCGGCATCGATGATTTCAATGCCGTCAGCAGTCGTGATGCTGGTGCCGGCCACGGCTTGTGCCTGCGGTCCGAGGAACGCCGGGGCATCCAGACCGAAACCTTCTTCCGACACGAACACGGTGGCAGCACTGACCAGTTGCTCCAGATTCTCGATACGGTCGGCGCCTTCTTTTTCGGTCTGATAATGCGTGAGCAAGCCGCTGGCTTCGATCACGATCTTGACCATTTCCGGCAACGGCAAATGCTGCGTTTCGAAACGCGCGCCTTCAATCAGTTTGATAAAGCCGCCGAGCGAGGAACCGGCCTTGCCACCCACATACGGCACTGCCGCGTACAGCGACGTCCCTTGCTGACGCGCGGCATCCTGCAACTGTTCCAGCGCCTTGGCGCCAATCCCGCGGGTCGGGAAATTCACCACGCGCAAGAATGCCGAGTCGTTGTGCAGGTTGTCCATCAATTGCAGATAGGCGATTGCGTGCTTGACTTCGGCGCGCTCGAAAAAACGCTGACCGCCATAGACGCGATACGGAATCGCGGCAGAAAACAGCGCATGTTCGAGTACCCGTGATTGCGCATTCGAACGATACAGCAAGGCGATCTCGCTGCGCGCCGTGCCTTCGTTGATCAGACTCTTGATTTGCTCGACCAGCCACTGCGCTTCCTGCAAATCGCTGGTGGCTTCGAAAATGCGTACCGGTTCGCCGTGTCCGGCATCGGTCCGCAGATTTTTACCGAGCCGCTTGCTGTTGTTGGCGATCAGGATATTGGCGGCGTCCAGAATATGGCCGTGCGAGCGATAGTTCTGCTCCAGCTTGATCAGATTCTGCACCTTGAATTCATGCTCGAACGCCGACATATTGCCGACGTTGGCGCCGCGGAATGCGTAAATGCTCTGGTCATCATCACCGACCGCAAACACTGCGCCTTCCTGGCCTGCCATCAACTTGAGCCATTTGTATTGCAGATCATTGGTGTCCTGAAACTCATCCACCAGAATGTGCTTGAAACGGGACTGATAATGTTCACGCAATGGCTGGTTGCGCGACAGCAGTTCATACGTGCGCAACAGCAGTTCGGCGAAATCGACCACGCCTTCGCGCTGGCACTGCTGATCGTACAGATCGTAGAGCTCCACGAACTTGCGGTTGTAGTCATCGTGGGCATCCACATCCTTGGCCCGCAAGCCCTGGTCTTTGGCGCCATTGATGAAGTACATCAGATTGCGCGGCGGATACTTTTCGTCATCGATATTGTTTGCCTTGAGCAAACGCTTGATGGCCGACAACTGATCTTGCGAATCGAGAATCTGGAATGTCTGCGGCAAACCGGCATCGCGATGATGCGCCCGCAGCAAACGATTGCACAACCCGTGGAAAGTCCCCACCCACATGCCGCGCGTATTGATTGGCAGCATCGCCGACAGCCGCGTCAGCATTTCCTTGGCGGCCTTGTTGGTAAATGTCACCGCCAGCAGACCGGAAGGCGACACTTGTCCGGTCTGGATCAGCCACGCAATGCGGGTGATCAGCACGCGCGTCTTGCCGGAGCCGGCACCGGCCAGGATCAGGGCGTTTTGGGCGGGCAGAGTAACAGCGGCGAGTTGCTCGGGATTGAGGTTGTGAAGAAGATTTTGCATCGCCAGATTATAAAGGCAAAGCCTGCACAAGCGCCGCTGATCCGGTGGCGGCGCTGACCGCGATTGCCCGGCGCCAGCAATTTTGCGGCAAGCGGCGTAAAATTGCGCATTGCAGCATGCCGGTGTCTTGCCGGCAATCCACCCACTTATTCCCGATCATGTCCGACGAAGCAATATCCTCTACCCCTGTGGCGGCCCCGGTGCCGGCATCGCAGGCGGCTGTCACGCGCCAGATTCTGGCCACCGTCTTTTTCACGTTTCTTGCCTATCTGACCATTGGTATCCCGCTGGCAGTATTGCCCGGTTATGTCCATCTCGATCTCGGCTACAGTTCCTTTATCGCCGGCCTCAGCATCAGCGTGCAATATCTGGCGACGTTTGCCAGCCGCCCCAATGCCGGACGCATGGTGGATGTGGCCGGTCCCAAGCAAACCGTCATGCGCGGCATGCTGGCCTGTGGTGCCAGCGGCATTTGTCTGATACTGGCGGCGCTGCTGGTGCAATGGCCGGCACTCAGCCTGACGGCGCTGATCGGCAGCCGCATCTTCCTCGGCGTCGGTGAAAGTCTGGTCGGTACCGGTGCCATCATCTGGGGCATCGGCCGCATTGGCGCCGAACATACCGCGCGCATGATTTCCTGGAACGGCATTGCCACCTATGCCGCACTGGCAATCGGCGCCCCGCTCGGTGTCGCCCTGGCGCATGCCACCGGCTTTGTGGTCATCGGCATCATCGCGCTCGGCCTGGCCGTGCTGGGCTATCTGGTAGCGCGTGCCAGACCGGCAGTGCCGGTAGTGCGCGGCGAACGGCTGGCGTTCAAGCTGGTGCTGCGCCGGGTCTTGCCTTACGGCATGGGACTGGCGCTCGGCACCATCGGCTTTGGTGCGATTGCGACCTTTATCACGCTGTACTACGCCAGTCACAATTGGGCCAATGCGGCATTTTCACTGACCTTGTTCGGTGGTTTCTTCATCGGTGCGCGTTTGCTGTTTGCCAACACCATCACCCGCTTCGGCGGTTTTCGCGTGGCCATCGTTTCCTTCATTGTGGAAGCCATCGGCCTGCTCGCGCTGTGGCTCGCCACCACGCCGGAAATGGCGATGGCAGGCGCCGCCATGGCCGGCTTCGGCTTTGCCCTGATCTTCCCCTCACTCGGCGTCGAAGCAGTCGGCCTGGTACCGGCGCCGAACCGTGGCGCCGCACTTGGCGCGTATTCCGTTTTTCTGGATCTGGCGCTGGGCATCACCGGACCGGTGGCGGGCCTGATCGTCGGCCAGTTCGGCTATGAAGAAGTATTCCTGTTCGCTGCCATCGCTGCCGTTGCTGCGGTGGCATTGTCGTTGTCCTTGTATCGGCGCTCACAACTTGATTTGGCGCAAGCCGGCCCCAGATAGAAAGCGTGTTTCATGAACAATGCGCACAATCTGGCATAAAATCGCATTGTTGTTTTCTACTTAATCAAGGAGCGTAACAATGGCAAAGAAAAACGTAGCGTCGATCAATATCGGCATCAATGACAAAGATCGCAAGAAAATCGCAGACGGTTTAAGCAAGCTGCTGGCGGATACCTACACGCTCTATCTGAAAACGCATAATTTCCATTGGAACGTTACCGGTCCGATGTTCAACACGCTGCATCTGATGTTTGAAGGCCAATACAACGAACTGGCGCTGGCGGTCGATCTGATCGCAGAACGGATCCGCGCACTGGGTTACCCTGCGCCGGGCTCCTACAAGGAATTCGCCAAACTGTCGTCGATCCCGGAAGCCGAAGGCGTGCCGACCGCGACAGAAATGATTCGCCAACTGGTCGAAGGTCAGGAAGCCGTTACCCGCACCGCGCGTCTGTTGTTCCCGACCGTGGATGCCGCTGCCGATGAACCGACTGCCGATCTGCTGACACAACGCATGCAACTGCATGAAAAGAATGCATGGATGTTGCGCAGCTTGCTGGAAGGCTGATAACCGCACTCTGCTGTCGTTTCACACGGCAGCAAACAATCAAGCCGCTGGCATCGAAAGATGCGGCGGCTTTTTTCATTGGTGCAGGCGAGCGCTACTTCACCGCTCGATATCTGACGAGATTTGCCAACTTTCGACAGACCGGAACCGGTTCGATGCAACCTTGATGGCCGCCGGCCAGTCCCACCATCCAATGCATTCCTCACACAATCCTCGTTCAATCACCATGGTCATGCAATGAAACAGCTTCTTCTGATTCCGCTCGGTCTGAGCGCCATACTGATCAGCGGTATCAGCCCGGCAGCAACAATTACGCTGAACTGTCCGCCCCACATCGCCACCGAACAGCATCTCAAGACGCTGCCCGCAGGCTGGGCGGCCGGTACCGATATCGTTTATCTGACGCCGCAAAAAGAGCATCTGCTGGCCGGTGCCGGTTTTTACTCCGGGCCACCGCATGACGGTGCGGCGCTGGCACCAGACCAAACCATGAAACGCGGGAAAAATGTCAGTAATCTCTGGAAGCTGGATTCAGCGACGGAAAAATACTGGTTTGCCTGCCGCTATGCGCAAACGACCGTGCTGCTGACGAAGCAATTGCCGGCGCAGCCCATGCACTGCACCGCAGAATATACCGGCGACTCGCTGGTCCCGGTCAAGCTATCCTGCACCGCCGACAAGGTTGCCGCCGGACGATAAGGCAATCAGGCCTGCGGATACAAGGCGGCAAAACCGCGCGCAGCCCCGCTCACGTTTTCTTGCATATAGACGCTGCTGATCGCCGCCACCAGATCGGCGCCCTGCGCGATCAAAGGCTGACAGTTGTCGACTGTCATGCCGCCGATCACCACCACCGGCAATGCGATTTCCGCTTTCGATTGCGCCACGATTTCCGGTGCCGTCTTGAAATCGTATTTCTTCACGCGCGATGGATAAAATCCGCCGAAGGCAACATAGCTGGCACCTGCGGCTTGCGCATCGCGCGCCAGTTGCAATGTGCCGTAACACGAAGCGCCAACGATCTTGTCCGCTCCGACCGCAGCCCGCACCTGCGCCACCGAAGCGTCGGTGCCGCCGACGTGAATGCCGTCGGCATCGAGTGCCAGGCACAATTCCAGATGGTCGTTGATGATGAACGGCACGCCGTGCCTGCGGCATACCTGCAACAACGCCGCCGCCTGCTCACTGCGCAATGCGGCATCGGCAGTCTTGTGCCGGTATTGCACCAGTACCGCTCCGCCCTGCAATGCCAGATCGGTTGCCTGCACCAATTGATCGGTGTCATCCCAATCCGGCGTGACGATATACAAACCCTTCAATGCTTTCATCATGACGCTCCTGCCGCGTAGTGAATGCGATTGGGAATGCGCTGGCCGTCCGCAATCGCGTATGAAGTTTCCAGCGCATGCTGGCAATAATCCTGTGCCGTTGCAATCGCTTCCGGCAGCGCCAGTCCTTTGGCCAGTTGTGCCGATAATGCCGCTGCCAGCGTGCAGCCGCTGCCGTGAAACTCATCCGGCAAACGCGGCCAGCGCCACGACTGGAATGCACCATCGGGACCGAACCAGCGATTGATGACATCTTCCTGCTGCGGACCATGTCCGCCTTTGAGCAAGACATGCCGGCACCCGCGCCGCATCAGTTCGGCTGCCTGCTGTTCCGGCGTCAGATGCGCGCCGCACAAGCGATTCGCCTCATTCAGATTGGGCGTGATCACGGTTGCTACGGCATACAAGGGTTCCAATGCGCGCGCCGCATCCTCGGTCGATAAACGGTCGCCTTTGCCATTGGCCAGTACCGGGTCGAATACCACCGGCAACTCAGGCTGCTGCACACGCAAACCGCGAATCAAGCTTGCAATCGCTTCCGCATTGGCACGGTTGCCGACGATACCGAGCTTGACCGCATCGATCCGGAAGCGATCAATCAATACCTGGGCCTGATGTCGTATCAACCCGGCATCCAGCGCGTGTACCGCAAACACACTGACGTTGTCCTGTACGGTCAGTGCCGTCGGCACCGTGAACGGATGACAGCCGAGGCCACCGATGGCCGGGATGTCGGCTTGCATGCCCGCGCCGCCGCCCGGGTCAGAACCGGAAAACACCAGCACGCATGGCGGTGTTTTCCGGTAGCCGGTCGCGCTTGAGTGCGACACACTCATGCAATGCGTCCGGCCATTGGCGATGACGGCGAGGCCGCAAAACGCCGCGCAATGCGGCCCGCCAGATACGCTTCCCGTCCGGCTTCCACTGCCAGCTTCATGGCGCGCGCCATGCGGATCGGATCACGGGCACCGGCAATCGCGGTGTTCATCAACACGCCGTCACAACCGAGTTCCATCGCGATGGCCGCATCCGACGCCGTACCGACACCGGCATCCACCAGCACCGGTACCTTGGCCTGCGCGATGATCAGCGACAAATTCCACGGATTCAGAATGCCCATGCCGGAGCCGATCAGCGACGCCAGCGGCATCACCGCGACACAGCCGATGTCTTCCAGCATGCGCGCCTGGATCGGATCGTCGCTGCAGTACACCATCACATCGAAGCCGTCCTTGACCAGCGTTTGTGCCGCTTTCAAGGTTTCCGGCATATTCGGAAACAAGGTCTTTTCATCGCCCAGCACTTCCAGCTTGACCAGCTTGTGGCCGTTCAGCAATTCACGCGCCAGTTGCAACGTGTAGACCGCATCTTCCGCGTTATAACAGCCGGCAGTATTGGGCAGGATGGTATAGCGCGAAGGCGGTACCGCATCCAGCAAACTCGGCGCATTCGGGTCTTGCCCGATATTGACGCGGCGAATCGCCACCGTGATGATGTCGGCGCCGCTGGCTTCGGTGGCGGCGCGCGTTTCATCCAGATCCTTGTACTTGCCGCTGCCGACCAGCAGCCGCGAAGCATAGGTTTTGCCGGCAATGGTCAAACCCGTATCGCCATTCAATACGGGGGTGTCATTCATATTCATTTCGATTCCTTTGTCTGTCTGGCGGCCGGCCGCTGCATCCTGGATGCCCGGCCACAACCGCCGTCAACATCAACCGCCACCAATGGCGCGCACCACATCGACCCGGTCCGCACTTTGCAAGACCCGTTGCGGCCACAGCTGCGCCGGCACCACTTGCCGGTTGACTGCCACTGCCACGGCCTTGCCGCTGAGCTCCAGCGCGCTGATCAATTGCGCCAGCGTGTGGCCGTCGTCGAGTCGGTGCGGTGCACCGTTGAGTTCTATTTCCATGGCTGCACTCACTGCCTGGAATAAATTTCCGCGCCCATTTTGACGAATTCGACCGACTTCACTTCCATCCCCTTTTTCAAGGCCTGGATTTCCGAGATGCCTTCCTTGGCCGCATATTCGCGTACTTCCTGCGTGATTTTCATGGAGCAGAAATGCGGGCCGCACATGGAGCAGAAATGCGCCACCTTGGCCGAATCCTTGGGCAGGGTTTCGTCATGGAATTCGCGCGCCTTGTCGGGATCGAGACCAATATTGAACTGATCTTCCCAGCGGAATTCGAAACGTGCCTTGGACAAGGCATTGTCGCGAATCTGCGCCCCCGGATGGCCCTTGGCCAGATCGGCAGCATGGGCCGCGATCTTGTAGGTGATGATGCCGTCCTTGACGTCTACCTTGTTGGGCAGGCCCAGATGTTCCTTCGGTGTGACGTAGCACAGCATGGCGGTACCGTACCAGCCGATTTGCGCGGCGCCGATACCGGAAGTGATGTGGTCGTAACCCGGTGCGATGTCGGTGGTCAACGGTCCCAGCGTATAGAACGGCGCTTCGTGGCACTGTTCCAGTTGCAGATCCATGTTTTCCTTGATCAGGTGCATCGGCACGTGACCCGGGCCTTCGATCATCACTTGCACATCATGTTTCCAGGCGATTTGCGTCAGTTCACCGAGCGTCTTCAACTCACCCAGTTGCGCTTCATCGTTGGCGTCATAGATCGAGCCAGGACGCAAGCCGTCGCCGAGGCTGAAGCTGACGTCGTAGGCTTTCATGATGGCGCAGATGTCTTCGAAATGCTCGTACAGGAATGATTCGCGGTGATGCGCCAGACACCACTTGGCCATGATGGAGCCGCCGCGCGAGACAATCCCGGTCATGCGCTTGGCAGTCAGCGGTACGTATTGCAGACGCACGCCGGCGTGAATCGTGAAATAGTCGACGCCCTGCTCGGCCTGCTCGATCAATGTGTCACGGAAAATTTCCCAGGTCAGGTCTTCGGCCTTGCCGTTCACCTTTTCCAGCGCCTGATAAATCGGCACGGTGCCGATCGGCACCGGCGAATTGCGGATGATCCATTCGCGGGTTTCGTGGATGTGCTTGCCGGTCGACAGATCCATGACGTTATCGCCGCCCCAGCGAATTGCCCAGGTCATTTTTTCGACTTCTTCGCCAATCGACGAAGTCACTGCCGAGTTGCCGATGTTGGCATTGATCTTGACCAGAAAATTGCGGCCGATGATCATCGGTTCGATTTCCGGATGATTGATGTTGGCAGGAATGATGGCGCGGCCACGGGCGATTTCGCTGCGCACGAATTCCGGTGTGATTTCCGCCGGAATCGCGGCGCCGAACGATTGGCCCGGATGTTGACACCCCATCAGATCGGCCAGTTTGTTGCCCATCGGACCGGAAGCCTGGAGTTCCGCCAGATATTCGCGGCGACGCAGGTTTTCGCGGATCGCCACGAATTCCATTTCCGGCGTGATCACGCCCTGCCGCGCATAGTGCATTTGTGACACATTGCCGCCGGCCTTGGCGCGACGCGGTTTGCGATGCAGATTGAAACGCAGTTCCGCCAGTTGCGGATCGTTCAGACGCTGCTGGCCGTATTCGGAAGTCGGACCGTCCAGTTCTTCGGTATCGTTACGCTCCAGAATCCATGGCAGACGCGGGGTCGACAGGCCGGAGCGGATATCGATCGTGGCTTCCGGGTCGGTATAGGGGCCGGAGGTGTCATAGACATAAATCGGCGGATTCTTTTCCGAACCGAACATGGCTGGCGTATCGGCCTGGCTGATTTGCCGCATCGGCACGCGGATATCGGGACGCGAACCAGTGACGTAAATCTTGCGCGAATTCGGCAATGGCTGGACCGCCGCCTCGTCTACCGTGGCGGTTGCTGACAAAAATTTTGGATTGGCATTCATTTTGGCTCCTTTGCTTTGTTGCTTTGGCTTGGAGCCAGCAAAGGAGGTTTTCGAGGATCTGGTGGCGGCGTTATCGGGTGGGATGCGGGGCTGGAAGTTTGACTGCATTTCCAGCGGAATCCGGCCTGATATGGCACGCGTTCGTCTCGACAGCTTCCCTTCGCTGGCATTACCCAGATCAGGTTCAAGGGTATTTCTCACCCGACCGCGAACTGCTTGCGATCAGGACCCCTAGCATTTACGACGTCTGTTGCAAAACGTCATGGGCCGGATTCTACACCGATAATCGGCCCATGGCATCAATCTGCGACATCAAAATCATCTCTGTATTGACCATGGTCAACTTTTCAAAATGAACAAGAGCAGCGGATATTCTCTTTTCTTCAGGTGACTTGTCACGGTTGAAAGCTTGCATAATATTGCATCACCGCGGCATCGTCTTTCTTGCCATTGCCGGCACCGCTGCTACCCAGAAAACTTTGCAGCGCACTGGCCGACAAAGGCGCCGGGAAACGTAGTTCACGGGCAATATCCTGCACGATTCCCAGATCCTTGACAAAGATGTCGACCGCACTGGTCGGTGCATCGAAACTGCCTTGTACCATGCGCGGCCCGCGGTCGCTCAGCATCCATGAGCCGGCGGCGCTTTGACTGACGACATCGAACACCGCTTGCAGGTCCAGTCCCGCGCGTTGCGCCATTGCCATCGCTTCGCCCGCTGCCGCCAGATGCACGCCGCACAGGAGCTGGTTGATCGCCTTGACCATCGCACCCTGCCCGGCGCGTTCGCCGGCTACCATGAGACGCCGGCTGATGGCAGCGAACAGCGGACGGCAAGATTCGATTGCCTCGCGCTCGCCCGCCGCCATGATCGTCAATGTCCCCTGCTCTGCGCCGACCATGCCGCCGCTTACCGGCGCATCCAGAAATGTCCAGTTGCGGGCCGTGCAGCGTGCGCCCAGCGCGGCAGCTTCCGTCGGCGACATCGTGACGCAGGAAATGATGGTCAATGGCGACGATGCCAGTGTCGCGCCATCAACCAAACCGTTCGCGCCGAAGATCACTTGCTCTGCCTGTTTGCCGTTGACGACAAACAACACCGCATGGCTCGCGCCTTGCACCGCCTCGGCCGCGCTGGTGCAAACCATACCGCCGGCCTGCGCCAGCGCTTGCAAAGAAGCAGGCTGCAAATCGAAACCGCGT
This sequence comes from Herbaspirillum autotrophicum, assembly GCF_001189915.1. Lineage (GTDB taxonomy): Bacteria > Pseudomonadota > Gammaproteobacteria > Burkholderiales > Burkholderiaceae_D > Herbaspirillum > Herbaspirillum autotrophicum. The sequence goes on from NZ_LFLS01000014.1 coordinate 77,840, forward strand.
ACCTCGAATCCGGCCTGCACCAGGCGGCGTGCACTGTGCAAGCCCATGGCGCCCAGACCGACGAAAGCAATTATTGGTTTTTTCATCTAGAGCCTCAATGTTAATGCGGGGATGTAACTCATCAAACCGAGAACGATCAGCGCCACTGCGTAGAACGGCAGCAGTTCGCGCACCGTTCCGCCAATGCTCGATTTCGCCAGCATGCTGCCGATGAACAGCGTGGTGCCGACCGGCGGTGTATATAAGCCGATTGCCAGATTGACGACCATGATGATGCCCAGTTGCGTCAGATCGATGCCGTAGGTTTGCGCCAATGGTACGAACAACGGTGCCAGCAACAGAATCGCCGCCGGCAAATCGATGAACATGCCGACCACCAGCATCACGAAATTCATCAGCAGCAATACCGATGTCGCCGTATGGAAATTGCCTTTGGCCCAATCGATGAAGCGTTCCGGTATCTGCTCCAGCGTAAGCACCCAGCCGGCCGCCGTGGATGCCATGATCAGCAGCATCACCACGCCGGTGGCGACGCCGGCGAAAATCATCGCGCGCTTGATCCGGTCCCAAGACAGATCGCGATAAATGAAAGCCGATGCCAGCAAGGAATAGGTCACCGCAATCGTGCTGATTTCGGTCGGTGTGGCGACCCCGAAACGCAGCGAGATCAAAATGAATACCGGCAACATCAGGGCCGGCGCGGCATAAATTCCGCGTTTCACCATCAAGCCCCATGCCACCGGCTTTTTCTCATAGGGAAATCCCCGCAGTCTGGCACTGATATTACAGACCAGCATAAAGCCCACCGCCAACATCAACCCCGGCAAAATGCCGGCGAAGAACAATCCGCCGATCGACGCGTTCGACATCAATGCGTACAGAATCAATGGAATCGAGGGCGGAATCAGAATGTCGATGGTGGACGCAGCGGCAATCGTGGCACCGCAAAATGCGGCAGGATAGCCCATCTTCTTTTGCCAGGGCACCAGCACCGATCCCAACGCGGTAGCATCGGCCACCGCAGAACCGGACACGCCGCCGAACAGCGTCGAACCCAGTACGCTGACCTGCGCATGGCCGCCGCGAAAACGCCCGACCAGATCGGTAGCGAAATCGATCAGATATTGCCCCAGCTTGCCGTTCATCATCAGATCGCCGGCCATCACGAAGAACGGAATCGCAATCAACGGAAAACTCTGCGTCGGTGCGAATAGTTGCTGGATGACGGCAAACAGCGGCAAATGATCGGACGACATGATGCCTAGCGTGGAGCCGACCACCAGTGCATGCGCAACCGGAAACGACAACGCCAGCAACGAAGCGAAAATGACTGCCATGATCAGACTCATACCACCCCCGGTCCGGCTTCCGCCAGGTTGACATAAACCGCTTCACGCGCCACCAGATGACGCACAATCGCCGCCATGCTGCAGATACCGACCAGCGCCAGTCCTACTGCCAGGGCCCCATAACCGACGCTGCCCGGCACATGCAGGATCGTGCTCAGCTCATCGTGCGCAATGACGGCATTCTGGAATGCAAACCACGCCAGCCATAAATATGTCGCGGCGGTCACGCCATGGATCAGCAAGGTCAGACGGATGCGCCATTGCGCGTTGAGCGAATTGAGCAGCAATTGGGTGGCGACGTGCGCGCCCTGCAATGCCGCCTGCGCAATGCCGGCCATCACAAAGATCGGGAACAGCAAGGCCACCACTTCGGAACTGGCATTGACACCGGAGCCGAAACCGTAACGCAAAACAACCGTGGCAGTAAGAATGACCAGCAGACTCAAACCGGTCGACAGCAATATGAAAGTACAGAGTTTTTCTATGCTTTTTTCCGTTGCATTGGCAACGGATATGCAAGGTTCTTTCCAGCTCATGACGTCTCCTTCCGGGCCGCGCTCGCACAAGCAGGCTGGCGTCGCTGCATTTCTTGCCGGCCTGATTCTGCAGCGCGTTCTCTTACCCGATATGTATTGATCGGATGCTTATTGAATCGTGGCGCGCAGCTTTTTCACGAAATCGCCGAACGGCTTTTTCTCCCAGTCATTCCACACTACTTTGGTGACCGCCTTGAACGGTGCCAGATCAGGACTGTTCACCTGCACCGCCGGATTTTTCTTGTATTCTGCCAACAGTTTTTCATCTGAATCCGCCATCAGCTTGCGCTGAAACAGGGTCGCTTCTGCTGCCGCCTCTCTGATTATTTTTCGGTCCGGATCAGACAAACGCTTCCAGGTGATCGCGCTCATCAATACCGGCGTCGATTCGTATTTGTGATTGGTCATCGAAATATATTTTTGCACTTCGTGCAGCTTGGAAGAATGGATATTAGCCAGCGGATTTTCCTGCCCATCGACCACACCTTGCTGCAGGGCGATATACAGCTCTGAGAAATTGATCTGCTGGGTGCTTGCACCCATCGCCTGAAAAGTATCGACCGTCACCGGATCGGCGGGGGTACGTATCTTCAGGCCTTTCAGGTCATCCGGTTTGGCAATCGGATGCTTGCTGTTGGTGGTCTGACGAATACCGTTGTCGAACCAGGCGATCAGCACCATGTTTTTTGCTTCGAATCTTTTGGCGAGATCCTGGCCCACCGGGCCATCCAGCAAAGCCCATGCCTGCGGCAGACTGGCAAACAGGAAAGGCATGCCCAAGGCCGCCAGCTCCGGCACCACCGACGACACCGGCCCCTGCGAATTGGCACTCATGTCCAGCGTTCCGGTTCTGAGCGCGGAAATCATTGTCAGATCCTCGCCCAATTGCGCCGCGCCGGCGACTTGTACCGTAATGCGGCCATTACTTTTGGCTTTCACCAGCTCGGCGAATTTGAGTGTGCCTTCGGCTTTCGGATTGCCGGGTGCGGCATTGTGGCCGAGCGTCAGTTTGACCGGCGCTTGCGCCACTGCCTGGGCTGCCAGGCCGAACGTCAATGCAGCAAGCAGCGCTGAAACGCATGGGAATAATTTTTTCATGTCTGTCTCCTCTGGATATATGCAGCTTTGCGCCAAACGACGCGATGGTCATGTCTGGCTTGCCGCTTTTTTGAAATGGACGCAGCGCTGTCACGCCGGCGATTTTTCTCTGTACTCCTTTCGTACTGATGTCATCATCATTGGATTTACAGCCACGACTTGATATTGGCCGACATCACGCTGGCCGAGATGCCGTAGCGGTCATGCAAGGTCGGCAAAGCACCGGCATCAAGAAAGGCATCCGGCAAGCCGATCTGACGAAATGCCGGCGGTCGCACATTGGCGCGCATCAGCACGCCGGCGACCGCTTCGCCGAGACCGCCGACGACTGAATGGTTTTCAGCCACGATGACCATGCGACCGCTGCGGGCAGCTTCGCGGCGGATGGTTTCTTCATCGAGTGGCTTGATGGTCGGCACGTGCAGCACAGCGACATCAACACTGTCTTGTTGCAACAGCTTCGCTGCTTCCAGTGCACGCATGGTCATCAGTCCGGTGGAGATGATCAAGACGTCGCGACCATCGCGGATCATCTTGGCCTTGCCTAGTTCGAACTTGTAGTCGTACTCATCCAGCACCACCGGCACATTGCCCCGCAACAGCCGCATGTAGACCGGCCCCTGATGCGCGGCAATCTGCGGCACCGCCTGTTCAATGTCGAGCGCGTCACAAGGATCGACGATAGTCAGATTCGGCATCGCCCGGAAAATCGCCAGGTCATCGGTGGCCTGATGGCTGGGACCGTAACCGGTAGTCAGCCCGGGCAAGGCGGCGACGATCTTGACGTTGAGACTTTCTTCCGCAATCGCCATGCAGATGAAGTCATAGGCGCGGCGCGAAGCGAACACGGCGTAGGTGGTGGCGAACGGCACCATGCCTTCACGTGCCATGCCGGCGGCGGCTCCCATCAGCAATTGTTCGGCCATGCCCATTTCATAGAAACGCTCCGGGTGTTCTTTGGCGAAGATGTGCAAGTCGGTGTACTTGGCCAGATCGGCGGTCATGCCGACGATATCGGTACGCACATTCGCCAGTTCCGCCAACGCGTGACCGAATGGTGCCGGACGTGTCGCCTGCCCTTCGGCGGCCAGCGACGCAATCATCGCCGAGGTGGTCAGTCGCGGTTTGGCAGGTGCGGTGGATTTGGCTTCGGCAGCGTCTGTTTTCTTGACGGCCTGATTCTGATGTTGGCTCATGCTTCGCTCCCTACGTAAAGCGTATCGAGCGCCAGTTGCCATTCATCAGGATCGACACGAATAAAGTGATTCTTTTCGCGACCTTCGAGGAAAGGCACGCCCTTGCACATCTTGGTATCGCAAATGATGACGCGCGGCTTGTCGTCGGCCAGTACCCGGGCGCGGTCAAATGCGGCAACCACTTCCTTGAGGTTGTTGCCATCGACCCGTTGCACGTACCAACCAAAGGCTTGCCACTTATCGGCCAGCGGCTCGAAATTCAACACACTGCTGGAGGGCCCGTCGGCCTGCTGATTATTGACATCGACGATGGCGATCAGATTGCCGAGCTTCCAGTGTGCCGCCGACATCGCCGCCTCCCAGGTTGCGCCTTCGTCCAGTTCGCCATCCGACAACAGGTTGTAAATGAACGCGCCGGATTTCTTGCGCTTGAGTCCGAGCGCCATGCCGACCGCCACCGTCAAACCCTGCCCGAGCGAACCGCCGGTGATTTCCATGCCCGGCGTATAGGCCGCCATGCCCGACATCGGCAAGCGGCTGTCGTCGGCGCCGTAGGTTTCCAGCTCTTCTTCCGGCAACACTCCGGCCTCGATCAAGACCGAATACAGCGCAATCGCGTAGTGCCCGATGGACAGCAAAAAGCGGTCGCGCTCTTCCCAATGCGGATCGTCCGCCTTGTAGCGCAGCGCGCGGAAGTAAGCCACCGCCAGCACATCGGAAATACCCAAGGCTTGCGCGATGTAACCTTGACCTTGTACCTCGCCCATGCGCAAGGCTTTCCTGCGAATGCGATAAGCGCGTTCCGCCAGCGTAAAATTCTTTTCTGCAGTATTGCTCTCGGTATTCATGTGCACTCCTTAGTGAATCAACATGCCGCCGTTGACATCCAGCGTGACGCCGGTCAGATAGGACGACAGATCGCTGGCGAGAAACAGGCAACTGTTGGCGACGTCGTTGGCCTCGCCCAGACGATTGAGCGGAATCGCCTTGAGCGCTTCCGCCTTCATGGCATCGGTCAGCTTGCCGGCGGTGATGTCGGTTTGAATCAGTCCGGGCGTGAGCGAATTGACGCGGATATTGTCCGGTCCGAGTTCCCGTGCCATGGCGCGCGCCAGGCCGAGCACGCCGGCCTTGGCGGCAGAATAATGCGGACCGCCGAAGATGCCGCCGCCGCGCTGCGCCGACACCGATGACAGGCAGACAATGGAACCGCTGCGCCGGCTGCGCATGTGCGGGATCAGGGCCTGACTCATGTACAAAGTGCCGCGCAACGAGACATCGGTCACTGCTTCGTAGTTTTCCGGCTGAATATCCATGATCTTCAGCGGCTGGGTGATGCCGGCGTTGTTGACCAGAATGTCGACCTGGCCGAGACGTTGCAGCACTTCTTGCGCCGCCCGTTCACAGTCAGCCTTGTTGGTGACATTGCAAGCCAGGCCGATATGGCCGGCGCCGATATCTCTGGCGGCAGCCGCCGCAGCGGCTTCGTCCAGATCGAGTATGGCCACCCGGCCACCATGCGCGGCGAACAGGCGGGCAACGGCTTTGCCGATACCGCGAGCGGAAGCAGCGCCGGTAATGATGGCGACTTTGTCTTTGAGTAACACGGTTGTCTCCTTGATGGATGGGTCTGTTTCCGACGCGAGCGCTTCTTCGATTTAATTCACAACGGCTCTCGACGACGGCTTCAGTATTTCACCCGCTCCCTATGCCAGCAAGCTAGAATCCCTCAACATGCTTTGAATATTTTTCATAACAAGAACAAGCAAGCTCACGCCGGGAGACACCGTCATGCACCACCTGCCGCCGCTCAAATCCGTCATTGCCTTCGAGGTCGTGGCGCGCCTTGGCAACATCAGCAAGGCCGCCGAAGAATTGAATCTGACGCCGTCCGCAGTCAGCCACCAAATCACCAATCTGGAACATTACGTTGGCCTGAAACTGTTCGGCCGCACGTCGCGCGGCGTGGTCCTGACTCCTGCAGGCGAGCGCTATCAGCAAAGTCTGGCGGGGGCGCTGGCGCTGATTGCCAGCGCCGCGCAAAACGCCCGCGCCGACGACGGCATCGAAGTGCTGCGGGTGCATGCCTCGCCGAGTTTCGCCAGTCTGTGGCTGATGCCGCGCTTGCCCGATTTCATGCAACAACATCCGGATATTCGGATCCGCTTGTCGGCCTCGCATATGCATTCCGATTTTTCGCGCGGCGAAGTGGATCTGGATATTCGTTATGGCGCGGTACGCTGGGCCGACCTGCATGTCGAAACCATTTGCACCGAAGAAGTCACGCCGATGATCAGCCCGGCGCTGGCGGCACGCCTGCAACTCGGCAGCCCGCAAGATTTGCTGCAACAGAATCTGATTTTTTCCGAAGTGAATCTGGTGCAGTGGCCGCAATGGTTTGCCGCGCACGGTATTCAGGTCAGCCCGAGCCAGTATGCACTGAGTTTCGACCGCGCCTATCTGGCGATTGAAGCGGCAGTACAGGGATTGGGAATTGCGCTCGACAGCTCCTGGCTGGCCGAGGCGGCATTGGCAGACGGCAAGCTGATGCCGGCATTTCCGGATCGCAAAGGGATCCGGGTGCATGCGCATCATCTGGTCTATCCGGCCACCCATGGCAAGTGGCCGAAAGTGAAACGCTTCAATGACTGGTTGTTGCAGGCGGTGCAGAAACGTCCACGGTCGCCTTCACACCGGCAACCGCTGGATTAACCGTGAGCAAAGTGGCGTCAGTTGCCAGCCAATGCAGAGTACAAAGCATTGGCGCGAATTTCTCGCATGCGCTTGGCAACATAATATTTTTTTGTGCCATACACAATCTTGACGTAATACCCCTTTTTTGCACCAGATTTCAGAGAGGCATTGGCCAAGCCCATTGTCGCACCCTGAAGGGCTGAACCCACCGCGCCGGCAGCGATCCCGACCGCACCGCTACCCACCACCACGGAGTTGCTGCTCATCAGCGATGTTGACGAAAATGCGTTACCGAGTTCGATCGACGAAATACTCGCGACATCGAAGGACTGTTTGGCCGTGATGAGCTTACCGCCGATGATTTTAATGACTTGCTTTTTCTTGTTGGTTTTATAAGCAAAATACAGAAATCCCGCCAATAACAAAGAGATGAAAATAAATCCATGCGACTCCAGCCCGACAATAAACAGGACCACCGTCATCACGGATAAAAGAATCATCGGAAACATCGGCGGGTTATCCCCTGGCACTGTTATTACAATCCCGCCATCAACGTTTTCGATATCGACTGGATTTTCGGCTTTTATTTCTTTCATAATTTAACCCTGAGAGTGGACAAGACGATTGAAAATAACTGCGTTGGTAAAGTCATACATTGCGGCGCCGGCAAATTGTCAGGCAACCCCGCGACATGGTTATCCAAACCGCTACCGATCCGGTTGCATCGGCAAAAATACGCGAGCGATACCATCTATTCGCAGACATCTGCAAAAACCGGTAACAAAAACAAAAATAAAGTTTGGGCGAGGATCCGACACTGCGTTGTTGACGTTTTCTGCGTTACCCATGCTGACCGCAACAAGTACCGTCGTCATTCATCGACCCGATGAGACAACATGACCCTGGTCACCCATCGTCCGCCCTTTGCGCAACAACACCGCAGCAAGCACCAATGCAAGTAATGGCCCGCCGCCGAACCCCCACCCCAGTTTCATCAGCCCCATGCCGATCAGCGCGCTGCTACCCACCACGCCGAGGAAAATCCAGGTAGTGTGTATCGTTTGCGCCGTAGCATCCGGACGATAGCCCCTGGACCAGACCTCCTTGCGGGTGTCGTCGTCGATGATCTGAATTGCTACCACCATCAGCGCCACAGCAATGGCAAGCTGCGGCAAGCGGGCAATCACTGAGGTCAGACATAAGCCGATGACCAGCACGCAGGCACCATGTACCAGTACTGCGATGCGTGAATTGGCTTGCGATTCGACCAGGGCGTTGGTGCGCGAGGTCGACAGCGAAACACATGAAAAGCCTAACAACGCACCTACTGCATTGCCGAAGGCGTTGCCCCCGATGTGAGAAGGCCAATGTGAACGATCACTGCGATCCTTGCTGTCACGCAGCGTGGTGAGTGTTTCCAGCAACATCACGCCGCCCAACAGGCTGCCAATCAGCAACAGCACCGGCCATACCCACAGCGGCAAATAATGCCATGCCGTCAGCACGGTATGCGGCCCGAACGCAATCTCGCTCAGCAATGACAGGCGCAGGCCGTTCGAGCCCAGCGTTCCACAGTAACCGCCAGCGGCATGATCGGCAATGAACAGGTAATAGCCGATCGTCGCAGTTGCCACTCCGATCGGAATTGCCAGCGGTGCCAGGCGCACCAGCGGGGTGTGACGCAAGCCAGGATATTTGCAGGCGGCACCCCAGGTAAGCGCGGCGATCACACCGGCAGTCGCCACTGCGGCAGTCGCTACCGGATCGACATGCAGGCAGCTTTGCAACTGCGTGGTACCGAGTCCGACCACGATCCCTATGCCGGAGGCGAACATGAAGCCCTTGCGCATGGCAACGTTGCTGTCGGCAATCCAATTCTGCACAGGTTTGAGCAATCCCAGTAATTGCATCGCCGCGGCCGTCAGCAAGATCACCATAAGACCTGCCACAGCCGATTCCATGCGTACTTCCGGAACCGTCGCCTGAGCCGAGGCAAACTTCATGCCGGCGATCAATACTGCCAGCGAGGCCCCGCGCGGACCTGCCAGCAAGGGGCGTGGCAACAGCACCGCAATGGCGCAACCCAGCACCACCGCGCCCAATACCATGAGCGCCCCAAGGGCAGCGCCGGTACGGCCCGGCAAAGCATCACCGAGCGCCGCACCGAGACTCACATATTCGGCGTAAAACACGCAAGCGGTCAGAACCCCGGCCCACACATCCCGTGTCACACCGCGCAGCGTCATTGGCCGGCGGGCAAACATTGAACACGCAAGGAGGCAACCACAACTACTTCCGGCATGCGATTGAGCGCCTCCACCGCAGCCGCAACACCGGCCACGGGCAATGCCAGTTCGAACGCGCCATTTTCATTGGGACCGAAAGCAATGCTGGCATCCAGACTGTTGAGCAAACGATTCAGTTTCCCCAGCGGTACCTCATCGGTGAAAGTCACCAACACCGGATTGCAAGGCACGGCGGCACGGATACCGGCACCACGGGTCGCACCGGTGTTGGCACCGACGCCGCCCGACGTACTGGCGGACTGCTTCAGATAACTCAAGCCCACAGGTGCCAGGGCGATCACCAGGCCGATGAATACCATCAGCGTGATCAGGCAGAGCATTGCCTGCGAAGAAAAAAAATCACTCAAAGCGCGTGCCTTGCCAACCGGCGGCACAGCTGGTTTTTCGCGTTCAGACATGGCGCTCGTTTCGATGAAAATGGCACATGTTTATTTTCCCGCCTTGTCCATTCCGGGAATCGCCCGAATCGATTGCATCAGTAACTCCATGGCTTTCTGCGGATCCTTGACGGTGCCCAGTCCTTCACCGGTCAGTTGCGCCAGATCCATGACCGGCCGGCCGTAACCGGAACGGGCCGCCACCGAGAGCCATTTGTATGACTGCACATAATCCTGACGTTCATACGCCAGTTCACCGAGCAAGGTTTGGGCCGGCACATGGCCACGCGAGGCGGCACGCTCGAAATATCTGGCAGCCAGCTCACGATTTTTTTCCACCCCTTGGGCACGGTTGCCGGTTTGCAGCAACAACCCGGCCATACAAAGTTCACGATCATCGGCATTCCGCTGACGTGCCTTCGCCAACACTTTGACGGATTCGAAACGGTCCATTTTCGGTACACCGGTTTCGAGCCGGTACAGTTGTTCGGCCCATTCGGTGCCGCTGGTACCGGCATACTGATCGTCCAGCTGCAAGTCAGCACGATAAACGGCCGGTGTCAGTGAACGCGCTGCCTTGTTACGCGGATCGTTACCGGCGCTTACCGAAGTGGCAGGTTGCGCCAACGAACGCAGACTGATTTTGCCGTTGTCCAGCCACACCTGGCTGCGCAGCTCGGAGTAATAACCGGGTGTCTGTTCACGACCAGTTTGCGCAAACACCTGGTCCGAAGCGGCCTTGAATACGTCTTCCAGACCGCGCGCCCTGGCCTCGGTCAGACAAGCCGCAAGTGCAGTTGCGTAAGGGCCATTGCTTTTCTGCGGCCAATCCAGCGCTTTCGTGTATTCGGCTGTCGAATACGCCACCAGCGTGCCGTCCCAAGGCTTCGGCACCAATCCCTTGGTGCTGCGCTCCAGTGCCCGGGTCTGAAACGGATTGTTGCGACAAGCGTCGATCACAACCACCGCGATGCGCGGTTTGACTTGATCCAGCAAACCCTTCAGGCGATCCAGGTCATAGCCCGATGCTTTCAATGCGGCGGGAGTCTGCAGCGACACATCGGTGCCAAGCAACAGACTCTTGCCGTCCAGTGCTGCGCCGTGTCCGGAAAAGAAAAACCAGGCAATGCCGACCGGTCGGCCTTGTATCTTGCGCACGAAGTCAGTCACGGCCTTGCTGAGGTCGGTACTGTTGAGATTGAGATGAAGATCACTGCGCGCGCCCAGGCGAGTGAATGTATCGTGCATCAGACGCGCATCGCGCCCGGCATTGACCAGCTGCGCCGCGTCCTTGTAATTATTGTTGCCGATAACCAGTGCCACCTGCTCCAGTGCCTGGGCCTGCCCCAGCACCCACGGCGGAATGCCCGCCATCAGCGCGCCGCTTCCAAGCAATATGGTGCGACGTTTCATGAGCGCCCCGTCGCCAACGATTCATGCATCATTCTTATTCTCTTTTCCCTGTGAGGCGACTGCGGAGGGCGCCTTGACGGCATGACCCACGCGTCCCGTATTTCGACGAGATTGTACCCGAATCGCCCCAGGCAACGCCGTGCAGTAAACAACAAAAACAGCGACAGAAAAGTCTGGCCGCTGTTTTTGACTTTACTGTTGCGCCAGAACTGCTCCCTTCTTGTCCGTCACGGCGATCTTGACGATTTCAGCCTTGAGCATTTTGCTGGCTGGATCGGCTTCTTGTACGAAACAATAAATCACCAGATTCATCGAATTGTAGACTCCGCGCAAGTGCTCGATATTACGTGCGACCTCTTCCGGCACATTCAGCAAATAATGAAAGCCGGCGCCGTTGGTAAAGCTCAGCCGATAGCTGCTGTTGTCGCTGAAGTAACGATAGGAATTGTTTTCCCATACCGAGCTGTTGACCGGGAACCCCTTGTTCTCGAAATCATACTTTTGTACCGGATCGTTGATGACGATCTTGAAGTAACGCTGGCTCCCGGCCTTGGCAATCGCGGCATCGATCTGCGGCTGCAAGGCTTTGAGCAAGTCATTCTTTTGAAATTCGTCGCTGGAACGTGCGTAATCAACAGATGCACTGCGGGCGATGTCACGATAATCGACCGGCAAGCCGGCAAGCGCCAAATAGGAATACATCAGCTGGTTGCCGCTGTTGAGTTCCTGATAACTTTCCAGTGGCACCGATTTGTCGGCTTTGTCACGCGCCTTTTCCAACACTGCTTGCTTGGCGGACTCAGCAGCTTTGGCGGAAGTCGCATCCGACAAGGTCGGAGCAGCAGTATTGGCGGGAACGGCATTTTCCTTGCAGCCAGCCAGGCCGACGATGGCCGCGACGATGATCAGTGGGCAGATAAATTGACGCATGGTTTTTCCTTTGATTTGATATGAATGAGGTAATCGCGCGTGGGTGCATCGATGAATACAGAACGCATCAAGCCCGTGATGACAGATACTTGACCGCACTGCGCGCACCAAAATAGAGACTGGCAATCAGCGACAAATAACCGCCAAGACCGATTGAAATTGCCCGCAATGCTTCCTGCGCCATACTGGCGGCCATCTCGGCCGCCATACGTTCCGCCTGCCGGCCGCCGATGGCGAGCGCGGCACCCTGCGCCTGTTTCATGCCATCGGTAAGACCCAGATATACCGTGATGCATACCACCACCATGAATAACAATGGCAGCAAACCGCCCAGCAAGAAACGACGGTCGCGGGCAAAGAACGGCAGTAGCGGTCCGGCCAGCGCCACGATGGCAAAGAAGCCGTAAATCTCGGCGCTGACGCTGCCACCGCTCAGGGCATTCATGACTCCGGACGGAGAATTGAGCACGCCGAGAATTTTCCAGAATGAAAAGCCCACGTTATAACCGGCCGAGACTTGGACCGAGATTGTGTTGAAAATGAACCAGCCGCCCAGCAGAGCCGCCATGGCCAGCAACGTATCGACGCCAAAGCGCGCCGTCATTTCCTTGCCCAGGCGCGTGCCTTGTTCTTTCGCCAGGCGCATGGCGATCTCGGCCTGCTCGCGTGCCAGTTGCGCTTCCGGTACGGCAGATACCGCAATCAGCAAACCAGCGCTATCGAATTCGGCATCCACCACCATATTGATCCGCGGCGCCATCTCCGACTTCCAACAGCCCTCCAGCTGAAACACGAACTGTTGACCATCAATCACCAGCAAGCCGGCGCCTGCACTGGTATCCCGCACTACTTTGCCGCGTTTTTTCATATTCACTCCGTGGTTGTCTGGTTGGTCAGCCACCCGTACCGCTGGGGCAGGGAATCCATCTGGTGGGCATTCAAATCGAATGCTGACAACCCCTTATTCGTAGCGAGGGAGATAAAGCGGAGGAGATTTCTAAAATATTTTCTGATGGCTGACGGACGACCAAGACGTAGCGTGCCGGATCACATGGACAGGGGATATCAACACCGCCTGGCAATATCTCCGGCACAAAAAAAACGCCCGATGAGTTTTCAAGGGGCGTTATGTTGCAGATCTGTTCTTTTCTAAGGTCGCTCGCGATCCCGATCGCGCATCTCCCGCACGCGTACCTCTCGCACCAGCGCGCTGTCCTTCAGGCTTTGCATCGCCGCCTCCAATGACCCTTGCACTACCACCACTTCATATGCGCCGTTGGCGTCCGGGCCGCTGCGGATTCGTAAATGCATGGTTTCCAGCTGCGTGCGCAAATTGCCCAATGCCACGCCATCGTTGAAGACTACCTCCAGCGCCGCCGACTTGCTGTCGGTACCCGCTTGCAGCGAACGATAATCGCCGGCCGGAGTACTGTCGCCGTCGATCAGATGGCGCGTCTGCAAGGTCACCATCACACCCAGCACCACTACTGCGGCCAGCGCCCAGCGTCCGCGTCGGCTGGCGGGTGTCGCCGCCAGGTTACGCCACCAGACGGCCAAGCGTTCGAACCACCCCTGCTTGCGTACCGGCTGCCGTTGCGCCAGTGCCTGCCGTATCTGGTCGAACGATACCAGTGGTCGCTCAGATTGTTGTTGCGCCATTAATGCCTCACGTGCCTGATGCGCCAATTCACGTTCGGCATCCACTTCTTCCTGCAATTCAGGATGACGTTGCAACATCTCTTGCATCCACGCCGTTTCCCCGGGGTCGAGCTTGTCGCAGGCAAACTGGAAACAATGTGCCCTGAAGCGACTCAGATCGTCACTCATTTAGCTCCTCCTTTTCCAGCCAAACCCAGTTTCAGATTGATACACCCCTTCATGCGAACCACTGCCTGGCGCACCCAGCCGCGCACCTGCTCGGCATTCAGATCGGCATGGCGCGCGGATTGACCCGCCAGGATATCTTTCATTTCAGCATAGCTCAGGTCCTGATCCAGCGTCAGCTTCATCGCCAACCGGTAATTGGGGCCGCGTCCGGCCGGCAGACTTTCGATGCATTCAGCAATCGCCCGCTGCACTTGTTGTGCATACATCTGATCGTCAACCCCGGGTAGCGGACAGGCAAAACCATCCAGCGGGTCGACACCATCCTCACCTTGATCGGTCGGTGAGTTGCTGCGTTCGATTTTTCCCTCGTGCTTGTAGAAACGCCGCAGTTCGTCGTTGGCACATTGACTGGTGATGACTTTAGCCCAGGTCTTGACCGACGCCAGACGGGGATCGTACCTGTCGGCAGAAAGAAAGATCTTGATCCAGGCTTCCTGCAACGCCGCCTGTGCCAGATCGCGGTTGTAATTGACAATCGACATGGCGTGCTGATCCAGTTCATTTACCAGACTGTCGTAGAACTCCCGTTGCGCCGCTTGCACGCTGCGCCCGGTGGCGTTCCTGGTAGAAAACTGCTGCAGTAGCCAGAGTAATTTTTCGTTATTATTCACGTTGTCCGTCGCGATCCAGACCGGTTTTGATTTTCCCAGATGCGGATTCTACGATAGTTTTCCGCTCCACGGCGCCGCGCTGCATGGCGTCAGCAAACAGATGCAATGCGTGCTCCAGCGTCTGCTGCGCGCGCAATATGCATGTGCGCCACTGAATTTGCTCCGGCAACCATAGTTCAATCACAAAACTGATTTTTCCATCCTTGAGCACACTCTTGACCAGCTTGATACGGCCATTGATATCGTTAATCACTTCCAGAGCATGACGCCGGTCCGGTCCGTTGTAGACCTGCCAAACGTTGGGCAACATCAGGCAACTGAAATTGAGGTCATCGCTGTCAAAACATAGCGTATGGGAAAAACCATTGCGCATGAAAATGATATCCCCGTCATCATCTGCTGCAGCCTGGATACCTGCGGCCCGAAATTCGCCGAGCAAGGTCGAAGTAAATGTAGTCATCTGTCGCTGTCCTGTCCATGTGGCGACCGCCCATGCGGCCACCCACCAGAACCTATTCGTACCGAGCGACCAAAACCGGATGAAAATAATATTTTTACTTTAGCGCGCTACGTCGCGACAAAACTGGTCCGCATTGCCGTCTACCACTACCCCGCTGGGCCAGCGTCCGCTGTGCTGATGCGCACGACGCACTGCGGCGACCAGACTGGCGTCGCCATCGACGCTATAGACGAAGACGGCCATCTTCATCATGCCGGCGTCCGACAACAACATCGGATTTGCATCCAGCGTGCGGCCATCCACGTGCACGCCGACCGGCATGCCGATATCTTTCTGCAACCGCAACAGCCAGGCCTGATCAAGTTTGGGTGCGCGCGCCTTGGCGGCAATCATGCGCGTGACGCGGTTGCTGCCAAGCGCTTCGGCATTGCGCCCATCGAACACGATCAGTCCAAGATACGCGTCGCGGTCAACCGCGCGAGCGCAGCGCAGGTTGGCGGGAAGACCTGAGGTCATGAACCAGTTGCCATGTTGCATATCGCGCCGGAATTGCGCCACCAGTGCCTGCACCGGACCGCAATTGGGGAGCGCATCTTTGATTTCTGCATTCAGGGTTTTGCCGGGAAAACTGTCTGCCAGCGTCAACAGATCACTGACAAACGGAGGACGCTCATTGCCGCTCTGACCGTTATTTTTCATGCGTGCGGCACGCCAGTCAGCGCTATTGAGTTGATGCGTGGAGAGATTGGCGGCGGTCTGCACCACACGTCCGGTGATGGCGTCATGATGCACGACCCAGACGCCATCGGCCAGTTGCTGCATATCGGTTTCAATGCCATCCCAGCCCCCCTGATAACCGGCACGCAAGGCACTCAGCGAATTTTCGGCTGCGGTGGCAGAACCGCGATGCGCCTGCACCTGCATGCCCAGACATGCAGCATTGGCGATGGCCGGCAACATGCTGCCGAGCAGTACTGCCGCCATCAGTCGCCGGGCAACACGGCTTGATGGCCGCTTACTTTTTGGGATGGTAGCCATAGCTGAAACCTTGCAATACGTTGTTACGGATATCTTCATTGAAGGGATAGGTATAACCCTGCCCCACGGCCACCACATGCATGATGTTGGACAACACCAGCTTGCCGGCGCTGGCCCCGCCCGCATTGCCGGCGCCCGGGCTGGCTTCCATCCAGCCGATCATCTGGCCGAACAGTTCGCTGCGCGTGATTGGATTGTGCATCAGTGACAAGCAGGTCCAGACACCGGTAAATGCCAGCACCAGCACACCTGTTGCAGTCCAGGCCGACCGCCGCGACAGCACACCCTCAGCATTACTGCGCCAAAGCAGGACCGCGGTGGCAATCAGATACAGCAATTTGGAGAAGTGTCCGATTGCTCCCAACAATGAAAAGAACAAAGCCACCGGCGGCACGATCGCGGTACGCGCGGCGTCGGTGCCCAACGTCCGGTAACGGCCACCGGCTTCGAAATCACGTGGATTGGCGTCATAGCGCTCCAATTCTTTGGCCGCCCGATTGACAACGAAGGCGTCATACAACGGTTCAAACGCCTGCACGCTGCCATAGGCAGTCAGTACAGTAGCTGATGATGGCAACTGCAAAGCCGAGCGCAACTCACGCTGCACACCTGCGCGCGCCACGAACGCCGGATACGACAAGCCGGGTGGAATGACATCACCGGCCACGGTTACACTACGCGCCGAGGCCGCCATGCTGCGCCGATATTTCTGCTCCACTGCATCACGGAAGGTGGCTTCGTCAGACGGGTCCCAGTTGGGTGGTACCGGCACCTGCTTGCGCGTATTACTGACCACCGCGCCGCGCCGGTTGGCCGGAACCGTGGCTGGCGTCCAGCCACGACGCGCCAGTGTGCGCGTGTACTTGATCCATGCCTGATCCTGTTGCTGACGCAATCCCTGATCACTGGCGGCGGGAATGCGCGCATATTGCAACCACTTGTCATGTACCTTGTTGCGCGCATCTTCGTAAGCCTTGTAGTAGCCCTTGGCACCACCAACGGCATTGCGGACGCTGCGGCGTACCAGCTCTTCTTTCTGATCCTTGATCCGCTCTTCAAGCCGATCGACCGACAGTGCCATGAATGGAAACAGCGCCAGAAAGGCCTTGCCTTCCGGCTTGGAGAAAATGGCGTCATCATCCACCAGCCCGGCCAGCGTCATGCGCCCCTCCACCAGTGAGCGTTGCAACAAGGTCGAATTGAGCGCCATGCGACGGAACTGCGCATCACGCGTATCGACCAGGCCATCCACCAGCAATTTGATCAGCACATAAACCAGCGCCACGGTCGCCAGACAACAGAAACCGATCATGCGCCAGCCGGGCTTACCGGTATTTTTTCGCGTGCGATAGCGCAACATCAGTTGAAATACCACCAAGGCTGCGGCAATACCGGACAAGGTGCGGCCAAATACCTCGATGTTGTGCACATCATCCATGCTGGCGCCGCCGACCACGTCGAGCAAACGCGCATTGAATCCCAGTTCGAAGGTCAGATAAATGACGGTCAATACGATGAGCGCCAGCGTTTGCTTCAATTGCAGATTACGCATGCTCACTTCCTCAGATCAATGCGAATCGGCGCCACTTCCTCAGTCGGGAAGTTGAGCGGCGCCGGCGCCGGCGTACGCTGGCTGCGCTGGGCAGGCGATGACGCCGGAGTGGCGCTGGCACGTGACGTGCGGGTGTTGCGCGCCGCCGCTGGCGCTGGCCGGGATTGAAGTGTGGTGTCCGCTTGTGGCGGCGCGGGAACAAAACGTCCGCCGGCGCTGCTACCCTCGCCACTGGCTGGCATCGGCGCACGCAACGCCTGATCGGCAAATGGCTTGCTTTGCAAATCGGTTCCCGCCGGTGCCGGTATGGTCGAGGTCAGCATGCGACTGTCGGTATATATATTGCGCGTCAGCCGGTTGTAATTGGGAAAATCCAGCGTCAGCATCTGGCCGTCCGCGCTTTTTTCCACGCGCGGCCGATCAACGCAGTTACCCAGTTTCCACTGCAATACATCGCTGCCGCTGATCGACAATACTTCGTATTTGTAGGCGCAATTGCGCTCCTGCGTCTCTATCACGACCACCGTGCGCTGGCCTATCGTTTCAACCCGGGCAATGCGTGCGGTGATGGCGTTTGGCAGCGGTGTCACGCGCATGTAACGATCCAGCTTGACTGAATAGGCACCACTGGTATCACGCCGCAACGTCGCTTCGGAACCATCATTCAGCGAAAACTTGCCCGCCTCGGTACCAAACAGGCCAGCCGTATCGACGCTCATGAGCATGCCGCCACGCCCGTTCGGCGTCATTGCACAAGCGCTCACCAGCGCCACCACGACAAGCATTGCCGCCAGCGCCCTGGCACAGCGCCAGCCGGACTCTGCGCCACTGATTGCCACTCCAGTTCCCCGTGCCAGACCGCAATGTGTTGCGGCCGCACCCATCCCTTGATTGTTCATTTTTCCCCAACTACTTTTATTGTGTGCCGAATTTTACGATAGATCGCCGTGGTCGCGCTGCCGCCGCTTGCATGTGTGCGACTTGCGTTCAGGCCGGATTTTCCAGACTGCGTCTTGACTATTCGCGGTATCGACGCAAAAACGGATAAGCCGGCATCAACCAGGCAATGAATCAAAAAAACACGCAGCGTCAATGCCCGACGGCAAGTTTTTCAAGGTAATATTCTGCGAACTCATCAAAAGCTTGCAATACAAAGCACGTTGGGTCAAAGCAGGGGAAACAATTAAAACGCATACGGCCACACGCCGTGCAGTAAAAATCAGGGCCGGGAAAACAGTAAATCGCCATCATGAACACTGCCAGCAGGCGTGACGCTGCACGCGCCATGCTTGTCCGCATTGGTGTGCTCCAGCCCTTTTTGACGCGGGTTGTCCATATGAAAAAAGCGTCCCGCCAGCGGGACCTAACCAGGGGTATCAATGAATAGCTGCACCAACTGCGACGCCGACAATCCGGTCGGCTCCAAATTCTGCAAACAATGCGGAACCAGCCTGGCGGCGCTGCAATCCGCCGCCATCGCCCCCGGCAACCAGCCTCTCACAACATCCGATAGCTGCCTCTCATGTGGTGCAGCTTTGAATCCGGGCGCAAAATTCTGCAAGAAATGCGGCATCTCTGCTGTCGGCGTACCGGTTGCGGAGATTGCGCCGGTTGCAGTGGTTGAAACCGTGGCAGTGGTTGCGCCAACTGCGGTGGCAGTGGCCCAACTGATTACGGTCGCTGAGTCGCCCGTCAATATTCCCTCGCCAACGATCATCAGTGAACCGAAGCCGGAGCCAGAACCGCTGCCAGTAGTTGTGCCGCCAATCCTCGCGACATCGGAGACCACTTCTGCGCCAAACCCGACTGACATACCGTTTGCGGCAGTTGCAGATACCCCCCATGCAAGCGGCCACGACGGCGCAGACAAGTTGCCACCGTCATTACCGGTGACAGACTCAGGCTCAGACCAAAAGCAACTGAAAATGATCGTGGCCGGTGTCGTCGTCATCGCTGTCATTGCCGGCGGCCTGTTCTGGTGGCAAAGCGGCAAGCAGCCAGCAGAAGCGGCCGGCACCTTGCCGCCACCGATCACTGACAGCGTGAGTGCAACCGACACCGCAGCACCTTCCGCACCGGCGCCAGCCGAAGAAGTGGTGCCGGCGACACCGGCAACAATGTCCCAGGAGCCTGTACCGGCGGTGACACCGCCGGCTCCTGTTGCACCTGTCGTGCCGGAAAAAGTGACGCCTGCCATTGTCGCCAAGGTTGCTCCACCGCAGGAGGTGCAAGAAAAGCCGACTCCCGCCAAAAAGAACAATCAGGCCAAACCATCCGAAACGAATGATCAGGTGTCAGCACCTGTCGCTGGTTTGCTGGCCAAGGCCAACACCCATTTAAGCAGCGGCCAATACGATAAGGCCATCGCCACCGCCGAAAGCATACTGGCGATTGACCCCGCCAATCGTGCTGCCAAGGCGCTGATCATCAAAGCCAAGGCGCGTCAGATGGATGCGCTCAAGTCCAACAGCTCACTTGAATGATTTTCCGGAGATATACATGAAATTCAGCAAAACCCTCAGCGCTGCTTGCGCCGTCACGTTGCTTGCCAGCGGCTGTGCCTCCACCGGCAGCGGCGATAGCATCACCAGCAATGAAACCATGATCCGTTGCGCAGCGCTGGGCGCTGGCGGCGCCATCATCGGCGCCCTGATCGGCGGCACCAAAGGTGCCGTCGGTGGCGCCGCTGCGGGTCTGGCTGCCTGCGCCGTGATTGAAGTCGCCAGTCGCCAGACCAAAAGCGCCGCTGAAGTCGATCGTGATTACAAGAACGGCAACCGCAATCGTTTGCCGCCAAGCGCCAAAATCGATTCTTACAATACCGTGGTCACCCCGAACGGTCCGGTGAAAGCCGGCGAAACGATCAAGGTCCAATCCTCGATCCGCGCCATTTCCGGCACCAGCGAACCAGTCCAGGAAATCAAGGAAGTATTGGTGGCCTACGCCCCTTCCGGCGAAGAATTCAAGCGTGGTGAGAAGACCGTCAACAGCAAACCCGGCAGCGGCGAATATGACAACAGCTTTTCACTCAAGCTGCCACAAGGCGCCCCACAAGGCACTTACAAACTGAAGACCCAGGTTTTCCTGAACGGTAAGCCAGGTGCAACGCGCGAATCGAACCTGATGTTCGCGCGCGTCAATGGCCAGCCCGACCTGACACTGGTCGCCGCCCATACAATTCAATATCAATAAGCGAATCACACAATGACAACCACCACCACTGCGGCCCCGCCCTCTTACAGCTTATTGCGCGCCGCCGAAGCAATCACCAACTGGCGCGCACTGGCCATGTCCGGCATGGCCGGCCTGGCAATTTTCCTGACCGGTTCGCTCACTGCCTATACTGCGGCACACAGCATGCTGCTCGGTTTCCTGCTGGGGCTGGTAACCATTGTCGTCGCCATGATCGGCTATTCCGCCGTCGGCATCACACTGATGCGCCATGCACAGGGCCAGCAGATCAGCTTCCTTGACGCCATCCTGCAAAGCACCTTCAGCGTGCATCGTTTTATCGGCGTCGGCATCCTGTTGGTCCTCGGATATCTGGCCGTCTTGCTGGTGGCACTGGCGATTTTTTTCTTGTGCAAAATCCCTGGCCTGGGTCCGTTGTTGTACGCCTTCGCCTTTCCGCTGGTGGCTGTCGTCATCGGCCTGATCGGTGTCGGCATGGGCTATGTCGGCTTCCCGCTGACTGCGCCCGCGATCTGGGAAGGCAATGACACCTTTCAAACCGTGGCACGACTGTTGCAGATCGGTCGTCAACGCTTGATGAGTGTGATCGTCAATATGTTCCTGCTGTCGATTCTGGTCGGCTTTCTGTTCTTTGTCGTGTTCGGCATTCTGGGTTCCGGCTCAATGATCGCCACCGGTCTGTCGACTGCAGTCGGCGTCGGCCCCGGCGGCGGACTCGTCAGTCTGCTCGGCATGATGGGTATGGGTGGCATGCGTGGCATGAGCATGATGGATACCGGCGGCTACGGCTCCAGTGGTCACCTTGCCGCATTCGGTTTTGGCGCCGGTCTGCTGGTGATGATCGGCCTGATCATCCCCTTCCTCACCTTCATCAACGGCACTTGCCTGATCTACCTGCAAACGTCGCACGGTATGGATTTTTCGGCTGCGGAAGAACAATTGCGTACCAAGATGGATGAAGCCAAACGCAAGGCTAACGAAGCCCGCGAACGCGCCGGTGATCGCATGCGCGAAGCCAAGGCAGCCGCACAAGCCGCCGCCATGCCGACAGCAACACCTGCTGCTGAAGCAGCGACCCCGTTAGCCGCAACTCCTGCATTGACGCCGGTGTCAGCCCCGGCGCCGGCCGTCACACTGGCGCGTACTTGCGTCAAATGCCAGACAGCACTGGCCGCAGACGATGTATTTTGCGGAGAGTGCGGGACCAAGAATCCCCTGTAAGCAATAGCGCAGATTGCACTTGTAGCACCAGAAGCGGCAGCTGAGTCAACGCTCAGCTGCCGCTTTGTATTTGGCCCGCCAGCATGATCAATCCCACCCGGTACATATTACTTTCGGACAAGAGCAAATATTCTTGTCCGAAAGTACACATATTTATAGTCAATTTCCGCCCCTCCATTGGTTTTGGCAGCGACTCCTCTATAATGGACGGTTTCGCAAAAACACACGTCAAATCATGGAATTAGCCAAGTCGTTCGAGCCTGCCGATATTGAAAAATTCTGGCGCGAGGAGTGGGAAAAGCGCGGTTATTTCGCGGCCACCACTGCTGCCGACAAACCTGCATTCAGCATTCAGTTGCCGCCGCCAAATGTGACCGGCACCCTGCACATGGGGCATGCCTTCAACCAGACCATCATGGACGGGTTGACGCGCTATCACCGCATGCGCGGCTTCAATACTGCCTGGATTCCAGGTACTGACCACGCCGGTATCGCCACCCAGATCGTTGTCGAACGACAACTGGATGCGCAAAAGATATCGCGCCACGACCTCGGTCGCGAGAAATTCGTGGAAAAGGTCTGGGAATGGAAAGAAAAATCCGGCTCGACGATTACCGGCCAGATGCGCCGCATGGGTGCCTCAACTGACTGGGACCGTGAATACTTCACGATGGACCCGAAGATGTCGACCGCCGTCACCGAAGTGTTCGTGCGTCTGTATCAGCAAGGCCTGATCTATCGCGGCAAGCGCCTGGTCAACTGGGATCCGGTACTGGGCACCGCCGTCTCCGACCTCGAGGTGGTATCGGAAGAAGAAGACGGTTCGATGTGGCATATCCGTTATCCGCTGGCGGATGGCAGCGGTCACATCACGGTTGCCACTACCCGTCCGGAAACCTTGCTGGGCGACGTCGCCGTGGCAGTCGATCCGACTGACGAACGCTACGCGCATCTGGTTGGCAAGACATTGTCGCTGCCATTGTGCGACCGTGACATCCCGATCATCAAGGATGAGTACGTCGACAAGGAATTCGGTACCGGCTGCGTCAAGATCACGCCGGCGCACGACTTCAACGATTACGCCGTCGGTCAGCGTCACAATCTGGACAAGATCAGCATCTTCACGCTCGATGCCAAGGTCAATGAAAACGGCCCGGCCAAATATCAGGGTCTGGACCGCTTCGAGGCGCGCAAGCAGATCGTCGCCGATCTCGACGCCCTGGGCCTGCTGGAGCTGGTCAAGCCGCACAAGCTGATGGTGCCGCGCGGCGACCGTACCGGGGTGGTGATTGAACCGATGCTGACGGATCAGTGGTTTGTCGCCATGAGCAAACCGGCGCCGGAAGGTACACACTTCCCCGGCAAGTCGATTGCCGAAGTGGCGCTGGAAAAAGTGGCCAATGGCGAGATCAAGCTGATTCCGGAAAACTGGAACAACACCTATAACCAGTGGCTCAACAATATTCAGGACTGGTGTATTTCACGTCAACTGTGGTGGGGTCATCAGATTCCGGCATGGTATGACGATGCCGGCAATATCTACGTCGCACGCAACGAAGAAGATGCCAAGGCGCAAGCCGGCGGCAAGGCCGTGCACCGTGACAACGACGTGCTCGATACCTGGTTCTCGTCGGCGCTGGTGCCGTTCTCGACCTTGGGCTGGCCGGAAGAAACCCCGGACTACAAGATGTTCCTGCCGTCGTCGGTGCTGGTGACCGGCTTCGACATCATCTTCTTCTGGGTCGCCCGCATGGTCATGATGACCACTCACTTCACCGGGCAGGTACCGTTCAAGACCGTGTACGTGCATGGCCTGGTACGCGATGCCAGCGGCCAGAAGATGTCGAAGTCGAAGGGCAATACGCTCGACCCTATCGATCTGATCGATGGCATCGATGTCGATTCGCTGGTAGCCAAGCGTACCGCCGGTCTGATGAATCCGAAGCAGGCTGCCAGCATCGAAAAAGCCACCCGCAAGGAATTTGCCGATGGCATTCCGGCGTTCGGCACCGATGCGCTGCGCTTCACGTTTGCCTCGCTGGCAACGCTGGGCCGCAATATCAACTTCGATCTCGGCCGTTGCGAGGGTTATCGCAATTTCTGCAACAAGTTGTGGAACGCCACCCGCTTCGTGCTGATGAATACCGAAGGCAAGGATTGCGGTTTCGAAGGCCACGTGGCCGGCGTCTGCGACAAGGAGCAACTGCAATTCTCGAAAGCGGATCGCTGGATCGTTTCCTTGCTGCAGCGGACCGAAGCCGAAGTGGAAAAGGGTTTCGCCGATTATCGTTTCGACAATATCGCTTCCGCCATCTACAAGTTTGTCTGGGATGAATACTGCGACTGGTATCTGGAAGTGGCCAAGGTCCAGATCCAGACCGGCAACGAAGCCGAACAGCGCGCTACCCGCCGCACCCTGCTGCGCGTGCTGGAAACGGTGCTGCGTCTGGCGCATCCGGTATTGCCGTTCGTCACCGAAGCCTTGTGGCAAAGCGTGGCGCCACTGACCGACAAGAAGCTTGATCCGGCCGGTGATTCGATCATGCGTCAAGCCTATCCACAGCCGCAGCTCGACAAGATCGACGAAGAAGCGGAAGCCTGGATGACGCAGTTCAAGACCCTGACCGATGCCTGCCGCAATCTGCGTGGTGAAATGCAATTGTCGCCGGCGCTGCGCGTGCCGCTGATCGTTGAAGCCGGTGCCGATGCACAGGCCGAGATCCAGTCCTTCCTGCCGTATCTGCAAGCGCTGGTGAAGCTGTCGGAAGCCAATGTGGTGACGGCCTTGCCGGAATCGCCGGCACCGGTGGCAATTGTCGGCAACGTCAAGCTGATGCTCAAGGTGGAAATCGACGTGGCCGCCGAACGCGAACGCATGACCAAGGAAATCACCCGTATTACCGGTGAAATCGCCAAGGCCAACGGCAAGCTGTCGAATGAAAGTTTCGTCGCCCGCGCGCCGGAACAGGTGGTTGCGCAAGAAAAAGAGCGCCTCGCCAATTTCAACGCCACTGTCATCAAGTTGCAAGAGCAACTCGCCAAGCTGAAGTAATCACCGTTCTGCGTGATTGACCGTCCTCCGCCCGGAGGACGGTTCCGGTTGCCGTATTTCCGTAGTACTCCCTTCCTCCTGACTGCCCCGAGCGTGATTTGCCGCGTGCTTTTTTCATGCTGCGTTCGCAAATTAGAACAATCGTGCTTTTTATCGAAAATCGCGTTAGACTCCGAAATCACACGGCCATACCGGTCGGCATAACGAGAGGAGACATCATGAAAAAATGGATCGCCGCCAGCGGCATCATCTTGTGCATGACCGCAGTACAGGCCTGGGCCGATGGTTCGCCGGTCGGCTTGTGGAAAAATATCGACGATGCCAGCGGCAAGCCCAAGGCCCTGATCCGGATCACGGAAGCCGATGGCGAACTCAAGGGAAAAATAGAAAAACTGTTCCGCCCGGCCGAGGAAGCTCAAAATCCGAAATGTGAAAAGTGCGAAGGTGCGCTGAAAGATCAGCCGATTGTCGGCATGACCATTCTGTCCGGTCTGAAGAAAGACGGCGACGAATACAACGGCGGCCAAATCCTCGACCCGGCCAACGGCAAACTGTACAAAAGCAAACTGACCGTGCTGGACGGTGGCAAGAAACTGAATGTGCGCGGCTATATCGGCATGCCGATGCTCGGCAGGACCCAGGTCTGGGTGCGCGAAGAATAAATCCGGGAAGTTTTTTTGCGACGGCCTGGTGCCGCCCGTATCTGATCGGATCATCCATGCAGAACCGCAAAGATGCCAGCGACACATCTTTGCAATTCGCCGGTTACCCTGTCAATCAGTGCGAAACGTAAGAGCTGATGATGGCGCCGGTTTGCGGATCAACCAATACCTTGGTCAATTGGTTTTCGTTCAAGATCTTGATCTTGAACACGATCACACCGCGATCACGATCCAGCTCTGCTTCCACTGGTGTGCCTGCTACTTTTTCATTCGCCTTAGCAATCGCGTCGGCCAGTGAAATCTTTGCCTGTGCCGTGTATCTGGTGTACTTGGCTGCATCGCTTTCCTTGGCATGTGCCATCGGTGCGAATGCGATACCGCCAGCCAGGCACAGGGACAACAGGGTAGGTGTGAATTTCATGTGGACTCCTTCTTCAGATTAATCAAGGTTGCGTCCAGCTGTTTCCGTCAGACAAGAAGCAGCAGCGACGCAACAAAGACAGCTTAACACTTGTAAGGAGGAGCGTCCCTGATCAGGATTTCAAACGCTCAGGACAGACGAGGACGAAACAGTTGCGCTTGCTTTTGCTGCTGCAACCAGCGATCGATCTGGCGCGCAAAAGCATGGCTGTCATTCTGGCTGAATCCGGCCGGGCCGCCGGTTTCGATACCGCTGGCGCGCAACTCTTCCATCAGTTTGCGCATGCTCAGGGCTTCCTGGATATTGTCCTTGGTATACATCTCACCGCGTGGATTGAGCGCTGCCGCGCCCTTGGCCAGGACTTCCGCTGCCAGTGGAATATCGGCAGTAATCACCAGGTCGCCGGCGCGCAGCAGCTTGACGATTTCATTGTCGGCCACATCGAATCCGGCCGGCACCACGATGCTCTTGATATAGCGCGAGCCCGGCGTGCGCAGGAAATGATTGGCGACCAGCGTGACCGGCAATTGCGCGCGGTCAGCCAGACGAAACAGGATTTCCTTGACCGGGCCGGGACAGGCATCGGCATCTACCCAGATCTTGATATCGCAGGGCGGCGGATTTTCCGGTGGATCGGTTTCAGTATCAGACAAATGACACAGTCAGACCATGCAGCCCGACGCCCGAAAACGCAGTGATCCAGGTTTGTCCCGGCTCAATCGGATAAGCGTCGGTCCAGGTACCTGTGGTGATGATTTCGCCGGCATGCAGCGGACTGAATTGCGGCTGCTGTTGCAACAGTTTGTGCAAATGCCACAGCGCATGCAGCGGGCTGTCGAGCACGTCGTTGCAGAAGCCGGCGGCGCGCAAGGTACCGTTGCTGTCGGTACTGCTGGATAAGGAGATGCTGGCATTGGCCAATATCTGTGCCAGATTGTGACGAGTTGCCGACGACAGCACATGCGGCTCGCCGATGATCAGCGTACCGTGCAGACCGAAGGCGGCAATCGAATCGGCGACAGTGAATTCCCAGTTGGCAAACGGACAGGCCACGATTTCAAAACCATGTGCCATCCACTCGATACAGTCAGCCAGCTCATCCATCGAAGCATCAGGCGCCGGCGTTTTGCCGAGCTTGAATACAATCTCCGGTTCAATCCGTGGCTGCACCGCGCCGGTCAGACTTTGCGTGCCGTGATCGTCATCGGCGTAGCGCACCGTGCTGTCGAAAATATGGGCCCAGATTGGCGTACGCACATCGTCGGTGACGCCATATTTATCCCAGGTCTTGCGCACACTGAAACCGATCTTGCGACCAATCGGTTGTTCGCCTTGCGCTACGCGCGCATCCAGAATACAGCGTGCAATATCGTACGCGTCATCAATCGATAAAGGCTGAGACTGGGAAAGCAGCGGCAGCAGCCGGGAGTTTGCACGCGCATCCAACAACTGATGTGCGTAGCGGCTGGCCTGGCTGGACATAAGCATGGGACTTTGCGCGGAGGATAGTGAATATCTATCCATTGTCAATGACGATTAGTTTTTGCACAAGCGGAAAGAAGAACTCATTTGATGAAAACAATTGATAAACAGCGAAATGACTATCGAAACAAACCGTCGAATTTTGTCAATCTGACAGCGCAACCTGATTGCCGCGAGGCATGCAGGACCGGATCAGCCGCCCCACAGATCACCCATCGGACTGCTGCGCGGCGCCGTGACGCCGAAGTGCGTATACGCCAGCGGCGTGGCAATCCGGCCGCGCGGTGTACGTTGCAGATATCCTTGCTGAATCAGATACGGCTCCAGCACATCTTCAATCGTGTCGCGTTCTTCGCCAATGGCGGCCGCCAGATTATCGAGACCGACCGGTCCGCCGTTGAATTTGAACAAGACGGCTTCCAGCAGCTTGCGGTCCATCAGGTCGAACCCGACCGGATCCACATCCAGCATGACCAGTGCAGCGTCGGCCATTTTCTTGGTAATCGCACCATTGCCCTTGACCTCGGCATAGTCGCGCACCCGGCGCAGCAAACGGTTGGCGATACGCGGCGTACCGCGACTGCGCTTGGCAATTTCGAGTGCGCCCTCTTCATCCATTGGCGCATTGAGCAAGCTGGCACTGCGCGTGACAATCCGCGCCAATTCTTTCGGCGTATAAAATTCCAGGCGGGCAACGATGCCGAAACGATCGCGCAGCGGATTGGTCAGCATGCCGGCGCGGGTGGTGGCGCCGACCAGCGTGAATGGTTGCAGATCGAGTCGTACCGAGCGCGCTGCCGGTCCTTCGCCGATCATGATATCGATTTGATAATCTTCCAGCGCCGGGTACAGGATTTCCTCCACTACCGGCGACAGGCGGTGAATTTCATCGATGAACAAGACGTCGTTGGCTTCCAGATTGGTCAGCAGCGCCGCCAGATCGCCGGCGCGTTCCAGCACCGGACCCGAGGTTTGCCGCAGATTGACGCCCATTTCGCGGGCAATGATATGCGCCAGCGTGGTTTTGCCGAGACCGGGCGGACCGAACAACAAGGTGTGATCAAGCGCTTCGTGGCGCTGACGCGCGGCGGTGATGAAAATCTGCAACTGGTCGCGGATTTTTTCCTGGCCGACATATTCATCCAGTTGCTTGGGACGCAAGGCCCGCTCCAGCGCTTCCTCGTTGGCCGAAGCCGGCGTCGCCGCAATGATGCGCTGTTCGGAAAAATCGTCGGTCTGGATACTCATGGTGGACCTGCCTTATGCTTTGGACAATGCCTTCAGCGCCAGCTTGATGCCTTCCGATACGGTGGTATCGG
This sequence comes from Herbaspirillum autotrophicum, assembly GCF_001189915.1. Lineage (GTDB taxonomy): Bacteria > Pseudomonadota > Gammaproteobacteria > Burkholderiales > Burkholderiaceae_D > Herbaspirillum > Herbaspirillum autotrophicum. The sequence continues at coordinate 106,636 of NZ_LFLS01000014.1, forward strand.
CCGGTACCTGCTTGAGCGCCAGGCTGGCTTCTTTGTCGGAATAGCCGAGCGCCAGCAGGGCATTGAGAATATCTGAAGTGGTGTCGTGATGAACGATGCCGCCGGTGGCGCCAAGATCCGCACCCAGCTTGCCCTTGAGTTCCAGCAGCAGGCGTTCGGCGGTTTTCTTGCCGATGCCCGGCACCTTGGTCAGGCGACCGGCTTCCTGCAAGGTCACGGCTTGCGCCAGATCGCTCAGCGACATGCCCGACAGAATCGCCAGCGCAGTCCGCGCGCCCACGCCGGAAATCTTGATCAGCTCCTTGAAACCATTGCGTTCCTCGGCGCTGCTGAAGCCATACAGCACATGAGCATCTTCGCGCACGATCAGATGCGTCAGCAAGCTCACCTTGTCGCCCAGTGACGGCAAATTGTAAAACGTGCTCATCGGCACCGCGACTTCATAACCGACACCGCCGCAATCAATCAGCAACTGAGGAGGATTTTTTTCGAGCAGGATTCCGGAGAGACGACCGATCATGATGGCTGGCGCAGGAAGATAATGACGGAATGATACAGTACTGTTCGTATAAACAGTAGTTGCAGCTGCTGCAAATATTGCGTTACGCCTGCCGACGCGTTACTGTCTGCGACGTCCGCACACCGTGCGCATTGATACCAACACTCCATTACTCCAAGGAAACCTATCGTGGCAGGCAGCAGTTTTTTCGCTTTAATCGATGATATCGCCAGCATCCTCGACGACGTATCGGTCATGACCAAGGTTGCCGCCAAGAAAACTGCCGGTGTGCTCGGCGATGATCTGGCCCTCAATGCGCAGCAAGTCAGCGGCGTCAATGCCGATCGTGAATTGCCGGTGGTGTGGGCGGTGGCCGTCGGTTCGCTCAAGAACAAGGCGATTCTGGTACCGGCGGCATTGCTGATCAGCGCTTTCGCGCCGTGGGCAGTGACACCGCTGCTGATGCTGGGCGGCGCCTTTCTCTGCTTCGAAGGTTTCGAAAAGCTGGCGCACAAGTTCTTGCCCCATGGCGACTATAGCGCCGGACATGCTCCTGCGCAGGAAACGGCAACCGCCGCCGGCACCGACCGGGCCGCGTTCGAACAAGACAAAATCAAGGGCGCGATCCGCACCGACTTCATCCTCTCCGCCGAAATCATTGCCATCACGCTCGGCACCGTTGCCGCTGCGCCATTGCAGCAACAGATCATCGTGCTGACCGGCATCGCGCTGATCATGACCGTCGGTGTCTACGGCGTCGTGGCCGGTATCGTCAAACTCGATGACGGCGGTTTATATCTGCTGAAAAACGGCGGCGACAGCTGGTTCGGTTCGCTGCAAAAGAAAATCGGCCGCGCCATTCTGGTGGCCGCACCGTACATGATGAAGAGTCTGACCGTGATCGGCACGGTCGCCATGTTCATGGTCGGTGGCGGCATCCTGACGCATGGCTGGCCGGCGGCACATCACATGATTACCGGTCTGACCCAGGGCATGGCAACCGTTGCCGGCATCGGCCCGGTGCTGGCCGTAATCGGGCCCTCGATTCTGGATGCGCTGTTCGGGGTAGTGGCCGGCGCTGCGGTATTGGTATTGGTCAGCGCGGTACAACGTCTGGTGCGGCTGCTGCGCCCGGCCAAAGCCTGATCAGCAATCAGCCGACCAGGCGGCCGCCGCGCACCCGCAAGCCGCGCTTGGCCAGTCCCGGTGCCAGCGCGCTCAAGGCGCTCAAGGCTTCGCCGCTGTGGGCATGGCAAATCGCCACGCCCAGCGCATCGGCGGCATCGGTGCCGGGCATGCCGGACAGGCTCAGCAAACGCTGCACCATATCCTGCACCTGACTTTTTTGTGCCTTGCCGTGACCGACCACGGCTTGCTTGACTTGCAGCGCAGTGTATTCGGCCACCGTCAGATCAGCCTGCACCAGCGCACAAATCGCGGCGCCCCGGGCTTGCCCCAGCAACAGCGTCGATTGCGGATTGACGTTGACGAATACTTTTTCGATGGCAGCACAATCCGGCGCATAGGTTGCGATAACTTCGGAAACGCTGGCGAGAATGGTTTTGAGCCGCAACGGCAAATCGGCGTCCGGCGTCTTGATGGTGCCGGAGGCGATATAAGTGAGTTTGTTGCCCTGCTTGTGAATCACACCGAAACCGGTAGTGCGCAAGCCCGGGTCAATGCCGAGGATTTTCATAGGTGGCAGTCTATACGAATCCTGCTCACCCCGGCTGATGCATGGCAATGTATCAGCCGGTATTGCATGTGAATGATCAGTGACGGAAGTGACGGGTACCGGTCAACAGCATGACCACGCCTTGTTCGTCGGCTGCATCGATCACTTCCTGATCGCGCATTGAACCGCCCGGATGAATCACGCACGTCGCACCTGCTGCCACTACCACGTCGAGGCCGTCGCGGAACGGGAAGAAGGCATCCGACGCCACGGCCGAACCGGCCAGCGTCAGACCGGCGTTCTGGGCCTTGATCGAAGCGATGCGGGCGGAGTCGATACGGCTCATCTGGCCGGCGCCGACACCGAGTGTCATGCCATTGCCGCAGAACACGATCGCGTTCGACTTGACGAACTTGGCGACGCGCCAGGCGAACATCAGATCTTGCAATTGCTGTGGTGTCGGTTGCTTCTTGCTGACCACTTTGGCGTCGGCCACCAATACGTTCCTGGCGTCCGGCGATTGCACCAGCAAACCACCGCCGACACGTTTGAAGTCATAGGCGTTGAGACCCTTGCCGAGCGGAATTTCCAGCAAACGGACATTTTGTTTGGCCGCAAAAATCTCGCGTGCCTTGGCCGAGAACGCCGGCGCAATCAAGACTTCAACGAATTGCTTGGCCACGGCTTCGGCAGCCGCGCCGTCGAGTTCGCGGTTGAACGCGATGATGCCGCCGAAGGCAGAAGTCGGGTCCGTCTGCAACGCCTTGGAATACGCTTCCAGCGGGTTGGCGCCGATGGCCACGCCGCATGGATTGGCATGCTTGACGATGACGCAGGTCACTTCGTCAAAAGTCTTGACGCATTCCCACGCCGCATCCGCGTCCGCGATATTGTTGTATGACAATTCCTTGCCCTGCAACTGGGTATAGCTGGCCAGCGCGCCATCGATCTGCTTGACGTCGCGATAGAACGCCGCCGACTGATGCGGGTTTTCGCCGTAGCGCATGTCTTGCACTTTTTCGAAATGCAGATTCAGGGTTTCCGGATAAGCACTGCGGGTCGCGTGTTGCTTGTCTTCACCGAGCGCAGTGAAATAATTGGTGATGGCACCGTCGTATTGCGCGGTATGGGCAAATACTTTCTTGGCCAGCGCGAAACGCTTTTCATAGTTCAGATCGCCTGCTGCCGATTGCAGATCAGCCAGCACGCCGCTGTAGTCGGACGGATCGCAGATCACGATCACGTCCTTGTGATTCTTGGCCGACGAACGCAACATGGCCGGGCCGCCGATATCGATGTTCTCGATCGCGTCTTCCAGCGCGCATTCATCCTTGGCCACGGTCTGCTGGAACGGATACAGATTCACCACCACCATGTCGATGACCGGAATGCCGTGCTGTTCCAGAGCAGCAACGTGCTCCGGAAAATCGCGCCGCGCCAGAATGCCGCCGTGCACTTTCGGGTGCAAGGTCTTGACACGCCCATCGAGCATTTCCGGGAAGCCGGTGTAATCGGCCACTTCCGTCACCTTGACGCCATTGTCGGCGAGCAGTTTGGCGGTGCCGCCGGTAGACAGGATGTTGACGCCGAGGCCGGACAGCGCCCGGGCGAACTCAAGGACGCCGGCTTTATCGGAAACAGAGATAAGTGCTTGTTTGATCATGATGGGCAATGCGTGCAAGTGAATGAAGGGGGCAACGACCAGGACCGGCAGTGGCGTCGCGAAATGGAAAAACTACAACAAGCCGTGCTGCTGCAATTTCTTGCGCAAGGTATTGCGATTGATGCCGAGAATTTCTGCTGCCTGTGACTGATTGCCGTCGGCGCGCGCCATCACCGCTTCGAAAATCGGTTTTTCGACTGTCGACACCACCATGTCATAGACATTGGATGGCTGTTGTTCGCCCAAATCCTTGAAATATTTTTCCAGGCTTTTTTTGACGGCATCCTCGATACGTTCTTTACTCATTACGTGCTGCTTCTATTTTTCTTCAGATGTTGATAAATAGGTCACCGGCAACGGCAGCGTGCGTCTGATAACGTCACACCGCCGTGGGCGCAGGCTATGCTGCCAGCGCCTCGTCGGAAAACCCGTATTGTAACCGCTCGCCATACGCCGCCTGCGATTCGAAGAAAGCCTGAACCGCATCCAGCTGCAACTGACAATCTTCAATTCTGTTCATGCGCTGGCGAAATGCTTCGCCGCCCGGCAAGTCGCGCACATACCAACCGATATGCTTGCGCGCCGTCCGCACACCCAGGTAATCGCCGTAGAACGCGTAATGGGCCTGCAAGTGTTCCAGCATCAGCAGGTTCACTTCGCTCACCAGCGGCGCCGGCAAATAGTCGCCGGTCTGCAGAAAGTGATCGATTTCGCGAAAAATCCATGGCCGTCCCTGCGCTGCGCGTCCGACCATGATGGCATCGGCGCCGGTCACTGCCAGCACATGACGCGCCTGCAACGGCGTCGTGATATCGCCATTGGCGACCACCGGAATGCCAACCGCCGCTTTCACCGCAGCAATCGTTTCGTACTCGGCCATGCCGCTGTAGCCGTCGGCCCGGGTGCGACCGTGCAAGGTCAGCATGGCAATGCCGCTTTGCTCGGCCATGGCGGCAATGGTCAGCGCATTCTTGTTTTCGCGATTCCAGCCGGTCCGAAACTTGAGCGTCACCGGCACGTCCACTGCGCGTACCACTGCATCGAGAATCCGGCCTACCAGCTTTTCATTTTGCAACAAGGCCGAACCGCACCAGCTGTTGCACACCTTCTTGACCGGACAACCCATGTTGATGTCGATGATCTGTGCCCCGCGCTCGACATTGTGACGCGCACAATCGGCCAGCATGGTGGGATCGGCACCGGCAATCTGCACCGCTTTCGGTTCCATCTCGCCATCGTGATTGGTGCGCCGCGAGGTCTTTTCGCTTTGCCACAAACGCGGATCCGACGCCGCCATTTCCGAGACGGCATAACCCGCGCCCAACTGCTTGCACAGTTGACGGAACGGTCGGTCGGTCACCCCTGCCATAGGAGCAACGAACACATTATTGCGCAGGGAATAAGGGCCTATGTTCACGGGTTATCAGGGAAATGCGGGGGAAGGGCGCTATTCTAACGCGATTGCCGACCGCGCCCAACAAGAATCCATTTTGCAACGCACAGCCGCCATAAAGTTGCCAGACGAACAATAAAATGCGGGCAAAACCACGTCAAACGCTGTAGTGCATCGGCGCCGGAGGCACTCTGCAGCAGCGTTGCCCGGCGTTTGGCGAGCTCGGCAACGACGCCGCATGACAGCAGAAAAAACATCAAGGCGCGGCCCGGCGTCGTCATTTAGCACCTGACAAAAAGTAAATTTTCTACACAATATTCGACCGTGCAGAAACACCGGATAACGATGCCGCGTTCAGCGATCCACTTCGTCCAGCACCGCTGCATTCAAATGTCGTACATCGCCCCATTGCGTCAGGTGCAGATGTTCACCATCCCAGCGCATGCGATTGATGCTGGCATTGAAGATGTCGAAATCGCGCTCCACCGCAAAGCTGGTGCGTTGCGACCAGCGGTGCAGGCATTCCAGCACGCCGCCATGGGTGACCACCGCGATGCGTTGCTGGCCGCGCGCCGCCGCCTGCCGCGCCAGCGCGGTCACGGCTCCGACGGCACGCGCGGAAAATTCACGCATGGTTTCCGCAATACGCTCGCCGGCCGGATAACGCACATCCGGAGCACGCGCGCGCCACGCAGCGAAATCGAGCGGATAGCGCTGCTCGATCTCGACATGCCGCAAACCCTCAAAGCCGCCATAGCAGCGTTCACGCAAAGCGACTTCAATCTGTACCGGCAAATCCTGCACATCTGCAACTGCCTGCGCAGTATCGCGGGCACGCTGCAAATCGCTGGCAAAGATGGCGTCGAGTTGCTCATTTTCCAGCGAACGCGCCAGCGCCTGCGCCTGGCGCTGGCCAGCCTGATTCAAGCCGATGTCGGTATGTCCCTGCAAGCGCTTGTCGACATTCCAGTCTGTTTCGCCGTGACGGATCACCAGAATTTCAGTCATGGCGCTCATGCAACATGGTTGAAAGCAAGCGCCGGATTGAGCGAATACAGACCGGTCACACTGGCTTGCGCCAGCACATGCTGCTGCAACGCTGCCTTCACTGCGGCGCCGGATGGCTTGGCCGACAACGGCAGCGTAGCGACATCCAGCGCATACAGCGTGAAAACGTAGTGATGCACGATGGCATCATTCCATGGCGGACACGGACCGTCGTAGCCAAAGTAATCACCGGCCATCGCGGCGTCGCCGGCAAACCAGCCGGTGTAGTCATTGATGCCATGACGCGCGCCGGGCAAAGGATTGCCAGTGATATCGGGACCGCTTTTGCCGCGCGGCGTGACGCCATCGCTGAACTGACCGGCGCCAATGGTGGTTGCCGTTGGCGCGATATCGAACAGGCTCCAGTGATAGAAATCCACCCGCGGCAAATCGGCCGGAACACTGCGTCCTTGCTGATTGACGTCATCGCCGCGCGACGGCACGTCGGGGTCGCAGCACAGCAATACCAGCGATTCGGCGCCGGCCGGCACGTCGCTCCATGCCAGATGCGGATTGCGGTTGGCCGACAGCCGTACATGACTGGCCGCATCGGGAACGGCAAAGGCGAAGGTGCCGGGAATCGCGGCGCCATCCTTGAATGAATCGCTCCAGAGTTGCATGTTGATCTCCTTCAGAATAAGTCCGTTAACTGCGTCCACTACTGCATCTACTACTGCATCTACTACTGCGTCCAATCACTGCATCGAAGCTGCGCCACTGATATTTACTGCAGCGTGGCCGGCTTGACCTGCAACCAGAACGTGACCGGTCCGTCATTGGTCAGCGACACTTGCATGTCGGCGCCGAAGCGCCCGGTTTCAACGGTGGCGTGATCATGGCGCGCTTGCCGCACAAAATAATCGAACAGCACGCGCGCATCGGCCGGCGCTGCTGCCGGCGTGAACGATGGCCGGGTGCCGGATTGGGTATCGGCTGCCAGCGTGAATTGTGGCACCAGCAGCAAACCGCCGCTGACATCACGCAAACTGCGGTTCATCTTGCCGGCGTCATCGGCAAATACCCGATAGGTCAGCAATTTGGCCAGCAAGGTATCGGCTTCTTTTTCGGTATCGCCGCGCTCGGCGCACAGCAATACCATCAGCCCGGCACCGATAGCGCCGATGACCTCGCCATCGACTTCCACTTCAGCGCGGCGCGCGCGTTGCAGCAGCGCGATCATGCCAGCGTGACGCGGGCGAACTTGCGCTTGCCGACCTGCACCACCAGCGTGCCGGCATCGACCTTCAAGCCCTTGTCGCTGATCACGGTGCCGTCGATACGCACGCCGCCCTGCTCCACCATGCGCAAGGCTTCCGAGGTCGACGCGCACAAGTTGGCTTGCTTGAGCAACTGACCGATACCGAGCGGCGCACCGCTCAGCGCGACTTCCGGAATATCGTCCGGAATGCCGCCCTTGGAGCGATTGACGAAGTCTGCCAGTGCGTCTTCGGCGGCCTGCTGCGAATGGAAACGTGCCACGATTTCCTGCGCCAGCGCGACCTTGATATCACGCGGATTCCTGCCGCCTTCGACTTCGCTGCGGAAGTTGGCGATAGCGGCCAGCGACTTGAACGACAGCAATTCGTAGTAGCGCCACATCATGACGTCGGAAATGCTCATCACTTTGGCAAACATGGTGTTGGCCGGTTCAGTGATGCCGATGTAATTGTTTTTCGACTTCGACATTTTCTCAACGCCGTCGAGACCTTCCAGCAATGGCATGGTCAGAATGCATTGCGGTTCCTGACCGAAGTCTTTTTGCAATTCGCGGCCGACCAGCAAATTGAATTTCTGATCGGTGCCGCCAAGTTCCAGGTCCGACTTCAAGGCTACCGAATCGTAACCCTGCATCAGCGGATACAGGAATTCGTGCACCGAAATCGGCGTGCCTTCCTTGAAGCGCTTGGTGAAATCGTCGCGCTCCATCATGCGCGCCACCGTATAGCGCGAGGCCAGTTGAATCATGCCGCGGCTGCCGAGCGCATCACACCACTCGGAGTTGTAGCGAATTTCGGTTTTGGCCGCATCCAGCACCAGGCTGGCCTGGGCAAAGTAGGTCTTGGCGTTGAGTTCGATCTGCTCGCGCGTGAGCGGCGGACGGGTGGCGTTGCGGCCGGACGGGTCACCGATCATCGAGGTGAAGTCGCCGATCAGGAAAATCACGGTATGACCGAGGTCCTGCAATTGCCGCATCTTGTTCAACACCACGGTGTGTCCCAGATGCAAGTCGGGCGCAGTCGGGTCGAGTCCGAGCTTGATGCGCAGCGGCTGACCGCTTTGCTCGGCGCGCGCCAGTTTTTGCGCGAATTCGCTTTCGATCAGCAATTCATCGACGCCGCGTCTGGCAACGGCCATTGCCTCTTGCACCTTGTCGGTGATTGGCAGGACTGCCACAGAGGCAGAAGAAGTTGTCACTTTGGACGGGGTCATTTGCTGTTCGGCGTTCATTGATATAACTAAAAAATTGACTTTTGTAGGACAGGACCGGGTTTCCGCTTTGCTATAATGCGTGCTTTCGTCTTTCTGCCGCACGCCATTGAGAAGCGCAATCAGCAGATTATTCGCTTAACCGCATTCATCATCCTGTCGGGAATCTGTAGTCAGCGCATGCTCATCGGAAGGGACCGGGGCATACAATCTGGCCAAGCAGTGCGCAAGTTTCGTGCACGCAAGCAGGTTCGAAACAGGGTAAACGTCAGATTTTAACGTATTGCATGTCCCCTAAAGATAAATTCACTCGCGCATCCGCCTTATACCGTACGGCACACGCCTACTGCCACGACAAGTTTACCGGTTCGTCCCGCAAGACGCGCATCCTTTCCGCAGGCGCCCTGTTCCTGGCAGCCTGCACCTTCGGTGCCGCCGGTTTTGCTCCTGAAAATCCAGATACTTCCGACGCCCCGGTGCATGCCATCGTCAAGGAACTGGCATTGCCGGATTTGCAACAACAAGTCGCGCAGCTCGAAGATCAGCAACAGTATTACGTCAACGAAGAGAAAGTCCGCTCCGGCGATACGCTGGCCACGCTGCTGACGCGTCTCGGCGTGGATGACGAAGCGGCGGCCAGCTTCATCAAGTCCGACACACTGGCGCGCGCCGTGATGCAGTTGCGCGCCGGCAAGCGTATCGTGGCGCAAACCTCGGAAGACGGCGAACTGTTGCAACTGAGCACGACGCTGACCGACGGTCGCGATGCGCCGGTGCGCAATCTGCTGATCACGCGTGACGGCGATCACTTCAAATCGCTGGATCAGCCGGCCACCCTGGAACGTCGCGTTGAAATGCGATCCGGCGAAATCCGCTCTTCTCTGTTTGCCGCCACCGATAACGCCCAGATTCCTGACGGCGTGGCCAGCCAGATCGTTGACATGTTTGCCACCAACATCAACTTCGCCGCCGATCTGCGTCGCGGTGACCGTTTCAATGTCGTTTACGAAACATTCTGGCACAACGGCGATCTGGTCCGCACCGGCCGCGTACTGGCGGGTGAATTCACCAATGCCGGCAGCACTTATCAGGCAGTCTGGTTCGACGAGCCGGGCAGCAAGGTCGGCGGCGGTTACTACGCCTTCGACGGCAAGTCGCTGAAGAAAGCCTTCCTCAAGTCGCCACTGGCCTTTACCCGGATTTCCTCAGGCTTCTCGATGCGTCTGCATCCTATCCTCGGCAAATGGAAACAACATACCGGCGTCGACTTTGCCGCACCAACCGGCACCCCGATTCATGCTTCCGGCGATGGCGTAGTGGATTTTGTCGGCCAGCAAAACGGCTACGGCAATATTGTCGTGCTCAAACACTGGAGCAACTACTCGACTGCCTACGGCCACATGAGCCGCTTTGCACCGGGTCTGCGCAAGGGCATGAAGATCAGTCAGGGCGATGTGATCGGCTATGTCGGCATGACCGGCTGGGCTACCGGCCCCCATCTGCACTATGAATTCCGGGTCAGCAATACGCCGCGCAATCCGCTGTCCATCGATGTGCCGAATGCACAGGCGCTGGCAGGCAATCAGTTGCAACGCTTCCATACCGTAGCCGCCGACATGAGCCGCCGTCTGGTGCTGTTGCGTCCGGCTGGCGCTGCCGATATCAAACTGGCCGCCAGATAATACCGGGGCGCATCTGCCGCCTGCAAACCGTTGCACGAGTCACTGTAAAATACAGCAACTCATTCAACGGTTTTTTTATGTCCACTCCTATTGCGGCCCCCTCCTCTTCGCTCTTCATCGGCCTCATGTCCGGCACCAGCCTCGACGGTGTCGACGGCGTGCTGGCAGCACTGCCGGCCGACGGTGCGATGACGGTGCAAGCCTCTGCCTATATTCCGTTCCCGGCTGAACTCAAGGCAGAATTGCTGGCGCTGCAAAGCAATGGCACCGATGAAATCCGGCGTGAAGCACTGGCCGCCAATGCGCTGGCCACGCACTACGCTGCATGCGTGGCGCAATTGCTGGCCGATGGCGAGATGGAGGCAGCCCAGGTCTGCGCTGTCGGGGTGCACGGGCAAACCATCCGTCATCGTCCAGAACTGGGCTTTACGCGCCAGACCAATAATCCGGCCTTGCTGGCCGAGTTGTGCGGGATTGATGTGATTGCCGATTTCCGCAGCCGCGACGTCGCCGCCGGCGGTCAGGGTGCGCCATTGGTGCCGGCCTTTCATCGCGCCGTTTTCGGCAGCGATCAGGAAACCCGGGTGGTGGTCAATATCGGCGGCATCAGCAATATCAGTATCCTGACGGCGCAACAAGGCACTTCCGGTTTCGATACCGGTCCCGGCAACGTGTTGATGGATGCCTGGACCATGCGCCATCAGCAACAGCCCTATGACCGCAACGGCACCTGGGCTGCTACCGGGCAATGTCACCCGGCCTTGCTGGCCAGCTTGCGCGACGAACCTTTCCTGCACCTGACGCCGCCGAAGAGCACCGGTCGCGATCTGTTTCACATCGACTGGCTGGATGCCCGGCTGGCGCCATTCAATGGCATCAGTGCCGCTGACGTGCAAGCCACGCTGACCGCGTTCACCGCAACCACTATTGCCGATGCCATCCTGACCTACGCCACTGATGCCGACAAGGTATACGTGTGCGGCGGCGGTGCTTACAACCAGAGCCTGATGCTGGCCTTGCAGCAGGCGCTGCATGCCGGCAATTCATCGGCGCTGGTGTGTGCGACGGCGGCGCTTGGCGTACCACCCAATGAAGTGGAAGCGCTGGCCTTCGCCTGGCTGGCGCAACGTTTCACGCATCGCCTGCCCGGCAATCTGCCGGCGGTGACCGGTGCGCGCGGATTGCGGGTGTTAGGCGCGCTGTATCCGGCATAAGATTCGAGACGGCGCTTACGGATAACTGCGCACCGTCTCCCAGCGCTTATTGCGAACCTGATACAAACCGTAGGTCGGCACTTCCAGATTGCCCTCGGCATCAAAGGAAACCTGACCGGATGCGCCTTTGTATTTGATCTTGTGCAAGGTATTGACCAAGACCGGAGGCTCCAGCGAATCGGCTTGCCTGATGGCCGCAATCAATACGCTGACGGCATCATAGGCGAGCAAGGTTTGCGGCAAGAACGGCGAATTGAATTTGGCCCGGAAATTCTTTTCCAGCGCCTGAATGCCGCGCGTCTTTTCCAGCGGCGTGCCGTATCCCAGCATCCAGATGCCATCATCGTAGGGGCCGGCACCGGGGAATTCAGGATTGTTGCCGCTGCCCATGATCAACAGTTTTTCCGTGCCGCCAACCTCGGCCAGACGTTTGGCGAGCGCCATGGTTTGTGGCGCGAAACCGGAAAAGAAAATCACATCGGGGGCATGGCGTTTGATGTTGGGGATGAGTACCGAGAAATCCGAAGTCTTGCTGTTGATCGACAGCCGGGTTGCAGGCGGTCCTTTTCTGAGAAACAGTTCGTTGACAACATTATCGGCCAGCGCCCGTCCGAGCTTGGTCTCGTTATCGATCACCATCACGCGCTGCGCGCGCAGCGATTTCATCAGGGCGTCGGCAATATAGACCGCGGTTTTATCGCTGTTGCCGATCAACTGAAATACCGTCCGGTACCCGTTTTGGGTAAATGCGCGCGCCGCTGCCGCCGGAGCGATTTGCGGAATGCCGGCGTCACTGTATAGCTTGGCCGCCACGATGCTGGTGTCCGAAGTTCGATGTCCGATCACGCCCACCACGCCGGCAGCGAGCATGGAGCGCGCCACCAGCAGCGTCATGTTTTCGTCGTTCTTGTCGTCGGCAATGAAGAGTTTGAAGAGAATCTTTTGGCCACCGACACGGATATTGGCCTGATTGGCGTCATCTACCGCCAGTTGCGCACCGTCTTGCGAGACCTGACCGTGCACTACCCCTTTGGGGGTCGGCAAGCCAATCAGTACGGTACGCGTCGGTTCGTTGTCAGCTGCTGCAGCTCCCTGAGCGAAAGCCAATGCTAACGCCAGAGAAAATAATTTTCCCACCGTCTTCATCTCTACCCCCCGTTGTTTGGCCAATCTGTGTGGTCAATTTTTTTGCCAGTGTAATACAAAGCAATTCTGCTTGCAGTAACGCAGGCAATTGCAGGCCGGACAGGGAAAAGGCAAGGAAGCGTCCGGGACGGAAGCGCTTCAGGTCAGTCGCAAGATGACTTCAGTTGAGCCAGCCACGCCGGCGGAAATACCAGAACGGGGCAATTGCCGAGGCCACCATCATCATGATTGCCAGCGGATAGCCCAAACCCCAGTCGAGTTCAGGCATCAGTTTGAAGTTCATGCCGTAGATACTGGCAATCAGGGTAGGCGGCAGAAACGCCACCGAGGCCACCGAGAAAATCTTGATGATCTTGTTCTGGTTGATGTTGATGAAACCGACCGTGGCATCCATCAGGAAGTTGATCTTGTCGAACAGGAATGCGGTATGGCCGTCCAGCGATTCGATATCGCGCAGAATCTGGCGCGCATCCTCGAACTGGTCTGCGCTGAGCAAGCGGCCGCGCATCAGGAAACTGACGGCACGCCGGGTATCCATCATGTTGCGGCGGATACGGCCATTCAAGTCTTCTTCGTGCGCAATGGTATTCAGCACGGCGGCGGCATCCTGGTCGCTCAGACTCTTTTTCAGCACGCTGAGACTGACCGCTTCCAGCTTTTGATAAATGCCTTCGAGCGCGTCCGCAGAATATTCGGCATCGGTTTCGTACAGGTCCAGCAAGACATCCCGGTAATCGCCGATGGAGCCGGGCCGCGAGCGGGCGCGCATGCGCACCAGCCGGAATACCGGCAGATCCTCGGCGTGGACTGAAAACAGAATGTTGCGCGCCAGAATGAAAGCCACTGTCACGGTCGATGAGGTGATGTCGTCGTCTTCGAACAGAAAGTCGGTGCGCAGATGCAAGTCGCCGTTTTCAGCTTCGAAATAACGCGCCGAGGCTTCGATATCACTGAACTCGTCTTCGTCCGGCAGGGTCACGCCGTAGATGCTCTTGACCCAGGCCCGCTCTTCGTCGCTCGGTTCGGTCAGATCGACCCAGACCGGCGCGATGTTTTCGAGGTCGCCACGACTCTCGATATTGACCTGATTCAGCCGACCATTTTGCAAAACGAATACATTAATCATGTGATCTCACTGTCCAACAGGTAACAACGCCGCGCAAGTACGGTTCAAGGAAACGAGCGCCAGTGTACGTTTATCGATAACGCCAGGCAAGCACGGCCACCACCGCACGACCAGAAAACATCAGCGCCCCTTCACGGCAGCCGGCAATTCCGCCGCATTCATGCGGCGCAAAATCAGATTGGTCCGATTGGCGAGGTAGGCCGAACCGCGATTCTTGTCATAAAAGCGCGGCCGCGGCAACATGACTGCCAGTCGTGCGGCCTGACTGGCGCCCAGATTGGCGGCGCTGGTGCCGTAATAATGCAGGGACGCCGCTTCGGCTCCGAACACACCGTTGCCCCACTCCACCACGTTCAGATATATCTCGAAAATTCTCTGCTTATCCATGAGAAATTCCAGCATGTAAGTGATGACAAATTCCTGCGCCTTGCGCAAATAACTGCGCTCGCCCGACAAAAACAGATTCTTCGCCAGTTGCTGGGTAATGGTGGAACCGCCGGCCACCACTTTGCCCTTTTTGGTATTTTTTTCATATGCCTTTTGCAAGGCATCCCAATCCACCCCCTCATGCTCTGAAAAATTGGAATCTTCAGAAGCAATGATGGCGCGTTTCAGATTGTTTGAAATGCGGTTATACGGCACCCATTTGAACTTCAATTCCGCATTCGGGTTCTTTTCCTGCAGCAACGACAACTGATGCCGCATGAAGCTGGTGGAGTCCGGATTGTGATCAACCCACCACCAGATCTGCACGAAAAAATACAATTGCAGCAGCAGGACCAGCGTCAGCGGCAACAGGACCAGCCAGAGAATCAACTTGCGCAGGAGCTTCATTATTGTTGGTGTTGTAGTCGGTTCAAATCGGTTCAGATCGTTTCTCAGCCACCGCGCTCAGGTGCGCGCCGCATCCGGGCGTCCCAGTTGCCGGCGCAACGAGGCAAACACCTCATCGGTCCGGGGCCGTACTCCGCGCCACAGGAAAAACGCTTCGGCGGCCTGTTCCACCAGCATGCCCAGACCATCCCGCGCCAGCGCGCCATGGCGTTGTGCAAATTGCATGAAAACCGTATCTTGCGCACCGTACATCATGTCGTACGCCAGCGTGCCGGGCTGGAATACCGCTACCGGCAGCGGCGGCACATCGGCATCCAGACTGGCCGATGTCGCGTTCACCACGACGTCGAAACCACCCGACAAATCCGCATAGGCAGCTGCCGCCACGTTGCCGTAAACGGTGAACTGGGCAGCCAGTTCCTGCGCCTTGGCGGCGGTGCGATTGACCAGCACCAGCTCGCCCGGCCGTTGTTCCAGCAACGGCAGCAAGGCGCCGCGCGAGGCACCGCCGGCGCCCATCAACAAAATCCGTTTGCCCTGCAACGCCACGCCGGCGTTGTGCACGATGTCGGCCACCAGACCGGCACCGTCGGTATTGTCACCGAGAATCTCGGCGCCATCGAACCTGAGTGTATTGACCGCACCGGCCAGCCGCGCCCGTTCGGTGAGGCGGGTCGCCAGCGCATGGGCGTCCAGTTTGAACGGCAGCGTGACATTGGCGCCGCGTCCGCCTTGTCCGATAAATGTCCGCACGCTGTCGGCAAAGCCGTGCAACGGCGCCAGCAGGCGTTCATAACTGAGCACTTGCCCGGTCTGGGCGGCAAACTGCGCATGTATTTCCGGTGACTTGCTGTGGGCAATCGGATTACCGATGACGACGTATGCATCCATGTTGTTCATCCCTGATCAGGTTAGCGGTTGGAACCGACCTCGGTTTGCAGCGTTTCATCGCGGGTAAAACGGAAACGGGTAATGATTTCCCAGACGTCATCCTTGCCGGAAGTGCGCATATTTTCCGGAAAGCGACCGAATGGCGCCGAGCGCCGTACAATCGCCAGCGCCGCCTGATCCAGCGCGGCATTGCCGGAGCCGCGTTCGATTCTGACGCCGCCTTCCTTTTGATAAATCGAGCCGTCGTGAAACAGCGGAATCGAAATCAACAAATCCCCGTACAGCTTCTTGCCATCCTTTTGCGGGAAATTGAGCGTGCCGATTTTTTCTATCTTGTCCTGCATTGCCTTGTAATACAAGGCATAGCCGACTTCGCGGGTACTCGGCGTGATCTGCGTCTTCTTCGGCCGCTTGTTATATTCCTCGATATTCTTCGCTACTTCCGCTTCCATGCGCGCGACGGCTTTGCTGGTATCGAGCAGATCGCGGGCATGGATCTGCGGCGGTGCATCGTGCGGCTTTTCAGTTTCCGCAGCGACCACCTGCGGCGGGCGCTGATTCATTTGCGCCAGTATCTTGCGCTGCTGCGCCTCAAGTTCGGCCACCTTGCGCTGCGCGGCCCTGACGCTGTCGCCATTCTCTACCTTGCGCATATCCGGCAACGGCGACTTGGCACGCCCTTGCCCGGCGTTGCCGCCGCCGTCCAGATTGGCTTGCGCCAGTGCTTCTGCCTTGACCGGTTTGCTGTTGTGTTTGGCGTTGACCAGAATCACTTCCAGACCGGGATCATCCGGCTTCAGCCGAAATGCATCCGGGGCCGCGAAATGGACCGCCAGCAAAGCCGCATGCACCAGCACCGAAGCGGCAACGGCAATGGTCAGCAAGCGATTTTCAATAACAAATTTCACGGCAGCGGGGATCCGGTCAAAGCAGCGATTTTACGCATATTATTCCGGCGTCGGCTCGGTATCGGCAACCACCGCTTCGGCGGCCTGTTCGGCAGCATCTTCCGCTTCCTCAGACTCAACCGTGCGCTCCATGCCTTCCAGCAGTGCCTCATCCTCGTCATCGAGTGCTTCACCTTCAGGCGCGGTTTGCGCGGCCGGAATTTCCAGCAGGCGGGCTTCAATGGTCAGATCGACTTCATCCCAACGCAACAAGTCGAGCTTGACCTGCAAACCGCGCGCTACCTGCGGCATGCCTGGCAGGCGAATCACCAGCGGAATATCGACCAGTCGCAGGATTTCATCCTTGAGCACCACTGCATCCACCTGACGCGCATTTTCCTGTGTCAGCCAGCGCAAGCACCAGTAGCGTTCCATACCGGACTGGAAGTCGGCATAACCGGCATAGGCGGCATCGAAGGCCGAGACGATGGCAAACAGATCGGCGTCGCGCGGCTTGAATGGTGCCGCCAGCGGCGCCGTGACACCGTGTTCGACACAGGCCAGAATTTGCCATTGATTGACCAGATCGGTATAGCGCCGCAGCGGTGACGTGCTCCAGGCATATTGATCCACACCCAGTCCCTGATGCGGTGCCGCGTGCGTCACCATGCGTACTTGCATGCGCGCCGCCCAGCCGCCGCTGCCGCCACCCTGCGCGCGGTAAATGCCCGGCACGCCGTGGTCGGCCATCAGCTTGCCCCAGGTACTGTTGGCGAAGATCATCAGTTCCGCCACGATCTTGTCGAGCGGTGCGCCACGCTTGCGACGTGCAATCGTGACGACATCGTTTTCGACATAGAAATTGAAGTCGACGCGGTTGTTTTGCTCCGGCTTCAAACCAAAGCTTTCGCGCTTGGTCATGCGACCTTTTTCCAGTTCCTGCACCCATTGCCACAACATGGCGATATCCGCCTTGTGCGGATAATCGCCGCTGTCAGCGGCCAGTGCTTCTTCCGTGACCAGTGCATCGAGATCGTTGTGACGCAGGTTGGCGGCAATCGGCACCAGCTCGGCCCTGGTCTCCGTAGATACGACTGACCAGTCTTGCGGGTCGAGCGTGGCATACAGCGACAACGCCGGGCAATTGCGACCTTCATCAAGCGTGAAGGCATTCACCAGTTCATCCGGCAGCATGGTGATCTTTTCGCCCGGCATGTAGACCGTCGACATGCGATTGCGCGCGATTTCGTCGAGCGCATCCTGGCGCCTGATACCCAATCCCGGCGCTGCAATATGAATCCCGACGCGCCAGTTGCCGTCAGCCAGCTTGACGACCGACAGGGCATCATCGATTTCCGTGGTGGTGACATCATCGATGGAAAACGCCTGCACGTCGGCCAGCGGCAAATCGCGCACCGCCGGAATCTGCACCGGCGGGAAACCACTGCCCTTCGGAAAATATTCAAACAGGAAGCGGGCGTAATGCAAATCCTTGGGCGAAGCGATGCCGCCGGTAGTGAGCATCAGGCGCTGCGGCGTGGTTTGCAATTCGCGGCACGCGCTGTCGAGTGCCTTGTATTCAATACTGTTCTTGTCCGGCTTGAACAATAACTGCAAGGCAATCGGCTTGAAGCTTTCCGGCAAACGCCCGGCCTTGAGTTCATCGACATAGGCGGCTTGCACCAGCGCCTGCTGGCGTTTCTTTTCCATACCGGCCAGCGCCGCCTGCAACGAGGCTTGCGGTGCCGCTTTATAGCGACCCTTGCCCTTCTTGTAGAAATAGATGGGCGCGGCATGCAACTTGAACAGCAAACCGGCCGCTTCATGCGGCAACGGCGGATGACCAAAGTATTCGGCGCCGAGTTCGGCAAAACCGAATTCTTCTTCGCCCGCGACTTCCCACAGAAAATCGAGTTCAATCTCCTGCGCCACGGCCTGCGCCTGCTCAATCAAGACCGCCGGCGCCGGCGTCGTGAATTGCAGCAATACGTCGCGCGACTTGATCTTGCTGCGCTTGCCCGACGCCATTTCGACCTGATAGGCCTCGCCCTGCTGCGACAACACGACGCCAGCCTTGAAATCGCCGGATTCTTCAAAAAATAAATTCATTGATTGCTTTATTCAGTTGCCATCAGCTTGCCGATGGCGGGTAAAAAAATATCGGTCACCAGCATCACGCCGCCCTTGCGCCGGAATAAGGAACGACGCGCATGCAACGGTTGTATCAGGTGCCGCATGCCCAGTGCCTGACAGATCCGCCTGGCCAGCGGATGCTCGTCATGCAAGCGGGCGAATTGAAACGGTCCGCGCGTCACCAGCGGATCGATGAACAGACTGCCGCCCAGCGGCTGACTGCCCAGTCGCCGGAAGAAAGGCCAGACACCGGCGCTGGTGGCGACCGGCAATATCGTATGGCCGAATATCACGGGTTCACCATCGCAATGCAAAATGACGTCACGCTCGGCCACCCGGCTGCGCCGCGCCACGCCCAGTGCCGCGTATTCATCGGCCAGCACCGGCATCGGCCGCTGGCGCAGACGCTGCACCTCAAACTGTTTGCTGCGCGCCTGCAGGCGGAACGTCATCGAACCGCGGTCGCTGAGCCAGACGCGCTGTTGCGGGGTGAGCTGCAAAGCATTCAGATGATCGAACCAATGCGCGTGTCCATGCGTCTTTGCCATCAGCGCCCGGCTCCATCGCCGTCGATCCCGGCAGCGGCTGCCGTGATGCCGCAAAATGCCAGCACCGCATCGGCGTGTGCGGCAAAGCTGCTGATGCCGTGGTCATCGCCCTGAATCACAGTTTGCTGTGCGCCCGGGTAATGCGCCACCATATCGCGCCAATCCAGTACTTCGTCGCCGGTTGCCGCAATCAGGAAATAACGTTGCGGTTGCGTGATGCGCGCCACCGTCAACGCCCGCAGCTCGTCGATATATTCATGCTTGAACTCGAACGGTTCATCCGAATGATATTGGGTGGTCACGCCCACATACGATTCCAGATCGCGCGGCGGCTGCACCGCCGGATTGAGCAATACCGCACGACAACCCAATCGTTCGGCCAGCCAGGTCGCATAAAAGCCACCGAGCGACGAACCGATCACGCTCAGTTGCGCCGGATCGCATTCGGCCACGATATCCAGCGCCAGCCGGATTGCCTGTGCCGGTGACGCCGGCAATTGCGGACAGTAAAATTCGGCACTGCGGCCCAGCGCCTGCATGCGTTCGGCCATATGGCGCGCTTTGTACGATTGCGGCGAAGAGCGGAAGCCGTGCAGATACAAAATCATCCCAAGGCATCCAGAATCTTTTGATGCACGCCGCCGAAGCCGCCGTTGCTCATGACCAGAATCTGATCACCGGGCTGCGCGGCCTGACGGATCGCCTGCACCAGTGCGCCCAGATCATCAAATGCCTGAGCCTTGTTGCCGAGCGGCCCCAAGGCTTGCGCCAGATCCCAGCCGAGCGCTTCCTTGCCATTACCCTTGGCGCCAAAGCCGAATACCAGGTCGGCATCGTCCAGGCTGCCGGGCAAAGCCTCTTTCATGGTGCCCAGCTTCATGGTGTTGGAACGCGGCTCCAATACCGCGAGAATGCGTGCCGCGCCGACCTTCTTGCGCAAGCCTGCCAGCGTGGTGGCAATCGCCGTCGGGTGATGGGCGAAATCGTCGTACACCGCGATCCGGTTGACCGTGCCGCGCAATTCCATGCGCCGTTTGACATTCTCGAAGGTCGCCAGCGAAGTGATCGCCTGCGCCGGCAACACGCCGACGTGGCGGGCGGCGGCAATCGCGGCCAATGCATTCATGCGGTTGTGCTCGCCACTCAGGGCCCAGCTCACGGTGCCTTGCAGCGCGCCGTTGAATATCACGTCGAAGCTGTCATCGGCATGCGTCTGCAATGCCCAGCCATTGTCGGCAGCCACACCGAACGCTTCGACTTCACTCCAGCAGCCACGCTCCAGTACCCGCTGCAACGCCGGTTCGCGGGCATTGACCAGCAAACGGCCGATGCCCGGCACAGTGCGCACCAGATGATGGAATTGCGTCTCGATGGCATGCAGGTCGGGGAAAATATCGGCGTGATCGTATTCGAGATTGTTCAGAATCGCGGTGCGCGCGTGGTAATGCACGAACTTGCTGCGCTTGTCGAAGAAGGCGGTATCGTATTCATCGGCCTCGATCACGAAGAATGAAGACGCACTCTTGGCGCCGGCACCACTCTCGGCATTGCTGCCGAGGCGCGCGGAAATGCCGAAATTCATCGGTACGCCGCCAATCAGGAAACCCGGTGCGTAACCGGCATCGGCCAGAATCCACGCCAGCATGGCCGACGTCGTGGTCTTGCCATGGGTACCGGCCACTGCCAGCACCCATTTGTCGCGCAGAATATGCTCACCCATCCATTGCGGACCGGAAACGTAGGGCAGCCCGCGATTGAGGATTTCTTCCATCAGCGGATTGCCGCGCGAGACGACATTGCCGATCACGTACAGATCGGGTGCCATGCTGACCTGCTCCGGACCGAAGCCCTGAATCAGTTCAATGCCCTGCGCTTCGAGCTGGGTACTCATCGGCGGATAGACATTGGCATCGCAGCCGGTCACTTTGTGCCCGGCCTCTTTGGCCAATACCGCCAGACCGCCCATGAAGGTGCCGCAGATACCGAGGATATGAATATGCATTATTGAATCTTGATAAGGAATCCCGCGATTTTACCTGACCCCGGCGCTTAGCCCCAGCCGCACAGCGACGATATCTCATCAAAATGCGATGCAGAACGGCAACTTGCGCCCGGCCCGCTCGGTTTCCTCTGCGGAATGCAGGCGTCATCCGAGGCCACTGGCAGAGCGTCGACTTGCATCTACGTTATGATGTCGGCCATGTCAGCTCCTTATCAAACCGAAACCGAATTGTTGCGCGCCGAAATAGCGGCGGCAGCGGCACGCATGATTGCCGAAGACGGCGCCGACTATGGCAGCGCCAAACGCAAGGCCGCCAGGCAGATATTAGGCAACAACAAAATTCGCGGCGATGTCCTGCCGGATAACGCGCAAATCGAAGATGAAGTGCGCATTTACAATGAATTGTTCTTCGCCGACACCCAGCCGGCGCGTTTATTGCATCTGCGGCAACAGGCATTGCGCGTGATGGAGGAACTTGCCCGCTTCTCCCCTTATCTGACCGGGGCAGTGCTCAACGGCACCGCAGGTGATCATTCCGATATCCATTTACAACTTTTTACGCCGAGCGCAAAAGATGTCGAAATTTATCTGTTGAACAAGAATACCCAATTCGAAGTCAGTGAAAGCCCCCACTTCAAAGGTCAGCACGCGCCGGTGGAAACCTTGAGTTTCCTGCTGCCGCAAGCAGGCGGACCGCCGGAAGGAGTGCACCTGACACTGTATGATGTCGACGACCTGCGCGGCAGCGTGAAGACAGCCGCAGGCAAACGTCTGGAACGTGCGGACACCGAAACGGTGCGCCGCCTGATCATGGAAGAATCCGTATGAAAAAGCGCAATATATTCTTGTTTGTCCTTATCGCCGCCCTATCTGCCGGCATCGGCATGTATGTCGGCCACAAAAAGACCGAACCGCAAACACCCGAAGCGATGGCCGTGAACAACCTGTTTGCCCAGACCATGCCGGACATCAGCGGCAAGCAGCAACCGCTGGCGCAATGGAAAGGCAAGCCGCTGATCATCAACTTCTGGGCCACCTGGTGCGCCCCGTGCGTCGAGGAAATGCCGGAGCTGGCGGCCTTGCAAGCCGAAGTGGCACCGGTGCAGATCCTCGGTATCGGCATTGATTCGGCCGCCAACATCGCCCAATTTGCGGAAAAGTTCCATATCTATTATCCTCTCTACGTTGCCGGTACCGGCGCCACCGATTTGCTGCGTCAGTTCGGCAATCAGGCTGGCGGCCTGCCCTTCACCATTCTCGTGGGACTGGACGGCAAACTCAAAAAGGTCTATCTTGGACGCCTGAATTTCGATGAGCTGCGCCGCGATCTGGCCGCTCTCAAAAACATGTAATTAAAGTTTTTCTTGCCAAATGATTCCATTTGACGGCAAAATGCGCCCATCATCGTCAAACGGAGCTTTATCTCCATGGCAACAAACCTTCTACTTCTCAACGGACCCAACCTGAATTTGCTGGGCACCAGAGAGCCTGAAGTCTACGGATCGACGACACTGGCCGATATCGAGCAACGCGCAACAGCGCAGGCAAAACACGCCGGCGCGACATTGGCCTGCTTCCAGAGCAACCACGAAGGTGCCCTGATCGACCGCATTCACGCCGCCCGTCAGGAAGGCGTGGATGCCATCATCATCAATCCCGCCGGCCTCACGCATACCAGCGTGGCGTTGCGTGATGCACTGGCAGGCGTCGCCATCCCGTTTGTAGAAGTCCATATTTCCAATATTCATCAGCGCGAAGAATTTCGCCATTTTTCTTATCTGTCCGGCATCGCCAAGGCTGTGTTGTGCGGCTTCGGCGTCGATGGCTACCGCCTCGCAATCGATCATCTGCTGCCCCATTCCTGAGGACCGGACTACCCACCACCCTTTTCATCAACATCATCGCCGCCATTGAGCGGCGATGACCGTCTAATCAACTTGTTGTCTACAACTACATACTGAGGAATTCACATGGATTTACGAAAACTCAAAACGCTGATCGATCTGGTCGCCGAGTCCGATATCGAAGAGCTGGAAGTCACCGAAGGTGAAAGCAAGGTGCGTATCGTCAAGTCGTCGCACCAGAATCAGGTTGTCATGATGCAGCCGCAAGCCGGCTACACTCAGCATGCCGCACCAGCACCGATCGCAGCGCCGGTCGCCGCCGCACCGGCAGCGCCGGCAGTTCCTGAAGGCTACATCGTCAAATCGCCAATGGTCGGCACCTTCTACCGTTCGTCCGCGCCAGGTGCGCCGGCATTCGTGGAAATCGGCAGCGAAGTCAAGGAAGGCGAGACGCTGTGCATTATTGAAGCAATGAAATTGCTCAATGAAATCGACACCGACAAGGGTGGCGTCATCAAGCAAATCCTGGTTGAGAATGGTCAGCCGGTCGAATTCGGCCAGCCATTGTTCGTTATCGGCTAAGTCCTGCATGCGCCGTGAGGGTTGCGCCTGCATATCCGGCAAGCGCCGGCCCGAACCGCGACGAACTTGGTTATCTGTAAACGTTTGACTCTTGGCAACGCTCCTCTTATGTTCGAAAAAATACTCATCGCCAACCGTGGCGAAATTGCTCTCCGTATCCAACGCGCCTGCCGCGAAATGGGTATCAAGACTGTGGTCGTTCACTCCGAAGCCGACCGCGAAGCGAAGTACGTAAAGCTGGCTGACGAATCCGTCTGTATCGGCCCGGCGCCATCGGCACTGAGCTATCTGAACATGCCTGCAATCATCAGCGCGGCAGAAGTCACCGATGCCCAGGCGATCCATCCCGGCTACGGCTTCCTGTCGGAAAACGCCGACTTCGCTGAACGCGTAGAGCAATCCGGCTTTGTCTTTATCGGTCCGCGTGCGGAAAACATCCGCATGATGGGCGACAAAGTCGCCGCCAAACAGGCCATGATCCGCGCCGGCGTGCCTTGCGTACCGGGCTCGGAAGGAGCATTGCCGGACTCGCCGAAGGAAATCGTTCAGATCGCCCGCAAGATCGGCTATCCGGTCATCATCAAGGCAGCAGGCGGCGGTGGTGGTCGCGGCATGCGCGTGGTGCATACCGAAGCGGCCCTGATCAATGCCGTCACCATGACCAAGACCGAAGCCGGCGCTGCCTTTGGCAACCCCGAGGTATACATGGAGAAGTATCTGGAAAATCCGCGTCACGTGGAAATCCAGATTCTGGCCGATCAGGAACGCAATGCGATCTGGCTCGGCGAACGTGACTGCTCGATGCAGCGTCGCCACCAGAAAGTCATCGAAGAAGCACCGGCCCCCGGCATCCCGCGCAAGATCATCGAAAAAATCGGTGAGCGCTGCGCCGAAGCCTGCCGCAAGATGAATTACCGCGGCGCCGGCACCTTTGAATTCCTGTATGAAAACGAAGAGTTCTATTTCATCGAAATGAATACGCGCGTGCAGGTGGAGCATCCGGTCACGGAAATGATCACCGGCGTCGACATTGTGCAAGAACAGATCCGCATCGCTGCTGGCGAAAAGCTGCGCTATCGTCAACGCGATATCGAACTCAAGGGCCATGCCATTGAATGCCGTATCAACGCCGAAGATCCGTTCAAGTTCACACCGTCGCCAGGTCGCCTGACCGCATGGCACGTGCCGGGCGGTCCTGGCATCCGGGTCGACTCGCATGCTTACGCCGGGTATTTCGTTCCACCCAACTACGATTCGATGGTCGGCAAAGTGATTGCCTACGGTTCGACCCGCGATCAGGCGATTCGCCGCATGCAGATCGCCCTGTCTGAAATGGTGGTGGAAGGTATTCAGACCAACATCCCGCTGCATCGTGAATTGATGGTGGATGCACGCTTCATCGAAGGCGGCACCAACATTCATTACCTTGAACACAAATTGTCGGAACGACCAACTGCACCAGCCCCGACCGACAAAACAGCGAAGA
Source organism: Herbaspirillum autotrophicum (assembly GCF_001189915.1). Lineage (GTDB taxonomy): Bacteria > Pseudomonadota > Gammaproteobacteria > Burkholderiales > Burkholderiaceae_D > Herbaspirillum > Herbaspirillum autotrophicum. Next base: position 131,715 of record NZ_LFLS01000014.1, read on the forward strand.
AGTAAGCAATGAGCTGGACTGAAATAGTCATTGAAGTAGCGCGCGATCAGGCCGAGGCATTGTCCGACGCCCTGATGGACGCCGGCGCCTTGTCGGTGTCGGTGGAAGACGCCGATGAAGGTACCGACGCCGAGCAGCCCCTGTTCGGCGAGCCCGGCATGGAACCCAAGGAATCGGCGTGGGAACGCAGCCGCGTGGTGGCACTGGCCGATGTCGATGCCAATCACGCGACCATCGTCGCCGATGCGGTCGCCGCCCTCGGCCTCGACTATGCCTTGCCGTTCGCCTTGCGTCCGGTAGCGGAGCAAGACTGGGTGCGTCTGACCCAGTCTCAGTTCGAACCGATTCACATCGGCAAGCACATCTGGGTAGTGCCGAGCTGGCATGATGCGCCTGATCCTGATGCGCTGGTGCTGGAACTCGATCCCGGCCTGGCCTTCGGTACCGGCAGCCATCCGACCACGCGTCTGTGCATGGAATGGCTGGAATCGCATCTGGCGGCAGCCCCGACCGTACTCGACTACGGTTGCGGCTCGGGGATTCTGGCGCTGGTAGCCAAGAAGCTGGGATCGCCGGTAGTAGTCGGCGTCGATATCGATCCGCAAGCCCTGGAGTCAGCCCGCTTCAACAGCGAACGCAATCATTGCGAAATCGAGTACCACCTGCCCGAAGCATTTGCGCAGGCGTATCCGGTCGGACAGACGTTTGCCGTCGTGGTCGCCAATATTCTGGCCGGCCCGCTGCAAGTCATGGCACCGATGCTGGCCGGGCGGGTAGCGGCTGGCGGCGCTCTGGTCTTGTCCGGCGTGCTGGACCGGCAGGCCGATGAAGTGATTGCGGCCTATGCGCCGTATATCAGCCTCACGGTCTGGGCTGAACATGAAGGCTGGGTGGCGCTCGCCGGTCAGTTGCCGGCAGCATGAAGATGCCGCGCCGTCGCCACTGCGGGGGGCGCTGATGGCGTTGGCGACGCAATGTCCTTTTTGCCAGACGACATTTCGGGTCGCCAATGACCAGTTGAAGTTGCGCGGCGGCCTGGTCCGCTGCGGCGCCTGCAACGAAGTATTCAATGGCAGCGAGCATCTGGTGGATCCGGATGCCGCAGCCAATCTCCCCGCCACTCCGGCAAATCAGGCATCCTCTGCCGCCGTACCGTCGGCAACAACGATTGCAGACACGCCTCGCACTACCAATACCTTCGTACCGCCGGCCGTCCCGCCACAGCAAAACCTGTCGTCCGCTTTTGCCGGCATTGCTGCTGAAACCGAGGAAGGTCCGTGGTTTACGCCCAGGCAGGAACAGCCGCCAGAAGCGCGCGACGAACCGCTGCCATCAACAACGCCCGACGCATCGGCGGACCACACGGCCGACAGCTTTCCGGTACCGTTGGTGTCATCCGCGCCACCGGCCGCCGATGAATTGACGCGCCTCAGCGCCGCCGCTGCGGCCGAACGTGCAGCAGCCGACGAAGAACCGGCAGCGATCGAACCAGAAGAACTGGAAGAAGATCCCGAACAAGACGAAGAGTACGAAGATGAAGACACGCCGGACTTCGTCAGGAAAGCCGAACGACGCCAACGCCTCGGGCGTGTCACCCGGGTCCTCATGCAAATCGGCGCACTGCTGCTGACACTGACGCTGCTGACCCAGGCCACCTATTTCTGGCGCAATCAGATCGTCGGCTGGCTGCCGCCGCTGCAACCGGCATTTGCCTCGGTGTGCGCGCTGCTGCATTGCACGGTCGGTTTGCCCACCGACATCAGCCAGTTGTCCCTGGAATCGAGCGAGTTGCAACTGCTGCCGCCGAACCAGAATATCTACACACTGACGCTGGTGATGCGCAATCGCAGCCATACCGCCCAAACCTGGCCCTATCTGGAGCTGACGCTCAATGACGGCGAAGAAAAGGCCATTACGCGCCGGGTATTTACCCCGCGTGAATACCTGGCGACGCCCGCCACCGCCGATGGCATCGCCGCCGGCAGCGAGCAACAGGTAAAAATGGTGTTCGAACTGGCGCAACCGGCCGCTTCCGGCTATCGGTTGTATCTGTTTTACCCGTAATCCCGCCGGCACCCGGCGCTTGACGCCAAGAAATTCGGAAACAAACGGCGCTTTCTTCTACAATGCAGCATTCATCACTTCTTTCCGTCTTTTTCCATGAGCTCACTCATTTGCGGTTCCCTCGCGTTCGACTCCATCATGCAGTTCGAAGGACGTTTTTCGGAGTCACTGCTGGCCGATCAGTTGCACAAGATCAACGTCTCGTTTCTGGTGCCAAGCATGCGCCGCGAATTCGGTGGCTGTGCTGGCAATATTGCCTACAACCTGAAGCTGCTCGGCGGCGAACCGGTGATCATGGCGACCGTCGGTCAGGATGCCGCACCGTATCTGGAACGTTTCGACCAACTGGGGATTTCCAAGAAATGCATCCGCGTGATCGGCTCCTCGTTCACCGCCCAGTGTTTCATCACCACTGATGCCGGCGGCAATCAGATCACTGCGTTCCATCCCGGCGCGATGACGTATTCGCACGAAAACAAGATCGCCGATGCTGGTCCGGTCAAGTTCGCGATTGTGGCGCCGGACGGCCGCGATGGCATGCTGCAGCATGCAGAGCAGAGCGCGGCGCTGGATATTCCGCTGATTTTCGATCCGGGCCAAGGCTTGCCGATGTTCAACGGCGATGAACTCAAGCACTTCATCGATTTGGCTACCTATGTCGCAGTCAACGATTACGAAGCCGAGTTGCTCACTTCCCGTACCGGCCTGTCGCTGGCGCAAATTGCAGAACGCGTCAGCGCACTGATCGTGACCCGCGGCGAGCAAGGCGCCGAGATTTTCGCCGGCAAGGAAAAGATCGATATCCCGTGCGTACCTGCAAAAACCATTTCCGACCCGACCGGTTGCGGCGATGCGTTCCGTGCCGGCATGCTGTTCGGCCTGACCAAGGGTATGGACTGGGCCACTACCGGCCGCCTGTCGAGCCTGATGGGTACGTATAAAATTGAAACGCAAGGTCCGCAAAACCACGCACCAAGTCTGGCTGAAATCGAAGATCGCTTTCACCAGGCATTCGGCTACCGCTTCGCGTAAGCCAGGCTGCCGGTTGCCGCCGGCCATCGGTCTGCACGACTGAAGGCGCGGCCACCGGCAATCCAATCGTTGCACCTGAAAGGAATCATCATGAAACGTCTCGCCGCTGTCTTGATACTGTTGGCAGGCGCGCTGGTCGCGAGCCGTTTCACGCAAGCTGCACTGAAGCCCGGTGATCAGGCGCCCGACTTTACGACGCAGGCATCGCTGGGCGGCAAGGTTTCCACCTTCTCGCTGGCCGCAGCCTTGAAGAACGGGCCGGTGGTGCTGTATTTCTACCCGGCCGCATTTACCACCGGCTGCACCATCGAAGCCCACCTGTTTGCCGAAGCGATTGATCGCTACCAGGCACTCGGCGCCACTGTCATTGGCGTTTCCAACGACAAGATCGAAACCCTGAACAAGTTTTCCGTCAGCGAATGCCGCAGCAAGTTTGCCGTAGCCGCCGATACCGACCAAAAGATCATGAAGTCTTATGACGCCGTGATGCTGGGCAAGTCAGATTATGCCAATCGTACTTCCTATGTGATTGCACCGAATCACACCATCATTTACGAATACAGCGCCCTCAATCCCGACAAGCACGTGGAAAACACGCTGCAGGCATTGCAGCAGTGGGCTGCCAGGAACAAGAAATAAGCCGGTAACAGACCGGCGGCAGCGAACTACGCCGCCGCTGCCGGCCACAGACGGGCAACTACCGCGGATGCCGTCAGGCCGCCGCTTCTGATTTCCAGCAATTTGCGTTTGTTGCTTTGACCGTGCGTCAGGACGACAGCACTGCGAGGGACATCCAGCGTTTCCGCCAGATAACGGATCAAGGCCAGATTGGCCTTTCCTTCTATCGGCTGCGCCTGCAGCCGGATCTTCAATACTGCATCGAACGGACCGAGCACCTCGGTCTTTTTGGCATTGGCGGTAATTTGCACCGCCAGCCGGATGCCGGCGGGAACGGTGCTGCACCAGCCGGTTTCACTCATGCGACCGATAAAATCAGCGAGCTGATCACGCGCACCGCTATCTGCAACAGGATCAGCGCTGCCAGCGGCGACAGGTCGACATTCCCGATCAACGGAATGATGCGGCGCAAAGGACGCAGCAGCGGCTCATTGAGGGCACCTACGAATGGCGCCAGCGGCGCATGCGGATTGACCCAGCTGAAGATCGCCTGAATGATCAGGGTCGCCATGAAGCCGTAGCAGATCCACTGGAAGAAGCGCACCAGCGACAACAGAATGATGGGCTTGAAATCAAACCCGGACATGAAGCCGACGGCAGCAATGATCGACAGCAGTACGATCAGAAACGCTCCCACCAGGCTGGCCCAGTCGTAGCCGCCGGTGCCGGGCAAGACCCGCCGCAACGGCTTGACCAGCCAGTCCGACAACTGGAACACGAACTGCCCTACCGAGGCCGGCGGACGTACGCGCACCACCTGCATCCAGAAACGCAACAACAGCACGCCGACCAGAATGCTGGCAACGGCGTCGACAATCAACATGAAAATGCTATGCAACACGGTCTGTCTCCATAAGAAAATAGCCACTCTCAACCCGCACAGGGTTGCAGCGACTGTGCTCACACTACCGATGTGCTACGTCGTTAGAACTGATTTCATCAATCTCCGCAGCGGGCGGCTCCAGCAACACTGATGAAATACGTTCCCTCATTCTGGCATGCCTGCGCGCCATTCGCGTGCCGGCTACCCACAAAAAAAACCGCTGCATGACGCGAGCCACGCAGCGGGATCATGTCTGACCTAAGTCAGACAACAGACGCCATCCTGATTATGGACGGGTTGTGCCTGTCGGGAACGGCCAAGCCGCTGCCGGGTTCAGCACTGTCTTGACTGCAGGTGCAGCTGCCGCTGGCTTGGCTGCTGGCGCCTTCTTGGCGGCCGGCTTCTTCGCTGCTGGCTTTGCTGCTGCCTTGACGGCAGGCTTGGCTGCAGGTTTAGCCGCGGCCTTCGCTGCTGGCTTTGCTGCAGGCT
>NZ_LFLS01000015.1 GCF_001189915.1 Herbaspirillum autotrophicum
CTCCACCCCCGCAGATCTCGCACCCAGAACCATAAAGGAAACCAAAAGAGAACCATCAAAGAATCGTAAGGTGGCACGCGGTACCCGCTTGCCTGACGACTGGAAGCTTTTGGGAAAGCATGCCAAAGCAGCGGCAGAGATTGAGCCGACGTGGACCGAGGATGGCATCCGGATGATCGGCGACAAGTTCAAAGACCATTGGATCGCTGCCACTGGTGGCAGTGCCAGCAAGCGGGACTGGGATGCCACCTGGCGCAACTGGTGCCGCAACGAGAAGCTGCGCGGCGCCGGCAAGGGTGGTTCCCACGGCGCATGGTTCGCCACCGAGCAAGGCGTGGCCGCAAAAGGATTGGAGTTCGGCCTGAAGTCGCAACCGGGCGAATCGATGTTCACGTTCAAGGCACGGGTACAGGCGGCAATCGATAACGGCGGAGTGGTGCCGGTCAGAATATCCGGGCAGGCAATCAGCTCGCCAAAACCAGCCACGCCGGAAGCTCCGGTGAACGTGTCGCCCGAAAATCGCCAGGCCGCACTTGATGCCGCGCGGGCGCTGAAGAAGAAGGGGCAGAATGATGGCTAAGGCAAAGCGCAACAAGGCATACAAGCCACGTCCGGTAAATCCGCAGGCGATGAACTGGGCATTGTCCGGCGCGCACACGCTGCCGATGCATAAACAGGTTGAGCTGATTGGTTACGTCGATGTCGCGCTGGATCGATTGCGGCAAGGACGGGCGGCCCGGGATGACTGGAATACGTTGGCCAACGGCATGAACATCGCCGAGGCGCTAGTGCACTTCCAGATCGGCACCAATCTCATAGACCAGATCAATGACGCTCAGGACAAGCTGCACGGCATCGGCATACGCATGCTGAGCACCGGCAAATCGACCTGCTACGCGCATGAATTGGCGGCAATTGCCGAAGGGCGTGACATGTACAAAATCCAGCTGGGTTTGTGTAGCCAAGCCGAGGTCATGAGGGCCGTGCAGCGGGTTAATGACTTTCATCGCAGCGGTGCCAAGAAAGATGTTGCACGGCTTTACCAGGCCATGAACGCATGAGCAAGCGGGTAGAAACGATTGACATGCTGGCGTTGATGCTGGCGCGAGCAGGAAAAGAAAACAGCAGGGCGCTGCCGGCGCGTCAGTACGGCGACCCTGCGAATCACGTTGAATTTGGGAGAGCTATGGAATACAAGGAAATCGCCGACGCACTGCTGCAAGAGTGGCACGACTGGTCTGCCGCTTATCGGCCGGCGCTTGGCATGCCTGGCTGTTCGCCATCGAGCCGCCAGGCTCAGTCCAGTAAGCAATGGCAGAGCACCCATGAGATCGCTGAAGAAAGTGTGCGGAAAGCCGAGATGGAAGTGATTGAGTGGTGCGTCGACGCATTAAAGCCGCAATATCGTCAAGCTATAGGTATCGAGATGCGCAACCGGGGCTCGGGCGCAATGGTGTGGCGCCAGCGTGCCCCGGGTGTGGCAAGTTATGCCGATGCGTTAGAAGCAATTCTTCCGTTGTTGAAGAGGCGTGGAGTGTTCGATTAAGTCAGGGGGCGACATCCGAGATTGTGTAGAATGCTCTAATTAGCAGGGCAACACGTCTCGGCTTCCTACTAGGTGAGAGTTAAATGGCAAATTCCTTCGACGACTTCGTTCGGCAACAAACAGAAAAAAAACAGGCTTCAGAAAATTCAACTTTTTCAAAAGAAAAAGAGCTTGAGCGCTGGAAGGCACATCTCTCGGAATTGTATAAGCTCACCGAAGCGGCGCTGGATCAATACATTCAGGCGGGCACGGTGAAAACCGCGTACAGAAAGGTCCGGTTGGTGGAGCAGTTTTCAGGGCCCTATGAAGTGGACGCAATGTCAATCATGATTGGAACAATCAATGTCGCGCTGAATCCCATCGGAACCATGCTGATTGGATCTAACGGGAGAGTCGACGTTGTAGGCCCCCGAGGCACGCGTAAGCTCTCACTGATACGCGCCAGTGCACGCTCGGCCCACGACTTGATTTCGTTTTCGACGGGTGATAACGATGAGTTGCCATCGCCTCCGGAGCAGAATGTTGTTGGCGATCCATTGGTTTGGAAAATTGCAGACGCTCCACCTAACATGATTTTTCATAATCTAACTCACGAAAGTCTTAGGGATCTTCTCCTGAAGGTGGCAAATGGGTAGAGTGGTAACCTACGAGGCGGAGAAGAGGACTTTGTTAGATGTCGCAGTGCATCACAATGATGTTGAAAATTCACTTCAAGATTATTTCTCGTCCTCATCGCCGTCTGCCAAAATCCGCTTTTTTGATTACTTGCCTCATGTTGTTTTGACTGAGCTACAGGAGCGACTTGCGGAGCAGGATAAACAAAGCTCTTTGATGGTTCTTGCTCATCTTGAGGCGAGGTGGCGCACTGATTATTTGAAGAGATGCCAGAATAAAGACAAAGATCCCCTTTCTAGGCATCTTCGGAAGTTAAAGAGAAAGCACGGGTCTGAAGTGAAATTTGAAGAAAGTCTACTAACTGCGTGGGTGGCATTTTCTGGTATCGAAAAGCGGCTTGCCTCCGAAATTAAAGCGGCATTCAAATTTAGGCATTGGCTGGCACATGGCCGCTACTGGGAGCCCGATTTGGGCCGTCGATTTGATTACCACTACATCTATCAGCTTGCAAAAGAGTGTGATTCATATTTCAAATACGCCTAAGTGCAAACAAACTCCTTGTGCTGTTTGGCATAGTTGGTTATTATTTTGATGTGGGGCGTTCGCTCGCCCTAAATTATTGATACTTGAGCAGATTTTTTCGCGGCGCGGCCACTTGCAAGATATGTTTGGGTCTCGCGAATCTTCTCAAGTATCGGTAGTTATCAAAGCCTCGCTCCTCACGGTTCGGGGCTTTTTTATTTTGCGCCAAGCAGTGCATACTGTGTTCCTATTATTTGAAAAATAGGGGGGCGAATATGGGTATTGATCTCTTTGATTTCTTGAAATGGGTGTCAGGCCCTATTGTTGCGATCGTCGTCGTCTGGTTGGGCAATTATCACAGTCGTCGAAAGGATAAGGCGGCGCGTGAATATGCTCTCCGAAAAGAAGTATTCGAGCCTATTCTGTTGGAGACCGTTCGGGCAATGCAGCAACTCGCGGAAATGATCGGTGGATATATTTCTCCAGAGATCCGTATGGAGCAGGCACGATTGTTCGGTGCTGCTGTGGCGCGAATTCAACTTATAGGAAGCCCTGAAACAGTTAGGTTGGTTCAGAGGTATGCGTTGAGCATGAATACTGCGCTCTTCGACTCAAGTATGGCGGCAATAGAAATCAGTACGTTAAAGACGAGGGCTGACGAGGCTCCGGTCGGCCCGCTTCGAATTCAATGTGACAAGGATCATGCGATTGCAATGACAGAAGCCCTTGAACGTCTGTCGCCGGTTATTGAGCGATTGATATCTGAGAGCATTCCCGTTATTTTGGCCCTTCGCAAAGAATTGGACGTTGATACCGATGACGAAGAGTTTGAGCTGGTAACTCGGCAGACCGCCGACGACGGTAAACGGTTCTTCTTGCACATCAGCCAAGAAATGCGGATCAGGATGGGGTTGACCACCAGGCCGCCCACAGTTGAGAAATATCATCAATAAATTATTGTGGCCGTAACGCACTAATAGGACGTCGGCCTTCTGGGGGTCTAGCGCAGGTTAGAGGCCCAATTTTCTAGTCTCCTCTCTCATCATCTTGGTGGGTTTGCCCGTTGTCGGATTGCCGATCGCGGGCTTTTTTATTTGCGGGGTTTGATGTGATCGCGTCGATGACGCAGGGTTGGCATGCATGAAATTACAAACACTCAAGCCGCGCCTATCAACAGCGCCGGGACGTGTTCCAGTGATGCAGCCGGGATCATGGCGCACCGACAGCACAAGCAGCACGCAGCGCGGTTATGGATATGCGTGGCAGAAGGCGCGTGCTGGCTATTTGGCGAAGCATCCATTCTGCGTTTACTGCATGCGCGACCTGGGCATCGTCGACTGCAATGCGGCGGATGTGATCTTGATCTGTGCGGAGCGCGGAGTTGCGCCGCCCTATGCAAGTCTGGTCGACCATCGAACACCGCATCGCGGTGATCAGACGTTGTTCTGGGATAAGAGCAACTGGCAAAGCATGTGCACTACGCACCACAGCGGCGATAAACAGCGCGAAGAGGCGTAGCGGGCCGCCAATCATCATCGATGCGGCCACGGAGGCAAGGGGGGGGGGTAAAAGTCTGAAGGCTTTCCGGCTCTAGACCACTTGCTTTCCCACGCGCAGAATTTTTTCTCATTTTGGAGATTTGTTAATGGCTTTAACAGGCAAGAAAAGGGCATTTGCGGATGCCGTTCTCGCCGGAAAGTCCAATAAAGACGGGGCTATCGCTGCCGGATATAGTGCCAAAACGGCATCTGCCGCCGGCTCCCGACTGGTTAAAGATCCGGACGTTGCGATTTATCTGCAGGCGATGCGCCAGGCTCCGGTCAATGCCGCGCCGAATCCGACGCCGGCAGAGCGGCCAGCATTTGATTTAAACCGGGCATTGCAGCACTCGGACCCGAAATCATTCTTGCTGGCGGCCATGAACGATGCCGCGCTGGATGAAAAACTCCGTATCGATGCTGCCAAGGCACTGATGCCGTTTGTTCACCAGAAACCAGGCGAGGGTGGCAAGAAAGAGCAGCGCGAAGATGCGGCAAAGGGGTTGGCGGGCCGTTTCGCGCCACCACCGCCGCCGCATTTGGTGGCATCTGGCGGTAAAAAGGTCCGATGATGAAATGGAGTACAGCCTGTACTGACTGGGAACGTCGGCTGGTGAAGGGGGAATCCATCATTCCGCCGCCGATATTCCCCTCGCAGGCAGAGCAGGCGCTGGCAATTTTCAAAGAATTGCGTGTTGTCGACCTCCCTGGCAAGCCAACATTTGGCGAATGCAGCGAACAATGGGTATTTGATTTCGTCTCCGTCATTTTTGGGGCGAATGATCCCGAGACGGGAAAGCAGTTGATTCGTGAATTTTTCCTGCTGATCAGCAAGAAAAACACCAAATCAACAATTGCTGCAGGAATCATGCTGACGGCCCTGATCCTGTGCTGGCGCGAGGAAGAAGAGCATCTGATTCTGGCGCCGACCAAAGAGGTTGCCGACAACAGTTTCAAGCCAGCCGCCGGCATGGTCCGGGCCGACGAAGAATTGTCGACCCTGTTTCACATTCAGGATCACATCCGCACGATCACGCATCGGGTGAATCGGGCTTCGCTCAAAGTGGTAGCAGCCGACACAGATACCGTGTCGGGCAAGAAGTCCGGCCGGATCCTGGTGGATGAGCACTGGCTGTTCGGCACCAAGCCTGACGCAGAGGGCATGTTCATGGAGGCCACCGGCGGCCAGGTATCACGCGATGAGGGATGGGTGATCTACCTGACCACGCAGAGCGACGAGCCACCGGCTGGCGTGTACAAGGAAAAGCTGAATTACTACCGCGATGTGCGCGACGGCATCATTGATGATCCGAAGTCATTGGGCATCCTGTATGAGTTCCCCGCGCGGCTGATCAAATCCAAGGGATACCTCGACCCGGCCAATTTCTACATCACCAATCCGAATATCGGCAGGTCGGTGAGTGCGGAATGGTTGGAAGATCAGCTAAAGAAAAATTTATCCAAGACCAGCGGCGGCCTGCAGCTATTCCTGGCAAAGCATCTGAACGTTGAAATTGGCATGAATTTGCGTTCAGACCGCTGGCCGGGCGCTGATTTTTGGGAAGAGCAAGGCGTTATCGTCGGTCTGACGCTGGAAGATCTGATTGCCCGCTCCGAAGTGGTGGATGTCGGTATCGACGGCGGCGGCCTGGATGACTTGCTGGGATTGGCAGTCATCGGCCGCGACCGGGAAACACGCCGCTGGCTTCTCTGGACTCGCGCATGGGCGCACCCATCCGTGTTGGAACGGCGCAAATCGGAGGCATCCCGGTTCACCGATTTTGCAGAGCAAGGCGACCTGATATTTGTTGAAAGAATCGGCGACGACGTGCTTGATATTGCTGCCGTCGTATTGCAAATCGAGCAGGCGAATGTGCTGGATCAGGTCGGCGCGGATCCGGCCGGTATCGGTGGCATTCTGGATGCGCTGGTCGACGCCGGCATTCCGCAAGAAAAGATTATCGGCATCTCACAAGGCTGGCGTCTCGGCGGAGCGATCAAAACCACTGAGCGCAAATTGGCCGAAGGGGTGATCGAGCATGGCGGGCAGCCAATGATGGCTTGGTGCGTAGGCAACGCCAAGGTTGAGCCGCGCGGCAACGCCACCTTAATTACCAAGCAGGCATCAGGGACGGCCAAGATTGATCCGCTGATGGCGACATTCAACGCCGTTTCGTTGATGTCCCTCAATCCGAAACCACCACCGAAATCGGTCTACGAAAAACGCGGCGTTCGATACGCATAAAGGTTATCCATGGGTTTGTTTGATTTCATGCGCTCCACCAAGGCGGCGCAGGCGGAGCTACGCCCGCGTGCGGAAGCCGCCGGCGGCGAGGTATTCCGTGGCTTCGACGATCCCGCCTTCCTGGAGTTCGTGCGCGGCGCCGTTTCAGGCTCCACGCCGGCCATGAAAAACCTGCGCAATACCGCGGTCCTGCGCTGCGTCACCCTGATTTCGGAATCTATTGGCATGCTGCCGTTTAATCTGCAGTATCGCAACACTGATAAAGACCACGTCACCACGCATCCTGCCTATCGCTTATTCAAGCGCAAGCCGAATAACTGGCAAACACCGACGGAATTCAAAAAACTGCTGGAATTGCACGTCTTGTTACATGGCAATGGTTACGCGCGCGTGATCCGCTCTGGGCAGCGCCCGATTCAGTTGATACCAATGAATCCATTGACCACCAAAGGTGAGCTGACCAGCACATGGGAAATGATCTACAAGCATACCCGGCCAGACGGCGTGCAAATTACCTTGCAGGCTAATGAGGTATTCCACCTGCGCGATCTGTCACTGGATGGCATTACCGGCTTATCGCGGGCGGCGTTGGCCAGTGGCGCTATCGATCTGGCGCAACAGGCAGAACAAGCAGCCTCGCGCACTTTTCGCACCGGCGTCATGGCCAGCGGCGCCATCGAAGTGCCGGAAGAGTTATCCGATGAAGCATACAAGCGCTTCAAGGAGTCGGTCGAAAACGAGGCGTCCGGCGCCGAGAACGCGGGAAAGTTCCTGCTGCTGGAAGGTGGCGCCAAGGCCAGTAAATGGGCAAATACTGCCGCCGATGCGCAGCACATCGAAAACCGCAATATGCAGATTGAGGAAGTGGCGCGCAGCTACGGTGTGCCGCGACCGCTGCTGATGATGGATGACACCAGCTGGGGCAGTGGTGTCGAGCAACTTGCGATTTTTTTCGTCCGGTACGCCCTTGCGCATCGCTTCAAGACTTGGGAAGACGCCGCCGCCCGCGTCATGTTGAGCGAGCGCGAGATGGATGACATGGAGTTCAAATACAACGAGCGCGCCTTGCTGCGCGGCACCCTGAAAGACCAGGCTGACTTCTTCGCCAAGGCGCTCGGCGCTGGTGGACAAGCGCCCTGGATGAGTCAAAACGAAGTGCGCGAACTGTCTGATCTGCCGGAATCTGGCGAAGCGCAAGCCAACTCTCTCAAAAATCAAATGTCACAAAAGGTCGCCAAAAATGAGCCTGCTTAAATTGCCTGCGATCCACGCTGAAAATTCGATTCAGCAGGCGCAATTCGACATGCGTCCCGATGCCTTGGAGCGTTGGCAGCCGGAAATTCGCGCCGCCGCGGATGAGCCTCAATCCATCTCTATCTATGACCGTATCGGTACCACTTGGGACGGCGAGGGCGTCACTGCCAAGCGCATCAGTGCCGCGCTGCGGTCCATCGGTCGCAATGTCGATGTCCAGGTCAATATCAATTCGCCTGGCGGCGATTTCTTCGAAGGCGTGGCCATTTACAACCTGCTGCGCGAGCATCAAGGACGAGTCACGGTCCGGGTGATAGGGTTGGCGGCATCCGCGGCGTCGGTCATTGCCATGGCCGGCGACGACATCCTGATGGGCGTCGGCGCAGATTTGATGATTCACAACGCCTGGGGCATGGCAGCCGGAAATCGCCATGATTTTCTGGCAGTTGCCGAAGTGCTGGCGCCGTTTGATGCCGCCATGGCGGAGGTATATTCAGCACGCTCCGGTATCGCCGCCAAAGACATCGCCGCCATGATGGACGGTGAAACATGGATCGGCGCTGAGCAGGCGGTACGCGATGGCTTCGCTACCGGCATGATCGCTGCTGATGTGGTCGCCAGTGGCGCCAAGGCCGAAGCCGGTAAAAAATATCTTTCGATGGTCGAAGCCGCGATGACACGCGCCGGCCACTCCCGATCTGTGCGGCGCGACGCCCTCAGAGCACTGTTTTCAGGCACGCCGGGCGCTGCCGGAACTATCGCCACGCCGAGCGCTGGCACCGAAATGGCAGCCCTGCTGCACTCATTTACACAATCATTGAAAGGCTGAAAATGCAAACCTTACGCCCCATTCCTCGTGGCCTGATCCGGGTATTCGCTGAAAGCGACCCTGTCCCGGCAGAACTGCGCCAGGCCATTGAAACCATGAACAAGACATTCGCCGATTTCCGTGCTGAGCACACCAAGCAAGTGGATGACATTCGCAAAGGACTGCCGTCTGCAGACCAGACTGCTAAGGTCGAAGCGATCAGCGCCAGTATCGACAAGCTGCAGAAGGAAATCGAAGACACCAACATCAAGATGGCTGCCGCGCAAATGGGGGCTGGTGGCAACCACACGCCGCAAGACAAGGAATATTCCGACGCATTCACCTCGTTCATGAAAACCGGTAATGAAGTCAATGCCGCATTGAACAAGGGCGTAGCGGAAGAGGGCGGTTACGTTACCCCAATTGAATGGGACCGCACCATTCTCGATAAGCTGGTACTGGTATCGCCAATGCGCGCGATCGCCGCGGTGCAAACAACCTCGCGTGCCGGCTTCAGCAAGCTAGTTAATGTCGGTGGCACCGGCAGCGGCTGGGTCGGTGAAACCGACGAACGGCCGGAAACCGGCACATCGCAATTCAAGCCGTTCGCTTTCCCATCGGGTGAAATCTATGCCAACCCGGCAGCGACGCAACAAATTCTGGATGATTCCGAAATCAATCTGGAGCAGTTCATTGCGGGCGAGGTGCAAACTGAATTCGCCAAGCAAGAAGGCTTGGCCTTTGTGTCCGGTAATGGCACCAAGAAGCCGGCAGGTCTGTTGACCTATGTAACCGGTGGCGCCAATGCGGCAGCACACCCGCTGGGAGCCATCCAACTGATCAACAGCGGCGCAGCTGCAGCGCTGACATCGGACGGCCTGATCGATCTGATTTATTCGCTGCCGTCTGCATTTACCGGTAATGCGCGTTTCGTCATGAATCGTGCCACGCAAGGCCTCGCCCGCAAATTGAAAGATGGCGACGGTAATTACCTGTGGCAGCCATCCTATGTGCTGGGCCAGCCAGCTACCCTGGCTGGCTTCCCGGTCACCGAAATGCCGGATATGCCGAACGCGGCCGCCAATGCCGTTCCGATCATGTTTGGCGACTTCAAGCAGGGATACCAGATTGTTGACCGCATCGGTATTCGGGTGTTGCGTGATCCGTACACCAAGAAGCCTTACGTGCTGTTCTACACCACCAAGCGCGTCGGCGGTGGTCTGCTCAATCCGGAGCCGCTGCGCGGCCTCAAAATCAGCGCGTAATTGCCAGCATGCCGGGCTGTCATAGCCCGGCTGGTTTGCCACTTCACACATCGGAGTCATCATGAAATTGAAAAAGCCATTCCAGGGCGTGCCTGAGGGCGAAATCTATCCAGTCGATTACAAGGCCGGCGAAGAATGCCCGCCCGAGTTGCTGGATGCCGCAAAAAGCCTCGGCGCGGTCGATGAAAAAGAGTCGAAAACACCGGCGAAATAAGCATGTTTCTTACACCGGATTTGTTGATCGGCTACAAACGGATTGATGCCGCCGAAAGGGACAGTCCATTTCTTTTGCTGGCGATCGAGGCCGCCGAACTCAATGCCATCGCCTATTTGAACCGGAGCGTATTTCCGGACAAGGAGGCCATGGATGCCGCGATTGCAGACGGCACCGCAGGCCGCAATCCGATGCTGATACAGGCAGACATCAAGGCCGGCATGTTGTTTATTGCCGGCCATTTGTACGACAACCGCGAGGACGTGCTGATCGGCACTGTCGGCGCCGAGTTGCCCATGGGGTCGCGGCATTTTTTGCGGCCACACCGAATTTCGCCGGGGGTCTGATGCGAGCCGGTGAGTTGAAATGGCAGATTCAAATTCAGTTGCCGCCGGTCGGAAAGAATGCCTTTGGCGATCCAAACACTGAATGGACAAAACTGGTCGATGTGTGGGCAAAGAAAGAAGATTTGAGCGGCCGCGAGTTGCTTGCCGCACAAGCCGCACAAAGTGAAATCACAACCACCTTCCGCATCCGGTACCGGGACGGTATTACTTCGAAGATGCGTGTTATGGTGGGTGAGGCAATTTACAACATCGAGGCGGTATTGGATCGGGCGGGCAGCATGGTGGAGCTGCAACTGATGTGTTCATCAGGACTGAACAATGGCTGATATTTCACTGCAAGGCTTTGATGATCTGGAGCAGACATTGCTATCGCTCAATGCCAAAGTCGGTAGCGATGCGTTGCGCTCGGCAGCCAATGCTGGCGCAACCATCATTAAGGATGAGGTGGTAATCCGCGCCCCGGAAAAAAGCGGCATCCTGAAAGAGGCGATCTATCAGAAGCACATCCCCGAGCAGTCTACCGATAGACGCCAGGTGTATTTTGTGTCTTGGCGCAAAGGAAAGAAATCAACAACAGATGCCTTTTATGGCGACTGGGTAGAGCGCGGTCACTGGTATGTGCCGCCACGACCGAAAGGCATCACCTATAAAGCACATCGTGCGGCGAATCGCGCGATATTTGTGCCGGCACATCCGTTTTTACGCCCCTCTTTTGAGGCGAAAAAAGATGTGGCAATCGATGCCATGCGCAGCAAACTGGCTGAAAACGTGCAGAAGGCAATTGCGGAGATGCGGAAATGATAGAAAAAATCGTTCAGGACCTGGTGGATGACCTGGCCTCCGGTGGTGCGCACTTTGATATTGTTCCCGCCGGCGTCGCGCGACCCTACATCACACTGCAGCAAGTTGGCGGCGCGCCGGTGGCCTATCTTTCCGGAGAATCTGGTTGTGACATCGTGCGCATGCAAATCGATGTGTTCGGCGACAGTCGCACGCAAGCCAATGAGGTAATGACAAGCCTGCGTCAGCGGCTGTGTGGTGAACCACTTTTGGCGCGGCCGGTGGGGGCACCTTTCAGCAATTACGAAAGCAACGTGAATACCTATCGGCGCAGTTGTGATTTTTATATTCTTGCCAAAATCTGACTTCAACAGCTTTTACCGGTGTAGTGCTTATAGCAAGTTCGATTCAGCCCTCTTCGGCTCGCTCTTCAGCGGGCCTTTTTTTATTTTTGAAAGGTAGACATCATGGGAGTGAAATTACCCAATGGCGCGATTTTTTCCATCGCATCCGGTTACTCGGCAGAACACACAATGGCATCCATCAGCAACGCCTTGGAAGCAGTGGCGACGCTGGAGGATGGCCACGCGGTCATTGCCGGTCAGATTCTGGTGGTCGGTTCTGGCTGGACCGGCCTGGATGGTCGCGTTGCCCGTGCCAAGTCCGTGCTTATTGATGCGGTGACGCTGGAAAAAATCGATACCACCGATGCCGATCGCTTCCTCGCCGGCAGCGGCGGCGGCAAGGTGCGCGCGGTCACCGATTGGACTGAAATCCAGCAAATCACTGACTTTGCCACGTCGGGCGGCGATCAGAACTTCGCCAGCTACTCGTTTCTGTCGGACGACGAAGAGCGCCAGTTGCCGACCACCAAGTCGCCGACCAGCATCAAGATCAAGACCGCCGACGATCCGGAATTGCAGCATAACGCTGTGCTGGAAAAGGCCGATTTGGACCGTCAGCCACGCGTGTTCCGTCTCAAGCTGCCGGGCGGTTCGGCCATCTATTACAACGGTTATGTGTCGTTCAATCAGACGCCCAGCATGGGCAAGAACAACATCATGGAAGTCACCACCAGCTTGTCGCTGATCTCGCGTCTGACGCGCTACGCCGCATAAGCGCTATCCACAACCTTACCAGGAGCTGCAATGTTCAAGCTGACCCCCGACCCGACCTTCAAGGCCGAGGTCGAAATTCCGCGTCCCGGCGCATCGGCCGGACGCATCAAGTTCGAATTCGCCTACAAGGATGCCGACGAACTGAGCGATTACATGAACCGCCTGGCAGACCTCGGCGACATCGACGGCATCATGGAAATTGTCACCGGATGGAGTGGCGTCGATGTGCCTTTCAATCGCGACAATCTTGAATTGTTGGTCAAGAAGTACAACGGTGCCGCCATGCGGATTTTCAAGAAGTACACCGACGAACTGACCAAGGCCCGTTCGGGAAACTGATCGCCGCTGCCCGCTATCTGTATGACAAGCCGGCCAGTGATGAAGAGCTGGCTGCGCTTGGCCTGCTGCGTGCAGACCTGGATGAGGTGGCCGGCGTCGATGTCTGGCCGCAGAACTTTGATGCCGTTCGGGTATTTGAGGCGCTGAGTTCGCAGTGGCGCGTGGGCGCCGGTGGCGCATCGGGCCTTGACTATCAGGTCTTGCCGACGGTGTTGAGGATGTTTGACATCAAGCGCAAGCAGTGGCGCGATATTTTCGATTGCATCCGTATCATGGAAATGGAAGCCATGCGCGCCATGCGTGAGTAGTACCAAGCCGCCTGCGGGCGGTTTCTTATTTTGGAGCAGTCAATGAGTGATGCAGGCGGAAGTGATGTAGTCGGCAAAGCCACCATTGTGCTCGCCGCCGAAGGCGATCAGTTCGATGCCGACATGGTCAAGCATGCGCGCAGCGCCGGCCAGTTCAGCGAATCGGTAACGCAATCGTCGGTCAAGTCGGTGACGGCGCTCAACACCATTGGCGTAGCGGCAACCCAGACGGCGCAGCAGTACAGTAACTCGCAGACCCGCTTTCTCGAATCCCTGCAGCGCCAGGTGGTTGCAGTCGAAGGCGGCAAGATTGCGGCACTCGAACTGAAAGCGGCACAGCTCGGGCTCAGTGATGCGGCGGCACCGTTGATTGCCAGCTGGCGTCAGCTGGAAGCAGCGCAGCGTGCTTCTGCTGGTGCCGGCATTGCCGTGGCACAGGCCGCGGCGCAGACGGCAGAATCCGAAGTCGCCGCCAGCGCTCGCATCAAGGCATTGGTAGCAGCGTCGCTGGAAAAGACGGCGGCACTGGGGCGGGAAATCGAAGCATCGCGGGCTGCTGCCAGTGCCGCACGTGAGCTGTCGGAAGCGTCGAAGACAGCGGCGCCATCGACCGGCGCCAGCGTCAGCTTTGCGGCACAAAATCGCAGCCTGCAAGAGACTGCCGACCAAGTCAATGAAGTCAACCGGGCTCTGGCATCCATTGGACGCGGTGCCGGCTCGACCAAGGAACTGCAGACCCAGACCGATAAGTTGCTGTCACTGTGGCAGCAGGGCCGGATATCGGCCGAGCAATACACGGCAGCGGTCAAGCAACTCGACAGTTCCGAGCTGAGCCTGGTGAAATCGAGCGCCCAGGCCAGCGCCAAGGCAGACGAATTCATTGCCAAGCTGAAAGAGCAAGCCGCCACTGCCGGCATGACATCGAAGCAGATGCTGGAATACCGGGCGGCGCAACTGGGCGTTGCCAATGACGCAACGCCATTCATCGAAAAAATTGCCGCCAGCGAAAAGGCAATGCACGGTTTCAGTCTGGAATCAGGCGGGGCGCGGCGCGAACTGGGGGTGCTGGCACGGGAATTGGGGCGTGGCGACTTCAGTGCTGCCAGTCGCTCGTTTTCGATTTTTGCCGAGCGCAGCGGTTTGATGGCAACCTTGCTGTCGCCGGCCGTGCTGATGATTGGTGCGTTGGTGGCCGTAGTCGCGACATTGTCGTTTGGCGCCTACAAAGCAGCGGAAGAGCAAACCAAGTTCAACAATGCGCTGGTGCTGACCGGTAATTATGCCGGTACCACCGCCAGCGGTTTGCATGAATTGGCGAGCGAAGCATCGAGCGCCATGGGTAGCGTCGGTTCGGCACGTGAGGCCGTGTTGACACTGGCGTCGAGCGGCAAGTTCACCTCTGAGCAGATCGGCATGATCGCCAAGACAGCCGTGGAGATGGAGGCCACCACCGGAAAGGCGGTACAAAAGACCGTCGAGCAGTTTGAGGAGCTGGCGAAAAAGCCGGCCGAAGCCAGCGCCAAGCTCAATGAGCAGTACCACTATCTGACGCAATCGGTGTATGACCAGATCGCCGCCCTGGAGCGCCAGGGCGATGCCCAGGGCGCTGCTAATCTGGCCGAGCAAGCCTATGTCGATGGCATGGCTACCCGCACTGTGCAGATTCGCGAGAACCAAAGTCTGATCGCACGCGGCTGGGATGAGGCAAAGCGCTCGGCGGTGGGCTACTTCGAGTCGGTTGTCAAATTCTTCACCGACAATTCTATCGAGCGCCAGATTGCCGATCTGAAGCTACGCATGGCATCGCCTGGCGCCAACGACGATGACAAGCGGCAATTCTCTGCCTTGATTGCCAATCTGGAACAGCGCGGCAAGGCGCAGGAACTGGCAGCGGCTATCCAGAAAGAGGCAGCATCGTCCTCTGCGGCGTCCATCGAGGCCGCACGTGCCATCGATACGCAAAGCGAATCTATCGACAAAAATATCCGCAAGAAGGTCGAGCTGGCCAAGCTGGACGAACGCTTCAGCAATATGCAATTCGAAGCGCAGCGCACCGGCGACCGCAACGCACGTCTGGACAATGTTGACTTCACCGAAGATGGCAAGCCGCTTGGCGGCGGCCTGTACGCCCAACTGCGCAAAGATATTGAAGAGCGCAACAAGCCGAAGGCAGCGGCCAAGTCCAGTGAGGTCGGCATCAATACCGAACTCAAGGCGCTGCAGGGGCAGTTCCAGGAGCAGGAGCGGGCGCTCAAGCAGGTCAACCAAAACATCAAGGCGCAATACGATATCGGCTTGCTCGACACGCAGCAATACCTGTCAGCGGAATATGAAGCCAAGAAATCGGCACTGACGAAAGAATTGCAGATCGCTGACCAGCAAGCCGAGGTCGCCGGTCGCAAGCGCAATACGGTAGCACTCGAAGAGGCGCGCAATCTGCAAAAGCGTGTCCGTGATGAGCAACTGGCGAATGAGGAAAAGTACGGCAACGACTCGCGCTCATTGATGGAAAAAAACCGGCGCGATGTACAGGCATATGTTGATTCGCTCAACGCCGCGTATGTGACGCGCAAGCAGGCCATCAACAATCTGATTGCCGGCACCGGCCTGGGTGATGTCGACCGCGATGAGCTGAGCCGTATCAATCAGCTGCAGCAGGAGTACGACAAAGCCGCAGAGGCGCTGCGCCGCTCAATGGAAAAAGGCACGGCACACGGCGGTATCAGCCGGGGTCAGTACGAGCAGGAGATTGCCGCACTGCAAACCAATATCCAGCAGCGCATCGATCTGGAGCGCCAGTTCACTGCGAACCTGAAAGAAACACAGGCCGACGGCTGGAGTGGCGCCACGCGCTTCATGGCGAATTATCGCGATGCTGCTGCCAACATGGCTTCGCAGGTAGAGGGCATGTTCACCAGTGCAGCGCGGGGCATGGAGGATGCCTGGGCGACGTTCGTAACTACGGGCAAGCTTTCATTCTCAGATTTGGCGAAATCAGTGATTTCGGATATCGCCAAGATGCAGGCACGGGCCGCTATCTCGGGTCTGTTCAATTTTGCCATCAGCGCGGCTGCAAACTATTTCGGCGGTGGCGCAGGGGCGGGGGCTGAGTCGTCGGGGGCAAGTACGGCGGATTATTGGAATTCGCAGGCAGGTGGTGGTGTGGGCTTCAAGGCAAATGCCCTCGGCGATGTCTATGCCTCGCCGAGCCTGCACGAATACGCTAATACGGTGCTGACCAAACCGACACTCTTCGCTTTTGCCAAGGGGGCCGGTATTGCGGGGGAAGCCGGGCCAGAAGCCATCATGCCGTTGACGCGGGCAGCGGATGGCTCGCTCGGCGTGCGTTCGCTCGGTGGTGGTGGTCAGGCTCCCGTGATTCAGATCATTACCGATATTGATATTACTCAGGCGGGGGCGCAATCGAGCACCACCGCAGATACGCAGAACCAGACCGCGAAGGAACTGGCCAGCATGGTCTCGGAGTCGGCGAAAGCAGTGGTCTACCGTGAGTGCGCACCAGGCGGCAAGATCTGGCGTTTGCATAATGGCATGGGGGGCTGATGACAAAGCGCACTTTTACCTGGACGCCCAACAACAATCTGACGGCGACACCTAAATTCAAAACCTTGTCTGCCAAGCTTGGTGATGGCTACGAGCAGTCAGCGGGCGATGGCATCAATGCCCGTTCAAGTTCGTGGTCGCTGAGTTTTACCGGTAAGCAAGAGCGTATCGCGCAGATCTGCCAATTCCTCGATGAACATGCTGGCTGGCGTTCGTTTTATTGGACCGAGCCGTTCGGCAAGCAGGTGCTGATCAAGACGCCGGACGGTTATTCAACCAAAGATCTCGGGGCCGACGTCTACACATTGACGGTCACCTTCAAAGAGGGCTTTTAGCATGGGCATATTTGCAGACATCCAACAGCTGGAGGTCGGTGAAAAGGTCGAATTGTTCGAACTGGATGCCGGTGGCATCGGCGGCGATGAATTATTGTTTCACGGCTATGAACAATTGGGTTCGATCTGGTGGCAAGGACGCGAGTTTGCGCCGTGGCCGATTGTAGTGGAGGGCTTCAGCAAAACCGGTGAAGGGCAGCAGCCATCGCCGAAGCTGACGGTCGGCGATATTGATGGCTCAATCAGCGCCTTATGTATTTTTCTGGATGATTTGGTCGGGGCCAAACTGATCCGGCATATCACGCTGGGGCGTTTCCTGGATGCGGTGAACTTCCCGGATGGCAATCCTGATGCCAATCCCGACGAGCACTTGCCAGCCGAAATCTGGTTTATCAATCAGCGCACCGAAGATGATGGCGAGCATATCGAATTCCAGCTCGCCACGGCGCTCGATCTGGATGGTCTGAAGCTGCCACGGCGGCAGATCATTGCCAATCTCTGTAGTTTTGAATATCGCGGCCCTTACTGCGGTTGGACTGGGATTGCTTTCTTCGATAAAAGTGACCATCCAGTCAGCGAGCGGGCGCTGGATCGTTGCGGCAAACGTATCTCTTCCTGCAAATGCCGCTTTGGCGAATTCAATGAATTACCGTTTGGTGGCTTCCCTGCTGCCGATCTGATGAGGGCCTGACATGCATCCAGCGACTGAAGAAGCGATCCGGGCGCACGCGATTGCGGAATATCCCCGCGAGTGTTGTGGTCTGGTGATCATCGAACATGGTGTGGAGACATATGTGCCGTGCCGCAATGCCGCCGACCCGGAGGACAAGAACGCGCATTTCGTTCTCCCCGCCGATGAATATGCCTGTGCGGAAGATAAGGGCCAAATAGTGGCGCTGGTGCATTCGCACACTGATGAGCCAGCGCGACCGAGCGAGGGCGACAAGGTGGCTTGTGAGGCATCAGCATTGATTTGGCACATCATCCGGGTCGATGGCGGGCCTGATGGTCCGGTTGCCACTGAGTTGGTTACCCACGCGCCATGCGGGTATCAGGCGCCACTGGTGGGGCGCGGCTTCTTTCATGGCGTGCTGGACTGTTATTCCCTGATTCGCGATTGGTATCAGCGCGAGCGGGGCATTACGCTGAAAGACTTTGCGCGGCGCGACGGCTGGTGGCGTGATGGCAGTGGCGACGATTTATACATGACACAGTTTCGCGTGGCCGGTTTTGTCGCGGTTGACGCGAGCGACATCCAGATCGGCGACGTGATTATCATGCAGTACGGAGCCAGGGTGGCCAATCATGCCGGCGTGTATATCGGCAACAGCGAGTTCTTGCATCACCTCTACAACAAGCTATCGACACGTGACGTCTACGGCGGCCACTGGCGCGAAATTACGCGGTTGATTGTGCGCTACCGCCCCGCCTGACACTGTCTCACCGCAACCAGCCGACTTCACGTCGGCTTTTTTACTTTCTGAGCCATGCAACAACCACTCAAAACTATCCGGCTATACGGAACGCTCGGTACCACCTGCGGCCGTGTGCATCATCTCGCCGTATGCAGCGCAGCTGAGGCGGTGCACGCACTGCGCATCATGTTGCCCGGTTTCGAGCGGGCATTGATGAGCGGTCGCCAGCGTGGCATCACCTTTGCCGTGTTTGTCGGGCGGCGCAATATAGGTCGAGATCATCTGCAAGATCCGACTGGCGACGACGATATTCGTATTGCCCCGGTGATGCAGGGCAGCAAGCGCGGCGGTCTGCTGCAGACGATTGTGGGCGCGGTGCTGATCGTGGTGGGCGCCATCATTACCGGTGGCACGTTTGGGGCCGGTGCGCCGTTTGGTTCGGCCTTGATCGTGATGGGCGCCTCCATGATGGCGGGCGGCATTGTGCAAATGTTGTCACCGCAACAGGGCGGCCTCTCAACCAGAGACAATGTCGACAACGGGGCCAGCTATAACTTCAATGGTCCAGTCAACACCAGCGCCCAAGGCAAGGCAGTTAGCTTGCTTTACGGTCGCGCGGTGGTTGGCTCGGCGGTGATCTCAGCAGGTATCGTGGCCGAGGATCAGCAATGAGAGGCATTATTGGATACGGCGGTGGTGGCAAAGGCGGCGACGATAGTGCCACGGCGGCAATCGAGTCGCCAGATAGTCTGCACAGTATTTCTTATGCGCGCGTGCTGGACCTGGTGTCGGAAGGCCCTATACGCGGGTTGGTCAACGGCGCGCAATCAATCTACTTGAATGAAACACCGTTGCAGAATGCGGACGGCTCATACAATTTTCGCGGATTTCGTTACGATTTTCGGAATGGCACGCAAGATCAGACTTACATTCCCGGATTTCCGGAAATCGAGAACGAACTGGGCGTCTCTACTGAACTGAAGTCGGCATCTCCCTGGGTGAAGTCGATCACCAATCGGCAATTGAACGCGATCCGGCTGCGTCTTTCCTTGCCGGCCATCAGTCAGACCGACCCGGCCAATGGTAACGTTGGCGGCTATCGGATTGACTATGCGGTAGACCTGTCTACGGATGGTGCCGCCTTTGTTCCGGTGATAGTAGCCGCGTTTAGTGGCAAGGCCACCAGCAAATATGCGCGCAGCCATCGGATCGAATTGCCGAAGTCCAGTATTTCCGGCTGGCAGATCCGGGTGCGGCGCCTGACCGCGAATGCCAATAGCAATCGCATTGTCGACACCACCAACATTGAGTCGTATACCGAGGTCATCGACGCCAAGCTGCGTTACCCAGTCTCGGCCATTATCGGCATGCTGATTGATGCTTCACAGTTTTCCGGGGTGCCGCGCCGTGGCTTTGATCTGTACGGCAGAATTATTCAGGTGCCGAGTAATTACGATCCGATCACACGCGTCTACAGCGGTCCGTGGGATGGCACTTTCAAACCGGAATGGACCGACAATCCGGCCTGGTGTTTTCGCGATCTCGTATTGCACGACCGTTACGGTATCGGGCATTTGATCGATACCAACCAGGTCGATAAATGGGTGCTGTATCGCATTGGCCAATATTGCGATCAGCTGGTGCCGGATGGTAAAGGTGGGATGGAACCGCGCTTCACTTGCAATCTTTATCTGCAAGACCAGGCGCCTGCCATCAAGGTTTTGCAAGACATGGCCTCGATTTTTCGCGGGCTGTCTTACTGGGCTGGCGGCAGTGTGGTGGCGTCGGCAGACATGGCGACCGATCCGGTCTATGTTTACACCGCTGCCAACGTGATCGGCGGCAAGTTCCTGCGTTCTGGCACCAGCCGCAATACGCGTTATTCGACGGCGCTGGTCAGTTGGAATGATCCGGCCGATTTTTACCGCGCCAAAGTCGAATACGTCGAAGATGAGGAAGGTCTGGAACGCTATGGTGTGCGACCGCTGGAACTGACTGCTTTCGGTTGCACTTCGCAGGGGCAGGCGCAGCGGGCAGGACGCTGGGCATTGGCGACCTCGCGTCTGGAAACCGACGGTATCAAATTCCAGGTGGCACTCGATGGCGCCGTGGCTGCGCCTGGGCAGATTGTGCGCATCGCGGATTCGCGTCGCATGGGCCGTCGCAATGGCGGCCGTATTCGGGCAGTGAATGGGCGCGTCATCACGGTCGATAAGGCACCGGTTATTGCCGTGGGTGACGCCTTGACGGTCATTCTCCCGAGTGCGATATCTGAAACGCGCTTGGTGGCCTCGATCGATGGCGACGATGTCACGGTGGCCAGCGACTACTCGGAACCTCCGCAGGCGCAGTCCGTCTGGACCGTCGATAACATCGATTTGATGGCGCCGATGTACCGCATCGCCTCGGTGACAGAAAAAGATAAGCTGACTTTCGAAATCACGGCCACTCAACATGAGCCGGGTAAATTCGCGCTGGTCGATGAAGGCACCAAGATTGCCCCGCGGCCGCAATCGGTGGTGCCGATGCGCTATCAGGTGCCGCCGCTTAATCTGCGGCTGTCAACCTATGACACGGTCGCGCAGGGGCAATCGACTACCACGATGGTGATTGCCTGGGATGCCCCGGACAAGGCAACGGCCTATCTGGTCGAATGGCGCCGCGATCTCGGCGAATGGGTCGATGCCGGCCGTACTGCATCGTTGAGCATGGAAGTGCGAGGCATCTATGCCGGTGAGTACGTGGTGCGCGTGAGGGCGGTCAATGCGATTAACGTTGCATCGCGTGCGGCCGAGACGCCGTCAACCGCTCTGACCGGCAACAGTGGCCCACCCTCCAACGTGCCTTGGTTCTTCATCGATGGCGACGTGCTGTCGTGGGGGCAGATCACCGACGCCGAGCTGGCTGGCTATGTGATCCGTTATCACGCCGGCATCAATCAGAGCTGGGGTGATGCCAATCCGCTGCATACCGGGATTCTGGTGGGCAGTCCCTATCAGGCGCTGAACCGACCTGCAGGCCAGATCACACTGATGATCAAGGCGGTGAATCGCGCCGGGGCGGTCTCGGCATCGCCGGCCTTGATCCAGACCGAGTTCGGAGATGCCCTGGTCGATAACGTTGTGGAGGATTTTGATTTTCAGGAATTGGGCTATCCGGGGCATATCGCCGGTGGCACGGTGGCTGATGGCGTGCTGAAAGCGGACGGCACCAGTATTTTCTATGGCAACGATGTCGCTGACTTTTTCGGCACCATTGGCGATGCGCCATTCTTCACGGACAACTATCGCGCGATGACATACGAGACAGCGGTATTTACGCCGTCAACTGTGGCCAGGGGTATCAAGATGACACTTGATCTTGACATGCAAGGCAGTACGCAGCAGATCGAATATCGGGTGTCGGGCGGCGAGCCCTTCTTCAGTTCCGATGGTGATGCGCCGTTCTATGGCGCAGATGACGCACCATTCTTTGGTGTGGAAGCGGTCTATCAGAGCTGGCCGGGGTCGGTGGTGGTGCAGTCCGTGCAATACCAGTTCCGCTTCAGCACCGGGCAAGGTCCAACCGAGGGCTTGATTGCGGCGTGCCGAGCGGTGATTGACGTGCCTGACATAGAGGAGCAGTTCAATGATCTGTTTATCGCTGCTGCCGGCACGCGCCTACCCATCGGCAAACGCTACCTCGCAATCAAGAACGTACAACTGACGCTGGAAGCCGATGGCGGCAGTGCGGTGTATGCCAAGTGGATCGACAAGAACAACACGCTCGGCCCGCTGATCAAATGTTTTGACATCAACAACAATCCTGTGAGCGGCACGCTGGACGCTCGCATTCAAGGCTATTAACAAGGAGCATCATGGCTTTACTACCTGGCAAGAATATTTTTGACGGCAGCAAGACCCCGGCACCGACCGTCACCGAAATGAAAACGGCATGGGGTACGCTGCGCGATTTCATGGCCGATCTGCTGGGTACCGACAGCAGCGACAAGAAAGCCGCACGCGCCGCCTTGGGTGTGCCGAGTGCCGTCGATGTTCAGGCTGGCATCGATAAGTTTGCAGTCGCTGCCGGCACCGGTGACGCCATGACCGTCACCATGACGCCGCCTGTGAAGGAACTGATCGAAGGCATGGAAATACGGGTGCGCTGCATGGGACCCAATTCGTTGATCGCGCCGACGATCAAATTGGATGAACTGCCGGCGGTGACTATTGTTGCAGCCGACGGCGGCGCGCTGGTGACAGGTGCTTACCTGGACAAGTGGCCGGGGACGTTTCGCTATCGTGCCAGCACCAACAAGTTTGAGTTTCTTAATCCGGTGCCGGTGGTCAGTACTGGTAAATCATCGGTACGGCAGACCGTGCTGAGCGGCGCGACCGATGCCAATGGTTATGCCAGCATGTTGTCTGCCGGCGCTGGACTTGCGCTCAATCTTTCGGCCACCGATACACCGATGGTATTGTCGTTCGCCGCCGGCTTCGATGCTGGCGGCGAAAACAATCTACTGACGCGATTGACTGCAAACGTGGCCGGTGTTGTCGCTGGTCTGGCCGCCAGCAATATCAGTTATGTTTACGCCGATTACGTTTCGCCGACTAGTGTTGCGTGGGGAAAGACCGTGGTTCCTCCACAATATGGCGCTACGTTTGACAAGTCCAGGCAAGCGCTTTTGCATTTTGAGGGAAGCGTTGGGTCCACGTCGTTTTTGGACGACTATGGAAATATATGGACGGGCGCTGGCGGTGCGAAGCTGCAGAGCAACCAAGTACGCAGTGGAACATTGGCACTCGGTGGTTCGGGAGCGAACAACGCTCTTAACGGTAGCACTGATTACATCAAGTGCGCTGGGCTTAATACAATGCCGGCGAACGGTTGGACCTGGGAATCTTATTTTTATCTTCCGGCTTTTTCCGCTGTGTCTAGTCTATTTGGCTTTCTCGCTCCCGCGCTGAACAATGGTGCTTATGTGAATGCTGCTGGCAAGATCGTCTGGACGTTATCAAGCGCTTCCAACAACGATATCGTCAATGGAACAAGCACCGCAAGTTTAAATGTGGCTTCATGGAATCATGTCGCGATAACTTACGATGGGGTCGCGGGCGCCTATCGGCTGATTATCAACGGCGCTCTAGATTCGACGGTTACAAGTACGCTGAAAATTTCTAGCTCACCTAATGGATTCGGAATTGGACAACACTATTTTGGCGGTCAGGGGTTCGGAGTTGGCTACATCGATGAGTTTCGATTTTCCCCTTATTGCCGATATCCTGGGGGGGCAACTTTTATACCGCCAGTCTCAGCAGGATTGGTGGAAGGTGATTTTTTCAACACGTCCAACATGACGATGTATCAGGTCACTGGCGCATCAGTTCAGGCTGGAAGCAATCCGGTATTTACGGCAAAAAATCGCCTGTATGTGGGTGAGGTTGTCACGGCAGCGTCGGCGATATCTGTCGTCGTCAATTACGCATTGCGTGGAACGTATTACATCAGAATTCCTGGAATCCAGGCGGCAAATAGTCGTACCTTATATCCCGATAATATCGGCACTGATCGAAAGAAACTTGTTGCAAATTGGATTAATAAATCCCCCGATTTCGGATACGTTCCCGGCAATAAAATTCCTGCTTTTACATACTTCAATGCAGCAACAGTATTTCCAGTGAATCCAACTCAGCAGTTGGACCGAAATATATCTGCGTTCATTACGCTGCAAACGATCGGTGTTGCTCCTAGTCCAGCCTCCGCTCCGACGACGTTGAGTTCGCTTGCATCAGCATCGTGGGACACCGAGATTTTCGTAGAAAGGGCTTTTTAGATGGGCAATTTCAATAAGCAATATGGTTACTACGACGGATTACGCCTTGATGGCGACACGGAATATCCCGATCCGCCAGATCCGAGGGAAAAATATACGCCCGATGGAGTTGGCGGTTGGACTTTGATGCCAACGCCGGTGCCGTATTCGGTCACACCGTTACAAGCGCGTCGCGCGCTGCTTGCCGCCGGTCTGTTGTCGGCAGTTGAAGAGGCTGTCGCCGCCGGTGATGAGGCAACTAAATTGGCTTGGCAGTTCTCAACGGCTGTTGAGCGAGGAAGTCAATTTGTTGCTCTTCTTGCGACAACAATAGGCTTGACAGATGAGCAGGTTGACGATTTGTTCTGCAACGCAGTGACCTTTGTGTAGACGTCTGTACTAGCGATTAATCAGGCCGCCTTCGGGCGGTTTTTCTTTGGGGGAAAGATGTTAGAGCCAACATCAGGAGGTGCGGCAGCAGCTGCATACACCGTTGGGACAATCACGATCACCGGCTCGTTTCTTGGCCTGCAATACGACCTGCTGCTGGTTGGCATGGCCGGCGGCTTGGTGGCGCTTTCGTTCTTCGAGCAGACCACGCGGACCAAGATGGCGATCTCGGTAATTACCAGCGCATTGGTAGCCGGCTACGCGACACCAGTTGCCTACGTCGGCGTTCTTGAGTTCGCGGCCTGGACGGCCAAGACCGGTGACGCGCTGCGCTGGTTGTGTGCGTTCGGTATCGGCTTGTCAGCGCAAACCATTGTGCCGCTGGGTATCAAGTGGCTCAAAACCAAATACGGAGGCCCGCAATGATGACAGCGCTTTTCGTGATCAATCTGTTGGCCAGTCTGGCGATGCTGGCGCATGCCATGTGCGTGCTGAATCGAATGACATACAAGAGCAATCATTTCTATCGCGTGTTCTATGTGGTGCTTGGCGTCGGTGCGCTGGCCGTGTTGGCCGGTCCGCTGTACGGCTACACGAAACCGCAGATCGGCGAAGTGATTCTGAATGTGGGTATGACCGGCATAGTGATGAGTAGCTGGTTTCTGAAAAACCGGAGAGCAACATGAACCTGCATCAACTTCAAACCATCATGCCCGCCGCCAAGCGGGCATTGTTGTTTCTGGATCCGCTCAATGCGGCGATGGCCGAGTTCAGCATCAATACGCCAGCGCGGCAGGCAATGTTTCTGGCGCAGGTCGGGCATGAATCTGGGCAGCTGAATTTCCTGAAAGAGTTGGCCAGCGGCGCCGCTTACGACACCGGCAAGCTGGCGGCCAGGCTCGGCAACACCCCGGAAGCCGATGGCGATGGCCAGCGCTACAAGGGGCGCGGCTTGATCCAGATCACCGGCACGCGCAACTATCTGCTGTGCCTGATGGCGCTGGATATCGATGCATTGAGCCATCCCGAGATCTTGGAAACGCCTGAATTCGCCTGCCGATCGGCTGCATGGTTCTGGTGGAACAACGGCCTGAACGAGTTGGCAGACAAGGGCGATTTTCTGACGATTACCAAGCGCATCAACGGCGGCACGAACGGCCTTGCGGATCGGGAGGCATTGCTCGGGCGTGCCAAGAAGGTGTTGACGTGAACGGCTGGTGGAAGTTTGGCGCCGGCCTGGTCATCGCAGCCTCGCTTGCCGGTGGCTGTATGTTTGTCAGGCATCAGGGCGACGTCGCCGGCCGCGCCGCAGTACAGGCGCTGTGGGATGCCGACAAGATCGCACGCACCAGCGCTCAGCTGGCGGCAATCACCGCGCGCGATGCAGAAAACGACCGCGTGGTGGCCGCGGTGCATGCCGCCTATTCAGAACTGATCAAGGGGAAAGACAATGAAATGGCAAAAGAGCGTCTTGCTGCCGCTGCTACTGAGCGCCTGCGTCTCGGCGCCGCGTGGTGTGATAGTGGCCGACCTGCCGAAGCCGGCGAAGCAACCGGCGCCGGAAGCAGCAACAGCACCGATTCCGCCGGCCGGGTACTTTCGGAAAGCCTGGACCGATCTGTTAAGTCGCTGATTCTGGAGACGGAGGAGGTGGCTGCAACAGGGCGGGCTTGTCAGGCGGTGTTGCGGGCGAATGGATTGATGCCGTAGGATGGAACTGGTAGCTGATTTGTGTGTGCGAGCAACACATGCACTTAGGTTGAAAAATTACCGTAGTTGCTCAGGGCGACTCTGTTACTCTTTCCCCAAGTTGTTGGATTTGGACCCCCACTATCCGGTGACTCGATGCAGTACTCTGACTAAAGCGGAGCTGCATTCTTCGCCCCGATCCTCCCCCGGAGTCGGGGCTTTTTCTTTTTTATAATAAATTGTGTTTTTTGCTTTTGATACAAATCATTGTGCTTTGCTGGTGTCGCCTTATTGGGTTGTGTTGGGATTGTTGGACTGATGCCGTTGATTTGAAGGGTAGAGGTTGTAGCGGAATAATTTCAAAAATTCAACATTTATGCTGTATGTATACTCAGTTTCGTTTGATTTTATGTAATTAAAGCTGGTAA
This sequence comes from Herbaspirillum autotrophicum, assembly GCF_001189915.1. GTDB lineage: Bacteria > Pseudomonadota > Gammaproteobacteria > Burkholderiales > Burkholderiaceae_D > Herbaspirillum > Herbaspirillum autotrophicum. The sequence goes on from NZ_LFLS01000015.1 coordinate 26,518, forward strand.
TTGATCCATATTTAATTGATTTTTCTTCGTTCGAAACGGATACTGTCTGCCCATACAATATCAATAAAATTAATGGGGGTGGGATGCCTTTTGAAACAAAAGAATTTGACGAAAAGTCTTGGCAGAAAACGCACGATAGTTGGTTGAGCGATTTGGACACAACTCAGGCGGTTTCGCCGGTTGAAGTTTACAAGGCCCTTGAATTTGCTAAGGAAAACGCAATATACAATGATGAAACCAAAGAAACCGTCGCATATGGTATCTTTGAGGGGCGGAAGACAATTGCAAGCGCGATCGCGAACCTGATTGTCTCTCGTACTGGGCGTCGATTTTTAAAAGTTCTTGATGTCAATGTTCGCCCATCCATCGAGGACGGTGCAAATACTGAGAACATTAAGGATAGTAATACGGTCATAGAATTGTACGTTACCGCCATCATTGGAGCGATTGAGTTGACTCCAAAGCACCGTGCAAGTGTCGTTAAAGTATATGGCCGTAGTGCAAGTTTTATGCAGGTTTTGAAGTTTGTTGCTACTGAAATGCCCAAGCGTGCAGCAGCAGGCGGTGCAAATTTTAAGGTGTCAATCGAAGGTCGTTGGTTAGTTATTAAATTTTAAACATAATAAAAACAATTAAATAGGAAAATAGTCATGAATACTCCAGTCATCCAAATTGCAGGATCATCCGAATCACAAAGGAAAAATGCAACTGAAGCGGTGAAACTCGCTTTTAATGCCGCTGCAGAGCATTTCGGCGTAGTGGAGTTAGCGCGACGTATTTGTACACCTAATGACGCGCAGGTATTGAAGCAAGCTGCTTAAACGCTGTTTGAATTGTTGTTAAACAAAGACCCGCGAAAGCGGGTCTTTGTTTTTCTGCGTCATCCTAGAATGTCTTGGTCGGCGATTTTTGTTTGCGATATACTGTGTTTATGCACAGTATTTGTGAATATGAAAAACCTTCGTCCATCCATAGAATACAAGAGGCTCCAAGAGCTTTCGCGCACCAATAGCGACCCAGTGGTGCAGGAATTGCTATGGGAAATTCGACGGTTGCACTTCATGCTATCCCAAGATCTTCAGGACATCATTCAAATTCGTATGGCTTGGGCTCAGGAGGTCGGCGGCAATTATGCGGCTATCCATCAGATGCTGTATCGCTTGAAGTCTGACCCGGCGTCATTCGATGGCTGAAGTAGAATCCTCCCTATCACTAGGGAGAGTGCCATGTGTGTCAATTACGCCCCCACCAGGAAAGAACGGATCGATGCACTGGTAAAGGTCTTCACCACCGGTTTGCCGGATTGGCCAGGCGAGGTCTGGCAAGACTATGCCGCACCGATAATCCGCGCCGGGAATGATGGCGCGCCGGAATTGATCGTCGGCACATACGGCATGCTGCCCAAAGCGCACATGCCGCCGGCGGCGAAGCACTTCACCACCATGAACGCCCGGGCCGAAACAATCGGGCAAAAACAATCCTATTCAAAAGCATGGCGCCAGGGGCAAACATGCCTGTTGCCGACGTCGTGGTTTTACGAACCGAATTACGAATCGGGTAAGGCGGAGCGCTGGGCCATCGGCATGGAAGACGGTGCCGAGTTTTGTGTGGCCGGACTTTGGCGCGCGTGGGATGAGCCGGAAGGCGGGCAGTCTTTCTCTTTTACGCAGATCACAATCAACGCCGACGACCATCCGCTGATGAAGCGATTCCACAAACCGGGCGATGAAAAGCGCAGCCTGGTGATCGTGCCGGCCGGTGAATACGATGCCTGGCTCGACTGCAAAGATCCGGAGGTTGCGCGATCGATGTTGACGCTCTATCCGGCCAAAGGAATGAAGGCTTGGCCAGCGCCACGCGCATCAAAGAAGGTTGCAACTACAGAGGGTTTGTTTTGATGCGGAGAATTTGAGAGTGGCAGAAAAATGCACACTCCGAAAACAGAAAAGGGATTCCAATTGCTTGGAATCCCTTCGAATGCTTGGTGGGGCGTGAGTGGCTCGAACACTCGACCTACGGATTAAGAGTCCGCTGCTCTACCAACTGAGCTAACGCCCCAACAGAGGCCGAATTATAGTCAGTGTTTTCTGCCGCCGCAAGCTCTTTTTGTTCCGGTGGTGCAGGTTTTGTTTCGAGCGTGCTGGAAGAGCTTGTTTCGTCTGTGTTTGCGGCGTGTGAAGGGTTTTTATGGTTTGTATTTTTACCGTTGGCCGTTTGGTACCGGCAAGCGTTGTATTTGAATAGCGGGAGACAAGTCATTTCAACTGGTGCGCATTCTTAGGCATACATGACACGCCCGTATGGTTTGTCGCCGGATTTTTTGCGGTGACTTGCCCATTTTCAAGCTGAATTTCGGCGTTTCGGTTTATTTCCCATGTATCCAATGCTTGACAAGTTATTTCCGTCCAGATAAATTACCGCAATACTAAGATATATCTTAATCATAACTTAGTAATTTAAGCGCAGTCTCCGACATCCCCAGCATCAACGCCGCCAGGTGAGTCAAGGTCCGGCCCCCGGGACCGGCTGCCTCTTTTGGCATGCATATGCTATTTATTCTTTGGAGAATCGATTTATGTCCGACCGTCCTGACCTGGCTCCCTATCGTGTGCGCCACAACCTGAAATTCCGCATGCTGCAAGTCTTGCGCGTGCAAACACTGACCCCGCATCTGATCCGCGTGACATTTACCGGTGACGATCTGGATGATTTTGAATCCGCCTCCTTTGATGACCACATCAAGGTTTTCTTCCCCGCACCTGGCACTGATCAACTCAGCTTGCCGACCATGGGGCCGGACGGTTTGATCTTCCCCGGCGGCGAGCGTCCTGTGATGCGTGACTTCACGCCACGTCGCTTCGACCGTGCCGCGCGCGAGTTTGATATCGAGTTCGCCGTGCACGAAGCCGGACCTGCGGCGAGCTGGGCGCTTCAAGCCAGGCCCGGGCAGACTTTGGGTATCGGCGGCCCGCGCGGATCGCTGGTGATTCCTGCCGGTTTCGACTGGCACTTGCTGATCGGTGATGAAACGGCATTGCCGGCGATTGCCCGTCGACTGGAGGAATTGCCAGCCGCTGCGCGTGTGATCGCCATCATCGAGGTGGCTGACCCATCGGCGCGCATGGCGTTCGTGACCAACACCGAGCTGCACGCGGTCTGGTGTTATCGCAGCGAATCCGGCGCCAGAGGAGCGGCAATGCTGGAGGCCATCCGCGAAACCGATTTGCCGCAAGGTGAAGGCTACGTGTGGGCCGCCGGCGAGTCGGCCAGCATGCGCGCGGTGCGTCAGCATCTGGTGGCGGAACGCGGTATCGATAAAAAGCGCATCCGCGCCGCGGCCTATTGGCGTCAGGGCGACGCCGGAGTGCATGAAAACCTCGACGATTGAGATCGCGGGACGCGGGCCATATACGTTGGCCCGCCTGACAAGGAATCATTATGTACACACTCGATGCCGCGCGTGAGCGCCGTCTGTTATGGCTGCTGGCACTGACGCAATTCACCATCATCATGGATTTCATGATCATGATGCCGCTCGGACCGCAGATCATGACGGCGTTTCAGATTACGCCGGCGGCATTCGCCGGTGCCGTGTCTGCTTATTCCTGGTGTTCCGGACTATCCGGATTGCTGGCTGCAACCTATATTGATCGCTTCGACCGGCGTCGTCTGTTGCTCACGATTTATGCGCTGTTCGTGTTAGCCAATCTGGCCTGTGCGCTGGCGTCCAGTTATCCGCTGTTGCTGGCCGCCCGTGCTTTCGCCGGCATCACCGGCGGTGTGCTGGGATCGGTGGTGATGGCCATCGTCGGTGACGTGATTCCGGCGGCGCGCCGTGGTGCCGCCATGGGCATCATCATGACGGCATTTTCTCTGGCGGCAGTCGTCGGGGTGCCGGCGGGCGTGTTGATCGGTGCGCACTTTACCTGGGCGGCACCATTCTTCTTGCTGGTCTTGTTGTCCGGCGTGTTTTGTCTGGCGGCCTCACGTGTCGTGCCATCGTTGACCCTGCATCTGAGCGGACGGCCGCGGCCACTTGCTGAGGTGGTGCCGGATCTGTGGCGCCTGCTGACCAATCCGCGTCATATGAATGCCTTTGCGCTGACCTTCACCATGATGGTTTCGCACATGCTGGTCATTCCGTTCATTTCACCGATACTGGTGGCAAATCACGGCGTCTTGCCCGGGCAATTGTCCTGGCTCTATCTGTTCGGCGGCGCCGCGACACTGTTTACTTCGCGTGCTGTCGGACGGCTCGCGGATCGCTACGGCAGCCGCAATGTTTTTCGGATCGCAGTGTGCATCTCGGCATTGCCGGTGTTGTTCGTGACGCATTTGCCGGCGTTGCCGTTTATCGCGATGGTCTTGTTCTTTCCGTTTTTCATGGTGGCGATGTCGTCCCGCATGGTACCCATGCAGGCCTTGCTGACCACCGTGCCGGAGCCGGCGCAGCGTGGTGCTTTTCTGAGTGCCAACAGCGCGTTGCAAGCCGTTGGTACTGGTTGTGGCGCGTGGTTCGGCGGCTTGCTGTTATCGACTCAGGCCGACGGGCGCATTGCCGGTTATGGCACGGCGGGATGGCTGGCGGTGGCGTTGGCACTGGTCGTGGTGTTGTGGGTGACGCGGATCAAATCCACCGCGGATAACCGGACTGCTCTGCCGGGACTGGCAAGCACGGAGTGACTTGACCGGAAATAACATGGCCGCAGAAATGCGGTTGGCGGTTACTGAAGGATTTCATTGCGCCGTGCACCCGTCAGTCATCCGGCAATGTTCGGGGGCGAGCCTGTCAAAAAGCGCCATCGTGCTTCAGAACGATGCGCTGTGTCGTTCGTAAACAACTTGTCGTCAGCCGCCAGCGGTGTCGGATGCATGCCGCTGCCGTGCCTGTCGGTGCCGCGCGGGGCCAGGCGAAGACGCGTTCGCTGCCATTGAGCAAGACTTCAGCCTGACGGATGGTTTTTGTACCTGACAGCCGTGTCATCGTGTGGCAATGACTTTCGGGATTGTCGACAGGTGCATGCTCTGGATACGGCGAGGCATCGGACTGCGCAAACCGCACCGGGCTCGCACGAGGCAGACAGGATGATGGATGATCGGGGTTAGTGCGAATTCTGGATCGAGGCAGATATATCTGCTGTCTGGCCGGCGCGTTCAGCCTTGCGATACTCGCAAGGAGAAATTGCCATGTGTTTGCGAAACAGCTTGGCCACGTGTTCGCCACTGAAGAAGCCGCAACGGCGAGCGATTTTGTCGACCGGCAGATCGGTTTCCGTCAATTGCTGACGTACCGCTTCAAGCCGGATCTGCAGCAAGAATTCATGCGGCGTCTGTCCGGTTTCGCGTTTGAATTGACGCTGAAAATTGCGTTCGCTCATGGACACCGAGTTGGCGGCATCGATCATGTTGATCGGTTCCGACATATGTTCAAAAAACCAGCGTGACGCTTTTTGTACTTTGCTGTTGCTGACAGCCTGAGGATGGCGCTGAACGCGCGTGACTGGCGGCGTGTCGCGTCGCCGCTGACATACCACCAGGCTTTCCGCCACGCGTTTGGCGACGGCACTGCCGAGGTCGCTTTCCAGAAACCGCAACGCCAGGTCGGCGGCCATGCCGACGTCGCTGGTGGTGAAGATGCCATCATCTTCGGTAATCAGTGCTTCGCGTTCGAGGTGAATCTCCGGAAATTCCTGCGCCAGCTTGTCTTGCAAGGCCCAGTGCGTGGTAGCGCGGCGATTGTCGAGCAAGCCGGCGGCGCCGATGACAAACACGCCGGTACAAATGGCAGCGATACGGCGTACCGAGCCGCTCACTTCGCGCAGCCAGTCCAGCAGCAGGGGATCGCGATAGGCGTCGAAATTGCCGGTGCCGCTGGCAATCAACAGAGTATCGAATGAATGATTGTCCGGCGGTGGCAGCGGGGCGGTCATGATTTGCACCAGTGCCGAGGAATTCACCATGCCGCCGGTACGCGACAGCAATGACATGGTGTAGCCGCTCATGCCGGGAAAGGCGGAAGAAATCAGTTTGTCGCCGACGCCAAAGACATCTGCCGCGCCGACCACGTCGGCCAGAATGACGCCGTCGAATACGATGATCCCGATATGTTTGATGGATCGACGCTTACTATGTGGTTCGAGTGATTTGCTGCATAGCATTTCCATGAGCCGCTCCCTGCAATTCTTATTTTCTGTATGTCTGAATATTTCTACTAATGTTATTTTTTAGACAACTCATTGTGCATCCGATTTACTTGTCTGACGTATAACTTTTTTTCATGCAAGAGCCGGCTGCATCAGTATCTGGAATGGCTTGCAACAAGCTGACAAAATTATCAAAAAAACATTTCTTTGCAACATCTCCTTCAATGCGATGAGCTTCACCTAATTGCGTTTGTCATCCAGCTCGTCGTGCAGCCGGGCGTTCTCCAGCGTCAGTTCGGCGACGATTTGTTTTAGTCGGGCATTCTCTTCTTGCAGGTCTTTCAGGTCCTGGGGATAGCCGGGCAGCGAACTGAACTGTTTCTTCCAGTTAAGAAAAGTTCGTTCGGAAACGCCTGCCTGGCGAATCACGTCTTCCAGGGGGATGCCCAGTTCTGCCTGTTTCAGGGCGGCAGCGATTTGCTCGCTGGTGGTAGTGGTCCGCTTCATCGCATGGCCTCTGGTTTCTTGTCGTTGTCATGGCGCCCGCTCAGGGCAATCAGTTTTCCTGTTTGGCAGAAGCTTCGGTCAGCGGATCAAGACCGAGGCGGCGGCGTATGGCAGGGTCGGTGTAGCGCTCGGAATCAGTGCTGCTGTTGGAGGCAGCGGGCGATTGCGCGGTATCGCTTGCTTTAGCCACCGAAGGGCACGACCGACCGGTTGACTCGACTGCTTTGCGATTGGATTCGCTTTGACAGAGCAAGGCCAGCGCGACATCGTTCATACCCATGGCACGAAATTCGCGCGAGTCCAGACGGCGTACGCAAGCCTGGTCAACCATGGTAGTACCGCCGGTAGCACCGAAACCTACCACCGACAGGCCGAACGAACTTGATCCCATGCAGGTATCAGACAAGGTGGTGGTCAGCGATGGCGCCACCATGTTGGGGACTGTCTTGACGGTGTACGAACCACTGTAATCGACCCCCTGTGTATTGCCGGCGGCCGCAGCACTGGTTCCGCTGGCCCCCGTACTGGTGCCGCTGGTGCCGCTGCCGGTAGGCACCGAAACCGAAACGCTGACAGTAGAGTTGTTGCCGATTGCCTTGCCGCCGGAAACGCCGGAGATAGTGTTGGTAGCATTGCCGCCGGTAGCTGCGCCACCGGTTGCCGTACCGCCCGCACCACCGGCACCGCCCGTGGCTGATGAGGATGAACTGGAGGTTGGTGTACCTCCATATGATCCGGAAGACTGGCCATGACCGTTGCCGTCCGCCCATACTGGTAATGTGAACATAGAGGCTACCAGCACACCTAGAAGCTTGCTTTTCATGGCTGCTCCATCTCGATTATTGTTGTTGCGAACCGGGAGGGAAGAGGGCCTGCCCTCCCGGAGCGCATGCTGCCAAGGCAGCGGGGCTGAAACTAGTTGATAGCAGCGGCGCCCGAATTGCCGCCGTTACCGCCGTCACCACCGATTGCTTTGCCGCTGGAAGTGCTGCCACCGATAACCACCGAAGTAGCCGAGCCGGCGGTGTTCTTGTTGCCGCTGGCAGAAGCATTGGCGCTGCCGGTCGAGGACTTGGTGGAGCTGCTTGCCAGCGAATTGCCGTTGGCTGCCTGCAATACGCCTGCACCGCTGGTGGCACCTGCGCCGCCGCCGCCGGCACCGCTACCGCTTTGATGGCCGTTTTGATGATGTCCCGAGCCACTCGAACCTGAACCCGAGCCACCATTTGCAGTGCTGCCGGAACCGGCAATGGCTGCAGTGTTGCCACCGGTTGAGGTGACTGCGCCGCCCGCGGTTGAGTTACCGCCACTGTTTGCCATGCCACCGAAATTGCCTTGATTGGCATTGCCACCGGTGACGCTGCCGCCACTGGTGCTGCCGCCGGCTGCGTTACCTGAAATGGCTCCACCGCCTGCGCCGCCTGCACCGCCCGTAGAAATGGCGACCGCACTGGTGTTGCCTGCTGCCATTGGTGGTGGATTGTTGTTGTGGGCAAAAGCTGACACAGCAAACAGTGACACCACGGCGGCTGCAATAATGTGCTTGTTCATTTTTATTTCTCCTTGAGTTGGGCGTTGTTTACCGTAAGCTCTCGTCCATTCACGCCCCGACTAACAGACAAGATGTGTTTAGCCAGCGGCAAAGCGGGTGCGATGCCGTTTCGTTTTCTTGCTTGCGCTCTGATCTGGATCCCGCTCAGGATATGCACACGGGTTGCTGGTATGTGACAGCCTGATCGTCTGACGTTTGCCTTACGCCGCTTGTTGCTGCGGTAACCGCAGTGTTGCCTCGGTTGAACTGATATTAGGACGCCAAAGAATTGTGTTAGCGACAAAACCTTGTCTGCTTCGGACAGATGGAAATGGCGCGTTTGAGTAGACTGAAATGGTGCATGCCGGAATCAGGTGCACCAAAATGGATGGCGACGACGGGCAGTGTCGTCGTCTTCAATTGCCGCCTGGTATCAGGGGCGGTCAGTACTGGCGGAAGATGGCAGTCCAGTTCTGGTCGTTGTCGACATTGTGGAACAATTCGTCGACCAGTCCGATGCGTGAGCATGTTTGCAGGATTTGCTGACATTTGCTGAAGGTGCCGGTGCCGATGATGCGATAAATTTCCTCATCTTCATTGCGCAGCGCGATCAGCATTTTTTCGTTTTTCACGGCCACCAGATTGACCGGGATGACAGTCAGCCGGCGCATGATCTCATGGTCAAATTCTGCAATCCTGCAATTGTCGATGAGTGCTGTCCGCATGTTTTTCCTTTTTATGTAACGCTGCTGCCATGGTGCTTGCACCCCCGGAATATGCCGTGACACCCGGGACCGGCGCGGTTACATGAAATCCGGCGTTGCAGGTTTGTACAAGCATACGGCGCGGGCGCGCAAAAAATAATCGCTATTCGTGGATATTTGAGGGGAAAAATCACCAGAACGGATCAAGCGTGAGCATGCTGTCGCGGATGCCGCTCCGGCCCGGAGCAGAGCATCGCAAGCCGGCGCCCAAGAACACGCGGGGATGTCGCAATGGCCCCGGATTACGATAAATGTGTAGATGAACTAGTGATTATTAATCGAAGGTATTCGAAATGCTTTACACTTGACACTTTTCTTTCATCTACGCTTCGGTTTTATCTGCCATGTCAGCTGATCAGCATTTTCTCGTAGTCGACGATTTCTCCACAATGCGTCGTATTGTTACAGGTCTGTTAAAGGAGCTTGAGTACACCAAGATGTCGGAAGCCGAAGATGGCGCGGTCGCGTTCAAGATATTGGAATCCGGCGCCACCCCGGTGACGTTCGTGCTGACCGACTGGAACATGCCGGTCATGGATGGTCTGGCGCTGTTGAAGAAAATTCGTGCTACTCCCCAATTGAGCCATTTGCCGGTGTTGATGATTACGGCCGAGGCGAAAAAGGAAAATATTGTGGAGGCAGCACAATCCGGCGCCGACGGTTATATCGTCAAGCCCTTCAATGCCGCCACCCTGCAAGAAAAAATCGCCAAGATCCTGGCCCGCAGAGCGCAACTGGCAGCCTGAGCCAGGCAGTGTCCGGGCTGGCGGTCAGAATTCCTCCCAGCCATCTTCTGCCATGCTGTTACGCTCGGCCGTTTTTTTCTGCAGTGGGATCTTGTTCGGTGCCCGAGGTTGTACCTGAGGTGCCGGCTTTTTGAGGACCGGCGCTGCTGCTGGCGTCGTTACCGCATGCCGGACAAGAGGCGTGGCCGGTGCGCTCTCGGCCACCACTCCCGACGCGGCGTTGGCGGCGTCGTCGATATTGAACACGCTGACCACCTGCGACAGCTGTGCCGCTTCATCCTGCAATGACTTTGCCGCCGCTGCCGCCTGTTCCACCAGCGCCGCGTTCTGCTGCGTGACTTCGTCCATTTCAGTTACGGCTTCATTGATCTGCACGATGCCATCGCTCTGCTCCTGACTGGCACTGCTGATTTCAGCCACGATATCCGTCACGCGGCGCACGCTGTCGACGACTTCGGTCATGGTGGCGCCGGCCTGTTCCACCAGCTTGCTGCCGGCATCCACATTCTCCACCGAGGCATCGATCAAGAGCTTGATTTCCTTGGCCGCAGAAGCGCTGCGTTGCGCCAGGCTGCGCACTTCCGACGCCACCACCGCAAAACCACGTCCCTGTTCGCCGGCACGCGCTGCTTCCACTGCCGCATTGAGCGCCAGAATATTGGTCTGAAAGGCGATACCGTCGATCACGCTGATGATATCGACAATCTTTTTCGACGACGCATGGATGGCACTCATGGTTTCAATTACCTGATCGACCACGCTGCCGCCTTGTACCGCCACCGCCGAAGCCGATGCCGCCAACTGATTGGCTTGCCGGGCATTGTCGGCGTTTTGCCCGACAGTAGTGGTCAGTTGCTCCATTGACGATGCCGTTTCTTCCAGCGCGCCGGCTTGCGATTCCGTGCGGCTCGACAAATCCATGTTGCCGCTGGCGATCTCGGTCGAGGCGGTGGCGATATTGTCCGTGCTGCGTCGAACCTTGGCGACGATGGTGAGCAGATTCTGATTCATGGTTTGCAGTGCCTGCAACAAACGCCCGGTCTCATCCTGCAGCGGGGCTTCGAAGCGTGAGGTGAGATCGCCGGCCGCGACTGATTCGGCGACCTGCAAGGCACGCGTGATCGGTCGGGTGATGCTGCGTGTGACCAGTGTGGCAATTGCCGTCGCCAGCAAGATCGCCAGTGCGGTCAAGCCAATCAGGATGTTGCGGGCTTGCAGATATTGCGCGCTGATCTCGGCGGCGGCACTGAACATCAGACTATCCTGATAACGGATCAGATTGGTGATCTCATCCATGTACCGGGTTTGCAGCGGACGTACCTGTTTCAACAGGTAGATGGTGGCTTCTTCGCGCGCATCTTGTTCCAGCAGGCGCAGAATTTCTTTGCGCGTGTTGCCATATTCGCCACGCAGCTGATTGATCTTGACCATCAGGGCCTTGCCTTTTTCGTCCGTCACCACCTTGTTGAGCTCATTCAGCACCCGGCTGTTGTCCACAGAAGTAGTTTCAATGGTTGCCAATTCTTCGGCGATTTCTTTTGGATCGTGGCTCAGCAGGATATTGCGGAATGCGCGCGCAATGGTGTTGCTGTTGTCGATGACGTTGTTGGCCAATACCGTTTTCGGGTAGCGGTTGTGAACCGTCTCATCCATTTTTTCCTTGAGCGTATGCATGCGCTGGATACCGAGGCCGACCATGATGATCATCAATGTGACTAGCAGACCGAAACCGATGCCCAGACGTAAACCTATTTTGAGATTGGAAATGCGCATGCCGTGCCCCCTTTTGTCGATGGAATATGCAATGCGACATCCGGGGGTCGTGCGCGGTCAAGCGCTCTGATTACAGGATCCGGATGTCGGTACGTATAAAAATTATCACAATGGCAACATTTCACGTATCGCAAATCAACGAAATAGTGGTCACGACAGAAAAATGTCGCGGCGTTTCTACAATCGGCAGATGCAAAAACGGCGTCGGTGATGCAAACCTCAGCCCACTGTCCGGATATTTTTTGCATGACGGGAATATCCGGTAAAGCCTTATGGCATTATTCAGACAGTAAGGAAATGATGTGCAGCCATTGCAGCGTCGCGTCCGGGTCTGCCAATTCCGTGTCACAGGACGGCGATTGCGGATGGCGACAGCTGATAAAAGAAAAAATCAGAAACAAGGCAGAGGCGATACATGGGTTTGAAACAGATAGGCGCGATGTTGCTGGTGGCGTGGAGTGTGCTCTTCAATGAGGCCGGTGCTGCCGACAAGCCGGTGCAAATAGGATTTGCCGGACCGCTGACGGGATTGAGCGGTGCCAGTGGCGTGGCCATGTTGAAAGGCGCCGAGCTGGCGATTGAAGATATCAACAAGCAGGGGATACAGATCGGCGGTGATCGGCTGGTCTTTTCGCTGCTGACCCAAAACGATAAATCCAGCCCGTGGATCGGCGTCAATGCCGCCGGCTACTTCGTCAAAACCGGCGTGGTCGGCGTGGTGGGTTTGTTCAACAGCGGCGTGGCGATTGCCACTTCAGATGTCTATAGCAAAGCCGACATTGCGCATTTCGCAGTATCCGGCTCGCGCCGGTTTACCCAGCAGGGACATCGCAGTGCTTTCCGGATTACGCCGTATGACGATCAGCGTGCCGCCAGCCTGGCGGAATATGCGGTCAAGGATATGCAATGGCGTCGCATTGCAATCGTGCATGACGATTCTGCGTTCGGTAAAAACTACAAGGATAAATTCAGCAAGGCGGCGCTGGCCAATGGCGCCAGCATTCTGAGCACGCAGGAAGTGGGTAGCTCCACGTTCGATTTCAATCAGGTGCTGGTGCGCCTGAAACGTGAAGAACCGCAAGCCATCTTTCTCGGTGCACTGGGCGAGCAGACGATTGCATTTGCCCGCGGCATCAAGCGTTTCGGCATCAATGCCGCGGTGATTACCGCCGCTTCCGTGGTCGATAATTCGTTTATCGAGGCCGTCGGCGCCAGCCGCCAGCCCGTGGTATCGATCAAGCCCGGTGCCGGTATTCGCAACAGCAAAAAGCAGGAAGTTTTCGAACGGCGTTACCGGGAAAAATTTTCCGCGACACCGGGTGGCTATTCCATGTTTGTCTACGATGAGGTGCAGGTATTGGCGGCTGCCATCAAACAGGCAAATTCAGTGGAGCCGAAGAAAATCACCGAAGCGCTGCATAGTGTCACCCATGTTGGCTTGACCGGCGATATTGCATTCGATGCCCAGGGCGATTTGCGCGAACCGAGTTTTGATCTCTATCAAGCCAAGGACGGTGCGTGGACCATCATGAAGCAAATTCGCCTGAGCGGCGGCCGCTAAGCCGGGTATTCAACAACTGCGCGGCAATCGCATTGATGGTGATGGCCGCCGTTGACCGGCGTCAGGCGCAAGCGGCCTTGATGCCGTTGACCCACGACTTCGCCGGCAGCCTGGTGGCACTCTGGATTTCAGCGGCGCGTGCATAGAGTGCCGTAAAGTCGATCTCCGGCGCCTGTTTGAATGCCAGGGCCACCACATTGCCATCGTGTACTTCCGGCAAACAGATTACCTGATCGAAAGCAAAGCGCATGGCTTTCAGATTCTTGGTGTAGCTGGGGTGATCGCCGAACAGGTTCACGGTCAGTACACCGGACGGGCTGAGGCTGTCGCGGCAGGCCCGATAGAATTCCGGCGTGTCGAGTACCGGACCGCGCGCGGTGGCATCGTACAGATCGGCCTGCAATGCATCGATGCCGCCGTGGATGGCGGGATCGGTGATGAAGTCCATGGCATCGGCTTCCAGTATCGTCAGACGTTCGTCTTCCGGCGGCAATTTGAACATGCTGTTGCAGATGGCGATGACTGACGGATTCAATTCAACCGCCGTCACTTGCGCCTGCGGAAACTGGCGGTAGCAGAATTTGGTCAAGGCGCCGGTCCCCAATCCCAATTGCACGATGTGATGCGGATGCTGCTGAAACAGCATCCAGCTCATCATTTGTTGTGCATATTCGAGTTCGATCCAGTCCGGCTTGCGCAGACGCATTGCACCCTGAACCCATTCGGTACCGAAATGCAGGTACCGCACGCCTTCCTGTTCGGACAGCGTGACCGGTGCGAATTTCGGTTTGCGCGGCGCTTTGGGTGCTGCCGGTTCGCGCTCCTTGCGCCCGGGGCCAGCCTTGCTGTTGGCTTGCGCTTCGATGGATTTTCTTTTGATCAACATGATGTGGCCTGAATTCGAATTACCGAATGATACCTTGTCATGGCAGTGCCTTTTCATTGGCGGCAACAAATTGCCGCGACACAACGGCACGCCAGCGTTTTCCGGTTCGATACGGCGCCGCCGTTTTTTTTCCGGAGCGCAGAAATGTGGTGAGAATAAAACGGTTTTTGAGACCGCCCGCAGCCGTCATTTTGATTCCGATGCGCCACGCACTTTCGCTGATTCCGGCTGCATGCCAGTCTGCATAACGATTTGCATGGCGAGACGCTGCGTATCTTTTCGCAGGTCAATATTGTGCTGTGGAAAAGTCTCGCGCAGGCGCAAAAATTCCAATCCGAAGTCCGGTTTTTCTACGTTATATTTAAAACAATATTGTTGGCAGACGTAACCCAGAATCAAGCTGGTTGTGGAGAGGCAAGAAACTCATGCGCATGAAGTCTCACGTAGTCAGTCTGCGTACCAGATTGATGTTGTTGGTTGCAGTATCTTTATTGCCCGCCATTGTTTTACTTACGCTGCAAGGATTTCGCGATTACGCAGCCGAGAAGAAAAATCTGCATGAAGAAGCTGAAAATCTGGCTTACCGGATTTCCATGCATTCCAAGGAAGCAGGACCAGAGCCCAAGCGCTATCTGGAAAATCTGGCGAAGATCGCCGAAATCAAAAACGAGGGCGCCGGCTGCAATGCCTTTCTGGCCCTGACACTGAAGACCGACTATTACTACGACAACATCTTTGTCGCCGACCGCAGCGGTAACGTTGTTTGCTCTGGCATCGAATTGCCAGTGTCCCTGAATCTGGCAAACCGTTCCTACTTCGGACGGGTAATGGCGCGCAAGGCATTCGCGGTGGGAGATGTGCAACACAATGACAACAGCGGCGAGCCGGTGGTGGTGTTCGCGTTGCCGGTGCTTGATGTGCGCGGTGAAGTTACGCGGGTACTGGGTCTGGTCGTCAATTTTTCCTGGTTCAACGATTCGTTCAAGCGCGGCAGCGCCAGCAGCCGGCACCTGGATAAAGTGGCGGCGACGGTGAGCGACAGCGACGGCGTCATCATCGCCTCGGCGCCAGGGCAGAAATATGTCGGCAAGAGATTGCTGGAATGGAACCGGATACGCGCCCGCGTCAACGAGAACAGCCGCTATACCGCGAGTGAAATGTGGCGCGACGGGGTGATGCGCACCACGACTTATTTGCCGGTGTTTTCATCGGACGTCACCGGCATGTATTTTCTGCGGGTCGGCATCCCGCAGGGCGATTCACTGGCCGTGGTGGAGTACCGCACCGCCTGGAATTTTCTGCTGCTGGCGCTGGCCGCATTGCTGGCAATGACGGCGGCATGGTGGCTCAGCTCATGGCTGGTGCTGAAGCCTATCGGCGTCTTGACCCGGACTGCGGCCTTGCTTGGTGCCGGCGATATGAATGCGCGCACCGGTCTGGCCAAAAGCGGCGGCGAAGTCGGTGAGCTGGCGCGCAGCTTTGATGAAATGGCCAACCAGTTGCAAATCCAGCACGACAGCCTGCAACGTCTCAATCGCGTGCAAGCCATGCGCAGTGCCACCAATGGCGCCATACTGCGGGCCGAAAACGAACAGACGCTGCTCAATGATATCTGTCAGGTTGTGCGTCAGACCGGTGGCTATCAGCTGGCCTGGTTTGGTTACAGTGACAAATTTGGCAGCCGGATGTTCAGGGTGCAGGCGCATGACGGCGCCACCAGCGAAATGCTGACCGCTTTTGAACATCTGCGCAAAGATTCGCCGGAGACGGAAATGGGACCGGTCGCCAACGCCGTCAGATTCGGCAAACCGCAGGTGATGCACAACCTGCAAACGCCGCTCAACGATGCGCCGTGGCGACTGGCCGCAGCCAGCAGCGGTTTCGCTGCGGCAATTGGATTGCCGATCAAGGTCGGGGAAGATGTGATTGGTGCGCTGGGCATCTTCTCGATTGATCCGGATGCCTTTGGTACGGAAGAAATTCAATTGCTGACGGCAACCGCCAACGACGTGGCGTTCGGTATCGCTGCCGCGCGGGCGATGCTCGAAGTGCGCCGCAGTCGCGAGTTTCTCGGGCTGGTCATCAACAATATTCCGAGCATGGTGTTCGTCAAGGAAGCCGCCGATTTGCGTTTCGTCAGCATCAATCCGGCGGGCGAAAAGTTTCTCGGACTGGAGAATGTCGACTATATCGGCAAAACCGATGCTGAAATCTTTGCGCCGGAACAGGCCCGGGGTATGGTGCAGCGCGATCTTGATGCACTCAATTGTACGCAGCCGGTGCTGGTGACCGAATCGCAGATCACGACCGTGGATGGCAAGATCAAACTGGTCCAGACCAAACGCTTGCGCCTGACGGATGCCAATGGCGACGTCAAATACCTGCTGGGAATTTCGGAAGACATTACCGAACAACGCAAGGCGGAAGAACGGTTGATCTATCTTGCCACGCATGACGGTTTGACCGGTCTGCCCAATCGCCATCTGTTGATGACCAGCCTGAATGCTTCGCTGGAACGGGCCGCCGGGGCGGGGCAGGGTTTGAGTGTGTTGTATATCGATCTTGACGGCTTCAAGGAAATCAACGATACGCTGGGGCATTTCACCGGCGACGAATTGTTGCGCGACGTCGCTGCCTTGCTCAGGCAGGTTGTGCATAACGACGATACGGTGGCGCGCGTCGGCGGTGACGAATTCGTGCTGGTGCTGGAGCAGGCGCTTGACCCGGAAGCGCTGACCGTCATTACCGATGAGATCAAGAAACGTTTCATGACGCCGTTCAGTATTGCCGGTCAGGAAATCGTGATCAGCAGCAGCATCGGCATCAGTCGGTTCCCCGAAGATGCCCGGGATGGGGAGACGCTGCTGCGCAACGCCGATATCGCCATGTATGCGGCCAAAGCGCTGGGGCGCAATACGCACAGCTATTATTCGGCAGATATGCATACGCGCGTCATCGACCGGCTTGAAATGCGCAATCTGTTGCGCTCGGCCATCGAAAAGAATGAACTGGTCGTGCACTACCAGCCCAAGGTCTCCATGCTGACCGGCAGTATTGTCGGCGCCGAAGCGTTGGTGCGGTGGCATAGCAAGGAACTGGGATTTGTATCGCCGGCGCGCTTCATTCCACTGGCCGAAGAGAGCGGCCTGATTGTTCCCATCGGTGAGTGGGTGTTGCGAACCGCATGCGAACAGGCGCGCCAATGGCAATCGTACGGGCCGCTGATGATGGCGGTCAATCTGTCGCCGCGCCAGTTGCATCAGAAGGGACTGTTGCAGATCATCGCGACCATATTGAACGATGCCGGACTCGGCGCCGATTTGCTGGAGCTGGAAGTGACCGAAGGATCGTTCATGGACAAGGATTCCGGTGCCATCGGTTTGTTGACGCAAATTTCTGAAATGGGTATCCGGCTGGCGGTGGATGATTTTGGTACCGGCTATTCCAGTCTGGCGTATCTCAAGCAATTGCCGGTCAATGTACTCAAGATTGATCAGTCGTTCGTCAAGGGCCTGATGTCAGATGAAAGTGATGTCGCCATCGTGACGGCGATTGTGGCAATGGCGCGTTCGCTGAAACTGTCGGTGATTGCGGAAGGCGTCGAGACATTCGAGCAACTGGCAATTCTGCGTGCGCTGGAGTGCGATGAAAATCAGGGATACCTGTTCAGCCGGCCATTGCCGGCCAAGGAGTTCGGCCACTTTTTGAGTCGGCCGGATTTGCTGCCAAAGATGGGTGGGCCGGAAGTCTGATCAAGCGGCCCGTGGCCGGTGTTGCCGGTCATGCAATCGCTATTGCCGGCACCGCGTTGCGCAGTGCCGGCACCGGATCAGGACTGGCAGGTCTTGCCGTGGTCGCCATGGAAGCCCTTGGCTTTGGCATCGGCTTCACTCATGTATTCGCCTTGCTTGGTCTTGCCATACCATTTGTCGCCCTGGCAATGATAGACCTTGGTGGAAGCATTGACCCAGACTTTACCGGCGCCGCCGCCAAGTGCGGCAGCAGCGGCAGGGGTGGCAGCGGATTTGGCTGGTGCCGCAGCGGGTGCGCTTTTGGTCATCGCTGTTGCCGGTGCCGGTGCCGCGGCCGGAGCGGCTGCCGCCGGTGCCGGGCTGGCAGCAGCAGGTGCGGCGGCTTTGGTGGTGCTGTCGGCGTACCAGTCTTTCACGCCTTTATGGCCGCGGCAGGCGCCTTTTTTCTCGGCGCCGGAATAGTAGCTGCCGTCCTTGCACAATCCTGTGGTGCCGGCCGGAGCATCGGCTGGCGGTGCGGCGCTTGCCAGACAGCTGAATGAGGCCAGCAGTGTGGCGCACAACGTCGAGGCGAAGATCTTGTTCATGTATTTCTCCTGAGGGTCGAAGGTGGGTATGAAGCTGTGCCGCGGGTAAAACAGGATCGAGTGTATAGCTTTTTTGACAATGAAATAAAACGAATTGAAGTCGATGCAAGTTCGTGCATCGGTTTCCAGCATATGCCTGAAATGTATGCTGCGCATGGTTTTGCGGATTTTTTTGTGGCGTCGGCGGGGGGCCGTAGCAAAGTCTTGTAACAATTCTCTTGTGCCGGCGCGCATGGCGACGTGGCAAAAGCGACTTCAGTGTTGTGAATTGACAGCAGTCAGAAATCTGCGCGACGTGCGTGGAAGAGATGCCGAATGGGATGGGTACAACGCACGCCGGCTTGTCAGGGACAGTCCAGCGTGCGTTGGATGACGCTTAGCGTACTGCCTGAGTCGTGGCTGCGAAGAAGTCATTGTCGCCGACGGTTGCTTTACCGGTCGGTTTCGGCAATGCACTCCAGACCACGATCACGACATTCTCTTTCGGGTTCATGTAAATGTGCTGACCGAAAATGCCGCGTGCTTCGAAGGCGCCTTCATTGATGGTGCCGGCTGCATTCGGGATCGGCCACAGCATGTAGCCGTAGTTCACCAGTTTGCCATCCACCATTTTCGGGCTGCCGGCTTCCTTGACCCAGCCATCCGGCAAGATCTGTTCGCCGCCGGCTTTGCCGCCGCCCAGCAGGAACATGCCGAACCGACCATAGTCACGCAACGTGGCCGACAAGCCGCTGCCGCCGACTTCCAGACCATCCGGCGATTCCAGCCACCAGGTGGCATCGGACTCCATGCCGAACTTGCCCCAGATCCGTTCCGACAGATATTGCGCCACCGGCTTGCCGGTAGCGGCGCGTACCAGCGCACCTGCGACCTGGGTTTCGCCGGTGCTGTAGTTCCAGCGGGTACCTGGCGCTGCTGCGCGCGGCAGCTTGGACATCAGTTCCAGCACGCCGCCGGGAACCTGTGCATTTTGCACTTCCAGCATGCGCCGGCGATCCGATTTCGGATCGGTATAGGTTTCATTCCAGTTGACGCCGGAAGCCATCTGCAACAGGTTGCGTACCGACACGCCGTCGTAGGCGCTGCCCTTGAGTTGCGGCAGGTAGTTGATGATCGGATCATCGATGCTCTTGATATGACCATCCTTGATGGCGGCACCGATCAGCGTTGCCGTGATCGACTTGACCACCGACATCGACATCCAGCGCGTCTTCTCGTTGTTGCCGAGTTCATAGTTCTCGAATGCGATCTTGCCATCCTTGATCACCAGCAGGCCGCTGACGCGATTGAGCGAAACATAATCGTACAGGTCGTAATCCTTGCCGCCCGAGCTGAACTTGAAGTTCTTCAGCGGCTTGTCGCCGGCGGGCAGCGGAAACACCTTGCCGCCATTCGGTACGACGCGGGTGGAAAACAGGCGGTCGATATTGCGGAAGGTATTGACCTGTACATCCGGGAACAGGGCGCCGTCATAGACTTGCTGGACGGTGCCGATTTTTTCGGCCGCGTGTACATTGACTACCGGCTCTTTGGCACAGGCCAGATTGGCGGACAAGGTCATGGCGACGACGACGCCGAGTTTTTTCAAATGAAATGGTGTGTTGCGATAAGACATGCATGATCTCCGGGTTTGTTATTGGTGTCTTGATATCGTCAGGTTGCTTCTTGTGTCCATCTGCGAGCAATCGAAACGACCCGCAAGCTTATCAGCAGGATTGTCGTGGGGAAATTGTGGAAGATACTTAACGCCGGGCGGTCATCGCGCCGGAAAATTCCCGGATGGCAGGAACCCGGCCGGCGTATTTGCGAAAATGATGTTCATGCCGGCGTGTATTGCTGCGTGAACGCCTGTTCAGAACAAGGTGCTGTCGATGGACGCCAGTGCATTCTTCAATTTCTCGGCGGTGTTTTGCAAGGCCGGCACCAACATCTTTCTGATATTTTCCACATCCGGCACATACGATACGGCACTGCAATTGAGCGCCATCGGCACCGGCGGGTCACCGAGAAAAACCGGCACACTGACGGCGAAGGTATCGCGCTGATATTCGCCGGCGGCCATGCAGTAACCATACTGATCGAGATCTTCGAAGGCCTCTTCCATTTTGGCCACCACTGCCGGTCCGTGCACGCCGATTTTTTTCAGGATGTCGAACAGCAGACGCTGACGGCGGGCAGGTGGCTGGACCCAGACATAGGTTCTGCCGATGGCGCTCAATTCCATCGGTACCGTGCGGCCGACGCCCAGGCGCAAGGTGGCGATACTGCTGCTGTTGCAATATTCGATGTAAATCATGTCGAGCTGATTGGCCACCGCCAGTCCGACCGACATGTTGTGATGATCGGCCATGGCTTGCATGATCGGCTTTGCCAGACGCGTGATCGGACTGTTGGACAGATAGCGATGGCCGATGCGCAAACCGCGCACGCCGATCTGAAAGCGAACGCCGTCCGGCGCCCGGTCGAGATAACCGAGCGCTACCAGCGTTGCCGCCACGCGCGAGATCGAGGCCTTGGAGTAGCCGGTGCGGCGCACCAGCTCGGCATGCGCCAAGGGTTTGGGGCTGCCGCGAAATGCCTTGAGTACGCCGAGTGCGCGTTCCAGTGTGTGGGTCGAAGTACTGCTGCCGGGAGCCGCATCCTGATCGCGCACCGAAAAACGTTCTGGTCCTTCGTGATTGCCGGTGGCAGATTGTTTGCGGATATTGCTGGCTGCTGCGGCTTTCATGGTGCGTCCTTAAATCTGAGCCGCAGCCCGTTTTTTGAGTTGGCCGATCAGCGTCACCAGCTTGCGTCCCAATTGTTCATCCAGCTTGGTACGTGGCGTCAGTCGCGGCGAGCCGGCGCATACCAGCGCCATCGGCAGGCGTCCCGGAATGTTCAGCGGCGCTGCCACCACGGTAATGTCGGCACCCCAGTCGCCAGTGGAGGCGCAATAGCCTTTGGCGGCAACCTGCGCCGCAGCTTCGGCGATGCGCTGGCGCAGCAACATCCAGCGATCACGTTTGTGATGTGGTCGCATGCGATCCAGCAGATAAGCTTGCTCGGCTTCCGGCAAGCCGGCCAGCAATGCCCATCCCAGCGGTGAGGCGGCAATCGGCATATGTTCGCCGACGCCGAGGGCGATGGTGGCCAGCGTAGCCGCGCTGTGACAATTTTCAAACAGGATCATGTCGAGACCATCGCGTCCGGCCAGTGCCACGAACACACCGTTGTCGTCGGCGAAGTCTTGCATCGAAGGTCGCGCCAGCGATACCACATCGGCGTCGGCCATGGCGGCGTAACCAAGGTCGAGCACGGCAGATGCCAGCCGGTATTTCCTCAAGGTTTCCGAATGGGTCAGATAACCGAGTTCGGTCAGCGTGCGTGTCAGGCGCGATACCGTGGCTTTCGGAATCCCGGTGCGTTCGGCAATATCCTGATTGGCCAGCCACTGTTCCTGCTCAAGGAACGCGTCGAGTACCGCAAAGCCGCGTTCAATCGGCGCGATCAGTTTGCTGTTGTCGGCCGCGTGTTCGCGATAGGGCGTGCGAGGTGCGCGCAATACGATGCGCACCTCTACCGGTCGCACCGCCGCCTTGCGTACTGCTGCCTTGGCGCGTGCGCTTGCCGGGCCAGTTTCAGCGGGCCGGTTCATGTGGTGCGCGACATCGAAAACTGCATGTTGGTCTCCTGCTGCGTACCCGCCGTTTTTACGGTCTGTGATACGTCTGATTTTTCTGTGGTCATGGTCTGTTGCCGGGAACCTTGCAGCAGCCGATGCATGACGTCAATCTAACATCAAACACTGTTCCGTACTTTGGAACCGCATCTCGCAAGCGATGTTGGCAGAGAAATGTTTACGCGTCGTTTTTGCCGTTGCAGAGACCTGCCGGAAATAGCGGTGATCCGCTCTGGCCCGGCTGTAGCGGGAAAGCATGCTGCATCAGCACATTTTTTGAGCAGGGCCGTGCATTGCGCGTTGCCATGCCCGGTGACGATAGGCGCAAACAGGCATCTGACGGATAACAAGGTTTCGATGTACGGAACACTATTTTCCGGTCTATTGACACCCCATCGGCGTTTTCAGACTATACCTCCCAACGTCGTTCCAGCCGTGCCAGACCACGCGCAGTACCGTTCGCCACAGCGCAGCGGAATCCCGGCAACGCCATCAACGTGTTGCCCATTTTTATCGCAACAGCAATCAGTCGCCGCAAATGGCAACCGGATTCAGGATCAAGGACATCAGCATGACAATTCGTAGAATCGCAGAAGGAAAAGTAGTCGTGGTCACCGGCGCCGGAGGCGGTATCGGTCGCGACATTGCATTGGCGATGGCGCAGCACGGTGCACGCGTGGTCGTCAACGATATCGGTGCCTCGCTGAGCGGCGAGGGGCTGAGTGCCGGGCCGGCGCAACAGGTGGCGGACGAGATCATCGCCGCCGGCGGACAGGCGGCAGCCAATACCGACAGCGTGTCGGAAGCCGGCAGCGCAGCACGTATCGTGGAAACCGCAATCGATACGTTCGGACGTGTCGATTGCGTGGTCAACAATGCCGGCATCCTGCGCGACAGCCTGTTTCACAAGATGAGCAGCGACGAATGGGATGCCGTGCTCAAGGTGCATTTGTATGGCGCCTATTTCATGAGCAAGGCGGCTGCGCTGCATTTCAAGGAACAGGCCAGCGGCGCATTCGTGCACATGACTTCTACTTCGGGGTTGATCGGCAATCTGGCGCAGGCCAATTATTCAGCGGCCAAACTGGGACTGACGGCCTTGTCGAAATCGATTGCGCTGGATATGCAACGCTTCAATGTGCGCTCCAACTGCATCGCGCCGTTTGCCTGGAGCCGCATGATCAGTTCGATTCCGGTCAATGACGCCGCCCAGCAGGCGCGCGTCGACAAGATCAAGCTGATGACGCCGGCCAAGATCGCGCCGCTGGCGGTGTATCTCGCCAGTGATGCTGCGCGCGATGTCAACGCCCAGGTATTCACGGTACGCAACAATGAAATTTTCCTGATGAGTCAGCCGCGTCCGTTGCGTTCGGTACACCGCTCCGAAGGCTGGACGCCGGAAAGCATTGCCGAACATGCGATGCCGGCACTGCAAAAGAACTTTGTGGCATTTGACCGCTCGGCCGACGTATTCAGCTGGGACCCGGTGTGAACGCGGTGGGGCACGCAGCATCAGGATCAGCAGCATTCAGCATCGCAACGGAACCGACATGGCCATTGATTATTTCAAACTGAAGAACTGGGTGTTTCCCGAACAGGAACACCGCTATACCGAAAAAGACACGATGCTGTATGCGCTCGCGCTCGGCCTCGGGAAAAATTCCACGGATGGCAATGAATTGCGCTTTGTCTATGAAAAGGGCTTGCAGGCATTTCCCAGCATGGCGGTGATTTTGGCGCATCCCGGTTTGTGGATGGGCAATCCGGAGTCGGGTATCAATTTGCTCAAGGTGGTACATGGCGAGCAAAAGGTACGGCTGCACCAGTGCTTGCCGAGCAGCGGCATCGTGGTCGGCCGGTCGCGGGTCATGGCGGTGGTCGACAAGGGCGCAGATAAAGGTGCATTGGTCGTGGTGGAGCGCAAGGTGGTGGATCAGAAAAGCGGCGTCACTTTGGCAACGGTAGAGCAGATTTCGTTTTGTCGTGGTGAAGGCGGCTTCAGCGAACAAGGTCAGCCCAGTGATGTCTTGCCGGTACAGTCGGCTGCCATGCCGGCGCGGGCGGCAGATCAGATCTGCGACTTGCCGACCCGGCCGGAGATGGCGTTGTTGTATCGCCTGTCGAGTGACATGAACCCTT
Organism: Herbaspirillum autotrophicum; assembly: GCF_001189915.1. Taxonomy (GTDB): domain Bacteria; phylum Pseudomonadota; class Gammaproteobacteria; order Burkholderiales; family Burkholderiaceae_D; genus Herbaspirillum; species Herbaspirillum autotrophicum. The sequence continues at coordinate 50,568 of NZ_LFLS01000015.1, forward strand.
TGCATGCCGACCCGGCGGTCGCCTGCGCCGCCGGCTTTGCGCGCCCGATTCTGCATGGCCTCGGCACCTATGGCGTGGCCTGCCACGCGATCCTGAAAAGCTGCTGCGATTACCGGCCGGAGCGATTGCAGTCATTGCAGACCCGATTTTCGGCACCGGTTTTTCCGGGCGAAACGATCCGCACGGAAATCTGGCGCGAAGGCGGACGGGCTTTGTTCCGCTCGCGCGTGCTGGAACGCGATCAGATTGTATTGAGCAACGGCAGCGCGGATATCGCCGCCTGAAGCTGCACACCAGATTGATTCAACGCATTTTCGGAGACAGAACCATGACAAGCAAGACAGCAGTGATTCGTTCGGATATCGGTTTCAGTACGCCGGATCGCATCACGGTACGCGGCAAGGATTTGCCGAACGAGATTCTGGGGCACATGAATCTGGGCGACTTCGCCTACTTTCAATTGACCGGCAAGACCGCTACCGGCAATCAGTCGCGGGTCTTCAATGCGATGTTGATCACGTTGGTCGAGCATGGCATTACTCCCAGCGCGCTGGTTGCCCGGCTGACCTATGCCGGTGCGCCGGAATCCTTGCAAGGCGCCGTCGCTGCCGGCTTGTGCGGGCTCGGAACGGTGTTTGTCGGCACCACGGAAGGCGCTGCCAAAATGTTGTATGAAGCGCTGGACGGCGCTGGCCCGGATGCCGATCTGGCCGATATCGCCAGGCGCACCGTGGCGGTTTTCCGTGACCGCAAACAGATTATTCCCGGCATCGGTCATCCGCTGCACAAGCCGATTGATCCGCGCACGCCGCGTCTGTTCCAGATCGCTGCCGACAATGGCATGAAAGGTCGTTACATCGCATTGATGGAATTGATCGGGGCGGAAGCCGAGCGTGCTTCCGGCAAGGTGTTGCCGATCAACGCCACCGGCGCCATCGGTGCGATTTGCTGCGAATTCGGGTTCCCCTGGAAGATCGTGCGCGGCTTCGGTGTCATGGCGCGCGCCATCGGTCTGGTCGGTCATATTCTGGAAGAGTCGGAAACGCCCATGGCGCACGAGATCTGGCACCGGATTGAAGACGAGGCCAGCGCGCATTTGCGCAAGTAGGTAAGCTCTTGCGCCAAGCCGCAAGATTTAACGATAAAAAATAGAAAAATCAGACAGGAGACATCATGGACAGAAATGCCAATGGAATGATTGCGGTCTGGCTGCATGTGGCCGAGTCGCGTGAAGAAGAGTTCAACGCCTGGTACGAAATGGAGCATGTGGCGGAGGTGTGCGCAATTGATGGCGTGGCCAGCGGCCGGCGCTATTTTTCGGCGGCACGGTTGCCCAAGTATCTGGTGTTTTACGAAACCCGCGACGAGCAGGTGGAGCCGGGGCCGGGCTTTCAGCGACTGTTGTCGCATCAAACGCCATGGTCGTGCCGCATGCAAGAGTTTTATGGCGAAAATCGCGTGCGCCGCAACTATCGCCGCCTGTTTGCGCAAGGCGCATTTCCTGCCACGCATGAGGGAAGTCTGTTCACCCTGACCGCGCAGGTGAGTGGCAGTGTTGACACTGCGCGTGTGACCGCCGGTGCCGCTGATGCCCTCAACGTGCCGGGTTGCGTGGCGGTGCGCTGTTTTGAAAATGTTGCCGCCGATGCCCGCTATCTGGAAGTGTATGACTTCGCCACGGCAGACGGGCCGGCACAGACGGCGTGGAATGACTTCATCGAAAGCCGCCAGGCGGCGTTGCGCAGTGCCGGTCTGAGCAATATCGTCAGCGACAGCTATCGCGCCACCGGTACGCCGCAAGTGGTGAGCTGAGGTGCCGGCCCCGTAATTACCTGCTGCAGAGAATAACGATAACGAGACAGAGAGCAATCATGATCCTGAAAAAATATTTGCCAGCATTGGTGCTGGCGCTGTTGTGCCAATACGCGCCGACGGCGGCAGTGGCCGAAGAAATTCACATCGGCGCGGCCTTTCCGCTGAGCGGGCCGAACGCCTCATTCGGTGATACGTTTCTGGCTGGCGCCAATCTGGCGGTGGAACATATCAATGCCGACAAGTTGTTGTCCGACAAACTGGTGATCAAATACGAAGACAGTCAGGGCTTGCCGCAGCAGGGCGTGATCGGCATGAACAAGCTGGTCAATGTGGAAAAAGTACCGTATGTGCTGACGGCATTCACCGGGGTCTCGAAAGCGATTTCTGGTGTTGCCCAGCGCACGCATACGGTCGTGGCCAATGGCGGTGCCATCGGTCCCGATCTGGCGACACTCGGGCCATACTTCTGGAACGTGATTCCGTTGGCCAATTTCGAAGTGCGCGCCATGGTGCCGTACCTGGTCAAGGAGCGTGGCCTGAAGCGGATCGTGCTGGTGTATGTCGATGACCCGCTCGGTCAGGCCATCAAGAAAGAACTGGAAACTGCGGTCCCGGCTGCCGGCGGGCAACTGGTGGATGTGTTGTCGGTACCGCCGACCATCCAGCAATTCAGCAGCATCGCCGCCCGTGTGCGCAGCGCCAAGGCCGATGCGGTCTACATCATTTCTTACGGCGCACAGCAATTGCAGATCGTCAAACAATTCCGCGACAACGGCATTACCCAGCAACTGGTGAGCTATACCGGCTTCTCGGTGCCCGAGATCGATGCCTTGCCGGAAGCGCGCGGCGCGTTGTACACCTCGCAAAACATCGACTGGAATTCCAGCGATCCGGTCACCAGGCGCTTTGTCGATGATTACCGCAAAAAGTACAAAAAGCTGCCGACCACTTACATGGCGAATTACTACAACGCGGTGCGCCTGTTCGGGTTGCTGGCGCACGATTTGCAAAAGCAGGGCAAGCCGGTGACCGGCGATACCTTGCTGGAACAGCGCAAGCAGAGCAAGCGTTTTGACTTCGTGGGCGGCAAGGTCAGCTTCGCCGATAACGGCACCATCACTGCGCCGATGCAAATCAATGAAGTCGATGGCAAGGGTGGCCGGCTGGTAACGGTGTCAGCCGCACCTTGAGCGCAGATTCCATCATGGGACATGGAGTACATATGAACGACGCAGGCATCCTGTTTTCTTTCACCGGTGGCGTGGCGCGCATCACGCTGAACCGGCCGCAGCGGCTCAACAGCCTGAGCGATGGCATGCATGAAGAGATTGCGGCGGCCATTGCCGGTGTCGAGCATGACCCGGCGCTGCGGGTACTGGTCTTCAGCGGCAGCGGTCGCGCCTTTTGTGCCGGCCAGGATCAGACCGACCGCACGCCGCCGGCCGACGGCAGCCGGCGTGATCTTGGCCTGTCGCTGGAACGGTATTACAAACCACTGGTATTGAAGTTGCGCGCGCTGCCGGTGCCGGTAGTGTGTGCCCTCAATGGCGTGGCGGCAGGTGTCGGTTCCACGCTGGCGCTGGCGTGTGACATCGTGATCGCCAGCAAGTCCGCTTATTTTTTACAAGGATTCACCAAGCTTGGCTTAATGCCCGATGCCGGTGCCACGCAATTCTTGCCGCAACTGGTGGGAACGGCGCGTGCCATCGGGCTGAGCATGCTCAATCACAAACTGAGTGCGGAGCAGGCGGCGGCCTGGGGCTTGATCTGGCGCTGCGTGGAAGATGAGGAATTCCAGGCGGAAGCCGAATTGCTGATCGCGCAACTGGCGGGTTCCGCCACCAAGGCGCTGGGGCTGACAAAACTGGCGATCTATGCGGCAGCCGATAACAGTCTGGCGCAGCAACTGGAACTGGAATTGCAGTCGCAACGGGCACTCGGTTACAGCGACGATTACCAGGAAGGAGCGGCAGCCTTTCGCGAAAAGCGGGCACCGCTGTTTCGCGGCAGTTGAATGCGTCGCCGCAAGGAAATGGCAGCAAGCAGAGAGCAATGACGGACAAATTTCTTAAAACATAATGCAGGAGATAAACATGTCTATATTAAAAAGAATTTTCGCTGCGGCGCTGATGGCCGGCGCCGTCTCTGCCATGCCGGCACATGCGGCTGACGTTACCATCGGCGCCTTGTTTCCGATGAGCGGACTGAATGCGTCGTATGGCGACATTTTCAGCTCCGGCGCCAACCTGGCGCGGGATCACATCAATGCCGACAATCTGCTGGGCGGCAAACTGTCGATCCAGTACGAAGACAGTCAGGCCTTGCCGCAGCAGGGCGTGATCGGCATGAACAAACTGGTCAATGTACAAAAGGTGCCGTATGTCCTGTCGGCTTTTACCGGTGTCTCGAAAGCGATTTCCACGGTAGCCGGACGTACCAAAACGGTTGCCGTCAATGGCGGCGGTGTCGGTCCCGATCTGGCCGAGCTTGGTCCGTATTTTTGGAACATCATTCCGCTGGCCAATTATGAAGTGCGCGCGATCATTCCTTATCTGGTCAACGAGCGCAAACTGAAACGCTTTGTGCTGGTATATATCGATGATCCGCTCGGGCAGGCGATCCGCAAGGAAATGGAAACCAGCTTGCCGGGCGCCGGCGGTCAACTGGTGGAAGCCTTGTCGGTGCCGGCCACGGCGCAGCAATTCGGCGGCATTGCCGCCCGGGTGCGGGCGGCCAATCCGGATGTGGTCTACATCGCGTCGTATGGCTCGCAACAGTTGCAGATCGTCAAGCAATTCCGCGACAACGGCGTCAAGCAATTGCTGGCCAGCTATACCGCGTTCTCGGTGCCGGAAATCAATACCCAGCCGGAAGCATTGGGTTCGCTGTACACCACGCAGTTCATGGACTGGAATTCGCATGATCCGGTGACCAAGCGCTTTGTGGATGATTACAAGAAAAAATACAACAAGATGCCGACCGCGTATATCGCCAACTATTACAACGCGGTACGCCTGTTCGCCTTGCTGGCCGAGCAATTGCAAAAGAAGGGCAAACCGGTTACCGGTGACAACCTGTTGGCACAGCGTATCGAAAGCAAATCGTTCGATCTGGTCGGCGGCAAGGTGACCTTTACTGACAACGGTACGGTAGTGATGCCGATGCAAATCAATGAAATCGACGGCAAAGGCGGCAAGATCGTCAGCGCCGCGAATACGAAATAACGCGAAGAGGCGAGTCCCATGCTGCTACTACAGCTTCTGATCAATGGCTTGCAGGTGGGCGCGCTGTATGCGCTCATCGCAGTCGGCTTTTCATTGATATTCGGTTCGACCAAGGTATTTCACTTTGCCCATGGTTCCACGTTCACGATTGCCGCCTATGTGTTTTATTACCTGTACTCGGTAGCGCAACTGCACTGGGTGCTGGCAATTCTGGCGGCAACACTGGCGGCGGTGCTGTTCGGCGTGTTGCTGGACCGCTTCGTGTACGCACCGATTCAGGCACATGAAGGCTCGTTCTTTACCGTGTTCGTGGCCTCGTTCGGGATCGGCATCGTGGTGCAAAATCTGATCGGCATCATCTTCGGTCGCAGCTTCGTATCGGTGGCGACGCCGCTCAGCCGCAGCATTGAAGTGGCATCCGGATTGTTTGTCTCGCCGCTGTCCGGGATTGCCATCGTGGTCGCCGCGCTGTTCTTCTGGGGCTTGCAGGTATTCCTGATGCGCACGCATGTCGGCATGGGATTGCGTGCCTTGTCAGAAAACACCGAACTGATCCGCGCGTATGGGTTGAGCCCGCGGCGCTTGTCGACCATCGTGTTCGCGCTCGGCTCCTTGCTGGTGGTGCCGGCGGCGATTCTGTCGGCAGCCAGCGCCGGCCTCAATCCGGCCATCGGTCACCATGTCATGCTGATCAGTCTGGCTGCCACTATCGTCGGCGGTGTCGGCAGCCTGCGCGGCGCCGCTTGTGCCGGTCTGTTGCTGGGCATGGCGGAGAACCTGGCGCTACTGTATTTCGAGCCGCAATGGAGCGAGGCGGTGACCTTCATCGTGTTGTTCCTGTTCATACTGTTCCGACCTTCCGGATTTTTCGGTCGCGCGGTTACTTCCTGAGGCCACCAATCATGTTTGCTTATTTACTCAATCTGGTGACGCTGATCTGCATCAACGCGATTTTGGCGATCACGCTCAACTTCATCATGGGCTATGCCGGGATTTTTTCGATTGCGCATGCGATCTTCTTTGGTGTCGGTGCATATACGGCCGCCTATTTCGCGGTGCACTTCAGTGCCTCTCTGTTTTTGGCGGTACCGGTAGCGATGGTGGTGGCGGGCTTGCTGTCACTGGTACTGGCGTTGCCGGCACTGCGCGTGCGCGGTGAGTACTTCGTCGCGGCTTCGCTCGGTTTGCAGGTGCTGGGGGTGACCGTGTTTTCCGAATGGAAGTCGGTGACCGGCGGGCTGGGCGGTGTGATCGGCATTCCGCCGGCGGAGCTGTTTGGCTATGCGGTGACCGATCCGGTGCAGTTCCTGTTGCTGACGCTGGCTTGCCTGATACCGGTGCTGCTGATCACCAGTACCTTGCTGCGTTCCAGTTTTGGCCGCAATCTGAAGGCAATCCGCGACAGTGAATCTGCGGCCCACGCGTTCGGCAAGAATGTAGCGGCGATCAAGACGCTGTCAGTGGTGATTTCTTCCGCGCTGGCAGCGGTAGCCGGGGCCTTGTATGCGTTCTACCTCGGCTTCATCAATGTCGAGAGCTTCATGCTGGATACTTCGGTGTTGCTGATGGCCATGGTCATCATTGGCGGCACCGGCACCTTGCTTGGTCCTATCGTCGGCACCGTGTTGCTGATGTTGCTGCCGAGTCTGTTCAGCTATATGTGGTTTTTGCCGCAAACCGAGATCGGCGCGATTCAGCAGATCGCTTACGGCATCGCCATGGTGTTATTGATGATTTATCGTCCGGGTGGCATTGTCGGCCCGGCCAAAAGGAGCAAGGCATGATGCGCGATCCCAGTCTGCAACCGCAGCAGGCAGCCCCGGAGCAAGAGGTATTGCTGCGCATCAGCAATCTCAACAAGGCATTCGGTGGCCTCAAGGTGACCAATAATGTATCGCTGGATCTGCGCGCCGGTATCGTGACCACGCTGGTGGGACCGAACGGCGCCGGCAAGACCACCTTGTTCAATCTGATTACCGGCCATCTGGTACCGGAATCCGGCGACATCCTGTGGAAAGGACAATCGATCGTCGGCAAGTCGCACTATCAGATTGGCCGCCTCGGGATCGCCCGCACTTTTCAGGATTTGCGTCTGTTCAACCACATGACAGTAGAAGAAAACGTACTGACGGTGATGGAGCCGAGTTCATGGATCTGGCAAGCCGGCGGCCGTGCCGCGCGACAGGCGCGGCTGGAAAAAGTAAGACATATTCTGGAACGGACCAAATTGGCCGACAAGGCCAAGACGCGCGCGATTGATCTGGCGTATGCCGAACGCAAATTCCTGAGCATGGCGCGCATCATGGCAACCGATTCCAAAATCTGGTTGCTGGATGAACCCGCGTCGGGTCTGGATCGCGGCTCGTATGAATTGTTTCTGGAACTGTTGCGCAGCGAAGTGCGACAGGGCGTGACGGTATGCATCATCGAACACAATCTCGATATCGTGATCGGCATTTCCGACCGCATTGCATTTCTCGATCAGGGCAAACTGCTGGCCGATGGCGATCCGGCCACGGTGCTCAAGGACCCGCATCTGGCGGCAATTTATTTCGGGGAGCAAGCAGCATGAACCAAACGCCAACTACCATATTGAGAACACGCGGGCTGGAAGTCGGTTATGGCGGGCGACCGGTATTGTCGAACTTTGATTTCGATTTGCGGCCGGCGGAAGTGCTGTGTCTGATTGGTCATAACGGCGCTGGCAAGTCGACGCTGCTGAAAACCTTGTTTGGCCTGGTACGACGCCAGCGCGGTGAAGTGCTGCTGGATGACAAGCCAATGAACATGCTGGAACCGCGCGCATTGACCGCTGCCGGCATTTCGCTGGTGCCGGAAGGACGCGGCATTTTTCCGGGACTGACGGTGGCGGAAACCATGAAGCTCGGTTTGTGGTCGGCCGGCGTCGCCGCCGAAGAACGGGCCGACCGTCTGGCCTGGGTAATGACGGTATTGCCGGCGCTGGGCCAGTTTTATCAGCGTCGCGCCGGTACCTTGTCGGGCGGCCAGCAGCAAATGGTGTCGATTGGTCGTGCGCTGCTGAGCCGGCCGCGTTGCCTGTTGATGGACGAACCATCGATTGGCCTTGCACCCAAGCTGTTTCAGGATTTGCTGCAGCCGATACGGCAGTTGCAAAAGGATTCCGGCATGGCGATTTTGCTGGTGGAGCAGAACGTCAAGGAAGCGCTCAAGATATCCGACCGTGTCGTGGTCATGAAATCGGGTGCGATTATCCGCGAAGCGGTACCGGAAGAATTGAGTGATAACGCCAAACTTATGGAGCTGTATTGAAATGAGCATCTTATCGGACATGCCGGCACTGCTGGCCCGCAATGTGGCGTTGCATGGCGACGCCATCGCTTTTATCGACGATGAGCGGGAGATCAGTTATCGCGAATTCGATGGCATGGTGCGCAATACGGTGGGCTGGCTGCAGCGGCAGGGCATCGGCGAGGGCGATATCGTGGCGGTCTGGCTGGTCAATCGCATCGAATGGATGGCGCTGTATTTCGGGCTGGCGCATATCGGCGCCGCCATGATGACGGTCAATACCCGTTATCGCTCGCATGAAGTGGAATACATTCTGGAGCGATCCCGGGCCAAGATGCTGATATTGCAGCTGAACTTCCGCAAGATCGATTTTCCGGCAGTGTTGCGGGATGTCAGTCATGCTGCTGCGGCCAGCGTCGAACGGGTGGCAGTGGTGGACGGCGATGGCCGCTTGCCGGCCGAGATTCTCGGCAAACCGACGGTCGCCTTTGATATGCAGACGCCGGCGCCCGCTACGGCGCCGGCAGCCGCTGTCGCCGATGCGCTCAGTATTCTGTTCACTACCTCCGGCACCACCAGCGGCCCCAAACTAGTGATGCATCCGCAGCGCACGGTCACTTTGCATAGCCAGAATGTCGCCAGGGCCTATGGTTTCGAGGAAGCCGGCGCACGTCTGCTGGCGGCGCTGCCGTTTTGCGGCGTGTTCGGTTTCAGTTCTGCCTTCGCCACGTTTGCCGCCGGCCAACCGGTGGTGCTGATGGATACCTTTGATGGCCCGACGGCGGCGCAACTGATCAATCGTCATCAGGTCACGCATGTGTTCGGCAGCGATGAAATGTTCCGCCGCATTATCGAAAACGTGGAAGGTCACGATCCGTTCCCCTCGGCACGCGTGTTTGGATTTGCAACTTTCCATCCGGGTGTGGTCGAGTTTGGCAAACAGGCCTGGAGCCGCCGTATTCCGATGACCGGCTTGTACGGATCGAGTGAAGTCAATGCCTTGTTCTCCTTGCAGCAGCAACACTTGCCGGTAACCGATCGGATTGAAGGCGGCGGCATGCCGGCCAGCAAGGATGCCGAAATTCGCATTCGCGATATCGACTCCGGTGAAATCTTGCCGGCCGGCGGCAGCGGCACGGTGGAAATTCGCGCCGCTACCAATTTCATCGGCTATCTGAATAATCCGGAAGCCACCGCCAAGGCAATCGATGCTGAAGGTTTCTTCCGTACCGGCGACGTCGGCTTCTTGCGCGAAGACGGCAGTTTTGTATATCAGACCCGGCAGGGCGACGCAATTCGTCTGGCCGGTTATCTGGTCAGCCCGGTGGAAATCGAAGATGCCCTGAAAGCCCAGCCGGGCGTCGCCGATGTGCAAGTGGTGGCGGTCGATATCGCGCGGCAGACGCGGGCCGTGGCCTTCGCGATTGCCCTGCCGGGACAGCAACTGGATGAGCGGCAGCTGATCGCGGCGACGGCGACCACCTTGGCCGCATTCAAGGTCCCGGCGCATATCTGGACGGTGGATAAATTCCCGACCACGCAAAGTTCCAACGGCAACAAGATCCAGCGCGCCAAGCTGCGCGAAATGGCGATCGAGCGTCTGGCTGCCGAAGCCTGATGTTGAAACGCACGTATTCATTTTTCAGGAGCACACCGCATGGCATCGTATTACCTTGAAGACTTTGCAGTTGACCAGTTGTTTGAAAGCAGCGGCAGAACCATCACCGAAGCCGATCTGACTTTCTTTTCCATGATTTCAGGCGACTGGAATCCGATTCACTGCAACGTTGAATTTGCGAAGAAGACCCGTTACGGCGAACGGGTAGTGCACGGCGTGTTGGGTATCGCGGTCAGCACCGGCATGTTGCATGAGCTTGGCATTTTCGAAAAATCGGTGATTGCCATGCTGGGTTTCCGCAACTGGAATTTTCTGGCGCCATTGCTGGTCGGCGACACCATTCATCTGGAATTGCGCATTACCTCAGTGGAGCCCGGCAAGAGCGGGCGCAGCGGCAAGCTTGGCCGCTTGTTCCGTCTGATCAATCAACACGGCGTGGTGGTGCAGGAAGGCGAAAGCGATGTGCTGGTATTGACCAAGAGCGGCGCGCAAGCGCAAAACGAGGCATAAGCATGACGGAAACGGTCACCATGCAAGTGGCGCAGGGGCTGGCGACCCTGACGCTGAATCGCCCGGACAAGATGAACGCCTTGTCGGTGCAAATGTTTCTGGAATTGCAGGCGCATGTCCTGTGCATAGCTGCAGATACGGAGCATATCGGGGCGGTGGTATTGCGTGGCGCCGGTAAATGTTTTTCCGCCGGCAATGATTTGCATGACTTGGCTGCCGGTCAGCCTTTGCCGGTGCCGCATTTGCAGGCGCGCGTGATTGAAAGCCTGGCTGATTTGCCGCAACCGGTGATCACGGCGGTGCATGGACATTGCTATACCGGCGCGCTGGAACTGGCGCTGGCTGGCGATCTGATCATTGCGGCAGAGTCGGCACGCTTTGCCGATACGCATGCCAAGTGGGCATTGACGCCGTTGTGGGGCATGAGCCAGCGCTTGCCGCGGCGGGTCGGTTTGTCCAGGGCGGCAGAAATGATGTTGCTGGGGCGGACCTATTCGGGGGCCGAAGCCCATGCCATGGGGCTGGCGAATTTTTGTGTGGCCGATGCGCAGTTCGATGCCGAAATCGAACGCACGGTGCGCGATCTGCTGAGCGGATCGTGGTTCAGCCATCGCGCCAACAAACATCTGTTGCGCGAGACCGATGGCTTGCCGCTGGCAGCCGGACTGGCGCACGAGGTATTCCGCAATGCCGGCAAGGGACCGGATATGCAGCAGCGGATTGCCGCTTTTCGTAAAAAATGATCAATGGATGAGTCATGACGCAAGTCTGTAATTTGCCACAACAACTGGCATTGCCGGTGATTGCTTCGCCGATGTTTCTGGTTTCCAATCCGGCGCTGGTGATTGCTCAATGCTGTGCCGGTATCGTCGGCGCGTTCCCGGCACTCAATGCCCGGCCGCAGGAATTGCTGGATGAGTGGCTGACGACCATCGAACAGGGGCTGGCCGCCTGCCGGGCGGCCGATCCGCAGCGGGTGATTGCACCGTATGCAGTGAATCTGATCGTGCACCAGTCCAATCCGCGTCTGCAAGACGATCTCGATACCTGTATCCGGCATCGGGTGCCGGTCATCATCACTTCCTTGCACAGTCCCGATGCGGTAGTCGAGCAAGTGCATGCCTATGGCGGCATCGTGCTGCACGACGTGACCACCGTCCGGCATGCCAAAAAGGCCTTGGCGGCCGGTGTCGATGGTTTGATTCTGGTGTGCGCCGGCGCCGGCGGGCACAGCGGTGCGCTGAGTCCGTTTGCGCTGGTATCCGAAGTGCGGGCGTTTTACGATGGCTTGCTGGTGCTGGCCGGTGCGATTACCAGCGGTAACGGGATTCTGGCGGCACAGGTATTGGGTTGTCAGTTGGCCTACATGGGGACGCGCTTCATCGCTTCCGAGGAAGCTTCAGCCGTCGCCGGTTACAAGCAGATGGTGGTCGATTCCAGTGCTGCCGATATTTTGTATACGCCGTATTTTTCCGGTGTCAGTGGCAATTATCTGAAGCCGAGCATCCGCGCCAGCGGGCTTGATCCGGACAATTTGCCGGTGCATGATGCGGCCGACGTGAATTTCGCCAAGCCGAAAAAATGGAAAGAAATCTGGGGATGCGGGCAGGGCGCCGGCAACATCGACGCTATTTTGCCGGCAGCAGATATCGTGGCACGTCTGAAACAGGAATATCGCACGGCGCGGCAAAACTTCTTGCCGCCGGTGTCGGCTTAACTGGTGCTGCGACGATAGAACGCCAGCGATCCAGCCAGCATCAGCAACACCGCGCCGCAAGAGCGATCCAGCCACAGCACGGCGCGCTGTCGCAGCAAACTGACGGCACGCGCGCCGATCAGCGCATAGCCCAGCATCACGGCGAAGTCCATACTGGCGAATACGAGACCGATGGCGACGTATTGCGGCCATTGCGGCTGGCCGGCATTGATGAACTGCGGCAGCAAGGCAGAGCAAAACAAATAGCCTTTGGGATTGGTGACCGCCACCAGAAATGATTTGGCGAAAATCCGGCGCGGCGCGGCTTCGCCTTGATCGGCGGAGGTTGGCGTCAGATCAAGTCCGCCGCGCGAACGCAACAGCTTGATGCCGAGCCAGGCAAGATAGGCAGCGCCGACCCATTTGACCACGCTGAACCAGAATTCCGATGCTGCCAGCAAGGCACCCAACCCGAGCGCTACCGAACCGACCAATACAAAATCCGACATCACCGCGCCGAACATCCCGGGCACCGAGCGCCGCACGCCGTAGCGTGCACCATTGGCCAGCGCCAGCAATACCGTCGGACCGGGCGTCACAATGGTGACGAAGGCAACCAGGGCAAAGACCGCCAGCGTGGTGATATTCAAGGCATGAGCGAACAGTGGTATTTCCATATCGGCGTGGGCAGGTCAGGTGACGGTTGTACTCGCCAGCGGTGGCGGTGAGGCTGCATCAGTTGCAGGCAATGGATGTTTATTATGCTGCACTTTGACGGCAAAAGGCGGGTATGCATCTGTCTGGTCCCTGGCATTGCCTGATGTCGGGGATAAGGCTTATCCGTTATGGTCATTGATTTTCACTGTTTGTTGTTTTTGTTGAAACTTTCTCCTTGGAAACAAGTCAAGCGTTTTTAATCCGCTATACTTGCAAAAGTCCCGATCATGCCGACGATTCTGCGTTCAGGTCCTTACCGCTTGTACTTTTACAGCCATGAGCCGAATGAGCCGCCGCACATTCACATTGATCGCGACAATGCGTCAGCCAAATTCTGGACTGAGCATGTTGCACTTGCCTGCAACGTCGGGTTTTCGGTGCATGAGCTTGGTATGTTGTTACAGCTGGTCCGCAGGCACCGGCGATTTCTTGTGGAGGCATGGCATGACTGGTTCGGCCCTGACAAACAGTGATACCCGGGTAAAGTCGGTGGCAATCGATGACGCCCAACTCTCGGTGGCCCTGATGGACGGCCGTGAAATAACCGTTCCTTTGAGCTGGTACCCGCGTCTGGCAAAGGCTACGCCGGAACAGCGCCGGCACTGGACCATCGCCGGCGCAGGTTATGGCATCCACTGGCCCGACATTGATGAAGACCTGAGTTCCGAAGGTTTGCTGCGCGGCGCCCCTGCCGCCGGCTGTCAACATCCTGCGCACTGAAGTTTTCGACCCGATCGGGCATTACTTGTCCGCCTCGCTGATTGAACCGCGACTTGCCGTGCGGTTTTTATGGCGAGAATTTCATGATCCTCATACACTCGCGGTCATGATCGAAAAAATTCTCTTTTGCCTGAAGCTCTTGCTTGTATTGCTCGTCATCATCCTGTTCGGGCAAGCCATCCAGTACCTCATTTTCAACGGCGGCTTCTCGGGCTCATTTCTGGATATCATTTTCTTCCGCCAGTAGCGCGCCCCGGTGGCAGGAATCTGGCGGCTGATTTTTCACCCTGCAGATTTTCCAGTTCATACACGAACGCTCAGCGTTTCAATCCTATCCACGCGTCCAGTTTTTTTGCATACGCCATCGTATGCGCCGGACTGCTCGATGGCAGCAGCACGATCCGGTATTGTTCCGCGCGTTCCTTCAATGCCTTCAATCCGATGCGCGCCGCAGTGCCGCCGTTGAACGCAATCGTCGTCAGTGTCGGCAGCGTGTCGATCAAGCCTGTGAGGTCGTTGCTGGCGTGATTGAGAATCTTGCTGTCGAGACTGCCTTCGCGCTGCGCTTCAGCCACCACATCCCACAATCCGATTCCGTGTACAAGCACGGCTTGCAGTCGCGCTTCGTACTCCAGCGCGCGCAAATCTTCGCTGACCACTTCAGATAATAATTTCCAGAAAGCGTTTTGCGGATTGGCGTAATACTGACTTTGCGCCAGCGAACGTTCGCCCGGCAGGCTGCCGAGAATCAGGGTGTGGATGTTGGCGTCGACGACTGGTGGAAAACTGGATTTGCGTTGCATGCGATAGCGGTGTTGTTGAGTCTGTGAAATGCCGGTGCCGGGCCGGCTGCACGTCCCGGCGATTAAGGCTACACTATTCGGCGCCGGCCGTCGGGCCCGTGTTTGCAGAGACCAAACCATAAGGATAAAACAGCATGACTGAAAAAATCATTGTCGTCACCGGCGGCAGTCGCGGTATCGGCGCGGCTACCGCGCAACTGGCGGCTGCGCGCGGCTACGCCGTCTGTATCAATTACGTTTCCAATCGCGGTGCCGCCGACGCGGTGGCGGACGGCATCGTCAAGGCCGGTGGCCGGGCGATTGCCGTGGCTGCGGACATGGCATCGGAAACCGATATCGTGCGCTTGTTTGCGACCGTCGACAAGGAACTCGGTCCGCTGACTGCATTGGTCAATAACGCCGGTATTCTGGAGCATCAGATTCGGGTGGATGAGATGACGGCCGAGCGCATCAACCGGGTGTTGATTACCAATGTGACCGGCAGCTTGTTGTGCGCGCGGGAAGCGGTACGCCGCATGTCGACGCGGCATGGCGGCAAGGGCGGATCGATTGTCAATCTGTCGTCGATGGCGGCCAAGCTCGGTGGTCCGAGTGAGTATGTCGATTATGCGGCGTCCAAGGGTGCCATCGATGCCTTCACGATCGGCCTGGCCAAGGAAGTGGCCGAGGAGGGCATTCGCGTCAATGCCGTGCGGCCGGGTCTGATCTACACCGACATTCACGCCAGCGGCGGCGAAGCCGGCCGGGTCGACCGTCTCAAGAACGCGGTGCCGATGAAGCGCGGCGGTACGGCGGAAGAAGTCGGCAATGCCATCATGTGGTTGTTGTCGGATGAAGCGTCTTACGCTACCGGTACTTTTATCGACGTCTCCGGCGGCCGCTGATCCCTGCTGAACCGCCCCGGCGGGCCGGCGACGGACATTCGGAGCGTATTCAGGGGCGGTTGCCGCGTCTGTATTAAAATACGCTCTGTTTGCAATGCTTGTGCAACAAGCTCATGCCCGGCAGCGGGCATTCCTATCGTCGGAGTTCAAGTATGAAAAAATTGATTTTAGTAGTGGCTTCCATCAGCGTTCTGGCCGGTTGTGCCGTGACACCGAATTCGGCCAGCGTGTACAACACCCGTCAGGCACAGGGCGAACAGACCGTGCGCATGGGCGTGGTCGAGTCGGTCCGTAACGTGACCATCGATAAAGGCGCCAGCGGCGTCGGCACTATCGCCGGCGGTGCACTGGGCGGGATTGCAGCCGGTTCGGCTATCGGTGGCGGTAACGGCGCTCTGGCAGCCGGTATTGTCGGCGCCCTGATCGGCGGCGTGGCCGGTAATCAGATCGAATCCAACGTCAGCAATCGTCCTGGCCTGGAAATCACGGTACGTCTGGATAACGGCGAACTGCGCGCGATTACGCAAGATGCCGATGAAGCATTCCGCGTCGGCGAACGTGTGCGTCTGTTGTCTTCGGGTCGTACTACCCGCGTAACTCACTAATATCACTGATATCAGTGAGCCGGTTCGCATCGGCACGGGCCAGCCATTCGGCCCGGCGGATGCGATACAGTACATGTCGTTGCAGCGGATGCCCGGGCGCCAGTCTGGGGTGATCAAAGTCTTCGCTGCGGTCGCAATGCATGCCGATTCGTTGCATCACGGCTTGTGAACGGTGATTGTCAGGCACCGTGAACGACACCACTTCCTCCAGTTGTTCCATATTGAAAGCGTAACCCAGTGCCGCTTGCGCTGCTTCGCTGGCATAGCCGTGGCCCCATGCTGCACGCACCAGCCGCCAGCCGATTTCCGTTGCCGGCGTGAATGGCGCGGCAAACGACACGCGCAGCAAACCGACAAATCCGGCAAACTCCATCACGCCAGGGATCTCCAGAACCCACAGACCGCAGCCTTCGCGCGCGAAATGATCCTGTATGCGTTCGGCCAGCTCAGCACTTTGCGTGGCAGTGAGGGTGGCGGGAAAGTGCTGCATGACTTCGGCATCGGCATTCATCGCCGCCAGTGCCGCCATATCGCTGGCGCGCCATGCCCGCAGCCGGGTACGCGGCGTCCGCAGTTCACCGTTCAAGGCGGACTCTCTTCGTGCTGAAACCATTTCAGCGCCTTGATGTAGACCACGGTTTGCAGCAAAGCTACCGTGCTGCCGGCAATTACTTCGCCGACCCGTACCAGTGCCAGGTGCAATTCCTGATGCAGACCGCCGCCGGCAAAGGCTGCGGACATCAGGATCACGACCGTGGCCGGGCCAAGACGCCAGTTGCTGGGATAGTTTTGCCACAGCATGGCAACCAGTACCGCTACCGTCAACGCGATCAGCATGGCGTGAAAGGTGGCGCCAAACAATACCAGTGACATACAGGCAATGATGCAGCCGGAAATGGTATTGATCAGGCGTGCTCTGAAGTTGGCCTTGGCCACCGTCATGTCGGGTTCGGTCACGATGATCAGTGAAATCATGGCCCAGTAGGGTTCCGGCATTCCCAGTGCGCGCAAGCCGAACCACAGGATCAGCGATCCGGACAGGATCTTGATCAGATAGACCAGTGCATTCTTGCGCGGATTGATGAAGTTGAGTTCCATGGCTTTCAGCATGAACATTGGCGTGCCGGAGGCAGCGCCAATGCCATTCATTTTTTAACTTACTTGGGCAACGCGTCCCGGGCTTGCTGCAGTTCCGCTTCGGCTTCGTCCAGTTTCTTTTGCTGACGCGTGATTTTCTTGCGCCGGCCATCGGCCTCGGCCTCTTTCAGGTCGGCTTTGCGCCGTTCGACCCTGGCTTCCAGTTTTTTGATTTCTGCTTCGCGTTCGCGCTGCAAGCCGGCGTCGGTGCAATGCTGTTCGATCTGGCGCAGGGCAATCTTGAGTTTGGCCTCTTGCGCGCTGTTGTTATGCGCACGCGCCTGTTCCAGGCGTTGCTGCACTTCTTCGCGTTTGGCCTCGCAACTGCCCGGCGGTGCTGCGGCCAGCGAGCACAAGGGCAGGGCGCACAGCAGGGCGGATACGGTCAGTCTGATCGGGGTCTTCATGGGCTGCTCCGGAAAAAGGTGACGCCTCTACTGTACAGGCAGATGCGGTGATCGGGCAATGCCGGAAACGACTGCGGCGGCCCGCAGGCCGCCGCAGCGCATGACGCGGATGGTGCTGTTACTTGCTGGCCATGCCCAGCAGCATGCCGTTGAGGCGTTTGACGAAACCGGATGGATCGGTCAAGGCGCCACCTTCGGCCAGCAAGGCCTGATCGAACAGGATATGGGCCCAGTCGTCAAAACGGGCTTCTTCATATTGCAGGCGTTGCACCAGCGGATGGTCCGGATTGATTTCCAGAATCGGCCGTGCTTCCGGCGCATTCTGACCGGCCGCCTTGAGCATGCGCACCAGATTGCCGGACAGTTCGTTTTCATCTGCCACCAGACAAGCCGGCGAATCCGTCAGACGGAAGGTGACGCGGACTTCCTTGGCCTTGTCGCCCAGTGAAGTCTTCATCTTCTCGACCAGTTCCTTGAAGCGGGTCTCGGTTTCTTCGTGCTGTTTCTTTTCGGCTTCGTTTTCCAGCTGACCCAGATCAAGTCCGCCCTTGGCGACCGAGGCCAGTTCCTTGCCGTCGAAATCCTGCAGGAACGACAGCATCCATTCATCGACGCGGTCACTCAGCAACAACACTTCCACACCCTTTTTACGGAAGATTTCCAGATGCGGACTGTTGCGGGCAGCGTGATGGGTTTCACCGGTGACGTAATAAATCTTGTCCTGGCCTTCCTTCATGCGTGCCACGTAATCGGCGAACGATACGTTTTGGGCATCGTCGTCGTTATGGGTCGAGGCGAAGCGCAGCAGCTTGGCGAGACGATCCTTGTTGGCGGCATCTTCACCGATACCTTCCTTGAGGGCCTGACCGAACTCGTTCCAGAAACCGGCGTACTTGTCTTTTTGCGCCTGATCGTCGCTGTTGGCCAATTCTTCCAGCAGGCTCAGCACGCGCTTGGTCGAACCTTCGCGGATCGCCTTGACGTCGCGCGACTCCTGCAGAATTTCACGCGATACGTTGAGTGGCAGATCAGCCGAATCGATCACGCCCTTGACGAAGCGCAGGTAGACCGGCATCAGTTGTTCTGCGTCGTCCATGATGAACACGCGCTTGACGTACAGCTTGATGCCGCCGCGCTTGTTGCGGTCCCACATGTCGAACGGTGCACGGGCCGGGATGTAAAGCAGTTGCGTGTATTCGCTGCGACCTTCCACTCGGTTGTGGGTGTAGGCCAGCGGCGCGCCGAAGTCATGCGAGATGTGCTTGTAGAATTCTTCGTACTGTTCCGGCGTGATGTCGGACTTGCTGCGGGTCCACAGGGCGCTGGCCTGATTTACCGTTTCCAGTTCGTCCCGGGTGACGGTTTCTTTTTTCTCTTCGTCCCACTCTTCCTTTTGCATCAGGATCGGCAGCGAGATGTGGTCCGAATACTTGCGGATCACGGACTTCAATTGCCATGCCGACAGATACTCATCTTCGCCTTCGCGCAGATGCAGGATGATGTCGGTGCCGCGGTTCGGTTTGTCGATGGCTTCCACCGAGAATTCGCCGGCGCCTTCCGATTCCCAGCGCACGCCTTCGTTGGCTGGCGCACCGGCACGGCGGGTTTCGACCGTGATGCGGTCGGCGATGATGAAGCCGGAGTAGAAGCCGACGCCGAACTGACCGATCAGTGCGGCATCCTTTTGCTGGTCGCCGGACAGGCGCGAAAAGAATTCCTTGGTACCGGACTTGGCGATGGTGCCCAGATGGGAAATCGCTTCATCACGGCTCATGCCGATACCGTTGTCGGAAATCGTGATGGTGCGCGCCGCCTTGTCAAAGCTGACCTTGATCTTCAGTTCCGGATCGTTCTCGAACAGGGCGCTGTTGTTGATTGCTTCGAAGCGCAGCTTGTCGGCGGCGTCAGAAGCGTTGGAGATCAGTTCGCGCAGGAAAATTTCCTTGTTCGAGTACAAGGAGTGAATCATCAGTTGCAACAGTTGCTTCACTTCGGCCTGAAAGCCCAGGGTTTGCTTTTCGGATGCTGCCATGTTTGCCTCTTCGATCTAAAAAAATGAATTCATGTCTGCTCGTGCCGGATCTGACCGAACCGGTTTCGACCCGCTGCCGAGCGCGTATTGTAGGGAAAATGCGGCTGCTTATGAAGATTTCAACCGGCCGGCTCCAAAAAATTGCTGGCTGGCCAGTACCGTCCGGTTAGCGCAATTCCTGTTCCAGAAAACGCCAGATGCCGGGATCGGCCATGCTGGCGACGTTCAGGCGCATTTTGGTGGACGGTAACTGGTTGGGCGAAAACAGGCTGCCGGGGGCCAGCAGAAATCCTTGCTCCATGGCTTTTTCCGTCATGACGTTGGTGTCGCGACCGGCATCGGCCCAGACAAACATGCCGCTGGCGGTAGCGGTGCCGGTATGCAGCCCGATCCGCTCCAGTTGCCGGATGGTCTTGTCGCGCACGCTGGTAAGGCGGTTGCGCAAGCGCTCGGCGTGCTTGCGATAATGCCCTTCTGACAATATTTTGTAAACCACGCGCTCGCCGATTTCGCTGGTGGTGAGGGTCGACAGCATCTTGCGGTCGGCCAGATGGCGCACCAGTTCCGGGTCGGCAGCAATGAAGCCGACCCGCAGATTGGCCGACAGCGTCTTGGAAAAACCGCTCAGATAAATCACCCGGTGCAACTGGTCCAGCGCCGCAATGCGGGTCGCACCTTGCCCCCCGGAGCCGGGATGACCGGGATGCATATCGCAATAGATATCGTCTTCGACAATCATGAAGTCGTGTTCTTCCGCCATGCGCAAGATCTGGAACGCCTTGGCCGCCGACAGCGAAGTCGAGGTCGGATTGTGCAGCACCGAGTTGATGACATACAGGCGCGGCTTGTGCAGTGCCGCCAGTTCGGCCAGTTTGGCGATATCCGGGCCATCGGCCAGACGCGGGATGCCGACCACCTTGGCGCCGAGCGCGGCGAACGAGCCGAACATCAGAAACCAGGCCGGATCATCAACGAAAATCACATCGCCCGGCCGCAGGAAATGGCGTGCCACGATATCCAGTGCCTGGGTGACGCCGGAGGTCATCAGGATTTGTTCCGGCGACGCTGAAATTTCCAGTTCGGCCAGCTTCAGTTGCAACTGGTGACGTAATGGCAGAAAGCCTTGCGGGGTGCCATAGGTGACCAGCGCCTGATTCTGGCGACCGATGGCGCGCAAGCCTTGAGCGATCAGGTCGCCATCGAGCCAGTCCGCCGGCAGCAGGCCGCCGCCCGGCATTTTTTGCGAGGGCATCTGGCGGAACATGTTGCGGATCAGCCAGACCACATCCAGTTGCTGCGCCGCATGCTCATCTGTACGCGTCGCGCCGGCTCCGGCGGCCACTGCAACCGGCGATTGTTCCCGCACATAAAAGCCGGAGCCGCGTCGCGATTCCAGAAAACCCTTGGCTACCAGCCGGTCATACGCTTCCACCACGGTAAAGCGGGAAACCCCATGCTGGTCGGCGAATTGTCGAATTGACTGCATGCGTGTACCGGTACGCAATAACTTGTCGTCAATGCGAGACTGAATCGTGCGCACGATCTGATCCACTAGCGAATCGCCGCTTTCGCGTGACAACAGGGGCGGCTGCAGGACGGTATCCGGTATGGCGGCGCTGGCTGTATTGGTCATATTACCGTGACAAAGAGAGTAACTATTTGATGAAGTGTACTGGTACTGTACAGGCTATGTCGATTAGGATAAGACATCTTTTAAAACATTGCGAGACCGAGATGACAACACTGTTGCCGACCCTGAGCGAAATCGATGCTGCCGCCACTACCGTGTACGCCGCCATGCCGGCCACGCCGCAGTATTCCTGGCCGCTGCTGAATCAGGCGCTCGGCACCGAATTGTGGGTCAAGCATGAAAATCATACGCCGACCTCGGCCTTCAAGATTCGCGGCGGGCTGGTGTATCTGCAGGCATTGCGCACCAATCAGCCGCATTTGCGCGGCGTGATCTCGGCCACGCGCGGCAATCACGGACAATCGGTCGGGCTGGCGGCGCGCCGTCACGGACTGGCCGCCACCATCGTGGTGCCACGCGGCAATAGCCGGGAAAAAAATGCCGCCATGCGCGCGCTCGGCGTGACGCTGATCGAGCACGGCAACGAATTTCAGGAAAGCCGTGAACATGCCGCGCTGTTGTCAGCGCGTGATGATCTGCACATGATTCCCTCGTTTCACCGCGATCTGGTGAGCGGTGTGGCGACCGCCTGGATGGAATTGCTGCGCGCCCAGCCTGATCTGGATGTGTTGCTGGTGCCGGTCGGTCAAGGCTCGGGGGTGTGTGCCGCAGTCGCGGCGCGCAATGCGCTCGGTTTGCGGACCCGAATTATCGGCGTGGTATCGGCCCATGCGCTGGCTTACAAGTTGTCGTTCGACAGCGGCAGCCGGGTTGAGTCGCCGGTCACTACCGTGCTTGCCGATGGCATGGCGTGCCGCGCCCCGGACAGCGATTCGCTGGCCATCATGCAAGCGCATGTGGATGAAGTGCTGGCGGTCAGCGACGATGAAGTGGCGGCTGCCATGAAGTTGTATTTCACCGCCACCCATAACGTCGCCGAAGGCGCAGGGGCGGCGGCACTGGCGGCGGCGCTGCAGATCCGCGCGCGGTTGCAGGGTCTCAAGGTCGGCGTCACGCTGTCCGGCGGCAATGTCGATCACGATATGTTCATGCAAATATTGGCGCGGCCGGATCAGGATGCCGCAGCAGACAATCAGGAAAGGCGGAGAGCATGAATCACCTGTCAGCCGATGGCCGGGCAGTCCGGTTCAGCGCCAACGCAGTACGCGTCGCGCGCCTGGATGAAGTCTGCATGTTGCGGGTTCACAGTGGCCGGGTGTGGGTCACGCAGGAAGGGCTGGCCGAAGATTTCTGGCTGGCTGCCGGTGATGACATGATTGCCTTGCCGGGCTGCCTGATCGTGCTGGAAGCCACGCGCGACAGTGAAGTGCGCATGACGCCGCTGTCGGTCGCCATGCTGGCGCGGCGGCCGTCGTGGTCGGTGCAACTGGCCGGCATGTGCCGTCAATGGTGGCGCAAGCCGCAGCGCGCGGGCTGCTGAGATGGAAGCCTTGTTGCCGCTGGCGGCGTTCGCCTTCGTTTCCTCCATCACGCCGGGGCCGAACAATATCATGCTGACATCGTCCGGCATCTGGTTCGGCTTCATGCGCTCAATTCCGCACATGCTCGGCATCACTGTCGGCTTTGGCGTCCTGCTGGCGATTTGCGCGGCCGGTATCGGCAGTCTGGTGATGGCGGTGCCGTCGATTCATGTGGTGCTCAAGGTACTCGGTTCCGGTTACCTGTTGTATCTGGCGTGGAAATTGTGCGGCATGCGCTTCAGCCAGTCTGAGGACGACAGTGCGCGACCGGTCTCGTTCTGGGCCGCGGCGGCATTCCAGTTTGCCAATCCGAAAGCCTGGGTGATGGCGATTACCGGCGCTTCCGCCTTTTTGCCGCTGGTGCAACCGGTGTGGCTGGCGATTGCCATTTACTGCCTGGTGTTTTGCGCCATCAACCTGCCTTGTGTCAGCGTCTGGGCGTGGGGCGGCGCAGTGCTGCGCCGGCAATTGACGCAGGTGTTCTGGCGTCGCGTCTTCACGGTAGTGATGGTGGCGCTGACGGTCTATTCGGCGCTGGCGATCTGGCTCTGATGCACTCAATCAAAAAAATCAACAATAACGACAACAAGGCAGAGCATGCATAACGAATCAAAGGGAATGTGGCTGGGACTGGTGGGCGTTGCCGTATTCAGTCTGACCTTGCCGTTTACCCGAATCGCCGTGGCCGAATTCAGCCCGGCCTTTGTCGCCTTTGGCCGCGCCGTGGTCGCTGCAATTTGCGCGCTCGGCATGTTGTGGTATCTGAAAGCACCGCGTCCTACCGCCGCTCAGTTCAAGGGCCTGGTGATCACGGCGCTGGGCGTGGTGGTCGGCTTTCCGCTGTTTTCCTCGATTGCCATGCAACAAGTGCCGGCCTCGCATGGGGCGGTAGTACTGGGTGTGTTGCCGTTGGCGACCGCCTTGTTTGCGGCTTTGCGTTTCAGCGAACGGCCTTCGCTCGGATTCTGGATTGCGGCGCTGGTCGGCAGCGGGATTGTGGTGGCGTTTGCGCTGCGGCAGGGCGGCGGCAGTTTTCATCTGGCCGACTTTGCGCTGTTTGCGGCGGTAATTGCCGCTGCCATGGGGTATGCCGAGGGCGGTCGCTTGTCGCAAACCATGGGCGGGCAGCAAGTCATTTGCTGGGCGCTGGTGTTGTCGCTGCCGGTGCTGTTGCCGTTGTCGGTCTGGCTCGGCTGGCGCGATGGCATCACCGCATCGCCGCAGGCATGGGCCGCATTTGCCTATGTGTCACTGTTTTCGATGTTCATCGGATTTTTCTTTTGGTATAAGGGATTGGCGCTGGGCGGCATTGCGCGGGTCGGTCAGGTGCAATTGTTGCAACCTTTCATGAGTTTGCTGGCCGCGGCAGTGATCGTCGGCGAGAAGCTGGAAGCCGATAACCTGTTGTTTGCCGCCGCCGTTATCGCGGTCGTGGCGGTGGGCCGGAAGATGGCGGTGCGGCGCTGAGCCGGCGTCAATCCGGCCAGATCCGCAGTTTCCCGTCAGAGAAGCCGATATTTTGAGATAATTGCGCGTTACGTTGATGATTCATCGATTAATCCGTTGCCTTGCGGGACTTCTCCGCCGGGCACCAAGCCAAGGAATGTCCCATGTCCGTCTATGAAAAGCTGAAAGCCCTGAACATCGAATTGCCTGCCGTTGCTGCTCCTGCTGCTGCGTATGTCATGTCCGCACAAGCCGGCAACACGGTATTTCTGTCCGGCCATCTGGCCAAGAAAGATGGCAAGGTCTGGGTGGGACAGTTCGGCAAGAACATCACCACCGAAGAAGGCAAACTGGCTGCCCGTGCAGTCGCCATTGATTTGCTGGCAACATTGCAGGCAGCTTGTGGTGGCGACCTGACCCGGGTCAAGCGCATCGTCAAGCTGATGAGCCTGGTCAATTCGACCGGCGACTTTACCGAACAGCATCTGGTGACCAACGGCGCCTCCGAACTGATCGGCGAATTGTTTGGCGAACAAGGCAAGCATGCCCGCTCGGCTTTCGGCGTGGCACAAATTCCGATGGGCGCTTGCGTCGAAATCGAAATGATTGCCGAAATCGCATAATGCATTTTTTTCAGCAACAGGTTTGCCTGTCGCTCCCTATTTTTGCCTGCTCCCCATGAAAAACGAACATCCTAATCCGATCCAGTGGAATTTCTCGCAACGCTCGCAGCAGCTGCAAAGCTCTGCCATTCGCGAAATCCTCAAGGTCACCATGCGTCCGGAAATCACTTCCTTCGCCGGTGGCCTGCCATCCCCGGCGACATTTCCGGTAGAGCACCTGCGCGCGGCCTACGACAAGGTCTTGTCACAGCAGGGCAAGGTCGCACTGCAATACGGGCCGACCGATGGCTATGCACCGTTGCGCGCCTGGGTCGCGGATTCGCTGTCGACCGCGGACGCGCGGATTGTGCCGGAGCAGGTATTGATGGTGTCCGGTTCGCAGCAGGGGCTGGATCTGCTGGGCAAGGTATTGATCGACGAAGGCAGCAAGGTGTTGGTGGAAACCCCGAGCTACCTGGGAGCGTTGCAGGCATTTTCGCTGTACGGTCCGGATTTTGTATCGATCCCGAGCGATGAAGGCGGCTTGTTGCCGGAAGCGGTTGCCACCCTGGGGCAGGGCGCGCGCTTGCTGTATTCGCTGCCGAATTTCCAGAACCCGACCGGTCGCACCTTGTCGGTGGAACGCCGGCAGGCGCTGGTCGATACCTGTGCCCGTCTGGGTTTGCCGCTGATCGAAGATGACCCGTACGGTGCGCTGAGTTATCGCAACGATCCGTTGCCGAAGATGCTCAACATGAATCCGGGCGGCGTGATTTACATGGGATCGTTCTCCAAGGTACTGACACCGGGCATTCGTCTGGGCTATGTGGTGGCGCCGATTCCGCTGATCCAGAAACTGGAACAAGCCAAGCAGGCCGCCGATCTGCACACCGCGCAACTGACGCAAATGGTGGTCTACGAAGCGGTCAAGGACGGGTTCCTGACCTCGCACATCCCGACCATCCGCAAGCTGTACGGCGATCAGTGCCAGGCCATGCTGGATGCGCTGACCACCTACTTCCCGGCCGGTTGCAGCTGGACCAAGCCGGAAGGCGGCATGTTCATCTGGGTCACGCTGCCGTCGCATATCGACAGCACTGCCTTGCTGGCCGAAGCCGTAGAGCAACTGGTGGCATTCGTGCCGGGTGCGCCATTCTTTGCCAACGCGCCGGAAAACAATACGCTGCGCCTCAGTTTCGTGACCGTGCCACCGGAAAAGATCCGCGCCGGCATTGAGCGTCTTGGCCAGCTGATTGCAGCCAAGCTGTAATGGAAATCAGCAATCTGCCGTTCGGTACCACCGACTGGAATCAGGTCGAACGTACCGAACATGCCGGCATCACCGGTACCGCCTGGTGGCGTACTTGCCAGTTCGGCCCGATCCGGGTGCGGATGGTGGAGTACACGCCGGGCTATCTGGCCGACCACTGGTGCAGCAAAGGCCATGTCTTGCTGTGCCTGGAAGGCGAACTGGAAACCGAACTCGACGACGGCCGCAAATTTACCTTGCGGCCTGGCATGAGTTATCAGGTGGCAGATAACGCCGAAGCGCATCGTTCATCAACCGTGGCCGGTGCGCGTTTGTTTATTGTTGATTAGTACATCGCCATTTGCCAAATAGTGCACTGCAGAAATTTGTAACAGGCTCCCGAAAATAGTGCAGAATAGTGCCGCTTCAGCAAGTCATGAGGAAGGCCGGCGATTCTCTCGCCATTCAATCCAACTTTTTTCGGGGCAGTTATGACCAGTGCATTTGAGTTCGGCCAGCAAGACGCCAGCCCCCTCGCAGTTTCCCCTTCACAAGCATTCACTTTCAGCGGTCGTGGTTCGGAATATTTCCGGATCTGGATCGTCAATCTGTTGTTGTCGATCATCACGCTCGGTATCTATTCGGCCTGGGCCAAGGTACGCCGCCTGCGCTACTTCTACAGCAATACCGCCGTCGCCGGCACCAGTTTCGACTATCACGGCAATCCGGTCGCGATCCTCAAAGGCCGCATCATTGCCGTGGTGCTGTTGGTGGCTTACAACTTTGCCTTTCAGGTCAATGCGCTGGTCGGGTTTATCGTCATGGTTGCCTTCGCGGTTGCGATTCCGTGGCTGATCTGGCGCAGCTTGCAATTCAAGATGTACAACTCCAGCTATCGCGGTATTCGCTTCGGTTTCAAGGGCAATGCCAAAACTGCTTATGTGGTGTATTTGCTGCTGCCGGTTTTGACCGTGCTGACGCTGTATTTTCTGACGCCCTTCACGCATCAGCGCATCAAGCGTTTCCAGCACAGCGAAGCCCGCTTCGGCAGCACCCATTTTTCGTTCGACGGATCAGTCGGCAGTTTTTATAAAACCTATCTGCTCGGTCTGGGAATTTGCATTGCCGGGCTGGTCGTGATCCTGTTCGGTTTTGGCAGTACCCTGACGGTGCTGGCCCACGGCGGTATCGCAAGCGCTACTGCCGGCCTGGTATTTTCGCTGATACTGATGGGCTTCGTGATCTACGCGTGGTTGTTCCTGATGTATCCCTTGTTCCTCACCTTGTTGCAAAACCTGATCTGGAATCACACCCGTCTCGGCGAACATCGTTTCACCAGCCAGATGCGTTGGGGCCGGATGATGTTCATCACCTTTACCAATATTCTCGCCATCATTTGCACACTGGGTTTGTTTACCCCGTTCGCACAAATTCGCTCCATGCGTTACCGGATCGAATCGATGACGCTGCTGCCGGCCAGCAATCTGGATGAATTCGTGGCAGATGCTGAAGCGCACGGCTCGGCTACCAGCGAAGGCATGGCAGATTTGCTGGACTTCGACATGTCGCTGTGAGCGTTGCCACGATGACGATTCCGGCGTTCTATTTCGACGGCAAGACATCGCGCAAATATGCGGTGTTCCTGACCGTCGAAGATGACACCGCCTACCTGACCGGTGATATCGACCGCCAGTGTCCGATCGGGCAGTTGCGGGTATCGGAGCGCTTGAACCGGGCCGCGCGCAAGGTGACGTTTCCGGATGGCGCCTATCTTGAGGTGCAGGATAATCCGGCCTTCAATGACTTGTTGGCCGCCACCCGCCACCGCGATTCGCTGGTGGTGCGGATTCAGCAAAACTGGCGCGCCACGCTGGCCGCGCTGGCGGCATTGGTGGCAGTCGTGGTGCTGGGCTACATCTATCTGTTGCCGGCGGCCGCCAATCTGATCGCCAAGTCCTTGCCGGTCGCGGTCGATCGCCAGATCGGGCAGGGTACGCTGGAGTTTCTCGACCGCCACATGCTGGCACCGACCAAATTGCCGGCAGCGCGACGCGAAGCCTTGATCCGGCGTTTCCGGGCATTGACGTCGCCGCCTGAGCAATGGCCTCAGTACCAGATTCTGTTCCGTCACAGCAAGATCGGCCCGAATGCCTTCGCCTTGCCTTCCGGCGATATCGTGCTGACCGATGAAATCGTGTTGCTGCTGCAGGATGACGACGCCATCATGGGCGTGCTGGCGCACGAACTGGGACATTTGCATGAGCGTCATCTGATGCGCCGGCTGATACAAAGCTCGGCCATCGGTGCCGCTGCCACGGTATTGTTCGGCGATGTCTCGGCGGTGATTGCGAATATCCCGACGGTACTGCTGGACATGAAATATTCGCGCGATGCCGAGCGCGAGGCGGACGATTATGCGATTGCCATGTTCAAGGCCAATGGCATGAGTCGCGCAGCACTGGCGTCGGTATTCGAGAAGCTGGGCGGCCACGAATCAGGCGGCAAGCGCGAGGACGGCAAAGAGACGGACAAGGCCGGCGGCGCTGCAGGAATGGCGGCCTATCTGTCCAGCCATCCGAGCAGTGCCGAGCGCGTGCAGCGCATCTTGCAGGCACCCTGAGCGCTGTTTCAGGAGCCGGCCGGCGCCGCCAGCTTCAGGGTTTCACCATGCTTGAGCACGGTAAATTCATTGGCGGGCAAGCCGGCCTTGTTGACTTCCTCGGCCAGAAGCACCGGCGGTTCGTCGAGCGGTTCATCGGCCAGTTCAAACACCCCCCAGTGAATCCCGATCGAGCGTTTGGCGTGGACATCCTGATGGATTTTTACCGCCTGCGCCGGGTCGACGTGCTGGCCTTGCATGAACCAGCGCGGCGCGTAGGCGCCAATCGGGATCAGCGCCAGATCGAAGCTGCCGAACTTTTTGCCGATATCGGCAAAGTCTTTGGAGTAGCCGGTATCGCCGGCAAAGAATGCTGAAAACGGCTTGGGTGCGGTGGCATCGGTCTGTACCACCCAGCCGCCCCACAAGGTTTCCGAACGATCCGTCAGGCTGCGTGCCGACCAGTGCTGGGCCGGAACAAAATGGATCGCCAACGGCGCGACCGCAGTTTGTTCCCACCAATCCATTTCGCGCACCTGCGCGCTGTCGATGCCGATGCCGGTCATCCAATCTTTCACCCCCAGCGGCACCAGAAACAGCGGCGGGCCGCCTGCCTGACGGTTGAGTTGCTCGATGCCGGGCTGATCCAGATGGTCATAATGATTATGCGAAATCAGCACTACATCGACATGCGGCAATTGCGCCATGCTCAGCCCCGGCGCCACTTTGCGCTTGGGCCCGACAAAGCTGAAGGGCGAAGCCCGTTCTGAAAATAGGGGATCGGTGAGAATATTCACGCCGCCGATTTGCAGCAAGGCGGTGGCATGGCCGATCCAGGTTACGCTGGGCACCGTGTGGTTGGCTTGCAGCCAGGCCACTTCGGGCGTCGCCATCGGAAATTGATAGTTGTTGGCCGGCGGTTTTGGCACGCCGCTGGCAATCCGTTCCCATTGCCACTTGAGAAAAGAAGCGCGCGGCTCCTGCGGATAATTGTTGCGGAAGCCCGATGCCGTCCGGTTGGATTTTTCAGGATCGTAGTATTTGCCGGCCGCGGCGCAGCCAACGCAAATCAAGGCGGCGAGCAGAGCGAACTTGCGCAGTCGTTTGCGGCGTGGCGGGGCAGAGGCAGGCGTGGGTGGCATTGGCGCAGGCGGTTGTGATGAGCAACCGCCATGCTATCAGGAGCCGCCCGGTTTCACACGGGGTCTGCATATTGCGCTTCACCGTAACCAAATGACCAGTTTTCCTTTTGCACTTCCACCAGATTGATGAAGATGTCTTCCGGCCGGATGCCTGGTGCAGCACCGAGCCGTTCGACGATGCGGCGATACAGGGCTTTCTTTTTTTCAATCGGCCGGGTATTGCTGACGGTCAGTTGGATCAACACAAACTTGTCGCTGCGGGCAATGTTCATATAGCTTTTGCTGAATGAAAAATGACCCGGATCGTATTCGTCAATCACCATGAAGCGGTCTTCGTCCGGCACGTCAAAGGTTTCGCGCAGGGACAGATAGATATTGTCGAGAATGGCTTCGTGATAGGCAGCGGTTTCGCCGCGACGGATAAAGACTCTGGCAAAGGGCATGGGATTCTCCTGGATGAACGGTGGCGGACGGCGCTGACAAGTGAATTGATCCAACGCCGATGCACTTATCTTAATTCGCCTGTATCATTTTAAAAATAGATCATTGAATATTTCAGTAATATCAATTGAAAATGATTGGGTTGTCATGCAGACACTGACACGACCGCTGGATCTCGACGCCGTCCAGGCTTTCGTTCTGGTGGCGGACATGCAAAGCTTTACGCGTGCGGCAGAGGCCTTGCACACCACGCAATCGGCCATCAGCCTCAAACTCAAGCGGCTGGAAGAACGGCTCGGACATCGCTTGCTGGAGCGCACGCCGCGTCAGGTCCGGTTGTCGGTGGCCGGTTTGCAATTTCTCGACGCCGCGCGGGCGTTGTTGCTGGCGCATGAACGCGCCTTGCAGGATCTGCAACCGGGCGCGGCGCGTTTGCGGCTCGGCATCAGTGATCACGTCGCCGGTGACGGCTTGCCGCAGATTCTGGCGCAACTGAATGCGAGCGACCCCGGTGTGGTGATTGAAGTTCGCATCGCCAGTTCGCGTGACGTGCTGATCTGGTTTGATCGCGGCGAACTGGATGCGGCAATCGTGCGGCGTGACGGCGAGCGTGACGATGGCGAGTTGATCATGGAAGAACGCATGGGCTGGTTCGCCGCGCCACACTGGCAACAGCGTCCCGGCGAACCGTTGCGGCTGGCGACTTTTTCGACCACATGCGGCATTCGCGAACTGGCCGTGCGGCGTCTCGATGAGGCCGGCATCGCGTGGTCGGAAGTCTTCATCGGCGGCGGTGTGCACGCGGTTGCCGCCGCCATTCTGGCCGGCCTTGCGGTATCGGCATTGCTGTACAGAGTCAAACCGCTGGGCGCCATCGATATCGGCAAGAGCATGCAATTGCCGGCCTTGCCGCTGGCGCAGGTCATGCTGCATAGCAATCTGAAAGACGGACGTGTGCAACCGGTTTTGCGTACCTTGATTGCTGCCTTGCGCGCCTGAAACGGATTGCGAGACCGTAAAAATAAACTCTTGAAATTCCGGAGTCCGCACGTATATCCATACCAGCGGATGCTCAATGGCGAGGTCCGCTGAAACCATCGCTTATTTTTAAAGGATATTTCCATGCGTACTTCTTACGATTTTTCTCCTCTCTATCGCACCGCTATCGGCTTTGACCGTCTGGCCCAAATGTTCGACAACGCGCAACGTGCAGATGCCCAGCCGAGCTATCCGCCTTACAACATCGAGCTGGTGAGCGAAGACAAATACCGCATTTCGATGGCGGTCGCCGGCTTCAGCCGCGCTGAAATCGAGATTGAAACCGAAAATGATTCGCTGAAAATCACCGGTCGCAAACAGAAGGAAGATACGCAGGGAAATTTCCTGCACCGCGGTATCGCCGCACGTGATTTCGAGCAGCGCTTCCAGCTCGCCAATCACATCAAGGTGACCGGCGCACAGATGGAAAACGGCCTGCTCAATATCGATCTGGTACGTGAAGTGCCTGAGGCGCTGAAGCCACGCAAGATCGATATCGGCAGCGGTGAAAATGTGCATCGTCTGGAGCAGCGCAACGCTGCCTGATGCTGATTCGCCGGCAGCAGATTGTGCCGGAAATGAAAGCCGTTCAGTCGTCGACTGAGCGGCTTTTTGTTTGCCGCAGCCGGCACGGATGTCGCATCCGCATGATGCGATGCGGGTAGTCCGCTGCACACGTTTTCAATTCTGTATATAATCGCCGGCAGATATCAGAGCATGCGTTCCGATACGTAAGCGTTAACGTCAACCAACGCGTCAATCACGTGCTGCGTCTTTCGCAGTGACGGTCTTCCGTCATGCACGTGCAAGACGTTATGGTGAAATTCGATGACACTTTTCTGCGCCGCCAAACCGGCCGGCAATTTCCTTGCGACATTCGTCGCGGATTATTTTTCCTTTTTTTCAATGTTGTTGCGTATGGCGAATTCCGTGTGCAGTCCCGCGTGCGTGAACGTGGCTGTACTCTGCACCTTGAACGGAGCCGGCCATGACTGATAAATCCGCATCTTCATTATTGCTGCCGCTGGTGCTGATCGTCTTCAGCGCCTTTCTGGCAATTGGCATTCCGCTGCCGGCGATTCCATTGCATGTGCATGACGGCCTCGGCTTGAGTGCCTTGACCGTGGGCTGGATCGTCGGCATCCAGTCATTCGCGACTATCCTCACGCGCAAATTTGCCGGTTCGTATTGTGATCGTCGCGGACCCAAGCGCGCCATGTTGCTGGGTTTGCCATTGGCCTCGCTGGCCGGTGTGCTGTATCTGATCTCCACCATGATTTCCCATCTGGGCCTGAGTCTGGCAGTGTTGATTGCCGGTCGCTTGCTGATGGGGCCGGCGGAAAGCCTGTTTTTGACCGGCGCCATGACCTGGGGCATTGGCCGGGTCGGCGCACCACGCACCGGCAAGGTGATGGCATGGCAGGGCATCGCCATGTTTGCGGCGCTCGGTCTGGGCGGGCCGCTCGGGATCGCGATTCAGCAGCACTTCGGTTTTCAGGCAATCGCGCTGGTCACCATCCTGCTGCCGTTGCTGGCGCTGGCCATCGCCGTACCGATGGCGCCGCTGGCATTGCACGCGCAGCATCATGAATCATTGCCGTTCTTTGCGGTATTGCGCCTGATCTGGCGTTTCGGTCTGGCGCTGGCGTTCAGTGCCATGCCATTCGCCATCATCACCAGTTTCCTGGTGTTGCTATATGCGAGTCATGGCTGGAGTGGCGCCGGGGTGGCGATCCTTGGTTTTTCTGCCGGCTATATCGTGATTCGCCTGTTCTTTGCGCATCTGCCTGATCGTCTTGGCGGCACCAAGGTCGGCGCGGTATCGGTGGTGATCGAACTGCTCGGGCAATTGATGTTGTGGCAGGCCCATGACCCGCTATGGGCATTTTGCGGAACATTGCTCAGTGGCATCGGTTTTTCGCTGGTATTCCCTTCCATGGGCGTGCAGGCGATGGCGCGCGTACCGGCGCACAGCCGTGGCGTGGCGGTCGGCAGCTTCCTGGCGTTCATCGATGTTGCCAGCGGCCTCACCGGTCCGCTGGTCGGGATCGTGATTGGGTTCTATGGCTATCAGGCCGCTTTTCTGGCGGGCTCGCTGACCTGCATTGCGGCGCTGGTATTGATGTTGTCGGGACGCACTGCCAGCAAGCAGCACCTGCCGCCGGCATAGCCTGAACAAGTAATCATGTTGATGTACGGCAACGTGCAGAGCCGCGTGCATGTTGCCTGTTGGCCACGGATGAAAATTTTTTTTCATCCGTATTTTTTCCGGCGACAGGCGCGGATTTCAGAATGATTTCAAACGACCGCTGGTGACCGGGATGTGATCTGGCAAAAAAACAAATGCATTTTTTGAATTGTCATATTTAAAAAAATGAACATATACTCGTTTCGTCGCCAGCAAAAAAGTATACGTAAAAGTTGGCACAAGTAATTTCTCCGGGGCGTTTCAACGAGTGTCGCAAGTAATGGCTTTGACCATCCGCACCTGTTTCTGCTATTGCAAAAACAAGTGAACTGACTTCAGGTCGGCGGCTTGTCATCGACCAATGCTGCGCGCAAGCATTGAAAGAGAGGGGTCATGTCTGCTAATGCAAGAATGAGTCTGCGCACGCGCGTACTGCTCATGGTGATCGGTGTGGTCTTGATCGGATTTGCCGTCACGATATCGGTACTCACCTATCGTGCCAGTACGTCGCAGCACGACATCGCACAACAATACGCGGAGCAACTGGCCAAGCATGAGGCCATTCAGGTCGCGGAAGAGATGAATCAGGCATTGGATGCGGCGCGTACAGTGGCGCAGGCGCTCACCGGCATGAAGGTTGCCGGCATCGCCAATCGCAACGCCGCCGATGAAATACTCAAAGGAGTGATGGCCGGCAGTCCCGCTTTTCTTGGCATCTGGACCGGCTGGGAACCCAACGCATTCGATGGCAAGGATGCCGACTTTACCGGCAAGCCGGGCCACGATGACACCGGACGCTATATTCCTTACTGGAACCGTGGCGCCGGCAAGATTCAGGTACAGCCGCTCGGTAAATATGAGACTGATGGTGTCGGCGATTATTACCTGCTGCCCAAGCGCAGTGGCAAGGAAACCATCATGGAGCCGCAATCGTACAAGGTGGGCGGCAAGGACACGATGCTCACCAGTCTGGTGGTGCCGATCACGCTGGAAGGAAAATTTGTCGGCGTGGTTGGCGTCGATATTGCCACCGACAGTTTCCAGCAGCAGGTCAGCAAAACTCATCCGTACGACGATGGCTATGCAGCCTTGTTTTCCAACCGCGGCGTATACGTTGCCGATGCCGATGCTGCGATTGTTGGCAAAACCGGCAAGGCGCGCGGGCTGCAAGAAGATGCGCTGGCGGCGATACGCGAAGGCAAGGAATTGCAGGAAACCGTGTTCAGCAAACGCTTGCAAACCAGTGCACTACGTATTTATGTGCCGCTCAAGGTGGGGTCTACAACGACGCCATGGTCGTTCAGCGTGACCATTCCGGAAAACAAGATATTGGCCGAGGTCAATCGCTTGCGCCTGATTGCGGCGGTGCTGGGATTGCTCAGCGTGTTGCTGGTATCGCTGGTGCTCAGTATCGTGCTCAATCAGTTGGTGCTCAAGCCGATAGGCGGGGAACCGGAGCAAATGGCGCACCTCACGCGGCAGGTTGCCGAGGGTAACCTGACCGAACCGATTACCTTGCGGCGCAACGATCGCAGCAGCATGATGCATGGCATGCAAAACATGCAGCAACAATTGGCGAGCATTGTCGGCGGCATTCGCTCTGGCAGCAATTTCGTGGCCGAAGCATCCTCCGAAATTGCGCAGGGCAATGCCGATCTGTCGCAGCGCACGGAAGATCAGGCATTGTCGTTGCAGCAAACGGCCGCCAATCTGGAACGGCTGACCGGAACTGTCCGGCAGAACATGGAAAATGCCAGACATGCAACCAAGCTGGCAGACGAAGCGTCGGAAACGGCAGTGCGCGGCAATACCGTGGTGGGTGATGTGGTGCAAACCATGGACAGCATCAGCGCCGAATCCAAAAAAATGTTCGACATCATTTCAGTCATCGAGGGCATTGCGTTTCAGACCAATATCCTCGCGCTCAACGCCGCAGTGGAAGCGGCGCGTGCCGGTGAACAAGGGCGCGGGTTTGCGGTGGTGGCCAGCGAGGTACGCAGCCTGGCCCAACGCAGCGCCGCAGCATCGAAGGAAATCAAGACCCTGATTGAAAACTCCATGTCGCGCGTCGGCGACGGCGTGGAACTGGTGACCCGCGCCGGTACCACGATGCATGATGTGATGGCATCGATTCAGCGGGTGACCGTGATTGTCGGTGAAATTGCGCAAGCATCGGAAGAACAGAACAATGGCATCGGCCAGATCAATCAGTCAGTGTCGGAAATGGATGAGATGACCCAGCGCAATGCGGCGCTGGTAGAACAGGCCGCAGCATCGGCCAAGGCACTGGAAGAGCAGGCGCGTGGCTTGATGCAGGCGGTGTCGGTATTTCGTACTCCTGCGCACAATCCGGTGGAAGCGTTGCCGGCTGTGGTGCAGCGTTTGGTGAGTTGAGATTGTATTTAGGGTAGTTGCAGGGCAGGGGGTAGTAGTGGCGGGGGAAGTACCCGAGAGCGTCGTCAGATGTTAGCGGATAATAAAAAAGGGGATGTCGTTCGCGACATCCCCATCTGCGTTTACATCCGTGCTTCCGCGTCTGGCGAGATTACAAGGCCGCCAGTGTGTTCGCCTTCAGCTTCGATTCCAGTGCCTTGCCTTTGCGGGCGCGCTTGCCGATATGCGGTCCGAGTGCCACGGCTGACAGACTGACTTCCTGTGCCTTGCCGCCGCGTCCGATACCGGACACCAGTACGCCCTTTTGCGTGATGGCTTGCGCTGCCAGCAGTTTTTCACCCTTTTCCAGTTCCATCAGGATCACACCGCGACCGCCGGATGCCAGCGTCTTCAACTCATCCAGACCGAATACCAGCAAGCGGCCTTTTTCCGACAGGCAGGCCACGGCGCTGGCGTTGGCCGGCAATGGTCGCGGTGTCAGCGGCAGATCGCCTTCATCGAGCGTGACAAAGGCCTTGCCGCCCTTGACCCGGCTCAGCATGTCGCCGATTTTGGCGCTGAAGCCATAGCCGGCATCGGATGCCAGCAACATGGCGGTATCGGCAGCGCCGGCGTAGTAATGCAACAGGCTGCTGCCGCTGCTCAATTCCACCAGCGAGGTGATCGGCAAACCATCGCCGCGCGCATTCGGCAGGGCGCTGACGCTGACACTGTAGATGCGGCCGTTGGAGCCGAACGCCAGCAGGTTGTCGACGGTGCGGCATTCGAATGCGCCGTACAACGCATCGCCGGCCTTGAATGTGAACTGGCCGGTATCGTGACCATGACCGGTCCGTGCGCGTACCCAGCCCTTTTGCGAAATGATGACGGTGACCGCTTCATCGACGATCTTGAATTCGATGACGGCTTTTTCTGCTTCTTCGATCACGGTGCGGCGGTCGTCGCCGAACTGCTTTTCGTCGCCTTCGATTTCCTTGATCAGCAGGCGCTTCATCGAGCTCGGGTTATCCAGCAAATCTTGCAGGGTGGAACGTTCACCGCGCAGCGCCGTGAGTTCTTGCGTGATCTTGATGGCTTCCAGTCGCGCCAGTTGACGCAGACGGATTTCGAGAATGTCTTCGGCCTGGCGGTCGGACAGTTTGAAGGCATTGATCAGCGCCGGCTTCGGTTCATCCGATTCACGAATGATCTTGATCACCTTGTCGATATTGAGCAAGACCGCCTCGCGGCCTTCCAGGATATGAATCCGGTCATCCACTTTTTGCAGACGGAAGCGGGTCCGGCGCGTGATGGTTTCGAAACGGAAATCGATCCATTCGCGCAAGATGTCGCCCAGACCCTTCTGGCGTGGCCGGCCATCGCCGCCGATCATCACCAGATTGATGGAGGCGCTGGTTTCCAGCGACGTCTGCACCAGCAGTGTCTGCATGAACTCGTTCTGGTCCTGGTTCTTCGATTTCGGTTCGAATACCAGGCGCACCGGCGCATCGCGGCCGGATTCGTCGCGCACCGCATCGAGCAGCGCCAGGATGCCTTGCTTTTGCGCCAGTTGTTCCGGTGTCAGCGACTTTTTACCAAGCTTCACCTTGGGATTGGTCAGCTCTTCAATTTCTTCCAGCACTTTCTGGGTCGAGACACCCGGCGGCAATTCGGTTACCACCGCTTGCCACTGGCCACGCGCCATATCTTCGATTTTCCAGTTGGCGCGCACCTTGAGGCTGCCGCGGCCAACGCGGTAAATTTCAGCAATGGTGGCGGTCGGCGTGATGATCTGTCCGCCGCCCGGGAAGTCCGGACCGGGGATGAAGGCCATCAAATCTTCATGCGTCAGTTTCGGATTGCGGATCAGCGCGACCGCAGCCTTGGCCACTTCGCGCAGATTGTGCGACGGAATTTCTGTGGCCAGACCGACGGCAATGCCGGAAGCGCCGTTGAGCAAGACGAACGGCAGGCGCGCTGGCAGCGTTTTGGGTTCTTCGGTCGAACCATCGTAATTCGGCTGAAAGTCGACCGTGCCCATGTCGATTTCTTCCATCAGCAATTTGCTGATCGGCGTCAGACGAGCTTCGGTGTATCGCATGGCAGCGGCGCCGTCGCCATCGCGTGAACCAAAGTTGCCCTGACCGTCGATCAGCGGGTAGCGCAGCGAAAAATCCTGCGCCATGCGCACCAGCGCGTCATACACCGACTGGTCGCCATGCGGATGCAGCTTGCCCAGCACATCGCCGACCACCGCCGCCGATTTGCGCGGCTTGGCAGTGGCGTTCAGGCCGAGTTCATTCATCGCGTACAGGATGCGGCGCTGGACCGGTTTCTGGCCATCGGTGACATCCGGCAGGGCGCGACCCTTGACTACGGAAATCGCGTAATCCAGATAAGCGCGCTCGGCAAAGGTCGACAGGGTCAGTGATTCGCCGTCGGCTGGCGCTTGTTCAAACAGATTGGCTTGTTCAGTCATGAGGAGCTAGGTGTGATTCAATTATTGAATGGAAATCGGTGGCGGCAGATTGCGGCGTCCCGGCAGTATCACCTGAAGACGGCGCGAGCTGTCGCCGGTGACCGCAGCCACGGGTTGGTACATCTGGTAAAACTGCGCCACCAGCTGGACGTAATTGCGGGTTTCCGGATACGGCGGAATCTGGTTGTTGTACTTTTGCACGGCGCCTTCGCCGGCATTGTAAGACGCAATCGCCAGCTCCAGCCGCTTGGGAAACAGCAACTGCAAGTCATGCAGATAGCGTGCCGCCAGCCGGATGTTGATGCGCGGGTCGGTCAGCTTTTGTTGCACCGTCTTGCGGCGGTCGGATTGCACGCCGTAACGGGCGGCGGTATCCGGCATGATCTGCATCAGACCGATGGCGCCTTTGGGCGACACTGCCGCCGGGTTGAAACCGGATTCGGCGGCCATGATGGCTTTCAGCAATGCCGGGTCGAGCGAGAATTCCTGCGCACTCTGATTCAGCAGCGCTTCATATTTTTTCAGATTCGGATGACCCAGCATCAGCTTCATCAGCGGCGAATCGGGTGTTGCCGGTTTCATGGCCGGCAACGCTGACGACAATTGGTCGGGATCAACACTGGCATTGCCGCGCATGAACAATTGATAGCGTGCATCGACCTGTTCGGTGGCGACGTGCGCCACGCCATCGGCGTCGATGTAGCCGTAAATGTCGGCGTGCGCGGAAACTGCGGCGAAACAGAAAGCAGCTGCCAGCAGTTTGATCCCGGTATGCATCAGATATCCGCTTCGGCCTCGTTGCCGTGCTCTTCGATCCAGGCGCGGCGGGCCGCAGCTTCGCCTTTGCCCATGAGCATCGTGAAACGCGCAGTGGAGGCGTCCTGATCCAGTTCGCCGAGGCGCACCGGCAACAGGCGGCGGGTATCCGGATTCATGGTGGTTTCCCACAATTGTTCGGCATTCATTTCACCCAGACCTTTGAAGCGGGAAATGCCCCAGGCACCTTCCTTGAGGCCATCCTTGCGCAACTTGTCTTCGATTGCCGTCAGTTCGCCGTCATCGAGGGCGTACAGTTTCTGTACCGGCTTCTTGCCGCGCGCCGGTGCATCGACGCGATACAGCGGTGGCCGTGCCACGCAGATGTGACCGTTCTCGATCAGTTTCGGGAAATGCTTGAAGAACAGCGTCAGCAACAAGACCTGAATGTGCGAACCGTCAACGTCGGCATCGGACAGGATGCAGATCTTGCCGTAACGCAAACCGGTCATGTCCGGGCTATCGTTGTGGCCGTGCGGATCGACGCCGATGGCGACGGCCATGTCGTGAATTTCATTATTGGCAAACAGACGGTCGCGTTCGGTTTCCCACGAATTGAGCACCTTGCCACGCAATGGCAGAATCGCCTGAAATTCCTTGTCGCGTCCCATCTTGGCGGAGCCGCCGGCGGAGTCGCCCTCGACCAGAAACAGTTCGTTGCGGGTCAGATCGCTCGACTCGCAATCGGTCAGCTTGCCCGGCAGCACGGCGACGCCGGACGATTTTTTCTTTTCTACCTTTTGCGCCGAACGCAGGCGGCTTTGCGCTTGCTTGATCACCAGATCAGCCAGCTTCTTGCCGTATTCGACGTGCTGGTTGAGCCACAGTTCGAGTGCCGGACGCGAGAAGGTCGACACCAGTCGCACTGCATCGCGCGAGTTCAGACGCTCCTTGATCTGGCCCTGGAATTGCGGATCGAGCACCTTGGCCGACAACACGAAAGAGACCCGCGCAAACACGTCTTCCGACAACAGCTTGACGCCCTTGGGCAGCAGCGAATGCAATTCGACGAAACTCTTGACCGCGCCAAACAAGCCTTCGCGCAAACCGGATTCGTGGGTACCGCCGGCAGACGTCGGGATCAGATTGACATACGATTCACGCACCACATTGCCTTCTTCGGTCCATGCTACCACCCAGGCCGCGCCTTCACCTTCGGCAAAACCTTCGGCATCGGGACCGGCGAACTGTTCACCTTCAAACAGCGGAATCAGCGGTTCGGCATTGGTCGATTGCGCCAGCGATTCCAGCAGGTAGCCGCGCAGGCCCTGATCGTATTGCCAGCTTTGGCTGTCGCCGGTTTTCTGATTCACCAGCGTGACTTTGACACCTGGCAGCAGCACTGCCTTGGAACGCAGCAGACGTTGCAGTTCTTGCGACGAAATCAGCGGCGAGTCGAAGTATTTCGGGTTCGGCCACACGGAAACGCGGGTACCGGATTTCTTGTCGCCGGCAGCGGCGGCGCGGGAGGTCAGTTTTTCTACCAGATCGCCATCGGCAAATGCCAGTTGATGGACCCCGCGGCCCTGTTCATCCTTGCGCCAGACCGTGATTTCGAGCCGTGAAGCCAGCGCGTTGGTGACCGAGACGCCAACGCCGTGCAAGCCGCCGGAGAAGGCATAGGCGCCACCGGAGCCCTTGTCGAACTTGCCGCCGGCATGCAGGCGGGTAAAGACGATTTCGACGGTGGGCACTTTTTCTTCCGGATGCAGACCGACCGGAATACCGCGGCCATCGTCTTCGACGCTGATACTGCTGTCGGCATTGATGGTGACTACGATATTTCTGGCATGACCGCCCAGTGCCTCATCGGAGGCATTGTCGATCACTTCCTGAATGATATGCAGCGGATTTTCGGTGCGGGTGTACATGCCCGGACGCTGTTTGACCGGTTCCAGCCCCTTCAGGACGCGGATTGATGATTCACTATAGTCGGACGGAGTGGTTTTTTTCGTTGCCATGCAAGAAGTTTGATATCCAGATACGGCCGTTTCCAGCCAAAGAGTTTGCATTCTAATGAAAAACCCGGCGCTGTGGACTAATGCCGCTCAGTTAAACATCGGATTTACCCGTTGTTCCGGTCTGGCGGCGGTCCGGAGCAGGGCACGCAGGCGAAAAGTTGCCTGAATGCTACGGCTGGTGCGCAAGATTGTAATCCAGACCCGGTCCGGGCGCGCATGCGGCCAGCGGCAAAGCCGGTGTCAGGTGAGATTGAGGCCGCCATCGGCGAGCAGGATTTCGCCGGTCAGATAATGCGAGTCCACCAGCATTGCCACAATGTGCGCAATGTCCTCGGGTTGTGCCGCCCGTTGCATCGGTGCCCGTTCCTGCCACAGCGCCTGCGCCTTGGTCCAGGTCGCGGTGAGCGGGGTGTCGACCAGACCCGGAGCGACAGCATTGACCCGGATCGCCGGTGCCAGTGACAGCGCCAGCAACTTGGTCATGTGATTGAGCGCGGCCTTGCCGGCCGCATACGGAATCGATGCCCCTTTGGGACGCACGCCGGCATGCGAACTGATATTGACCACGCAAGCGCTGCGGCCGTGTGCGGCTGCGGCCCGCAAATGCGGTTCGGCTTGCGCCACCAGATGAAACGGTGCCACCACATTGACTTCATTGAGTTCCTGCCATACGGCCGAGGTCGCTGCTGCCAGATCGTCATGGGCGATGATGCGGCTGATGCCGGCATTGTTGACCAGTACGTCGAGCCGGCCCCAGATTGCCACTGCCTGCTCAATCAGTCTGACGCGCTCGCTTTCTTGCGCCAGATCGGCCTGGATATACGCTGCCAGCGGCAATTCGGCGGCCATGCTGTTGCCCACATCGGCCGAGCTGCGCGAATGCAGGATGACGGCAAAGCCATCCGCCGCAAGACGGCGCGCGATGGCGGCGCCGATGCCGGAGGTGGAGCCGGTAATTAATGCGACACGCTGGGTGAATGCTTGGGGTGCGGCTTGATTGAGAGGCATGAAAATTCAGGTTGGTCAGAACGGGACGCCGTCCAGCGTGCCCATTTTACCTTCGGTGAAATCGCGGCGTGCCTGCGCCAGCCGTTCCGGCGTATCCATCACGAAGGGACCGGAAAACAAGATCGGCCCGGGCACCGGCGTTCCGCCCAGCAAGATGAGGTCGGCACGGCGGCTGCCGGTGGCGCCGATATGCAGTTTGTCGCCGTGACTGAGCAGCGCCAGCTTGCCGGGATCGAGCACGGTGCCGCCGGCATCGACGCGGCCGTTCATGACATACAGGCCGAGCTCGGCGTTGGCATCGATCTGCAAGGTGGTGCTGTGGCCCGGATTGATCTGGATGCGTGCCAGCACGGTAGGTGAGGCCAGTTGCATCGGACCGCTGGTGTCATTGACCTGTCCGGCCAGTACCGTGACTTCGGCGCCATCACGCGTGAATGAGGGAATCGCGGCGGCGCGCCACGAAGTGTAGGTTGGCTTGGCCAGTTTCTGGGCCGGTGGCAGCGTGGTCCACAATTGCAAGCCATGGCGTCCGCCTTGCGGTTGCTCGGCATGAATCACGCCGCGACCGGCGCGTATGCATTGGGCATCGCCGGGACCGAGACGATCGGTGATGCCCATGCTGTCGCGATGTTCGACATGCCCTTCCAGCAGATAGCTCAAGACTTCAATGCCGGCATGCGGATGGGGTTTGTCGCCGATGCCGCGCTGACTCTGATGGCGGTAGTGGTCGATGAACACAAATGGTCCCAGATGATTGTGCTGCGGCAGCGGCAGGGCGCGCCACAACAGCATGTCGCCATCGTCGATGACGCGCTGGGCAGGTAACATGGAGGTGATTGTGCGGTCCATGGTGCATCTCCGGTATGGCAAATGGTTCGTGGCATCTGATGTGCGGATGCCGGCTACCGATGATCATACGCCTGCCGGCGAACAGATGCTGAACCGTCTCGCACCGTGTAGACTTTTGCTGTTGCCGGTGCGAATGATGACAATATTATTGAATAGACAGATGACAAGCAGACTTCTCTTTCTTCCGGGCGCTTCAGGCGCGGCCGCGTTTTGGCAGCCATTGCAGCAATTGCTGGCTGCCGGCAAACAATCGGTGTGTTACGGCTGGCCCGGCTTTGGTGCCAACCCTCCGGATCCGGCCGTGACCGGTCTCGACGATCTGGTGCAACAGGTGTTGGCCGATGTGGTGGCGCCGAGCGTGCTGGTGGCGCAATCGATGGGCGGCATCATCGCGCTCAAGGTGGCCTTGGAAAATCCGCATGCCATCAGTCATCTGGTGCTGACGGCCACTTCCGGCGGGATTGATATTGAGGGGCTTGGTGCGCAGGATTGGCGTGAGGCCTTTGCCGCAGAAAATCCGGCGTATCCGCGCTGGTTCATCGATTGCAAGGAAGATTTGTCGGCGCGGTTGCACGAATTGCAGATGCCGGTATTGCTGTTGTGGGCCGATGCCGACCCGATCAGTCCGGTGGCGGTCGGGGAAAAACTGGCCGGCTGTTTGCCGCACGCGACACTGCAAGTGATTGCCCATGCCGGTCACGATCTGGGACGGGAACGGGCGGATTTGCTGGCGCCGCTGATCCGGAAATTTCTGGCGCCATGATACGCCGTCATCACAAAAAAATGCGGCACCCGCAGGCGCCGCATTGATCACATTACCGTATGTTGCTTACGCGGAAATCATGGATTGATTTTCGAGATTTTCGCACCTTGCAGCGACACACCGGCCATGATGCCGCCATTGGTCATGACGAAACCGACAATCGGTTGTTGCACCGTGTTGGTATCGATGTTGCCATTGGCGCCGACATTGGCGAGCGCGACCGTGGCATCGGCGCCGACCGTCCAGCCATTGCTGTTGCGGAATTTATCGAGCGAATCCTGCGTCATGAACAGCACCACGATCGCCTTCGACTGGGCACCGGCCTGGAATCCGACAGAACCGGCCGTGGTGCTGTAGTAGCCCTCGGTACGATTGTTGACGCGCAATGCGCCCTTGCCGTATTCGCCGCCGACCACAAAGCCGGCTTCAAGCACGTTCGGGAATACCAGGACACCCTTGGCGCGCGCCACCAGCTCGCGTGAAGCAGGCGCGGTCTGATACAGCTTGGACAGCGTCGAATCGACGCCGGCATTGATGGTGTTGCGGGTAGTGCCTGCGCTGGCATCCTTATCCGGCATGGTCGTCGTGCAGCCGGCAAAGGCAACACTGGCAATTGCCAGTCCGATAGCGGCAATGCTGCGCGTATTGAGGAAGGATGATTTTTTTGAGGAATTGTTTTGCATACGTATCTCCATACTGGATTTGACTTCGTGATTGAGCAATGTGACTGATTGCACATATCAAGATATAGATATGCCTCAAAAATAGTAGCAGCTTTGTCGAGCTTGTCTAAGTTACATTTTTTTTGTTT
Organism: Herbaspirillum autotrophicum; assembly: GCF_001189915.1. Lineage (GTDB taxonomy): Bacteria > Pseudomonadota > Gammaproteobacteria > Burkholderiales > Burkholderiaceae_D > Herbaspirillum > Herbaspirillum autotrophicum. The sequence continues at coordinate 94,882 of NZ_LFLS01000015.1, forward strand.
TTGCGGAACTATTTTGGGTTTCTCCCGGTAAATATATTGCCACGGGGTGCTTTTGCTCTGCGCCCCGCTGTGGCTGCCGTATCAGGCCGGCCGGCCGGGCGGGGTTGCCGAAACGGCATGTCATTGATAAATGGCAAGACCTGCGCGCAACACATTTGCCATCGGCGCAGCAGCGCCAGCGCTGATTGGCGTTGCTCAGCGTCCGGCCGCGCACAGACGCAGCAACAGAAAGCCCAATGCGACCGCCGGTACCAGCAGCGACCAGAACCCGGCCAGCCAGTAGCACAGGCCGCCGCCGACAGCGCCAATCGCAAAGCCGGCTACCGGCGGCCATGTTTTACCGATGCGCTCTCTGGTTTCCGGTGCGGCGACGCCGGTCATCAGATCCACCAGATCAATCACGATCTGGGTCACGTTGCCGGTCATCACCGTCGTCGGCCCCAGATGCAGGAAGGTGGTTCTGGAACCGGCATTTTGTACCGACATGGTGAGCACGCCGAGCATGCCGACGCCAATGGCGATCCAGCTGTTGGCATCCGCAAACGGCGCGTAATACACGCCGGCCGCCATGAACAGCAACAAGGCGATCAGCTCCACTGCCATCAGCGGCACGGCGGCATCGCGTTGCTTGCGCAGCAGCGCCAGAATCAGCAAGCGGGTGAGGGCGACACCGATGATGAAGGTCGGCAGCGCCAGCAATTTGCCGATCACCCCTGGCCGGCCATTGGCGACCGAAGCACCGATCAATACAAAGTTGCCGGTGACATGCGCAGTGAACAAGCCGAACAAGGCGACGAAGCCGACCGTATCGACAAAGCCGGCGATAAAGGCTTTGAGTGTCGGCATCGCCGGCAATTTGCGACTGGCAGTCGTAGCGCTGATACTCATGTGTCCGGTTCCTTTGCACAGGTGAGTGAAATGATGGATGGGGTTACTTTACACCGCCCAGCAGCCGCAACCGAATGCCCCCCAAAAGCCCTGGGCATCGCTGGTCGGAATGGTGCGGCCGACGGTGGCGCCATGCTGGTGTCCGTGCACCGCGCAGGCCTTGCTGCATGCACATTGCGCCGCCATGCGCGCGGCATTGGTCTGACCCTGGCTGCGCTCCTGATAACCGCCAAAGCGTTTTACCGGCGACCACGCCGGCAATACCGGCGGCAGCGGTGGCGCCAGATCGGAAAAATCGCCGTTGCCGTGCACAATCTTCCCGCCCAGCAATGTCAATACCGAGGCCAGATGCGGGATATCGCTTTCGGCCACCTTGAAGTAATCGTCGCTCAATACCGCCAGATCGGCCAGCTCACCGACCACGATCCGCCCCTTCTTGCCCTGTTCATTGGAAAACCAGGTGTTGGCTTCGGTCCATAAGCGCAATGCCTGTTCGCGGCTCAGCCGATTGGCGGGTGGATAAAGCAGGGTGCCGCCGACGGTTTTACCCGTTACCAGCCAGGCCAGCGATACCCATGGGTTGTAGCTGGCAACCCGGGTGGCGTCGGTGCCGGCGCCGACCGCTACGCCCGCCGCCAGCATGCGCGCAATCGGCGGCGTGGCCTCTGCCTGCGACTGGCCGTAGCGGTCAATGAAGTATTCACCCTGAAATGCCATGCGATGCTGAACTGCAATACCGCCACCGAGCGCGGCAATGCGCTCGATGTTTTTCTGGCTGATGGTTTCGGCATGATCGAAGAACCAATGCAGGCCGTCGAACGGAATATCGCGGTTCACCTTTTCAAATACATTCAGCGCGCGCGTGATGGTTTCATCGTAGGTGGCATGCAGACGCCATGGCCAGCGATGTTCGGCCAGCAAGCGAATCACCCGTTCCAGATCGGCTTCCATGTTGGCCGGCAACTCCGGGCGTGGTTCGCGAAAATCTTCAAAGTCGGCGGCCGAGTACACCAGCATTTCACCGGCACCGTTGAGTCGATAGGAATCGTCGCCCTGACGGGGTTTCACGGTGGCGATCCAGCGCGCGAAATCATCGGCTTCACCACCGGGTTTCTGGGTGAACAGGTTATAGGCGATGCGCAGCGTCAGGTCGCCATCGGCATGCAGCTTTTCAATGATTTCGTAATCGTCGGGATAGTTTTGAAAACCACCGCCGGCGTCCACCACACTGGTAATGCCGAGACCGTTCAATTCGCGCATGAAGTGGCGGGTGGAACTGAGTTGTTGTTCGGGCGGCAGTTTGGGACCTTTGGCCAGGGTGGCATACAGCACGGTGGCATTGGGTCGCGCCAGCAGCAGGCCGGTCGGATCACCGGCACCATCGCGCACGATTTCACCGCCGGGCGGGTTGGGCGTGTCCGGTGCCGCCGCATTCAGTTCATCGATGGTCGGCAAGCGCTTTTCTGCGAATTGATGTTCGGTAAAGCCGCCCACCACGCGCACCCATTGCGGCGATGGCGTGACCTGCGCCTGCCGGCGCAACATGTCCATGGCATCGGCCAGCGAGGGTACGCCATCCCAGCGCAATTCCATGTTGTAGTTGAGGCCGCCGCGGATGACGTGAATATGGCTGTCGATCAAACCGGGAATCACGCGGCGGCCGCGCAAATCGATGACCCGGGTTTGTGTGCCGCGGGTCGGCATGATGTCTTTCTCGTCGCCCACTGCGCTGAAGCGGCCGCCGCTGATGGCAACTGCCTGCGGATCAGGGTGGGTCGGATCGAGCGTGGTAAAGCGGCCATTGGTCAGAATCAGGTCGGGATGCATGATGGGCAATTCCTTGCGAGGTCAATGATGATCGGATGGCGGTGTGGCGCTGATGACGGTGGCCGGCTGCTGCGGATGCAGATGATCGCGCACCATCGATACCGCATGTTCGCCGGCCACCATGCCCAAGAGGCCGAGCAGTGCGATGATCGGCGGTGCGGGCGAGCGGATTGGCAGCAACCCGTACAGCAGGCCGACGCCGAGACCCACCGCCAGTGACAGAATGTAGTTCATCTTGACTCCCTAAACTTGTGTTTAATGGAAGATAGTCCCATTCATAACGAGCTGCAATGGCCATGGTTATAAGATAAGATTCCGTTTTTAGGAATCATGAAGCCATGGCAGACCAAATCAGTGACCTCAAGCTGTTGACCCAATTGGTGGCGGCCGGCAGCTTGTCGAAAGCGGCAGTTCATCTGGATAGTTCGTTGCCCGCCGTCAGTCGCCGTCTGGCAGCGATGGAAGCCCGACTCGGGGTGCGCCTGGTGGAGCGCCACGCGCGGCGCTTTGCACTGACCGAAGAAGGCGTGTTGTTGCACGCGCGCGCCTTGCACATCGTGCGTGATGTGGAGGAGGCTGAAGCCGAGGCCTCGGCGCAAGGCGACATGGTGGGCGGTTTGTTGCGGGTCGGTGCGCCGTCGGAACTGGGGCGGCGGGTGATTGCGCCATTGCTGGCGCAATTCCGTGACCGCTGCCCGAAGCTGGAGGTGATACTGGTGTTGTCGGATATCGGCCTCGATCCGGTTGACGACGAACTTGATCTGGTCTTGCGCAACGGCATGCCGGGCGGCGCTACGGCGGTGGTGCGCAAAATCCTGAGCAGTCGTCGCGTGGTGTGCGCAACGCCGGCTTATCTGGAACAGCACGGCATGCCGCAAACGCCGGATGATTTATTGCTGCATGACTGTATCCGGCTGGTGCGTGGCCGCCGTCTGTTCAATCAGTGGCCGTTCATGGAGCATGGCAAGCGGCGCACGGTGCAGGTCCGCGGCAGCCTGTCGAGTACCAGCGGCGAAGCGCTGCATGACTGGATTCTGGCTGACAAGGGCCTGGGGCTGAAAGCCTTGTGGGATGTGCAAGCCGATCTCGACAGCGGCTTGCTGATCGAATGCCTGCGCGATTTCTGGTGCGATGAAATCGCACTGTATGCCTGCTTCCCCGGTCATGCCCATATGCCGCGCCGGGTGCGTGCGTTTGCCGATTTTCTGATGGAGGCCCTGGCGCCGCAGGCGGCGACGCCAGCCGCGGCGTCGCGCTCCTGAAGTCATCTTCAACATTGCAGATTTGTCATGCCGGCGTCATCCCCGTGTGCGCGGTTGCTTCCCATAATGTGCTCAGTCAATCACGCAAACGGGAGCACGCGATGGGAATAGTTGAACGCTTGTTGGGCGGTCGTCATGGCGGCGGTCACGGCAGCGGATATGGGGGCAGTCACGGCGGCAGCCATGGCAAGCATTACCGCAATGATCGGGCGCTGCCATCTGATAATCAGTGGGGGCGCGCACCGGTAACGGCGCCGGCGGTAACATTGATTGCTTGTACTGCATGCGGTGCCGGCAGCGAGGCCGGTTCCCGTTTTTGCGCGCAATGCGGTGCGGCGCTGACACCATCCGCCTGTGCTGGTTGTGGCAGCGCGCTGGTAAATGGCGTCAGGTTTTGCAGCCAGTGCGGCAAGGCGCGTTGAACCGGTGTTTCACGCGGCTGACTTTTTGGTGCTCTTGCGTTTGGCAGCCGGCGTGGTTGCCGGCGAGCTTTCCAGCGCATCGGTCAGCGTGCGCGCCAGCTTGATCACGCGTTGCGGATCGACGTCCAGTGTCGCCATCAGAAACTCAATGATTTCGGAACGCGGATTGGCCAGTGTCGGTTCGATCATCATGACTGCGGCCGACACTGCCAGCGCCCGTTCGCGGCTGGCCTGATCGGGCAGCATCTGCTGCAACGCATTCAAGGCTTCGACCGGCGCCACCGCAGTAATGCGCCCTTGTTCTTTCAATAATTGCACCCAGTTGGTATCGGCTTTGACGCTGGCGTGCATATTGGGCAGTTGCGCCAGCAATCGTGCCAGCCGCAGGCTGCGTCGTTCAAATGCACCGATGGAAATCATGCCGGCCAGCACGATGCGGCATACCGCCTCGGCAAAGCCGCCGGCGGCGATCTGGTCCAGTGCCTGTGCGCGGAAGTTGTCCAACTCGCGCAGCGCGCGGGCATGGGCGATATCGGCATCGGGGGTATCCGGTGCGAACCAGGCGCCCAGGCCTTGCGGGCCGAAGACCTGGCGGGTGGTGCGCACGGTCTTGGCATCACGACGGTCGCGATAGTCATTCAGGTTGTCGGTGATCTGCGCCGCCATTTTTTGTTCCAGTTGTCGCAACGGATGATCAGCGGCCAGTTGCACGCGGTTGGCGCGCGCCTGTTGTGCCTGCTGGCGAATGAAGGGCGCCAGCGGGAAGGTGTCGGAAAACAACTGGCGCTGCATGCGCAGCGGATTGAACTTGCCCATGGCATCGGCCAGCGGTCGTTGCGCCATCATTTTCACCCACGGCCGCATCCATGTTTTATACATGTTGGCGTTGAATTCCGAGACCTTGCTGATGGTGGAAAAAATTGTTTCTTCTTCGCGCCCTTCCGGATTGAGTGCGCGAATGTCGTTCATGGTGCGGTATTGATAATGCACCGTGTAATCACCCGGTTCGAGTTGTTCCCAGCGTTGGCCTTCCTTGCCGGCCTTGGCTTCCAGTTTCATTTCATACAGACCGGGCGGCAGGCTTTCGATCACATCGAGTGAGGTCACCAGTTGGTCATGCTCCTTGAGCGCAATCGCGCCGCCGACAAAAATGCCGAGATGGCCGACGCTTTCATGCAGCACATAAATGATGGTGCGACCGGCGGCAGCGATGGCGCGTTCATCGCCCCAGGTATCGATGATCCAGTTGAGTGCCTGAGGCGGCGGGGTGATGTTGTCGCCCCATGAAGCAAACACCACGATCGGCGCTGTGATGTTGCGCAAGTCGATGGCGCGCTCACCTGCCATCATGGTGCCGCGCGCCAGCCGGTTGCCGACGAACAGATTTTCCACAATCGATTCGATTTCGCTGCCGGTCATACGGAAGTAGCCACCCCACCAGCGTTCGAATTCGAGAAAGCGCTCAGCTTCGGTATCGATGCCGGACCACAGGTTGTAATACTTGTTCCACCAGGTGTTGGCAGGATTGAGTTTTTCGAAATTTTCCACCAGATGCACGCCGTCGAAACGGTCGGCGCCAAGATCGCCGGTGAACGAGGCCAGCCATGAGCCGCCGAGCGAGGCACCGGCATAACGCATGGGATTGAGCGTGGAGCTGCCGGCCCAGTAAGACACTGGCGCGCCGACGATCATCAGCGGTCCGAACAAGTCGGGATGCAAGGCGTTGAGCGCCATCATCGCCCAGCCGGCCTGGCAATTGCCGATCACCACCGGTTTCGCCTGGCATTGCGGATGACGCGCAATCACTTCCTGCATGAAGCGCGCTTCGGCTTGCATCACCGTCACCAGTGTCTGATTTTCCTCCGGCTCCGGACGGAAGGTGACAAAGTACACGGTATGACCGGCGCGCATCGCCATGCCCACTTCAGAGTCGAACTTGAAGCCGCCGATGCCGGGGCCGTGGCCGGCGCGCGGATCGATCACCACCACCGGTCGCGCTGCGGGTTTGACCGGCATATCGGCCGGTGGTGTCAGACGCAGCAACGCGTAGTTGCAGGGTTGGGGCAAGTCGTGCCCGTCCAGTACGACCTCATGGTCGAACTTCAGCAGTGGCGGCGTGCCCTGGTCCAAGTGATCGATGTAGTTGTTGCCGCGATCGAGCAGGGTATCGAGAAACAGGAAGGTGCGTTGCAGCGCATCGGCCAGGTAAGCATTGACATCGTTGCCTGGCTGTGGCTTGCCGGCATTCGGGGGCGGGCCGGATTTCGGCGTTGTTGTTTTACGTGTTGCCATGACTGCACTCCTTGCAAGGCGCTGCTCTATCCGGCTGAGTCCGCGGGGGGACCATCATTGTGTTGCCGGCGCTGAATTTTTATAAGTTCGCTGCGCCGGCTGCATTCTTTTTATCTGTTACGGGATATCTTACGATGTATTCGTGAAAAAAATCGTGGCTTCTCTGCGACAATCAATATCACTGTTCCTGTTCGCCAACCAAAGGATGCTGCCATGAAGCTGGAAAGTCTGATCGATCAGCCGGGAAAATTGCCGGTGATTCCGAAAGTTGTGCAAAAGCTAATGGAGAGTTTTGGCAACGACAATATTTCGGCCACCGACATTGCCCAGCAGATCGCAGCCGATCCGGCCCTCAGCGCCAAGTTGTTGCGCCTGGCGAACTCGGCCTACTTTCATGTCTCGCGCACGGTCGGCACGGTGGATGATGCCTTGCGCATGCTGGGTTTCGTGATGGTGCGCAATCTGGTGCTCGGCAACGGCATGGCGAAAGCATTTCCCAAAGTGCCCGGTATCGATTTGCCGCAATTCTGGCGCTACAACCTGTACACCGCTTGTACTGCGCGCTGGCTGGCGAATGAGGCCGGCCAGGCAGGGGTGTCGGGCGATACCGTATTCACGCTGGGCATGATGCATGGCATCGGGCAATTGCAGATACACGTGGTCATGCCTTACGCGATGCCGGCGATCAAGCCGCAGGTGCATGTGCTGGCGGCAGAGCGTGCCGCGCTGGAAACGCGCGAGTTCGGTTTCCATTACGCCGACGTATCGGCGGAGCTGGCGCAATTATGGAATTTTCCGGCGCCGCTGGTCAGTGCCTTGCGGCGCATCCCGGCGCCGTTGGCCGCCGGAGACTTTTCTGCGGCGGCAGCGCTGGTGCATCTGGCGGCGTGGCGGGCGCGGTCGGAAGTACTGGAAATGAGCGCCGATGAGATCGCCGCCGGTTATCCGCTGGCGGTGGCGCAGCGTCTGGAAATTGAAGGGGATTGGGCCGAGCGGATGCCGGCGTTGCCGGAACTGACGGCAGGTCTGGCGGAAATGCTGGAGTGAAGCAGGCTGATCCGGCGCAGGGCCGGATCAGCGGCGAATCATTTACACCGGCAATTTATGCCAGTACCTGCGTGAGCCACTTGCCGATGGCATCCACTTCTTCGGCGCAGACCGAGTGTTGCATCGGATATTCGGTCCATTCGATCTGATAGCCGAGATCGCGCAGGATGTCGCGCGACTTTTCTGCACGTTCGATCACCACTACCGGGTCCATGCGGCCATGCGCCATGAAAATCGGCGTCTGCTGATTGGCGGCACTGCGTTCGGCCGGTACAGTTTCGCGCAATGGCAGGTAGCCCGACAGGCACATCAGGCCCGCCAGTTTTTCCGGATAACGCAAACCGGTTTGCAGTGTCATTGCGCAACCCTGGGAAAAACCTGCCAGCACGATACGGTCGGCGCTGATGCCGCGCGCCTTTTCGGCTTCGATCAATGCGTCGATTTGCAATTGCGATGCCCGCAGGCCGGCTTCATCTTCGCGTCGCACCAGATCCTGTTCCAGAATGTCGTACCAGGCGCGCATGACATAGCCGCCATTGATGGTCACCGGCATCGTCGGCGCCGTCGGGAAAACGAAACGGATGGCGGGGCAGCCGCTCAAGTCCAGTTCCCGCACGATGGGGACGAAATCAGAGCCGTCGGCGCCGAGGCCATGCAGCCAGATCACGGCGGCGGTCGGATTGGGGGCGGATTCGATTTGGATGGTGTCGAGCAGCTTGGTCATGGGCGTAGGGAAAAGAAAAAGCGAAAAAATTTATTTGGTGCGGATGGCCGATTTGGGACGAAACGCCTTGCAGACGCCATCGTTGGTCTCGATGTACGGGCCGCCGATCAGATCGATGCAGTAGGGCACGGCAGCAAAGATGCCGGCCACCAGTTGTTTGCCGTCGGCATCCTTCAAGCCTTCGAGGGTTTCCTTGATGGCTTTGGGTTGACCCGGCAGGTTCATGATCAGTGCCGCATGATTTGCGGTTTCACGGATCACGGCGACTTGCCGCGACAGAATCGCGGTCGGCACGAATTTCAGGCTGATCTGGCGCATTTGCTCGCCGAAGCCCGGCATTTCCTTGCTGGCGACGGCCAGCGTGGCTTCCGGCGTGACATCGCGGCGTGCCGGACCGGTGCCGCCGGTCGTCAGGATCAGATCGCAAGCGGCCTGATCGCACAATTCGATCAGGGTTTGCTCGATCTGCGCGCGGTCATCGGGAATCAAGCGCGTTTCCATCTGCCACGGGCTGCTCAGTGCGGCGCCAAACCAGGCCTGCAACGCCGGAATGCCCTGATCTTCATACACGCCGGCGGTGGCGCGGTCGGAAATCGAGACCAGGCCAATGCGCAGCATCTCGGTATCAGTCTTCGTGTTGCTCGTCATCTTCGTCGTCGTGTTCTTTATCTTCGGCTGCTGCAGCGCGCGATTCGCCCTGCAATTGCTTGAGGATCTGGAAAATTTCGCGATATGCCTTGGGAGGTTTGTTTTCTGCCTGTTCCTTGCGGGCATTGCGAATCAGCGTGCGCAGATGCTGCACGTCGAGGGTCGGATGCTGGCCCAGCAAGGCAGTCAGCGCAGCGTCGTCTTTCAACAATTTTTCGCGGCGGCGTTCCAGTGCATGCATCGAGGCGGTGTCGGATTTCGACAGACCGCGCCAGCTGTCCAGGGTTTTCTGGATCGCCGCGAGTTCGTCTTCGTCGAGCGTGCGCATTTTCTTGCCGACATATTGCAGTTGGCGGCGACGACCTTCGTGGTCCTTGATTTGCTGGCATTCGAGAATGGCGTCGCGCACGTCTTCCGGCATCGGCACGCGCTTGACGCGGTCACGCGGTTCGGCCACCAGTTCGGCGCCGAGCTTTTGCAGCGAAGTCATTTCGCGCTTGAGCTGCGACTTCGACGGACGGTCGTATTCTTGTTCAAATTCGTTGGATTGAAATCCACATGAGCCGCGATTGGGATTTGGCATGATAGTAGGGGCGGTTAGGGCTGCTGTATTGAGCGGCTGTATAAGCTGCTGTAGTAAACACCGCTGTCTGGAGCGGTTGTGTTGAAACTGGATTGCCACGGTATGTGTGGCGGTAAATGTAACGGTAAACAGGCCGATATGTGATATCAGACCCGAATAATGCTAAACGACTGCTATCATAACCGTTTTACACGCATTCCGACGAAAACAGGCTCATGAGCGATACCGTATTTACCCATAGTCAAGACCAATTGAAGCAACTGGCACAGGATGTTCTGTCGTATGCCCGGCAAAAGGGCGCCTCCGATGCCGCAGTGGATATCAGCGAGGGTAGCGGTTTGTCGGTGGCAGTACGCAAAGGCCAGATCGAGACCATCGAACAGAACAAGGACAAGGGCATTGGCGTCACTGTCTATCTGGGAGAGGGCCGCAATGTGCGGCGCGGCAATGCCAGCACTTCCGATTTCTCGCAGCAGGCGCTCAAGGAAACGGTCGAGGCGGCTTACAACATTGCACGCTTTACCGCGATTGACGACTGCGCCGGCTTGCCGGACGTCGACAATCTGGAAATGCACCCGCGCGATCTCAAATTGTGTACGCCGTGGCTGATTTCAGCCGAAGAAGCTGTGGCACTGGCGCAACGTTGCGAAGCGGCAGCGCTGGCAGTGGACAAGCGCATCACCAATAGCGAAGGTGCCAGTGTTTATGCGCAGCAATCGCATTTCGTGGCCGCCAATTCGCGCGGTTTCGTCGGCGGCTACCCGTTTTCACGTCACACCATTTCGGTGGCGCCGATTGCCGGCAAGGGTGCCAACATGCAGCGCGACGACTGGTATTCGTCGATGCGCGACCCCAAACAACTGGCCAGGCCGGAAGCCATCGGCCGCTATGCTGCCGAACGCGCGCTGGCCCGTCTGAACGCTTGCAAGCTCACGACCCGCAAGTGTCCGGTCTTGTTTGAAGCGCCGCTGGCTGCCGGCTTGCTGGGTGCTTTCGTGCAGGCGGTATCGGGTGGCGCGCTGTATCGCAAATCGACTTTCTTGCTGGATTCACTCGGCCAGCAGGTATTTCCCGATCATATTCAGGTGCGCGAAGATCCGCACGTGATCGGCGGTGTCGGTTCGGCGCCGTTCGATGAAGAAGGCGTCAAGACGCGGCAACGCGATGTGGTCAGCGACGGCGTGGTGCAGGGTTACTTCCTGTCGACCTATTCGGCGCGCAAGCTGGGCATGGAAACCACCGGCAATTCGGGTGGTTCGCACAATCTGTCGCTGACCTCGTCGCTGACTACTGCCGCCGATACCTTCAAGGGCATGCTCAAGAAAATGGATACCGGCCTGCTGGTGACCGAATTGATGGGACAGGGCGTGAACTACGTGACCGGCGATTATTCGCGTGGCGCCTCGGGTTATTGGGTCGAGAAGGGCGTGATTCAGTATCCGGTGGAAGAAATCACCATCGCCGGCAACATGAAGGAAATGCTGCGCCAGATCGTTGCCATCGGCAATGACACGCTGATTCGCGGCACCAAGGAAACCGGCTCGATCTTGCTGGAAAACATGACGATTGCCGGCGACTGAGCCGACTCGATGTAGTTTTCCGGCAGCCCGCGGTTCCGGGTTACACAACAACACGCAACGCCGTCCGGCGCGGCGTGTTTTTTTATGCGTGCACAGCAGGTCCGGCGATTGAAGGTCGCTCCCGGGTTGTTGTTCAGGATGCGCTGAAGCCGCCATCGGCCGCCAAGACATGCCCCACAATGTACGACGCTTCATCTGACGCCAGCCACACCACGGCCTCGGCCACCTCTTCCGGTTTGCCCATGCGTCGCAATGGCAAAGCCGCCGCCACTGCCGAGATATCGGCGATGCCCGAGGCCAGCATCATGTCGGTCACGACGCGCCCCGGCGCCACCGCATTGATGCGAATGCCGCGCGGTGCGCATTCCATGGCGGCCGACCGCATCAAGGAAATCACGGCGGCCTTGGAGGCGGAGTAAAGCGACAGGCCTGGATTGGGATTGCGCAAGCCGCTGACCGAAGCATTGATCACGATGCGGCCTGTGCCTTGGGCGGCCATCACTGGCACCTGATGCTTCAGGCACAGGAAAACCGAGCGCACATTGGCATTGAATACCTGGTCGTACACGCTGCTGTCCTGTTCCTCGACCGCTGCCCGCCGCTCCTGAAAACCGGCGTTGTTGAACGTCACGTCCAGCGCGCCGAAGCGGGTCACGGTGGTTTGGACCAGCCGGGCCACCTGCTCTTCCTGCGTGACATCGGTTGCCACAAACAAGGATTGTGCGCCCAAGGCCTGGCATTCGGCAGCCACCTCCTGCCCCTCCGCTGCGCGCCGACCGGCGATCACGACCGCGGCGGCGCCTTCGCGCGCCATCAGGATCGCGGTAGCACGACCAATGCCGCTGTTGCCGCCGGTGACCAGTCCGATGCGCCCGGCCATGCGACTACGTCCGGTATTCAGTTCATGTTGCTGTTTCAGTGGCTGCATGTGGGTGCTCTCCATTGTCAACATCATCGGGACTATTGGTTGTATGATACAACTTAATATCAACAGGGGAAGAAAAATGTTCGATTGCGATCCTGAGCTGGTTGAAAGTATTCGTGCGGCTTCGCGCCAGATGGTGCGCGAGCTTGGCTTCATGCAGGCGACGCTGGCGGCAACTGATTACCCACCGTCAGCAGTCCACGCCATTATGGAAATTGGCAGCCGCCAGTCATTGACAGCAGTGCAACTGGCCGAGGTGTTGTGTCTGGAAAAATCCAGTGTCAGCCGCATGGTGCGCAAGCTGATCGAGGGCGGTGAGCTGAAGGAAGCGCCAAGTGCCACCGATGCCCGCGCCAAAGTGCTGACCTTGACTGCCAAGGGACGGCATACGCTGGCGTCGATCAACGCGTTTGGCCGGCATCAGGTGACGACTGCACTGGCGCAGTTGCCGCAAGTTGAACAACAGGTCGTGGGGCAAGGACTGGGCGCCTATTCCCGGGCCCTCGAAGCACACCGGCTCGGCACGCCGTTCAACCCGGTGGAGTCGGTCGAGGTACGACGAGGCTACCAGCCGGGTGTCGTCGGGCGCGTAACCGAGATGCATGCGAATTTCTATGCTCGCAGCGTCGGCTTCGGGCAATTTTTCGAAAGCCTGGTGGCGACAGGCATGGCGGAGTTTGTCGCGCGGCTGGCGAATCCGAAAAATGGTATCTGGGTGGCAACGCAGTCGGGACGGATCGTGGGCGCGGTTGCCATCGACGGTGAGGACTTGGGAAATGATACGGCCCACTTGCGTTGGTTCATCGTGGATGATGGCATGCGCGGTGCAGGTGTCGGCCACAAGTTGCTGAGCGCGGCGTTGGCTTTTTGTGACGGGCAAGGGTTTGCTGCGACTCGTTTGTGGACCTTCCGGGGATTGGACGCGGCGCGCCGGCTCTACGAAAACGCCGGGTTTGTGTTGCACGACGAACGCGCCGGCCAACAGTGGGGCAGCGAGGTTGTCGAGCAATGCTTCGAGCGCCAGCGACCGCCGGTCCAGACGAAAATTTCTGCGGAGAAATCAAGCGCTGCGAATGGCGCCGGCAAATCGAACTGACTGTTGGTAGAATCATGGCTTCGGCGCAACGCCTTTCAGCACCCACCATGTCACTGCATACCGATTCCGCTCACTCCAGCGGTCAAGTTCTTCCGTTTCGCGCTTCTCTCATGGCCACGCTCGGCATCTGTTTCGTCATCATGCTGGTGGCGCTGGATCAGACCATTGTCGGCACCGCCTTGCCAACCATTGTGGCGGAGCTCAAAGGGTTTGATCTGTATGCCTGGGTGGCGACATCCTACTTGCTGACTTCTGTGATCACGGTGCCGATCTTTGGCCGCCTCGGTGATTTTTACGGTCGCAAGCCATTCCTGATCGCATCGATCATTATCTTTGTTGCAGCCTCGGTCTTGTGCGGTTTGTCCAACAGCATGCTGATGTTGGTGCTGGCGCGCGGGTTGCAGGGGATCGGCGGCGGCATGCTGGTCGGCACTGCCTTCGCCTCGGTGGCCGATCTGTTTCCCGATGCGCATGTGCGCCTGCGCTGGCAAATCATTCTCAGTGCGGCATTTGGCATTGCCACGTCGGTGGGGCCCTCGCTCGGTGGTTTCCTGACACAGTCGCTGGGCTGGCGCTGGGTGTTCTATGTCAATTTGCCGGTGGGCGCGTTGTCCTTGTTTTTTGCGTGGCGCTATGTGCCGCATATCCGCCATGTCGCCAGCACTGCCAAGATGCGGCTGGACTGGTTTGGCGCGGTCCTGATCACGCTGTCGCTGGGCAGCTTGCAATTGCTGGTGGAAATGTTGCCCAAGCGCGGATTGACCATGGCCATGCTGGGTTTGCTGGCATTTACCGTGGCTGCGTTTTACGGCTTGTGGAAATGGGAGCGGCATACCGAACAACCGATTCTGCCGTTTGAAATGGTGCGCGATCCGGCTTTGTCGAGTCTGTTCATCTTGTCGGTGCTGGCCGGTTTTTCGATGTTTTCGATGCTGATGTATGCGCCGCTGTTGTTCCAGGGTGGCTTCGGCATGTCGCCGCGCGAAGCCGGTTTGCTGATCACGCCGCTGGTGGCCTGTATTACCGTGGCCAGTATCGTCAATGGCCGGGTCGTCACCCGCATTCCCAATCCCAATATCATGATGACGGTCGGCTTTGTGCTGATTGCCTTGTCTTGTCTGGGCATCGTGTTGTCGCAGCGCGGCACCAGCACCAGCTTCATGCTGACGGCGATGTTGGCCGGCGGCTTCGGTCTGGGGCTGGTATTGCCGAACCTGACCGTGTTTGCGCAACAAGCGGCCAGCCGCGAACATCTGGGCATTGCCACTGCGTTGTTGCAGTCGCTGCGCATGATCGGCGGCATGCTGGGCACGGCGGTGACCGGTACGCTGGTCACGCACATGTATAGCAGCGGGGTAGAGAAGGCGCTGGAAAGCGATCACGCGGTGCAGTGGATGGCGGAATTCAAGGATCCGGAAATTCTGGTCAATCACGATATCCAGTCCACCCTGCTGAGCCAGATGCTGAGTGCCGGCCATAATGGTTCGGCCTTGCTTGACGCCGCGCGCGATGCGCTGGTGGGAGCGATTCATATGGGGATTGCGCTGGCCATCATCTCGGCGCTGGCAGGATTGTGGATGGTACGCAAAGTGCCGCTGATCAAGTTCGCCAGCAAGAAGGTCGAACCGGTGATGCCGGAATGATGCCGGCGGCAATCCGCGCCGGATTACCGTTCAACTCCCTCAGCTTGCTTTTCTTGATGTCGCCCGTGCCGGTTTGCGGGCGGTGATCCTGGTGCGCACGATATCGGGTTTGGCCGCTTCCGGTTCGGGCAGTGCGATCAGGTTGTCCAGCAGCGAATAAATCGACAGCAGACGTTCCTGGCCCAGCTCCTGTTCCAGCGCCGCATACTGCACCTCAATCGAATCACTGATATTGCTGACCAGTTCTTTGCTGCGTCCGGTCAGATCAACAAATACCTTGCGCTGATCGCTCGACAGCCGGTACCGCACAATCAGATCATCCCGCTCCATGCGATCCAGTACGCCGCTCAGACTCGGCGCCAGGATACATGACTCTTCCGCAATCTTGCCAGTCTCCAGTTCACCGAATTCATGCAGCACCCGGATCACGCGCCATTGCTGTTCGGTCAATCCGCGCTGTTTCAGCGCCTGCCGAAAATAGCGCATGACGGATTCGCGTGACTGCAGCAGCAGCATGGGGAGGTTGCGATGTTGGAATTTGTTGCTCATTTATGTTGGCTGCACAGGCCGGCAACTGACACTGCGGAAGAACGCTTGCAGTGCGGTAATTGCCCGCGATGGCTGGCTTCGCAATTTTGAAAAGGGTGCGGTGATTATACTTGACAGCGCTATTGAACATGTTACATTAATACTTAACATATTAATGAATATCTGAAGATGTTCTCGCCGCTGAGAAGAGAAACGCGATAAAACGCGTGCGCAGAAGGGTGGCGGGAACAACGAATGATTGCGTCGTCGTCCGACATCGTCCACGATGCCGGCTGATGCCGTATCAATAAGTGGTACTGATACGCGACATCAGCATGATTACGCACGAACTACAACAAAACAGGGCGTCGCCTGCGGCAGCCCGGTCAGAGGAGACATATGACTTGCCATGCCCGATCACGGCTGCCGGTTCCCGGCAGCTTCACTTTCAACGCAGTACTGCACGACTCTTCGCCCGGGGTGTAACGCGATGGATTTTTCTATATTCGCAATTTTGACGCAAGACGGCATCACCAATGGTGCCATCTATGCGCTGGTAGCGCTGGCACTGGTGCTGGTATTTGCCGTCACCAGAATCATCTTTTTGCCGCAAGGCGAGTTTGTTTCCTTTGGCGCGCTGACTTTGGTGTCGCTGCAAGCCGGCACCGTACCGGCCACCATCTGGTTGCTGGCGGCGATGGCGATCATGACCACGACGCTGGATCTGGTGGCGGCATTGCGTATCGGCCGCACCCGCGCGATTCCCAAAATGCTGCTGCTCAATCTGGTGCTGCCGCTGGCGATTGTGTTGCTGGTATGGTGGGCCACGCCGCGTCAATGGCCGTTGCTGGTGCAGGCGGCATTGTCGATTGCGGTGGTCACGCCGATGGGGCCGATGATTTATCGTCTCGCTTATCAGCGGCTGGCCAATGCCAAGGTACTGATCCTGCTGATCATCTCGGTCGGCGTGCATTTCATGATGACCGGCCTCGGTTTGCTGTTCTTCGGTCCGGAAGGGTCGCGCGTGACGCCGTATCTGGAAACCAGTTTTGAACTGGGGGCGATGCAGATCAGCGGGCAAAGCGTAGTGGTGATGGTGGTGTCGCTGATCCTGATTCTGGCGCTGGCGCTGTTCTTCAGCCGCACGCTTTACGGCAAGGCCTTGAAGGCCACTGCGATGAATCGCACCGGCGCACGTCTGATGGGTATCTCGACCACCATGGCCGGCAAGCTGTCGCTGTTCTTTGCCGCCTTCATCGGTTCGCTGTCGGGCATTCTGATCGTGCCGACTACCGCTATCTATTACGACTCGGGTTTCCTGATCGGCCTCAAAGGCTTCGTCGGCGCCATCCTCGGCGGTCTGGTCAGCTATCCGCTGGCAGCCATCGGCGCGGTGCTGGTCGGTCTGCTGGAATCATTTTCTTCATTCTGGGCTAGCGAATACAAGGAAGTCATCGTGTTCACCATCATCATTCCGGTTCTGTTGTGGCGCTCGATGACCACGTCTCACCACGGAGGGGACGAATAATGTTGAAGCGTCCTGGCATTATCATTCTGGCGCTGGCAGTCGCTTTGTTGCCGGTGCTTCCGGTGCCCAATTTCTGGGTCACGCAAGCCAACTATATCGGGCTCTACAGTATCGTTTGTATCGGTCTGGTATTGCTGACCGGGGTCGGCGGTCTGACCTCGTTCGGACAAGCGGCCTTCGTCGGTCTTGGCGCCTATGCCACCGGTTATCTGACCACGCAATTCGGTTTGTCCTCGTGGCTGGGTTTGCTGGCCGGGCTGGTCATCACCGGTATCTGCGCCTATGCGCTTGGCACCATCACGTTGCGCATGTCGGGCCATTATTTGCCGCTGGCGACGATTGCCTGGGGCCTGTCGCTGTACTTTTTGTTCGGCAATATGGAGTGGCTGGGCAAGTACGACGGCATCTCCGGCATCAGCCCGATTTCCCTGTTCGGCATATCGCTTGATACCGGCCGTTCAATTTATTATCTGATCTGGTTCTTTGCCCTGAGTGCGGTGTGGGTCTCGGTCAATCTGCTCAATTCGCGCCCCGGTCGCGCCATGCGCGCGCTCAAGGGCGGCACTGGCATGGCCGAGGCGATGGGTGTCAATACCGCACAATACAAGATCACGGTATTCGTGCTGGCCGCCTTGTTCGCAGCGATTTCGGGTTGGCTCTACGCCCACTTCCAACGCGCCGTCAATCCGACCCCGTTCGGTCTGAACATGGGTATCCAGTATTTGATGATGGCGGTGATCGGCGGTGCCGGGCATGTGTGGGGCGGTTTGCTGGGCGCACTGATCATGACGCTGC
Source organism: Herbaspirillum autotrophicum (assembly GCF_001189915.1). Classification (GTDB taxonomy): domain Bacteria; phylum Pseudomonadota; class Gammaproteobacteria; order Burkholderiales; family Burkholderiaceae_D; genus Herbaspirillum; species Herbaspirillum autotrophicum. The sequence continues at coordinate 112,670 of NZ_LFLS01000015.1, forward strand.
TGCAAGACAAGTTGCAAGTCTGGTTGCCGAGTCTGCTCGGTACCAACGGCAATATCGAAATCATTGTCTACGGCCTGATCCTGATTTTGATTCTGCAATATGCGCAGGAAGGTATCTGGCCGTTCGTGGTCAATATCTGGCGCCGCGTGATGCCGGCCAAAGCGCCGGCATCTGCGGCCAAAGCGGATACGGCGGGCGACGGCGCAGCGGTGCCGCTGTCCACCCGCAGCAAGCCGGATGCCGGTGCCGTGATTCTGGAAGTCGACAAGGCACGCAAAGAATTCGGCGGTCTGGTGGCGGTCAACGATGTCAGCTTCCAGTTGAAATCGGCTGACATCATCGGTCTGATCGGTCCCAACGGTGCCGGCAAGTCGACCATGTTCAATCTGATCAGCGGTGTGTTCGGTGTCACGCGCGGCAAGATCATGTTCAACGGCGAACCGATCGATCGTCTCGGTGCGCGTCAGATCGTGGCCCGTGGCTTGGGCCGTACTTTCCAGCACGTGCAATTGCTGCCGACCATGTCGGTGTTGGAAAACGTTGCCATCGGCGCTCATCTGCGTACCGGTCGCGGTCATCTGAAAAATGTGGCGGCCGCGATGTTCCGTCTCGACCGGGCGCAAGAGTGTGCCTTGTTGCAAGAAGCCGAACATCAGTTGCGTCGTGTCGGCCTCGGCGATTATCTGCATGTCGAAGCCGGTTCGCTGGCGCTCGGTCAGCAACGGATTCTGGAAATCGCCCGCGCTTTGTGCAGCGATCCGATCCTGCTGTTGCTGGATGAGCCGGCCGCTGGTTTGCGTTACAAGGAAAAGCAGGCGCTGGCAGATCTGTTGCGGCAATTGCGCGATGAAGGCATGAGCATTTTGCTGGTCGAGCACGATATGGATTTCGTGATGGAGCTGACCGATCATCTGGTGGTGATGGAATTCGGCACCAAGATTTCCGAAGGCACGCCAGAGCAGGTGCAAAACGATCCGGTGGTACTGGAAGCATACTTGGGTGGAGTGGATTGACATGAATACACCAATATTGACGGTAGACAGTCTGCGCGTCTGTTACGGCAAAGTAGAAGCGATCAATGACATTTCGGTCAAGGTAGCGGCCGGCAGCATCGTCAGCGTGATCGGCCCCAACGGCGCCGGCAAGTCGACCTTGCTCAATGCCATCATCGGCATGTTGCCCAGCCGAGGCGGCATCACGTATGAGGGCAATCCGATCAACGATATGGACGTCGAAGAGCGGGTCCAGGCCGGCATTGCGCTGGTGCCGGAAACCCGTGAATTGTTTGCCGAGATGTCGGTCAAGGACAACTTGCTGCTCGGCAGTTTTCGCCGTTACCGCCAGCGCGACAAGGATTATCTGAGCCAGTTGGATTGGGTCTATCAATTGTTCCCGCGCCTCAAGGAGCGGGAAGTGCAGGCCGCCGGCACCATGTCGGGCGGTGAGCGGCAGATGCTGGCCATCGGCCGCGCGCTGATGGGCAAGCCGCGACTGTTGATGCTGGATGAGCCGAGCCTGGGTCTGGCGCCGTTGATCGTGAAGGAAATTTTCAGCATCATCTCGGGCTTGCGCGACACCGGCGTCGCTACCTTGCTGATCGAGCAAAATGCCCGCGCCGCCTTGCAAGTGTCGGACTATGGCTATGTGATTGAAACCGGCAGTCTGGTACTGGAAGGCGCGGCACGTGATCTGGCAGTCAATCCGAAAGTGATCGAAACCTATCTGGGTATCGGCAAAGCCAAACACGCAGAAGCATTGATGTCGTGATGCACTAATGCAGCAGCAGCAACAAGCAGGCCGGCGGCTACACCGCCCGGCCTGTGGCAACAAGGAGCAGCGCTGACAAAGCGCCGCACAGCTCCGCGGCAGCAGAAAAATATAAAAACAATATTCAGTTCCATCTGAAAAATATTGCTGTGGAAAAACACGAGTACTTTTAATTTATGCCGCGCATGGCAGGGGCTTTCTGCGTCCATTTTTCGACGGGAAGGAGCGTAGGGGGAAATCGCATTCCTTTGTCCTTCGCTGTTTTTGAAAAATGAAAGCGCTGGCATCTTATCGTTTGTATTCCTTTGTTTATAAAGATTGCAAGGTTTTTTCTGGCTGATTATCGATGATGTTTTTCAGGTGATACGTCACCTGATCCATACCTCATCAGCGGTACGGCAATATTTTTCGAACTCTCTATAATTCTCGTTTACATCTGTTTTTAAATGCGAGTGAAAATGTTTAGAGGATGGGGGCGACAGCATCGGATGACTGTCTGCAACGGCACGCTTCGCAACAGAACATCGTCATTGGCAACCTGAGGAGACCAACCCATGCCACATCCAACGCCCAGTTAGCCTGCATCAGCGCAGCACCTCAGATTGCCCGTAATGCGGCACACCCGGCACCGCGCAATCTGATCACCCTTCATGCAATCCGGTCGGCAATGCCAGGCATCGCCGCGGGACTGCCTGAGCCTTCGTTCCGCGAGGACGAGGTTATATATCCATAAAAACCATCAAGGAGACAATCATGAAGAGCAAGAAAAAACTGATCGCGGCGCTGCCGTTGTTGCCACTGCTGGCGCTGTCGGCGGCGGCCTCGGCCCAGGTGACCATCTACGGCATTTTGGATATCGGTCCGACCTACGTCACCAATCAGGGCGGAAAATCCAACGTGCGCATGGATGCCGGCACGCTGCAGCAATCGCGTATCGGCTTTCGCGGCACGGAAGATCTGGGCGGCGGTTACAGCGCGTTCTTCAGCCTGGAAAACGGCTTCAATCTGGATGACGGCAGCATGGCCACTGCCAACAATCTGTTCAGCCGCGATTCGCGGGTTGGCCTGAAAGGCCCGTTCGGTTCCATTTCTGCCGGTCGCCAGTCCAATGCCACGGTCGATGCGATTGCACCGTATGCGGCATCGATGCTGGCGTATGGTCCGTCGTATCTGGCGACCCATCCGGGTGATCATGACCGCGTGCTGAATATCCCCACTGACAATTCGCTCAAATATACGACGCCAAACTTTGCCGGGTTTACCGGTATCGTGTCTTACGGTTTCGGCGAAGTGGCGGGCGATACCAAGCAAAACAGTTCGCGCAACGCCGGTGTTTCGTACATCAACGGACCGCTCAGCCTGGGTGCCTCCTATCTGTGGAGCAGCGGTAACAACGTGACCAGCGCCGCCTTGTTGTCGGCGTCATCGAATCCGTTCGGCCCGACCAGTGCCGCTGATGTCTTGCGTTCGCTGGCGCTCGGCGCCTCGTATCAGTTTGAGCAAGTGTTCGTGCATGGCAACGCGACCCAATCGAAATTCGGTCTGTCCAGCCAGACGGCACGCACGTATGAAATCGGCTCCAAGATCAATCTGTCGCCGACCATCGTGCTCGGTGCCGATTACTCCTACACCGACGTCAAGAGCCGCGCCAAGCTCAACATCCTTTCACTGTCAGCCTCGTATTTGTTGTCCAAGCGCACCAATCTGTATGTGGTGGCGGCCAACGAAAGCGTCTCCGGCACCAATGCCAACGGCACACCGCTGACGGCGCAACTGTTTACCCTGCCGGCCTCCAGCACCTCGCGCCAGACCGCCTTGCACATGGGTATTCGTCATACGTTCTGAACCTGAACGGCGGGGTCGTGAGGGCGGCCTCGCCGGTCGTTGCCATCAAATCGTGGAAGTATCGTGAGGAAATAGCGTGAATACGTTGTCAGTCAAAGTAACAAAGAAAACCGTGGAAGCCAGAGACATCGTCAGTTTTGAACTGATGGCCAGCGATGGCGGCGATTTGCCGTCATTTGCGGCCGGCGCTCACGTCGATGTTCATGTCGCTCCAGGCATCGTGCGCCAGTATTCGCTGTGCAATGCGCCGCATGAGCGCCATCGTTACCGTATCGCCGTGTTGCGCGATCCGGCATCGCGCGGCGGGTCGGCCGGCATGCATGATGCGGTGGCAGAAGGCGACGTGATTCAGATCAGCGCGCCGAAAAATCATTTTGCACTGACGGCGGCGCCACGCGTGTTGCTGCTGGCCGGCGGCATCGGTGTCACGCCGCTGTTGTGCATGGCGCAGGCGATGGCCGCCAGCGGTGCCGATTTCGACATGCATTACTGCGGCCGCTCATTGAGCAGCATTGCGTTTCAGGCCGAGATCGCGGCATCCGCGTATGGCGATAAAGTCCATTTTCATGCCGATGATGGCGCCGCGGAACAGAAGCTGGATATCCAGCGCTTGCTGGCCGCCAATGCTGTCGGTACCCCCTTGTATGTTTGCGGTCCCGGCGGTTTCATTGACTTCGTGATGCAGTCGGCGCGTCAGGCCGGCTGGGAAGACAGTCAGATCCATCGCGAATATTTTGGCGCGGCAGCCGTCAGCAATGCCGATGCCCATGCGTTCGAAGTGCAGGCGGCCAGTACCGGCAAGCGCTATCGCATTCCGGCCGACAAGTCGGTGATCGAAGTATTGGCGGAGCAGGGCGTGGAGATCCCGGTGTCCTGTGAGCAAGGTGTCTGTGGCACGTGTATCACGCGGGTGCTGGAAGGCGTGCCGGACCATCGCGATATGTATTTCAACGATGAAGAGCATGCGCGCAATGATCAATTTACGCCATGTTGTTCACGCGCCAAAAGCGCTCTGCTGGTGCTCGATATTTAAACGTGATTCAGGGTGCTTTTCCGGAGTTGTCGCGTTTTCATGAAAGCCGCTGTGGATATGGTTTTTCATGGTTTTTTGCAGGATTTGTTCGCGTGCGAAATGTACCCTGTTCGGGGTACAAATAAGTTTGCTGATTTCTCTATAATTTCTGGTGTCGGCCGGTAATAAAAAACAGAACAGACCGGCGCCGAAAAACAGATGAATGGACGGAGACAAGCAATGTTTTTGAAAAATACCTGGTATGTGGCCGCCTGGTCGCATGAAGTGAGCAGCACCACGCTGTTTTCCCGCACCATCCTGAATACGCCGGTGGTGTTGTGGCGCGATGGCGATGGTGCGGTGGTGGCCTTGCAGGACCGTTGCCCGCATCGCGGCGCGCCGTTGTCCAAGGGCCGCATCGAAGATGGCACGGTGCGCTGCATGTATCACGGGCTGAAATTCGATACCCATGGCAAATGCGTGCAGATTCCGGCGCAAGACCGGATTCCGCCGGCCGCCTGTGTCAATAAATTTACCGTGGTCGAACGCAACAAGTGGATCTGGATCTGGATGGGCGACGCCGCACTGGCCGATCTGTCGCTGATCCCGGATACCTTCTGGCTGGAGAGTCCGGACTGGCGCTATCAGCCTGACTACATTCATTACGACGTCGACTACTTTCTGATTGCCGATAACCTGCTCGATTTTTCGCATTTGCCGTTTCTGCACGAAACCACGCTGGGCGGCAGTTCCGGCTATGCCGAGAGCCGCGCCACCGTGGACCGGCTGGACAACGGCGTCAAGATCACGCGCTGGTTTACCGATGGCCCGCCGGCGCCGTTCGTCAAGAACCTGACCGGCTGGACCGACAATGTCGATCGCTGGAATATCTATGACTTCGTGTTGCCCGGCGTATTGTTGATGGATTCCGGCAGCGCCCCGGTCGGCAGTGGCGCACAGCAGGGCGGCCGCGATGGCGCAGTACAGTTCCGCAGTGCTCAGGCGCTGACGCCGGAAACCGAAAACAGCAGCCATTATTTCTTTTCCCAGGCGCATGACTTCGCGCTCGATCAACCGGCGGTAACGGCGCAATTGCATGCCGACATCGTAGCGGCGTTCAAGGAAGACTGGGACATGATTCACGCCCAGCACCGGTCGCTGGCGCTGGACCCGAATTTCAAGATGATGCCATTGCCGGTGGATAACGCGCTCGGCCATTTCCGCTGGCTGATGAATAAACGTATTGCTGCCGAACAATCGTTGTCGGCAGCCGCATAAGGAGCAGGTATGTCACTTCCCTCGCCAGCCATGTTGCAAGCCGTCAAGAAAACCGCTGCCAGCATGGCCAATCGCAGTACCCGTTTCATTTTCAATGAATGGTATGTGGCCGCTTTCGGCAATGAGATCAAGCGTGAATTTCTGCAACGGACCTTGCTCGACAAACGTATCGTCATGTTCCGCACCGAAGCCGGGGTGCCGGTTGCGCTGGCGGACCGTTGCGCGCACCGGGCGTTCCCGTTGTCGCGCGGTACGCTCGATGGCGACACCGTGGTGTGCGCCTATCATGGCTTTCGCTACGACGCCGAAGGCAATTGCGTTGAGGTGCCGTCGGCCGCCAAATGTCCCAAGGGCATCGGCGTGGCGCAATATCGCCTGATCGAAAAGGGGCCGCTGGTCTGGATCTGGATGGGTGACCCGGCGCTGGCCGATGAAAGCAAGTTGCCCGAGCAGGCGTGGCTGACGCAGCCGGACTGGGAAACATCCAGCGGCTATTTCGATTTGCAATCGAACTATGTCAGCATGCATGAAAATCTGCTGGACCTGACGCACCTGTCATTCCTGCATGCCAACACGATCGGCACCCCGGATTATGCCAAGGCACCGTTCAAGACGGAAATCGATGATGGCTATTTCGCGCTCAACCGCGATGTGGTGCCAACTACCTTGCCGCCGGTATGGGGCCGTCCGACCGGACTGGAAGGCTGCAATACCGCCGCGCGCATCGTCAGGTCGGAATTCAAGTCGCCGGCTTTCCATCAGGTCAATGTCAGCTTTTACGATAGCAAACTGGTGGAGAGCGAGCGCCAGGTGTCGCGCATCAAGACCGCGCATTTGCTGACGCCGCAAACGCATTCATCGAGCCACTATTTCATCGTCCATGGCCGCGACTTTGGGCAGGATGATGAAAGCATCACGCATTTCATGCACGACAATCTGTTCGCCGCCTTCAATGAAGATGTCGAAGGGTTGGCGGCGCTGGAAGAGGTGTGGCTCAATACAGCGGCGGACGACATGTTTGAATTTTCGGTCGCAGCGGATGGACCGTCAGTGGCGATGCGGCGTTATCTGAAAAAGCGTGCCGATGAAGAACAGGCGACGCAAGAAAATCCGGGCTATGCCGGCACTGACGCTACAATGCCAGTCATCATCCCCATTCGCACAGGTCAACCGGCCTGATCCGCCATCATGAACGCTGACGCCCTGTACCAGTCGCTGGGCCGCCTGATCGCCGCCATCGGCGAACCCGACTTCGGGGCGGCGGCGTTCGCGCTGGTGGAGCAAGCGATACAGGCCGACCATATCGTCGCCAATCTGGTGGGCAAGAACCAGATTCGCGGTTTGTTTACGGTGGGAAAACTGCCGCCGCGTATCGCCAATACGCTCAATCAGCGTTATCTGGAACGCTATCATCTGCTCGATAAAAGTCTGTTGAGCTCGTGGGATATCGGCAAAGGCCAGCCGGTGGCGATGCAATTCGATCACCGGCTCAATGCCTCACCGATCTATAACACCTTCTTCTTTGAACGCGCCGGCTTGTGCGACAAGATTTCACTGATCAGTTGTCGCGACGACAGCATGGTGTGTTGCAATCTGTATCGCCTGGCAAGCACCGGCAATTTCGCCGCAGCCGACGTGCAGAATGCGCAGGCGCTGGCGTTGCCGTTGACGGCAGCGCTCTGGCATCACGCCGAGCAAATGGGGACTTCACGCGCTCAGGCGCGGGTGCCGCACAAGCCGGGCGGGCCGGATGATGTGCAGTGGCAGGCGCTGCAATCCTTGTCGACGCGCGAGATGGAAGTGTGCCGCCGTTTGCTGACCGGCGCCAGCAACGAAGGCGTGGCGCTCGATCTGGCGATCAGCACGCATACGGTCAGAACCTTGCGCAAGCGGATCTACAAGAAGCTGGAAGTCAGTTCACTGACTGACTTGTTCAGCAAATACCTCAATACCATTTCCGTGACCGACGGCCGGCGCAGCCGTTAGCGACAGCGCCGGCGTTACCGGTGCTGCCGCTGGCTGAGGACTTACAGTCCGCCCATCGCCAGATACTTCAATTCCAGATAATCATCAAGACCGTGGCGTGAACCTTCGCGGCCCAGTCCGGAATTCTTGACGCCGCCAAACGGCGCGACTTCGGTCGAGATCAGGCCGGTATTGATACCGACCATGCCATATTCCAGCGCTTCCGAAACGCGCCAGATGCGGGCATTGTCGCGCGTGTAGAAATAGGCGGCGAGTCCGAATTCAGTGTCGTTGGCCATCGCCACCGCTTGCGCCTCGTCCTCGAAACGGAACAGTCCGGCCACGGGTCCGAAAATTTCTTGCCGTGCCAGCGCCATATCGGGCGTCAGGCCGGTCATCACGGTTGGTTCATACCACAAGCCGCCACGCGCATGACGCTTGCCGCCGGCGACCACTTGCGCGCCCTTGGCGAGTGCATCACTGACCAGATGCTCGACTTTGCTGACGGCGGCTTCATTGATCAGCGGTCCCTGGGTCACGTCGGCTTCAAAGCCCTGGCCGACTTTGAGTGCGGCTACCGCCACGGCCAGCTTTTGGGCAAAGGCATCGTAGATGCCGGCCTGTACCAGAAAGCGATTGCTGCAGACGCAGGTCTGGCCGGTATTGCGATACTTGGAGGCGATGGCGCCGGCGACTGCAGCATCCAGGTCGGCGTCGTCGAAGACGATGAAGGGGGCATTGCCGCCCAGTTCAAGCGACAGCTTCTTGATGGTCGGTGCGCATTGCGCCATTAACAGGCGGCCGACTTCGGTCGATCCGGTAAAGGACAATTTGCGGACAATCGGACTGCTGGTCAGTTCACCGCCGATGGCGCGCGGGTTGCCGGTAACCACGTTGAACACGCCGGCCGGTATGCCGGCTCGCGTCGCCAGTTCCGCCAGCGCCAGTGCCGACAATGGCGTCAGTTCCGCCGGCTTCAATACCATGGTGCACCCGGCCGCCAATGCCGGCGCGACCTTGCGCGTGATCATCGCAGCCGGGAAATTCCATGGCGTGATGGCAGCGCAGACACCGACCGGTTGTTTCACCACCAGCAAGCGGCGATCTGCGAACGGAGATGGAATCACTTCGCCGTAGGCGCGTTTGCCTTCTTCCGCAAACCATTCGATATACGCGGCGGCATAAGCGATCTCGCCTTTGGCTTCGGCCAGCGGCTTGCCTTGTTCCAGCGTCATGATGCGCGCCAGGTCGTCTTGATGCGTGAGCAACAGATTGAACCAGTTGCGCAAGATGCGCGCGCGTTCGGCCGCCGTTTTGGCACGCCAGGCCGGCAGGGCTTGTTCGGCAGCGGCAATCGCCTGCCGGGTTTCATCGGCGCCGGCCAGCGGTACGCTGGCGATCACGGCGCCGCTGGCCGGATCGGTGACATCGAAGCGTTCGCCGCTGGCGGCATCTTGCCAATCGCCGCCGATATGGCATTGCTGGCGCAACAGCGCCGGGTCGTTCAGTTTGAAGTCGTAAGCAGACATGGGAATCCCGGAAAACAGAAGTGATGGAGCGGAAGGGGGGAGTGACCGGCAAGGACTGCCGGTCACTCAGTAAAGCAGAATCAGGCCAGGCCGTGCATTCAATACGCCGCGCCGACGGTGGCGGAGGCTGGCTTGATGCTGTTGAGCAGATTGATCGCAGCGCTGCGCAGCACGCCGGTGTCCGCGCCGGCCGCAACGAAGTCGGCGCCGCTGGCGCGATAGGCCGCAGCCAGTGCCGGATCGGTGGAAAACACGCCGGCCGCCTTGCCGGCCTTGCCGATACGGACGATAGCTTGTTCGATGGCAGCCTTGACTTCCGGATGACCGGGCTGGCCAAGATAGCCCATTGATGCGGCCAGATCGGCGGGGCCGATGAAGACACCATCAACGCCGTCGACGGCAGCGATGGCATCCAGATTTTCCAGCCCGGCGCGCGATTCGATTTGCACGATCAGGCAAATCTGTTGCGCCACCTGCTGGAAGTAAGCCGGCACCGCATTCCAGCGGGCACCGCGCTCCAGTCCGGTGCCGACGCCGCGAATGCCCCGCGGCGGGTAATGCATGGCGCTGACAATCGCAGCGGCTTGCGCCGCCGTATCGACCATGGGCACCAGCAAGGTCTGGGCGCCGATGCCGAGCAATTGTTTGATCAGCGCCGCATCGTGATTGGCCGGACGCACCAGGCAAGACGGCGGATACGCGGCCATTGCCTGCAATTGCGTCTGTACCGAACGCACGTCATTGGCGCCGTGTTCGGCATCGATCAGCAGATAGTCAAAGCCGCAACCGGCCAGGATTTCGGCACTGACCGGGTTACCCAGTCCGAGAAACATGCCGACCTGAAATTGCTTCTGTTGCAAGGCTTGCTTGAATTTATTGAATGGCATGTCCATGGCAAATTCCTGAGGCAGACAAAATGAAAATCAGACGAAACGGAAAGCGATCTGGCCGAGCGGACCGTAATCGGCCTGGAAGGTATCGCCGACGGCAGCGCCTACCGGCCGCGTAAACGAACCGGCCAGCACCACGTCGCCGACATTCAGTTGCTCGTCGTAAGGCGCGATCTTGTTGGCCAGCCACGCCACGCCATTGGCCGGATGGTTCAGCACGCCGGCGGCCAGACCGGTTTCTTCGATCACGCCATTGCGATACAGCATGGCGCCCACCCAGCGCAGGTCAACATCATTCGGCTTGACCGGCAAACCGCCGAGCACGATGCCGGCATTGGCGGCGAAATCGGAAATGGTATCGAAGACCTTGCGCGGCGCCTTGGTGTCGCGGTCGAATTGTTCGATCCGGGCATCGATGATTTCGATGGCCGGCGTGATGTATTCGGTCGCCGCCAGCACATCAAACATGGTCACGCCGGGGCCTTTGAGCGGCTTGCCGAGAATGAATGCCAGTTCCACTTCGACGCGTGGTGCGATGAAGCGGCTGAATGGAATGTCGCCGCCTTGTTCGAAGAACATGTCGTCAAGCAGCGGTGCGTAATCCGGCTCGTTGATCTGTGACGATTGCTGCATGGCGCGCGAGGTCAGGCCGATCTTGCGACCGCGGATGGTGCGGCCTTCGCTCAGGCGCAGCTTGACCCATTCACGCTGAATCGCGTAGCCGTCTTCAATCGTCATCTCGGGATGGGCTTGAGAAAAGTGGCGCACCTGAGTGCGGGTTTTTTCAGCCTGGTTGAGTTGCCGGGCCAGTTCCTGGATGGTGCTCAGAGGAAGCATTCGTATTCTTTCAGACAGATAGCAAGGGCATGCTTAGCGGAAGCGGGCATGCAGATTGTTGTGTTTCCAGCTGCCGCTTTCGCTGAATTCATTGATTTCCAGTGACAGCGCCAGACCGGTTTGCTGGTAAATCGCGGCGAAGTGATTTTTCATGACCTCGAACAAGGCGTCACCGGTACGCTTTTGGGTGTCGTTGCTGCGGCCGGCGCCAATCTTCAGCGTCGCGTGCACAAAAGCGGCGTCGGGCCGGCCATCGGCGATGCAATAGTCGAGCGCCGCCAGCGCCCGCACGCGCACGCCGCCGATCGGATACACCGCCTTGCCATCGGCTTGTTGCGCGATCAGGGTCTGGGCCAGTTGCTGGCACAGGGTGCCGAAGTCGCCCGTGTCTTGCAGGTTGGCGGAATATTCCAGGGTCAGATGGGGCATGGCTATCCTCAGGCGGTGGTGGTGTTGCGTAACGGCGTGACCGGAAAGATCGCATTGATCTGGCCGGTGCCGGAGCTGCCGAAGTAAGGCGTGACCACTTCCACTCCCTGATCGTAATTCGCGCCGCCGAGCATGCCGAGCAACATCGCGGTGTCGTGCATGCCGCCTTCGCCCCAGCATTTTTCGTTGTACATCGGCAGCATCTCGAGGAAGGTTTTCCAGTCGCCTTGCTGCCACATTTCCACCACACGGCGGTCCATCTGTTCCAGGAACGGATCGAATACCTTGTTCATGTAATCCGGCGCGGTGCCGTTTTCAGCGAAGTGATGCGACAGCGAACCGCTGGCGAATACCGCTACGGTGCCGTCATAACGTTCTTCGATGGCTTTGCGCACCGCCAGCCCGAAGCGCGCGCTTTCTTCGAGCTTGTGCCACATGCACCAGCCGGATACCCCGACCACCTTGAAATGCTGGTCGGCATTCATGTAGCGCATCGGCACCAGCGTGCCATATTCGAGTTCCAGCGTGGTATCGCTGTGGGCCCGGGTCTTGACGCCCATTTCGTTAGCGACATCGGCGATCAGATGACCGAGCTGCGGATTGCCCGGATATTCATAGGCCAGATTCTTGATGAAATGCGGCAACTCATTGCTGGTGTACAGGCCCTTGAAATGCGGAGCACAATTGATGTGGTATTCCGAATTCACCAGCCAATGGACGTCGAACACCACAATCGTGTCCACCCCGAGTTCGCGGCAGCGGCGGCCGATTTCGTGATGGCCGTCAATTGCGGCCTGACGGCAACCCTTGTTGGGGCCGTCCAGTTCCGATAGGTACATCGACGGTACGTGGGTGATTTTTGCTGCGAGCGCCAGTTTGCCCATGATGTTTATCCTTTAAATGGTCGACTCAGACGCCCCAGCGCGGGATCGGATGATTGCCGTAAGAGAGGCAGACATTCTTGGCTTCGGCGAAGACTTCGAAGCTGAAATGATTGCCTTCGCGGCCGGTACCGGAGGCTTTGGTGCCACCGAACGGCTGACGCAGATCGCGCACGTTCTGGCTGTTGACGAATACCATGCCGGCATCGATGCCGCGGCCCATGCGCAAGGCGCGGCCGGTATTTTCAGTCCACACGTAGGACGACAAACCATATGGCGTATCGTTGGCGATGCGCAGAGCATCGGCTTCGTCGATGAACGGAATCAGGCAGGGCACCGGGCCGAAAATTTCATCTTGCGCGATCTTCATGCGATTGTCGACATCGGCGAACACGGTCGGCTGAATCCAGTTGCCGTTGCGCAGATGCGCCGGCAACTCCAGCGTGCCGCCGCCGAATACCATGCGGGCGCCTTCTTCCTGACCGATCTCGATATAGCGCGCCACCTTTTGCTTGTGCTCAGGGCTGATCATCGGGCCGATGATGGTATTCGGATCGAGCGGGTCGCCCACTTGCAGTTTGGCGGCGCGGGCCGCGAAGTCGGTCACGAACTTGTCGTAGATGCCGCGCTGGACCAGAATCCGGGAACCGGCGGTGCAGCGTTCGCCATTGTTGGAAAAGATCATGAAGACGGCGGCATCGAGCGCGCGCTCGTAATCGGCATCATCGAAAATCACGAACGGCGATTTGCCGCCGAGTTCCATCGAGAATTTCTTCAGGCCGGCCTGTTGCACGATGCGGTTGCCGGTCAGCGTGCTGCCGGTGAAAGAAATCGCACGCACATCGGGATGGCGGATCAGCGGTTCGCCGGCGTCCTTGCCATAGCCGTGGACGACGTTGAAGACCCCGGCCGGAATGCCGGCTTCCAGCACCAGCTGGCCCAGACGGTCGGCAGTCAGCGGCGACAGTTCCGACATCTTCATCACTGCCGTGTTGCCCAGCGCCAGACAGGGTGCAGTTTTCCAGGTGGCAGTCATGAATGGCACATTCCATGGCGAAATCAGGGCGCAGACGCCCACCGGATTCCACATGGTGTAGTTCAGATGGCCGGTATCGGATTGATAGCACTCGCCATCCATGTGGGCGGCGATTTCGGCAAAGAAATGGAAATTGTCGGCAGCGCGCGGGATCAGCGCCTTCTTGGTCTGGCCGATGACCTGGCCGGTGTCGTTGGTTTCCATTTCGGCCAGCTCGGGCACGTTCTGAGTAATCAGTTCACCCAGCTTGCGCATCAGCTTGGCGCGTTCCGCCGCCGGCTTGCCGGCCCACGCCGGAAAGGCATCCTTGGCCGCTTGCACGGCCGCCGCGACTTCAGCTTCGCCGCCGCTGGCGACTTCTGCCAGCACTTCATTGTTGGCAGGATTGCGGGTTTCAAAAACACGCTGACTTTCGACTTGCTTGCCGTTGATAAGATGTTTGATCATGATGTCGTCGCCAATTAAATTACCGGATTGAAATAAGTATCGTCGCTGACGATGGTGTTGACCAGGCGTCCCACGCCTTCGATTTCGGTGACTACGCAGTCGCCGGCGACGACATCGGCCAGACCTTCCGGCGTGCCGGTGAGGATAATGTCGCCTGGAGACAATGTCATGATGGCCGACAGGTATTCGATCAGGGTCGGGATGTCGAACACCAAGTCCGAAGTGTTGCCGTGCTGGGTTTGTTTGCCGTTGACGCTGGTGGTCAATTGCAGGTTCATCGGATTCGGAATGGCGGCGGCATCCACCAGCCATGGGCCGATCGGCGTGCAAGCGTCGCGGTTCTTGACCCGCAGATTGGGGCGGTAATAGTTTTCCAGATAATCGCGAATGGCGTAATCATTGGCAACCGCGTAGCCGGCGACATAGTCGTAGGCATGTTCGCGTTTGACGTTCTTGGCATGCTTGCCGATGATCACTGCCAACTCACATTCATAGTGCATGTAAGTGGCATCGGCCGGACGTCGGCTGTGGCCATGATGGCCGGTCAGGGCATTCGGTCCTTTGAGGAATACCAGCGGTTGCTCGGGCGCCTTGAATGCCAGTTCGCGCGCATGGTCGGCGTAGTTCAGGCCGAGCGCGAAAATGGTGCCCGGTACTACCGGCGGCAGCCAGTGTGCTTCATCTTCCTTCAACGTACGGCCATCGGCCAGACGGATGAAGCCCTCTGCGGCCGGCTGTACTTCATGCACCGCACCATTGAAAAAGATACGGCCGCGTTTGGCGGATGGCTGGTCGAATTGCTTGATGGTATCGCTCATGCTGCTTGCTCCGCTGCCTTGCCGGTAAGTGAAAAGTTCAGTTCGCCGATGCCGTCGACACGAATGCTGATGCGATCACCGTCACCAGCCAGTGGCGCTTGCCAGGTGACGCCGGTCAGCAGCACGTCGCCGCGGTTCAGGGTCATGAATTCGGTAACATCGGTCAGCAGGGTCGGCACATTGCGCACCAGATCGCGCAGCGAACGGCGGCTGACTTCACGCTCGTTGACCAGGGTCACGATTTCCAGTACGGCCGGATCGGCCACAGTACCGGTGGCAGCGATATGGCTGCCGATCACGCAGGCGTCATCAAAACACTTTTCACGGATGGCCGGGCGGTAATAGCTGCTGTGCGGCAAGCTGAGGTCGGCCACGATCACGTAGCCGGCGATATGCGCGGTTGCATGCGCCGGGCTGATGCGCGCAGCCGGATTGCCGATGACGATACCGATGGTGGCACCGATTTCGAGGTGATCGGCGCCGACCGGCAGGTTCACCACCGCGCCGTCGCCGGTCAGGGTGTTGGCGGGCTTGATGTAGAGCACTGGCGCTTTCGGCGCGCCTTTGTAGGGCGCTTCCGGCAGCGCCGAAGCGATGCGCGCCAGCGAGTCACGGTCATTCAGGATGACGCCGTAGACGCTGCCATCGATGGCCGCCGGTATTGCTGCGGGGATTGCCGTTGCTGGTAATGACGCCGATAGTTGCATGTTCACCTTCCAATTCAGTCTGTTGGCTTGCCTGCCATGCCGGGCGGCTGACGGTGAATCGCTCGTGCCGCCGGGCCAGGCATGGTGGCAGCATTGATGCGCTGCGAAAAAATGTTGCGGGTATTGCAATACCTCATCTGTCTCTGTTTTTCTTGATTGGCGGCTTCAGCGGGGTGATCGCTGAATTAGCTAATATGTTCCACAATATAATTACTAATATGTTAGTGTGTCAATGGGAATCCGGATTTATTTGAAAAGTATGCGCCGTTTTTGCTGCCGGCCCGGCTGCCTTGATGCCGGGACCACGAGACTTTTGTAGAATCGGAAACTTTCAAGTAAGCTGCAACACAATACAGACCAACCGCCGTCGGCGGCATTCGCGCGAAGGCAGACATCAGGCACATGGAAAAATCTCTGAAACACCGAAATCTCGCATTATTGCTATTGCAGGCGCGCGAACGCGTGATGGGCAATTTTCGCCGGATCCTCAATCACCACGGCCTGACCGAGCAGCAATGGCGGGTGATTCGGGCCATCAGCGATTATCAGGAGCCCATGGAGCAATGGCAAATCTGCGAAACCTGCCAGATTCTGAGTCCGAGTCTGGCCGGCGTGCTGGTGCGGATGGAAGATGTGCAACTGGTGGAACGCACCAGAGTCGATACCGACCAGCGTCGCATTCTGGTGGCGCTGACCGCCAAGAGCCGGGTGCTGATCAAGCAGATTGCGCCATTGATCGAGCAACAATATGCCCATCTGGAACAAGGCATCGGTTCCGATACGGTGGCCAAACTGTATCAGGCGCTCGACGAATTTCTGGCGGCACAGGACAAGCAGATCGAATTGGTAGAACTGCCCGAGTTGCGCAAAACCGCCGCCACCAAAAAGACGGAGGCGGCTGCCGGCCCGGCTGCGGCCCGCAAGAAAGCCCGCGCCGGCTGAGCGGCAATACAGGAAAGCGCAACATGCCCGGACCTGAGCCCGTTATCGACACTGCACCAGTGCCATGGTGCCTGAGCATCCCATGCTGAAACAGAATATCCCGGCAGCGCCGATCCCGAATATCGATCTCGGACGCACGTTCGATCTGCGTTACGAAAACGACGAAGTGCATTGCGAGCCGTTGGGCAAGCTGGCCGATTTCTTCGGCCGCAACATGATTGCACACCGGCATGACCGGGTATTCCAGGTCCATCTGCTGACGCGTGGCGAAGTGCGGCTGCATCTCGACGAACAGTTCTATCACGCACGCGCGCCGCTGTTTTTCCTGACGCCGCCATCGGTGACTCACGCCTTCATCATCAGCGACGATGCCGACGGCTATGTGCTGGAAGCCCGGCAACAATTGATCTGGCGACTGTTCAAAAGCGATCCCAGCGGCTTGCTGGAACAGCGGCTGGCCAATCCGACCTGCGTCGAACTGGAGCCGTCCGGCAATGACGGCGATGGCGATGCCCGGGAACGGCGTCAACTGCTGCATTATTTCGACTTGCTCGGCGCCGAGTTTGCCGCCACGCACATTGGCCGCGAATTGAATCTGGTCGCGCTGACGCGGCTGGCATTTGTCTCGATGGCGCGCCTGTCGTCAACCTCAACCCAGACACCCGGCAAGGTCTTGCGTCAGGTCGATGTACAAATCTTTCAGGACTTCAATCAACTGATCGAAGCCAACTTCAAGCAGCACTGGTCACTCAACCAGTATGCGGCGGCGCTCAATCTGACCGAACCGCGTCTCAACGACATCTGCCGCCGCGTCGCCGACCTGCCGTCCAAGCGTCTGGTGCACGACCGGCTGTTGCAGGAAGCCAAGCGCCAGCTGCTGTTTTCCTCGGTCTCGGTATCCGAAATTGCCTACGACCTGGGCTTCAAGGATGTCTCTTATTTCAGCCGTTTCTTCCGCCTGCATGCCGAGCAGGCGCCCGGCGAATGGCGCGATCATGCGCGCACCCGGGCGGCCTGACATCACCATCGGGCCGTGATCCGCCGGCGGCCATGAAAAGTACCAACGATTCCAGCTTACGTGCATTGGGCTATGCCAAAAAAGATCGCATCATGGATGCATCGATCAAGCATGAATTCAATCACAACACTGGAGACCAGCATGACATCACGCGATTTGCCCAAGGTGTATCCCGAAGACGTACGCGCCGACAAGACCCGTCCGTTCACCGGCGCCGAATATCTGGAGTCCCTGCGCGACGGTCGCGAAATCTACATCTACGGTGATCGCGTCAAGGATGTGACGACCCATCCGGCGTTCCGTAATTCGGCGGCCTCGATTGCCCGCATGTATGACGCACTGCACGATCCGGCCAGCAAGGAAACCTTGTGCTGGGATACCGATACCGGCAACGGCGGCTACACCCACAAATTTTTCCGCTACGCCCGCAATGCCGGCGAACTGCGCGAACAGCGCGACGCGATTGCCGCCTGGTCACGCCTGAGCTACGGCTGGATGGGGCGCACCCCGGATTACAAGGCCGCCTTCGGCAGCGCGCTCGGTATCGTGCCGGAGTTCTACGGCAAGTTTGAAGACAATGCCCGCCAATGGTACAAGCGGATTCAGGAATCCTGTCTGTATCTGAATCATGCGATCGTCAATCCGCCCATCGACCGCGACAAGCCGGTGGATGAAGTGCGCGATGTCTTCATGACCGTGGATCGCGAAACTGATGCCGGCATCTACGTCAGCGGCGCCAAGGTGGTGGCGACCGGTTCGGCACTCACGCATTACAACTTCATCGGTCAGGGCTCGGCCGGTTTGCTCGGCGATAATACCGATCTGGCGCTGATGTTTATTGCCGCCATGGATACGCCCGGCATGAAACTGATTTGCCGTCCCTCCTATGAATTGAATGCCGGTCTGAGCGGGGCGCCGTTCGACTATCCACTGTCGAGCCGGTTCGACGAGAATGACGCCATCCTGATTCTCGACAATGCGTTTATTCCTTGGGAAAACGTCTTGATCTACCGTGATCTGGATCGTTGCCGCAACTGGTTCCCGCAAGGCGGTTTCGGTCGTCTGTTCCCGTTACAAGCTTGCACCCGTCTGGCGGTCAAGCTCGACTTCATCAGCGGCTTGCTGGTCAAGGCGCTGAAGTGCACCGGCACCATGGATTTCCGCGGCGTACAAGCCTCGGTCGGTGAAGTGCTGGCCTGGCGCAATACTTTCTGGTCGTTGACCGAAGCCATGACCGGCAATTCCGATGCCTGGAAAAACGGCAGCTGGATGCCCGGCACCGAAGCGCAGCAGGCGTATCGCGTATTGGCGCCGCAAGCCTATACCGCGATCAAGAAAGTGATTGAAGAAATCGTCGCCAGTGGCCTGATCTATTTGCCGTCCGGCGTGCGTGACATCAAGAATCCGATGATCAACGATTATCTGGCGCGCTATGTGCGCGGCTCGGCCGGCATCGATCATATCGAGCGCATCAAGATTCTGAAGTTGCTGTGGGATGCCATCGGCACTGAATTCGGCGGTCGTCATGAATTATATGAAATCAATTACGCCGGCAGTCAGGATGAAATTCGCATGCAGTGTCTGCGTCATGCGCAAGGCTCGGGAACATTGGCGAAGATGACCGAACTGGTGGATCAGTGTCTGGCCGATTACGATCAGAACGGCTGGCTGGTGCCGCATCTGCATAACAACGACGATATCAACGTGCTTGATCAGTTCCGTCAATAACCGTTCGTCATCATTCGGAGATCATCATGGAACACAGCGATAACCGCCGCAGTGAATTTCGCAATGCCATGGCACGCATGAGTGCTGCGGTGAATATCGTGACCAGCAACGGTGCCGCCGGCCGTTGCGGTATTACCGTGACGGCAGTCTGTTCGGTCAGCGATTCACCGCCGACGGTGCTGGTCTGCCTGAACCGTTCCAGCGCCATGAATCAGGTGTTCAAGACCAATGGCGTGCTGGCGGTCAATGTGCTGGCCGCCGATCAGGAAGAGCATGCCCGCCATTTTGCCGGCATGACCGGAGTGCCGATGGAGCAACGCTTTACCGAGCAGCACTGGGGCGAAGGCGAACTGGCACTGCCGGTGCTGAAGCATGCGCTGGCCAGTTTGCAGGGCCGCATCACGCGCGCCGATGAAGTCGGTAGCCACACCATCCTGATTGCCGAAATCGACGCTATCAGTTTGCGCGGCGAGGGTAGCGACAGCCTGGTGTATTTCGACCGTCTGTTTCACAGCGTGCCGCATCAGCAAGCAGCAGTCAGTCACAACTAAGCGGAGCAGCCCATGATCACTTCCATCATCAATGCGGCGGCGGCAGTCTTGACCTCGAAGACGCCGCCTGTTGCACCGCAAGCGGTGTTGCCATCGGCACCAATGCAGAAAGCCGTTACCGATCCGGTGCGTCGCAAATGCAAACGCGACTGGCTCGGAGACGCCATGCAATGCGAGGAACATGCCGCGCCGGCGTGAATGATCGCCAACCGGAAAAACGCCCGAATCAGTGATGATGCGGGCGTTTTTGTTGATGGCAACAACTGACTGCCGACTCAGCTTGCCGGCCCCATCACCAGATCCGGGAACCAGGTGGCAATCCCGGGAAACAGGCACAGCAGGATCACCGCCACGAACATCAGGCCGAGGAAGGGCATCACGCCCCAGATCACATCCTTGAGCGGAATATCCGGCGCGACGTTTTTGATCACAAAGATATTCAAGCCCACCGGCGGATGAATCAGGCCCATTTCCATGACCACCGTCATTACCACGCCGAACCAGATCAGATCGAAACCGGCAGCCTTGAGCGGCGGCAGGATGATCGGTGCGGTCATCAGGATCAGCGAGACCGGCGGCAGGAAAAATCCGAGCACGATGATCAGGCTGAGGATGGTGGTCAGCAACATCCACTTCGACAATTGCTGGGCCACGATCCATTCTGCTGCCGACTGGCTGATATGCAGATAGCTCATGACATAGGAATACAGCAGCGACATGCCGATAATGAACATCAGCATGGTCGATTCCT